>NZ_CP012159.1:1432500-2643500 GCF_001189295.1 Chondromyces crocatus
TCTAAGGCAATCATTGAGCATCGTGCCCGGAGTTCGGGTGGCGAAGAACGCTAGCGAGCGCGAGAACGCAGCAGCTGGACGCACTGGAGAAAGTGGTTAGGCCACGTCGACGCGAGTCGGTCTCCAGGTGCGATGGACGCACCCACAATTTCTCGGTGGTGAAATCGAAGAGGCCACACCCGATCCCATCCCGAACTCGGAAGTTAAGCTCTTCGGAGCCGATGGTACTGCTAGGGCGACTTAGTGGGAGAGTAGGACGCCGCCGGGGTTTTTTTTGCCTGCATCAAGTCTTCTTGATGCAGGCTTTTTTTTTGCGTTTTTTACGACTAGTCAGGGCTCCACGTGATGGTCTCGAAACGTCTCCCTCTCTTCCTCGCCGCACTTGGACTGGGCTGTGGTCCTGGTGTTTCATCACCAGCTTCGCTCGGCACCTCTCCTCCGCCAGTGCAGCCACGTCCTTCCAGCGTAGAGCCGGCGGTCTTCAAGACATCCCTCGAGAGCGTCGGCCTTGATGGGGCATCGCTCGACCGAACAGCCAATCCGTGTGGCGATTTCTATCAGTTCGCTTGTGGGGGCTGGCTTGCTGCAAACGAGATCCCTGGGGACGAGGCCTCCTGGATGCGCAGCTTCAGCGAAATCGCGAAGCGCAACGAGCAGGAGCTTCACCGCATCCTGGAGGAGGCTTCAAAGCAAGCGTCTGCCGACGAGCTCAACCGGAAGGTCGGCGACTTCTATGGCAGCTGCATGGATGAATCCGTGCGGGAGGCAGGTGGGAGTCGACCGATTGCAGCGCTTCTCGCCCGCGCAGGCAGAGTCCAGAGCCCAGCGACCATTGGAGCTTTCATCGGAGAGCTGCATTCTCAGCGAATCTGGGCTCTTTTCGATATCGCGTCGGCGCAGGACTTCAAAGACGCGACGAAAGTCATCGCTCAACTGGATCAAAATGGGCTCGGCCTACCTGACAGAGACTATTACCTGAAGGATGATGAGCGCTCGATTGAGCTGCGTCGCAGCTATACGACGCATGTAGAGAAGATGATGCAGCTCATAGGCCTCTCGGAGCGGGGGGCGAAAGCTGCTGCAGTCGACGTCATTGCCGTGGAGACCGCACTCGCTCGGGTGTCGAAGACCCGGGTCGAGAGGCGAGACCCCAAGGGCCTGTATAACCCCGTGGATCGCGCGCAGCTTTCGAAGCTCGCTCCTGAATTCCCGTGGGCTGCATACTTCAAATCCCTCGGCGTGGCGACGACGCCTCAAGTCAATCTGACGAGCATTCCTTTTTTCGAGGGAATGAGTCCGCTACTGCGAACGGTCAAGCCTGTGGCCTGGCAGAGCTATCTCAAGTGGCAAATCGCTCGCTCTTTGGCCCCTGCTCTGTCCAAGTCATTCGCGGATGAGAGTTTCCGGCTGACCTCGACACTGACTGGGCAAAAGGAAGACCTTCCTCGCTGGAGGAAGTGCGTGCGATCGACGGATGCCGCGCTCGGGGAGCTGCTTGCTCAGCCGTTCATCCGGTCCAACTTCGCAGGCGAGAGCAAGCAAGCCGCTGAGCGCATGGTGCATGAGATCAGCCGCGCTTTCGCGACCGAGCTGGGACGCCTCGATTGGATGGATGATGCGACGAAGCAGCGGGCTCGAGAGAAACTCGATGCGATGGCGTACCTGATCGGATATCCCGATCGATGGCGCACCTATGACTTCACCGTCAATCGTAAAGAATACGGTGCCAATGTGCTCGCGGCGCGTGCCTTCGAGACACAGCGTGACCTGGCCAAGGTGGGCAAGCCACTCGATCGTGATGAGTGGCAGATGAGCCCCCCCACGGTCAATGCCTACTACGACCCGCAGCGCAATCACATGGTGTTCCCTGCGGGCATTCTGCAGCCGCCCTTTTACAGTGTGAAGTCGAGCATCCCGGTGAACCTGGGCGGTGTCGGTATGGTGGTGGGCCACGAACTCACCCATGGATTCGACGATGAAGGTTCCCAGTTCGACGGCAAAGGCAATCTTGCCGACTGGTGGTCGCCGACGGTGGGTGAGGCGTTCAAGAAGCGCACCGGCTGTGTGGCGTCTCAGTTCGCGGAGTTCGAAGCCCTCCCTGGCCTCAAGCTGAACGGCAAGTTGACGCTCGGCGAGAACATTGCCGATCTGGGCGGCCTGAAGCTCGCATTCCAAGCCTACCGAGCCATGAGGTTCGGGGCTGCAGAGGTCACCGAAGCCAGTGGCTTCAGCGAGGACCAGCAATTCTTTCTAGCCCACGCCCAGGCGTGGTGCGGCCAGATGCGGGACGAGGCGCTGCGCGTCATGGTGGCGACGAATCCTCATTCGCCGCCACGCTTCAGGGTGAACGGGCCGCTGATGAACATGCCGGAGTTCACGGAGGCCTTCCAGTGCACGGCGGGAACTCCGATGAGACCCGCCAACACATGCTCTGTCTGGTGAGCGCTCGCTCGCTCAGGCCAGCGCGACCCAGACCGACTTGAGCTGGGTGAGCTCTTCGAGCACTGCTCTCCCGTTTTCCCGACCAAAACCAGACTGCTTGACGCCTCCATAAGGACTGGCGGCGTCAAAGCGATTGAACGTATTGATCCACACCGTGCCGGCTCGCACCCGTGATGCCAGTCCGTGGGCTTTGCTGACGTCGCGGGTCCAGATTCCCGCAGCGAGCCCGAACTCGGTCGCATCGGCGATGCGCGCTGCCTCGTCCACGTCATCGAAGGGAATCACGGCCAGGACAGGCCCGAAGATTTCCTCGCGCGCGATGGTCATGTCCTCACGAACCCCTGAGAACACGGTGGGTTCGACGTAATACCCCGGTCCCCGCGAACTGCCCCCGATCTCTCGGCGTGCCCCTTCCGCCTGGCCCCGCTCGATGTAGCTCAACACCCGACCCAGGTGGGCTTCCGAGACCAGCGGACCCATCTGCGTCCCGGGATCGAGCGGGTCACCAGGCTGCATCTTGCTCGCCCCCTGCGACACGACCTCCAGCACCTGGTCATGAATCTTCCGCTCGACGAGCAGCCGGCTTCCCGCCGTGCAGATCTCGCCTTGGTTGTAGAACGCAGCGAGGACTGCAGCGCGGGCCGCAGCCGTCACATCCGCGTCGGCAAAGATGATGTTCGGACTCTTGCCCCCGAGTTCCAGCGACACCTTCTTCAAGGTGTCCGCCGCCGACCGCATGATCACCCGCCCTGTCTCCGTGCCACCCGTGAACGAGATCTTGGCGACGTCGGGGTGCTGCACGAGCGCTGCGCCGGCCTCCTCCCCGTGCCCGGTGACCACATTCAGCACCCCAGGAGGGAGACCCGCTTCGGCCAGGATGCGTCCGAGCTCCAGCGAAGTCAGGCTCGACTCCTCCGGTGGCTTGAGCACCACCGTGTTTCCCACGGCAAGCGCTGGCGCGACTTTTCGAGCCGCGAGCAGCAGCGGGAAGTTCCACGGGATGATGGCCCCGATGACGCCCAGCGGCTCGCGCAACGTATAGTTCAGGAACGGGCCGCGCACGGGGATCGTCTCTCCGTGCAGCTTGGTAGCCCAGCCCGAGTAGTAAAAGAACGTATCTGCCGCGCGAGGCACATCGATCGTCTTCGCGTTGGTAATGGGCTTGCCCGTGTCGAGTACCTCGAGGTGCGCGAGTTCCTCGAGCCGCGCCATGATCAGCTCTCCTGCCTTCCACAGGACGCGTGCGCGCTCGTTCGGATCCGTCTTCGCCCAGCCGGGGAACGCGGCGCGTGCCGAGGCGACGGCGGCCTCGACGTCCTCGCGTCGCCCGCGCGCATGGGTCACGAGGAGCTCACCCGTGGCCGGATTCTTCTTCTCGAAGGTCTCACCAGCGCGGCTATCCGCTTCCTGGTTGCTGATCCAGTGCCGCCTGGCGGACAGCGGCAGGGATTGAATGGAGCGCTCTACCATGAAGTCGATCCTATCGCTGACAAGCCCGCTCCCGTGCGAGATACTGACCCACCGCATGGACAGCACCGAAGAGCGCGCGAACGCTGCCTCTCCTCGTCAGGTCGTCACCGACCTCCCTGGTCCGAAGGCTCGCGCGCTCATGGCGCGCGGCACCTTCGACATGCAGTCCCGCTACCGGGCCGTCGTCATGGACGAAGAGCGCAGCCAAGGCTGCTGGCTGGCGGATGTGGACGGCAACGTCTTCCTGGACCTCTTCGCCAACTTCGCGCTGGGCGCGCTTGGGTACAATCACCCCGCGCTCTTGGAAGTCGCGCGGAGCCACGCCTTTGCGGCCGCGGCAGCCAACCCTACCTCCACCCCCTTCATCGCCACACCAGCCTGGTTCGATTTCATCCAGGCGATGGAGCAACAGTATGCGCCCCGCGGCATGGGTCGCATCTTCTGCGTCGATGCAGGGGGCGAAGGCGTGGAAGCTGCCCTCAAGGCGGCGTTCATCCAGCATGGCGAGCGGCAGCGCGTGGCAGCAGGGCGCCCAGCGAACCCCCTCTTGCTGCCTGACGAAGAGCAGCAAGCCATCCTCCAGGGAACACGCCGCAGCGACGCCGTCGTCGTCTCGTTTTCGGGTGCCTTCCATGGCCGCGGTCTGGGCCCCCTGTCAGCCACCCACTCCAAGGTCATCCACAAGGCGGACCTCCCCTCGTTTCCCTGGCCCGTGGCTCCCTTCCCTGCGAACCGCTTTCCCAGGGAGCGCCACGAAGAGCACAACCTCCGCCTCGAAGCGGAAGCCCTCGCCGAACTCTCCCGCATCCTCGACCAGCATGCAGGCAAGGTCGCCGCCATCCTCGTCGAACCCGTGCAGTCCGAGGGAGGAGACCGCCACGCGAGCCCAGCGTTCTTCCAGCGCGTCCAGGCCCTCGCAGCCGAAGCGGGTGCCGCGTTCATCCTCGACGAAGTCCAGACCGGCATGGGCATCACGGGCACCCTCTGGGCCCACGAGCAGCTTGCGCTCCCACGCCCCCCGGATCTCGTCTGTTTCGGCAAGAAGATGCAGATGGGAGGCTTCTTCGCCGCCCCGGCCCACGACATCTCCCAGTTCGGTCGCATGTACCAGACCCGCAACGGCGACCGCACCCGCGCAGCACTCGCGCTGGCCACCTTGCGCACCATCGACGCCGAGAACCTGCTCACCAACGTCACCGAAACGGGCGCCTACTTCCTCGCGCAACTCCAGGGACTCGCCGAACGCTACCCTGACCTCGTGACCGAGCCTCGTGGGCGAGGCTTCCTGCTGGCCTTCGATCTACCGACGCCTGCCACGCGAGACGACTTCCTCGCGCGGTGCCAGCGACAGGGCGTCTTCGCCACCTACACGGGCACGCGCTCCGTGCGGCTCCGACCGCACCTCATCACCCGGCAAGCAGAAGTAGACGAAGCCGTGTCCATCTTCGACGCCACGCTCCGAGAGATGACCCGATGATCGCCCCCGACGACGTGCCGAAGACCGACGGCGGTGACAAAACCCGCGCTGCGCTGGAGCGGTTCGCACTCGAAGCCGCTGCGGACGCTGCAGCCTTCGACGAGGGCTACCACGCCCTGAACGCCGTCTTCGGCCCTCGAGGAGAGATCGAGCGCGCCGAGGTACTCCACCGCTGGTCCTCGGGCCCCCGCTTCCCCCCCGAGGCGTGGCCGGCCCGCATCCAGAGCAGCTACCACATGGTCCTCGCCCGCGATCGCACCCAGCAGGGAGCCCTCGCCGGCGTACGCGACTGCTTCGTCACGCTCGACCTGGCCGCGCGCCGCTGCGTCGCCTTGCTCTCCCACACCCTCGTCTTGCCCCCGTACCGCCGCTCCGGCCTCGCCGCCCTGCTCCGCGCGGCGCCTGTCGGCCTTTGCCGCCAGGCCCTCACCGCGGCCGGCCTCGACCCCTCGACCTCCGAGATCATCCTCTTCGCCGAGATGGAGCCGGCCGTCGCCGAGGAACCGGACACCATCATCCGCCTCCTCGCCTACGGCAGAGCGGGCTTCTCGGTCATCCCTCCCGCCCTCTTCCCCTACGTCCAGCCCGACTTCCGTGACCTCGTCACGCTCGGCGTCCCGCCAGCGCCGATCCCCCTCCTCGCCGTCATCCGCCAGGTCGGCGAAGAGACCCGCCGCACCATCCCCCGCGCCCGCGCCGAGGGGTGCCTCCGCCAGATCCACGCCATCCACGCCTGCGACAACCGCCCCGAGGACATCCAGGCCTTCCAGGACCACACCGCCCGCGCCCTCTCTCGCGCGAGCGGCAAAGAAATCCCGCTCCTCCCCCTCCCCGTGGGGACCGACGCCCTCGCCGCCCTCGGCCCCCTCGTTCGCAGCGAAGTCCTCGCGCGCTACCCGGAGCGCTGGCGCCGCGTCGAACTCGAAGACCCCGCAGACGAACGCGCCGCGATCGCCGCCGCCTGGCCTCGCCTCACTTGAAGATCCACGCCGCCGTCTCGCCCATCTTCCCGCGGAACTCTTCCTCCCACCGCGACAGCCGGATCGACAGGAACAGCGCACTCACCGCCAGCACCACCCCGGCCACCACGTCGATCGCGTAGTGCCAGCGCAGCAGCATCGTCGAGATGATGATGTTGCCCGAGAAGAACGCCGTCACCACCGCGAGCGGCAAGAACCGCTTGTCGTACCGCGCGCTGTTGAACGCCCACAGCGCGAACCACAGCGGCGACGCCGTGTGCAGCGAAGGAAAGATGTCCTTCATCGCGCCACCCGCCTGCACCGTGTCGATCACACACTTCCAGAAGAACCCCCCATCCACGGGCCCCTGGTACATGTGCTGCAGTGCGCCGATCGGCCCGTACCCGGGCACCGCCATGTACCCGAGCTGCCCCACGCAGTAGACGATCCCCGTCCCGATCGCGAACTCCGTCGTGTGCCGGCTCGGGCGACGCAGCCACACCGCCAGCAGCATGTAGAAGCCACAGATGAAGAAGTAGCTGAAGTAGAAGAACGCGAACCACTCCACGATGGGCCGCTGATTGAACCGCTCCATCCAGAGCGCCGGCTCCACCCCGAACAGCATCAGATCGAGCTGCAAGAGCTGCAAATCGAGACTGTCTGTCCTCACGATCGGCAGCACGTCCCGCAGCGTCAGGTAGTTCATCAGCACGATGCCCGGCATCACCATCCGGTACACCGTCCTCCGGATGGCCGGCGACACGCTCGTCGCGCCGCGCGCGAAGATGCAGCCCAGCACCAGCACCAGCACGCTGGCCATCGTGCGCCGCAGACATTGCGCCTGGATCTCGCTCGGCTCCGACCGCGCGACCAGCGCCGTGATCGCGAACAGGTACCCTGTCAGGACCGCGTCCTGGATGGTGAACAGCGTCAGGATCCCCTTCAGGGCCGACGCCCCCGGCAGCTCCGACGTGCCCGGCAGCTCCGGATGCCCACCGCTCTTTGGACCGTGATCCCCGGGGGCCTTGGTGATGTCGCTCGTGAGTCTCTCGTACATAGTGATTCCCCCTACGTGGTTCGGCGAGGGCACCGGCCTCGACACAGCGCGGGGTGAACAGGGGGCTCCCCGGCGGCGACGCCTGTCTGCCACAACAGAGCAACCGCGGGGCCATCTCAGCGTCGAATTTTTCGACAGCCATCTCCCCCGAGTGCGGCGCTTTCCGAAGGATCCCGCCGCCGAGGTGAGAAGGCCGCGACGCACTTGCTGGGAAGTCGCCTCCCCAGCGCTGCGTCATCACCGCTCCGAAGAAGGCGGAGACGCCCAGGCATGCGCCTCCCCGGACCCGTCACTGCGCTCCTGCACCTCGGCCGACCACTCGTCGTCGAGCTCGGGAGGCCCTGGCCGGTCCGTATCGAGCCGCTCCGTGTCGGGCCCGTCCGTTTCGTGCTCCGGAGGCGAAGGCGCGAGCGGCGTCCCCTCCCACGTGAAGTCCTTGTCCCGGCTCCCGTACACGTACCCCCGCGGCCGACCCTCCAGCTCCCCCGCGATCCGCGTGAGCTGCTCGTCGAGGAAGCGCGGGTTCTTCACCTGCTCCCGCATCGGCCCGTTCAGGTAGCTCGCGACGATCGGGTCGTTCGGATAGTAGCGATTGAACACGTTGTACCTGAACAGCGGCTTCAACCGGTGCAGCGTGCTCGGCCCGCTGGGCAGCGGCAGAAGCTCCACGTACTTCTTGCGCTTCGCTCGCTCCTCCAGCCGATCCAGCACGAGCTGCAGACTGTTCTCCAGAAACTCGGGCGCACAGTGGTCGGCGAAGTCGTCGTACAAGAGACGCATCAGCGCCCGTGCCTCATCGATCGGGAGCTGCGCTTGCCGCTCTCGCCCCATCCGCCGCACCAGCAACATCAGCGGCAACGGCCGGTTCCCCGTCTCTTCAATCTGCTCCGGATCCCGGAAGTCTGGCTGCCGATACGGGAAGTGACGCGGATTGATCGCGTCGAATCCACCGCGCCCGTAGAACAGCACCCGCTGCCACGACACCGGCTCCTCCGGCGAGAAGTACTCCGACTCCGCCGTCAGATTGAGCCGCATCCCGAAGTACTTCCCCGGTGAGTTCGGCGCGGGCAGCGTGATCTTCCCCATCGTGTGCAGATCGAGCAGGTACTGCATCGCGATCTCCACCGGCGAGATCCGCAGCCAGTACGACAGCACCGTCCCGCGCGCCTCGGGTCGCATGTAGATGTGCGCCAGGTACACCACGCACAGGTCCGGCGAGTACGCCGGGTTCACCAGGATCGTCCCGTCGCGCACCCCACGGATCTTCCCGTCGGCGCCGCGCGCGACCAGGAAGAAGTACCGCATGTAGGTTCCTGAAGGCTCGGGCTCGAAGGGATCGTCGCGCAGGAACTTCCGGAGCACATCCTTGCGCTCCATCTCGGCCGTCGGACCGAACGTGTCCCACAGGAGCTGGTAACCCTCGTCGAACTCGGGCGCGTCGGGGTTGTCGACCGACCACAGCTCGTACTTGCGCGTCTCCCTCTCGATCATCTCCACCACGTCCTGGTGGAACAGATCCTTCATGCACAGCCGGACGCGCTTTTTCACAGGTGCTCCCTGGGCTCCCGATGGTGATGGATCGCCAGAGCGAGCCATCCATCGGGTGCCTACCAGGCCGCGGCATCGCCCCCGCAGCGACAGGTCTTCTCCTGGAAGTATGCCAAACTCGCAGAGAATTCGCGACAGGTCCTGTGCTAGCCTCACGCCTCGTGAGCCGCGCCATCCAGCAGATCCTGGAGATCGATCCGGCGCAGAGCGTGTGGACGGCCGACGGCCGACCTGATGAACCCTCACCACCGCTGCGCGACGACATCAAAGCAGACGTCGCCATCATCGGCGGCGGCTTCACCGGCATCTCCACGGCCTACCACCTGAGCCGTCGCTTCCCTGACCTGCGCATCGTCGTTCTCGAAGCGCGACGGCTCGCCAACGGGGCCAGCGGCCGCAACGGCGGCATGATGCTCAACTGGATCAACGGCGTCGGCACCGACGATCCCGCGCTCACCCGCCTGGTCTACGACACCACCCGGAGCGGCATCGAGGACATCGTCGCCCTCATCCAGCAGCACGATCTCTCCGTCCGCCACAGCCGCGACGGCTGCCTCGAGGTCTACACCGACGCCCGCCGCGCCGAAGCCGCGCACGCCCGGGTCGAGCGCCTCAACGCCATGGGCATCCCCGTCGCCTACCTCGACCGCGCGACGCTCGCTTCACGCCTCGGCATGGAGACCGCTGCCGGCGCCGTCTACGACGCCTCGGAAGGCCACCTCCACGGCGTCGACTTCCTCCGCGCGCTCAAGCCCGTCCTCCTCTCCCGGGGCGTCGCCATCTACGAACAGACCCCGGTCTGCCTCGTCACCGAGGGCTCCACCATCACCCTCACCACCCCGCACGGCACCGTCCGCGCCGCTGCCATCGTCCTCGGCACCAATGCCTACACCCCGGCGCTCGGCTACTTCCGCACCGGCCTCTTCGCCATGCACTCCCACGTCCTCGCCACCGCGCCCCTCACCCCCGAGCAGCGCGCCGCGATCCCCTGGGGCAAGGTCACCGGCTTCACCGACGACATGGATCGCATCTCCTACGGATGCATCAACCACGAAGGCGCCATCGTCTTCGGCGGTGGTGGCAACGACGCCTACGCCTACCGATACGGCGGCAGCCCCAACTTCACCGGCTCCACCGAGCGCGCCGCGCGCACCATGCAGCGCCTCCTCCACAAGTATTTCCCTGCCCTCGACGGCGTCCCCATCGCCCAGCGCTGGAGCGGCCCCCTCGGCATCACCATGAGCCGCGTCTGCAGCATCGGCGTCACCGGCGAGCACCGCAACGTGTACTACGGCGTCGGCTACAGCGGCCACGGCATCACCCTCGCGAACCTCGCCGGCCGCGTCATCACGGATATTTACGCTGGTGAAGGCGAACGCTGGGAAGGCCTGCCCTTCTACAACAAGCGCCTCACCGGCGTTCCCCCCGAACCTTTCCGCTGGGTCGGCTACCAGGCGTACACCCGCCTCACCGGCCGATCGCCCCGCCGCACCGACTGACGCACACCCGCGTCCCGCCTCTCGCTCCTTCAGCACCGACGCAACGGCCCCTGGCCTCGCCCCCGCTCCGACGATCACCCCCGCAGCTCCAGCGGTGACGACGCCGGTTCCGATCGTAAGATCGAGGAGCGAATGTTCTGCGCGCGCTGTCACCGGGAGTATGACGCGGCCCGCTTCTGCCCCTACGACGGCGCAGAGCTCCACGACGCCCCCCAGACCACCCTCTTCGCCTCGCGCCCCACCCGCCGACGCGGCGAGATCCTCGGCGACCGCTACATCATCTGCGGCTACCTCGGCCGCGGCGCCATGGCCAAGGTCTACCTCGCCGAGGACCGCCAGAACCTCCGCCCCGTCGCCATCAAGATCCTCGAACCCGCTCACGCCGGCGCCCAGCGCACCCGCGAACGCTTCCTTCGCGAAGCCCAGGCCGCCGCCATGATCGGCCACCCCAACATCGTCCGCGTCTTCGACGTCGGCCAGCGCAGCGACGGCAGCCCCTACCTCGTCATGGAGTACCTCTTCGGCGAGTCCCTCGGCGACTGGCTCCGCCGCGAGCGCGTCATGGACGCCGAACTCGCCGTCCCCGTCCTCCGCCACGCCGCCAACGCCCTCGGCGCCGCGCACCGCGTCGGCATCATTCACCGCGACGTCAAGCCCGACAACCTCTTCCTCGTCGGGCAACCTGGCGACCCCTACGCCGTCAAAGTCCTCGACTTCGGCCTCGCCAAGAACACCGCCCAGGCGGGCCTCACCGTCACCGGCTTCGCCGTCGGCACCGTCGAGTACATGTCCCCCGAGCAGGTCGTCAGCGACCTCCACGACCAGCGCACCGACATCTACGCGCTCGGCATCGTCATGTACCGGACCTTCACCGGCAGCCTCCCCTTCGCCCGCATCGAGGACGACACCGACATCCTCGCCCAGCACCTCCTCGTCGCGCCCCCGCCCCCCTCGCAGGTGAAGCCCGAGCTCGACCCCCGCATCGAGTCCGTCATCCTCAAGGCCGCGCGCAAGCACCCCGACAACCGCTACCCCACCATGGACGCCCTCGTCGAAGACCTCGACCGCCTCGCCAGCGATCGCCCCCTCCTCGCCGACGCCCCCCTCCAGCTCACCGACACGTACGAACCCCGGGGCGTCTTCGCCCGCCGCGCGACGACCTATTTCTACAAGCGCCTGGGGATGCTACCCCGTTCCCTCCAGGGCTGACCCGCCCGACCCTTCGCCATGCCCTACAACGCCGCGTTTCGCTGCTTCGCCGGCTGCCCGGGCCGCTACCCCCTCACGCAGCCCCTCTACCGCTGCCCGACCTGCAACGGCCTCCTCGACGTCGTCCACGACCTCGACGCCCTCCGCACCCGCAGCGCCGACACCTGGAAGCGCCTCTTCGAAGAGCGCTTCCGCCGCGGCCCCTGGCCCCTCGGCTCCGGCGTCTGGGGCAAGCGCGAGTGGGTCGCCCCGGGCCTCCCCGACGACGCCATCGTCTCCACCGACGAAGGCGGCACCAGCCTCCTCCGCGCCGACCGCCACGGCCGTGCCCTCGGCCTCGACGAGCTGTGGATCAAGCAGTGCGGCACGAGCCACACCGGGTCCTTCAAGGACCTCGGCATGACCGTCCTCGTCTCCGTCGTCAACCAGGCCATCCGCCAGGGTCTCCGTGTCCGCGCCGTCGCTTGCGCCTCCACGGGCGACACCTCCGCGGCCCTTGCCGCCTACGGCGCCGCCGCCGGCCTCCCCGTCGCCGTCTTGCTCCCGCGTGGCAAGGTCTCCACCGCCCAGCTCGTCCAGCCCATCGCCGCGGGCGCCCTGGTCCTCGCCCTCGACACCGACTTCGACGGCTGCATGACCATCGTCCAGCGCCTCGCCGAAGACGGCGTCGTCTACCTCGCCAACTCCATGAACCCCCTGCGCATCGAGGGCCAGAAGACCGTCGCCATCGAGATCGCCCAGCAGCTCGGCTGGAGCGTCCCCGACTGGGTCGTCCTCCCGAGCGGCAACCTCGGCAACGCCTACGCCCTCTACGCCGGCTTCCGCATGCTCAAGGACCTCGGCCTCACCGCTCGCATGCCCCGCCTCGCCGTCGCCCAGGCCGAGCGCGCCGACCCCCTCTACCGCGCCTGGACCGCGGGCCAGCGCGACGTCGCCCCCGTCGTCGCCGGCGAGACCGTCGCCACCGCCATCCGCATCGGCAACCCCGTCAGCGCCCCGCGTGCCATCAAGGCCCTCGACGAGATGGACGGTGTCGTCGAAGCCGCCACCGAGGCCGAGATCTGCGACGCTGCCGCCCGCGCCGACCGCACCGGCCTCTACACCTGCCCGCACACCGCCGTCGCCCTTGCCGCCCTCGAAAAGCTCGAACGCCGCGGCATCGTCCGACGCGGCGACCGCGTCGTCGTCGTCTCCACCGCCAGCGCCCTCAAGTTCACCGAGTTCAAGGTGAAGTACCACGAGCGCGCCTTGCCGGACGTCGAGAGCACCTGGGCCAACCCCCCGGTCCACGTCGCTCCCGACTACCACCGCGTCCTCGACACCCTCGAGCGCCACGCCGCCGCCATGACCTGAGTCCCCGCGGCCTCCATGACCCGAGGCCCTGCGGCCTTCACGAACCCCTCACCGTTCCCTGTGATCTCGACCGATTCATGACCGCCCCGCCGCGCCTCTCGAGAAGCGCTGCCCGGGCACGACCAACAGCGCGCGGGGGGAACCCACGACCTCTGAGGATCCCATGAAAATCGCCACCATCATCGCCCGCGTCTTGCTCGGGCTCATGTTCCTGGTCTTCGGCCTCAACTTCTTCTTCAACTTCCTCCCCATGCCGCCGCCCCCCGAGGTCGAGACCCCGGCCACCCAGTTCGGCGCGGCCCTCTACGGCAGCGGGTACATGCACGCCGTGAAGGTCTTCGAGATCCTCGGCGGCATCGCCCTCCTCTCGGGCTTCTTCGTCCCCCTCGGCCTCGTCTTCCTCGGTCCGATCATCGTCAACATCGCCTTCTTCCACATCTTCCTCGACAAGAGCGGCTTCGAGATGACCTTCGCCATCGTCGCCCTCGAGCTGTTCCTGCTCTACGCCTACCGCACGAGCTTCGCCCCGCTCTTCCAGGCCAAGCCCCCGAGCGATCCGCAGGCTGCGTCGAAGCCGACCCCCGCCGCGTGAACCGCGCCTTCTGAGCGCATCGGGGAGCGCCCGGCTTCCCGCCTCTGTCTCGCACGCACCCCCCTCCCGCGCGCTCCTGTCTCGCACGCACCTCCTGGCGCGCGCTCCTGGCGCGCGCTCCTGTCTCGCACGCACTTCCCGCACGTTGCCGACACCGATCGTACGGCGCGCCCATTGACGTTGCTTTCCGCGAGGTCATGAAGAGATCAGGAACCCGTCGGACGCTTCGACATCGACCCGCCACCGCGTGGTGATCGTTCGTCCTTCTCACGCTGCGCGTCCGTCCTGTCACGAACGGAGGGCCACCATGAGGATCCTGCCTGCCCAGTTAGCGCTGCTGAAGGCGAGCTTGAACGCGCGTTTTGCGCAGCACCTCGCCGAGATTCTGCGCGCCGAGCACCCCACCAAGGTGGCCGACATCTCGCCCGCCACCTTGCAGCGCGAGCTCCTCTCGCTCATCGAGCGCGCCCATGGCTACGGCCTCACGCTCGACGAGGATCTCATCGCCTTCGCCGAGCTCTCCTTCGTCGTCGGCCGCGGCTTCGACCGCCACCCGTTCATTCACGGCGTGCTGACGGACGAGACCGTGCATCCCGACGAGCGCATGGAGCGTCTCTTCGAGATGGCCGAGCCCGAGGACTGGAGAGAGGCGAGCGAGATCTACACCCTTCCTCGCTCGGAGCGGGCCGCGTGACCGGGCCGGACAGTGCCTCCGCCGACGAAGACTTCCTCCTCGCCCTCGCCGGGCTTCAGCACCTGGAGATTGTCTCGGAGAGCAGCACGGTGCCCGATGTCGCCGTGGCAGCGCAGGACGTCGGGAGGTCGCGCGTGGGGAAGCGGAGGCGGTCTTCGGCGGAGGAAGATCCTCGTGAGCAGGACTCACGATCCACCAAGCGCAGCACCCTCATCGCCGCCCCCTGCGAGGCGCCAGCGAGGAAGCCCATGCCGCACGCAAATCCTGCGTTTTTCGTCGCCTCGTTCGACTCGGACGCTTCCGACTCGGAGAGCGAGCTGGAAGACGAGACGAGAACCTTCGTCGAGCCCGTGAAGCGGAAAAGCGAAGAGGCAACGACGAACACCGAGCGGACGGTGTTCAACCACCGGAGGATCTTCAACTCGACGAAGGCCGATGGGCGGACCGTGAAAGACGGCGAGAAGGTCACGATGCGCGACGAAGACGGAAAGCGCAAAGTCCCGCCCGTGAACAACCGCATCAAGGGTCAGGCCGAATGGGACAACCTCGACCTGGAGGCGGACGCGAAGGCGATTCACGACGTGATCCCCAGGACGGTCATGAGGAAGGGTCAGGTGCGCGCCAATCAAACACATGGCGCGACCACCATCCTCTGCACCGTGATGGAAACCGAGACCGCATATCGAAAGCTGGTGTTCTGGAACAGGGATGGGCGCATGCCGCCGGCCATGCGGAAAGTGGCGCATGCGCGGGGCTACCACGCCATTCAGGCGCCCGCGGCCCATGCCGAGGGCGAGATGGTGGAGTACGTGCACAACTACAAGTTCCGAACGCTGGTCATCATGGGCTGCGACAAGCCGCATTGCGCAGAGTGCAGGGTGCTCGTGACGGGGTATCTCGAGCGCCCCTATCTCAGCCATTCGGAGAGTTCGACGAAGGTCTTCAGGACGTACAACATGAACACGCCTTTGAAGGAAGCCACGGGACGCTCGGTGCGACCGCGTGATGAGCCAGGCTTCGATCCCAACCAACGGTGAGTGGCACTGCCCAGCGGGCCGGTGCGCGGGAGGTGATGAGCGAGCTCTTCGACGTGTGCGTGGTCGACAGCCCAGCGCCAAAGGTGAAGGCGCCGGTTGCGCGCTGGCGGCCCGTGCTTCATGACCATCCCGCGGGGGGGCTTCGCCGGAGGCCGCAGCATGAAGCTCTCGATCGTCGACATCTCCCCCGTCCCTCCCGGCGCAACGCAGGCCGACGCCCTCGCCCACACCATCGCGCTCGCGCGCCATGCCGAGCGCCTCGGCTACGAGCGCTACTGGCTCGCCGAGCACCACGGCACCGCTTCCATCGCCTCGCACGCGCCCGAGGTCCTCATCCCCGCCGTGGCCGCGGCCACCAGGAGCATCCGCGTCGGCTCGGGCGCCGTCCTGCTCAACCACTACAGCCCTTACAAGGTCGCCGAGCAGTTCCGCACCTTGCACGCCCTCTTCCCGGGCCGCATCGACATGGGCATCGGCCGCGCCTTCGCCGGCCGCATCCCCGAGGTCGCCTTGCAGCGCCACCGCGCCCAGCGCCGTCCCGTCGACGACTACGGCGAGCAGCTCGTCGAGCTGATCGCCTGGGTCGGCCAGGAGATGCCCCCGAACCACCCCTTCGCCGAGGCGCCCATCCTCCCCGACGTGCCTGGCGCCCCCGAGATGTGGCTCCTCGGCTCCAGCCCCTCCAGCCCGCACGTCGCCGCCCAGCTCGGCCTCCCGTACGCCTTCGCCGGCTTCATCTCGCCCGACGGCGCGCTCGCGGCCCTCCGCACCTACCGCGAGGAGTTCGAGCCGACCGCGGCCGAGAAGGTCGGCGTGAAGGCCCCGCGCGCCATCCTCGCCATGCACGTCGTCTGCGCCGACACGCAGGCCGAAGCCGAGCACCTCGCCATGACCGTGCGTTGCATGTACGCCCGCCTCAGCCGAGGCGACCTCGGCAGCCGCCTCGCCACGCCCGAAGAGGCCATCGCCGAGCTGGGAGGCCTCCGCCACGCGACCGACGAGCCCTGGCCACGCTTCGTCATCGGTGACCCCGAGCGCGTGCGCACCGCGCTGGAGCGCATGGCGCGCGAGACGCATGCCGAGGAGATCGTCATCCAGGACATCATCCTCGACCCGGCCGCCCGCGCCCGCTCGTACGAGCTGCTCGCGCGTGCGTTCGACCTCACCCCCCGCGCGGCATGAGCGCTCGACGCGGGGGGAGGGCAGGGATCACGGCGTCGCGAAGGTGAGCGTCACGCCGCGGCCGAACTGGAGGGAACCCGAGAGCGACACGGACCCGTCGTTCTCGATGGTGCCGGAGATGGCGGTGCTGTTCAGCGCGTCCATGTCGACGGAGACCGGACCGGAGGTGCTCCCCAGGGTGTAGGCCCCGTCGACGTTGACCGCCGTGCTGAAGGGGTAGAGTTCGAAGTCGCCGGTGGTGATCGCGTAGGTCGCCCGCGTCGGTTCGAGGAGCTGGAGGCTCATGTCGCTCGACGTGAAGGCCACCGGGCCCGAGGTGAACGGCCAGATGCCGGTCACCGGCGACACCAGATCCACGGACAGCGCGTCGATCATCATGGCGCAGCTGCTGAGCGTCGAGGGGCAGTCGTACGTCGAGTAGGTGATCGTCCCGATGAACGAGGCGGGGACGGCGTGGGTGCTGAAGTTGAGCGCGGCGTTCAGCTGCAAGGACACCGTGGTCGGCCCGAGCAGGGGCGGAAGGAGAGGGTGATTCGCGCACAGTGACCCGGCGACGAAGCTGCTGCAGTTGTCGTGGAGGATGCGTGCGGAGCCTGGATCCGAAGGGTTCTGGTGCTCCAGTTCGCGCTGGGCGACGACCTCCGAGCAGAAGGTCTGGCACATCTCATCGTCGGTCAGCCCGAGGCCCTCGTAGTAGATGGTGGGGACCTCGTAGCCACAGCCCGAGTTGAACAACTCGAACTTCGCCGTGGGGTGCCAGTCGCCGAGCTCCAGCTGCTCGACCCAGTAGGAGATCAACAGATCGTTGAAGTCATGCGGCGTCGCGCCCGAGGGCGTCGAGGGATCCGCCGTGCCGTGACAGTACACGGACGGCAGACCCGACCCCGGGGGCACGGGAGGAGGCAGCTCCGGGTCGACGTTGTCCGACTCGGGACAGAGAAACTCCGGGTCGTAGACATAGGGGATCTTCGCCATCTCCTTCGGATCGCAGACGAGTGGCTCGTCGTTTTCCACCCAGGTCTCGACCTCGACGGTGACGTGCTGACAGAGGTGAGCGATCTCCGTCGCCGAATAGCCACTCTCCTGACCGGCGATGATGCATTGATCGACGCAGAATTGCTCTGCATCCACGAGCGATGCGTCGCAGAAGGTCTGGAAGCCGTAGGGATCGTTGATGCTGTGGCCATTGCAGAGCCAGAGGTAATCGGGGAGGCCCTCCTCGGGTGCGGGAGAGGGAGCGCGGCACGTGTAGATCTTCCCGCAGCTCGGGCCGTGACAGATCGTGGGATCCGGGCACGCCGAGGAGACGTAGCCGGACTTGCACGTCGGGGGCGTGGGCGGGTCGCATCCGGCGACGAGGGCGAGGGCGAGCCCGAGCGCGGTGCGCGGTAGATGGTGGAGGAAAGGCAGGGGCATGATGGACCTCTTCGGACGTGGGGAGGCTGTCGGATCGCGCCGCACGCCGACGTCGCTCTCCGCCGTCTCGTCAGCGTCGCTTCGCAGGTGGGGCGCGCGCGTCCACGCAGCGCTCCTGCGGGAGCAGGTCACCTGGGGATGGCGATCACCTGAGAAACCAGGACGTCGGACGTCGGTGGAGGCAAAGCACTCGGCGGTGTCGGTGCGACGTGCGTCATCGCAACGCGCATGCCACGCCGGAAACCCAGCAACGAACCGACGTGCTTTCAGCGACCGGCGTGGCGAAAGAAGCCCGCTGCGAACGAGCGCACCTCCGGCGTCCAGCAACGAGCGCGCAGGCGTGCGGCGTCCAGCAACGAGCGCGCAGGCGTGTGGCTTCTGGCATGACGTGAGCGCCCAAGGCGGTGGACGATGCCCAGGCATGCGCGGTGTGCACGATGCGCTGTTCCGCGCCGGTGACACGGCGTCCGAGCACCGACGTCATGAGGGCATGACACCTGTCACACGCGCGAGACAGCGGAGCTGGCCGCGCACGCCCGCACGGGTGTGCCCCCCTTCGTCGCCATGACCTCGCCGGGCGACCTGTCGAGGCGCTCACGCGCGATGGCGGTTTTTGCGGTGCACCGTCGCTGCCGCGGGCACCCCGACGTGCGCCGTCGCCATCAAGCAGTATGCCCTCCTACATCCTGCACGCTGCCGTGGGCTCCCCCGCGCGTGCCGGGGTCGATGCACGGTATGCCCTCCTACAACCGGGATCTTGCCGCGTGCATCCCCGCGCGTGCCGGAGGTTTGCCATGTGTTCCCTCCTACAACCGGGATCTTGCCGCGTGCATCCCCGCGCGTGCCGGAGGTTTGCCATGTGTTCCCTCCTACAACCGGGATCTTGCCGCGTGCATCCCCGCGCGTGCCGCGTGCAACCCCGTCGCTGTTCTGGATGCCCCGCAGCGGTCGTGGAGGCTCCCGCGGGCGCCGTCTCCCTTGCCGTGGTCGCCGTGGTCGTCGCGAGCGCCGTCACGCGCGCCTCTGCGCGACCCTTCAGCTCACCTCGAGCAGCAGCGACGACCAGGCGAGCCCCGAGCCGACGACGACGACGGCCACGAGGTCGCCGGCGCGCAGGTCGTCCCAGCGCTGCGACAGCACGATGGGCGCGCCCGCTGCGCACTGATTGCCGTATTCGACGATGTTCGCGTAATGCCGCTCCGGCGGGATGCCGCGGCGCCGGCAGACGCTCTCCAGCATCGGCAGGTTCGCTTGATGACCGACGTAGATCAGCCGTGAGGCCTGGTCGGCAGGGACCTCTTGCTGAATCTCTTCGAGGAGTGACGCCATCCGCTTGATGGCGAACTTGTGCACCGCTGGACCATTCTGCGAGAAATAGCCCATGCGGGGGATGCGCACGTCGTCACAGCCGCTCGGGCTCGCGCCGAACTGGGTCCGCGTGACGCGCACCCGCGAGGGGACCCGGGTCGACACCACGGCGGCACTGCTCCCATCGCCGAACAGGACGGCGGTGTTGCGGTCGGTGTAGTCGACGATGCGCGTCGCGTTCTCCGGGGAGACCACCAGCACGAACTCTGGCGCGGCGGGGCCGAGCTGGCTCACGAAATGGAGCTGTGTGCCGAAGGTGCTGCACGCGGTATGCAGGTCGAACGCCGGCACTTCGAGGCCCAGTGCGTGGGCGACGCGCGACGCTTCGGCGGGGATGCAGGTGTCGGGGGAGCAGCCGCCCGCGATCACCATCCCGATCTGGGAGGGCTCGATGCCGGCGCGTTCGATGGCCATCTGTGCGGCGCGGCGCCCCGTCTCGGCATTGCTGTAAAGGGCGGCTTCCTGTGCGGCGCGCAGGTCGAGGTTCCGCGTCTCGCGGATGTAATCGAGGGGCAGCACGGTCCGGCGCCGGCGGATGCCGACGCGCTCGACGATCCACGCGTCGTTGGTGCCGATGTCCAGCGCCTCCAGGAAGGCGTTGTCGATCTCGTTCTCGGGATGGAAATGACCGATTCCGTGGATGTGGAGCATGGGACGGCGAGGGGACGCAGGGACGCATGTCGTACGTCGCGCGTCGCGCAGGATGCGCAGAAGACGCGGGGCGGGCGACGAATTCGGAGTCGACCTAGCACACGGAGCGCGAGCGGGGAAAGCGCCGAGCCCGATCCCGCGCGACGCCATGACCCGTCCGTGACACGGAGGCGTGACGCGGCGCGTCCGCCGCAGTAAGCGAGGCGCATCGGTGACGGGCGAAGGGCGCGGGAGAGGCGCCCGAAGGGCGCGGGAGAAGTGCCCGAAGGGCGCGGGAGAGGCGCCCGAAGGGCGCGAGAGAAGCGCCGATCGACGCAGAGCGGCGTCGGGACGGCGGTGAGCGACGGGTCGTCGAGGTGGCCTCGGACAGCGTCGGGGCGAGCCAGGAGGAGGCGGGGCGAAGCATGGATGCAGGGATTGCGCGAGGGACGACGGACGAGGTTCTCGGTCGGCTGGAGCGGGCGTTCGCGGGGTGGTCGGAGGACGACGGGCCGCGGGTGGTGGCGACCGATGCCGATCAGACGCTGTGGGACGGGGACGTGGGCTTCGATCTCTTCGAGGCGCTGCTCGATGCGCGAGGGACGCGCGCGGAGGCGCGGGCGGCGCTCGCGGTGGAGGCGGAGGCGTGCGGGCTGTCCGTCAAACCTGGGGACGACGCGCACGCGCTGGCGGCGCGGCTGTACGAGGTGTTCGAGGCAGGCGGCTACGAGGAGTCGCGGGCGTTCGCGATGATGGCGTGGGCCTTCGCGGGCTGGTCGGAGGACGAGGTGCGGGGATTCGCGGATCGCACGTTCGCGCGGCTGCGGCTGGAAGAGCGCGTCCGGCCCGGGCTGCTCGCGGTGGTGCGCTGGGCGCAGGCGCACCGGGTGCGGGTGCTGGTGGTGTCGGCGTCGCCGCAGCTCGCGGTGGAGCGCGCGGTGGTGGCGTTCGACATTCCTCCTGCGGACGTGATGGCGATGTGTCCGAAGGTCGAGGCGGGGATCGTTCAGCCGTCGATGGCCGCGCCGCCGACGTACGGGCGCGGCAAGGTGCTGGCCGTGGAGCGGGCGCTCGGCGCTCGGGCTGGAGGGGCGACGAAGCTGCTCGCCGCCTTCGGCGATAGCGTCTACGACGCCGACATGATGCGTCTTTCCGTGGTGCCGGTGGCCGTGACCCCGGCGCCGAAGCTCCTCGCCGTGTGCGGCTCGATCCCGGGGGTCGTGGTGCTGGACCAGCCCGTGGCGCCCGTCGGTCAGAGGTAAGGGCGTGGCGTCGATCGCGCTGCGGGGGCTCAAGCGGCATTTCCCTGGCGCGGCGCGGGCCGCACTGGAGGGGCTCGATCTGGAGGTGGCGAGCGGGGAGCTGCTCGTCTTCGTCGGGCCTTCGGGGTGCGGGAAATCGACGGCGCTGCGGCTCGTGGCCGGGCTCGACACGCCGGACGCAGGAAGCATCCTGCTCGATGGGCGGGACGTGAGCCGGGTGCCGCCGCAGGAGCGGGACGTGGCCATGGTGTTCCAGGGCTACGCGCTGTACCCGCACATGACGGTGGCGGAGAACATGGGGTTCCCGCTGAAGATGCGGGGCGTGTCGCGTGAGGCGCGGGCGAAGCGGGTGGAGGAGGTGGCGGGGACGCTGGGTCTCGCCGGGCTCCTCGGGCGGCGGCCAGGGGAGCTGTCGGGCGGAGAGCGGCAGCGGGTGGCGATGGGGCGGGCGATCGTGCGGTCGCCGAAGGTGTTCCTGTTCGACGAGCCGCTGTCGAACCTGGACGCGGCGCTGCGCACGGAGCTGCGGGTGGAGCTGGCGGCGATGGTGCGGCGGCTGGGGACGACGTCGATCTACGTGACCCACGATCAGGTGGAGGCGATGACGATGGGGGATCGCATCGCGGTGATGCGCGCCGGGGCGCTGCTCCAGGTGGGGGCGCCGCGGGTGATCTACGAGGATCCGGAAGACCTGTTCGTGGCGGGGTTTCTGGGGTCGCCGGCGATCAACCAGGTGGCGGTGCGGCGCGAGGGGGATCGGTACGTGGCGGAGGGCGGGGCGCTGAGTTTGCCGGCGGGGACGCTCGGGGGCGAGCAGCTCGTCGCGGCGGTGCGGCCGGAGCACGTGCGGGTGCTGAGGTCGGACGAGGATGCTGAGAAGATGGCCTGCGTGGTGCGGGGTCGGGTGACGGTGGCGGAGCCGCTGGGCGCGGAGACGTTCGTGTACCTGGAGGCGGGAGCGCTGCGGCTGCGGGCGCGAGCGCGCGGGTTTGCGCAGGTCACAGCGGGGGATGTGGTGCAGGTCGGCCTGGAGACGGGCGCGGTGCTGTGGTTCGACCCTTTGTCGGGGGCGCGGGTGCGTCCGGTGTCAGGGGCGTGAGGCGCAGCGGCGTGGGGCGCAGCGGCGTGAGGCACAGCGGCGTGGGCAGCAGCGGCGTGGGGCGCAGCGGCGTGGGGCACAGCGGCGTGGGCAGCAGCGGCGTCGTGGGCAGCAGCAGCGTGGGCAGCGCGGGTGGGGTGAGATGGCCCTGGGCGCGGCGTGACGTGCTGCGAGCGATCGCCGGCGGGATCGCGCTGTCGCTGTCGGGGACAGGGACGGGGTGCGCGCGGCGGTCGAGCGATGGGCGGGTCGTCGGGTCGCTGTGGTTTGCGTACGGGGGGAAGAACCGGGAGGTGCTGCTGTCGCTCGTGGAGAAGTTTCACGCGAGCCAGGGGCGCTACCGGATCGAGCCGGTCTACCAGGGGGACTACTTCGAGTGTCTGGCGAAGCTGCGGACGGCGATCGCGGCGCGGGCGGCACCGGCGGTGACGCACGTGGTGGGCGAGGTGGTGCCGTACCTGGCCGAGGCAGGGGTGCTGGAGCCGGTGTCGCGGTGGCTGCCTGCGGCGGCGCAGGATCTGGTGCCGGCGCTGGCGCAAGAGGGAACGTTCCTCGGGGGCGGGGAGCGGCCGCTGGTGAGCTTGCCGTTCAACCGGTCGACGCCGATCGCGTACTACAACCGCGGGGTGTTTCAGTCGCTGGGCCTTGCGCCGCCGACGACGTGGGAGGGGCTGCGGGAGACGGCGAAGGCGCTCGTGGTGCGGCGGGGGAGCGAGACGGTGCGCTGGGGGTTCGGCTGTCCGGTGGACTGGTGGTTCTGGGCGGCGCTGGTGGGGCAGGCGGGGGGGAACGTGGTGGAGCCGAACGGGGTGGTGTCGCTCGGGGGTGAGGCCGGGGTCGCGGCGCTGCGGCTCTGGCAGACGCTGGTGCACGAGGACCGGACGATGAAGCCGCCGCCAGGGCGCGACTACAACGCGTGGCAGGCGACGAACACGGACTTTCTGGCCGGGAAGCTGGCGATGATCTGGACGTCGACGGCGTTCCTTCGCTACCTCGAAGAGAACGCGAGCCAGGCAGGTGCCGGGCGCTTCGAGGTGGGGGCGGCGCCGCTGCCGCGCGGGGTGCGGGCGTCGGTGCCGACGGGCGGGACGTTCTTCGTGATGCCGAAGGGAGCGGCGCCCGAGGCGCAGGAGGCCGCGGCGGCGTTCCTGGGGTGGATGATGGAGCCGGCGCAGGCGAACGAGTGGGCGACGCGGACGGGGTACTTGCCGGTGTCGCGGGCGGGGCTCGGGCTGCTGGAGCGTGAGGGGTTCTATGCGGCGCACCCGAACGATCGGGTGGCGGTGGATCAGCTCGCGGACGCTTCGGCATGGCCCTGGTCGAAGGAGCTGTTCCGGGTGCAGCGGGAGGCGGTGCAGCCGCGGCTCGAAGAGGCGGTGCTGATGCCGCGGGACGCCGGGGAGGCGCTCGCAGAAGCGCGGCGCGCGGCGGAGAGGCCATGAGGCCGCGTCATCCGTGGGTGCCGTACCTGCTCTTGCTGCCGACGGCGGTGTTCCTGGGGGTGTTCTTTCTGTTGCCGCTGGGGATGGCGGCGAAGGACAGCTTGTACACCTGGGATCTGCTGACGCCGCCGGTGTGGGTGGGGTTCGAGAACTACCGGGCGCTCGTCGCGAGCGGGGAGCTGTGGGGGACGTTCTCGCGGACGCTGGGCTACAGCGCGGTGGTGGTGAGCCTGTCGGGGGCGCTGGGGCTGGGGCTGGCGGTGGCGCTGGATCGGCCCGGGCGGGTCTACGCGTTCGTGCGCGGGGCGGTGTTCAGCGCGTACGTGGTGTCGTGGGTGGCGGTGGCGCTGCTGTGGATGTTGATCCTGGATCCGGACGGGCTGCTGTCGGCAGGGCTGCGGGCGGTGGGGCTCGAAGGGCGGGCGTGGCTCGGGGATCCGGCGACGGCGCTGTGGGCGCTGGCCGGGGTGAGCGTCTGGAAGATCACGGGCTACGCGATGGTGATCTTCCTGGCGGGGCTGCAGGACATCCCGCGCGGTCTGTACGAGGCGGCGGCGCTCGATGGCGCGGGGCCGTGGCGGCGGTTCCGGTACGTGACGTGGCCGCTGCTCCGGCCCTCGGCGGCGTTCGTGGGGACGACGAGCTTGATCCTGTCGTTCCAGGCGTTCGACGTGGTGCGGGTGATGACGCAGGGAGGGCCGGTGCGCTCGACGACGATCTTCGTCTACGCGATCTACGAGCACATCTTCATGAACCTGCGGGTGGGGCGCGCGAGCGCGCTGTGCATCGTGTTCTTCGTGCTGCTGCTGGGGCTGACGGGGATTCAGTTGCGGGTGATGCGGGGGGCGTCGCCGCAGGCGGGGCGGAGGGCGCGATGATCGGGGAGCGAGGCGCAGGGGCGGCGCATGTCGTGCGGTCGGGGGTGCTGGTGGCGGTGGCGCTGCTGTGGCTCGGGCCGTACGCGTGGATGACGGTGACGTCGCTGAAGACGCTGCCGGAGATCATGCGGGCGCCGGCGTATCCGTTGCCGCAAGCGGTCCAGCTCGGGGCATACCGGGAGGTGCTGGAGGTGGTGCCGGTGGGGCGCTACCTCCTGAACTCGGTGGTGATGGCGGTGGCGATCGCAGGGCTTCAGATCGCGCTGGCGCTGCCGGCGGGCTACGCGCTGGCGAAGCTCCGGTTCGCGGGGCGCGGGGTGGCGTTCGGGCTGGTGCTGGCGTGCTTGCTCATCCCGGCGCAGGTGACGTTCGTGCCGGTGTTCACGCTGCTGGGCGCGGCGGGGCTGGTGAACACGTTCGCGGCGCTGATCCTGCCGTTCGGGGTGAGCGCGCTGGGGACGTTCCTGGTGCGGCAGGCGCTCTTGTCGGTGCCGGACGAGATCATCGAGGCGGCGCGGATGGACGGGGCGGGGGAGCTGCGGATCATCTACGGGATCCTGGGGCCGATGCTGCGGCCGACGCTGGCGGCGCTGTTCCTGTTCAGCTTCGTGTTCCACTACAACGACTACTTCTGGCCGCTGGTGATGACGACCGACGACGCGGTGCGGACGCTGCCGCTGGCCGTCGCGTTGCTGCGGGAGCAGGGGACGGGGGTGCGGTGGCACGTGGTGATGGCCGGGAACGTGATCCTGAGCCTGCCGGTGCTGGCGCTGTTCGCGGTGGCGCAGCGTCACCTGCTGCGGGCGGTGACGGCGCGGGTGTGAGGGTCGAGGTCGGGTGACGTCGCCCGAAGCGAGGAGCGGTGCAGGGGTCGAGGTGCTGGAGGCGCGACGCGGCGCGGGGGAGAGAGGTGCTGCCGTGGTGTGGCCGGCGAACCCTCAGCGCGGGGGGGTGGAGTCAGGCGGAGGCGGGGCACTGCCTGAGGGCGGGACGCTGCTCGGCGCCGGGGGGCTGACCGGCACCACGCCGCCCACGGGAGGCGGGGCGTCCACGGGGGCAGGGGGACGTGCGGCGGGGTTCTTCACCGGGTCGTGCCGCGGGTACATGCGGACGTAGGTGTCGACGGCCCACACGGCCATGGCAGCGACGATGGGGCCGATGAAGATGCCCGCGGCGCCGAAGAGCTCGATGCCGCCGAAGATGCCGAGCAGGGCGAGCAGGGGGTGCATGCTGCCCTGGGAGCTCTGGGCCCAGGGGCGGACGATGTTGTCGGAGAGGCCGACGATGGCTGCTGCGACCATCATGCCGACGCCAGCGCCGTAGCGGCCGACGACGAAGAGGTAGATGGCCGACCCCACGGTGACGGGCGTGGTGCCGATGATGGGGAGGAAGGACATGAGCGTGGCCGCGACGCCGAGGAGGAAGGCGTTGGGGACGCTGAAGATGTAGAGCGCAGCCAGGGTCAGGCCGCCTTGCACGAGGGCGGTGGCGATGAGGCCGAGGATGGCGCCGTTGACGGTCTCGCGGACCGAGGCGAACAGCTCGCCGGTCTGGGGGCCGGAGAAGGGCGAGACGCGGAGCATCCAGCGCTGCAGCTCGTCGCCGTCGCGCAGGAAGTAGTAGAGCGCGACGAGGAAGAGGAACAGGTTGACGATGAAGTTGGGGACGCTGGTGGCGAGGCCGGCGATGAGGCCCGCGAGGAACGTGGCGGTGCGCTGTCCGACGTCCGAGAGCACGGACTGGATCTGCGGGCCGCCGATGTGGACGCGGTGGCCCCAGATGTCGATGCCGCTCGTGACGAAGGTCTGGAGGCGGTTGAAGGTCGCCGTCCAGTCGCGTGTGAGGAACTCGCTGACGGACCGCACCACCTCGACGGAGATGAAGACGAACGGGATGACGATGAGGACCAGCGAGGAGACGGTGACGGCGAGGGGCGCGAACCCCTTGGCGCGGCCGAGGCGCCGCTCGACGTGCGGGAGCAGCCGCGAGAGGAGCAGCGCGAAGAGGGCGCCGAGGACGATGGGGATGAGGATCCCCTCGGTCATCCAGATGAAGAAGACGACCAGGCCCGTTCGGAAAATGACGGCAAGCCAGCGTTCCCGGTCCATAGGTGAGATGGCCATCGGTCGGGAAGGTGGGCGCGTCAACGGTGGAGGGGTCGTGATCCAGGGCGAGAGGTCGCCGCCGCGCGCGGCTCTCCCCCAGCAGGGCGCCGAGCCGCTCGGGTCATCGGCTGTGCAGCGATGGCGATGCGGACCCCTCCGGTGCTCGGGGCGCGGAGCTGAGGTACAGGAGGGGCGATGTTTGCTCCCCTGAGCCCTGAGCATCTGTCGTCACCGCGGGTCTCGGCTTCCGTGAGGTCGTACGAGGAGATGCGCGCAGCGCTGGGGACGACGACGGATGGCGCGCTGGCGGTCGAGGTGCTCCAGGCAGGGAAGCATCTGCTCCTGGGTTTGGTCGAAGCTGGCCTCGTGAGCGCCGCCGCTTCGGGCGAGGCGGCGGCCGGAGCGGCGCTCGCGGCCGACGTCGAGGCGGTCGCGACGGACATGGTCGACATCGCGCTGCGCTGTCGTCAGGGGAAGGTCGACCACGCCTGGGCGATCGCGGTGCATGACGTCATCCGAACGCTGCCGCACGCCGCGCGCCTGGCGCTGCTCTCGTGCGCCGAGCGGTGGGCGGAGGGGAGCGCGATGGTGGGCGCGGCGGCCCACGTGGGGCGGTTCTACGGAGACGCGATGACCGCGAGCGCGTACGCCGAGCCTCGCGCGCTGCTGGAGGACATGGCGCGGATGCGCCGCTTCGCAGGGTCGAGCGAGCCGCTGACGAAGGCGTACGTGAGGAACCTCGTGGAATCGGCGGGGCTGCTGAAGGCGCTCCATGCGCGTGATCCGCGAGCATGCGAGGTCGGGCGTGCCCTCGTCGTCGAGTTCACGGCCTTCGTCGCTCAGGGGGTCGAGCCCGCCCTCGGCGAGACCCTCGACGCCCTGCGGGCTGCGTTCTCGGAGGGGGACTGGGAGGGCTCCCGCGAGGCGACGATCTCCGCCCGCGAGCAGGATGCGGTGGGCCGTGCGCTGGAAGCCGCCCTCGTCGAGGCCGGGTTCCCGACGCCTCCGCGTGAGCGCGTGTCCGAGGACGATCTCGCCCTGCGTGCGCCCTGGTTCCCGTTCGCGCGGCGAGGCTGGCTGGTGTGCTTCGACGCGGAGACCGGCTTCGCGCCGCACCAGGAGCACGGGGAGACCTTGCGTGTGATCGCCCGGACGCTCGGGCGTCCAGTTGAGATCGAGGAGGATGGGTTCGTCGAGGGGAGCGGCTGGCGGCTCGTGTTTCGTACCCCCGAGCGCCATGAGCTTCTCTCACCCGCCGAGGAGCCGGATGACTGGATCGATCTGGATCTGCTCTACCGCGCGGCGCAGCTCGTGGCGGGGGACGTGCCGCTGTGGAGCCTGGACACCGGCGATCAGACGGTGGCGCTCCTCTGTGCGCCGGCCGCGGCGTCCGTGGCCCTCGAGCGGGGTGGCTGGTTGAAGCATGCTGCGGTGCGCGCGCGCCGGGTGGGCGCTCGCCGCAAGCAGGGGGCATGAGGTGGTGAGGGGGCGCGTCAGTTGAGCGCGCGGCTGGCCTGCGCGAGGCTGAGCCGCTGCAAGGCGAGGGCGTCCGTCACCTGCTGGACGCGGGCGTCGACCTCGAGGGTCTCGAGGGCGGTCTGACGCTCGCTGGGGTCGAGCAGCAGGTAGTGGGCGCAGAGGTCGGCAGAGAGGCCGAGGCTCGCGTCGGGGGGGAGGCGTAGATCGAACGACTGGTCCTGGTCCCGCACCATGGCGGCGTACGCGGAGGCGGTCGAGAGCAGGGCGGCCTGGGCGGTGGGGTCGATCGCGCCGCCTCGGTCCTCGAGGAGAGTGGCCTGCGCGGTGCGGTAGGGGGGAATGAAGGGCTGCTCGGCGAGGCGCACCCGTGCCCGTCCGCGAACGAGGATGTTGTAGCGGCCTCCGGGGAGTTCGACGTGCTCGATGATCTCTCCGACCCCGGCGACGTGGTGGATGGCGGGGTGCCCGTGCTCGTCGACGCGGTTCGGGTCGGCGATGAGCACGACCGAGAGGCAGCGGTGGGTGGCGAGCGCGTCACGGACCAGCGTTTTGTAGCGCGGCTCGAAGACGTGCAGCGGCAGGAGCGCCCCCGGGAAGAGCACGACCTGGGGAAGCGGGAAGAGCGGCAACCGGGACAGGGCCGCAGCGAGATCCGTGGGAGGCGTGGCCGGCGTGGTCACGGCCGGAGGCTAGCACACCGGGACGGGAGGGCGCCCGCCATGCACAGACGTCGGCGCCTCTGTCCGGGGGCATCCTGGCGCCGTGCCGGTGGGAGACGCGCGGTGCCGAGGAGAACGCACGGTGCGGGGGGCGGGCCCGATGGGGAGGAGGTACGAGGGACGCGTGTCCGAGGCGTCCGCGCTGGCAGGCGTCGCTGACGTGCTCGTGCGCGTCGCTGATCGGCTGGTGCGCGTCGAGGGGGCGCTAGCGGAGGAGGGCGGCGATGGCCAGCTCGCGCTCGGGCGAGGGGCGCGCGAGGAGGCCGGCTGCGGCCAGGGTCTCCACGATGGTGCCCGCCTTGCGCTCGCCGCGCGCGATGAGGCAGGTGTGCGTGAGCGACAGCTTGCAGAGGGCGCCGCGGGCTCCGAGCTCATCGACGAGGAGGTCCACGAGCTGTCCTCCGATGCGCTCCTGGAGGGTCAGGCGGCGGGAGAGGGCGTCGACGACGCGGGCGATGGCGCCGATGCCGGCCACGCGGTCGCCGGGGAGGTACGCGACGATGCCGGTGCCGTGACCCGGGAGGAGGTGATGAGGGCACATCGTGGTGATGTGCAGGTCGCGCAGGATCACCAGGCCGCGCTCGTGGGCCCCGGCGGCGATGGCGCCGTCGCGGAGGAGGGCGGCCGGGTCGAGGGCGTCCCCTTGCAGGAGGTCGTCGGCGAAGGCGTCGGCCACGCGCTCCCCGGTGCCGACGAGGTCTCCCTCGATCTCGTGGCCGAGCGCACGGAGGAAGTCCTCCACGGCGCGCGCGGCGGCCTTGCGATCGATCACCTTGCGCATGGTCGGAGCCTCCGGCGGTCGGTCTGCCTCACGGGATCTCGAGGGCCGCGTGCTGGGTCAGGAGGGCAGCGGCGGTGTCCGCGGTTAGGCGGAGGGGAGGAGGGCGTCAAGATCCGAGGCGGTGTCAGGAGCGACCGGAGACGCGGCGCGGCGACCGGAGAGCGGTGTCGCAGAGGTGTGGCGAGGCTGGAGCCCGCGGTGGTGCCGAGGTGCGGCCCGCGCTCGAAACAAGGCGCGCGTGGCGCCGAGCGTGGTTGCGTTGGCTGTTGCGTGGGGGCTAAGCTCGCCGCCCCTGCCGCTCTGGCGGGTCCGATGCGACGATGAGACTCCGGACGCCCTCGGGCATGAGGCTGGTGAACCTGCTGCTCGGCGGCTGGACTGGCCTGGTCTTCCTGTTTCTCTACCTGCCCATCGTCCTGCTCATCGCCTACTCGTTCAACGCTTCCCGGCTGGCGATCGTGTGGGAAGGGTTCACGTTCCGTTGGTACCAGGACCTCTGGGGACAGCTCGTGGCCCACCTCGCCGACGAGCGGCGCTCGCCGCTCATCGAGTCGATGGGCAACAGCCTGATCATCGCCAGCGTCACCACGATGCTGGCGGTGGTGCTGGGAACGGCGGGGGGGTGGTTGCTCCACCGCTACCGCTTTCCGGCCCTGCGGACGATCTCCACGCTGATCTTCATCCCGATGATCATCCCCGAGATCATCATGGGCATCAGCCTGCTCATCTTCTTCAAGACGGTGGAGCTGGAGCTGGGGTTCGTCACGGTGATCATCTCGCACGTGACGTTCTGCTTCCCGTTCGTCCTCGTGGCGGTGCAGGCGCGCCTCGCCGGGCTGGACCCGTCGCTCGAAGAGGCGGCGATGGATCTCGGGGCGACGCCGCTGAAGGCGTTCTACCACGTGATGGTGCCTTACCTTCTGCCAGCGATCATCTCGGGGGCGTTGATGTCGTTCACGCTGTCGATGGACGAGCTGATCGTGACTTATTTTACCCGTGGACCGAAGTCGGAGACCTTGCCGATCAAGGTGTTCGGCATGGCCAAGGTTGGGCTGAACCCCATCCTCAACACCATCTCCACGGTGTTCATCATGGTGACCGCGATGCTGGTGATCTGCGCGGAATGGCTCAAGGGGACGGCGCGGCGCTCCCCGGAGTCGAGCTAGGCGCCTTACGCGCAACGAAGGAGACCGATAGGAACATGAAGCGCATCGGAGGTTGGCTGTATCTCCTGGCGATTGCCGCCGTCACGCTCCTCTTCGGGTGTGGTGAGAAGAAGAACCAGCAGGCGGCTCCCGCCGGCAGCGGGAGCGCGCAAGCCGCGGCGCCCGCGCTGAAGGAGCTGAACCTGTTCGCATGGTCCGAGTACATCCCGGACGAGGTGATCGCCGGCTTCACGAAGGAGACCGGGATCAAGGTCAACTACGAGACCTACGGGTCCAACGAGGAGATGCTCTCCAAGCTTCTCGCCGGCGGGACGAAGTACGATCTCATCCAGCCTTCGGAGTACGTGATCGAGGCGCTGGTGAAGCAGGGCAAGCTCGAGCCGCTCGACCACGCCAAGGTGCCCAACCTGAAGAACATCGTCGCCGATGTCAGGGACATGCCCCACGATCCGGGGCTGAAGTACAGCGTCCCCTGGATGGTCGGGTTCGTCGGCATCGTGGTGAACACCGACAAGGTGAAGGACCCGATCAAGGGCTTCAAGGACGTGTTCCAGGACAAGTACAAGGGCCGGATCGTCGCGCTGAACGACAACCGCGAGATGGTGGCGTGGGCGCTGATGCAGGAGGGGATCGACGTCAACCAGATCACCCCGGAGAACCTGGCCAAGGTGCGCCCCATCCTCGAGAAGTGGGTGAAGCTCGTGAAGGTGTTCGACTCCGACAGCCCGAAGACGGCGATGCTGAACGGCGACGTCGATCTCGGTGTGATGTGGAGCGGCGAGGGCGCGATCCTCGTGAACACCGACAAGAAGTTCCAGTTCGTGGTCCCCGAGGAGGGCGCGCGTCAGTACATCGACAACCTGGCGATCCCCAAGGGCGCGCCGAACCTGGCCGGGGCGCACCTGTTCATCGACTACACGCTGCGTCCCGAGGTCAGCAAGCTGATCAGCGAGAAGTTCCCCTACACGAACCCGAACGGGGAAGCGCGGAAGCTGCTCTCGGAGGCGGAGCTGAAGAACCCCGCGAGCTACCCGGACATCAAGACCAAGCAGACCTTCCGCGACATCGGCAAGGCCGCGTCGGACCTCGACAAGATGGTCACCGACCTGAAGGCCGCCTCGAACTGAGCCGTCGATGACACCGACCGCCGGGCAGCTTCCCGAGATCCAGGGCGCGCATCGCAGGCCAGGGCTTCGCGGGTGGCTGCTCTTCGCTCCGCTCATGCTCTGGCTGGGGGCGTTCGTGATCGCGCCGACCGCGATCATGCTCGTCTACAGCTTCTGTCAGCGCGACGAGCTGGGGCAGGTGGTCTTCGAGTTCTCGCTGTCGAACTACGCGCGCGTCTTCGACACGACGTACCTCAAGATCTTCACCACCTCGATCAAGTACGCCGCCATCACCACGGTCATCTGTCTGATGGTGGGCTATCCGGTGGCGTACCACATCGGCCGCGCGCGGGAGGGGATCCGGAACAAGCTCCTGATGCTGGTGATGATCCCCTTCTGGACCAGCTTCCTCATCCGGACCTATGCCTGGATGTCGATCCTGAAGGAGGAGGGGCCGCTCAACGCGATGCTCCTCTACACCAGGATGATCGCGGCGCCGCTGGACATCCTGTACACGCCGACCGCCGTGATCATCGGCCTGGTGTACTCGTACCTGCCGTTCATGATCCTGCCGATCTACGGGAGCGTCGAGAAGCTGGACAACGCGCTGATCGAGGCGGCGTTCGACCTGGGGGCAGGGCCGGTGTCGGCCTTCTCCCACGTCATCGTGCCGCTGACGCGGCCGGGGATCTTCGCGGGCGTGCTGCTGGTGTTCATCCCGGCCATCGGGATGTTCGCCATCACCGATCTGATGGGCGGCGGTCGGGTGCCCATGATCGGCAACGTGATCCAGAACCAGTTCGGTCAGGCGCGCGACTGGCCCTTCGGGGCAGCTCTGGGGATGACCATGCTGCTGCTCTTCGCAGCCTGCTTCGCGCTCAGCATGCGCAAGAGTGACGCCGCGTGAGGGCGGTCGCCGGGAGTCGAGTCGGATGGACGTGATGGTCGAGCTCAAGCGGGTGACCAAGCGATTCGCGGGCACGACCGCGGTGAACGAGGTGGACCTGACGATCCGCGCCGGTGAGTTCATCACCCTGCTCGGGCCGTCGGGGTGCGGGAAGACCACCCTCCTGCGGATGATCTCGGGGTTCGAGACGCCGACGGAAGGCACGGTGCTGCTGGAAGGGAAGGACGTGACGCACGAGCCTCCCTACCGGCGCGACGTGAACCAGGTGTTCCAGAGCTACGCCTTGTTCCCGCACATGACCGTGAAGGAGAACATCTCCTTCGGTCTGAAGATGAAGAAGGTGGCGCGCTCGGAGATGGACGAGCGGGTGCGGTCCGCCATCTCGATGGTCTCGCTGGAGGGGATGGAGGCGCGCAAGCCGACGCAGCTCTCGGGGGGTCAGCGTCAGCGGGTGGCGCTGGCGCGGGCGATCGTCTGCAGGCCGAAGGTGCTGCTCCTCGACGAGCCGCTGTCGGCGCTCGACGCGAAGCTGCGTCACGCAATGCAGGTGGAGCTGAAGCAGCTCCAGAAGAAGCTCGGGATCACCTTCGTGTTCGTGACGCACGATCAGGAAGAGGCGCTCACCATGAGCGACCGGATCGCGGTGATCAACAAGGGCAAGATCGAGCAGCTCGGGGACGCGGGGGCGATCTACCACCGCCCCAAGACGACGTTCGTCGCCAACTTCATCGGGCAAGCGAACATCCTCCACGCCTCGGTCGTGGCGCGTGAGGGGAGCCAGGCGCGGGTGCAGCTCGAAGGGGGGCTGGAGCTGCTGACCAGCGGGGAGGTGCCCCAGGGGATGGACAGCGTGCTGGTGTCCATCCGGCCCGAGAAGATCTGGATCCAGAAGGAGGCGGGAGAAGGGGAGAACTGGTTCGAGGCGACCATCGAGGACGAGCTGTTCCAGGGGCCGACCGATCAGCTCCGCCTGAAGACGGCGGGGGGGCTGACCTTGACGGCGCTGGTGGCGAACGAGAGCGCGAGGCGATCCCCCGTCCACGCCGGGGATCGGGTGTGGTGTCACCTGCACCTCGACGACATCGTGTTCGTTCACGAGGATTGACGCGGGGGCAGTGTTTGACGCGCGGCGTTGGTGATGACGGCGCTGGTGATGAGAGCGCTGGTGATGACGGCGCTGGTGATGGGCGCGGGGTGAGGTCGGGGATGCCCAGGGGGGGAGGGGTCGGGTCACCGTGGCGCGAGCGCTGCGAAGGGCGTGACCCGCAGGGTGTGTGGTGTGTGGTGCCGGCACCTCATGAACGTGGGTTCGCTGCGCGCCGGTGCGAGGTGCCCGCCGACGTGGAAACAGGCGTACGATGGGAGGCATGGCCCTTGCGAATGGGGGCAACGTGCTTCCACGTCGATTCGCACTCCTCGCCTTCACACCGCTGACCCTCGCCGCGCTTCCCGGGGACGCTCATGCGAGCGGCGCCTGGTTGCCCAGTGCTGGGCAGGCCCCGGTCGAGCAGCGGGTGGCCGTCGCGGTCGGGCCGTCTCGGACCACGGTGTGGACCAGCATGCGCTTCGATGGCAGTGCGGGGCCGGTGGGCGTGGTCATCCCGGTGCCGTCGCTCTCGAGCCTGGATCTCAGCTCGGATGCATGGCTGGAGGCGCTGGACGTGGCGACGGCGCCGCGCATCTTTCCTCCGGCGGGTGAGCGTGGGACGTGTCCGGCAGATCCCGCTGCACCCGACGCGGTGCATGTCGTGTGTGACGAGGACCCTACCCAGACGCTCTCGCCGACGGAGATCACGGTGCTGGAGGATGCGGGCGCCGTCGCGTTGTGGGCAGCGCAGGGGGGGCTCACGCTCTCGCCCGGGACCGCCTCGGCGCTGGGAGGGGTGCAAGGAAAGCGGTTCGTGGCGGCGCGGTTCGTGGCACCGGGGGGCGCGGCGCTGACGCGGACGCTGCGCGTGGTGCTGCCCGGCGTCGAGCCGGTTCTGCCGCTCGCGCTCACCCAGGCGACGGCGGGTGATGTGCTGGTGACGGCGTGGTTCATCGGGGAAGGTCGCGCAGCCCTGCCGGAGTCGATGCCGGTGTCGGTGAACGAGGAGGCACTCACCTGGAACGCCGCGACGCTGGAGTCCGACTACGAGGACGAGCGGATGGCTGCTCTGGTGGCGGCGGGCCCGGAAGGCGCGGTGCTCGAGTGCTCCAGCCACGACGCGCTGGCGAGGAACGTGTCGCTCGGTGGCGCGGTGTCGATCGAGGGGGTGGTGACGTCGTACTTCGAGCGGGCGAAGAGCTATGGCGATGGCGATGCGTCGTCGTCCGCCTGTACGGCCGCGGCGGCGGTGGCGCTGAGCTCCTCGGCGAGGGTGTCGTGGAGCTGTCCCCGGGCCGCGCAGGGGGTGGTGGACGGGATGGACTCCTGCGTGGAGAGCGGGGCACCCGGCGAGATCGATCCCGAGCGGCTGCGCTGCGGGGCGGGGGCGGATGATCTCGCGGTGGCGCTCTCGGGGATGGCCGGGCAGGAGGCGAGGCTGACGCGCTACACCCTGCGGATTCCGTCGAATCAGCGAGGGGTGGACCAGCCGCTGGACTTCACGCCGGGTCCTCCGGTGAGCCCGGTGCTCACCGCCGACAGCGTGAGTACGGAGGACTGCGAAGGGGGCGTGAGCAGTAGCTCGAGCAGCTCCAGCAGCACGGGGGGCTCGAGTTCGGGCGGCGGGACGGGCGTTCCGTCGGGGGGCGCAGGGGGTACGATCTTCTACGACGAGACGTTCGTGCCGACGTACATGGGCTGCGGTTGCTCCGGAACGGCCGATACGGCCGACACGACGTACGACGACGGGGGGTGCAGCGGGGACACCTCCGACGGCTACGAGGGGACGGAGAGCGACGACGGGTGCAGCGGCGATTCGTCGGATGGGTACTACGAGGAAGACGACGGGTGCAGCGGGGACTCGTCGGACGGGTACGAGGGGACGGAGAGCGACGACGGGTGCAGTGGCGATTCGTCGGATGGGTACTACGAGGAAGACGACGGGTGCAGCGGGGACTCGTCGGACGGGTACTACGAGGAGGACGACGGATGCAGCGGGGACTCGACCGACTCGACCAGCAGCGATGGCTGTTCGAGCGACACGTCGGACGGGACGAGTGCGGATGGGTGTAGCTCCACCGAGGGCGGGTCGAGCAGCGACACGAGCTGCGATTCGGGGTCGAGTTCGGGCAGCACGGAGTGCTCGATCGCATCGGCGAAGCAAGGCGCGCAGAAGCGGCGTGGGCCGCGGTTGTCGCCGATGGGGCTGGGGATGATGGCGGTGATCGCGCCTCTGCGGCGGCTGTTGCGGCCCCGGCGGCGGGGGGACGTGGCGCCCGGCGCGCGTGAGCGGGGGACCTCCTGACGCAGGTTCCACGCTAGGCTCAGGGCGTGGAGAGTCCGGGAGCGAGGCGCCGTGATGTGCGCATGCGCGGCTTTCGAGCGCGGATCTCGGTGACGGAGGCGCTCGCCGCGCTGGAGCGTCGGGTCGGGCAGCTCGATGCGGAGGAGGTGGCGCTGGCAGAGGCCTCGGGGCGGGTGGCGGCCGAGGAGGTGATCGCGGCGGTGAGCGTGCCTCATTTCGCTCGTGCGGCGATGGACGGGTACGCGCTGCGGGGCGAGGCGACCTTCGGGGCGTCGGGGTTTGCTCCGGTCGCGCTGCGGGTGGTGGGAGATGCGCGGCCCGGGCGGCCGTTCGCGGGCGCGCTGGGGGCGAAGGAGGCGGTGCGGATCACCACGGGGGCGCCGGTGCCCGAGGGCGCGGATGCGGTGCTGATGGCAGAGTATGCCGACGAGGGGGAGCAGGAGGGGGAGACCACCCTGTGGGCGCGGGAGGCCGTGCCTCCCGGCAAGCATGTGGCCCCCGTGGGGGAGGATCTGCTCGCGGGGGCGCGCGTGGTGGCGGCAGGGCGGAGGCTCCGGCCGCAGGATCTGGGGGTGCTCGCGTCGACGGGGGTGGCCAGGGTGCGGGTGGTCCGGCGGCCCGAGGTGCGGGTGCTGGTGACGGGGGATGAGCTGCTGCCGCCGGGGAGCATGCCGCAGGGGGCGTGCATCGTCGACGCGAACAGCCTGATGCTCGCTGCGCTGGTGCGGCGGGATGGTGGCGCGGAGGTCGTCGTGGAGTACGTGCCGGATCGCCGCGAGGCCGTGCGCGAGGCGATGCGCTCGGCGAAGGAGCAGGTGATCCTGGTTTCCGGAGGCAGCTCGGTGGGGCCGGAGGACCACGCGCCGATGGTGCTGGACGAGCTGGGGGAGCTCGCGGTCCACGGGGTGGCGGTGCGCCCTTCGAGTCCAGCAGGGTTCGGATTTCTGGAGGGAGCGCGTCCTGTGTTCCTGTTGCCGGGGAACCCGGTGTCGTGTCTGTGCGCGTACGAGCTGTTCGCGGGGCCGTCGATCCGGGCGATGGGCGGGCTGCCGTGGGCGTGGCCGCACCGGCGACGGCGCTGCGTGGTCGGGCGCAAGATCGTGTCGGAGATCGGCCGGATGGACTACGTGCGGGTGCGCATCGAGGCCGAGCGGGTGATCCCGATCATGACCAGCGGGGCTTCGATCCTGTCGTCGACGACGCGAGCCGATGGGGTGGTGCTCGTGCCGGCCGATGAAGAGGGATACGCCGAGGGGGCCGAGGTGGAGGTGCTGCTTTACGAGTGAGCGTTTCGAGAGGGGGGGAAGGGCAGTGCGCGGGGCGCTGCGCTGGCGTGATCACGGAGCGGGGCCGTGCTGGGGTGACGATGAAGCAGGAGCAGTTCCTGAGCGTGGTCGACCGGGACGAGGCGGAGCGGCGTTTCCGGGCGGCGCTGGAGCCGCTCGGGCCGCTGGGGGTCGAAGAGGTGGCGCTGGCGGGGGCGCTCGGTCGGGTGCTGGCGGAGGACATCGCGAGTCCGGTGGATGTGCCCGGCTTCGATCGGTCGAACATGGATGGGTTCGCGGTGAGGGCCGAGGACACTTATGGCGCGAGCGAGCAAGCGCCGAGGCGCTTGCGATGCTTGCCAGAGCCGGTGGTGATGGGGGTGTTGCCGGTCGGGGAGGTGACGGAGGGGACGGCGATGGCCATCCCCACGGGGGGCGTGGTCCCGCGTGGCGCTGACGCGGTGGTGATGGTGGAGCACACCCGGCTGGACGGCGATCACGTGCTGGTGGAGAAGCCGGTGACGCCAGGGCGGGCCATCACCTGGGCGGGGACGGACATCGCGCAAGGGGAGGTCGTGTTGCGGGCCTTCGATGTGCTCTCGTCACGAGAGACGGGGGTGCTCGCGGCGATGGGGGTGGACCGGGTGGGGGTCGTGCGTCGTCCACGGGTGGCGATCCTCTCGACGGGGGACGAGATCATCCGCCCCGGGACGCCGCCTCTGCCCGGGAGGATCTACGACTCGAACCAGGTGATCCTCGCGGATGCGGTGCGCGAGGCCGGGGGCGAGCCGGTGCCGTGTGGGATCACCCCCGATGCTCCCGAGGCCGTGCGCGCTGCGCTGCTCGACGCCCTCGCGGTTGCCGATCTGGTGCTGCTATCGGGAGGGACGTCCAAGGGGCCCGGGGATCTCAATGTGCAGGTGCTCGCCGAGGTGCTGGCGCCTCCCGGGATCCTGGCGCATGGCGTGGCGCTGAAGCCAGGCAAGCCGCTCTGCCTCGCGGCGTCCGGGCGGAAGGGGGTGGTGGTGCTGCCGGGGTTCCCCACGTCGGCGATCTTCACCTTCCATGAGTTTGTTGCGCCGGTCCTCCGCATTCTCGCAGGCCGCGCGCGCCCGGCTCGTCTGCACGGAGGAGAGGCGGACGGGGCGCGCACGTGGGCGCGGTTGCCGGTGTCGCTGGGGTCGGACGGCGGGCGGACGGAGTATGTGCTGGTGCGGCTGACCGAGGACGCGGAGGGGGCCGCGATTGCGTATCCCATCGGCAAGGGTTCAGGGTCGGTGACGACCTGGAGCCACGCGGACGGCTACTTCGTGATCCCCCGGGAGGTCGAGCGCGTGGAGGCCGGTGAGCGGGTCGAGATCCTTCCGGTCGCGGGGGTGCGGCCGCGGCGGGTGGATCTGGTGATCATCGGGAGTCACTGCGTGGGGCTGGATGTGGTGCTCGCGCGGCTCGCGCAGCGAGGGGTCAGCAGCAAGCTCATCGCGGTGGGTAGTGAGGGAGGGCTCGCTGCCGTGCGGCGGGGAGAGTGCGATGCGGCCGGCGTGCATCTCTACGATGCGCGGACGGACAGCTACAACACGCCCTTCCTGGAGGGTGGGCTGGTGCTGGTGCCAGGGTATGGGCGGCTGCAAGGGGTGGTCTTCCGGGCAGGGGACGCGCGCTTCGAGGGGCGTGAGGCCGCGGAGGCCGTGCGGGCAGCGGCGCAGACGCCCGGGGTGGTGATGATCAACCGCAACCGCGGGAGCGGTACGCGGGCGCTGGTGGAGCTGCTGCTGGAGGGGACAAGGCCCGCCGGGTACGCGGTGGAGGCGTCGTCGCACCATGCCATCGGCGCGGCCGTGGCGCAGGGGAGAGCGGACTTCGGCGTGGCCATCGACATCGTGGCGCGAGAGCGGGGCCTTGGCTTTCTGCCGGTGCGAGAGGAACGCTTCGATCTGGTGGTCGCCGCGTCACGGGTGGAGCGGCCCGGGGTGCGCGCGCTCATCGACGAGCTCGCCTCCGAGGAGGTGCGGGCAGCGCTGCGCGGGAGGGGGTTGCTGGCATGAGCGCGATGACGGCCGACGGGAAGGGGCGCGTCCCCGGACTGGGAGGGGTGGTGCTGTGCGGTGGGCAGAGCCGGCGGATGGGGCGTCCCAAGGCGTGGCTCGATTTCGGCGGGGAGCCGTTGCTGTCGCGGGTCGTGGGGCGGCTCGCGGAGGTGGCGTGGCCGATCGTGGTGGTCGCGGCGCCGGGGCAGGAGGTTCCGGCGCTCGCCGAGGAGGTCCTGATCGTCCGGGATGGGGTGGAGGGGCAAGGGCCGTTGCGCGGCATCGCGGCGGGTCTGGAGGCGCTCGCTCCACGTGCCGCGCGCGCCTATGTGTCCGCGACCGATGCTCCCTTCCTCGCGCCGGCCTTCGTGCGGCGCCTGGCGAAGTTGCAGGAGGGGGTCGACATCGCCGTTCCGCGTTCAGAGGGGCATCACCATCCGCTCGCGGCCATCTACGCGTGTTCGGTGCGTGCGGAGGCTGTGGCGCTGCTCGCGGACGACCGTCGACGGCCGTTCTTTCTGTTCGAGCGGGTACGCACGCGGATCGTGGCGCCAGAAGAGCTTCTCGCAGACGCGGCCCTCGTCGCTGCGGATCCGACGTTGCAGTCGCTGCGGAATCTGAACACGCCCGAGGAGTACAGGGCAGCGCTCGTCGATGCCGTGAGCCAAGCTAGTTCCTAGTCGCCTGTGGCTGTCACGCCGCGGGCACCTGGCCGATGGGCCCGTCTTTGCCGGGCACGCGCCGACGCTTCGGGGCGACGTCCGTCACTTCTCGGTGAAGCAGCGCGGGGGGGAGCACGCCATGCGCGCGGAATGCCTCCAGCACGCGCTCGGTCACGTCGGTCTGGAACTCCTGCTCGTACTTCACGTCGAGCACGTGCGCCTTGGCCCGTAGCCGCACGGCGAAGTAGTTCTCGTGGACCACCTGGTTGACCACGATCATCCATGGCTTCTTCAGGTACACGTAGCGGTTCGTGGTGAGCGACTCCTGAACCAGCTGCTTCGCGAGCGCGATGTCTTGATCGACCCCCACGAAGAAGTCGAGCTGGAGCATCATGTCGAGCGCGCCGTAGTTCCAGGACGAGACGGCTTCGGTCAGGAACTTGTTGTTGGGGATGGTCACCACGTTGTCGTCCAGGGTGATCAGCCGGACGGAGCGCAGGCCGATGGAGCGCACTTCGCCATAGGTGCCTCCGAACGTGACGCGATCACCGACCTGGAAAGGTCGATCCAGGATGATGGTCACCCCGGCCAGGATGGAAGCGGCGAGGTCCTTCAGCGCGAACCCGACCGTCACCGCCGCGGTGCCCGTCAGGGCGATGACGACCTCGCGTGACAGGCTGACCGACGCGCTGACCGCGAGGAGGATCCCCGTCAGGTAGATGGTGAACCCTGCCAGGGTGGAGATCTGGTTGATCAGCAGCCGCCGATGGGCGAAGCGATGGCCCACCCGTCCGAGCGTGCCGCGCACCAGACGCACCACGAACCAGGTGATGACCAGCACCGCCAGGCCCGTCAGGACGCCGCCGAGGCGGATGATCTCGATGAGGTTGGTGTCCTTGGGGATGTCCAGCGCGATCGTAGGATCCATCGTCGTCCCTCACGGCTCGATGAGGTGCTTGCGGAGCAAGAAGCCGTTCACGGCTCCCTGCCAGCGGGTGGTGACCCGGTAGCGGCGCTCGTCCTCGGCGAGGACACCAAGTTCCTCGAGCCGGACGAGGGCGGCCTCGCACTGCGAGACCGGATAGCGCAGCGAAAACTCGGCCTCCTCGGGGGAGACGTCGCCATGCCAGACGACGCTGGCGAGGACGAACCGCGAGGGCTCGTCGAGCGCCTCCAGATCGTCCTCGTACGGGCTGCGGAAGAGGCGCACGCGGACCTGTCCGTCGCCGTCGGGGACGAGGGAGCGAAGCCAGAAATGCAGCGCGACCCGGGGAGACCCGTTCGCGTGATCCCAGAGCAGGCGCATGTAGTCCTGCTCGGTGCTGACGAGGCGCGCCTCGCGCTCGTGCCCACCGACCTCCTCCAGCAGCAGGTCGTCGTACGAGATGCTGTAGCCGCTGCGCGCGTTGCGTGAGTGGACCAGTGCGGCGATCTCCTGCTCGGTCCAGCGGGGGAGATGCACCGTGGCGCGGAACGCTCCTTCACTCTGCCGAGCGAAGCGCAGGTAGTGGAAGGCGTAGAGGTCCATCGTGCAGAGCCAGAAGGCGCCGTCCCGCACCTGCTCGATGAGCCGTTCCAGGGCGTCCCAGGCCCCCCAGGCGCCGGTGCCGCGTAGGATGAGCCGCTCGGCGTGGTCGAGGACGATGAGCTGTGGCTCCTGGGCGCGAATCCAGGTGGCGAGAGCGTCTGCGCTCGTGCGTGCGTCGTGAGGAGCGCCGAGGGCGGCGCCGAGCTGTGCATACAGCTCTCCAGGGGAGGTGATGCGTCTGGGCAGGGGCACGCGGGTCTGGGGGACGCCTTCGGCACGCTGTGCCGCGGCGGCGAGCCAGCTCGACTTGCCAGCGCCAGCTCCGCCGACGATCAGCATCGAGCCGGTCCGGCCACCTCCACGCCAGGTCGAGAAGGTATGAGAGAAGCGCTCGAGGTCCGGGAAGCGATCGATCCCCTCGGAGGGGTCGGACAGCGGCTCCTCGGAGAAGCAGGCGACGAGATCGGGGGGAAGTCCGAGCGCGGTGAAGCGCGGGGCGTCCTCCTCGGCGCGCCGTTCCAGGCGCTTGCGGAAGAGGTAGGCGAGTACCTTGCGCGACTGCTCGAAGCCGAGGACGAACCGTCGCGCTGCGCTGCTCGCGCCAGCCAGCAAGATGACGCCGAAGGCGGCGACGGCGATGAAGAAGCCGTACCAGCGGTCGCGTGTCGAGCGTACCGCGTCCGCGAGAGCTCCCTTCGTGATCAAGCGCAGGTAGGCGTCGGCGATGTCGCCGCGCCACCGCCTGATCAGCGTCAGGAAGATGGGGATCGCGCCGAGCCAGGCGAAGCGGCGCACCTGGTGGTGGATGAACGCCTCGCCCACCAGGGCGGCCGTGAGGGACAGCACGACCCGGACGCCGAGTGCATAGCGACCGACGAAGCGCAGCGAGCGCAGCACCTTCGCGCTGGTCGCCTCGCGGATGGGCGCGTTCGGGGTGCTCGACAGCCACTTGATCGAGCGGTGGGCCGCGTTCAAGCAGAGCCGATAGAGGCCGTACCAGATGAGCAGTTCGTAAGCGATCTGCGCTTCGGGAAAGCTCGCCACCGGGCCCAGCGCGCCATGGATGCCCCAGATGGCGGCGAGGAAGATCAGCTCCGGTGACAGCGCCGCGAGCACGTCGAGCGCACGCTGGATGGCTCTGAGCAGCGGGGGTCTCCGGATCACCCGGGACGCGGCCGTCCAGCTCCTGTCGACGATGCGCCGGCGCCGCCGGAAGGCGTAAAACGCCGCCGCGAGCACGAGCAGCACGGGCGCGCCGCGGGTGATCAGGGCACCGATGACATAAGGATCCCGCAGCGCAGCGCGAGCGCGGTGTCCGAGATCATCGCGGGTGAGGGCATACCAGCGTGCCCTCGCGCCCACATGCCACGCCTCCCAGCCGAGCTGCGCTCCGCCCTCTGGACCCAGCCCGAGCACCTCGTCCCGTCGCGTCTGGCTGAGCTTTCCCAGCAGCTGCACACGCGATCGGTTCAGCTCGCGTTCGCCGGCGAGCAGCTCGTTCATGCGCTCCGACGAGAGCCTCCGGGCCTCCAGGATCAGTGCGCGCTCTCCCTCGACGAGCGTCTCGGCCAGGGACAGCAGCTCCTGGCGCTCGCGACCGAGTTCCGTGCTGCCCGTGGGCAGATCGGCGGGGAGGTTGTAGCGGGGGACCTCCGCTCGGGACGAGACCTCTCGAAGCGCGGCTTCGGTGTCCGGCTTGAGGGCCTCGAGCTGGGACATGATCCGGCCGTAGAGCGCGTCGGTCGCTGAAGCCCCGGGCGTCGCCTTCTCTGCGGCGTCCACGAGTTCGAAGATCCGGGCTTGCCTCGCGCTCGATGCGCTCGCGTCCTGGCTGCGCCGGCTCGAGATCTCCTCGCGCATCCGTGCCTGATCGCGTCGCACCTGCTCGGCGCGCGCCCGCTCGCTGGCGATGGCGCGCTGCGCTGCGCTTCGGGCTTGTTCGGCCTCCACCAGGGCCCGTTGCCGTGCTTCCTCCGCGGCAACCGCCTCCTCGGCGGCCCGGTTCCGCTCGGCCTCGGCGGCTTCTTGCTGTCGAGCGTTCCGCGCCCGCTCTGCTTCCGCTTCGGCGATGCGCCGCCGCTCCCATGCGGGCTTGCTCAGTAGCGCGATCTGCGCCTCGGCGACCTCGCGCTCCAGCTGCCGGAGTTCCTGTTCTCTTCGTTCGACCTCGGGCGATCGCGGTGGTGGCGCTTCGTGAATACCCCCGTCTGTGCCGGCGTCGCTCCCGGCGTCCACGAGTTCCGGCGTGCGTTCGGTATTCTGTTTCGCTTCGAGTTCGCGTCCGAGCTCCAGCCGTCGCCGCGTGACGGCCGCGTCGTCGGTCAAGTCGATGCCGAGCAGCGCCGTGCAGGTGAGATCCCGCTCCGGAAGGGTTCCACGGCCCAGCGCTCGTAGCGCCTGGAGCTGCTGGTCGAGCAGTTCCAGGCGCTGTGCGAGTGCGTCGAGGGCCGTCGCTTCTGGAGCGTCGGTCCCCGTTTCGGGGACGCCTCCGTCGACCACCTCGTCCTTCGAGGCTCCTGCGTCGGTGGGTATGCCCGCGTCCGACGCCCCCTTGACCGTCCCTGTATCGCCGGGAGCCGCCGATCGTGCAGTCGCGGCGAGGGCGACGAGCAGCAAGGTCGTTCCGAGGGTCGCGAGACCCCTGTGCACCGTCATCCGCCGTACCATTCCCAGCGCCAACCCCAGCAGTCTCCCCCCTGTTTTGCAAGCGCTGCGATGTCTCGCGGTGGCCGCGGGAACAACAGGACTGCATCTTGGCTCGATGGGGCCGGCCAGGCCCGAGCGCGTGTGCCTCCGCGTGGAGGCGGATCAGCCGAAGCGCATCGGCTGGAGTCGTCCCACGAAGGGGTCGTCGCTGGCGAGCTGCGCATGCGCCACCGGATCACGAGTCTTCAGCGTGCTCAGAAGCTGCTCCAGCGCGCGCGCCGAACCGAACACGTTCGACCGCGCTTGCTCTGCTGCCGAGACGCAACGCCTCACCAGGTTGCGCGAGATCTCGGGCAGCGCGAGGGCCGTGAGCGTCATCGACCACAGGCCGTCGAGTACGTTTTGAGCGGCGGGCACCTCGAGCAGACCCGCCAGCGTGAGCAGGAGGGCTCCGCGCTGTCCCGCTGGACTCGCCAGGGGGCCCTCGGCGGGCAAGTATCCGAGGTCGAGGGCACGACGCAGAGCGTCCGCTGCGCACAAGAGGGATTTCACCTCCTTTGCTGCGTGGCTGAGGAAGCTGTGGAACAGCACTTCTGCGACGAACCCTCCTTCGACTTCCGGCGCCGGGAGGAAGCGTACGAGGGCCGGTAGTTTGTCGAGGTCCTGCGGTGGTGCCGTCCCTGTCGGTACGTCTTCAGGGGGTTCCCGGTGGCTATAGAACCCACCGGAATGAAACGGGTAGAAGAGTTCGCTCAACCCCGGGAGGCCGACCCACAGCTCCGAGTACTGGGCGACTCGGTTGAGGCTTCCAGCTGCCCAGCTCAGCCCGTGTGCGGCCTCTCCGCTCACCTGCGAGACGAGGACGCCTGGGTCACGCGCTTCCAGGGAGGCGTGGACGTCCTCCGCGATCTCCGTCAGGTGGAAGTCGAGGAATCCGTCGTAGTAGTCGGCTCGCCCGTCCTGGTTCACGTCGCTGTACCGAGCGACGACCAGCGGGTGCGAAGGACCCACGAACTGCACGAACCCCGGCGAAGATTGATGCGGGTGACGCCACTGGGCCTTGCGGATTCGCTCGCTGATTTGCTCGTGTGTTTCGCCGTGACGCATCCCCTCCAGGACGGCGAGGAAGCAGTCCAGGCCTTCCGATGCGCTGACCTCGCCCTGAGCATCCTTCTTGAAATAGGTCGAGTCCCACGACGAGTAGATGTCGGCATCCGGAAACATGCGCGAGATGGCAAAGCGTGTCGTCAGCCCCGCGCACTGCGAGTTCATCATCAGTTTGTACCCCGCCTGGAGCACCCGCACCGTCGCGGCTCTCATGTCGAAGGCTCCGAGCTGGGCATGACGGTTGATGAGGAGCCCGGTGAAGAAGGGGCTCCCCATCTCCATGTGCTCGTCCCTGGGAAGCGCCGTCCGTACGAAGAGCCGGATGGGTTGGCCTGCAGGCGTGGTGAAGGGCGCCTCGAACGCCCGATAGCTCGACCTGTGGGTCGGCGGGGGTGGTGTCCCTTCAGGCAGAGCGATCTCTCGGAATCCGAGAGCGTTCACCAGAAGCCGGTTCTCACCCTCCACGAACTCGCTGGCCGAACAGATGGCGAAGTTCCAGGGGCCTCGCAGCTCGGCATAGGGAGGGGCTTCACGCAGCAGACGCCGGACCAACGTTTCCGTCTCTCGCCGGTGAGCCTCCGTGAGCGCAGGGGCGCGGAGCTGGAGCAAGTGGATCGCATGCGCGCGCAAGGCGGGCCGTGCGGTCTCGTCGTCCTGTTCGGCGTGCAGGAGCCGCAGCATCTCGGCCGTCGCTTCCTCGGCCAGGTCAGTGAAAGAAGGATCTCGTAGCGCGGTGGCGACCAGGTGGGAGAGGACCGTCAGCCCTGCCGAGCGTATCTGCGCGGCGTCGAGCACATCTCGGCGGGCCACGGGGCCACCCACGGCTGCAACCTCGAGCGCGCCACGCACCTGCGTCAGGAGGCCGGCGCCTTGCCGCGCCGAGAGGCGCTCGGGTCGTGTCGAGGTGCTCGGCTGGAGCGAGGACGTCGGGAACAGGCGTTCGAAGCCCGTCTGACGTCGTGACGAGATCCAGCGTGCGGCCGTCACCAGCGCCTCGCGTGCGTCCGTTCCTCGAGGCGCGAGGGAGGGGGTATGGCTCAACGCGCCGCTCGGCAAGAGCCAGAGCGGTGCCGCGTCTGCGCGTCCTGCCGTCAGGTCGACGGGATGAGGGGTGGTGGGGGGTTCGTCGTGCGCTTCAGGGGCTGCGACCGTCCAGGTCACGAGGTGCTCGGTAACGCTCGCGTCGCTGGCCCTGGCTCCCTTCATGATCCACCAGCGTGTACGCGCGAATTCCTGTCAGGCAACAGGATTGCGGCGCTCAGGTGTGCTCAGGGGGGTGACGGTGCTGCCGCGCAGCGAAACGTCGCTGCGGGTTCCGTGCTCGCAAACGGGTAGGGGCTGTTGTTCACGGCAGCCGACGCCTGCGTCCACTCTTCCTGGGAGGGTAGCCGCTTGCCTTCGGCCCGGCAGAGCGCCTCCGCGGCGTCGCGACGTACGCAGCGGGCTGCAGGTTCCGCTTCCGCCGGAGGACTGGCGGCACAGGGCGCTCCACTCGGGGCTGGGGCATGAGCCAGACACTGGCCTCGTTCTGCGCATGCGGCGTAGCGCGCGGCCGTGACCTCACGCTCGTCGAGGCACAGCTGTTCTCCGACCTGCGCCATCCCCTGGGGACAGGAGCCTCCTGGTGTGGGCCGCTGCCACCACAGGATGAGCGCCGAGCCCACCATCAGGATCGCGGCGCCTCCCAGGAGTGAGGTCCATCGCTGGGGCGGTGCTGCCGGCGTCGCGTCTCCTGGCCGATGAGTGCCTTCCGAATTCTGGTGAAGTGCGGTCGGGGGCTCGGGCCTTCGCGAGCTTGCGACCTCTTCGATCTGCGCGGTCGCGGCGGTTGCGGCGATTGCTGCCGTGGTCACGTCGGCCACCGAGGCGGCCGCCGTCACGGTGGTTGCGGCGTTCGAGGTGGCCACGGCGGGGGAGCTGGAGACTGGGCTTGCTGGGGACGCCTCGCCCTCGTCGGGGAGGATACCGACGGCACCGAGCTCGCTGCGCGAGAAGCCTCCTGGCTCGGAGAACCTTCCTGGGTCGGAGAACCTCCCTGGTTCCGAGAAGCGGTCGGTGGCTGCCCCTTCGTCGACGTGGCTCACCTCGTCATGGAGTGATGACGACGCGGTTACATCCGGCAGGGGGGTCCCGTCCCCTGCGACGCCCGCCGACGAGACGGACGACGGCTCTTCTCGGAGGCCGTTCACCAGCGCGAACTCACCTGAAGCCGTCCGTGCGCGAGCGGGTGGGCCGAAGGGGCGGAACGTCACGTTTCCGAAGCGAACGAGTACTTTTCCGATCTCCTGCAGAGATGGACGCTGCTCTCGGTCGACGGTGAGCATCTTCTCGAGCAGCAAGGCGATGATCGAGGGAACTTGCGGCGCGACCAGCCGGACGCGTGTGACGGTTCCGGCCAGGATCCGCTTCAGTATCTTCTCCGTGCTCGAGCCGTCCAGAGGGCGCACGCCGGTCAGCGCTTCGTACAGGACGACACCCAGCGACCAGACATCGGCGCGGTAGTCCACCTCGGGCGTTCCGAGGATCTGCTCTGGTGCCATGTAGTGTGGCGTTCCCAGGAGCGTTCCGGGCTCGGTCTGGCCTGCAATCCGAGCCGCTTCTCCTTCCACGGCGGTGATCCGGGTGATGCCGAGATCGAGCACCTTCACCCGAGCGCTGCCGACCTGTCCCAGGCCCGGCTCCACCAGGAAGATGGTCTCCGGCCTGAGGTCGCGATGGACGATCCCCAGGGAATGGGCTGCGCCCACGGCCGAGATCACCGGCAGCATGATGCGCGACATCTCGGGGAGATCGATCCGTCGCTCTCGTTGCAAGCGGGTGCGCAGGGTCTCGCCGTTCAGCAGATCCGTCACGATGGCTGGTGTCCCGTCGGCGAGCACCAGCACCTCGTGAATGGTGATCGCGCTCGGGTGCCTCAAGGCGGCAGCCGCGCGTGCTTCTCGCAAGAGCCGCTGGTTCACCTGAGAGCCGCGGGCGGCGGTGGGGGAGAAGAGTTTGATGGCGACAGGAGGGCCACCGTCGAGACGGACGGCGGACCAGACCGTGCCCATATCGTTCTCGGCGATGACGCGCGCGAGCCGATAACGCCCTTCGATGATGCTGCCGTCGTTGAGCTCGAGCCCCACGTGATCCGTCCCTCGTCGTCGCTGGCGTACCCCTCAGGGAGGGTTACGCCGTGCCTTCGTCATATGCCCGCCCACACGGTTCCGGTGCGACGGCGCTCGTTGTAGGCGTCGACCGTGAGGGCATAACGCATCAGCTCGTTGGTGACCGGGTGCTGGAGTAGCACGCGCGGCTCCTCGGTGGAGCGGCCGATTTCCCGGTCGAAGCGGCGCAGGTAGTCGATCGCCGCCAGCAGGTCTCCGGACAGGATGTACGCGATCCGGTACTCGCTGCGGCGGACGCCGATGGTGAACGAACGCGGATCGAACGCGGCGCTCACCTTGCCGACGAGTTCTTCGAGCTGCTTCCGCTGTCGCCTGCCGATGGCCCGCTGTACCGAAGGCAACATCTGCTGGGCAGCGTGCTCGCGTGCATGGGTCAGCTCGCCGGAGAAGAAGCTCGGCTCCAGGGTGCGCATGGCTGCGAGCAGCATTCCGTCGGCAGCCTCGATCGAGATCTCGTCGAGGAACGTGAAGCCGAGGGCGACGCGTGAAAGGAGCCGACCCAGCGCGAACGCCTGCTCCAGTTCTGGCAGTTCGACGAACGAGGTGGCTGCGACGAGTGCCGGTGGATCTCCGGGGTACACGCGCGCGGCCCCTTGCCAGGCTGGCGAGAGGTACAGCTCGAACGCCTCCACGCCGAGCGCGCGGGCCATCCGCTCTGCGAGGATTCTCGTGGGGTGACCGTCTCGCGGGCTCACCCGCTCCCGCGAACCAATCCCGAGGTTGCTCAGCTCGAACCGGATGGCCTTGGCTGCCACCGGTGCCAGCGCTACCGCGACGTCGACCATCGCGTTCTGTGCCTCGGGCACCAGAAGATCGTTCACCTCCTTGCCCGCGAGGACGCCGGGCGGGAGGGCTTCCGCCGGCAGCCGCCTGGAGCGCAGGCGCATCACCCGGTCCGGTCCGACCTCACCGAGGCAGGCCCGCACCTCCTCCACTGCGAGCCGTTCTTCCGCGCGCCCCTCTTTCGCGAGCGACGACTCCATCGACGCCAGCGCGAGGCTCAGGTCCGTCGCGCGGGCGAACACCTCGGGATCATTGGAGAGCGCCTCGCGCAGGACCTGCACGGCCTCGCCGTTCCGGCCGGCGGCCTCCAGGCCTCGTCCCAGCGCCGTGCGTGTTTCCGGCGGTGCTCCGGGCAGCATCGTCGCTTGTTGCAGGTGCGCGATCCCATCGCGCGTCCGCAGCAGCGAGTTCACCTCGAGCAATCCCAGGGTGGTCAACCAGCGTGGCTCGATCGCCTGTCGCCGTGACGCTGCGAAATCGAGCAGCTGTTGCAGCGCCTTCGCGTAGCTGGCCGCACCGTCCGGCGTGTCGAGGCGGTACATCCGCGAGAGCGCCGTCCACGCGCGCTGGTCCGCCGGGACGCTCACCACGGCGTCGCACATCGAGCGGATCATCCCCGCGGTGTCCCCTGCGTCTCGGCAGGCATCCGAGAGTCGCAGGGCGGCCTCTGCGCGGCTGGGGGCGTCGGGGGCGATGTCCACCAGGCGGCTCAGCGCGTGGAGGGTCACCGTGTGATCCCCACGCGTCGTCCCGATCTTGTGCAGTCGCTCCAGCGCCAGCCGGTTGTTCGGCTCGAGGAGCAGCACGGCCTGCAGCGCCTCCTGCGCGAGGGGAAGATCGGCGAGAGGCCCCTCGTACAGGTCCGTCAGCAGGAAGTACGCGGTGACCTTCGCCTCCACGTCGGGTGCGGCGATCACGGCGCGCTTCAGTGTGTCGCGCGCCTCCGCCCACACCCGCTGCATCGTCAGCAGTCGCGCCAGCAGCAGCAGCGCTTCGGGATCGTCAGGCGTGACCTCCACCACGCGACGCATCGCGGCGATGCCGATTCCTGGCTCGGGGGCTCCACCTCGCCCCTGGTGTCGCAGGATCGCCCTCCCGATCTCGGTGCCGAGCAGCACCACGGCTTCCGGGTGCGACGCCTTCTCCAGCGCTCCTCCCAGTCGGTCGGCGAGGCGGGCCGGTTCGGCCACCAGCATGTGGGCCACCGCGCGCCCGGCAGCGACGCTGTCCGGGTGGAGGCGCAACGCCTCTTCGTAGAGGTCCAGCGCTCGCCCTTGCGCCTCGGCGCTCTGCTCGTCAGCGGTCAGCTCCGCGGCGCGCACCAGGTGCTCGGCTTGCGCAGCGCCGCCGGAGGCGAGCCGTGACAGGGATGTCTGGGCGAGGATCCGGCTCCCACGATCCCCGAGCAACTGGGCCAGCCGATCGAGCCCGCGCGCCGCCAGCAAGCTTTCTGGCCAGAGGGAGAGCGCGCTCCTGTAGCCCGCGAGGGCGGCTCGGGCTGCGGAGGCATCCGAGTCCGCCTGCGCTTCTGCCAGCACCGCCTCCTCGATGTGATAGAGCGCTCGCCCCACCGGATCGTTGGTCAGCTCCTTGCGCGCGCGCAGTGCATCGAGCAACAGCGTGCGCGCCCCCAGGGCCGTCGGGTGCGCCACCGAGCCGCCGCCCACCTTGCCGGCCACGCGGATCATCGCTGCCAGCGCTGCGGTGTCCCGCGGGGCGTCGCGCAGGATGCGCTCCAGCGCCTCCATGGTCGTGCCCGGGCCGATCTGCTCTTCGAGGCTCACCACCTCCCAGAGCGCGCCAGCGCGCGCGACGCTCGACATGAACACGTCCGCCTCCGCACGCAGTACCGCTGCGAGCGAGGTCGGGGCGTCCACGATCCGGTGGAGCTGCTCCAGGAGCCGCAACGCTGGAACGTGGGAAGGCACCACGGTGATGAGGCCCTGCAAGATCTCCACGGCTTCGCGCGGGTCCGTCGCGGCGAGGACGTGCGCCAGGGAGACCCGGATCGCGTGATCCACGGACGCGGGGGGCTGCCGCTCGAGCCACCGTCCGTAGAGGGCCGCGAGCTCTGCCTCGGCGCGCGGTGCTGCTTGCGACGGTGGCCGTCCCCAGACCCCAGGGCCGTGGCCATCGGCGCGCACGTGGATGCGCTCCATCTGCTCCAGGATCGCCCAGTCCACGTCCCGCTCGGTGAGCGCGCTGTCGGCGCGCGACAGGCTCCGGAGCGCTTCGTCGTCTCGCCCCAGGACCAGCTCTTGTACCTCGGCGGCTTGCACCAGCAGCCGGGCTGCATCCTCCGGGTCCTGGGCCTCGCCCGCCAGCCCACCGAGCACCCCCACGAGCTGCTCGTAGTCCCCTGTCTCCCGCAGCAGCCGCGCAATCTCCAGCCGCGGCAGGGGGTGCCTCGGTCGCAACCGCGCGGCCTCTCGGTACGCTGCCACCGCCGATTTCGGTCGCACCAGTCGGCGCTCGTCCAGGTTCGCGATCTCGATCCAGAGTGCGAAGGTCGCCTCGGCGTCGGCCGGCGCAGCGCCGTCTCGCGTTCCCCGCATGATCAGTCGCAGGAGCGCTGCGCGCGCCTCCTCGAAGCGGCCGCCGCGCTCGTTCATCCTGACGCGCGCTCTCAGCGCGTCGGGGTCGTCCGGGTTGATGGCCAAGGCCCGCTCGATCAGCGCCGCGGCGCGATCCCGATCGCCGAGCCGCCCCTCGGTGATGTCGGCTGCGCGAAGCAACAGGCGACGCTCCAGCTCCCGGTCGCCGGTCAAGTCCGCCTCGGCGCACAGCGCTCGCGCCAGCCGCTGCGCGTCACCCGCCCGCGCCGCGTTCCGCTGCAGCGCCAGGATCGCCGTGCGGCGCTGGGGATCGATCTCCAGGATGCGCTCGACTTCCTCGATGGCGCGCGCCGGTTGACCCAGCTCGTCCTCCCAGATGGCGACGAGCTTCTCCAGGAGCCCCACCTTCCGGGCGCCGTCTTGCGTCGTCGCGGCTGCCTGGGTGTACAGGTCGATCCGCGCCCGCACGCCGCGTGGATCCTCATCGGTTCGCCAGGCCCCCGAGCGGGAGCGCGCCGGGTTCTCGTCCTCGGGCACGGGGACGGGTCTCGGGGACAGGAGCGCGGAGAGCGCGTCGAAGACCGTCGCGTTGCCGGGCTCGATCACCCAGGCAGCCCTCAGGTAGGCCACTGCCTCGTCGGGTCGCCGGAGCTGCCGCTCGCAGATCTCTGCGGCGCGGACCAGGGCCGTCACCCGCAGCGGCGCGGGCCGGTCCGAGCTGGCGACATCGATCCAGGTCTGCACACGCTGGTCGTCGCGCCCCAGCCGCGCGAGCGCCCGGTCCAGGCGCTCGCGCGTGGCCATGTCGTTCGGGTCGCGCGTGAGTGCCTGACTCGCGTGCCTCGCGGCTTCCTCTGCTTCGCCGAGTGTGTCGAAGATCTCGGACAGCCGCACGTGCTCGTACACGATCGCGTCGTGATCGGTGAGCAGCGCGAGCTGCTTCAACCGCACCCCCGCCGCACCCTCCGTGGAGCCGCTCGCTTCCAGGAGGCGGCACAGCTCGGCCAGCGCCCGGCGTGCCGTCGGCGACGACGCAGGCGCCCGCGCGGCGGCCCGTGACAGCAGCGCGATCGCGTCCGCTGGCGCCTTCAGCTTGTCGACGAGCAGCCGCCCGGCCGTGTAGAGCAGCCGCGACCCGCGCGCCTCATCGCGCTCCTGTTCTGCCTCCACGCTGAGCGCGGTCACCAGCCCCACCGTTCCGTTGTGACGGATGAGGTGGCGTCGGAGGGCGTCACGCACGGGTCCCGGGGTCGGTTCGAGCGCGACCGCAGCCTCCAGCGCAGCCAGTGCCAGCTCTGGCTTGGTCAGCTTGCGATCCAGCGTCAGGGCCCGCTCGACGTGCAGCCATGCCGACAGCCGTGTGTCGCCGTCGGTCCGCTCCCGGCCGGGCGCATACGCATCCGCGAGGCGCTCCAGGTGGCCTGCGAACTCGCCGGCGAGCGCTGTATCGCGCCCACGCGCCACCTCGCGCCGCAGCACGACCTCCAGCCCCCGCAAGGACGCGGCGTGCATCGGTGACAGCCGCAGCGCCTCGCTGAACGCCTCGCGGGCCTCATCAGGACGACCCAGCCCGTCGCAGAGCCTCGCCCGCTCCGCGAGCAGGTCGGAGCGCATCGCCTCGCTGTCCACGATCCGGAGCTGATCCTCCACCAGCTCCAGCGCCAGAGGCAGCTCCGCTCGGCTCTCGACCTGCCGACGCAGACGCGTCAGCGCTGGCTCCAGCGTCCTGCAAAGCTTTCGCGCCCGCTCGTAAGAGCGCCGCGCGCCAGGACGGTCTTGCAGCACCCGCTCTTCGTGGATGCCCAGCTCCACCAGGGCACGCGCGGCCGCGACCGGGTCGGACTCGCGCAGCCGATCGGCGCGAGCGCGCAGCTCGTCGATGATGGGAAGCTCCCCGGCGGTCCCTCGGCGTGGCGCGCCGTCCTCCGTCGGCGTCCTGGGCGAGGCTGGCGCGTGGCCCGACTCCGGCGGCTTCACGGCGGAGGCCTCGAAAGGCGACGCTGGTGCCAGCAGGGTCGCTTGCGTGCCGAGCTTCGTCGCTTGCGTGCCCATCGTGGTCGGACCGAGCCGCCCGCCTTGCAGCGTGCGCGACGACAGCCCGGGTGCCCGCGCCGGCAGCCCAGTCGGTGCTGGCGCTCCTGGTGCTGGCGCTCCTGGCGCCTTGGGAGGCGGAAGCGAGCCGCTCGTGGCGTCATCGTGCGCGCCTTGCGCCTTCGGTACCGTGAGCGCCCGCGTCGTCGTTGCGGCCGCGTCGGGGGCGACCGAGCCCGCGTTCGTCAGCGGCTTCGGGGGCATTTTCGGGGGCGGCAGTGGCGGCGGTAGTCCTGGCTGTCCACCCGCATCACGGCGAGGCGGGGGCGGCGGTCCAGGCGGCGGCTGCCCGAGCGGTCGCTGGGCCTGGGGGCCGCTCGGTGCACGGACCTGAGGCCGTTGATCGCTTCCCGGCTTCTCCTCCCAGCCCACCTCCGACACCAGGTCTGACAAGCTCAACCGTTCAATATCGTCGTGCTGGTCGTTGCCCTGGCCCACGGCGCGGATGCTACACAACCCCCCCCTGGCCGATCCAGGATCGGCTTTCGCCGGTGCGCATCAAGCCTTCGCCCACTCCCTCCCACCCGTCCCCGTTGCGTGCCGATGCCCGAGGAAGGGCTCCCTGGCGTCTGCGCGACTACACTGCACTCCTCCCCGCACCGAGCGCTTTCAGGGATTTCCTGGTGAGGCCTCGTCCGTGGCCCTGGGTTGTCCCACGTCGTCGGCGCTCGCGGGGATCGAGGGCTCTCCCTCTCCGGCCGCGCGTGCTTTTTCCCCTCGGGCACAGCGCAGGACTTCGAGCTTGACCGCCGTGCCCGCCGGACGGGCCAGCATGAGCGCCCCTCCGTTCGCTGCGATGGCCTCTCCTGCGCCCAGCGCCTCCTCGGGTGCCAGCTGATCCAGGATCTCTCCACGAGGTCCCAGCGCAGCGAGCCGCGTGGCGCCCGAGATGTTCGCGACCGTCAGCCATCCCGGCAACAAGGAAGGCACCCCGCTTCCCACGCCCTGCGCTGCGCTTCCTGGCGCCGTCCGTTCATCCCCGGCCACCACCATGGCCTCGCCCACCATCCCCAGCCCCACGAACTGCACGCTGACCTTCCCACCACTGGAGCCGCTCGGCGTGTCGTCGTCGCGGTACGCCAGCAGCACCCCGCCATCGTCTCCGCTCGCCAGATCGAAGGCCAGCACGTGTCCGCTGCGCGGCGTGATCGCGCGCGCGCTCGCCACCGGAGAGCCCGTCTCGTCGAGCGGCATCACCTCCAGCCACTGGTGCGTGATCATCTCGCCCGGGGCCTCGGTGTCCTCGTCGAGGACCTCCTGGTTTCGCTGAAGTCTGGCGGGCGTACCGACCTTCTTTGCGCCTGGTTTCGCCCCTGCGCCCCTGCTGTCGTCGTCGGCGCGCTCCTCGCCGCGGGCGACGTAGGCGAGCCAGTACCCTCCGGGGCGCGAAAGGAGGCGAGGTGCTTCCGCGTCTCCCTTCGGAGACGAGATCGGTCGAGGGCTCGTCACGGAGCGCAGGGTGGCGGTGTCCAGCGATGCCATCATGATGCGCGACTGTTTCCCGTCGCGCGTGACGTCATCCCACACCACCACGGCCCGCTCCCCGGAGGCGGCGACATCGAGCGCCAGCGACTCGTCCCTCCCCTCGGCCAGCTCGGCGCCCCACGTCACCTGGTCGCCGTCGACCTTTGCGACGCGGATCGCTCGGCCTCCCGCGTTGGGTTCCAGCATCGCGACGATCACGGCCCGCCCGGCGCTCGTCACCGAGGGCGGCTCCAGGTCCCCTCGTGAGCGCGCCAGCTTCACGAGCCGGCCCCCCGATCCATCGGCCCCCACGAAGGCGACCATCGCCATCGCGCCGGCCTCGCTCTCCTGCAGGGCCCCTACCGCGAACCCGCCCTCGAAGGCAGCCCCGCGCCCGACCTCCACCGCGAACGGCGCGAGCTGATCTTGCGCTTCTTCGCCTTCCGCCTGGACGCGCCGCTTCTCGGTGTCGATCACGAATGCCGCGCCAGCGGGTGCGCAGCGTGGTGGAGCAAGCGCCGCCTTGTCCCCGCTCTCGGCGGAGCGTGGCCCTGACGAGGCGCCCGGCGTGTCCTCCTCCGCCCCGGGGGAGCACGTCCGCCACACCACGAGCCCGGTCACCAGGGCCGCCACCACCGCTGCGCCTTTCCAGGCGAACCGATCGGGCTCCTCGTCGGGGGAAGTCGTCCCCGTCTTCGAACCAGGCATCCGGAGCTTCTGCTGCGGAGAGGGCTCGTCGGCCTTGGTGCGCTTGGCTCCCGGCTTCATGCCGCGGGTGTTAGCCCGGATTGGCGTCCGGATCGATGAGTCCGCGTCAGCACAGGGATCCCCTCGACGGGGGGTCTGCCTCGACCAGACCTCGCCTCCCGTGGAGAGTGTGGCTATCCTTACGTCGAGCCTGGGTCGCGATCATGCCGGTGGGTGTGAGCGTGCCTCAGGGTGAAGGGGCATCGCGCGCCAGCGACCCGCTGGCCGCCTCACCGCCCCGTGATCGATGTTCCAGGACCTTCTCGATCTGTTGCGCGACCTCGACGGTGTCCGGCAGGATCCTCGCTGGCACCCCGAGGGCGACGCCCTGTTCCATTCGCTGCAAGTCTTCGATCATGCTCGACGCGAGACGAGCGACCGTGTGCTGTGGCTGGCCGCCCTGGTCCATGACGTGGGAAAGGCGTTCGCCGGAGCGGAACACGCCGAGGAGGGCGCCGAGCTGCTCTCCCCGATCATCTGCCCGCGGGCCGTCTGGCTCGTGCGTCACCACCTGCACTTGATGCGCGACCCGGGCGCGACCATCCGGCGCCTCAAGGGGACGAAGGCCCTCGCCGATCTCCGGCGACTGCGGCGCTGGGACGTCGCGGGTCGTTCGCCGCACGCGACGGTGATGGCGCCAGAGGAAGCGCTCGAGCTTCTCTTCCACGGCCACGAAGGAGACCTCCACGCCCACAGCGACGAAGTCGCCCCCTGCGATGACCTGCGAAAGGAGCCGCTGGCCTGAGCGCGAGGGGCGGAAGCGTGAGCTGGGGCTTCCCCGCGCGCGCCGCGAGATCCTCCGCGCCGACATCGATCGCTGGAGTGACGAGCGCGGGCTCTGGACCCAGGAGGTCGAGCCCCCAGGGCACGCCAGGCTCTGCATGGCTGTCCGCGACGCCGTCGCGACGTCGCTGACCGACAAGCAGCGCGAGGTCGTCGAGGCTTACTTCTTCGAGGGGCTGTCTCAGGGAGACATCGCACGTCGCCTCGGGATCACCCAGCAGGTCGTGCAGAAGCGGCTCTTCGGTGCACCACGTGGCGGCCGGCTGATCGGAGGGGCCATGCATCGACTCCGCCAGGCGCTCGAAGGGATCGTCGAGCCCGCTCACGACGAGCCATGAGCGCAGAGCGATCCGGAGGCGTCCGGGGACGCATCACGTTCGAAGCTGCGCGCCTCATGGTCGAGGAGGGCGTGGACCAGTATTTCACGGCGAAGCGCATCGCAGCCAAGCGCGTCCTCGGGCGGGTGGAGGGCCGGCGCACGCGCTACCGGCCGGCCGACTTGCCCTCGAACGGCGAGATCCGTGATGCGGTGCTCGTCCTCTCCGAGCATGCCGAGGGGAGCCTCCGGACGCGCCGCCTCTTCGCGCTGCGCATCGTCGCTCTGGAGGCCATGCGCGCGCTCGCCGCGTTCTCACCACGGCTGATCGGCTCGGTGTCCACCGGGCATGTGCGGCGGGGCAGTGACATCGACCTCCATGTCTTCCCCGCCAGCGAGGAGATGCTGGAGCGACATCTGCGCGAGCTCGGATGGACCCAGGAGCGCGAGCTGGTATCCATCCACAAGGGTGGGGAATTTCGTGACTACGTGCACTACCACGTGGCGGACGTCGCCCCGATCGAGCTGACCGTCTACGAGCCGCGCGAGCTGCGCTCCCGTCCGCGCAGCAGTACCGACGGCAAGCCCATCGTGCGGCTGAGCGTCGGCGCGGTCGAGTCCCTGTGCGAGCGAGAGCACCCCGAGGCGTACCAGCGGTACCTCGCGACGGGCGCTGTGGAAGGCATGGAGCTGCTCCACAGCGCGGAAGAAGCGCCTCGGCCAGGACCCTTCGATGGTCTCCTCGACGAGGAGGACGACGCTCCCGCCCTGCCGGAACCCGGGGAAGAGGACGATCCGGAGCAGCTCTACGACCCACTGCCCGGCTTCGAGTCCATCGGCTGAGCCAGCGCCAGCGACGGCCTCGACACTGTGGTTCCGGGCACCCGGGACGATGTCGGACACAGCCGCGATCGAGGCCCTTTTCCTCGGAGCCGCCAGGGGGTACTCCCTCGGACATGCCGCTCCGCCCCGCGTCGCTCGCCGTCCGCGCTTACGACACGGTCTTCCGCCAGATTCCCGTCGACGACGCGTGGATCGAGGCGATCCGCGCGCTCGTCGCGCGAGGGCCGGTCGTCTACGTCCTGCGCAACGTCTCGCTCGTCGATCTCCTCGCACTGCACGCCTTCACGCGACGCTTCGGGCTGCCCTCCCTCGGCTTCGCGAACGATCTCGGCGCCTGGGTGCAGGCCCCTGGGCTGAGCTTCCGCCAGCCGACGCCTGGAGAGCGCATCCGTCAGGCGCTCGAGGCGGGGCACTCCGCGGTGCTCTTCTTGAAGCGCCCTCCGGAGCGGTTGTTGCCTCGTCCTGGCAGCGTCCAGCGCGGTCGCAGCGAGGGTGACGCGCCCCTGCGCGCGCTCATCGCGCTCCAGCGGGAGGCCAGAGCGGCGGGCAGAGCGCTCGACATCCCCCTCGTTCCGCAGACCTTCCTCTGGACGCAGCGGCCTGGAAATCTGCGGATCTCGTTCACCGATACCCTGTTCGGGCCCGCCGAGTTTCCAGGCGAGCTGCGCGCTGCGGCGCAGGTGCTGCTCAACTACAAGCACTGCGTCGTGCGCGCTGGTGAGCCCTTGTTTCTCGGCGCGTTCCTCGCCGAGCAAGAGGAGGCCGCGAGGACTGCGGTGGCCACCGCCGAGCCGCAGAAGCCGCGTGATGAAGACGCCGCGGAGAGGGAACTGGGCGAGGGCGGCGTCGACGGGGTACTCGCACGGAGGCTCACCTACGCCTTGCTTCGCCGTCTGGAGCGGGAGCGGCGGTCGATGGTCGGGCCTGCGCAGAAGCCCGCCGACCGGGTGCGAGAAGAGGTGCTCAGGAGTCCCAAGCTCCAGGCGGTCATCCGTGAGCTTGCGGGCGCTGGCGAGGAGGGGCGGGTACTCCTGGAGCGCAAGGCGCGGCGCACCCTCCGGAGCCTCCAGGCCGATCCCGATCCGGCGACGCTGCGTGCTCTGGAGTTGCTCGCGGACACGCTCGCGAGCCGCGTGTACACGGGCATCGATGTCGACAAGGAGGGCATCGAGCGTGTGCGGGAAGCGGCGAAGAAGGGCTCGCTGGTGCTTCTGCCCAGCCACAAGAGCCACGTCGATTACCTGCTGATGTCGTGGGTCCTGCGCAAGCACGCGCTCCAGCTCCCGGTGATCGCTGCTGGGGACAACCTGGCGTTCTTTCCGCTGGGGCCGCTGTTCCGGCGCGCGGGCGCGTTCTTCATCCGCAGGAGCTTCAAGGGGGATCGGCTCTATGCCTCGGTCGTGGACGCGTACATCCGCCGCCTCCTCCGGGATGGGCACGCCATCGAGTTCTTTCTGGAGGGGGGGCGATCGCGCACGGGCAAGGTGCTGGCGCCGAAGCTCGGCCTGCTCAACATGGTGGTGGAGGCAGGGCTCGGTCTGGAGAACCGCACCATCTCCTTCGTGCCGATCAGCATCGGCTACGAGCGGATGATGGAAGAGGGGTCGTTCGCGCGTGAGCTGTCCGGCGGCGTGAAGCAGAAGGAGAGCGTGGGGGAGCTGCTGAAGATCGGCGGTGTCCTCCAGGAGAAGTACGGACGCGCGAACATGGCGTTCGGCCAGATCCTCTCCCTCGACGAGCTGCGTGAGGCCGTGGGGCTCGCCCCGGGGGAGGTGGCGTCACCGGCCAAGCGGCGCGCGCTGGTGACCCGGCTCGCCCACCGGGTGATGAGCGAGATCAACCGCGCCACCTTGGTGACGCCTGGTTCGCTCGTCGCGATGGCGTTGCTCTGTCACAACCGGCGCGGCCTTCCGCATGCGGCGCTGCTCGCGCAGTGTGCCCGGTTGACGACGCTGGTGCAGCGTCTCGGGGCCCGGACGACGCCGTCCCTCACGCGTCCTTCGGGGGAGATGCGCGAGCTTGCCATCCGTGACGCGGTCTTGCTCTACGTGCGCGGTGGGCTGGTGCGCCAGCACGTGCCGGGCGACACCCTCACGGGCAAGGCGCGCAAGCGAGGTCGCATCTACACCGGGGACGACGTCATCTACACGGTCCCTCAAGAGAGCCGCATCCTGCTCGACCTCTCGAAGAACATCATCGTCCACCTGCTGGTCGACCGGGCGCTGATCAGCGTGGCGCTGCGCGCCGGCGCCGTGTCGGAGTCCGGCGAGGCGTGGCGACCGCCTTCGCTGAGCGAGCTGGAGGAGCGGGTGCGGTGGCTGTCCAGGCTCTTCAAGCTGGAGTTCATGTTCCGCGCCGACGCCCCCTTCGAGCAGATCTTCGAGGAGACGACGCGGGCGATGATGGTCGACGGGGAGATCGCCATCGACGCGGACGTCGTACGCTTCGGGGTGGGTCATGATGGGCTCGATGGGCGTGGCTGGGTGGGGTTCTACGCCGCGGTGCTGCGCAATTTCCTGGAGGGCTACCGCATCGCCGCCAGGGCGACGCGGGTACTGGTGCAGGAGTCTCTCCCCGAGAAAGAACTGGTGACCCGCGCGCTGCAGGTCGGCGAGCAGATGTTTCTCGGCGCCGAGATCGAGCGGAGCGAGGCGGTGAGCCGCCCCGTGATCGAGAACGCGCTCGCCGCGTTCGTCGAGCAGGGCTATCTGCGGCGTGACGATGGCAAGCTCACCCTCTCCGACGCGTTTCGAGCCGAGGAGACCGTGCCCGTCATCGAGGCGCGCATCGCCGGTTACTTGCAGCGCCGCAGTGGAGATCTCGGATGGTGATGGTCGTCTCGAAGCGCGGGTTTTCGTGGCTCGCTCCTCTGGTGTGCGCCGTGTCGCTCGGGGCGGCGGGGCTGGGTTGTGCGAGTCCGACCCCTCTCGCGCCAGCACTGCGTGGCTCGGTGGGCCTGCCGCACCGTGGCGTGCTCACCGACGGCGTGGAGCTCCCGCGCAAGGGGGACGGGTATGTCCTGCTGCGCAGCAAGGGGGCGCGCTGGGGACATCCGCGGCTCGTGGCCGCGATCCAGCGTGCAGCCGCCGAGGTGGAGCGGCTCCGCCCTGGGGCTCCTCCCCTCACCGTGGGCGATCTGTCGGCGGAGCGAGGCGGGCAGATCCGAGGTCACCGCTCCCACCGCACGGGCCGTGACGTGGATCTCCTGTTCCATGCGCTGACGCCCGAAGGAAAGCCGATCCGATCTCCCGGCTTCGTCCGATATGGCCGCGATGGCCTGGCCGAGGTCGAGGAAGGCGGTAAGACCGTGTTCTATCGGCTCGACGTGGAGCGGACCTGGTTGCTCGTGCGGGCCCTCGTCGAGTCACCGGAAGCGGCTGTGCAGTGGCTCTTCGTGGCGCGCTGGCTCGAGGCCTTGATCACCGAGTATGCGCGCGCCCGCGGCGAGGACCCGGAGATCGTGTGGCACGCCGAGTCGGTGTTGCTGCAACCCGGGGACAGCGCTGCCCACGATGATCATCTGCACCTGCGCATCGCGTGTACGCCCGAGGACGCGGTTGCCGGCTGTGAAGGCGGCGGCCCGCAGTGGTCCTGGCTCTCGCCATTCCCGGTCCTGGCGCCGCCACCCGACGAGGAGCTGGGCCTGGCGATGCTGGAGGACCTCTTCCCGTTCCCGAACCTTGGCTCGGAGGAGACCGCTCTGCCTTCAGCATCGCCCATGACCCCCGCTCCGCCGGCTTCACCCGGTGCAGGGGGCAGTGCTGCATCGACTCGTTCCGGCGCTGCCCCGTGAGCAACCTCCTCGCTCATGGCGACGCACTCTCCGTGTGCGCCGCGCTCCCTCCGGACCTGCGCTTCGATCTCGTCTACCTCGATCCTCCCTACGGCCTGGGTACGACCATGAGCGCGCGGAGCGAAGGCGGGCAGAGCCGAGGTCGGAAGTCTGCCAGGAGCGGCCCCAGCGCCTACGACGACCCCTCCGGCGCCGACGCGTTGCTCTCGATGCTGGAGCCGCGTCTCGCGGCGATCCGTGAGCGCATGGCCACCCACGCGACACTCTGGCTCCACCTCGACCACCGCGCCGTGCACGAGGCGAAAGGCCTTTGCGACCGTCTGTTCGGGCGAGGAGCTTGCCTGGGAGAGGTGATCTGGGCGCCTGGCAACGGCAGCCGGGGGGCGCGGGGTTTTGCCATCACCCACCAGACCCTGCTGCTCTATGCGCGCTCACCCAAGGAGCGCGGCCTGGTCATCTACAATGCCGATGATCCTGCGCTGCGTGAGCCTTATGCGGCGACCAGCTTGGCCATGCACTTTCACCATGAAGACGAGGCAGGACGTCGTTACCGAGAGCGCGTGATCAACGGGAAGGCCTACCGCTACTACGCGGATGAAGGACGGCGCATGGGGAGCGTGTGGACCGACATCCCGGCGATGGTGGCGAACACGCCGCTGCGTCGCGAGGCGACGGGCTACCCGACGCAGAAGCCAGAAAAGCTCCTGGAGCGGATCATCCGCGCGACCAGTCACCCGGGACAGGTGGTGGCCGATCTGATGTGCGGGAGCGGGACGAGCCTCGTGGCCGCGGCGCGGCTCGGGCGACGTTTCGTGGGCGGTGATCGCGGCGAGCTGGCCTTCGAGACCACGCGCGCGCGGCTGTCGCGGGAGAGCGTGCCGGTGGAGATCGTGCCGTGCCCTGGCTAGACACCGGACACGCGGGCTCCTCCAGCGCTCCTGTCCGAAGGTGACGCTGGTCCCCGCGGCATCCACTCGGGCTGGAACGGTCGCGGGGCGTCGCATCGGGGCACGTTGCAGGTGGCGTCGAACCTCCGTTACGCTCGGCGTTGCCGCCCGTGTCAAGCGAACCTGCGCTGAACCTCGAGACCCTGGCGCGGATCAACGCGCGAATCCAGGCTGGCGTCCCGCGCAAGCGTGTCCTCGCCGAGGCTGGGATCTCGCGGAAGACCCTGACGCAAGCGCAGACCACGTGGCTTGCGCGAATGGCCCGCGAAGCTTCGCGCAGCAAGCGCTCATTACACGAGCGATACCATGCGCTGCTCGATGCCTACCGCGTCGAAGCGCTCCTCGAGCAGAGCGAGACCGCGGACGAGACCCCACGTGCTGCTCCCCGCCCGGCGGTTGCCCGCCTTTCACCCCTCGCCACGCAGCCCCGCGTCGGCGCTCCTCCCGTCGCTTCGCCTCTCGCTGTGCAAGCGCCCGTCGCGCAAGCGCCTGTTGCGCAAGCGCCCGTCGTCACGGCGCCCGAAGGCGTGCGCAATGCGTCCGTCCCCGCAGGAGATCCCCTTTCTCACACGGTCGTCGGCGCCCTGCGCATGGGCACGGAAGCGCTGCCCTTCAAGCCTGCGCGCGCTTCAGCCCAGTCGATCTCCTCGACCCCACCGCCGGGACCTGGCCCGAGCCCTCTCCTTCCCCTGCAGAGGCTTGCCACGGCCCTCGAGGCGCCTGGAGGGGCCCGCCCCGCGGAAGACCCTCTCTCGGATACGGTCGTCGGTGCCCTGCGTATGGAAACGGAAGCGCTGCCCTTCAAGCCTGCGCGCGCTTCAGCCCAGTCGATCTCTTCGAAGCCACCGCCAGGACCCGCCCCGAGCCCTCTCGTTCCGCTGCAGAAGTCCGCAGCGGACGACGATGATCCTCTCGCTCGCACGATCGTCGGTGCTGGTCTCACGGCCGAGCACATCCTGCCGTTTCTTGCGCCTCGCTCGGGTTCGGCGGGCGCTGCCGTGGGCAGGACCAGCCCGGGTGATCCTGCCGCAGCGTCGAACGCGCCGCTCCCGTTCCGCCAGGTGCAACCGGCTCAGACCGCGGCATCCAGTCAGCTCAAGGAAGACCCGCTCAACAAGACCACCGTGGGAGCGCTCGCTCCCTCAGGAGACCCTCTTCCCTTTCAGGCCGCCGCCTCCCGGCCAGCGGTTGCGGAAGCGCCTCCACGGGCTCCGGCTCCCAATGCTCGATCTGCCACGGCATCTCCTCGTGGCGCGGTCCCAGCGCCTCTCCCAGCGCCCGCGCCGGCAGCGACGCCGCCTCCACCACCACCGAGGGCCCAGGGGGCAGACCTCGACATCTACCAGTACGCCGCCCTCTGCGCCGAGCTCGCCGTCTTTCCTGGCGCGGTCGAGGCCACCTTCCAGCGCTACGGTCTGCACGAACCGGCGCGCCGGGCTGCCGTCGATACCGCATGGAAAGCGCGGCTCCAGGCCGATGCGCGCGCGTACGCCACGTGGCAAGAGCACTACCGGCGCATCCACGCCTACTGGACCGCGCAGGTCCGCCAGGGAGGTCGTTGAGGCGTCCTGACGGCGTGCAGTGCGCCCTCGATGCCTCGGTTCGGCGGGCACGACGGAGACTCCCTGTGGGGAGCGAGAACCGATAGGATCCCAGCATGTCTGCGTCGAACGCCATCTTCACGCTGGAAGGCGACGCGCTCCCGGGGGACGCCGTCGCGGCGCATTTCGAGGCCCACGAAGCCATCTCCGAGCCCTACGCCGTCACCGTCGTCTTCAGCACGCGCGATACCTCGTTCCGGGCGGGGGCGTGTCTGCGCACGCGCGTCTGTCTGCTCGTCACGGCCGCGTCGGGGGAGACACGCTTCTTCGATGGCATCGTCGACCGAGCGCGGTTCACGCGCGTCGTCGCCGAGGAGCGCCAGTTCGAGCTACGACTTCGGCCCGCGCTCGCTGCGCTCGAGCACCGTGAAGGCTGCAGGATCTTCCAGGAGAAGACCATCGTCCAGGTGGTCCAGACCCTCTTCGAGGAGGCAGGGTTCGGCGCCAAGGTCACCTGGAACATCGCCCGCGAGTACGAGCCGCGCGAGTTCATCGTCCAGTACAACGAGTCGCACCTGAACTTCGTGTCGCGTCTCCTGGAAGACAACGGCATCTTCTACTTCTTCCGGCAGGGACCCGACGGGCACACGATGGTGCTCGGTGACGATGCGAGCGCCTTTGAAGGGGACGCTCCCGTTCACCTTGGCCTGGCGCAAGGTCTGGACCTTCCAGGCGTCGAGCCTCTCGCCCGCTTCTCGAGGACACGCGCTCTCCGCACGAGTGACGTGCACCTGCGCGACCATGATTTCCAGCGCCCTGCCGTTCCTCCCGAGGGGCAGTTAGCTGGCCAGGACGTGGTGGCGATGTCCTACTTCGAATACCCCGGCGGCTTCACCCAGGGCGCCGTGGGCTCGCGGCTCGCGGAGGTCAGGCTGCGGGAGCTGCGCCGCGACGCGGAGACCTGTGAGGGAGAGAGCGGCGCGACGGGCCTGTCGGTGGGGGCTCCCTTCACCGTCGAGGGGGCCGCGGAGCCCGGGCTCGATGGCGAGTATGTCGTCACCCACCTGACGACCCGGGGGAGTCAGACGCTCGTCGGTGGAGAAGAGAACGTCGCCCTCCGCAACGAGTTCGAGGGCATCCCCCGCGCCGTGGCCTATGGCCCACCGCGCCGCGCGCGCAAACCCAGGATCCTCGGCGTGCAGACCGCCGTCGTCACGGGCTCCAGTGCGCAGGAGCAGGCGCTCCACGTCGACGAGTACGGCCGCATCAAGGTACGCTTCTTCTGGGATCGGGTGGGGCAACAGGACCACACCGCGAGCTGCTGGCTGCGCATGGCCCAGGTGGCGCTGGGAGGCTCGATGAGCCTGCCGCGCGTCGGCTGGGAGGTGGCCGTGGCGTTTCTCGATGGTGATCCAGACCGGCCTCTCGCGCTCGGCCGCGTGTACAACGTGGAGAAATCGCCACCGTACGCTTTGCCCGGCGCGAAGACGACGAGCGCGCTGAAGAGCATGTCGTCGCCAGGAGGCGGTGGGTACAACGAGATCAAGATGGGCGACAGCGCCGGGGGTCAGGGCGTCGGCGTCCATGCGCAGAAGGATCTCAACGTCATCATCCGCAACGACAAAGTCGAAGACGTCGGCGCCGATGAAGAGCGCTCCATCGCCGTCAACGGCAGTCGCAGCGTGAAGGTGGATGACTCGGTGCAGGTGGGAGGCAACCAGCGCGTCGACGTCGGCGCTGTCCGCTCCCAGAACATCGGCGCCAACCAGGACATCACCATCGGTGGCAACGACACGAGCAACGCCACGGCGAACTTCATCGAGAAGATCGGCGGAGACCGGGCTCATTCGGTGGGAGGCAACTGGATCACGATCTGCAACGGGCTAACCCAGTCGGTGCAGGGCAACTTCACGCGTGACGTCGGCTCGCTCGAGCTCCAGGGGACGATCGGTTCGATCCAGGACAATGTCGTCGGCTCGCTCGACGAGACGGTGGGTGCCGTGAAGATCCAGCTCGTGAATGGCAGCCATGGCGAGCAGGTGAGCGCCGACAAGCAGGAGACGTACATGGCCGGCAAGCTGCACCTCACCAAGGGGCCCATGGAGGCCACGGCGGGCGGCTCCGTGACGAACCTCGTCGGCGGTTTGCACTACCGCAAGCTGGGTGGCGATCTTGTGGTCAATGCGCCGATGATCACCTTGCTGGGGGCTGTCGGCTCGCTCCGGGCGGGGGACAGTGAGTTCAAGCTCGGTGGGGGGCCGGTGGTGCTGAGCGCACCAAAGATAGAGGTCAAGTCCGCGCTCGTCGTGAAGATGAGCGCCTCGATGAAGCTCGGTTGAGCAGAGGAGAAGGGTCCCGAGCATGAGCGATCCGCACGTCCGCGTTCTCTCGACCCTCGCTGTGGAGGGCAAATCGTACCGGGTGCTCGCCTACGAGCTGGTCGAGGCCCTCGCCGAGCCCGGCTTCGCCGCCTGCGAGGTGTATGACGACGACGCTCCGCTTCCGCTGCCGGAGGAGGTCATCGGGCGACGCGCGCGCCTGACCCTCTCGCGCAGCGATGGGGCGCAGGAGCGCGCCTTCGACGGCACCATCGTCGAGGCCGAGCTCGCGCCGGACGAGGACGATGTTCCTGCTTTACGCCTGCGTGTCGAGCCGCTGCTCTTCCGGCCCGGCCTGCGCGCCGACTGCCGCATCTTCCAGGACAAGAGTGGTCCGGATCTGGTGAAGGAGGTGCTCATCGAAGCGGGTGTCCCTGCCGGTCGGCAACACTGGCTTCTCGTGGAGTCGCACCCCGTGCGCCCCTACACCGTCCAGTACCGTGAGACGGATCTCGATTTCATCCAGCGGATCCTCTTCGAGGAGGGCATCTACTACGCGGTCCGGCCGGGCGATGGGGGCGAGACGATCGCGTTCTGCGATCACCCGGACGGGATGGGCGAGATCGCGGGCGCCACGACGCTCACCTTCTTCGAGGACTTCGGTTTCGAGGGGGGGGCGGACCGTGTCGTTCACGTCTCCCAGACGGCCGCGGTCCGCAGCGACAAGGCGTACTTGCGTGACTACGATCCCGAGCGTCCCTCGTTCACGGTGGAGGGCAAGGCGGAGGGGACCGACGAGGGGCCGCACACGCTCGAGATCTACGAGTACCCCGCGCGCAGCACGGACGACGCGGAGGTCGAGCGTCGCACCCAGGTGCTGCTCGAGTCGGTGCAGGCGGAGCGGGACGTCATCCAGGGAGAGACGGGCTCGCTCGCGCTCGCTCCCGGCTTGCGCTTCACCCTGGAAGGGCACCCGTACGAGCCCCTCAACCAGGAACTGATGGTCACCCGTTCTCGCATCACGGGCACGGATCCCAGCTCCTTTCAGGCGCATGTAGGCCGCAAGCCGACGTACGCCTGCGCCTTCTGGGGCGTCCCCACGAAGACCACGCGCTACCGGCCTCCGCGTCGGCTCCGGAGTGCAGCGCTGCCGGGCGCGCAGACGGCCGTCGTGTGTGGAGCGGGTGGCGAGGAGATCCACACCGACGGTTCGGCGCAGGTGAAGGCGTCGTTCCACTGGGATCGATCGGGCCAGAAGGACGAGAACGCGAGCCGCTGGATCCGCACGAGTCAGCTCACGCTGGGCGGGTCGATGCTGCTGCCGCGGGTGGGGTGGGAGGTGGCGGTGCGGCACGAAGGGGGGGATCCGGACCGCCCGATGGTCATGGGCCGGATGTACAACGCCCTCACGCCGCCTCCGTACGCCTTGCCGGGGGGGGCCGCGAAGAGTGCGCTGCAGACGGCGACCAGCCCTGGAGGCGGCAGCGCGAACGAGCTGCGCATGTCCGACACCAAGGGGGCCGAGGAGATGTTCCTCGGTGGCTCGCGTGACATGTCGACCGACGTCAAGAACAACGCCACGGAGTCGGTCGCCAACGACCACAAGAAGACGGTCGGCGGCAACCAGACCGAGAGCGTGACCAACAGCCTGACCTCCGCGATCGGCGCCAACCAGAGCATCGAGATCGGTGGAGACCAGTCGATCAACATCGAGACGTTCCACGTCGACGAGGTCATGGGGGACCACACCCTCACCATCGGTGGTAACCGTGATCTCAAGGTCGGTGGCGACCACCGGGTCAGTGTCGGCGGCAGCAGCACGACCGAGACGGGGAGCAACCACATCGAGCTGGTGGTGGGCGCGGTCTCCCACGAGACGCTGGCGTCCCTCGATCACACGGTCGGCACCGCCCTCGTCGAGCTGGCCGTGGGGACGCGCACCGTCAACGTCGGTGGCGATCGCAGCGAGGCGATCGGCCTTGCGAAGCTGATCGCTACGAGGTCGGGGCGGGGCGTGGACGTCGGTGGGTCGCTGGACGTCAAGGCCGTGGGGGCGGTGGCGCATGTCGGTAGCGCCGACCGCGTGGAGCAGTCCGGAGGGACCTTCACCGAGCTGGCGGTCGGCGCGCAGATCGTCAAGGCCGGGGGCAACGTCACCTTCGAAGCGAGTGGGTTGCTCACGCTGGTCATGGGGGCGTCGGTCCTGTCGCTCACGCCCGCCAGCGTGGCGGTGCTCGGCCTGTCCGCGAAGCTCGACGGCGAGGTGACCGACCTGTCGATCGTGGTCATCGACAACTGAGGCGAGGGGCGCATGGCGAGACAGTTCCAGGCAGAGCTCATCCTCCCCGACATCGCGACGTTTCACGTCGCGCGGTTCGTCGCGACGCACGAGAGCGGGCGCCCACCCGAGGTCCAGGTCGAGGCCATCCTCGAAGGGGTCGTCGAGCTGGATGCGCTGGTCGGTCGAGCTGGCGCCCTGCGCTTCGGCGTGCTGGGCGAGGAGTCCCGTACCTTCCCGGGCATCATCGAGAGCGCCACGATCGTCGGGGGGACGGAGCGTGGTCTCGGCGCCCGACCCACGCACTATCGCCTGCGCCTCGTCTCCGTCCTCTGCTTGCTGGCGCGCAGTGTGGACTCGCGCATCTTCCAGCACCTCTCGGTTCCGGAGATCGTCACGCAGGTGCTCTCGGAGCATGGCGTCACCCGGGTGGAGCAGCGCCTCGTCGACACGTACGAGCCGCGCGAGTACTGCGTGCAGTACCAGGAGAGCGCCCTCGATTTCGTCTCGAGGCTCTGTGAGCACGAAGGGATTCACCTCCAGAGCGAACCGGACGCGGAAGGTGCCGAGACGATCGTGCTGTGTGACGACAGCGAGACGGCGCCGTTCATGGCGGGTGATCCGGCGCTCGCGGCTCGTCCCCGCACGGCCTTGCTGGAGGCCGAGGATGCCATCTATGCCCTCCGGCCGAAGCGTCGCGTTCGCTCGGGCAAGGTGGTGCTGCGCGACTTCGACTTCGAGCACCCCAAGCTCGACCTGACGGTGACCGCGGCGGCCAAGGAGTCCCCGGAGCTCGCCGTGTACGACTACCCTGGTGGCTACTCCTCGCCGGAGCAGGGAGAGCGGCTCGCCCGCATCCGGCTCGAGGCGGAGCAGGTGGCGTCGCAGGGCCTCGAGGTCGATGCGGTGTGTGCTCGCCTCGTGGCGGGTCATCGCTTGCGGGTGATCGACGCCGGGGAGCTCGACGGGAGCTACTTCACGGTCTCGGTCACGCACACGTTCGATGGCGGCGTCGGCGAGGGCGCTGGCAAGGCCAGCTACCTGGCCCGCGCTCGCTTGCTCCCGGAAGCCATCCCGTTTCGGCCGCCGCGTCGCACGCCGATCCCCGTCATCGCCGGCCCACAGACCGCGACGGTCGTCGCCCCCGAGGGGGCAGCGCCGGAGAGCATCCATACCGACAAGCAAGGGCGCTGCAAGGTGCGGTTCCACTGGGACCGCAGTGGCATCCAGGATGAGCGCGCGTCCTGCTGGATGCGGGTCATGCAGCTCCAGACCTCGGGGTCGCTCGTTCTGCCTCGGGTCGACTGGGAGGTGATCGTCGAGTTCCTCGAAGGGGACCCCGATCGGCCGATCATCACCGGTCGGCTTTACAACGGGGTGTTCATGCCTCCGTACGCGCTCCCCGAGGGGAAGACCCGCACGGCGCTGCGCTCGGCGAGCACGCCGGGCGGAGGTGGCGCCAACGAGATCCGCTTCGAGGACAAGGCGGGCGCAGAGGAGATCATGATGCACGCGCAGCGGGACATGAAGGTCGCCGCCGCGAACAACGCGAAGAGGCGCGTCGGGAACAACGAGACCACGGTGATCGGCAACAACGCCTCGCTCCAGGTCGGGGGAGAGCAGACCACGAAGATCACGAAGGGCGAGCAGATCACCATCGGCGCCAACCAGGTGGTCACGGTGGGGGGCGATCGCAAGGTCGAGGTGAATGCCGTGAGCGCCACGACCGTGCATGGCAACGCGACCACCACGGTGGGGGGCAACCAGTTCGAGATGGATGGGAACCCGCTGGAGGCGCTGCTCGCTCTCGCGGCGCAGGCGGCAGAGCAGTTCGCTCAGTCCCTCGCGGACAACGCCGTCGCGGCGATCCAGGCGAACGTGGACGGTGCCGTGAACCAGGTCATGGGACCGATCAACGCCCTCAACGACCAGGTGCAGGGCATTTCGGATGCGATGAAGGCGGTGGGGGATGGCGATCTGAGCGGCATGGGGGCGATGGTCGCGGGGGCGAGCCGACTGCCGGGGGCAGGTGAGTTTGCTGCAGCGCTCGGAGGTCGAGGGAGCGCCGCGGGGCGGGGAGGGGGAGGCGGTGGAGGAGGCGGCGTGGGCGGCGGGGGCGGTGGCGATGCCCTCGGAGGGCTGACCACGGCAGCGAACGGTGCTGCCGGCCAGGCGAACGCGCTGACGGCGATGGCGGCTGGCGCTGCCCGAGGGGCGATGCATCAGGCCATCGGTCAAGGGGTCGGCGCCGCTCACCAGGCGCTCGCCAGCGCGCTCGGCGTCGATGGGGGTGGTGGTGGTGGCTCCTCGATGGCGAATCAGGGGGGGCCGGAAGGAGACGTCGCCGGGATCGATGCCACCGATCGGGAGAAGGGGCCGGGGCGCGCCACGGCCCGCGTCGTGGGGACCCACGAGGAGTCGGTCGGGTCGATGAAGATCCTCGCGGCGATTCAGGACATCGACACCAATGTGGGGGCTTCCAGGTCGCAGGACGTGGGCGTCGGGACGCTTCAACTCGCCATCGGTGACTATGCCGAGACGGTGGGGGGCTCGAAGGACGAGAAAGCGCTCGGCCTGATCGTCCTCAGCAAGGCGGGCGAGAGTGAGACGGTGGGGGGCTCGAAGACGACCATGGTGGGGGGCGCGATCATCGACAAGCTGAGCGGGTCGCAGGTCATCGAGGCGGGGGGGCCTGCGACGTTCGTGGGGGCTTTCCACAAGATCGAAGCGAAGGGGGCGATCACGTTCAAGTGTGGCGCGAGCGAGGTCGTCATCGCGGAGGAAGGGATCTCGATCACGTCTCCGCTCGTGGTCTTTCTGGCGCCGAAGATCCAGCTACCGAAGAAGGTGACGGAGCTCTGATGGCCGAGCATGGACGAGCGGACGCGGTGACGACGGTGGGAGCTGCCCTGGAGGAGGTCGAGTCCCCGAGAGCTTCCCAGGTGTCGATCGAGGAGTTGCTGAGTGATGTGCCGCTCCCGGCGGAGGCCTCCCCGCCGGTGGCCTTGGTGGCCGCACCGGTCGGTGTCCGGGTCGCGCGGCTTCTGCAGGTCACGGGTCGCGTGGCCTCGCTCTCGTTGCGGGGTGAAGCGGGGCCGCTGGAGGCTGACATTGCGCCGGAGGTGGAGGTCGAGCTCGTGCAGGATGCGCTCGTGAATGGCGACTCGGTGCTCGTGGAGGTGGGCCCGGGGATCGCGCCGCTCGTCGTGGGGGTGCTGCAGACGCGCCGTCCGCGAGAGCTTCATCTGCGCGCTGGGACGGTACACATCGAGGGGGACAATGAGGTGGTGTTGCGCTCGGGTCGAGGTGCGCTGCGCATCCGGGAAGACGGCGACATCGAGGTGGTGGGCAGCCGGATCAGCGCTGCCTCGCGCGGGCTGTTCCGCATCGTGGGGCGCTTGCTCCGCTTGAACTGACGTCACGGGAGACGATGGATGTCCTCTTCGCCGTCCACCATCACCGCGCTCGATGGCCGCTCCCTCGTGCGCACCCAGGTCACGGCGCGTCTCGACGAGCCGCTCAGCGCCGGGAGCAATTTGCTTTTTTGCTCCACGTTTCAGCTCGCGTGGAACGAGCTGCGTGCGGCGCTCGGTGGGGCCATCCGCTTGCAAGGGGATCCTTTGCTCGCGGTCGCGCTGGAGCGCGAGGGGCCGACGGCGGACGACCTCGATGTGGGGTCTTACGTCGCGCGCGGTGGGGTCGGTCCTGGCTTTCTCCGTGAGGTCGAGCGGGCGCTCCGTCAGACCTTCGGCGACCGGGATGACTTCATGCTTCCTGGTCGCCTCGAGCCTTCTGCCATCCTGGCTTACGCCTACCTGTCGAAGGACCTCGCCTTCCGGACTCCGTTCGAGGTCGAGCGGAAGCTCGGGATCGTGTTCCACGGGGGGGAGAGGGTCGCTTGTTTCGGGGTGTGGGGGGCGCAGGAGGATCCGCTCCGCGCGAAGCGTGCGGCGCAGGTCGTGGTGCATCACGTGAGCGAGGGGGGGTCTTTCGTGCTGGAGCTGATCACGGACGCGGAAGCGGACCGGTTGATCGTGGCCTGCATCCCGAGAGAGCCCAGCCTTCTTGCCATGGTGGACGAAGCGCTCGCCCGCGCGAACCACAAGCCAGGCCTCTGGTCACGTCTGCGCGGCGAGGTGGCGCTGGGGAAGCGGGACGTGGTGAAGATTCCGATGATCGATGTGGATGTCCTCCGCAACTACGCGGAGATCGGTCAACGGAAGGTCCTGGACCAGGAGCACGTCATCGAGGAAGCCAAGCAGCGAATCCGCTTCCGGCTCGATGAGAAGGGGGCGATCCTGCGGTCGGCGGGGGTCATCGTGGCGCCGCGTGGAGGGCCTCGGGGGCGCCACTTCGTCTGCGATCGTCCCTTCCTCGTGGCGATGGTCCGGGCGGGCCGGAGGTACCCGTATTTCGCGGCCTGGATCGAGGACCCGGAGCTTCTCGTCGCGGTGCGGCCCGAGCCCTGAGCGCGCGGTGATCACGGCGTTCCGGGCTGGGGCTGGATCCCGTTGACCCAGCTCCCGAAGCCGTTCACGCGCAGCCCCGAGGGGGGGGTGCCCGAAGGCATGCCGCTCACCAGGCCCGACCAGCCCTGGTTGCCGAGGAAGCTGCTGTTGAACAGGGCGCGCCCACCGGAGGTCGTGGCACCCGTCCGGTTCGCCACTGCTTGCGAGACGCTCTGGCCTCCTCGCGGTTTCGTTGCGCTGTTGCAGGCGATGACGTCGACCCGAGCGCCGGGGGCGCTGCCGTTGAACCCGGCGGCGTTCAGGCGGTCTCCCAGCTCCGTCCCGCTGATGTCCTGTCCCGCCCACTCGATCTGGCCGGGCACGCCATGCGTGTCGATCATCACCTCGGTCTCGCCGGCGAGGCTGCCAGGGGTCACCTGGGAGGGCGTCAGGATCGTGGCGCCGGGATACTGCGAGGCGTAGTTGCCGTAGTAGGCGTTGATCAGGGCCGGATCGTTCGACGCGGTGATGATCGTCAGCAGACCCAGCGGGTCGATGTAGAGCGTCGGGTTCGGGACGAAGCCCACGTCCTGGACCGAGCCGAGCATCCCGAGCGGGTCGGGGGTCAGGAAGACGTGAAGGTCCGGGGCGTAGTAGCGGTTGCGGTTGTAGTGCAGGCCCGTCGTGGCGTCGGCGCGCTGGCCGGCGAAGCGCAGCGCGCCGACGTCGCCCTGGGTGCGGGCGACCTCGCCCCAGGTCGAGAGATCGAGTTCAGCGGTCTCGCCCTCGTTCCCCAAGTAGAGGTACGGGGTTCCTGCTGCATCGGCTGCCACCAGGCGGAGACCCTGGCCTTCGCTTCCCTCGACGAGCGGCGTGTGGCCATCGTCGTGGAACACGCGCAGCACCTTTCCCCCGGTGCTCGTCTGCTCCTCGACGGGGGCGTTTCCATCCCAGCCGAACCAGGTCGTGGCGCCTCCGACGGTCTCGGCGAGGCGCCTGCCGAAGGCATCGTAGAGGTACTGCACGCGTACGCCGTCGCCGCGCACGGCCTCCACGAGGCGGTCGTCGTCGTCGTAGCCGTAGCGCCACGAGTGCTGCGGGTCCGGGGCGCGTCGCTCGACGAGCCGCCCGCACCGGTCCCAGCGCAGCAGCACCTCGCCGACGTGCGTGGGACGACCGCCTGCCCCAAGGGACCAGGTGGCACCCTCGGGCAGCGCGGTGCCGTGCGGCGAATACCGGAAGCGCTCGTTCGTGCCGAGTCCCTGGGCGCTGACGGGGCGCCCGAAGACGTCCAGCTCGTAGGACCGCATCCCGGCGGCCGTGTCGGTGACCGCGGCGACGGGGCCCCGCGCGTCCCAGCGGAACGAGCGCACCCGGAGGGAGGCGCCGTCTGCGTCCTCGACCACCACGTGCTCGGGGAATCCCAGCACGTTGCGCTGCGTGCGGAGGGCCAGGCCGTCGGTCTCGCGGCGACGCAGGAGTTCTCGTCCTTCCAGGTCGCGCTCGATGTGCAGGGTCTCGTTCCCGAGCGAGGAGGTGATGGCGATGGACTCGCCGTCCTTCTCGGCGCCGTAGCGTACGTGCCAGCCTGACGAGTAGCTCCGTTCGGCGATGCGCCCGTCCGGTCCGTACTGGTAGCGGACTTCGAAGCGGAACCCGCCGGCTGCTTGCTGCTCGCGCACGAGGCGTCCCGACTCGTCGTAGCCGTACTCCACGCGCGCGATGCCCGCTTCGGCGGAGAGCATCCGCCCTGCCTCGTCGTAGGCGAAGCGCGCGCTCGTCCTGCCGCTGTGCTCTCGGGTGAGGATGCGTCCTTGTGCGTCCCTGCGCTCGACGAGGCGCTTCTCTTCCGGGTTCAGGACCAGCGCGAGCCGGTCGGCGCCGTCGTACTCGAAGCCGTAGGTCAGTCCCGCGAACGTCTGCTGGCGGATGGGGTTGCCAGCGCCGTCGTGGCGGACCGTGAACCGCTCGCCGGCGGGGTTCTCGATCCACTGGAGGCGCAGGAGCGCGTCGTACCCCATCCGGTAGCGGCTGCCGTCGGCCTTGGTCTGCTCGACCAGCGCGTCGGCCACCCAGCGGTTGCGCTGCTCGCCGCCGCCGGTGTGCTGCTGCAGCTCGGTGCGCCGCATCCGGTCGGGCAGGAAGGCGGACCGCTGCCCGCCTGGGCCCGTGAGTGCGACGAGGTCGCCGCGGGAGTCGTAGTCGAGGTGGTAGGTCGCGCCGGTCGGTGTCTCCAGGGAGATGGGTTGACCCAGGAAGTCGAAGGCGTAGCGGTACACGGCGCCGCGGGCCGTCGTGTACTTCGCGAGGTTGCCGTGGGTGTCGTACTCGAGCAGGTCCTGGCCACCGTCGGGCCAGGTGATCGCCGTGTTCTTGCCGCGGGCGTCGTACGTCGCGAGGGTCTTCCGGCCCTGCTCGTCGAGGCGCTCGACCACCTTGCCTCGTACGAGCCGCACGGAGGCGCGCGTGCCGTCGGGTCTGATCAGGGTCCGGAGGCCGGTCTCGTCGTCGTGCTGGAAGCGAAGCGTGGCGCCATCGGCGAGGGTGATCGAGGCGATCCGTCCGGAGGCGTCGACCTGGCGCCGGGTGGCGCCGAGGGAGCCGTCCGACATGGAGACGACGCGGCCGAGGGCGTCGTAACGGAAGAGGGTCGCGTTGCCGCGTGGATCGATGTAGCGCTCCACGAGGCCGAGGTCGTTGCCTGCGTAGCGGTGCACGCTGCCTGCACCGTCGGTCACCGTGGCTTCTCGTCGGCCCGGGCCATAGGTCAGGCGGGTGTGGAAGATGCCGCGCGGCTTCGCCTTCGCGTCCTCGGTGACGGCGCCGAGCTCGGCGAGGAGGTCGCCTCCGGGGCGCTCTCCCCAGGTCTCGACGCAGCGCTTTTCTCCGTGGAACTCGGCGTGGACGAAGCGGAAGACGATGCCGTCGGGGCGGTGCTCGGCGAGCAGGTAGTGGTCTTCGTCGTACTCGTAGCGGGTCGAGACGCCGCCGGCGTCGATGACCTGGACGAGGTCGCCGCGCTCGTCCAGCTCGTAGGCGACCAGCAGCTTCTGCTGCGGTTCGCCCTCGTCGTCGAGCAGGTGGAGTTCCCAGGTCCGGAGCGCGCCGTCCCGCGTCAGCGTGGCCCGGCGCCCCACGGAGTCGACGATCTCGACGATCTCTTCGTTTTCCCAGCGCAGTGCAGCGTGGTTGCCGTGGGCGTCCCGCAGCGCGACCAGCGCGTAGTTCGTTCCCCCGGGGGAGGGGCGCAGGACGCGCAGCAGGCCGTCGTCGAGGTCCACGACGATGGCGTCTCCCTCGGCGTGGAGCTTGCGGCCGTGGGGGAGCAAGAGCGTTTCGTCACCCGTCGGCAAGACGAGCGTGGTCTCGCTGCCGCGGTCGTCGATGAGCGTGAACGTTTCGCCGTGGCGCTCGCCGCGCCAGGCCAGGTTGTGCGACCACCCCCAGCCCAGGCCGCAGCGCTGGCGTACGGCGGAGGTGCGGTAGCTGCGGATCCAGCGGACCCACAGGAAGCCGGGGAGGGTGAAGTCGACGCAGGGGGGGGTGAAGAGGGTCCCGGTGATCACGTCGACGGGGTGGCCGGCGCTGGCTTGACCCTCGGCGCCTGGAGGGGCGGGTGGGCTCGGTGGGGCGGCGCCGTCGTTGCTGCCGCCTCCGCCTCCGCCGCCGTTGCCTGGTCCATTCGGTCCACCCGCGCCGGGGCCTCCCGCGCCAGGGCCCGAGGGGCCGCCGCCTGCGCCGCCTGCGCCGCTTGCGCCCGAGGCCTTGGCGCCCAGGCCGAAGGTGAGGCCCTTGTTCATCTGTCCGAGGGAGCCGGTGATCCCCGCCATGCCCAGCTCGATGAGGATCAAGGGGGCGCCCAGCCAGGGAAAGCAGGGGCCGGTGATGTTCAGGCTGACCACCTCGCGGAGCGTGCCTGGCTCGTTTCCGTGGCAGGTCTTCATGCACCCGCCCACGGTCAAGATCGGTGCTCCTTCGATCTTGGTCCGCATGCAGGGGTCGGTGATCCCTTCGGCGGTGTTGCCGAAGGTGGGGTAGGGGATCGGTAAGGGCGCGGGGGCTGCCGGGGTGAGGCACACGCTGACGGCGAAGCCGGCCATGGTGTGGCCGGAGCGGTCGGTGATCGTGTCGAGATAGTAAGCGGTGACCTTGCCCATGGCGTGGTCGATGGTCTCATGCGCGCCGAGGGGTCGGCAATTCCCGCTCGCTCAGCGCATCGCGTGGCGGAACTGCGTGGCCAGGGCGTCGTCTTCCATCATCCGGGCCGTCCAGTGGTGCTGGCTGGCCATGACGTCGGCGAGGGTGAGGCCCATCCGCGCGAGGGCTTTCGGGGCGTCGTCGGTCCGTTGCAGGACCCGGGCGACCTCGATGAAGCGTTCGAAGGAGAGTACGGTCTTCGCGCGAGCGCGCTGGGCCTGGACGAAGGCGTCGGCGTAGGCGGCCATGAGGCGGGGGATGCCGGCTTCGTCTTCTTCGTCTTCTTCGGCGATGCGCGCTTGCCAGGCGTCGTCGAGTGCCTCCCAGCCGGCTTCGTCGAGGCCATGGGCCGACAGGATGGCCGCTCGGTTCGCGGACGGGCTCGCGAGCGCCACGGCGAGGGCGGCGTAGGCCTTCACGTCGCCGGCGAGGTCCGCGCGAGGAGCCATGGGCCGAGGGTATCATCGGGCTCGCTGGCGCTGTGGCACGTTGCAGGAGGGGCTGGTCTTCCCGCGCCACGGCGGACACGTTAACAAACCGGGTACCCGTGAGCCCCTCCGAGCCTCCCTTCGACCGGCCCGAGCAGCGTCCCTCGACCGCTGGTCACGCTGCGGATTTCTCTGCGTTACATCGCATTCTGGAGGAGGCTCACGCCGAGCTGCGCCGCGCGGCTGTGCTGCTCGAGCGTGTCGAGGAGCCGCCGTTCGACCCGGTTCCTCCTGCCCGCGCCATGGAGCGCGCGCTGGCGAGTCTCTACGATGCCTTCGATGCCCGTCGGGAGCCGGGGGATGCCAGCCAGCGCGTGATCGCACACGTCGACGAGGCGGTCGCGTTCCTGGAACGTACGCGCCTCGGTGGGATACCTGGGACTGCAAGCATGCCGAGCCACGGGGGGGTGGCCAGCGCAGACCGTGGCGCCGTGGGTGACGGCAGCGATCCGGTGACACGCATCGGTGAACATCTCGGCAATGCGCGCCGCGCCCTGGCCCGTGGCTTCGGTGTGGCCGGCAGTGTGCCTGGTCCATGGCCTCGCGCCCTCCAGCCGCTCCGGGCCAGCATCGATCTTCCTCGACTGCACGATGTGGCGCGGCCGTCGCTCGTGCCTCCCCTCGACGTCGAGGCGCTGACGCCCACCCATGCGGTCGCGCTGCCGCCGCCGATTCCGCCTCCGCGATCCTTCGACGAGCTGCGGGATGCGGTGGCCACCCTCAAGCAGCGTGCGCAGGCAGCGCGCGAGAAGACCGCGGAGCCCCCTTCGCTCCGTCCCTCGGTGCCTCCTCCGATCGCGACGGCGCCGACGCCTTCGCCGCCGGGTCTGGCGTTGCGCTTCGACCCCGCGCTCGACGAGGGGGCGTTTCTGCGCGAGCGCGCCCGCACGGCGTTCGACGAGATCGCGATGGCGGCCATGCAGCGGATGCCGCTGCCAGGAGATCCCTGGCGTGGGTCGCTCGTCCTCGAGCGTCGCCTCCTGGCCTCGCTCGATCTGCTCGCGTCGCTCGGGGCTCCGGCGATCGCGCATGTGCCTCGCTTGCTCGCCGACTTCCCGGTCAAGGATCCGAGCCGGGTGTTCGCTGCCAGCTTGATCCTCGGCTCGTTCGCTGGTCGCGATGCGCTGGCGGCCGCAGAGCGCGCGCTCTTCGGCGCCAGTGGGCTCGATGAAGACACGGCCGTCGCGGTGGGCGCGGCTCTCGCCGTCGCGCCGCACGAGCTCTTGCCGCTTGCGCTCCGCTCGTTGCTCCGGGACGCCGAGCCCTGGGTGCGTGCCGTGGCCGTGGATGTTCTCGGCCGTCGTGGCCTCGCGACCGCCGAGGAGCTGCACGCCGCAACCCGTGATGATCCTCGCGTCGCGGTGCATGCGATCGTTCACCTGGCGGTGAGCTTCGGGGTCGCTCCGCAGGGGGGCTTCGAGCCTCACCTCACCGCGGACGATGTCGGGCTGCGCCATGCTGCGCTCCATGCCGTGGCGCTCGCGGGGGATCCGGGGCGTCTTGCGCGGCATCTCGATGGCGCGCCCGAGGGGGCGGACGCGGGGATTTCGGCGCTGCTCCTCGCGCTCGCGGGGGACGAGATCGACGCCAGTCGCCTCATGGAGCGGGCTCGCCAGCGGCCGACGCCCGCGTTGCTGGCGGCCCTCGGCTGGGCTGGGGCCGTTCCGGCCGTGGGTCTGCTGCTGGAGATGCTCTCCAGTGCGCGTGAGGAGCTGCGCGTCGCTGCGGCAGGGGCGCTCGACCGGATCACGGGTGCGGGTCTCTGGGAGGAGGTGGAGGTCGCTGCCGAGAGCCTCGACGTCGCCGTGCCTCCGACGCCCGAGCTCGGGGAGCCTCGGCGTCCGCGGCTGGCCCAGATCGTGAGTGATCCGCGGGACCGACCCGAGGCGCCGGCGCCGGATCGCGTGGAGCGGCCTTCCACCGATCCGGTCCGCTGGCGCGCGTTCTGGGAGGAGCGGGGGGCAGCGTTTCCCGTGCAGGCGCGTCACCGGATGGGGCAGCTCTACACGCCGATGGTTTCGCTCCGGGAACTCGACGAGGCACCGCGCTCGGTCGAGGAGCGTCGGCTCCTTCAGGTGGAGCTGGTCGTGCGCACGGGGGGGGTCGTTCCTTTCGATCCTCGTGACTTCGTGGTCACGCAGGAGCGGGCTCTCGGTGCGTGGGGAGGTCCCGCCCGGGCGGCGTCCGGGAGCCCGGGGCGCTGGTCACGGCCCGCTCGAAAGCGCGTTTGAGCCGGCAGGGGCCGTCACGACCATGGCGGCCCGCTCTCCGCCATCGCTGCCGGAGAGCGAGAGCAGGCGGTGGTGGGGGGCGTGGCCTCGCCGGAAGCCTTCGACGCCCAGCGCCAGGTGGAGGGGCACCACGGCGGCGCCGAGATGGCCGAGGCGCTGCGCTGGGCTGTCGATGTGCTGCGGGGGGCCGAAGTGGGCCTGGGTCCGGGTGAGCACGGCCTGGTGCTCGAAGTGGCGGAAGGTCTCGAAGCCGAGATCGGTCAGGATCCAGCCGACGCGGTCGGTCTCGCTGGTGAAGGGGGCGAGGGCGCTGCGGACGGCGGCGGTCAGTCCGGTGGCGCGGAAGGCGGAGACGTCGTTGTCGGGTCGCGCTTCTTCGAATCCGGTCGCCACGGTGAGCAGGCGCGCGCGCTCTTTCCAGGCGAGGCGGCGCAGGTGCGCGGGGTCGGCGAGCACGACGAAGGCGGCGCCTTCGCCCGGGAGGACGGCGGAGAGATGGTCGGGGGGTCGGAAGAGGCGTCCCGCGCGTTCGAGGCGCGCGATCCGCGCGGGATCGTAGTCGGTGTGGACGCCGCCGAGGATGGCGAGGTCGAGCTGACCGGAGGTGAGCGCGGCGGCGAGGGCGGGCAGCAGGTATCCCGGTCCTGCGGGGCCGCGCGCCGAGACTTCCAGCTCGACGTGCAAGGAGCGCTGCCGGGCCTGGCGGACCAGATCGGAGGCGATCCAGCCGCCCTGGGTGGGGTCGACGTCTTCGTCGAGGCAGAGGGCGAGGCGTGCGCGCAGGGGAGGGGTCGCGGCGTTGTTCGCGCTGCTCGCGGTGTTCGCGCCAGGGTGCAGGCCGAGGCCGTCGAGGGCTTCGGCGAGCGCGGGGCCGGCGAGGGCGAGGGCGCGCGCTGCGCCGGTGAGCCGGGGGTCGAGGGTGGGCAGGAAGCACATGGTGATCTGCTCGCCCTCGGCGTCGACGAGCGCTGCTTCGCGCATGGCGGGCATGCCCGCGCGCACCGAGAATGCCGTCTGGGGTGCGTCCAGGCCGAGGGGGGTCCGCGCTCCGACCGAGACCACGGACGCGAGGGTCATCGGGGCACCTGGCGCTCTCGGACGCGCACCCGGGCTTCTCGCAGGCGTCTCGGGGCGGGCACGCTGGCGCGCCACACGAGTTCGACGGTCACGGGTTTCTCGGGGCCAGCTTCGTACAGATCGAGGAGCACGGTGTCGAGGTGGGGGGCGAAGGCGATGGGGTCTCGGTCGGGGATGCGGAAGTCGATCTCGAGGGTGATGCGCGGCAAGGTGAAGGACACGGCGCCTCCACCTCGGGTCAAGTTGAGCAGGCGCACCAGTTCGCCGCCGACGAGCGGGGGGTCGGCGATCAGGCCGGGGGATGCGCAGAGGTTGTGCCGGTCGTCGAAGTCGTCGGGCATGAGGGGGGCCTTGAACGACTGCCAGGTCTCGTCGTAGGTGCCGGCGTACTGGCGTCGGGGTTCCCAGCTTCTGCCGACGACGCCGAAGCCCGCGGGAGGGGGGCGGGTGCGCACCGAGCGGATGGGGTGCGCTGGGTCCTCGATCGAGGGGGCTTCCTGGTGGGTGAGGGCGGAGGGGTGACGGACGACGCCTCGTCCGATGGGGTTTCGTGCTTCTTCGAGGGGGGGGGCAGGGGGGTCGTCGTCGCGACCTCCCCAGGCGTGGTCGTAGCGGAGTTCCATCTCCAGCACGGGGGCCGGGGGGGTGAGGGCGCGGCCATCTTCGACCCAGAGGCGTCGGCCGAAGATCACGAGGGACTTTTTCAGCGGGCCGACCTCGACGCGGACGTCGAAGGACGGCACGGGGTCGTCGCCGGGGGCGTGTGCCTTCGCGACGAGGACCACGTCGGTGCCGGGTTTGCGGAGGCATACGTCCGCGGGAAACACGATGCTCTCCGGCTGGGTTTTCTCCCAGGGGATGTCGGCGAAGCGGATGCCGCGTGTTCGTGCGGGGGGGGCGAGTTCGAGGGCGCCGTCGTCCTGGAGTTCGAAGGTCGCTTTGACGATCGCCGCGAGCTTTTCGCCGTCGCGATCGAGCAGGACCTGCGGATGGACCACGAACTCGGTGGCATTGTCGACGCGCGGTTGGTCCACGGTCTGGTGGTACCGTAACCCTGCGGCGGGGTGTAGTGGAGGGTGGGGGAGCTTCCATTCCTTCCGGCGGGACGACCGGGAAGGGGACTCGAGGAGGGGGGCGAGTTCCTGGCTGGACGTTCCCGGAGTTTGCAGTGAGCCTCCCGGAGTTTGCAGCGAGCCTCCCGGAGTTTGCAGTGAGCCTCCCGGAGTTTGCAGTGAGCCTCCCGGAGTTTGCAGCGAGCCTCCCGGAGTTTGCAGTGAGCCTCCCGGAGTTTGCAGTGAGCCTCCCGGAGTTTGCAGCGAGCCTCCGGGAGTTTGCAGTGAGCCTCCGGGAGTTTGCAGTGAGCCTCCGGGAGTTTGCAGTGAGCCTCCGGGAGTTTGCAGCGAGCCTCCGGGAGTTTGCAGCGAGCCTCCCGGAGTTTGCAGCGGGCCTCCCGGAGTTTGCAGCGGGCCTCCCGGAGTTTGCAGCGAGTTTCCCTCGGTGGCGGGGGGGCAACGCTTCGACAGCAAGGGAACGGTAGCATCGTCCACCCGCCAGTCGAATCCTCGGCTCCTCTCCGTGCCTTCACCGCAAGCACCGCGGTCCTGCTGCTTCCCACCCCCTGCTCCACTTGCGGAGTCCCCCGGCCGTGAGGGGTCTCCTCCCCGCTGCCTTCCTCTCGTCTCCTTGCGCTCGGCGAGTCGTCACGATGCGCTCGGCGAGATGGCTCCAGATGCCCCGGCGAGGTGCCCCCCTCCGTCGCTGAACGGATGCCGCTTGCAGAAATTGCCGTGCCGAAGTGCTCTCCTGCGCCAGACTCTTGCGCGCCGACGGGGAGGCGCAGGTGATGTCGCCCTGGCAGGTGGTCGTCACGCCAGCAGGCGGGGCGAGGAGGAAGAGAGAATGTCGTACGTGTTTCTAGCGATTGCGATCATCGGGGAGGTGATTGCGACGTCTGCAATGAAGGCCTCGAACTCCTTCACCCGTCTGTGGCCTTCCGTGATCGTCGTGTGCGGTTATGCCGTGGCGTTCTATTCGCTCTCGCATGCGATCCGCACGATCCCGCTCGGCATCGCTTACGCGCTCTGGTCCGGGGTGGGCATCGTGCTCATCACCGTGGCGGCGTACCTGCTGTACTCGCAGCGGCTCGACACGCCGGCGCTCATCGGGATGAGCTTGATCATTGCCGGGGTGCTGGTGATCAACCTCTTCTCGAAATCGACGGCGCACTGACCTCGGCGCACTGACCTCGGCGTGCTGGGGGCTGCGTGCTGGTCGGGGGGAGGGGGCCGCCGCGTCAGAGGTTCTGGATGTGGACGCGCTGGACGTCGGGGAGTTTCTCGATCTGATCGACGAGGCCGCCGATGCCGATGCTGTCGGGGAGGAGGACTTCGAAGGTCACGGCGAGGCGACGCTTTTCGTCGAAGCGGCGCTCGTACTCCATCTTGTTCACGCGCATGCCCAGGGCGCCGACGGCGTCGACGAGCTGACTCGCCGTCTGGCCTCCGGCGCCCAGCACCACCGTCACGCGGTGGCGGGTGGCGCTGTCGTTCTTGTCTTCGAAGCGCCGCAGGACCGTGAGGGCGATGACGCCGAACAGGGTCACCGTGGTGCTGACGACGAACATGCCGGCGCCGGCGGCGAGCCCGATGGCGGTCACCAGCCACAGTCCGGCGGCCGTGGTGAGGCCTTGCACGGTGGCGCCCGTGCGCAGGATCGCGCCGCCCGCCAGGAAGCCGATGCCGGAGACGACGGAGGCAGCGATGCGGGAGGCGTCGACCTCGGTGAGGTCGTCCTTTCTGTAGCCCTGGAAGTAGACGAAATGGGCCGAGACGACCATGAAGGTGGCGGCGGTCATCGCGACGAGGAGGTGCGTCCGGAGGCCCACCGGTCGGCCGTGGCGATCGCGCTCGTAGCCGATGACGCCGCCAAGGGCTGCGCCGACGGCGATGCGCAGCACGAGATCGGCCGGGCCGACGGGCATCATGAGGGGACGCGCTCCGGGGGGGCGGGCGTCATGAGGGGATGCGCTGCGGGTGGGCGGGCATGGGCTCGGGGACGAGGGGCGACATGAGGGAGACGCCTCGCGTCGCTGCGGCGTGCGTGGGCCGACGCTGCTGGCTGCCCGCGCGTTGTGTCGTGTGCCGCGGTCGGCGCGTCGACGCATCCGGCTGACGAGCGGCCAGACGAGCGGCCAGACGAGCGGCCATCGGGCTCCATGGGTTCTGGTTGTCCCCGTCGGGGGCAGGGTTGTCAACCGCGGAGCCGATCGCGGCGGGCGGCGCCACGCGAGCCGCTCGACAGGATATCTGCCCGTGCGCTAGGGCTTTTGTGGTGTCGCTCATGGACGTCCTGCTGCTCGCTGCGCTCCAGAGCGTCGCAGAGGTCCTGCCGATCTCGGCGTCGGCTCACGCTCTGGCTGCGCGGATCTGGCTGGGTCTGGAGCACGATCCCACGCCGTTTCTCGCTGCCGTCCGGCTCGCGGCGGCGGCGGCGGTGATCGTGCTCGCGCGGCAGACGCTGCTCGCTGCGCTGGGGGAGGCGTTGCGGGCCATTGCGCGGCCCGCGCTGTTCCGGGCTTCACCAGGGGCTCGGGATGCGGTGCTGCTCGCGCTGGGGTCGGCGGTGAGTCTCGGGGTCAGTGCTTCGCTGCGGCCTTATGTGACGCTGTGGGCGGAGGCGCCGCTGGCGCAGGGGCTCGGTCTGGTGGTCTCGGGGGCGGCGATCGCGGGGGCTGCGCTGGCGCCGCCGGCCGAGGAGCGGGGGGAGAGTCCTTCGCTGCTCGGGATGCTGGTCGCGGGGGTGGCTCATGGGGTGGGTCTGGCGCCGGGGGCGACTGGGATCGGGGGGGCGCTCGTGGTGCTGATCTGGCTGGGGTTGCGGCCGGTGCGCGCGCTCGAGCTGGCGCTCGCGTTGACGGTGCCGGCATTGATCGTGGAAGGGCTGCAGGCGCTGGGGGCTCCCGGGATCGGTGTGGCTTCGTTCGCGGTCGGGCTCTGTGTGGCGTTCCTCGGGGCGCTGGGGGCGGGGGTGGTGTTGCGGGGTCTTCTGGAGCGGCGGTTCATGGCGGCGCTGTCGCTGTGGATGATTCCTCTGGGGCTCGCGACGACGGCGTATGCGCGGGCGTTGCCAGGGGTGGCTTCGGGCGAGGGGCTTCGTGGGGAGGTGGTGGCGGGCGCTGAGAAGGTCGGGCGCGAGGAGGCGGCGGTCGCGGCGACGGGTGGGGAGGCGCGGAGCGGTGCGGAGGGGCGGCGTTCGCTTCCGGTCTTCGCGTCGACGGGGGATCCGCGCTAATCGTCCCTGTCATGTCCGACCAGGCACCGACCGTCGTCGCTCTCATCCTCGCTGGTGGCGCAGGCACTCGTTTCTGGCCTGCTTCGCGCGCGGTGCGGCCGAAGCAGCTGTTGCCCTTGGTCGGGGAGGAGCCGCTGCTGCGGGCGACGGTGCGGCGGGTGCTGCCGGTGTGTCATCCGGAAGCGGGGAAGACGGCGTGGGGGCGGGTGCTGATCGCGACGGGGAGCCATCTGGCAGAGGCGACGCAGGCGTTGCTGCCGGAGCTGCCGGCCGGGAATCTGCTGGTGGAGCCGGTTCCGAGGAACACGGCGCCGTGCATCGGGTGGGCGGCGGCGCGCATCGCGAGCGAGGATCCGGAGGCGGTGGTTGCGGTGCTGCCGAGTGATCACCATGTCGCCGACGTCGAGGAGTTCAGGCGGGTGCTGGGGGTGGCGGCGCGTGCGGCGGGGCAGGGGACGATCACCACGGTGGGGATCCGGCCGACGCATGCGGAGACGGGGTTCGGGTACATCGAGACGGGGAAGGAGCGGGGGGAGGGGGTGCGGGGGGAAGGGGTGCTGGAGGCGCTGCGGTTCGTGGAGAAGCCCGATCGGGAGCGGGCGGAGGGGTTCCTCGCGAGCGGGCGGTTTCTGTGGAACGCGGGGATGTTCTTCTTCCGGGCGGGGGACATGATGGCGGCGATCCGGGCCCACATGCCGGCTCTCGCTGCGGGGCTGGAGGAGATCGTCGCCGCGGCGAAGCGGGGGCCCGAGGCGGAGCGGGAGGCGCTGGGGCGGGTGTTTCCGGTGCTGCCGGCGGTCAGCATCGACCACGGGGTGATGGAGCACGTGGAGACGCTGTCGGTGGTGCCGGGGGACTTCGGGTGGAGCGATGTCGGCAGCTTCAGGACGGCGTGGGAGCTGGGGGCGAAGGACGCGGCGGGGAATGTGGGACCGGAGAAGGCGGTGCTGCTGGATGCGCGCGACAACTTGATCCTGGATCTGCGGGAGAGCCGGGGAGACAAGCGGGTGATCGCGCTTCTGGGGGTCGCGGGGCTGTGCGTCGTGGAGACGGAGGATGCGCTGCTGGTCGTTCCTCGGGAGCGGGCGCAAGACGTGAAGCAGGTGGTCGACGCCCTGAAGGCGCGGGGGGACGGGGACCTGGTGTGAGCGGGCGGTGCTCGTCGTGGCGCGAGCGCGTGGCGTGAGCGCCGTGCGAGGCGTGCGTGCGTGAGCGTCGTGAGCGCGTGGCGTGCGTGAGCGTCGTGAGCGCGAGGGGCGGTCAGAGCACTTGCGCGATGATCTCGTCGAGGCTGGCTTCGTCGACGATGGCCGTCAGGTAGGCGGCGACCTTGCCCTCCTTGTCGAGGACGACGAGGGTGGGCAGCTTGTCGATGCCGTAGTGCGCTGACGCATTGCGTTCGTCGTCGACGAGGATGGGATAGGTGAGGCCTTTGCGGGCGGCGTACTGGCTGGCGACGGCGGGGGGGTCGTCGACATTGATGCCGAGGACGACGAGGCCCTTCTTCTCGTAACGCCTGGAGATGCGCTCGAGGATGGGGGCCTGGACGGCACAGGGGCCGCACCAGCTCGCCCAGAAATCCAGAATCACCGCCTGGCCCTGGAGGTCGCGGAGCTGCATTCGCGCGCCGGCGTCGCCATTGGCGGCGACGGGAAGCACGATGTCGGGTCCTGGCTTGCCGACCAGGGAATGACCTCCGGGCGCGAGCCGCGGGAGGACGGCGAGGCCGAGCAGGGCGCTGAGCGCCAGAAAGGCGGCGATCGCCGGGTACAGGAATTTCCCAGAGGCGTCGTCCTGGCGGTGCATCGTGGTCAAGCTCATAGCAAAACTTTCGGCCCGTGCCCGAGCGTCTCTGGTACGGTCTCGCCGGTTACCATGCAGGAACGCCCCACCCATTCTCGTGAAAACCCCTCGGCGTTGCGCAAGCGGCGCCTGCCGCCCGGTCTGCTGGCTGCCAAGTGGCCGCCGGACGACAATGACTTGCCGGAGGAGCCGCCGGGCCCGGGGGGTGGAGGTGGGGCGAACTTCGGGGACGAGGGGAACTTCAAGAAGGGGCGCTTCAACCCGGTGACGGTGTTCGTCGGGGTGCTCCTCGTCGCAGGTGCGGCAGCGGCCATCTGGTTCGGCATCCGTCAGGAGAGCCAGAAGATGACCGTGGAGCAGATCGCCACGGAGAAGAAGAACATCTTCGTGCTGCCGCAGAAGGATCAGATCCCGCTGTGGAAGAAGTGGGCGACGAGCCCGGTGGAGCCGAAGCTCCAGCAAGAGGCGTTGATCCAGCTGGCGTGGGCCGATGACCCGGAGGGGCCGGTGATCGCGACGAAGGCGCTGGAGCAGAAGGATCACCGGATCCGCGGTGTGGCGTCGCAGGTGCTGGCTCATTACGGGTCGCCGCGCGCGGACGGCGCGAAGACGATGCTGCTGCAGGTGCTGAAGGAGGCCGACGAGAGCGACAAGCCGCAGATCGTCTGGGCGCTGGCGGTGCTGAAGGAGCCGGCGGCGTTCCAGGACGCGATGGGGGAGTACCGCAAGGGGCACCTCGCGAAGGTGGAGCGGCTCGGCGGGGGTGTGGCGTTCGATCCGGAGAAGCTGGCGAGCATGGTGTCGCTGGACGAGCTGGCGAAGCTCGCGACGGACGAGAGCGCGTCGGTGCGGCAGCTGGTGGCGACGGTGGTGTCGCGGAATCCGGAGCCGAAGTGGACCGATACGCTGATCAAGCTGGTCGAGGACAAGGACATCGAGGTCGCGCGCGAGGCGGCCAACGGGCTGGGGCGCATCGGCGACGACAAGGCGCGGAAGCCGCTGCTCGATGCGCTGAAGGCCGCGGACAAGGACAGCCGTCAGCGGTTCCTGGAGGCGCTGCGCGACGGTATCGGGGGCGAGGGGCTGGTGCTCGCGCTGGACAGCGTGAAGAGCGATACGCCCGAGCAGCAGTGGTTCCAGACGAAACAGATCTTCGAGATGCTGCGGCAGCTCGCAGACCCGCGGTCGGCGGATGCGCTGGTGGCGTGGGTGGAGAAGACGAAGCCGCCGCTGCACTGGCAGGGTGAGGCGGGGACGCGGCTCGCAGAGGTCGGTGATGTGCGCGCGGCGAAGCTGCTCGGGGAGCGGATGCTGGCGGACCCGACGAAGCTCTATGTGCAGGAGCGGTTCTGGGAGGCGGACGAGGGGGGTCACCTCTCGCGCACGGATCTGCCGCGGGTGGTGGCGTCGCGCATGCTCGCCGACCTGGCGGTGATCCACGGGGACAAGCGGGATGACCTGAAGAAGGCGGCAGAGGACAGCGTGATCCTCTGGATCAAGGATCGTCCGCAGCCGCATGCGAACGGGCTGCGGTTCCTGGCGACGGTGCGGTCGGAGAAGATCAAGACCCAGCTGCGGGAGTGGGCGTTCCCGAAGGATCCGCTGCCGAAGGAGGGGGCGCAGCCGCCGTTCCCGATGGCGTTCGAGACGGCGCAGAGCGCGCTGCGGTACATCGGTCGGGCGCGGGATGAGGATTCGTTCCCCAAGCTGCTGGAGCAGTTCAAGCGCAAGCCCGACAAGCAGATGGACATCACCCAGGAGGGCCTGCAGGGCGCCGGGCTGGCGATGATGGGCATGGCGCTGCGCGCGGTCGCTTATGGCGCGGCGCAGGGGCTCGCGGAGTTCGGTGATGCGAAGGCGGTGAAGCCGCTGATCGAGTTCATCGAGGACGAGACCTGGCACGAGGAGGCGCGCTCGGAGGCGTGCCTGGCGCTGGGCTGGTCGGCGGACGAGAAGACGATGCTCGAGGTGGCGAAGAAGGCGAAGGACTTCGCTGCGAAGAAGGAGCTGCGCAAGCAGTGGATCGGGGCGTGCTACGCGAACGCGCTGTCGGTGCGGCCGGTGCCGGGCGCGGGATCCGATCTGGCGGATCTTCTGACCGCGGATGTGGATCTCGGGGTGCGGATGGCGATCTCGCGCGCGATTGGCGCAGGTGGGGTCGACGAGGCGCTGGCCGAGAAGCTGATGGCGAAGATCAAGGACGAAGAGGTGCGGAACGCGGCAGCGCTGGCGTTGATCCTGGGTGGGTCGACGGACATCGCGGCGCGGACCGTGGCGATGTTCGGTGACTACGACAAGAGCGCGCTCGACGACCTGAAGGACCACTACTACCGGGCGTTCGGGTACTGGTCGGACGAGGACTTCACGCGCGGGACGCTGTTCCGGTACGTGTCGAACGCGGAGTCGGTGGCGCGCATCAAGGTGCACGAGGTGCCGCAGGACTGGACGCGGCAGCGGTTGCAGTCGCAGTTCGACAACCTGCAGTACGACAACGGGCCGCACTCGGAGACGCGCGTGGTGCTGCGCTACCGGCTGTGGCAGGCGGCGAAGGGGGATGACGCGGCCCGGAGGAAGGGCGCGATCATGACGCTGAAGTTCATGAAGGAGCGCGGTGTGCTGATGGCGCTGCGTCAGGAGGCGGGCGAGGCCGGCGCGCTCGCGAAGCAGGCGTTCCACGAGCTGATGAACCCGAAGATGCTGCCCGCAGAGGATCTGAGCGGGCTGCAGCCGAAGAAGACCGACGGTGATGCCGTCAACGTCAAGATGAAGTAGAGGTGCATCATGGCGGGATGGCGGGACGAGCTGGTCGAAGCGGTCAAGACGAAAGCCGAGCGTGAGGCGGAGGAGGTCGCACGCCACAAGAAGCGGGTCGCGGAGGCGCTGAGCGCTGCTGAGCTGGCGCTGTCGCTCGGGTCGGAGGCGCTGCGCTTCACCGGGGAGAAGCTGAAGGAGAAGGAGCAGGCGGTGGAGCTCGCGGAGGAGGCGGACAAGATCCGGCTCGCGCTCGGCGAGGTCAGCGTGACGCTGGAGCTGCTCCGGGAGTCGGCAGTGGTCCGGGTGACGTTCGCGGATGGGAAGCCGCGGGAGTTCGACTTCGCGAAGGATCGGCACATCGCGCCGCCCGACGTGGAGGAGTACATCGGTCGGCGGGCGCTGGAGTTCGTGCGGGCAGCGCAGAAGGCGAATCCCTGGTGAAGGTCGTGACATCTCCTCGTCGTCGCTGGCTGCGGGCCGGCTTGCCCTCGCTCGGGTTGGTGGCGGTCCTCGCTGCTTGTTCGGCTCCGCCCGCTGCGTCTCCGCCTGCGGTCGCGCAAGCGCCCGTGGCGGGGTCCGCCGCGGTGCCGGGACCGGTGGCACTGGCCATCGGGCCGGATGCTGCGGGGGCCGCGCGGGTGAAGGCGGACGTCGTGGCGTTGACGACGCAGGAGATGGATGGCCGGGGGACGGGGACGGAAGGGGCGCGGCTCGCGGCGGAGTTCGTCGCGCGCCGGTTCGCAGAGCTCAAGCTGTCACCGCTGGGGGATGCGGGGCCCGAGGGGCAGGCGTTCCTGCAAGCGTTCGAGGCGCGGGTCGGCGCGGAGGTCGAGGCGCCGACGCTCTCGGTGGTGCGCGGCAAGCAAGCGACGCCGGTCGATGCGAAGGCGGTGACGACGGCGGACGGGAGCGAGTCGGCGACCGTCGAGGGGCCCGCGGTCTTCGTGGGGCACGGGATCTCGGCACACGCGCTCGGCTGGGACAGCTACGCGGGCGCGGAGGTGAGCGGGAAGGTGGTGGTGGTGCTCGCGGGGGCGCCGGCGATCGAGGGGGCGGGTCAGAAGGATCCGCTGCGCGATTTCGGGAGCGCTCGGTACAAGCTGCGCACGGCGCGGGAGCACAAGGCGGCGGGGGTGGTGCTCGTCGTGGAGGGGGAGGAACTGCCGAAGGCGCCGCACGATACGAGCGGGATGGGGGTGCCGGCGGTGGTGATCACGCGGTCGGCAGCGGAGAAGCTCTTCCCCACGGCGAAGCTGCGCGACAAGGGGACGTGGCAGGCAACGAAGGCGCAGCCGGCGAAGCCGCTCGCTGGGGTGCAGCTGCGGATCGCGACGAAGGTGACGCCGAAGCTGGCGAAGGCGTGGAACGTGGTGGGGCTTTTGCCTGCGCGGGAGGGGTCGCCGCACGCGGGGGAGTTCGTGGTGGTGGGGGCGCACTACGATCATCTCGGTCACGGGGGGTCGAATTCTCGGAAGCCGGGATCGACGGAGATTCATCACGGCGCGGACGACAATGCGTCGGGTACGGCGCTGATGATGGAGGTGGCGCGCCGGATGGCGGCGCTGCCGGCGCGTCCCGATCGAGGGGTGGTGTTCATCGGGTTCGGGGCGGAGGAGCTGGGGACGCTGGGGTCGCGTCACTTCGTGGAGAATCCGCCTGCGCCGGTGGGGGCGATCAAGAACGTGGTCGCGATGATCAACGCGGACATGGTCGGGCGCTTGCGTGAGGACAAGCTGCTCGTCGATGGGGTGGGGACGTCGCCGGGCTGGGGACCGGTGGTGAAGGGCGCGAGCGAGGGCTTGAAGTTCGAGCTGGCGCAGGGAGCCGAGGGGTTCGGGGCGAGCGATCACGCGCCGTTCACGGCGGCGCGGGTGCCGGTCGCGTTCCTGTTCACCGGGGTGCACGAGGACTACCACCAGCCGAGTGACACGGCCGAGAAGATCAATGCGGAGGGGATGGAGCGCATCGCGACGCTGGCAGGTCGGATGGCGCTCGCGGTGACGCAGCAAGGGGAGCGGCTTCCCTTCGTGGATGCGCCCGCCGATCCTCACCGCAAGGGCGGTCGGTCGGGTTTCCGTGTCTCGGTGGGGACCGTTCCCGACTATGCGTACCAGGGCAAAGGGCTGCGGCTGACGGGTGTGCGTCCCGACTCGCCGGGCGCCCGCGCGGGGATGCAGGCCGGCGATGTGGTGGTGAAGATCGGGTCCCACGAGATCACCAACATTCACGACTACATGTTCTCGCTCGGTGAACTCGAGCCCGGGCGAGAGGTGGTGATCGAGGTCGAGCGGGGCGGCGCGCGGGTGCCGCTCAAGGTGATCCCGGCTCCCGGCTCCCGATGAAACATCGCTTTTCTCCCTTCGCCACGGCCAGCGCCGTGGCAGGGCTCTCGCTTTTCACGTCACTGTCGGTGTTCTCGGGCTGCTCCCGGCAGGAGTCGGGCGACGGGGAACCCGTGGCGCCGGCGGCTTCGACCGCGCAGGTGGAGGCCCAGGTTCCTGCTGGGGCCAGCTCGGGTGGGACGGAGCCTGCGTCCTATGCCGGGACAGCCCGCGCGGGGGAAGGGAGCGCTGCGGAGCCTGCGGCCGCGGTGGCGAGCGCGCAGGCCATGGCTGGGCCGCCGGATGTCGATGGCGATGGGTTCCCGGGATCGTCGAAGGGGTGTCCCGCCGACATGGTGCTCGTGGAGGGGAACTACTGCCCCGAGGTGTTGCAGCGCTGTCTCCGGCACCACGAGGAGTTCGAGCGCGATCAGGCGAAGAAGAAGCGCCGCGAGGAGAAGGGGGAGCCAGCGGGGAGCTCCACGGTGAGTGAGCGCTGCCTTGAATACGAGGCGCCCTCGGTCTGTCTCTCCAAGACGAGGCGTCCGATGCGGTTCTGTGCGGATCGGTACGAGTGGCCCAACCAGAAGGGGGAGCTGCCCGCGCTGCTCATTTCGTGGACCGATGCGAAGAAGACCTGCGAGTCCGTCGGCAAGCGGCTCTGCACCGAGGAGGAGTTCAACTTCGCGTGCGAGGGGGAGGAGATGCTGCCGTACACGAACGGGTACGTGCGTGATCCTGCAAAATGCAGCATCGACAAGCCGTACCGCAAGCGTGAGCACAAACTCCGCAAGTACGATCGGTGCATGCAGGATCCGCGCTGCAAGGCGGAGCTGGAGAAGCTCGATCAGCGGCTGCCGGTCGGTTCGCTGCCGGAATGTGTGTCTCCGTTCGGTGTTTACGATCTGAACGGGAACATCAACGAGTGGGTGATGCGGCCTGGCAAGAAGTACCCGGATCGGAGTGGTCTCAAAGGCGGCTGGTGGGGCCCGGTGCGCGGTCGCTGTCGGCCGACGGTGGGGTTCCACAAGGAAGACGACTACGGGTACGAGGAGGGCTTCCGCTGTTGCAAAGAGGCGGAGCCGTAAGGTGAGCGGGCTGGCAGCGTTTTACGAGGCCGAGGAGGCCCTGGCGGGCACGCCGTCGAGGGGTCGTCGAGCGGCCATTGCAGGCAGGGGGCTCAGCCTCTGCACCGGTGGGAGAACTTCATGAAGCGAGCCATTTCTTCGCGAATCCTGGGAAGCTTGATGGTCGTCGTGGTCGGCGCGTTCACCGTGACGTCGATCGGCTGTCGCGGGCGGGATGCGGACGATCCGGCCGGCGCTCAGGTCCAGGGGAACGCGTACGGTCAGGCGGGGCAGCAGCCGTACGGGCAGCAGCCGTACGGGCAGCAGCAGCCGTACGGGCAGCAGCAGCCGTACGGGCAGCAGCAACCGTATGGGCAGCAGCAACCGTATGGGCAGCAGCAGCCGTACGGGCAGCAGCCTTACGGCCAACCGGCGCCCACGGCGACTGCGCCGGCCGCGGCTCCGGCCAATCCGCTGGCGTTGCCTTGTCAGAGCGACGTCACCTGCGGCACGCACAAGTGCAACCTGCAGACGGGCCGTTGCTCCTTCCCCTGCGCGGCCAGCACCGACTGCAACGCAGGCTTCGGCTGTGCGGCGGGCGTCTGCATTCCCGGCGTGCAGTGAGCCCTGGGCGCCCCCGGCGTCCCGTGGTCGGGGGGAATCACCCCCGACCGGGGATCGGGGTGTGCTCGATGCGTTCGTCCAGGTGATCGAGGAGATCCTGGATGGGCGCGAGGTGCTCCGAGGTGACCTCGATGAAGCCCTCGGCCCCGAGCAGCGCCGTCGCGGCGACGCGTAGTTCGTCCGATGGATGGAGGAGCGCCGTCTGGACGGCGCGGATCTTCTCGACGGGGGTGCGCACCGTGGCGGCGATCATGTCGCTGGGGATGGGGCCCGCGGTGGCGAGCATGCGCACGGGGACGTCACCCCAGCCTGCGCGTCGAGGGCGGCTGCGACGGGGGTCGAGGTGGACGAAGGAGGCGCCGACGTCGGCTGCGCCTTCGAGGACGGCTTTGCCCACGGCGGCGTGCGAGCCGTAGAAGGTCTCGCTCGCGAACAGGCGGTTCAGGTCGATGCCGCGCTGGCGCAGTGAGGCGCGGATGACGAGGTAGCCAGCGGCGCTGCTCTGATCGACCCAGGCGGCGTGGGCGCCGCGGAGCTGCGCGAGGTCGCGGATGCGCGAGCTGGGATGGGTGAACAGTGCGGTGGCGTAGAACGCCGTCCCTCCGCGCATGGGCAGCGCGATGGGGATCGCGCGGCCTCGTGCGGTGGCCCGGAGGGCGATGATCGGTGGCAACCACGCGATGTCCACGTCGCCGGCGTAGAGCGCGTCGATGAGGTCTCCGTAGTCGGCCAGGTCGTGCATGACGACCGGGTAGCCAGCGGTCTTGCCGAGGGCGGCGCAGAACCGGTCGAGTGCCGGTCCTGGCTGTGGTGTCCAGCGAGCGCCAGGTGGTTGTCGTTCCGTGGTGGAGAGGACGACGCTGGAGGGGCCTGCAGCGTCTTCGGGGGCTGGGGCGACTCCGAGCCGGATATCCAGCCGTACCGTGGTTCTGTTCATGGGTCCGGCTCCGGTCGCCGGCGGTGCAAGATTGCGCGCGACCCCGCTCCGGTCAAGCCGTCACGGGGGAGCGCTGATCGTCGAGTTTCGTCGTTCGTGGAACTGATCGTGCGGGTCGGGGAGGCTCGGTCGGGGAGGCTCAGGCGGTGACGCCCGGCTGGATGCCGTTGAGCGCCATCAGCCGCGAGCGCTCGGCGTCTTTGTTGAGGCCCTGGTAGCGAGCGTCGAGCTTGGTGACGTCGAGCTTCAGGATGCGGCCGTAGAGGTGGAAGGCGATGGCGAGCACGCCAGGGTAACACTCCGCCTTCACCCGCTCCTCGTAGTACGGGTACGCCGCTTCGTGGAAGCTGCGCAGGTTGTAGAAGGGGATGCCGGGGTACTTGTGGTGCTCGTTGTGGTAGCTGACGTTGTTCCAGAGGAAGTTGAAGAAGTGCGCGCTCGTGCCGTAGGTGCGTGAGCTGTAGGCGTCGTCGTCGTGAGGGAGCATCTCGTAGTGCTCGATCATCGACGTGAGGCTGGCGAGCGCGGCGCCGAAGAGGAACGGCACGCCGTAGAAGAAGACGAAGACCTGGAGCGGCAGCAGGTAGAAGGCGGTGGCGATGATGGCCCACCAGCCGACCAGCTCGAGGACCATCTGCACGCGCTGCCACGCGCTGAGACGCTTCACGTACCGCGACATCTGGGTCGCGAAGTAGATGGGGTACGCGAACGAGTAGACGACCAGCAGGAGGATCTTCGCGAGCAGCGGGTTGCGCGTGTAGTCCGTGACGACGAAGTTGTCGACGTCAGGGTAGCTGTTCGTGATGCGGTGATGGTGCAGGTGGTAGTTGCGGTAGAGCGTGACGCTCATGCCGCTCGGCGCCCAGCAGACCAGCGCGATGAGGTACGAGAGGCGCTTCGAGCGGGCGCAGTTGCCATGGACCGCGTCGTGCGCGATGGCGCCGAGACCGCGGATCAGGTTGGCGATGAAGAACCCGATCAGGAGGCCGATGGGGATGGCGAAGGCGTGATCCCGCGTTGCATAGAGGACCCACGTCGCCGCACCCCAGAGTGCGAAGTGAAGCGGGATCTTCAGCAGATGCAGGGGCTTTCTCTCGTAAGCTCGACGCAACAGCTCCTGCGGTACCGCTTCCATTCCGGCCATGATTCGGCTCCTTACGACGGCGCTCCCCCAGCGCGGGGCGGAACTTCTCAAATGCGCCCCGAGAAGACAAGAATGGACCGGCGCTTCAGCAAGGTCGTGAGCGCGAATCGAACTACGCAGCCGCCTTGAGGCGGCGCCCGTTTGCCGGTAGACCCCACGGATGCCGACCCGGACCGAGACCGACAGCTTTGGGCCGATCGAGGTGGACGACGGGAAGTACTGGGGCGCCCAGACGCAGCGCTCGTTGCAGAACTTCCCCATCGGGCGTGAGCGATTTCCCCGCGAGATGGTGGCCGCGCTGGGCCTCGTCAAGAAGGCGGCGGCGATGGTCAACCACGACCTCGGGCTTCTGCCCGAAGTGAAGTTGAACCTCATCGTCGCGGCGGCGGACGAGGTGATCTCGGGGCAGCTCGACGACCACTTTCCGCTCGTCGTCTGGCAGACCGGCAGCGGCACGCAGACGAACATGAATGTCAACGAGGTGATCGCGAACCGTGCGATCGAGCTGGCGGGTGGTGTGAAGGGGTCGAAGAAGCCGGTCCACCCGAACGATGACGTGAACCGGTCGCAGAGTTCGAACGACGTCTTCCCGACGGCGATGCACGTGGCCGCCGCGCTCCAGGTCGAGGATCACCTTCTGCCCGCGGCGCGTGTGCTTCGAGCGACGCTCGCCGAGAAGAGTGAGGCGTTTCGCGATGTGGTGAAGATCGGTCGGACGCACCTGCAGGATGCGACGCCGCTGACGCTGGGGCAGGAGTTCTCGGGCTGGGTGGCGCAGCTCGATGCTTGCATCGCGGGGGTGGAGCGCGCGCTGCCCGGGCTTCACGAGCTGGCGCTCGGTGGGACGGCGGTGGGGACGGGGCTCAATGCGCATCCGGAGTACGCGGTGCGCGTGGCGGCGCAGATCGCGACGCTGTCCGGTCGAGGTTTCGTGACGGCGCCGAACAAGTTCCAGGCGCTCGCATCGCACGATGCGCTGCTCCTCGCGCATGGTGCGCTCCGGACCCTCGCCGCGAGCTTGATGAAGATCGCCAATGATGTCCGGTGGCTCGCGAGTGGTCCGCGCTGTGGGCTCGGGGAGCTCATGCTGCCTGAGAACGAACCGGGCAGCTCCATCATGCCGGGCAAGGTGAACCCGACGCAGTGCGAGGCGATGATCATGGTCTGCTGCCAGGTGCTCGGGAACGATGTCGCGGTGGGGATCGGTGGCGCGAGCGGAAACCTGGAGCTGAACGTGCTGAAGCCGGTGATCATCCACAACGTGTTGCAGTCCATCCGGCTGCTGGCGGACGCGATGCTGTCCTTCGAAGAGCGGTGCGCTCGTGGGATCGAGCCGGATCTGGATCGCATCGCGCGCGGGGTGCGGGAGAGCTTGATGCTGGTGACGGCGCTGACGCCGAAGACGGGGTACGACGCGGCGGCGAAGATCGCGCGCAAGGCGCACACCGACAGGATCACGCTGCGCGAGGCGGCCATCGCGCTCGGGATCCTCTCGGGAGAGGAGTTCGACGCGATCGTGAGGCCGGAGGATATGATCGGGCCCGGATAGCGAGCTCGGAGAGGCTATGCGGACACTCTGTATCGATGTCGGTGGGTCGGGCATCAAGGGAATCGTTGTCGACGCGACGGGAGGGCCGCTCACGGAGCGGCTGCGGTTGCCGACGCCGCGACCTGCGACGCCGGAGGCCGTGCTGCGGGTCCTGTCGGACGTGATCAAGTCGCAGGGGGATTTCGAGCGGGTGTCGATCGGGTTCCCGGGGGTGGTGGTGGATGGGGTGATCCACACGGCCTTCAACCTGGATCACGCGGCGTGGAGCGGGTTTCCGCTGGGCCAGGAGGTCGCGAAGCGCGTGGGGCGGCCGGTGCGCGTGGCCAACGATGCCGACATCCAGGGGCTCGACGTCATCCAGGGGCAGGGGCTGGAGATGTTGATCACGCTCGGGACCGGGATGGGGGCGGCGCTCTACATCGAGGGCAAACTGGTCCCCAACCTGGAGCTCGGGCATCACCCGTTCCGGAAAGGGAAGACGTACGAAGAGCGGGTCTGCAATGCGGAGCGCAAGCGCATCGGGCACGCGCGGTGGAACAAGCGGGTGCGTCAGGTGATCGCCCAGCTGGAACCGATCTTCAATTACCGGCGCCTGTACGTGGGGGGTGGAAACGCGCGCCATGTGGATCCGGACGGGCTCCCGGAGCATGTGGTCGTGATCGACAACATGGCCGGGCTGCTCGGCGGGACGAAGCTCTGGGACTGAGCGGGGGCCGTCGGGTCAGGGAGGGGGGAGGGGGAAGCGCACGCCGAGGCCGGGGAGCACGCCGGTGTCCCACCGGCCGAAGGTGGTGCTCCGCTCTCGGAACACGACTGGCTCGGCGAACACGCGCACGGTTCGCCAGTGATGCAGGGTCGTGGTGTTGGGCTCGGGGACCTGCGCGGGGGCGCCGGGCTCACCGGGATTCGCCTGCGCCTCGGGTGAGGGCTCCCGTGCTGGTTCCTCCTGCGGAGGCACCGCTGCGGCGGCTTGCTGGGCGGCGCTGAGTTGTTGCCGCACGTCCTCTACGACCTCGACCCAGTCGCGGCCGAGCTGTCTGGGGGGGATCCCTTCGAGGACCGAGTCGCCTTGGAGCTTGACGCGTTGCTCGCTGGGGACCGTTGCCGCTGGAGCTGCTGGTTTGGTGGGACCCACCAGCGTCTTTTCCGTCTGCGCAGCGGCCATTCCGGCACCTGCAAGTGCCGCTGCGAAGAGCGCCAGACCGAGTGTCCTGCTCGCACCTACCATGCGCCTACCTCCTTTTCGAGCGCCCGCAGGCGCACGGGTGAGACCCAGTTCGTGGAGGCTGGCAGCCCGGACCATGCCGGTTGCCAAGCCCAGTCGAGGTGGGCGGTGACCCACTACGGCCGGGCTACAACTAGAATAGGCTGGAAGTCGGCCAGGGGAAGGGGAGCTTCCGGCCTGAGCGTCGAAAAGACATGGCCGGATGCGTCCGTGAAGGAAGGGAGCGACCGTGCGCGATCAGCCGCGCGCGGCCATGGCCTTCTGCAAGGTGACACCCATCTCGGCAGGGCTCGGCGAGACGAGCACGCCAGCGGCTTCGAGGGCCGCGGTCTTCTCGGCCGCCGTGCCCTGGCCACCCGCGATGATCGCGCCGGCGTGTCCCATGCGCTTGCCGGGCGGTGCGGTGCGGCCCGCGATGAAGCCGGCCACGGGCTTCTTCATGTTGTTCTTGATCCACTCGGCGGCGCGCTGCTCTGCGGTCCCGCCGATCTCGCCGATCAGGATGACGCCGTGCGTCTCGGGATCCTCGTTGTAGAGCTTGAGGACGTCGATGAAGTCGAGGCCCGCGACGGGATCGCCGCCGATGCCGACGCAGGTGGACTGTCCGATGCCGAGGGCGGAGAGCTGCCCGACGGCCTCGTAGGTCAAGGTGCCCGATCGCGAGACGACGCCGATGTTGCCCTTCTTGTGGATGTGGCCCGGCATGATGCCGATCTTGCACTCGCCCGGCGTGATGACGCCTGGACAGTTCGGGCCGACGAGGATGGTGGACTTGCCCTCGAGGAAGCGGCGGATCTTCACCATGTCGAGGACCGGGACGCCCTCGGTGATGCAGATGACGACGCGGCAGCCAGCTTCGGCGGCCTCGGCGATCGCGTCGGCGGCGCCGGGAGGCGGGACGAAGATGCAGGAGACATCCGCCCCTTCGCTGCGCACGGCCTGCGCGACCGTGTCGTAGATCGGGACCTTGTCTTCGAAGCGCTGCCCTCCGCGGCCAGGGACGACGCCCGCGACCACCTTGGTGCCGTACTCGATGCAGGCCCGGGCGTGCTGCGAGCCGAAGGCGCCCGTGATGCCCTGGAAAACGACCCGCGTGTCCTTGTTGACGAGGATGCTCATCGCTGACTCATTCTCCTGATCTCAAGCCTTCGCCGCGCGGGTCGCGGCCACGATCTTCTGAGCACCGTCGGACATCGACGACGCAGACTGGATGGCGAGGCCACTCTCGTCGAGCATCTTGCGGCCCAGCTCGACGTTCGTACCCTCGAGCCGCACGACCAGCGGGACCTTGAGCCCCAGCTCCTTGGTGGCCGCGATGATGCCGCCCGCCACGACGTCGCAGCGCATGATCCCGCCGAAGATGTTCACGAAGATGCCGCGAACGTCCTTGCTGCTGAGGATCATCTGGAACGCCTTGCTCACCTGCTCCTGCGTGGCGCCGCCGCCGACGTCGAGGAAGTTCGCGGGGCGACCGCCGTAGTGCAGGATGATGTCCATGGTCGCCATGGCGAGGCCGGCGCCGTTCACCAGGCAGCCGATGTCGCCTTCCAGCGAGACATAGGAGAGGCCGGCCTTCTTGGCCTCCAGCTCGACGGGATCTTCCTCGTCGGGATCCTGCAGGCTGTCCCACTCGGGATGACGGAACGAGGCGTTGTCGTCGAAGGTGATCTTCGCGTCGAGCGCGACGATGTCACCGGACTTGGTGACGACGAGCGGGTTGATCTCGAGCAGCGAGCAGTCCTCGCCGACGAAGGCCGTGTAGAGCGACGTCATGAGCTTGTGGAACTTGCGCTGCAGCTCCTTGGCTCCGAGGTCGAGCGCGAACGCGAGCTGTCGGATCTGGAAGCCGGAGAGGCCGAGGACCGGGTCGACGTGGATCCGGATGATCTTCTCGGGGGTGCTGTGCGCGACCTCCTCGATGTCCATGCCGCCAGCGGTGGAGGCGATGATCGCGATCCGGCGGAGATCGCGATCGACCAGCAGGGCGAGGTAAAGCTCGCGGTCGATGTCGAGCCCTTGCTCGATGTAGAGCCGCCGGACCTTCTGCCCCTCGGGGCCGGTCTGCGGCGTGATGAGCTGCATGCCCAGGATTTTCTCTGCGAGCGTTGTGGCCTCTGCGGCACCGCCGCGCGCGACCTTGACGCCGCCGCCCTTGCCGCGACCTCCTGCGTGGACCTGCGCCTTCACGACGACCGTGGAGTTGCCTGTCTCCGCGATGAGCCGCTCCGCGATGGGTCCCACGTCGCCGACGTTGAACGCGGCCTCGCCCTTCGGCACGGGGACGCCGTATCGGGCGAAGATCTGCTTGCCTTGATACTCGTGGATTTTCATGAGAGAGGGCGCGACGCTAGCACAGTCGAGGTGCCCGCAGGGCAGGAGGAACGGCCGCGTGACGAGATCGACACTGGCCCGTGTTCGGCGGCGGGCTGCTGAGGGCGCGAGCTGGTGCGGGCGCGTGCGATGGTGGAGTTCCTCTGTCTTTGCCGGGCTCGCGCGCACCTGCATGGCAATCGCCGCCCTCGCTCCCCTCGCTCATTGCGGTGGCGCGCCAGAGCCCCATCCGCCGGCGGTTGGGGCCGCTTCGACGGTTCGTGACGAGACGGCCGCTCGTCGTGTCGCGCCACCTGAGGCCACGGCCTCGGCGCCGGTGCCGGTGCCGGTGCCGGTGGAAGAGGCATCTGAGGCTCTGCCGCAGGCGCCGTCGATGTGCCCGGAGGGGATGGTCTTCATCGACACGATGACCTGTCCGAAGGTCCAGCTCGAGTGCGTGAAGCAGGAGTACAACAAGGCCAACCGGATCACGATCTGCCACGAGTTCGCGCCTGGTCAGGTGTGTCTCGAGAGGCCGAGGCGGCAACGTTTCTGCATCGATCGGTACGAGTACCCCAACCAGGAAGGGGGACATCCGCCGGTGATGGTGAGCGCGTACGACGCGGTGGATGCCTGCGCTGCTCTCGGGAAGCGACTCTGCTGGGAGAGTGAGTGGGTCGCGGCGTGCGAGGGGCCAGAGAAGCTACCCTTTCCTTACGGGCTCAAGCGCGACCCGGCGCAGTGCAACATCGACAACCCGTGGCGTGAGCCGAGCCTCGCCAGGATTTACGCGACCGATCCTGCCATCCGCGGCCCCGAGCTCCTTCGGCTGGACCAGAGCGTGCCGAGTGGTGCGAAGAAGGGCTGCGTGAGCGGCTTCGGTGTTCACGATCTGACCGGCAATCTCGACGAGTGGGTTCACGCCGAAGAGCCTCGAGGTCGATCGCGGTGGGCGGGACTGAAGGGGGGCGCTTGGGGTCACGTGCGCAACGCCTGCCGGCCGATGACGACCAGCCACGCGCCGGAGTTCACCTACTACTTCATCTCGTTCCGCTGCTGTGCGGACGCCGCGCCCGATACGGAGACGACCACGGGGCCGACTCCCTGGGTGCCGCCTCCGCAGGCTGGGCGCCGTTAGCTGACGGGCGTTTCGTCATCAGGGTGGGCGCTGCGGGAGTGCAGCACCCATCCGTCGAGGGAGCGTTGAGGGATCAGCGGTAGCGCGTCGCCATGGAGCGACCCGCGCTTTGCCCGAACGGGCTCGCCGTGGACAGCGGGCGGGGACGTCGAGCAGCCGTTGCCGCCGCTCTGGCACGGCGGGCTGCCTCCGCGGGGGTCTCGGCCGCCTCTTCGCCCTCTTCCTCATAACGAGCGCTGTAGGGCGGCGGTTCGGGTCGTGCAAAGCTCACGCCCGTGTAAAGGCCCGGCACGGTGCCGAAGTTGTAGCGAGAGACCTTTGCTTCCAGGCCGACTTTGAAGCCGTCGAAGATCGCCGCGGAGACTCCCGCGCTGGCCACGATATCGGGGACGATTCCGTCGTAGGCTGGGTAATACCCCCAGAGGGACCGATTGTCGGGATCGATCGCGCCATGGATGCGGAACATCGGGTGGATCGGCTCGGAGGGCAGTACGTTGAGCGTCACTCCGGTGATCAGGTTGAAATAGTACTTGTCCAGCGTGGCTTCCTCGAACGAGCCGATGAGGGAAGGCGCGGCCTCGATGTCGATGGTCAGGTACTCGTGGGGATAGAATTCGAGATTGATGTTGAAGCCGTAGAACTTCAGATTGGGCATCGCCGAGAAGCCCGACCAGGTGGAAAAGTGCTCCTGGAGGGTCGTGATGCCAAAGCCGGCCTTCATTCCAGCCCAGGCTTCGATCTCGTTGACGCCATCCCCATCGAAGTCGTGCGGGAAACAGTCGGCCCAATCGAGATCGCAGCCGCCGAATGCGAAGATCTCGTAGCCATTATCGAATGCCCACGCCAGCTCCAGCCCAACTGTCCGGCCTGGTGTGACGTTGTAATTGAGGGATCGGGTGGGAAATGGGTTGACCCAGGGGTCCCAGTCTTCCAGGCCGATCATGCTGGTGACGATGCCACCGCGGATCCGCAGCTTGTCGAGGCTGTACTGGACCATTGCCCATTCGGGAGGTCCAATCTTGAAGCCTGGCTCGAGTTCAGACCAAGGGGGTGAACTCCAGAAGCCGCCGAGTGGCTTGATCGAGTCATTCGATGCAAGCTGCACATCGAAGTCCACCCGGACATACCAGGGCCCACTTTCCATCCGAAAAGCGATCTCGGCTTGAGCGTGCGCCGAGAAGCTTTCAGGGCCGGTACCCGTGGGGTAGCGTTCCGCCGCTACCAGCATGGAAGAGCCGCCGCCGAGCCAGAAATCGATGTCGGCAGGCATTGCATGTGCGAGGGGTAGCAGTGCGAACCTCCTTCGCCATGCAGGGTAGGCAAACCAGCGCCTGCCGAGCAAGGGAAATGACCCCATTTGCGTGCTCGACGGTTCGAGTGAGATGCGATGTAAGCTTAAGCAGTCTCTGCACAGCAACGAGCAGCGCCGCTGCTTTGTTCAATTCTATGCTGCGCGCTGAATTTGCCGACGGCAGGCCACGTTCGTCGAATTGACGTAGCCCGACGTTCAGCCGTCGCGCTGGCTCACGCGCACGGTATCAGCACCGAGCTGCGCCAGTTTGCGTTCCATGTGCTCGTACCCCCGGTCGAGGTGGTAGACGCGGAGCACCTCGGTCTCCTCTGCGGCGACCAGTCCCGCGATGATGAGAGAGGCGCTGGCGCGCAGGTCGGTGGCCATCACCGAGGCACCCGAGAGCGGGTGGCCTCCGTGTACGTGCGCCGTGTGGCCATCGACGTCGATCTGAGCGCCCATGCGCACGAGCTCGGGGACGTGCATGAAGCGGTTCTCGAAGATCGTCTCGGCGATGCGTGATGTTCCTCGTGCAAGACACATGAGGACCATGAACTGCGCCTGCATGTCGGTGGGGAAGCCCGGGTGCGGGGCGGTGGTGATGTCGACGGGTCGGAGAGGGCGGTCCGCGTCGCGGCGAATGCGGACGCAATCTCCTTCCCGGCCGACCTCCACGCCTGCCTGGCGGAGCTTTGCGGCGACGGCCTCCAGGTCTTCGAGCGGCGCTCCTTCGAGCAGGACGTCGCCGCCTGCCGCCGCTGCCGCGACCATGTAGGTCCCCGCCTCGATGCGGTCGGAGATGATGGCGTGGTCGAACGGCTCGAGTTCGTCGGCGCCTTCGATGTGGATGACGTCCGTGCCAGCGCCGCTGACGCGAGCGCCCATCTTGTTGAGCACACGGCCCAGCTCTTCGACTTCAGGCTCTCGCGCGCAGTTGACGAGCGTGGTCCGGCCTTTGGCCAGTGCGGCGGCCATCATCAGGTTCTCGGTGCCGGTCACCGTCGGGAGGTCGAAGACGACCTCGGAGCCGCGAAGGCGCTTGCATTCGGCGACGATGTACCCCCGCTCGAGCCGGATGGTGGCACCCATGGCTTCGAGTCCCTTGAGGTGTTGATCCACGGGTCGGGTGCCGATCTGGCAGCCACCCGGGAGGGAGACTTTGGCGCGTCCGTGGCGCGCCAGGAGGGGGCCCAGGACGAGCACGCTGGCGCGCATCTGCTTGACCAGCTCGTAAGGGGCCTCGGGCCGGACCTGGGACCCAGCATCCACCCGTACCAGGGGCGGCGCGCAGTCCACAGGCCTGCCGAGGAACCGGAGCAGCGCCGCCGTGGTGTCGATGTCACGGAGCGCCGGGACGTTCCGGAGCAGGCTCTCGCCATCGGACAGGAGCGTGGCGCACAGGATCGGCAGAGCGGCATTCTTTGCTCCGCTGACGTGAATCTTGCCGGAGAGGCGCTGCCCTCCCCGGATGCGGATGGCGTCCATGAGAGCCGCTATGTCATAGCTGGCCCGAAAAGGCACGTTTTGGGCGCTCCTTCGCGGAACGTGTACTACGCTGCGCTGGCGCATGCGACCGAGCGCCGCCTTCATCGCCCTTGGCCTCTTGCTGACCTCTGCGCTGTCATCGACCGAGGCGTGGTCACAGCCCTCCGTCGATATTCGTGGCTTCCGTGCTTCCGCGGATCCCGGAGCCGGCTTGTACCTGGAGCCAGCAGCGTCACCAGCCACGGGCGATGTCAGCGCTGCAGCGTGGTTGAGCTACGGTCACCGGCCCATCGCGTTGCAAGATCCCGTGACCGGGGAGAGTCGGTTCCGGGTGCTGAGCCACCAGCTCAGTGGCGATCTCGCCGCGAGTGTGGGGATCGCCGAGCGGCTGACGCTTGGGTTGGACTTGCCCGTGATCCTGTACCAGGGCGGGGATACGCCGAGTGCGGCATCTCGGCAGGTGCTCGGGACGAGCGCCATCCCGGCCCAGTCGTTCGGGGATCTGGGAGCCGTGGCGAAGTTCACGGTTCTCAAGCCCACGCGCGGTGAGTTCGGGGGGGTCGCTCTGGCGCTCCATGAACGGCTGACGCTACCTACGGGGAGCGAGGCCTCCTACGTGGGCGAGGGCGCCGTGACGAGTGAGACGCGGCTGCTTGCGGAATACAGGCTGGTGGCGTTCGGGATTCATGTCGCGACGGGCATCAAGCTCCGTGCTCAGGAAGGGCAGGTGGCCTGTGCGGACGTCACGTCGCTGGAAGCCTGTCCGGCTCGGTTCGGTCACGAGATCCCCTTCGGATTCGGGTTGACGCTGAAGCCTCAGGTGTTCGGCATCGACAAGGAAGGCCGACTGACGTTCAGCCTCGAGACGCACGGTTACGTCCCTCTGGCGCCGATCGCTCCCTTTCAGAGCAGTCGCGTGGCGGCTGCACAGGTTGGCCTGGGGGCCCGCTACACGCTGGGCAGCGTCTCGTTCCTCGTCGGAGCCGAGACGGCGCTGATCGGCGGTGTGGGCAATCCGCCTCTGCGGGCCATGCTGTCGGTGGCGTGGGCACCCCGGGTGCGCGATGCGGACGGCGATGGCATTCCTGATGATCGAGACGCCTGCCGTGAGCTTCCGGAGGACATGGATGGCTTTCAGGACGACGATGGCTGTCCTGAAGGCGACAACGATGAAGATGGGGTGGTCGATGAGGAGGACCAGTGCCCCACCGAGAAAGAGGACGAGGACGGCTTCGAGGACGAGGATGGCTGTCCGGACCCGGACAACGATGGCGATGGGGTGCTCGACGTGGTGGATGCCTGTCCCGACGAGCCTGGCCCCGACAGCAAGGACCCTGAGAGGCGAGGTTGTCCTCTCGGTGACGCCGACGGTGACGGGATTCTCGATACGGAGGATCTCTGCCCCGAGGAGCCAGAGGACAAGGACGGCCATCGCGACGAAGACGGCTGTCCGGATCCGGACAACGATGAAGATGGGTTCCGCGACGAGATCGACGCGTGCCCTGACGAGAAAGGGGTCGACAGCCTCGATCCCAAGGAGAGAGGGTGTCCTGATCCCGACCCCGACAGGGATACGATCCTCGCTCCGATGGATCGCTGCCCCGAGCAGCCCGAGACCTGGAACGGGGTCGACGATGACGATGGCTGTCCCGAAGATGATCCTCGCAAGCGGCTCAAGCCGTTGGTCGTCGTGAGAGATGGAAAGCTGGGCCCCGTCGTCGAGATGTCCGCGGCAGTGCGTTTCACACCGAACAACCAGGTGGAGCCGGCGAGCAGACCGCTGCTGGCGGCTCTGGCGACCGAGCTAGGGCAGCGCCCCGCTTGGCGTGTGCAGGTCGGGGTACGCCCCAGGGCGGGTGATAACGAGGGCGAGAGAGCACGCGAGCAGGCCTCGGCCGTCGTGAATGAGCTGCGTCGCATGGCGCGGCGGGCTGATGTCGCCAGTGTCTCGTCCTGGAGTGACGTGAAAGATGCTCCGCGTGCAGCGGCGCATGGGATGGGATTGAGGATCGTGACCGAGGGTCGACAGGTGCCGAAGCGCGAAGTTCAGGAAGGCAAGCCATGAGTGTGCGTGGCAAAGGCTCGGATGAGGACATGCACCTCGGGAGCAGCGCTGCGGAGGGGGCGGGTGCGCTCTCGCAGGACACGCCTCCCGAGCGAGCGCTGCGCGTGAACTGGGAAGAGAAGACGCGCGCATCGCCCTACCCCATCAGCCGGCTTGCTCCGCCTCATGGGCTCATCGACATGGCGCGCGAGATTCAGCAAGCCGACGCGATGCTGGGTGCGGTGACAGGGGCGAAACTGGAGGTGCTGGCACGGCAGATCCGGCTGCTGCAGGAACAAGCGCGCACCCTCCTGGAGAGCGCCCAGCGCGACGGGGATCTTCATCGGGTCGCCTGCAGTTTCAAGAAGCGACCGGGGCAGGTGTACTATCTGTACCAGCGCGCTGAGGGGAGCCGGTACTTCTCCATGCTCTCGCCCGAGGACTGGGGGCCCAACCGCCCTCACGAGTTCGTCGGCGCGTACCGGCTGGAAGCAGACATGTCGTGGACCGTCGATGGATCGTTCAACGACTAGGCTCTGTACACTCTGAAGTAGGGGCCCACAGGTCCGAACGCTTCCGATGCCCGCGTCCCCTGCGCTCTTCGCAGCTCGCGTTGTCAGGAACGGGGGACGAACTCGAGGTGCGCTGTGGCGAGCGATCCGGTGAGCCGCCGACGGGGCGGATTCACCTGTCGACGCGAAGCAGCACCTTTCCGAAGGGGAGGTTCTCTTCCAGCAGCTTGTGAGCCTGGGCCGCTTCTTCGAGCGGGAAGACGCGATCGATGATCGGCTGGATGCGCTTCGCGGCAAGCCAGGTTCCGATGGGTCGGGTGAGCTGTTTCGCCGCTTCGATCTTCTCTTCGAGCGGCCGACTTCGGAGCACCGTTCCGATGATCTCGAGGCGTCGCCGGAGGACTTCTCGTAGATCGATCTCGGTGCGTGCTCCTCCCGTGAGGCCGACCAAGATGATGCGTGCCTTCGAGGCGCAGGCACGCACGTTTTCGGCGACGTAGCCCCCGCCCACGAGATCGAGCACGACATCGACCCCTCCTTTTCCAGTGGCGTGCAGCACCTCGTCGGCGAAACGACCGTCACGGGGAACGATGCCCACGTCGAGACCCAGCGAAGTCGCGCGCTGCAGTTTGTCTTGCGTGCGCGAGGTCCCGATCACGAATGCGCCGATCGCATGCGCGATCTGGACGGCAGCGGTACCGACGCCGCTCCCGGCGGCGTGGATGAGCACCTGTTCGCCCGCGGAGAGTCGCCCGCGATGCACCAGGGCGTCGTAAGCCGTCACGAACGCTTCAGGGATGGCTGAGGCTTGCTCGTCGGTGATGTCGGTAGGGGTAGGGGACACCTCCCTCTCGTGCACGACGATCTTCTCGGCGTAGGCTCCGCCTCCGACGAGACCGTAGACACGAGCCCCAGGGGCGAACCGGCTGGCACCTGGACCCACGGCGTCGATGACGCCTGCATACTCGAGGCCAGGAACATCAGGAGGTACACCTGGAGGAGGGGGGTAGTGCCCTGCCCGCTGCAGCAGGTCCGCCCTGTTCACGCCGGCATAGCGGACTGCGATCCGCACGTGGCCATGAGGGACCTCGGGCTCCGCGACCTCCCTCAGTTCAAGAACTTCGGGACCACCCGGGGCGCGGATCACCATCGCACGCATCGATCACTCCTCTGGTGGCATGGGGGGTGGGAGGATGCTTCTCCGCACGAAGTACTCCACCCGCTCCGTCTCGACCACGCCGTCTTCTGCATCCTCTGCGGGTCGTGCTGGCGCTCCGCTCAGGCCGAGGACGAACTCCATCTGTACCTGTTCCAGCGCATCGAGCATTGCAGAGGCGTCCGCAAAGCGGTCTTCCCGATTGAGCGCCACGGCGGTCATCGCCACCGCGTCGAGGCTCGGTGGGATGTCCGGTCGGAGCATGCGCGGGCGGATCATCTTGACGCGCTGGATCTCGGTGAGAAGTGCTGCGGGCGAGTGCGCCTTGTAGGGGAGCTGGCCCGTGAGCATCACGTACAAGATCATGCCGACCGAGTAGATGTCGGCTCGAACGTCCAGATCACGGACCCCTTGAGCCTGCTCTGGAGCCATGAACGCCGGTGTGCCAGCAATCGTGGGTGCAGTTCCGGAGTTCGAGGCTTCGTTGACGGCCTCTGCGACACCGAAGTCAAGCACCTTCACCGTGAGCGGCCCGCGCTCTCCGCCAACGAGGCACAAGTTGTCCGGCTTGAGGTCGCGGTGGAGGATCCCCTCTGCGTGCGTGACCACGAGCGCGCTGAGCACCTGCGCGGTGATGTCGACGGCAAGCGTGACAGGGACCTGGCGCTCACGCGCGAGCCGCTCGGTCACGGTCTCGCCCTCGAGCCGCTCCATGACGAGGTAAGGCGTGCCATCCTCGAGCGTCCCGAGATCGTACACTTCGACGATGTTCAGGTGGCCGAAGCGTCCAGCGAGTGCGGCCTCCTTGTGGAACCGCGCGATGGCCGTCTTGCTGTGCGCGTACTGCGTACGAAGCGTCTTGATCGCGACCCGGCGCCTCAGACCTACGTGGATGGCGTCATAGACCATCCCCATGCCGCCCTTCGCGATGACGTCCAGGATCCGATAGCGACCATGGAGGAGCCGTCCCACCAGGGGGGCGTCCTTCGTGGGTCGAGGCTTGTCATCCTCGAAGTCAGGCGAGGCCGCTGACTCGGGAGGCCAGGCGGTTTCGTGGCGGCCGCTCCGAGGAGACGGTGACGAGGGAGGCGCGACGCTGGGAGGGCGGACGACCGGGGTACCGTGGATGGGGCAGAGTACGGTGTCCGAAGGGTGTGGAAGTCCGCACGCCTGGCATCGGATGAAGTGCTGCGGCGGCATCAGGACCCGGTCAGAGTAGAGTTACCTCCGCCCGTGCAGCAAGGTCGTTCGGGGGTGTCCAGTGGACCATGTAGGCTGCCGTGCAGGGGCGTGTCCAGCTCGAGTGGTCACATGTCCGGCCCGCAGGCGACCGCCCGTGGCGCCTGAGGCGACCGCCCATGGCGTGTAGAGCTGCCCGCAACGTGTAGGTAGAGCGGAGAGGCAGAGGAGATGAGTCTCCTGAGGGCTCCCCGGATGTTGGACGGTGGCGCGCGGAGAGGCGCAGCCGGGTTGGATCAGAACGCAGCTTACGGTAGGCTGGCCGGCGGCAGCGCGGAACCTCACGTGATTCGATTGCGTGCAGGGCCGTGCCGAGCCTCGTGGCCCGCAACCGCCACCTCCGAGGCATCGCAGGGTGTCCGGAGGATTGAACTCCTGAGCAGGCAAGGGAAAGTCCTTCCGAATCGTACCAGCGGTAGGGGCCACCAGGTAGGATGGGGAAAGAGACAGACGGCATGAGCACAGCGGAAAAGTTTCCCGAGGAAGCACCGGCTGGCGGAGGGGAAACAGATCCGCTCGTAGGGAAGGTCTTGAACGAGAAGTTCAAGATCCTCTCTCTGCTCGCGACGGGGGGCATGGGTGTCATCTATCGCGGGGTGCAGCTCGCGCTGGGTCGTGCCGTGGCGATCAAGGTGCTCACGCCGACCACGGCCTCTTCCCAGATCGACCCCAACTTTCATAAGCGCTTCTTCCTCGAAGCCAGCATCCTCGCGCGCCTGCAGCACCCGAACATCGTCACCGTGTTCGATTACGGCCGTGTCGAGAACATGGAGCCGGAGCGCTACTTCATGGCGATGGAGTTTCTCGAAGGCGAGACGCTCTTCCGCAGGATGAGGAAGGCGAACCGCATCGCTCCTCTCGAGGCGATGAGCATCGCCCGGCAGGTGGCCCGCGGACTCCGCGAGGCGCACAAGCACGGCGTGGTCCATCGTGACCTGAAGCCCTCCAACATCATGCTCGTTCCCGGCGAGGACATGGGCGAGCTGGTGAAGATCCTCGACTTCGGGCTGGTCAAGGTCGTGGCCGACGATTCCGAAGAGCTGACACAGCAAGGCTCTTTCCTCGGCTCGCCGAGGTTCATGTCACCGGAGCAGATCTCTCACGGGAAGGTCGATCTGCGCACGGACGTCTACTCGCTGGGCGTCATCCTCTACCAGATGCTCTGCGGCAAGGTGCCCTTCGAAGCGGCAAATTCCGTGCAGATCCTCATCGCGCATCTCCAGCAGCCCGTACCGCCGATGCGAGAGCGCAATCCAGAGGCGGATGTTCCCGAAGCGCTCGAGGCGTTCGTGATGCGCTGCCTGTCCAAGGACCCAGACGGCCGTCCAGTCAACATGGACGCCTTCATCAAGGGGCTAGGAGAATGTGCGCAGTCTCTGGGGCTGAACACCTCCTTCGGCTCGACGGGGATGGTGACCATCGACTCGGGAGGCCTCCGGGCACCGACGCCGATGCCTCCGGTGCGGGTCATGGCCGCCTTGCCGGCGTCAGGCGCCAGCGCAGACGCCGGGAGCGCCGCGGGCCATGCGTCCGGAGCTGCTGTCGCTGGACAGGCGCTGGATGGGTCGACGCACGCGCCATCTCAGGGGCGCGGGAAGGTCATCCTTCTCGCGGTTGGCGTGGTCGCCGTCGCCGGCATCGCTCTGGCGATCGGCCGACTCTCTTCCTCTACGGAATCCTCGGCGCCTCCCGCGCCACAGCCGACGGAGTCAGTCGCGGCTGCGCCTCTGAAAGATCGCAGCGCGTTTGCGTTGATGATCGAATCGATCCCCTCCGGAGCCGAAGTGGCCGAGGATGGAAAGACGCTCGGCACGACGCCGCTCCAGCTCTCCATCAACAACGAAGCGGTACGCGAGCAGCCCCGTCGCCTGACGGTGCGGCACGAAGAGTACGAACCTTATTCGGTCGTCCAGGGGCCTTCCGAGCAATCGGTACGCCTCGTCGCGACCTTGACGAAACGCGGGACGCCCGCTCCGACGAGCGCTCCCGCGGTCGCTCCTGTCAACCCTGGCCCACGGCCGTCCCGCGTGACGTCCAAGCCCGCGGCGACCTCTGAGCCGACGACCACACCCCCACCCCGGCCGCTGGACATCAAGATCGAACGATGACTTTCCGACGCTACATCCGGCCCCTCGCAGTAGCCACCCTCCTCGCTCTGTACAGCCCGGAGGTCCGAGCTGACGACCTCGCAGACGAGGCAGATCTCCACTTCTCCCTCGCGACCGAGAAGTATGCGGCGCGGGATTTTCGCGGTGCGCTCGAGCACTTCCTGATTTCCAACAGGCTCGTCCGCAACCGAAACGTCGTCTTCAACATCGCTCGTACGTACGAGCAGCTCGCGCAATATCCGGATGCCTTCCGGTATTATGTGCAGGCGCTCGAGCTCGAGCCGGACGCGTCGCGCAGGCCGCTCATCGAAGAGGCCATCGCGCGAATCAAGCCGAACATCGCCGTGCTGAACGTGGTGACCGATCCCCCCGGTGCCACGGTCTACATCAACCGGCGTGACCTCGGACCGCGTGGCAACACCCCGCGGCTACTCGGCTACCAAGGCGGCAACTTCAAGGTGATCGTCGAGCTCGATGGCTACGAGCCCGAAGAGGTCGACGGCATCCAGGCGCGGCCCGGAGAGCAAAGGACGATCAGCCTGAAGCTGAAGCGTATCGTCGGGACGGTGCGCGTCGTCAGTGAGTCCGTCGGCGCGACGGTTCGGGTCGACGATTCTACCAGCGCTCCCGTGTGCGTTGCTCCTTGCGACCTCACGCTGCCCCCAGGCCGCCACCGGCTCTATCTGACTCAAGAGGGGTATCAGACCTCGGAGCAGGACGTAAACGTGGTGGCGCGGCAAGAGGTGCTCGCGCGGTACAGGCTGAATCCCCTCTCCGGCAGCCTCGTGGTGAACGCCGACGAGCGCGACGCGCTGGTCGAGGTCGACGGAAAGCCGGTCGGCTTCACCCCCGCCGTCTTGAGCGTCCAGAGCGGCACGCGAAAGGTGCGTGTCTCGCTCCGTGGGTTCCGCCCTGTAGAGCAAACGGTCAACGTCGTGCCCAACCAGCAGACGCGGATCGACCTCTCTCTGCGCCAGCTGGAAGAGGTCGAAGCTGCTTCGCGCGTGGCCGAAGCCGTCGAGGACGCGCCTGGATCCGTAACCATCATCTCCGGCCAGGAGCTCCGCGCGATGGGTTATCCCACCATCGCCGAGGCGTTGCGAGGCACGCGCGGTCTCTACACCACGTACGACAGCTCCTATACGTGGCTCGGAATCCGAGGCGTCCAAATCCCGGGCGACTTCGGAAACCGTACCCTCATCCTGCTCAACGGACAGCCGACCAACGACAGCTGGTCGGGTATCTCGTACATCGACTTCTCCGCTCGAACCGACCTCGAAGACGTCGAGCGGATCGAGGTGGTCCGAGGTCCTGGCTCGGTTCTGTACGGTACCGGCGCGTTCACCGGTGTCGTCAACGTGGTGACCAAGGGGCGACCGACCTCGCTGGGCGCAAGCGTTGGCGCCAGCTCGGCGGAGAACAGCGTGTTCCGCGGTCGCGGCGCTGTGCAAATACCGTTCGGTCGTGACTCGGGCGTGTGGATGTCGGTAGCCGGCGGGCGTGGGCTCGGCCGGGACTATTATTTCCCGGACCTCGCCGCTCAGGGCATGCCTGCCAACTCGCGTGGCGGCGATGATTTCAACATGGGGACACTGCAAGGCAGACTTTGGGTCAAGTCACTGTCTGCCCAGTGGCTCCTCCATTCGCGCTCCAAGGCCGTTTCCACAGGCATCGTGGGAACGGGAGTTGGCGACGACCGAACGCGCTATCGCGACACCCGCGGCCTCGTCGAAGTCAAGTTCGAGCCTCAGTTCTCTCGTCAGTTCGGGATGATGGCGCGCGTTGCCTACAACTACATCAACTATCGCGGTCAGCTCAGCTACGAAGCCACGGATCAGTTCACGCACATCGCGGCGGAAGAGATCTTCAATGGTCAGTGGGGCGTCGGTGAGCTGCGGTTCGTCATCACGCCCATCCCCCAGCTACGCATCACCGTCGGTGGCGAGACACAGCTCCACTTCATGGCTTCTCAGCGTGGCGAAGAAACCGACTGCTATGTCAATGGCGCTTGCGACACCTATCTCTACTTTCCTGAGCGGCCGTACAGCAGGGATGCCTTCGACAAGCACCCGTATCAGATCTTCGCAGGCTACGCCCTCGTCGACGTGATCCCATCGGACAGGATCCGTATCTCTGCTGGTGCTCGTATCGACCAGTACAACTTCCAAGCGGTCGACGACTTCCCCTCTTACGGCTTCTCGTCGCTGCCCAGCCCGCGCCTCGCGGTGGTGGTCAAGCCTTACGAGCAAGGCAACCTGAAGCTGCTCGGTGGTCGCGCATTCCGTGCACCCAGCGTTTCGGAGCAGTTCTACCGGAACAGTGCCATCGGCTGGATCACGCCCCTTGCGAATAATCAGCAGCTCGAACCAGAACAGATCTGGAGCGGTGAGCTGGAGTTCACGCACCGGTTCTCGACGACGGTGTCGGCCACCGCAGCAGGCTACCTGACCTATCTCGATAACCTGATCGCGCAGGCTGCCGTCCCGCTCGTCTACAAGAACAGCGCTTCGGGTATTCTGGTGGCTGGCGGCGAGGTCGAGCTCCGACGTGACTGGCGCCAAGGCTGGATGGCGGCCGCTTCGTACTCCTTCTCTCAGGCTCGTTACACCAACCAGGACGAAGCTCCCTACGTCAACGTGCCGAATTCTGTGCAGCACATGGGCTCGCTTCGGGGCGCCATTCCCCTCTTCGGAAAGCTGCTCGCACTGGCAAGCAAGATTACCATCGAAGGGCCTCGATACGATGCAGTGGCCGCGGATCAGCAGCTGACCGATCCGGCCTTCATCTGGGACCTGGTGCTCTCCGGACAGCTCGACCGCGGTGGTCTGTCGTATAACGTCGGTGTTTACAATCTGGCCGACTGGCGTTACTCGCTACCGCTCGGTCCGGATTTCACCCCGAGACGCCTGCCCCAGAACGGTCGGACTTTCCTGGCCTCAGCGAACTTGAACTTTTGAGCCGTTCACGGGTGCACGTACAGGGGGGGAGGGGTGGTAGGGTATCACCGCCGTCCACCCCCCATGCCCTCTCAGAACCAGAGTTGCGATTTACACGCTGCGTCTGGCCTGCGTTTGCTGTACTCATGACACCCGATCGACCGTACACTGAGTGGTCGGCGAATCGACCGCGAGATTCCGAGGCCAACCTGTTCCTGAAGGTGTGGCCGAGGATCAACCAATGAGCCCGCTCGTCCCCGACTTCATCCTCCAGCAGGACGCTCTCGGCAAGACCGAGGGGAGCCTCACGGCGGCGGTCCTCATCGTCGACATCTCGGGTTTCACCGAGGTCACGGAACGCATGATGGAGCACGCCCGATCAGGGGCCGAGCTCCTTGCAGAGACGCTCCGGTTCTATTTCGATCCGCTGATCGCCGCCGTCCATCTGGCAGGTGGTTTCATCGTCGGCTTCGCGGGAGACTCTTTCACGGCGATTTTTCCGGAGACTCCCGAACGCAAGGTGGCGGAGTACACGCTCGGTGCGGCCATCGCGATGCGTCGTTTCTTCAACGAGCATCCAGAGCGGCAGACGCCACACGGAAGCTTCCCCTTCTCGTTCAAGCTGGCGATCACTTGGGGCCTGGTCGAGTGGGGAATCGTTCGTGTCTCCAATACACGCGCCTACCACCACTTCTTCGGCTCTGCGATTCAAGACTGCCTCTCGGTCATCCGGCACGCGCATCGGGGAGACATCCTGATCGACAGAGCGTTCTGCGATCGGATCCCACCAGCGAGCGCGAAGGCGGTGCAGGACGTCGCTGGAAGCTACAAGCTCAGCGCCGAAGTCAAGCTGGCCCCTCGGGATCCTGTTCCCCGTTCAGACGTTGCTGGCGATGGTGCTGCGTTCTTGCCGCCAGGTGTCACGGACATGCCCTTGGAGGGCGAGTTCCGCAATGTCAGCAGCGTGTTCCTGTCCTTCGACAACCTCCACAGCCTCCCGGAGCTGACGCGCCTCTTGCATGAGCTCGGAGAGCTGTATGGGGGCACCTTCACAGGGATCTACCTGGGTGACATGGGGATGAGCGCGCTGGTCCATTTCGGTGCGCCGATTGCCCACGAAAACGATAACGATCGTGCGCTCGATTTTGCCCTCGAACTGAAGAAGCGCGGCCTTCGGTCAATGCGCCTCCGCGCCGGCATCACGCGTGACGTTCGCTATGCCGGTTTCAATGGCGGCACGGAGAGCCGAGAGTTTGCGTGCCTCGGGCGAGCGACGAATCTTGCGGCGCGTCTCGTCATGAAGGCGCCCTGGGGGGCGATCTGGGCTGACGAACAAGTCTTTCGAGCAAGCGAGACGAGTTATCAGTGGACCACTGAGAACATTTTTCGGTTCAAAGGGTTCGAGCTTCCCATTCTCGTCTATTCGCTCGAGCGACGGCGCATCTCGGTCCAGAAAGAGTTCTACGATCTCGGTCTGATCGGCCGTGAGTCCGAGCTCGAGCAAATCGGTCGCGGAATGCAGCCGATTTTTGAAGGTCGCTCGGCCGGTGTCGTTTACATCGAGGGCGAGCCTGGCCTTGGCAAGAGCTACCTCGTTCAGCGTTATCGTCACAAGCTGGAGGAGCAACAGGGAGAGCGTCCGTTTTTGTGGATCGACGCTCGGTGTGATCAGACCCTGCAAAGCTCACTCAATGCGTTCGAGTTCGCGCTGAAGGAATACTTCTGGGAGTCCTCGGCGATTGGTAAGGAGGAGAAACTCACCAATTTCGAGGATGCGCTGGAGTATCTGCTGGAGCGGCTGCCGGAGAGCCAGGCCGCACTACGCCGAGAGATCGAGCGAGCGAAGTCCATCTATGCCGCGCTGATTGGCATCCGATGGGACGACTCCCCCTATGAGCGCCTCCATCCGAAGCTCAGGTATACGAGCACGCTCTCTGCGCTGAGCTTCGTGTTCCTCGCCGAGTGCTCGCTTCAGCCCGTCATCCTTCATCTCGAGGACGCACACTGGGCCGACGAGGACTCTCTGGAGGCCGTTCGCGTCATCCTCCGGGCTTGTCGTGGGTTGCCGATCGCCGTGCTGATCACGACCCGGCGCAAAGACGACGGTACGCCCGTACGGATTCCGCTCGATCCAGGGACCGCCGAGCACGTCGTCGAACTCAAGCCCCTGTCCCGAGACCAGCTGCTGGCGCTCGCGGTTCCCTTCTTCGGAGGGCCGATGCCAGACATGCTGGCGACGCTGCTCTGCGAGACCGCGGGTGGTAACCCGTTCTTCGCACAGGAGATCCTCGCGTTCTGGCTCGAAGACGGGCGGTATGGGTCGAGTTCGAGTTCGATCTCCATCTCGAACACGTTCATGCCGCCGAAGAACGTCAACAGTCTTCTGATCTCGCGCCTGGATCGGCTGGACGCGCGAGTGAAGCAGACAATCGTGGCGGCCGCGGTGCTGGGTCGAGAATTCGATCTCCGTGTGCTTCGAAAGATGCTGCCCGACCAGTCGGTGCTCGAAGAGCACGTGCGCGTCGGAGAGGCGCAGTGCATCTGGTCCGGGATGAACGAGCATCGCTTCCAGTTCAGCAACGCCCTCCTGCGGAACGCGGCGTACGAAATGCAGTCGCGCGCTCGTCTTCAGGAGCTGCATCGCCTGGCGGCGGAGGCCATCGAGGGGCTTTACGGAGAAGACCTCGAGGATCAACTGGTGGCCCTTGGGCGGCACTGGCGCCGAGCTGGTAAGATCGACCATGCCCGGCGCTACTTCCTGGCGGGTGCCCGCAAAGCGGCTGCACGTTACGCTCACGAAGAAGCGACTCGCCTCTACCGGGTCTATTTCAAGCTCTCACCCGATCCGACTCCCGAAAGTGTCGTCGTGAGGTACGAGTTCGCGAGAGATGTGCTGGAAGCCCGCGGCAGGTTCCAGGAGGCGCGCCAGGAGCACATTCGGGTGCTCACCGAGGCGCAAAAGCTGAGGGACCGCGCGACGGAAGCGCTCGGGTTCCTGGGTCTGGGCAGAGCCCACTGGGCGATGCAACAGCCCGACGAGGCACGCACCTACTGGGAGGAGGGGCTGATCGCTGCTCACGAAGGAGGAAACCTTCCGACCGAAGGCATGCTCCTCGGCAGCTTGGCCACCATCTACGCTCAGCAAGCACAGTTTGAAGTGGCGCGCGCCCACTACACACGCGCAATTACGATCGCACGTCAGATAGGTAACCGCCGTGAGGAAGGGCGCCTCCTCACCGATCTGGCCAAGCTGCATCGACAGAGTGGAAGACTCGGCGATGCGGTTACATGTCAGGAACAAGCGGCAGCAATCGAGCGTGATCTGAGCGCGGGCGTCGCGTGATCGCTCACGAGGCTCACCTGTCCCACCTCTGAACTTGCGTTGTCGGCGGTTTTGCCGAGAATCAGCGAGAGGTGTCCGGCGGCATGGAAGAGCAGGCATCAAACACCGCGCCGCTGCCGGCGCAGGCTGGGTTTCTGACGAAGGTGTGGCGTTCGCGGCTGGTAGCTGCGCTCCTTGCCGGGTTCGTCTCCGGGACCTTGGTCGTCACGTTCGACATCTCCCTTGCGGCGGTCATCTTCACCGGGAACCTCGGCAATCGTCTCCCGCTCGGCATCGGTATCTTTCTGATCAGCTCCGTGGTCGTCGGAGCGATCGTTGCCTTCGGTAGCTCGTTTCGCGCAACGATCGCCGCGCCCCAGGAGGACACGTCCGTCATTCTCGCCTCCATGGCCACCGGCATCTCCGCCGGGGTCAAGGCGATCGATCCGGCGGGAGACCCGTTCCCTACCGTCGTCGCAGCGATTGCAGTCACTTCGGCCGTCACGGGTGCCTTCTTCCTGATCCTCGGCCTCTTGCGAGGAGGAGTCCTCGTCCGCTTCATCCCCTACCCGGTGGTGGGTGGCTTCCTTGCAGGCTGCGGATGGCTGCTCGTGCAGGGAGCGCTGACCGTCATGGTCGGAGAGCCAGTTGGCTTCGACAACGCAGCGACGCTGCTGACCACCCCGGATCTCACCAAGTGCATCCCGGGCCTGATCTTCGGCGTCCTGCTCACTGCGGCGCTCAGGAAGTACAACAAGTTCGGCATGCTCCCAGGCATGCTCGTCGGCTCGATCGGGCTGTTCTACGCGCTGGTCTACCTTTCCGGCTCGACGCTGGACGAAGCCATGGCGGCGGGCTGGTTGATCGGTCCCTTCCCCGAAGGCGCCCTGTGGCCCCCGCTGCAGCCCGCCGAGCTCGCGGAGGTTCACTGGTCCCTGATCTTCAAGCGCGCGTTCGACATCGCAGCCGTCTCGCTTCTCGCCACCATCACCATCCTTCTCAGCGCTTCAGGCGTTGAGCTGGCGACAGAGGAGGAGATCGATCTCGATCGCGAGCTACGCGCGACGGGCCTGGCGAACCTCTTCGGCGCGCTTGCTGGCGGCGTCGTCGGCTACATGTCGCTGCCCGAGTCGTCGATGAACCACAAGTCGGGTGCATATACCCGACTGACGGCCATCGTGGCGGTGCTCCTGAGCGCGCTCGTCCTCGTCATCGGCGCGGAATCCATCTCCAATGTCCCGCGCCCCGTCCTCGGCGGGCTGGTCGCCTTCCTCGGCTTCTCCTTCCTCTTCGAGACCGTCTACGAAGGCTGGTTTCGTCTACGCCGCGGTGAGTACCTCATCGTCATCGTCATCCTCTTGGTGATTGCCCTCGTCGGCTTTCTTCAGGGGGTGGCCGTCGGACTCGCCGTATCTCTCGTGCTGTTCGCGGTGAGCTACAGCCGCATCGAGGTCATTCGTAACGCGATTTCCGGCAGCAATCTGCGGAGCAATGTCGGTCGTAAGGCCAGCGAGGAGAAGATCCTCGATACCTGTGGTCCTCAGATCTACGTTCTCCAGCTGCAAGGATTCATCTTCTTCGGCACGGCCTACGGCCTTCTGGATCGAGCACAGCAGCGTATTCTCGACCCGACGCCGATGCCCGTCCGCTATCTGGTGCTGGACTTCCGGCATGTGAATGGGCTCGACTCCTCGGCTGTGGCCAGCTTTCAAAGGCTGCGAAGGATCGCCGAAAGCCATCAGGTCATGCTCATGCTGACCGAGGTCCCGCCCGACATCCGGAACAGCCTCTCGCGCGGTGGAGTCGTCGTTGAGGGAGACCGCGTGTGTCGTGTCTTCTCCGATCTCGATCACGGCCTGGAAGCCTGTGAAAATGAGCTGATCGTCGAGGCCCCGCCAACGACGATCCCTCCCCCCGTGCTGTCACGCGACCTCGCCGTGGTGTTCAATGGCCCCATGGAGGTCGTCCGCTTCCTCGGCTACCTCGATCGCCTCGAGCTCCCTGCGGGGTATGACCTGTTCCGTCAAGGAGACGCCTCGAAGGATCTCTACCTGATCGAATCCGGAGAGCTGACCGCGTGGATCGCACTCGCTGGTAATCGGACCAAGCGCCTCAGAACGATGGGTCCGGGGACTGTGGTCGGAGAGTCGGGGCTCTACCTGGACGCAAAACGCTCTGCCACCGTGACGGCCAACGACGCAGCTGTCCTTTACAGACTCAGCTACGAGGCGCTGCAACGGCTCACGCTGGAGGCCCCAGAACTCGCGGCGGCGTTCCACGAGTTCGTGGCGCGTCTCCTCGCACAGCGCATTGTCGATTCGACTGCCGCCGTGAAGTCATTGTTCAACTGAATCATCGCCGATGACCTCGATGCTCGGGCTCTGAAGATCTGGGCCTGGCTTGCACGGCTGCGGCCGTACTGGCATATATCGCCCATGTCATCCAGTACCCCTTGCCGAGAACCCGGGCAGACCCAATCCGCTTCGACGTCAGGTCGACTGGTGGAGGTCCGCCGTGTGGACGAGTGCAATACGCTCGGCGAGATCTTCATGAGCTGTTTGCCCGCTTTCGGCGGCGCATACCTGCGGCGCATCTATACGATCCTCGACGAAGCGATTGGAAGCGGCTGTCCGATGACCCTCGCGGTTGCGGGGCCTGTCACGGTGTCCGGACAGCACCAGGCCTGGCTCATCCCGCTGCTCGAGACCGGATGGGTCGGCTACCTCAGCACGACCGATGCGGTGTGCTACCACGATGGCCATCGGAGTCTCGACGCGCACCGGCAGGGTGCGATTCGTGAGGTGCCGATCTTCGGCGACGATGGAGCGCTGCGTGACGAGCGCATGATCCGCGTCACGGACATGGCATTTCCGGAGGACGTCCTGCTCGATCAGGACACCTTTCTCACGGCCCATCTGGCCCAGCCCGAGTTCCAGAAGAAGATGACCGGGACCGAGCTACGCTTCCTGCTCGGGCGCATCTACGCGCAGCAGGAGCGCAAGCACAGCCTCCCGCGAGGGTTGCTGGCGACGTGCCATGACATGGCCATTCCCATCTTCGTGGGGGCCACGGCGGATGGCAGCGTGTTCTTGAACTCGATGAAGCTGTGGGCAATGAAACAAGCGGGCATCATCGACCACTATGAGCTGGACATCGATTTGCACGCCGAGGTCTTCGAGGCATGCGCCTACCATTATTGGGGCCTGTTCGAGAGCCCGATAAAAGCGCTTGGGACGATCATCCTCGGCGGTGGCGTTCCCAAGAACTTCAATCTTCAGCCCGAGCCAGCTCTGGGGCAGGTTCTGGGTCTGCCCGACATCAGTGGTTACCGCTTCGATGTCCAGATCGTCACGGCACCTCCCACGGATGGCTCCTTGTCGTCATGCACTCCCGGCGAGGCCGTTACCTGGGGCAAGGTAGACCGGGACACCTACGTTCAGACGACCGAGGGCATGCAGGCCGACTACTCGGCGCTGATGCCGTTCCTCGTGAAGGCGCTTCTGGAGAATCGCGATCGCTACGCCCGCTGGGCGGAGCGGATGGGGGAAGAAGCTCTCTTCCGCGAGCATCCCAAGGCACGTGGGTACCTGCGCCCGCGCGAAGGCTATCGCCTCTTCGAGCGCCGGGAAGCGCTCTCGCAGCGGTTGCTCGCCGAGGTCAAGAAGAACGGGGATTGGCTGTTGAGCACATTGCAGTCTCCCACGGTCGTGGCAGGTACGACCAAGTGAGAGGCACGGGCCCCGCGGCAAGCGCTGCGGGGCCGCTCTCGAAATCTTCCAGGGCTCCCTTCCTCTGCCCTTGCAGGGATGGGCACGGGGGCGAGACTTCAGCGTGCTGATGAGCGAACAGCCCGCGGCAGTGGGGTCGCCGCGGGCTGTTTCCGGGGCTCAAGAGAGAGGAGGGCTGCTGCGCGTCAGTGCGCCTTGACCGCCGTCCAGGTCTCGTCGAACAGCTTCACGTTCTCCCCGAGATCACGGTGGTACTCCAAGCGAGGCAACAGTGCCGCCGGCGGGTACATCGCCGGATTCTGTTGATCCTCTTGCGGCACATGAGCCTTCGCTGCAGCGTTCGGGGTCGCATACTGGGTGAACGCGCTCAGCCGAGCACCGACCTCCGGCTCGAGGATGAAGTTGATGAACTTGTAGCCGCCCTCAGCATTCGGGGCGCGTCGGGTCATCATCATCGCGTCGATCCACATCACCCCACCTTCGTTGGGGGTGACGAAAGCGAGGCGATCCTTGTCTTCGTTGACCTCTTTGAGGGCGTCGCCATTCCAGACGACAGCGATGTCTGCCGAGCCGCTCTTGACGTCCTGCACTGCGCCGACGCCGCCCTTGAAGCCCAGGCACTTGGAATTCGCCTTCGCCTCTTGCAGCACCTTTCCAGCTTCCCGGACCTCTGCAGGATTCGTCGTGTTGGTCGAGTATCCCTTGTACTTGAGTGTCACGCCCAACATGTCCCGCATCTCGTCGAGCAAGATGAAGGTGCCGGCGACCTTTTTCGGATCGAGGATTGCGCCCCAGGAAGGCTCGAAATTGGGCAGCTTCTTCTTGTCGTACATGAGCCCGACGGTGCCCCACTGATACGGGGCCACATACTTGTTGCCCTCGTCGAAGTTCGGACCCGAGAACTGCGTATCGAGGTTCTTCAGGTTGGGGATCTTCGAATGGTCGAGCGGGCGAAGGAGATTCTTTCGCACGAGGCGTGGTGTCGCCCAGCTGGCGGCAACGACGACGTCATATTGACTGTCGGCGCCTCCATAGGAGAGCTTGGTCTCCATCTCCTCGGAGGATTCATAGGTCGTGATCCGCAATCGTACATCGGCCGACTTCTCAAAGTCGGTGACCATCTTGTCTTCGATGTATTCTGCGAAAATCAGCAGCGAAACCTCGGTAGGAGCTTTCGCGCTCGCTGTCGCCGTCGAGCCGGCAGCCGCCGTATCCGACGGGGCTCGCGTTTCTTCTTTGGATTTGTTGCTGCAGCCAGCCAGTACAGAGAGACTGACGAGCCCAGCGACTGCGGCTGGCTTGTAGTGCTTTCGCTGCATAACCTAGTCCCTCTTCCAGCGGGTGAGGCGTTCCAGGGTGAGTACGAGTACCACGGTCCCCAGTACGAGCAGCGTAGACACCGCAAACAGATCCGTACGGAGGCCTCGCATTTGCGAGTGGTAGACGTAGATTGGAAGTGTGGACGAGCTTGGCCCGCATGTAAAGAAGCTGATGACAAAATCGTCCAGCGACAGAGTGAACGCCAGCATCGCGCCACCAACGATCGCAGGCCAGAGCAACGGCAGCGTTACACGATGGAAGTGGTACCAGGAACTCGCGTAGAGGTCGCGTGCAGCCTCACTCAGTGTGGGACCCATCAAGACGAGTCTGCTTCGAACAACGAGCGCCACGAAGGCAATCTGGAACGTCACGTGGCCAATGATCATCGCCGACATTCCGAGATTGAATGAAGGCGACACGAATCGAAGCAAATTGAATCCGACGATCAATGCTGCTGCGACGATGATATCTGGAGTAATCACCGGGACGTCGACGGCGATTTGCAGAAGCTTGCTCACCGACGAGGGCCATGGGAAGCGCTGCATTCCGAGCGCCAGCATCGTCCCCAGAATGGTCGACACGATCGTCGACGTGACGCCGAGGACGAGCGTATTCATCGTCGCCTCGCGGACTTCCCAGGCGCGCCGGTTCGTCTCGGGATCTGCCAGCAGCTGGGCATACCAGCGCAAGGAGAACCCCGCCCAGACCGAGCCTTTCTCGGCAGCGTTGAACGAGTACAACGCCACCGCCATCAGCGGCGCGTAGAGGAGCAGGAAGCCGACGCAGACGGCGATGGGGGTGAGCTTGCCCCACCGTTTCACAGGACCTCCGCGCCCTGTCCTGGCTGCCGGCGTGAGCTGTAAACGCCCACCAGGGTCAGCGCGATCAGCACGAGGCTCAGCGCGGCACCATACGGGACGTTCCTCCCCGGGCCGAACTGATGATTGATCAGGTTCCCCACCAGCCAGTGCTTCGCCCCGCCGAGCATGTCGGTAATGACGAACATGCCCATCGCCGGGACGAACGTCAGAAGAACGGCGACGCTCAAGCCGGGGACGGTTTGCGGCAGGATTGCCTGAAAGAAAACCCGTACGGGTGAGGCATAGAGATCCTGAGCTGCCTCGATCAGGGATCGGTCGAGTCGCTCCACGCTCGGGTACAGCGCAATGACGGCGAACGGGAGCGCCGCGGAGATCATCCCGATGCAGACGGCAAACCAGCTCGGAAGCAGGTCTCTGCCCGCTTCGATCCACCCCATCGTCGCGGCGAGCCGAGCCGGCGGCAGTCGGGCTGAAAGAAGGAGCTTCCAGGCGTAAGTCCGGATGACCAGGTTCGTGCAGAGTGGGATCGCCACCAGCGACAACCAGACGAGCCGCCGTCGTGGCTGGGCGTTCGCGATGAAGAATGCCATGGGGTACGCGAGCCCCACGGAGATGACGGTCGTGAACACCGCGAGCGCGATGCTTCGCAGAAATATCCAGAGGTTGGCGGAGCTGAGCCCGGTCGAAGTGAACCCGAACAGCTGCCGGAACGAGTCCAGGCTGAATGCCCAGGTGACGCCTCCATCCGTGTCGCGCTGGAGGAATGCGACCAGCACGAGGATGAGACCGGGCAGCAGCAAGAAGGAGGCAAGCCAGCCGAGCCCACCAAAGAGCAGCAATGCACCCTGCGTGAACAGGGCCCGGCGCGTGGTCAGGTTGCCGTAGGAGACCTCTCGATCAGTCATCCAGCACCTCCAGCCGTTCTTCAGGCAGGGAGAGCCACAGCGTGCTGCCCGGTTCCGCGCGGAGGCGTGGACTCACCTGCACCCGCAGAGGGCCTGGCTCCATGATCAGCTCGACGTGATCGCCGCGGTAGATGCTCTCTCGAACCACAGCTTGCACGCCGTTCTTGGCCGGCGGAGCGTCGGAGATTTCGATCCATTCGGGGTGGATGGCCACGGTCCCCGACTCCCACGAGGGGGTTTGCCGGACGGACAGCTCTCCAGCGGGCGTCATCACCCGTTGCTCGCCGCACCGCTGTGCCGACAGGAGGTTCGCTGCGCCGAAGAACTCGGCGATGAAGCGATTACGAGGTCGCTCGTACACCTCGACGGTCGGACCTTGCTGCTCGATCTTACCTCGGTTCATCACGATGATGCGGTCCGAGACGGTCATGGCCTCGTGTTGATCGTGCGTGACGAGGACGAAGGTCTTGCCAAGGGAGCGCTGGAGACGACGGAGCTCGACTTGAACCTCGGCGCGCAACTTGGCGTCCAGCGCGGACATGGGTTCGTCGAGGAGCAGGACTTCAGGCTGGTTCACCAGCGCGCGTGCCAGGGCGACCCGCTGCTTCTGGCCTCCTGACAGCTGGTGGGGGAGGCGACGCGCGAAGTCTGCGATGCGCAGCATCTCCATCCCCTGCTGCACCCGTGTATTCACCTCGGGCGACGGAACTCGACGTGACCGGAGACCGAAAGCGACGTTCTCGAAGACCGTGAGGTGCGGGAAGAGGGCGTAGCTCTGGAAGACGGTGTTCACCGAGCGCCGATTCGCAGGGAGGTGATCCACCCCCTGGCCGGCCACGACGACGCGACCTGCATCGGCCCGCTCCAGCCCGGCGATGATGCGCAGGAGCGTCGTCTTGCCGCAGCCCGATGGCCCCAGCAGCGTGATGAATTCGCCCTGACGCGCATCGAACGACACGTCGGCAAGTACCTGGACCGAGCCGAACGATTTGCGAATGTGTTCGACCGCCAGGCTGAATTCAGAAGCGGAGGCGCTCGAGGTGGGAGTTTGCACCGACGCTTGGCCTGGGGATGGGGGCGAGCTTGCGTTTGGCGCCCTGGGTCGATTGCGGTGTTGCCGCTCGTCGATTGCGGCGCCCGGGAGGGCCGACCTGACGGTCGATCCATCCGCGGGCTCCAACGCAAAGCATGGACGCCTTCCGGAAGTCAATGGCTTTTTCTCTGTGCGTGGGCGGGTTGCGCGTTGACGGGCCTGGCGACAGCTTGTCGGATCCGCAGGGCGGTGCTTTGGTGGAGGGTATGTCCATCGGGAGCCCGAGGCCCGAATTCTCCGGAACGCGACGGTTCGAGGTCGTACGCCGGATTGGGCGCGGCGGGACGGGGGTGGTCTACGAGGCCTTCGATCGCGAGCGGAGCGGTCGCGTTGCGCTCAAGCTCCTGCGCACCCTGGATCCCGAGGCGCGCCTTCGGTTCAAGGCGGAGTTCAGGTCGCTGCAGGACATGCACCACCTCAACCTGGTGAGCCTGGGCGAACTTCATGACGAAGACGGACAGCTCTTCTTCACGATGGAGCTGGTCCGTGGCGTGGACTTCATCGTGTACGTCCGACAGCACGAGGAAGGTGATGTCGAGCCGCCGAGCTCGTTGCGTGGCGCTGCGCCTGGGCTGACGACCGCGGACGGCAGCGCGGACGCCCCTGCCATCTCTCCTTCTGGCGTGCCCAGGATTTCGTCGCGGCGGCCCAGCTTCGACGAGAAGCGGTTGCGCGACGCGATGAGGCAGCTCCTGCGCGGGCTGAGCATGCTCCACGATGCGCACAAGGTGCATCGCGACATCAAGCCCTCCAACGTCCTCGTGGATGCCGAGGGGCGCGTCGTCATTCTCGACTTCGGTCTCCTTGCCGACACGAGTGCCCCGCGCCGTGATGATCCGATCGCAGGGACTGCCCACTTCATCGCTCCCGAGCAGATCGATGGTAGCCCAGCAGGCCCTGGAGCGGATCTCTACAGCGTCGGGGTGATGCTCCATCTTGCGCTCACAGGGGAGTACCCCTTCCGCAGCTCGCCGGCCATGGCGATGCGCTTGAAGCGACTCGTTGCTCCGGCGCCACCTGGCCAGCTGGCCTTCGGGTTGCCGCCGGACCTCGAGCAGATCTGCGTCGAGCTGCTGCACATGAACCCTCTCGCCCGCCCCAGCTGCCGGGAAGTCTTGCGTCGCCTTCACATCGAGCAGCCCGACGAAGATGCGCCCACGACCTCCATCCGCAACATGTTCGTCGGCCGCACCCAGGAACTCGACGAACTGGAGCGGGGGTTCGAGGTCGCACGGACCGGTCGCGCCGTGGCCCAGCTCATCGCGGGGGAGTCCGGCGTTGGCAAGACCGCGCTCTTGAAGCGCTTCCTGGAGCGGATCACGGGGGAGGCGCTCATCCTCTCGGCGCGCTGTCACGAACGCGAATCGGTCCCGTACAAGGCCGTCGACGGCATGATCGATGCGCTCAGCCTCCACCTCGCCGCGCTCCCGCAGGCTGAAGCCCGAGCGCTTCTCCCACCAGACGCGGGCCTCCTCGGCGCTGCGTTTCCAGTGCTTCGCAAGGTACACGCCATCGACGCCGCCGACGGAGCGCCTCGCGTCATCGATCCAGCAGAGCTTCGTGGGTTGACCTTTGCAGCGATCCGAGCGCTCTTCAGCGCCCTCTGCCGGCGATCGCCCGTGGTGCTGGCCATCGACGACTTGCAGTGGGCTGACGCCGACAGCCTCGCGCTCCTCGCGGAGATCATGCGTCCCGAGGAGGGACGCCGCCTGCTCCTGGTGGGCGTGGCGCGCCCTGGCACCGGCATCGACGCCGAGAGGCTGGGACGTCGCATCGGTTTGCCAGGAGATGCCGTCCATCACCTCGCCCTGGCGCGATTGCCCCCCGATGACGCCGAAGCGCTCTGTGCCGTCATGCTGCGCGGCGCTGTGCTTCGACGCCCCTTGAGCGTGCAGGCGCTGGCCGAGGAGTCGGGAGGCCACCCGCTGTTCATCGACGTGCTCGTCCGGTATCGCCTCTCCCACGAGGAACAGGACGTCCCCACCCGGCTCGATGACGTGCTCGGCGCGCGCGTCGCTCACCTCGACGCCCGCTCCCGTGAGCTGCTCGAGCTGGCCTCGATCGCAGGCATCCCCCTCCACCTGGACGCCGCAGCCCGCGCTGCGCGCGCGGACCTCGGCGAGGTGACGCGCCTGGTGGCTCGCCTGCGCGGAGCCAACCTCGCTCGCGTGGGCGGAGCAGGCCGGGACGAGACCATCGAGCCTTTCCATAGCCGCATCCGCGATGCCGTCCTCGCCGCGCTCAACCCAGACGCCGAGCGGGAGCTGCATGGCCGGCTCGCCCAGGCGCTCGAGGCCACACGTCGCTTCGATCTCACGGCCCTTGCCGCCCACTGGCGCGCCGCGGGCGATCCCGTGCGTGCCGCAGGCTACGCGCTGCAGGCTGGAGCCCAGGCCGAGGCGGCGCTCGCGTTCGAGCGTGCCGCGCAGCTCTACCGCACCGCGGTGACCCTGCTCCCGGCGGACGCCGAGGGGCGCCGCTCCGCGCTTCTCCGGCTCGGGAGCGCATTGAGCAGCGCGGGGCAAGGCGTCAAAGCCGCCGAGGCCTACATGGCGGCCTCGGAGGGCGCTCCTCCAGCCGAAGCCCTCGAACTCGGGCGACGTGCGGCCCAGAGCCTGCTGCGTGCGGGGTATGTCGCCGCGGGCCTCGCCGCCCTCCGCTCGGTCCTCACGGCGGCAGGCCTCGGCTCGCTGGACACGATCCAGGTCACGGAAGCTTCCCTGTTCGCGCGGAGGGCAGCGCTTCGCGAGCGTGGCCTCGAGTTCACCCCCCGCGACGTGAGCACCATCCCCGCCGAGGAACTCGCGCGCATCGACGTCTGCTGGTCGGCGGCGCTCGGGCTCGCCATCGTGGATCCGAGGCAAGGGGCTGTGTTTCAAGCGCAGAGCCTGCGCCTCGCACTCGAAGCCGGTGACCCCTACCGCGTCACCCGCGCCATTGCCATGGAGGCCGCCTACCTCGCCGGAGAGACGGTCCCGGGCCCTCGAGGCCTCCGCAAGGCAGAGCAGGTCGCCGCGCTGATCGCGCGGGCGAACGGGCTCGCAGACACCCTCGGGAGCCCTCATGCGCGCGGGCTGGTGCGGCTCGCGGATGGCGTCGCAGCCACCCATCTCGGCCACTGGACCCACGCCCGGAAGCGGCTGGACGAGGCAGAGCAGATCTTCCGCGAGCAATGCACCGGCGTCGCCTGGGAGCGCGGCGCCGCGCAGTTCTACGCCATCTGGGCCCTCTGGTATCAGGGTGACGGGCAAGAGCTGGCCCGGCGCGTCCCCGCCTACCTGCAAGAAGCCCGTGAGCGGGGCGACTGCTACCTCGAAGCGAGCGTGCGTTCGGCTCAGGGCAACGCCCTCTGGCTCCTGCGTGGAGAACCCGAGACGGCCCTGCACGAGACCCAGGCGGCGATCCGGAGCTGGTCCCGAGCCGGATATCATCTGCAGAGCTATTTCGACCTGCTGGCGCGGGCTCAGATCGCGTTCTACTCCGGCGAAGGACAGGCCGTGCACCGCCTCTTCAGCGAGCGCTGGTCCAGCCTGGAAGCCTCGGGCGCGCTGCTGATCCAGTCCGTGCGCATCGCCATGATCCACCTGCGCGCTTGCGCCGTCCTCCTCGTCGCTGGGGGGCCACTCGAGCGAGAGCTGGCGCTCGTCGAGGTCACCCGCGCTGCCGATCGGCTCGACGCAGAGCGAGCCACGTGGGCGGACGCGCTGGCGATGACCCTGAGAGCAGCGCTCCTGGCTGCCCGAGGCGACGACGCTGGCGCTTCCCGACACTTCGCTCAGGCGAGTGACGAGTTCGAACGTGCTGGGATGGGACTCTATGCTGCTGCTGCGCTCCGCCGCAGCGGTGAACTGACGGAAGGTTCTGATGGAGCCGCCGTGATCCTGCGGGGCGATCGCGCGCTTCGTGAGCGCTGCGTGGCCGATCCAGCCAGGATCACGGCGACGCTGCTTCCCCTGCTGGCCACGCCCTCCACTGCGTCTGATGGAACGCCTGGAAGGAGCGACCATGTTCCACCCGCCGCCTAAGCGCGCGCTCTCCGACGGGCTGCGCACGAAATGATCCCGGCATACTCGTCGGCGTTGGCCTCCTCCGAAGGGATCCAGCGCATGAAGAAGACATCGAACCCCAGGTGGTTGAGCACCGACTCGATGTCCTCTTCGGTGACGTAGGTCGCCGGCTGCTTCTTCTCGTCGGAGACCGTGGAGCGCCACTCCTTGGCCCTGCCGACGGACGCGATGATGATGTAGCCCCGGTCCCCCACGATGGAGGCCGTGTTCCTCATCAACCGCCGCCACGCGGCGCGGTTGTTCGTGAGCGCCTCGATGACGAAGTGCGCCGAAACGATGCGCACGCCGCCGGGGCCCACATCGACCGGCGGTCGACGGCGAATGTCGCACGAGGTCAGGCTGGTGATGCGCTTCCGCATCACCGTATCGCGCTCCCTGATGGCCTGGGACGAGAGCTCCGTCTCCCCCTCGAACTGGAGGGTCCTCGCGATGTACGAGTCCCAGCGCCGGTCGTCCTTGTTGTTGAGGTACTGCTGGATCAGCGTGCGGCTGTTCTCGTGAGGATCGGTGTAACAGATGCCGCTCACGTAGGGCGCGGCGGGAGGGAGATCCCAGAGCGTCCCACCCCCACCGATGACGACCATGTCGACGCCGGGGAACACCGACGAGCGCGGCCCTTGCGCCTCCAGCTCCTCTTGCGACAAGCCTTCACTCGCGCGCTGCGCTCCGCTCTCGGCCTCGAGATTCCGGATGCGCTTCCAGATCTCGACCTCGCACTCCAGGAGCGCGAGGTTCTCCGAGCCGATCTGATCAACGGGGTAGTAGATCGACGCGTACTGATCGGGCTTCCAGATCTGCGAGTCGAAGAGCACCTCCTGCGACGGGGCGATCTCCGAGTCCGGCGGCAAGTCGTCGGCTGCAAATCCGAGCGGCGACGCTGGGTTTCCAGACGGCGGAGGGGTGGTGCAGGGGGCTTTGTTGTCCAGCGTCATCGGCTTGGTCACAGCGCAACATGCTCGATGACTTGGTGTCAAGCGAAGGACCCGGTGTTGCTCGACTTACCGTTGGATGGTCAATTTTGCGCAATGAATTCCGCACGAATCGACACACCAACGAGCGCCGCGACACCGCCGCAAGATCGTTGCTGAGCAGACTGATTGTTCGCAGCGCGTGCTCAGCTCAACCTGACGTGCAGCACGGCTTCGCCTCGCTGCTTGCCATAGAGCTGCTTGATCTCGAGGCGGTACTCTCCGGCCGCCGATGCACTGAATTCCACCGCGGGAGCGCTCTGCGGCTGCCCTGTCGGCAGCTCGCGCAGAACGCGCTCGAAGATGACCTTGCCCCCGGGGGAACGGATCCTCACGTTGAAGGGCGCTGTCGCCTCTTCGTACGCCCGGAAGACGAGCCTGATCGGATCGCCCACCGATACCGGAGAGTTCTGGCAGAAGGTCTCGATGTCGCCCGAGTTGTCGACGGTAACCGGCACGCCTCGCTCGCCCTCAAGGAAACGGTCCGGAGCACCGCCTCATCGCGGGGCTCCAGTATCCTATTCTAGGCATGTTCGCTGGGATCCGGCGAACTTTGCCGCAAAAGACGTCACCACATGAGCTCGACCAGCCGAGCTGGTCGGCCCTTTCGCGCCGTGACGCAATCCTCATTTCACCTTGGCTGAAGACCATCAGTCGCGCGTCCAGCGCAACCGTGGCTGACGCGCAGCGCGCGCCTCGTCCAGCCGTCCGACGACGGTGCTGTGGGGCGCCTGCTTGACCAGGTCGGGCGTCTCGCGCGCCTCGCGCAAGATCGACACCATCGCCTCGACGAACTCGTCCAGCGTTTCTCTCGTTTCCGTCTCGGTGGGCTCGATCATCAAGGCTCCGGGCACGACCAACGGAAAGTACACCGTCGGCGCATGGAACCCGTAGTCCAGGAGCCGCTTGGCCACGTCCAGCGTCTTCACGCCCGTCTCGCGCTCCAGCTGGCTGTCCGAGAGCACCACCTCGTGCATGCAGGGCTGCGGCACGGGCGCGAGGTAGTGGTCCTTCAGCCGGGCCCACAGGTAACGAGCGTTCAGCACGGCCAGCGTGCTGGCCATCGTCAGGCCTTCGCCTCCCATTTCCCTGATGTAGGCGTACGCGCGGATGAACATGCCGAAGTTCCCCGTGAACGCCCGCAGGCGCCCCAGGCTCAGGGGCCGCTCGTGGTCCCACCCGTAGCCACCCTCCGGTCTGCGGATCAGGACCGGGGTGGGCTGGAAGGGCTCCAGATGGCTCTTGAAGCACACTGGACCCGAACCGGGTCCCCCACCGCCGTGCGGTGTGGTGAACGTCTTGTGCAGGTTGATGTGGATGACGTCCATCCCCACGTCCCCTGGCCGCGCGCGCCCCATGATCGCGTTGGTGTTCGCCCCGTCCCCGTAGACCAGCCCGCCCTTGTCGTGGATGAGCTTGCAGATCGCTGGCAGGTGCGTCTCGTAGGCCCCCAGCGTGTTCGGGTTGGTGATCATCAGCCCGAACACATCGCCGTCACCGCCCTCGCGCTCGATCGCCGCGAGAATTTGCTCCGGATGAGTGATCCCGTCCGCATTCTTCTCGATCTTGACGGCGACGAGCCCGTTCAACGTGCAGCTCGCCGCGTTCGTCCCGTGCGCGCTCTCCGGGATGAACACCTTCTTCGGCGAGCGACCCTTCGACTCGTGGAACGCCCGCATCATCATCAGCCCGCACAGCTCACCCTGCGCGCCGGCGGACGGCTGAAGCGAGCAGCCATCCATCCCGCTGATCTCGCAGAGCGCCTCTTGCAGGCGCCACATCACTTCCAGCGAGCCCTGGCTCAGCGCCTCTGGCGTCAACGGGTGCAGGCTCGCGAACGCAGGAATTCGCGCTGCCCACTCGTTGATCTTCGGGTTGTACTTCATGGTGCACGACCCGAGCGGGAAGAGCTGCGAATCGATGCAGAAGTTCCACTGGGAGAGCCGGAGGTAGTGTCGGTAGGCCTCCGGCTCGCTCACCTCTGGCAGACCGGCCGCTTCTTTCCGCGCGAGCGCACCGAAGAGCGCAGCCGGATCCACGTCGGGTACGTCGAGGGGAGGCAGCGACGCGCCGGAACGACCTGGCGCGCCACGCTCGAACACGGGGGGCTCACGAAACTTGATGCCACGCGGCTGAGGCTCGCTCATCACATCTACCTTTTAGAAATCGTCGTCACTCGCCGGAGGGAGGTGCGGGGGGCTCGGGCGTGCCCTCCTCCTTGTTCTCCTGGTCCCAGTCGCCGCCGCCGAGATCCCCCGTGCCGGTCCCGCCTATGGACGCCAGATCAGGCTTCACGTTGCGTTGCTTGATCGCGTCCCAGCCGGTCCCGACCTCGTCCTTCCCGTCGCCGATCTCGCCATCGATCCGATCGTCGACGTTCTCGCCTTCGGGCCGCGTGTACTTGAAGTACCCCTTGCCGCTCGACTGTGAGTTCGGGCCCACCACGCCGGTTTTGTACTCGATCCAGTCGAACCGGAGCACGTTGCCGGTCGCCGTGCCGTGCAGCTCGCCCCACTTCTCACGCTGCGGGCGTTGCCACTTCCCATCCACCTTGTCGCCTTCCTGGATGATGTGAAGGTGACCGTAGAGTTCGTTGTAATAGACGCCGGTCCAGTCGGCGCCGTCGGGCATGTCGCCCGCCTGGATCTTTGCCGTCTTCGGGGCCGACGTCGTGCTGCAGCCGAGCGCGGCCGGGCCCAAGATCAAGGCGCCAGCGGCCACGGCGATCCATAGCCGTCGAGATCTGTTCATGGCGGCGGAGCCTAGCACCAGCTGCCCCGACGTCTGAAGGGGGCGATGTCGGTGCGTCTTTCCCGACCCGAGAGGTGCGTACCGTTCCGGTGCGAACCCCGCTTCCCGTCCCCGTCATGCGGGGGTTCTTCCGCTGACAATCAGGCTCGCAAGGGGAAAGAGCCCACGATACGCTTGCCAGTATGCGCAGAAATATCCTACACGCTCGTTGGATCCCAGGCCTCCCGCGAATCGGTGAGGTCATCGCTCTCGCCTTGGGAGCTCTCGCCCTGGGAACGACGGCGTGCGCAGGTGACGGCGATGGTGACCGGAACCGCGACAACCCCGTAGGAGGTGGCTCCAAGCCGCTGCCGGATGCGCCCTCCTGCGTCGTGGCAGGAGGCTCCGCCACCGTCTCTGCGCCCGAGCTTCGCATGGAGCTGATGGATCGCCGCTACGAGAGCGGCTGGCTCAGCTCTCCGGTCGCCGCAGACCTCGACGGGGACGGCGTGAACGAGATCCTCGTCGCTCGCGCTGGCTACTTCACGGTCTTCGACGCCGAGGGCAACGAGCGGTGGCGCTTCGACGAGGCGGCCTCCATTGCGCCGCGCTTCTGGTCGAGCCCTGTTGTCGCCGACTTCCGCGACGATGAGCGCCTGGAGATCGTCCTCGCGGGTGGCGGTCAGGTCTGGATGCTCGACTCCGACGGCAACGTCCTTTCTGGCTGGCCGCGCGAGTGGCAGTACGAGCTCCGCAGCGTCGCCGCCGGCGACGTCAACGACGACGGCCAGCTCGACGTCATCGTCGCCAGCACGCGCCACGAGCCCGACATCCTCACGGCCTACACTGCGGGTGGCGACACGATAGCCGGCTTCCCTCCGGCGGGTGCTGGCGCGATCGGCTGCAATGTGCGCGAGAACTGCTGGATCGCTGGCGCTTACGATCAGAACCTCGCCGTCGGCGATCTCGATGGCGACGGCCGACAGGACATCGTCGCCACGCAGGACAACGCCTACACCGGCTTCTACCGCGGCAACGGTGAGCTCTTCGACTCGAACCCCATGTTCGAGGACCGCCCGAAGACCCTCGGCGTGCGCTACCTGCACGACCTCCGCCTCGCCCAGCAAGGCTTCGCGGACGACGAGTCCTCGGACCTCCAGGCCCACTTCACGAACACCGCGCCGACCATCGCCGACATCGACGAAGACGGCACCTACGAAGTCATCCTGCTCGCCAGCGTCCAGAACGCGGGACAGGACCGCCGCGAGCAAGGCGTCGGCCTCTGGGTTGTGCGCCATGATGCCACGCGCCTCCCCGGCTTCGAGACCCCCTTCCACTCCGACGAGTACCTCGGCGGCCTCTGGGATCTCGACGGCAACATCGTGGCGATGACCAACCAGGTCACCGTGGCCAACATCGATGGCGCCCGTGGCAAAGAGATGATCTACGCCGGCTTCGACGGCCGCATCCACGCCGTGCGCGCCGACGGCACCGAGTTCTGGGCCGTCACCTACACCAACCGCCCCGACGTGTTCACTGGCGGCGTCGTCGTCGGTGACCTCTCCGGCGACGGCAAGCCCGAGATCGTCTTCGCCACCTACTCCCCACAGGGCGGCCAGTCCGACCTCTTCATCCTCGATGCAGGCGGCAGCATCCTGCACCAGGTCAAGCTCCCCCGCCTCGGCTCCATGGCCGTCCCGACCCTCGCCGATGTCGACGGCGACGGCACCGTGGAGATCTTGGTCTCCACCCGCGAGACCCCCTGGGACTCCGGCGAGCCCGCGGTGCTGGTCTACAGCGTCGCCAGCTCCACCACCGGCTGCCTCCTCTGGCCCACCGCCCGCGGCAACCTCTACCGCAACGCCTGGGTCCGCGACCCCTGAGGCTTCGCCAGGCCGCCTGAACCACCGAGGCCCACGCGCTGCGCGGGCCTGCAGGCCGCCGGCTGGAAGCGGCACCCCCCTGGCGGCATGGGGGCCTGGCCGGGGCACCACTCGTCAGCGTCGCTTCCCGCTCACGTCGCCGCGAGCGCCTCGCGACAAGCTGCGACCGTCCGCGTGATGTCGTCGTCCGTGAGCGCCGCGCACAGGAACGCCGCCTCGTACTGCGACGGCGGCCAGTAGATCCCCCGCGCCAGCATCTCCCCGTGCCACCTCGCGAAGCGCTTCGTATCGCTCCCCGACGCCTCCGCCCAGGAGCGCACCGGCCCCTCGCGGAAGAACAGCGTGATCATCGACCCCACCCGCTGCACGCACGCTGGCACCCCCGCGTCACGCGCGGCCGCGCGCAGCCCCTCTTCGAGCGCCGCCCCGAGCACCTCCAGCCGCTCGTACAGCGCTGGCGTCAGCTCTGCCAGCGTCGCCAAGCCCGCCGAGACCGCGACCGGATTCCCGCTCAACGTCCCTGCCTGGTACACCGGCCCGAGCGGCGCCACCGTGCGCATCACATCCTCCCGCCCCCCGTAGACGGCGAGCGGCATCCCTCCACCCACCACCTTCCCGAGCGTGGTCATGTCGGGACGGAGCCCGAACCGCTCCTGCGCGCCTCCCGGGGCGAGACGACTCCCCGTCATCACCTCGTCGAAGACCGAGAGCGCCCCATGCTCCCGACACAGATCGATCACCAGCTGCAAGAACCCTGGCTCGGGCGGGACACACCCCATGTTCCCCACCACCGGCTCCAGGATGACCGCCGCGATCTCCTTCCCACGACTCGCGAACGCCGCGCGCAGCGCCTCCGGATCGTTGTACGGCAGCGTCAACGTCAAGCGCGCGATCGCCTCCGGCACCCCCGCAGAATCCGGCACCCCGAACGTCGCCAGCCCGCTGCCCGCCTTCACCAGCAGGTGATCTGCGTGCCCGTGGTAGCAGCCCTCGAACTTCACCACCACCTCGCGCCCCGTGAAGCCCCGTGCGACGCGGAGCGCGCTCATCGTCGCCTCCGTCCCGCTCGACACGCACCGGAGCTTCTCCAGGCTCGGGTACAGCTTCTGCAGCCGCTCCGCGAACAGCACCTCGAGCGCCGTCGGCGCCCCGAACGACAGCCCTCCCATCGCCGCCTCGCGCACCGCCTCGATCACCGCCGGGTGACCGTGACCCAGGATCGCCGGCCCCCAGGAGTTGATGAAATCGATGTACTCGTCGCCATCGGCGCTGATGAGGCGGGCCTTGCTGGCGCGCGCGATGAACACGGGACTACCACCCACCGCGCGGAACGCGCGGACCGGGCTGTTCACGCCGCCGGGGAGGACGGCGCTCGCGCGCTCGAACAGGGCCTGGGAAGCAGGACGATCGCTCATGGCGATCGGGGATAGCAGGGGCACCGCGGCGCAGCCAGGCGCCCGTGCGCCTAGGGACAGTGCTCCCGCGCGAGCCGGAGGATCATGTCCCCCACCAGCGCAGTCCAGCCAGTCTGGTGCGCCGCCCCCAGCCCCTCGCCCGAGTCCCCGTGGAAGTACTCGAAGAACAGGATCCGATCCCGGAAATGGGGATCGTCCTGGAAGAGCGCGTTGTTCCCATAGACTGGCCGACGCCCCGCACCATCGCGCTCGAAGATCGCGATCATCCGGCGCGCCAGCTCGTCGGCGCCCTCGCGCAGCGTCCGCCCACCGCAGCCACTCACCGGCGGGATGGTCAGCATGTCGCCGAATCCGTGGTCCAGCCGCTGCAGCGACCGGTAGAGCAAGTACCCCATCGGGAACCACACCGGTCCCCGCCAGTTCGAATTGCCGCCTTTCATCCGGTCCGGCGCCTCCCCTGGCTCGTACGCCACCTCGTAGCCTGGCCCCCGCCCATCGAGCCGCACCGGCTGCGTCGCGTGCTCCCGCGACAGTGACCGCGGCCCGTGCGGCGACAGGAACTCCGCCTCGTTGAACAGATGCCCCAGCACCCGACTCAGCCGATCCAGCGGCACCGCGCTCAGCACCTTCCGCCCATCCGGCCGCACGGTGATCGCCTCCGCCAGCTCGGGGTTCTTCTCCAGGAACCACTCCGTCCGCCGCCGGAAATTCGCCAGGTGCCCGTAGACCGAAGGCGGGATGACGTGCACCGCGAACAGCGGGATGAGCCCCACCAACGAGCGAATCTTCAGGTGCTGGCTCCGCTTCCCCTCCAGCAACACGTCGAAGTAGAACCCATCCTCCTCCGACCAGAGCGGCAACCGCCCATCCTCCGCGTGGTGCAGCGCGTACGCGATGCGGAGAAAATGCTCGAAGAACTTGCTCGCGAGATCTTCGTACGCCGAGTTGTCCTGCGCCAGCTCCAGTGCGATGCGCATCAGGTCCAGGCAGTACATCGCCATCCAGGCCGTCGCATCCGCCTGCTCCAGGCGCATCCCGGGCGGCAGCTTTGCGCTCCGATCGAACAGCGAGATGTTGTCGAGCCCGAGGAACCCCCCCTCGAATACGTTGTTCCCTTGCACATCGCGCCGGTTCACCCACCAAGCGAAGTTGATCAGCAGCTTGTGGAACACCCGCTCCAGGAACACCTTGTCGCCGACGCCCCGCTGCGCGCGCTCGATCTTGTAGAGCTGGAACGTCGCCCACGCATGCACGGGCGGGTTCAGGTCCGACAGCTCCCACTCGTAGGCCGGGATCTGCCCGTTCGGGTGCTGGTACCACTCCTTCACCAGCAGCTTGAGCTGCCCCTTCGCCAGCTCCATGTCGATCGACGACAGCGCGACCGCTTGAAACGCGAGGTCCCAGGCTGCGAACCACGGGTACTCCCACGCGTCCGGCATGGAGATCACGTCCGCGATCGACAGGTGCCGCCAGTGCGCGTTCCGCCCCCCGAGCCGCTCCTCAGGCGGTGGGATCGCATCGCCCCGCAGCCACACATCGACGTCGTAAGCGTAGAACTGCATGCTCCAGAGCAACCCGGCCGATGCTTGCCGGTGGATGAGGCGGCGCTCGTCCGAGATCTCCGGGCCCTGCAGATGCCGGTAGTACTCGTCCGCCTCGTGACGCCGCTGCGCCAGCAGCGCTTCGCTCCCCGCGAACGGATCGCGGTGCGGCTCCTTCGTCAACCGCACCAAGATCCGCTCTCGACCCCCTGGTGGCAGGACGAAGCGATGCCAGCTCGCTGCTTTCGTTCCTCGCCGCGCCGGGTTCACCCGGTCCCGGTCCCCCCGCACCACCACGTCATGGAACGCGTCCTTCACGTGGCGTGACCGCGACGGACTCCCGAACAGCCGCTCGTTGTGCGTCTCGTTGTCGGTGAACAGCAGCTCCGGCGACCCCTGCACGTACACGTAGTGCGTCCCGAACTCCGACGGGTGCTTCGCTTGCAGCGCCACCGCCCCCTCGTGACCCTCCAGCGCGCTGAGCTCCGGCGCTTCGCCCGCAGGCTCCGACCAGGCCCACGTGTTGCGGAACCACACATGCGGGAGCACGTGGATCGGCGCTGCCTCCGGCCCCCGGTTCTCCACGGTGATCACCATCAAGATGTCGTTCGGGTCGCGCTTCGCGTACTCGACCGTCACGTCCGTATAGCGGCTCTCGTCGAAGGCCCCGAGATCCTCCAGGTTCAGCTCGGGTTCCCGCGTCGAGCGTCGACGCCCCTCCTCCACGAGCTGCGCATACGGGAACGCGCGCTGCGGATAGCGGTACAGGTAGCGCAGGTAGCTCGAGGTCGGCGTCGCGTCCTCGTAGTAGTAGATCTCCTTCACGTCCTCGCCGTGGTTGCCCTCCGGCCCAGCGAGACCGAACGCTCGCTCCTTGAGGATCGGATCCCGCTCGTTCCACAGCGCGACGGCGAGGCACAGGATCTGGTTCCTGTCGCAGATCCCACCGAGCCCGTCCTCGTTCCACCGGTACGCTCGGCTGCGGGCGTGGTCGTGCGGGAAGTGATCCCACGCGCTCCCATCGCGGCTGTAGTCCTCGCGCACGGTCCCCCACGCGCGCTCGGCCAGGTAGGGCCCCCAGTGTCTCCAGCGCAGCAGGCGGAGGCGTGCCTCTTCGAGGCGCTGATGCTCGGCGGTCGGTGCGAGATCGGGCTGTTCCATGAGCGCCCGGCCAGGCTAACCGAGCTTCGCCCGATTCGTGCCCTGCTATTCGGTGCGCTGGATGATGTGGAAGCCGAAGGGGCTCTCCACGACCTCGCTGATCTCGCCCACTTTCAGCGAGAACGCCGCATCCGAGAACGACTTCACCATCGTGTTGCGGTCGAACACGCCGAGGTCTCCCCCGCGCTCGCCGGCCCCGGGCTCGTCGCTGTACTTCGCCACGAGCTCCTCGAACTTCGCGCCACCGCGAACTTGCAGCAGCACCTCCTGCGCCAGCTTCTTCGCCTCGTCACGCGAGCGCGTCATCTCGTCGGCGCGGCTCTTCGACTGCTTGTGCATGATCAGCACGTGCCGCGCGCCGATCTTCTGCGGCTGGCTGGCGAGCCGCCGCCGCTCCCGCTCGCTGGCCGCCTCTTCCTCGGCCTCGCGGATCGGCGCCGAGGTGATCAACCCGCCACCGACCCACTCCGGCGACGTGGCGAGCGTGGAGCAAGCGGGCAAGGTGAAGACGCACGCTGCCAGCGCCACGGCGGACGGCGCGGCGTGGACGGCGAGGAGGGCCCGGGAGAGGAGACGGCGCATCGAGGCCCGGAGACTGCCCCGCGATCCGGCGGCCCGCAAGCGTCCAGGCGCGCGATCGTCACAGACCCAGGTTGAGCACGGGAACGAACGGGAGCCCTCCATCCCCCGAGAGGTTCAAGAGCCCGAGCTGCAGGCCCCGCAGGCGCCTGGCGTGGTTGACGAGCCCGACCTGGACCCCGCGCATCTCGCCGCCCACGTTGACGACGCCAGCTTGCAGCCCCTGCTGCGACGACGAGAGGTTGAACGCCCCGACCTGCGCCCCCTGGATCGCCTCCACCAGGTTGATCGGCGCGACCTGCGCGGCCCCCGCGAACGCCTTTCCCACCCGATTGACCACCACCGCGACCTGGAACGCGCCCTCGAAGTTCTCGTCGACCAGGTTCCCCACACCGACCTGCGCGGCGCCTGCAAACCGATCCCTGGCGCGGTTCAAGAGCCCCACCTGCAGCCCACCCTCGAACCCCTCCGCCTCCGCCCCGTTCCAGAGGCCGACCTGCGCGCCCGTCTGGAGCCACGCCCCCCGGTTGATGACGCCCACCTGCACCATCCCCCGGAACGTGCCCCCGTGCGCGTTGTACAGACCGCCTTGCACCAGCCCGACGAAGTCCACGTCGGGCTTCGCCTTACTGCCGATCTCCCCGTAGCTGCCGAGGTTGACCGCCCCGAGCTGCGCCAGCCCCGTGAAGCGCTTGCTCTCGGTCACGAGCGCCACGTGCAGCCCGCCCACGAAGTCGAGGGCGCTGTAATACCCACCGGCCAGGCTGAGGACCCCCTTGAACGAGCGCGTCTCTCCCGCGAACACGCTCACCTGCGAGAGCCCTCGGAAGTCGTGCATCATGTTGAACGGACTGACCGCGATCCCACCCCGGAACGACTCGTTCCCGTTCAGGACCAGCGCCACCTCCGCGGCACCCACGAAGTGCTCGGGCGCGTTGCCGACGCCGAGCAAGAGTGCGCTGTAGGCACGGAGGGGCTCGTTCGCGTAGAGCGCGAGCTGCACCAGTCCGACGAACTTCTCCTGCCGATTCAGGACTCCGACGTCGATGCCGTACGCCACCCCCTGGTGCGTCGGCGTGCGCTTCGCAGCGGGCGCGACGGGCGCTCCCTTGGCGCGCTCCTCCTCTGCGCCAGCGGCCTCGTCGAAGGCTGTTGGCGCTGGCGGAGGATGGGACGGCGCTTCCATGACCTCTGACGTCGAGGCGGGTGGCTCCGGGGTCGGCGGCGCCGTGACGGGTCGCTCGGTGGAGGGTCGCTCGGTGGTAGGCGACTCCATGGCTGGTCGCTCGGGCGCAGACGACTCGGGCGCAGCTGACGCGGAGGCAGGCGACTCGGGCGCAGCTGACGCGGAGGCAGGCGACTCGGGCGCAGCTGACGCGGAGGCAGGCGGCCTGGTGGCAGGCGGCGCTACCGAGGGCAGGGGACCCGAGGCCGACACTCCCGGAGAGCGCGGCGGGCCTGGGTTCTCCTGAGCGTCGGCAACCGCAGTGACCAGCATGACCGAGAGGCCGACGGCGCGTGCACGGAGCCTGGGCGCTCCAGGGGATCCGACGAACATGCGGAGGTGGGATGTCACGGTGCGCCAGCGAGCTTACAATCCCTGGCGACGTGCCGCTCCTCGATGTCGTCCTCGGCTACGACTGCAACCTCGCGTGCTCGTACTGCACCATCACCGAGGGAATGCGGCGGCGCGAGCTCCCGAGCGCCCGGATCGTGCGCGAGATCGATCGCGCTGCGGCACGGGGGTTCGCGGACATCGCCTTCACCGGCGGCGAGCCCACCATCCGCCCCGATCTCCCCGCGCTCGTGCGCTACGCCCGGAAGCGCGGCTTCGCGCACGTCAAGGTCTCCTCCAACGGCCTGCGCTACGCCTACGCCGAGTACCTCGACCACCTGATCGCGTGCGGCGTCGACCAGTTCAACGTCTCGCTCCACGCCTTCGGCGACGCCGCCTACGAGCGCACGGTGCGCCGCCTCGACACGGCCCACTTGCGGAGGAAGGCCCTCGACAATCTCGTCGCGCGCGGCCTCGACCCGGTGGCAGACCTCATCCTCAAGGAGGACACCTACCGCGACCTCCGCCCCTGGATCACCTCCTTGCGCGCCCAGGGCCTCCGCCGCTTCGCCCTCTGGCTCGTCTCGCTCACCGACCAGAACCAGGGCAACGTCGACCAGCTCCCGCGCCTCTCCGAGGTCGCCACCGAGATCCGCGGCGCTTGCGACGACGCCCGTGCTGGCGGCTACGAGGTCTGGTCCCTGCACGTCCCACGCTGCTTCTTGCCTGGCCACGAGGAGCACGTCCGCCACCCGGGCGACGACCTGGTCACCGTCGTGACCCCGGACGAAGTCTTCGACCTGAAGGACTCGCGCCTCGCGGGCGGCGTGAAACCCGAAGGGTGCACCGGCTGTCAGCACGTCGGACGCTGTCCCGGCCTGCGCCAGGACTACATCGCCGTGCACGGTGCCGGTGAAGTCCGTGCGATGACCTGATCCCCGCGCGAGGTCCGCGGCAGACCGCACGAAACCTGCGCCTGGCGGCGGGCGACGTGCTGACGGCTGGCTTCAGCGAAGGATGGGCGGGATGCACATCCCACCGATGGCAGGCATCCCGCTCGGGCACAGCGGCAAGCACTGACCGCTCATCAGATCGGGCGCCTGACCCTGCGGACAGGAGGCGCTCGGCTGGGGCGATGGCTGCGGTCCCGGTTGCGGCGAAGGTTGCGGTCCTGGTTGCGGCGCGGGCTGAACGCCAGGGAGACCCGGGATGGCCGGCAGCCCGGGGAACCCAGGAATCCCCTGCGGCGAGAAGCCCGGGAGCGACGGCAGACACACGCCAGCCGCCGGGGGCGAGCCGCTCGCACAGAGCGCCGCACAGGTCCCGAGCACGCTGTCGCGCACCTGCCCCGCCGGGCACCCCGACGCGTCCGGCTGCGGCGTCGGCGACCCCGGATCCGCCACCCGGACCTTGTACGCCGCGCGGAGATGACGCTGCACGTTGGATTCCGAGATCCACCCGTACCCCCGCTCCCCCCAGCGCTCCCCCCAGCTGTTGTGGATCAGGAACTGCTTCGCCCCGCCCACCGTCCGGTACCCCTCCAGCAGCACCGCGTGGCCGCTCCCGTCGTCGTGGAGGTACTCGGGCAGCACCCCGTTCTGCAGTGACTGGCTCTTCCAGGCATCGCTGTTCACCCGGAACGACACCCACACCGCGTCGCCGCCCGCCAGCACCGCCGACAGCTCCTGCAAGTTCACCGGGCTGGTCTGGAGCTTCTCGATGGCGATGACCCGGTAGCGCCCTTGCCCATCCGCCTTCACCTGCTCGGCGCGCAGCACCGGATCCGAGTCCCCCGACCCTGGCCGCACGTTGTACGCCGCGCCGCAGTCGTCGTACGGATCCCGCATCATCTTGCAGGCCTTGATCGGATCGTAAGGCCACACCGGCTCCACCGTGATCGCCTCGCCGGTCGTGCGATCCCCGGCCGTCCCCATCTGCGGCACCGCGTACTTCGACCAGACGTGCAGCGGCGCCGTCGTCTCCTGCCGCCCCATCCGCCGGATGCCGTGGTCCATCGCGCTCGACAGCGAGAACGCCGTGCACGCCCCGACGGCCTGCTGGCTCTTGATCGGCCCCGAGAACCCGCTCTGCCGGTGGTCCACGTTCGCCGGGAGCACCCCTGAGAGGAACCCCATCCGGTTGCTCGGCACGAACGGCACCGCGCGGGTGATCGGCTGCGCCGGCCCGCACTCGAAGCTGACCCACACGTCGGGCGCGACCTCCTTGGGCGCACAGCGCCGCCCCTGGAGCGCGCGCAGCGCCGAGACGTTCACTGGCCGAAGGATGAACGGCAGCACCTGCGCCCCGGCCGGCTGCCCCGCCGTCGAGAACCCGAACGCCTGCGCCCCGGAGCCCCTCGGAGCCCCTGTCGTCCCGTGCGTGCCACCAGCGGCTGGCGCCCCCATCCCTCCCGGAGACGTCGCCAGGGGAGGCTGCCGCGGGGGCGTGGCGCGCCCCGACGAGCAAGCCAGGGTCGAGAGTGCGAGCGCGATCAAGGGCAGCGTGGAGGTGTTCATGGTCCAGCTCGGGTCGAGGGCGTTCTCCCGGAGCGTCGATCGGCTGCGCGCCGGGAGCAACGAAAGAGCAGCTTGCAGACCCAACGATTCGTCCCGCCGGAGAAGCCGTGGGCGCACTCACCCAACGAGACCTGCCGAGGGCTCGCTCAGCACAGTGCGTCAGCGCAGCCGCGCCGTCAGCGCAGCGTCTTCAGCGCATCCGCGCCGTCAGCGCATCCGCGCCGTCAGCGCATCCGCGCCGTCAGCGCAGCCGCGCCGTCAGCGCAGTGCCATCATCGGCACGAACGCCCACCCGCCTGGCCGCAGATTCAGCCGCGCCCGCTTCGTCACGTTCCGCGCCGACAGCACGAGTTCGTGTTGCCCCGCGGGCACACGGATTCTCGAGATGGCGATCTGTGCGGGCAGCGTGGACCATGCCCGCGTGTCGGGCGTGTCGGCCACGGTCAACGTCGCGCTCGTGAGCAGCCCGAGCAAGAGGCCCAGCGGGCCGCTGTCCTTGTCCACCGCCTGCGTGACCCCTTGCACCACCTCGCCGGCGACCACGCGCGTGATCGTCCGGGTGAGGGCCGACAGGATCACCGTCCCCTCGACCTTCCGCCACGCCTTGCGGACCTCGGCCTCGATGTCGATCGCCTGCTCCATCCGCACCGGCGCCCCGTCGAGCGAGAACGTCGGGATCGTGTAGCTCCCGCGCGCCGCCGTCAGCGTCGGGTAGTTCACCCACGTCACCAGCCCTTTCGCCGCGAGCGCGTTCGCCTGCGCCCGGTCCGCAGGGCTGATGTCGTTCGCCAGGATCGTCAGCGCCAGCCCGATCGGGATCCGGTTCGGCACCTTGCGCGGCGACCGCCCGAAGCCGACGACCACCAGCAGCTCCGCCTCTCCCGTCTCCGCCACCGACGGCAGCGGCCCCGCGCCGCCGATCAACGCCTTGATCCCCGGTGACTTCGGCTCGTCGCGGACCAGGGTCCGCAGCGGATCGCGCAGCGACGGGTACTGCGCGTAGCGAAGCGCGTCGTCGTAGTACAGCAGCGCCTCGCTGGCCCCCCCCGACTTCTCGAACGCGAAGCCCGCGAGGTAGCTCCCGAGCCCGATGAGCGCCGTGGTCTCCTCGTGATCGCGCAGGTACTTCTGCATGATCGCGAGCCTTCGCGCCTCGACCTTGGCGCCGCTCAGGTCCCCGAGCGCCAGGTAGTTCATCAGGTTGATCGTGTTGATGAGCAGCTTCTCGTGCGGCGGCGCCCGGTACGGCCCGGAGTCGTCCGAGAAGATGTACTTCCCGATCTCGTCGACGGCGGTCCGCGACATGTCGAGCATGTCGATCGACTTGTCGGCCGCGCCGAGATCCCGCGCGCTCAGCTTGTTCCGGTCCATCGCGAGCAGGATGTTGCCGCGATCGAGCAAGAGCAGTGGGTTGTCGCCAGTGAGCTGGGGCAGCTCGTCGTTCGACCCGACCTTCATCTCCTCGTTGAGGTGCGCCGCCGCCTGGGCGGGCTTGCCCTCATTGAGCGCGGCGAGCGCGTTCTGCACGCGGCTCTCGTGCCCGGCGCAGCCTGCCTGACCCAGCGACAGGAAGAGCGCGGTGGTCGCCGTCGAGAGCGCGTGCAGCCATCGACCCAAGGTCGCCCTCAGTTCTGGATCAGGGCCTTCGTGAAGGCGGCCTTGTTCTGCCAGAGGACGGCGCTCGTCGCGACCTCGATGAGCTGCATGAACATGAAGTACTGCACCCGGCGTTCCCCCGCGGCCCGCTCGTCGGCCGTGAACACCTTGCCGGTCAGGTAGTAGCGCGACCCGAGCTGCCGGTTGTACTCCGCGATGTTGTTGCGATCGAAGCCGCCGCCGTGCTGCTTCTCGATCTCCGCGATCATCTGCATCTGCCGCTCGACGCTCACCACCGTGACGAGCTGCGAGTTGACCATGAAGGTCTCGACGTCGGAGAGCAGCGCCATGAGCTGGCTGTCGATGTGCTCGCTGGTCTCGTTCGCCAGCGGGTAGATCGCCAGGGTGGGCCGGGACCCGTCCGCGGCCCACTGCCGGGCGACGGGTGACGACATCAGCGACTTCAGGTTCTCGTGGAGCAGCTGCTCCATGTCGCGCCTGTCGATCCCGGTGCTCATCGCGGCGTCGTCGAGGCCTTCGACCTCGCTGCCACGCACGTAGGAAGGCCCGCAGCCCGCGACGGGCAGGGCGAGGAGGGAGGCCGCGATCAAGGCGGCGAACGAACGGTTCGAGGTAGGCATGACGCGCTCCGAGGACGTGGGCTCGGGGTGCATCCTAGCAGGGAAGCTCGACGGAATGCGTCGAGGTCAGGACGGAATGTTGCTCTGCCGTCGGAGGAGGGCGAGGCCCAGCACCGCGATCGCCACGGCCGCCATCGTCCCGCCGCTGCGCCCCGGGACCGGGACCGACACGGCGCACGAGGTCCAGCGTGGATCGATGTGCTCGGCGTCGTAGCGCGCCGAGGCGTCACGCTGCCCGTCGGTCCAGTCCGGAGCCTCGTAGTCCCCTTCCTCGGCGAGCCGCAGCGCGGCCTCGGTGAGCCACTCTCGGTGTTCGACGAGACCTCCGTAGATCGGATCGTCGCAGCCGTCGGGGCCCCGGGAGGTGATCCCCAGGATCCGGCCCTGGCGATCGAGCGCGGGCCCGCCCGAGTCGCCGCTGCACGCGCCGGCGTTCCCGCGCCACTCGTTCAAGGCCACCTCGTCCGAGTCGCCGCAGCGGTAGCCCACGCACTCCACCTGGAGCCCATCGCGGCGCCGCCGCTTGCCGGCGTCCTTCACCGCGCCGCTGGTGTTCCCGAAGCCGACGGCGGAGTAGGGCTCGCCATCCTCCGCCGTGCGATCGAGGCGCAGGTCGAGGGGCGTCGCCTCCTCGGGCGAGAGCGGGCTCTCCAGCACGATGAGGGCGAGATCGTGGCCACACACGGCCCGCCCGTACGGCGGGAGCAAGAGCTCGCGGCCGCGCGTCCAGGTGGCGCCGCTGCTCCACATGTCGTCGGACGTGGTGATGTGGACCTTCACCGCGTCGTCGGTGGGGCCGAACTTCGCGCGATCACAGCGGATGAGTTCCGGCGCCGTGGCGACGCAGTGCTGCGCGGTGATCACCAGGTCGGGCGCGATGAGTGCGCCGGTGCAGGTGCGCGCCAGGCGCCCCGAGGGCCCGATCACCGCGAGGCCGACGACGGCGTGATCGCTCGCCGCGGCGTAGCCGCCCTCGATGGCGAAGCTCGCGCTCTCCACGGGCACCTCGCCGTCGACGTCGACCTCGTCGATCGCGTCGTCCGGCGCCGCCGCGAAGGCGCAGCCCGCGAGGGTCGCGCTCAGGATCAGCGCCGTGCCCGCGTGGCTGCGGGCGATGATGTGGGGGGGCAAGCGCAGGCCAGCCCGGACGCGTTCGAGCAGCATCCTCCAGGATCTCCGTCGCCAGGTACGGATCCGCGCGTCGCCGAGAGCGGCGTGCGCGTCCCGCACACGGACGCGGGAATGCACGAGGCTTGCCAGTCCCGCGGAGCCGCACCGACGACGGAAGCCGCTGGTGCATGCACCGCGAGAGGCCCGGGATCCTGCGTGCTCGCGCTTGCTGACGGCGCGAGCGAGGGGGCTCCGGATCGACCCCTTCCGGACCAGCCGCTGCGACGTACGTCCCGGTTCAGCGCGCGGGGCGCTCACCCCGTTCAGCGCACGGGGAGCACGTTCGGTGCGTCACCAGCGCTGCGCGCACGGCGCTGTCCCTGGGGGAAGGTCGGGATGGGACGGGGAGGAGGCGAGGAAGGACCCGACGTGATCCGTCGCTGAAAGGAAGCGGGGGAGGGGCTTGACGGGAGCCGGCGGCAGGAAGCCAGGGAGGCCTGAGGTGAGCCGCTGGCAGGAAGCTGGGGGGGAGGGGCTTGACGAGAGCCGTCGTCGCGGTGCGGGGCGCGAGGGCGCCCGTGTGCGCCTCAGCCGACGACGATGTTGGCGATCTTGCCGGGGACGTAGATGAACTTCTTGATCTGCTTGCCCGCCACCGCGCTGGCAACGTTCTCCAGCGCGGCCTCGCGGGCTTGCGCCTCGGTCGCGTCCTTGTTGAGGGAGATGCGACCGCGCACCTTGCCGTTCACCTGCACGGGCACCTCGATCACATCGTCGACGCAGAGCGCCTCGTCCCAGGTGGGCCAGGGTTCATAGGCGAGCGAGGCCTCGTGGCCGGACAGGCGCCAGAGCTCCTCGCCGATGTGGGGCGCGAACGGCGACACCAGGAGGATGAGCTTCTCCACCGCTTCCCGGGGCGGCGACGCCTGCGGGGCGAGGTGGTTGGTGAAGATCATCAGCGTCGAGATGACCGTGTTGAAGCTCATCGCGTCGAGGTCGTGGGTGACCTTCTTGACCGTGCGGTGCAGGAGCCGCGCCGTCTCGTCGGGGAGCGCGTCGGACAGCGGCTTCGTGCAGATGGCGTGTACCCGGTCGCGGAAGCGCACCACGCCCTGGATCTGGCCCGACTGCCAGGGTTTCACCGCCTCGAGCGGCCCCATGAACATCTCGTAGAGCCGGAGCGTGTCCGCGCCCCATGCGCGTACGATGTCGTCCGGGTTCACCACGTTGCCGCGGCTCTTCGACATCTTCTCGCCGTCCTCGCCGAGGATCATCCCCTGGTGGACGAGCTTCGTGAACGGCTCCGGGTGCTTCACCCGGCCCATGTCGTAGAGCACCTTGTGCCAGAAGCGTGCGTAGAGCAGGTGCAAGACCGCGTGCTCGGCGCCGCCGATGTACAGGTCGACGGGCATCCAGGCGTCATAGGCCTTCTGCGAGAAGATCTCCGCGTCGTTCAGCGGATCGATGAAGCGCAGGTAGTACCAGCACGACCCCGCCCACTGCGGCATCGTGTTCGTCTCGCGCGCATACCAGCGCCCGTCCTTCTGGAAGAAGCGCCAGTCCACGGCGCGCGCGAGCGGCCCCGCGGGATCGTTGCCGGGCCGGAAGTCCGACAGCTCCGGCAAGGTGAGCGGCAGCTCCGCCTCGTCGACGGCGATGGGCTGATCGAAGCGCACCCGGTGCGGCGCACCCTTGCGCGGATCGCCGTCGGGGCTCTCCAGCTCGACCGGGAAGTAGATGGGGATCGGCTCACCCCAGTACCGCTGCCGCGAGAACACCCAGTCGCGCAGCTTGTAGCTCACCTGCCCGTCGCCTCGCCCGAGCGACTTGAGCTTGTCGATGACCGCGCGCTTGCATGCCTCGGTGGTGAGGCCGTCGAACTCCCCGCTCTGCACCGCGGTCCCGTCGCTCGTGAACGCCGCCTCCAGCGCGCCGTGCAGCTCGCCATCGGGGCTGACCACCTCCACGACCGGCAGCCCGTGCACCTTCGCGAACGCGAAGTCGCGCTCGTCGTGCCCGGGCACCGCCATCACCGCGCCCGTCCCGTACCCGCCGAGCACGTAGTCGGCGATCCACACCGGCACCTTCGCGCCGGTGATGGGGTGCGTGGCCAGGAGCCCGGTGTCGACGCCCGTCTTCTCCTTGGCCGCGGACGCCAGGCGATCCCGGTCGCTGCGGTTGATGGTCGCGGCCACGTACTTCTGCGCCGCCTCGCGCCGCTCGTCGGAAGCGATCCCGGGCGTCTTGATCAGCCAGTCGGCGATGGGGTGCTCGGGCGCGAGCACCACGTAGGTGACGCCCATCAGCGTGTCGGGGCGCGTCGTGAACACCTCGAGTGCCCCGCCCGAGTACCCGTCCACCGTGAACGAGATGGTCGCCCCCTCGGAGCGCCCGATCCACGCCCGCTGCATGGCCAGCGTCCCCGAAGGCCAGTCGACGTGCTCGAGATCCGAGGCGAGCCGATCGGCGTACGCCGTGATCCGGAGCATCCACTGCCGGAGCGGCACGCGCTCGACGGGATGCCCGCCGACCTCGCTCTTGCCGTCGATGACCTCCTCGTTGGCGAGCACGGTGCCCAGCTCGGGACACCAGTTCACCGTCACCTCGTCCTGGTAAGCGAGCCCCTTCTTGAAGAGCTGCACGAAGATCCACTGCGTCCACCGCACGTAACGCGGATCGGTGGTCGCCACCTCGCGCGACCAGTCGAAACTGAAGCCCAGCATCTTGAGCTGGCGCTTGAAGGTGCCGATGTTCTTCGCCGTGGTCTCGGCCGGGTGGGTACCGGTCTTGATCGCGTACTGCTCTGCGGGCAGGCCGAAGGCGTCCCACCCCATCGGATGGAGCACGTCCATGCCCTTCATGCGCCAGTACCGTGCCAGGATGTCCGTCGCCGTGTACCCCTCGGGGTGGCCGACGTGCAGACCGTCGCCCGACGGGTACGGGAACATGTCGAGCACGTAGCGCTTGGGCCGCGTCGAGCCGGACTCCCGGACGGCGCGGAACGTCTCGTGCTCGTCCCAGTACTGCTGCCAGCGGCGCTCGACCTCGAGGTGGTCGTAGCGTGCCACCTCGCGCGGCTCGTTGCTCTCGTCGGTGGCGGTGTGTGGGGCGGCGCTGGGCTCCCCGGGGGCGCTCGGTTGCTCGGCGGACATGACGCGGACCTCATACCACCGCCGCCCTGGCTCTGCGAGGAAGCGGCCGAGCCGAATGTCGGAGAGGGGGGGCCAGGTCACGGGTCGCGCACCCGCAGGACGCCACGAGATGCCCGGTGAACGGCGCGAGGACCTGCTCCACATCGCCGTGCGAGCGCATTTCTCCGTGGACTCGCGCGCATCACACCCGCGCTGCGGGAGTACGTCCCTCCTCTGGAGACCGAGGTGTCCGTGAAGGGGGATGAAGACCGAGGTCTCCGTGGAGGCGGAGGTGCAAAACGTCGCCCGCGACGACGCGCGGACCCTCTGCGCATGCGAAGGAGGTGCAGGAGACGACGCACGGACCTTCTGCGCATGCGAAGAAGGTGCAGGAGACGACGCGCGGAGCCTCTTCGCATGCGAAGGAGGTGCAGGAGACGACGCGCGGACCTTCTGCGCATGCGAAGAAGGTGCAGGAGACGACGAATGCACCGTCGACGCGCTCCGCGTCCCACCTGAGCCGGAGCACGCCGCATCCCACCCCGGGGAGTCCCACCCCGAAGGACCCTCCGGCGTTCTCCCTCGTCCTTAGTGAGCGGCTCCCTGTGGCCGGGTCCCTGGCGACAGCCTCCCTCGACGGACGACCGGCACCCTCGACGACCGGCACCCTCGACGGACGACCGGCACCCTCGACGACCGGCACCCTCGACGGACGACCGGCACCCTCGACGGACCAACACCAGCTTGGCCTGCTCGCCAGCCTGGACCGAGGGGGCCTCCGTCCTCCTTGCTCGTCGACATTCTGGCGACATTCTGATGACGCCTTGCAGGATCTCCGTTTTCCGGGCCGCTCACGTCGGGGTCGCGGACGGATCCGGGCGGATTTATCCGCCATTCCACCGGATCCATGGGGCCCGTCGACGTTGCGTCGGAACGGTAGCCCGCGATCCTCGATTGGAGGTACAGTGGCGCTGCCAGGGCGTGTTGGCGGAAGCGAGCCCCTCCGGCGCGGATGACCGACAAATATTCTTCATGGGCAGGCCCGGGGGGCGAAGGCGCGGCGCAACCGGGTCCTCCGCACTCATCGGGAGCGTACGGAGCGGAGGTGCCCGGTTCCGGGGGACCCTTTCGACCTCTACCCGCCCCTCCACTCCAGTCTCCGGGCTCACTGACACGCCTGTCTGTCCCTTACGGACTGGGCATTCAGTCGCAAGCGGCCTCTCCTCCAGCAGCGCCAGCGGCTCACGCGCAGGCGGCGGAGCAGACCGCGATCACGCTCGTGAAGTCCGTGCTGCCGCATGCCGAGGCGTACGCCGCGCCTCCTCCCGGCCCTTCCGCAAACCCGTACGGCGCGCCGCACGCGTCGCAGCCCGGTTATGGCGCGCAGCCCGGTTACGGCGTGCAGCCCGGCTACGGCGGCCAGCCCGGTTATGGCGCGCAGCAGGGGTATGGCGGCCAGCCCGGCCATGGCGCGCAGCCCGGCTACGGCGGCCAGCCTGGCTACGATGCGCAGCAGGGGTATGGCGGCCAGCCCGGCTACGGCGCGCAGCCCGGGTACGATGCTCAGCAGGGGTATGGCGGCCAGCCTGGCTATGGCGCGCAGCCCGGCTACGGCGGACCTCAGCAAACGATGCCTGCGGTGCCTGGTCAGGCCTCGCATGGCCAGGCTTACGGTGCGCAGCAGGCGTATGGCGCTCCGCCGCCTTCGGGTCACCAGAACCCTCCGCAGTATGTGCCGGCGCCTCAGTACGGTGGCGGCGCTCAGGTGCCGGCGGCGCCAGCACCGCACTTCGCGGCGACCCCGCAGATGCCCGGGGGTCACCCTTCTTATGGTGGAGCGGGAGCCCAGGCGCCTGGTGGGTTCGGTCCTGGTCAGTTCCCGGTGAAGCCCCCGGTCGGGGCGATCGTGGTGAACGAGGACACGATGCCTCCGGGCGCCCTCCCGACGCCACGGATCACGCCCCCGGGTGCGGTGGCGATGCATGGCGGCGTGGCGATGCCGTCGCCAGGGCTCGATCTGGGCAACGTGACGGCGGCGGCGGGCCTGCCGCTGCCGACGCCGGTGATGCCGTTCGTCCCTGCGCGGGGAGCATCCCCCGCAGCGCCGCAGCCCGCCATGGCGCCGCTGCACCTGAAGACTCCCGCGCCGCCCATGGGCGCGATGGAGCCGCCACCTCCTCCCATGGTGTCGCCTCGCGGTGGAACGCAGCCGACGGGCGTGCTGCAGGCGCCGCCCGATCCTGGCTATCGGCCTCCCGCGCCTCCCGCGCCTCCCGCGGGCGGCACGATGCCGGCGCCCTCCCCGTCGACCTCCTCGTCGTCGACGCCCTTGCCCAAGTCGACCACCGTCATGGCGGTGGGCGGTGGCGGCCCTGGGCTCGGTGCGCCGCCCGGTGCAGCCCCGCAAGACGGCGCAGCGACGGTGATCCCGGCGCTGGCGGGCGTGAGCCCTGTGCCCGGAGGCGCCCAGGGGGCAAGCGCTCCAGGAGAGCTCCCACTCTTCCCCGATTCTTCCCCGCACAGCAGTCGAAGTGGCCCTGCTTCGACCGACGGCGTGCCCATCTCGGCCTCCCCGAGCACGCCTCCCGGGTCGCTGCCCTCCGGCATGCTCCACGGCGCCGTCCCTGCAGAGGGGCTGCTCGGTGGCGCGGCGTCGGGCGCAGCGGGACTCGTGCCTGGCGCGGCGACGTCGGGTGCAGCGGGACTCGTTCCTGGCGCGGCGGCGTCGGGCGCAGCTGGGCTCGTGCCCGGTGGAGCGACGTCGGGTGCAGCTGGGCTCATGCCTGGCGGCGCGACGTCGGGTGCAGCTGGGCTCGTGCCTGGCGGCGCGACATCGGGCGCAGCAGGGCTCGTGCCCGGTGGAGCGACATCGGGCGCGGCAGGGCTCATGCCCGGTGGAGCGACATCGGGCGCGGCAGGGCTCATGCCCGGTGGAGCGACATCGGGCGCAGCGGGACTCGTGCCTGGCGGCGCGACGTCGGGCGCAGCGGGCCTGGTCTCGGGTGACATCGCGACGGGTGACGTCGTCAACGTGGTCGCTGGACCCGGTGAGGGCGCGGAGGCCGTTGCGAGTCCGTGGGCAGTGCCCGGCGCGCGCTCTGACGCGCAGCTCGCGGGCGGCACTGCAGGGACTTCGGATCCAGGAGGAGCAGCGGTCTCGCCCCGGCGAGGTGGTGATGGCGGTCAGCGCAAGCTGATCATCGGGCTGGTCATCGTGCTCGTGCTGGCCGTGGGCGTGCTGGTGACCATCCTGGCGATGTCGCGAGGCGGTAGCGGTGATCCGATCTCCATCGGCTTCACCATGCCGGAGCCCGAGCCGACCGTGACCGAAACGGCGGCGGCCCCCACGGCGAGCGCCGTGGTGCCGGTCAAGATGTGGAAGCCGAAGCCGAAGAGCGACGACATCTACGACGAGGTCGATCGCGAGCGGAAGCAGCCGTGATCTGAAGCCTCGGGCGTCGCCGCGCCGCGCTCGGTGAGCGCAGGGCCCGCGTGACGCCGAGGGCCGCTCGGTGCAGAGAGCCTGCGGCGCGCGTGGCGCGTGGCGCGTGGCGTCCGCGCGGGGTGCAGGTCAGCCGTTCTTCCAGCGCAGCTCGAAGGCGAGTTCTTCGTCGCCGCCCTCCAGCTCGTGCTCGATGACGAGTTCCGCGCCGGCAGGCACCGTGAAGCGTTTGCCTGCGACCTGGATGCGAAAAGGTTCGCCTTGCTCGAGCGCGTCGGCGAGGCGCCGCAGCGTCGCGATGAACTCGTCGGTCGAACAGTGTCGGTCTACGTCTCGTTCGGTCATGTCGCCTCCGTGAGCACCACAGCGGTGGTGGCATCGTTCGTCAAGGGGCGGTGGTCCTCCGTCGCGGCCATGCTCGCCATGTCCCGGCGCCAGGCGAGGTGATGGGCGGAGGGGCGACGGGAGTGATGGGCGGAGGGGCGACGGGAGCGATGGGCGGAGGGGCGACGGGAGTGATGGGCGGAGGGGCGACGGGAGCGATGGGCGGAGGGGCGACGGGAGTGATGGGCGGAGGGGCGACGGGAGCGAGGGGAGCGACGGGGCGACGGGAGTGATGGGCGGAGGGGCGACGGGAGCGAGGGGAGCGACGGGGCGACGCGATGAAGGAGGGGCGCCCAGGGCTTTGCGGGAGCGACGGCCGCCGCTTGGTTGCCCGGATGCCTCGGAACGTGCTGGTGATCCGGGCGCTGTATGGCCACTCCCATCCCTCGGAACGTCGCTCCCTTCACCCTCGACGAGCTGGCCCGCATCGGCGGGGGTCGTGTGCTCCAGCCCGGGCCTGAGGTGCGAGGCATCTCCACGGATGGTCGGGGGCTCACGCCCGGCGCCGCGTTCGTGGCGCTGGTCGGGGAGCGTTTCGATGGGCACCAGTTCCTGGAGCAAGCGATCCGAGGAGGGGCTTCGGCGGTGGTGGTGAGCCGCGAGGTGTCGGTGCCGGCCGGGGTCGGGGTGGTGCTGGTGCCCGATACGCTGGCGGCACTCGGGGCCTTCGCGGGAGCGCACCGGGCGCGCTGGGGGTCGACGGCGCACCCCGCGGGAGCGCGGGCGGTGGTGGGGGTGGCGGGGTCGGCGGGGAAGACGACGACGACGCGCACGGTGGCGGCGCTCCTGCGCGCGGTGACGGAGGGCGTCGGCCGGGGCGCGGTGCACGCGACGGCCGGGAACCTGAACAACGCGATCGGGGTGCCGATGACGTTGCTGGGGCTGACGGAGGCGCATCGGTTCGCCGTGGTGGAGATCGGCACGAACTGTCGGGGCGAGGTGGCGACCCTCTCGGCGATTGCGCAGCCGGATGTGGGGGTCGTGACCACGATCGGGGTGGAGCACACCGAGGGGCTGGGCTCGCTGGAGGAGGTGGCGGAAGAGGAAGGAGACCTGTTCGCGTCGCTGCCGGTCGGGGGCGTGGCGGTGGGGAATGCGGACGATCCGCAGGTGGTGCTCCAGCTCGGGCGGGCCAGCGCGGGTCGGCGGGTGGGGTACGGGCAGGCCGAGGGGGCGGCGTACCGGATCACGGGGCGGAAGCCGGTGGGGCTCGAGGGCTGTGCGGTGGAGGTGGAGCGCGAGGGGGAGGCGCTCGCGCTGTGGGCGCCGCTTCTGGGAGAGGCGGGCGCGCTGGCGGCGGTGGCGGCGGTGGCGGTCGTCGAGGCGCTGCTCGGGGAGCGGCTGACGGAGGCGGTGGCCGAGAAGGCGCTGGCGGGGATGGAGCCGCTCTCCGACGGGCGGCTCGCCGCGGTGGAGCTGCCCGATGGGACGGTGGTGATCGACGACAGCTACAACGCGAACCCCGTGTCCATGCGGGCGTCGCTGCGGGCGGCGGCGGAGCTGTCGGTGTCGCTGGGGCGGCGGCTGCTGCTGGTGCTCGGGGAGATGCGGGAGCTCGGGGCCCTGTCGGCCGAGGAGCACGACGCCCTGGGGGTCGAGGCGGCGGCGGTGGGGCCGGCAGCCGTCATCGCGGTGGCAGGGGACGCCGCGCGCACGGCCAAGGCTGCGGCGGCAGCGGGGGCGGTGTCGGTCTTCGTGGCCACGGCGGAGCAGGCTGCGGTGGAGGTGCTGGCGCGGGCGAGGTCGGGGGACCTGGTGCTGGTGAAGGGGTCTCGTGGCGTGAAGATGGAGCACGTAGTGGAGGTGTTGCGTGAGCGTCGGTAGGATGTGGCCTCCGGCCCAACCGACGCATGGCGACTCCTATCCGCGTCTTCTTTGCCTACGCTCAGCAGGATCAGTCCCTGCGTGACGAGTTTGCTGCGCATCTGACGTACTTGCAGCTCCGTGGTGCGATCGCCGACTGGCGCGATCGGCGGCTGGGAGACGAGGACGCGTGGGGCGCTCGCGTGAGCGAGCACCTGAAGGGCGCGCAGGTGGTGCTGTTCCTGATCAGCCCGCACTTCCTCGGGTCCGCCTACTGCATGAGCATGGAGGTGACGTGGGCGCTGGCCGAGCACGCGGCGGGGACGATGCGTGTGCTGCCGGTGATCCTGCGGGAGTGCTCGTGGAACCAGGCGCCGTTCAGCGGGTTCGTGCCGGTGCCGCGCGATGGGCGGCCGGTGACGGCAAAGGCGGATCGGAACGAGGCGTGGACGGTGGTGATGCGCGAGCTGCGCAAGGCCGTCGACGAGATGGCGGTGATCCGGAGGGGAGGCGCAGCGCCGCGCCCCCCGGGGAAGGAGCCAGCGCCACAGGTGGTGCTGCCCGCGGTGACGGAGTGGATCGCCTCGGCGGTGGAGGCGCAGCAGGCGCAGGCGCCGGTGACGCGCGGCGATCTGGAGCTGAGCCTGGAGGCGGCGCGGCTCGAAGACGACGTGGCCGAGGTGGCGGCGCTGGCGCAGCGGCTCGGTGATCTGCACGCGGACCGGGGGCGGCACTACGACGCGCGCACGCACTACGAGGAGGCGCTCGCGTCGTTCGGTCGGGCAGGGGATGCGTGCGGCGCGGCGGGGACCCTGGAGCGGCTCGGTGAGGTGTCGCTGTGGCTCGGTCAGCCAGGCGAGGCGCGGGTGCGCTTCGAGGACGCGCTGCGGTCCTACCGGAGGGGAGCGGATCTCGGCGGGGAGGCGCGGTGCCTGGAGGCGCTGGCACGGACGGCACTGCGCGGCGGGGATCTGCCGCTTTCGCAAGGGCTGTTCGAGCGGGCGCTGGCGATGCACCGGCAAGGGGGCGACGTGGCGGGTCAGGCCGCATGCCTCGGGGCACTCGGTGATCTGGCGATGTGGGTGCGGCCGGTGAGCGGGGAAGGGCGGCCGCGCGAGGGCGCCGCGGGTGGGTTCGTGGGGCCAGGGCGTGCGCCGGAGATCGGAGAGGCGCGGCAGCGGTTCGAGCAGGCGCTGCCGCTCTACCGGGAAGCGCGCGATGTGGCCGGAGAGGCGCGCTGCCGGAGGCGGCTCGGGGATCTCGCGCTGGAGCAAGGGCTGATCGAGGAGGCCGTGGCGCGTTACGGGGACGCGCTCGCGCTGTACCGTCAGATCAAAGAGGAAGCGGGCGCGGTGTACTGCCTGCGGCGGCTGGGCGATCTGGCCGTGGTGCAGGAGCAGTTCGGGGAGGCCCAGCAGCGTTATCAGGACGCGAAGGACGTGGTGGGGGAGGCGAGCTGCTTGAAGCGCCAGGGGGATCTGGCCCTGGACCGGGCGAAGCCGCACATGGCGATCCTGCACTACGAGCAAGCGCTGGAGCGGTTCCGCGAGGCTGGGGATCCCGTCGGCGACGCGGCCTGTCTGGTGGGGCTGGCCGAGGCGGCGCTCGATCGGGGCGAGGACGAGGACGCGGTGCTGCGCTACCACCAGGCGCTGCCGATCTACCGCGAGCTGTGCGACGCGAGCGGTGAGGCAGGGTGCCTGGAGCGGCTCGGCGATCTGACGCTGGATCAGGGCAAGCCAGAGGACGCGCGCTGGTGGTACGAGCGGGCGCTGGCGCGTGCGCGGGAAGCGAGCGACGAGCTGCGGGAGGCGAACGCGCTGCTCGGGCTGGGGAACCTGTCGCTCGCGCTCTCGCGCACCGAGGACGCGGCGCGGTCGTACGAGCTGGCGCGAGGGATCTACCGGCGGTCACGCGATGTGCTCGGGGAGGCGAACTGCTCGAAGCGGCTCGGCGACGTGGCGCGGCGCGAGGGGCGCTTCGCGGACGCGCAGGCGGCGTTCGAGCTGGCGCTGTCGCTGTACACGAGCGTGCCGGCGCCCTACTCGATCGGGCAGACGCACCGGCGGCTGGCGAAGGTGGCGCCGAGCGTGGATGAGCGGCGTCAGCACCTGGAGATGGCGAGCGCGGCGTGGCTGAGCATCGAGCGGGCAGACCTGATCGCGGCGCTGCACCAGGAGTTCCCGGAAGACACGTGAGCTTCGGGCGAGGGGCTGATGCGGTTCCTGATCCATACGGCCGGGAACTTCGCTCGCTTCCCGATGCAACGAGGTCAGGCCCGAAGCGGCGAGACATGCCAGATCTCCCGAGCGGATCGCGGGGTGGCGGGGCCCCGACGAGCTTTGCTCGGCGGGGCGGCGGGGGCGCGTGCCCCCGCCGTGTGAATCAAGACGCGATGCGGGTCAGGAGGACGGTGAGGTTGTCGCTGGAGCCGGCGCGGATGGCGGCGTCGATGAGGGCCTCGCACGCGTCGGCGGGATCGGGGTGACGACGGAGCAGCGCCTGCAAGGTCGGGTCGGGGAGGAAGCGGTGCACGCCGTCGGTGCAGAGGAGAAGAAGGTCGCGCGGGCCGAGCTCGATGCTGGTGTCGGTGAGGATGATTTCTTCCTGCATGCCGAGCGCGCGCGTGATGACGGTGCGGGGGAGGTGATGAAGCTCCTCGAGGGGGACGTGGTGCTCGCGGGTGCCGTCGAGCAAGGAGTCGTCGCGGGTGATCTGCTGGAGCTGTTGCTCGTGGAGGAGGTAGGCGCGGGTGTCGCCCGCGTGGACGAGGTGGACCCAGCGGCCGGCGATGGCGGCGGCGGTCACGGTGGCGCCGATGCCGGTGAGGGAGATGAGGGTGGTGGACGCGCGAAAGACGGCGCGGTTCGCTTCCTCGAGGGCCTCGATGGAGGCGCGGCGCAGGGCGGCGTGGCCGACGCTGACGCCGGCGTGGATCCGACGTCGTACGGCCTCGATGGCGATGCGGCAGGCTTCGGTGCCGCCGCGTGCGCCGCCGAGGCCATCGAGGACGGCAAAGAGGAGGCCGGCGTCGGTCTCGATGCTGCCGGCGTGGCGCGCTTCGTTGGGGGGTGAGGTCCAGGGAGCGCGGTCACGGAGCGAGAGGATGAGGTAGGCGTCTTCGTTCGCGGTGCGGAGCGGCCCCGTGTCGGTGCGCGCGGCGAAGAGGAGGCGCGCCGGGCCGACGGGGGCGTCGCGGTAGACCATGGATGGGCGCTACACGCCGAGCGCGGCGCGCACCTCGGCGACGGGGAGATTGATCCAGCGCTGGGCCTCTTCGTTGCTGCAGTAGGAGCGGGTGAGCATGCGGTCGACGTAGAGCGTACCGCGGAGGTGGTCGGTCTCGTGCTGGAGGATGCGCGCGGGCCAGCCTTCGGCGACCCAGCGGATGGGCTGGCCGTCGGGATCGATGCCGGTGACCTCGACGCGGAGGTCGCGTTCCACGAGGGCCATGTAGCCAGCGACGCTGAGGCATCCCTCGAAGAACGTGGCGCGGCCGGCACCACCAGGGCTGGCGAGGGAGCTGCCGAGGGGGGTGAGGGTGGGGTTCACGATGGCGGTGAGCGGGAAGGGGGCGCGGCCGCGGACCTCGCGGTCCTCGACGCTGAGCTTGCCCATGAGGGCTTCGCCGTCTTCGAGGACCATGATCTGGAGGCCGATGCCGATCTGGGGAGCAGCGAGGCCGACGCCCGGCGCCTTGCGCATGACCTCGACCATGGTGCTCACGAGTTCCTTGAGCTTGCGGGTGCCGATCATCTCCGCGGGGACGGGGGCGGCCGGGGTCCGGAGCACGGGATCCCCGGCCTGGACGATCTTCGGAAGCTTCATGGGTCCACGGTGCCGCGGTGGAGGTCGCTGTCAAGCGATGCCGGCCAGGTAGAGGCGGGCGCGTGGGTGTGTGGCTCACCCCGGGCGCGCACATGGCGCACGGGGACGGGCCCGGTGCGCATCACGGCGCCCCCGTGCGTTGCCGCTCGGTGTACAAGCCCGGCCTCCGGCATGTCTTCGATCCCAGCTCCCCCCGGTCCGGTTCGCTTCGGTCGTCGACCGCTGATCATCGCGCTGCTCACGGTGTTCACCGTGCTCGCGTTCGCTGCGGTCACGTTCCGGCTCCGGCTCGATCCCAACATCGCGTCGTTGCTCCCCGAGCGCGGGGAAGCGTCGGCGCTGCGCCGGTACGTGCGTGGGTTCGGTGGGGGGGATCTGGCGTTCGTGCTGGTGCAGGCCGAGGACCCGGCGGTGGCCGAGGCGGCGTCGGCGCAGATCGCGCGCGAGCTTGCGGCGCGGCCGAGCGTGCAGCGCGCGGCGGATCGGGTGGACACGACGCGGGCGCTGGATCCGTGGCTGCTGTGGCGGCACGCGGACGCGCGGGCGCGGGAGCGGCTCGCGGCGGCGCTGACGCCCGAGGGGATGCGGGAGCGGCTGGCCGAGACGCGGGCGCTGCTCCTGGCGCCCGGGAGCGGGGCGCTGGCGGAGACGCTCGCGGTCGATCCGCTGCGGCTCGGGCAGCTGGTGGCCGAGGGGGGCGACATCGGCGCGGGGGTGCGGACGCGGCCGGATGGGGCGTTCGCGACCGATGATGGTCGCGCGCGGCTGGTGCTGGCCCAGCCGAAGGGGCAAGCGTTGCGCGGAGACGACGCGCGGGCGTTCGTGGAGGACGCCGAGGCGGTGATGGAGGACGCGCGGGTGGATCATCCCGGCGCGCGGATCGGGCTGACGGGGGGTCACGCGATCGCGGCGGCCACCGAGCAGATGCTGAACCGGGATCTGGCGTGGTCGGGCACGCTGTCGATGCTGCTGGCGTCGGTGGTCTTCGCGCTCCTGTTCCGACGCGTGCGTGCGCTCCTCGCGGTGCTGCCGCCGCTGGCGCTCGGGACCCTGTGGACCGCGGCGCTGGCCACGGTCTTTCCAGGGGGACTGAGCGCCATCGCGGTGGCGTTCATGTCGGTGGTGGTCGGGGTGGGGGTCGATACGGGGGTCCACGTGTACGCGGCGCTGCTGGAGGCGCGGCGGGAGGGGGCGTCGCCCGAGGAGGCGGCGCGGGTGGCGCGGGCACGGGCGGGGAGGCCGACGCTCGTCGCTGCCGTCACGGCCGCGGCGGCGTTCGCCGCGCTCTCGCTGTCGGACATCGCGGCGCTGAGGCAGCTCGGGTTGCTCTGCGCCGCGGGGGAGGTGCTCACGGCGATCGCGATCGTGGTGGTGACGCCAGCGCTGGGGGCGTGGCTGGAGCGCAAGCCGCCGCCGAAGGAGCAGGTGCCCCCGTGGACGGAGGGGGCCTACGCGTTGACGAAGACGCGGGGGCGCGCGGTGGCGATGGCGTTCGTGGCGCTGGCGCCGCTGGTCGCGGTCGCGCTGGGGGCAGCGCCGCCGCTGGCGGATGCGTTCATCGCGGTGCGGCCGGCGAAGCTCGCGCCGCTGCAGGTGCAGGAGGCGATCTTCGAGGCGTTCGGAGGGAAGAGCGGTCAGTGGATCGTGCTCGTCGAGGACGCCGAGGAGGAGCGGGCGCGGGGCCGAGCGGATCGGCTGGCGGAGCGGCTGTCCGAGATGCGCGAGGAGGTGGAGGCCGTCGATGCCTTGACGGCGCTCGCGCCGGCGTCGGCGACCCAGCTGGAGCGCTTTGCGGCGCGGGATGCGCTCGATCTTCCCGGGCGGGCCGATGCGCTCGAGCGCGCGCTGGTGGAGACGGGGTTCGCTCCGGCGCGCTTCGAGGGGGTGCTCGCCGGGATGCGCGCGCCAGCGCGACAGGAGCTGTCGCTGGAGGCACTGGGGGCGAGTCCGGCGTCCATTCTCCTCTCGCGCTACCTGGCACAGGATGGCGATGAGCACCTGGCGGCGGTGTACGTGCGGCCTCGGGACCGTGCGTCGATGGCGCGCATCGAGCAGGTGGTGAAGGAGGTGGATCCGGCAGCGTCGCTGACGGGCTACAGCCGGCTGGAGGCGTCGCTGAAGGTGACGCTCTCGCGCGATCTGCCGCGCATCGGGCTGTGCGCGGGCGTGCTTGTGGTGGTGGCGCTCGCGCTGTCGCTCCGGCGGAAGCGCGACATCGTGCTGGCGGCGCTGGTGGTGGCGGTGGAGATCGCGACGGTGCTCGTTCTTTCGCGGCTGCTGGACGTGCCGCTGCATGTGTACGATGCGCTGGTGATCCCGGTGCTGCTGGGGATCACGGTGGACGAGGGGATGTTCCTGCTCCACCGGGCGGGGCGCGTGGAGGCGGAGGGGGGCGATCCGATCCGGGAGACGCTGCGGCGCGAGGGGCCGGTGGTGGCGGCGACGGCGCTCACGACGGCGGCCGGGTTCGTGGCGCTCGCCACGTGCGATTTCGATGGGTTGCGTGATCTGGGGCGGGTGGGGGCGCTGGGGAGCGTGGTGGGGCTCGTGATCGCGCTGGTGGTGGTGCCGGCAGGTCTCCGGCTGTGGCCCGCGCCTGCTAGCATGGCGGGATCCGATCGCCGATGAATCCGTCGCCCCGTCTTCTTCTGGTGCTCGCTGGTGTCTCCCTGGCCGCGCCGACGTTCGCGCAGTCCGCACCGACGAGGGGGGCGTCGGCGGAGCGAGACAAGAAGACGCCTGCGCGTCCAGCGGCGGCTCCGTCCGCGCCCGCTGGAGCGGGGCAGCCAGCGCAAGGGGCCGCGGGGAGTACGGCGCCAGGGAGCGCAGGGCAGCCGGCGCAGGGGAGTGCGGGACATGCGGCGTCGACGCCATTGCGGCCGGCGGTGAGCCGGGTGGTCGATGCGATCGCGCGCGCGCTGCTGCCGGCAGGCCGCGCGGCGGTGGTGGTGACGGCGCCGCTGGTGAGCGATGCGGCAGCGCCGCGGGGGGCTCAGCTCACCGCGCTGCTCGCGGCGCAGCTCGCCGGGCGTCTCGGGGAAGGGACGCAGGCGCGTGTGGAGCCCGCGGCGCTCTCGGCTGCGCGCGCGACCGCTGCGGGGGCGCCGTGGCTGGTGCATCTCGGGGTGGAGATCGCGGTCGGCAAGCTGCGGGTGACGGCGGACGTGTACCCGGTCCCACGGACGGTGTGGGCCCGCATTCGTGATCCGGAGCCGGGGCCCGTTGCGCATGCTTACGCGGAGGCGAGCCTCGATGCGGAGGTGCGCTCGTTCCTTGCGCCGGTGTCGCTCACGGCGGCGCTGTCCGTGGAGCGCGCCAGGAACTTCGAGTCGGACGTGGTGGCCCTCGCCTGCGGTGACGTGAATGGGGATGGTGGACCCGAGATCGTGAGCGTGAGTCGTCGCCGTGTGTCGCTGCTGCGGCTCTCGGGCGGCAAGGTCGTGCCGCTTCTGTCGCGCTCGTGGGCGGATCTGGTGGGGGTGCATCCGACGCCGTGGCGAGAGCCGGTGGGGTTCGCGACGCTCGTGACCCGGGAGCAAGGTGGAGACGAGCTGCCGGGGTTCGTGGACGTGGGGCTGACGGATCGCGCGCGCAGCGTGCGTTTCGATGGGGCGCTGCAGGTGCTGGCGGAGCTGCCTGGGCTCGCGGTGCCGGACGGTGGGGGCTCGGCGTGTACCCGGGTCGGGGGGCTGAGCGTGAGCGGGGCGCTCGCGCGGTGCGTCGCAGAGGATCCGGCGCCAGCGTCGGCCACGGTGGGTGGGCAGTACGATGCGCTGGCGTCGGCGCGGTTGCTGTCGTCGAGCGGTGAGCCTCTCCTGGTGTGGGCCGGTCGAGAGCGGGGCGCCCTGGAGCTGCGGGACAGCAGCGGGCGGCGGCAGGTGCTCTCCAGTGCAGGCGCGCAGATCGCGCTCGGCGATCTCGATCAGGATGGGGAGCCGGAGGTGCTCGCCAGTCTCGACGTGCAGAATGCGATCGACGACGCCGTGGTGGTCTGGAGCTGGCCGCGGCGTGCGCAGGGGCGACCGAAGGGAGGCGCGAGCGCGGTCGCGCAGGGGGACGATCGGCTGCAGGAGGCGCTGCGGTTGCCGGCGCCCGCGGGGGTTCATGCGGTGGCCGTGTGTCCACCCGATGGTCCCGGGCGGGCACCGTTCGTGGTGGCGACGAGCGACGAGATCTGGGTGGTCCGGTGAGCATCGGTCGGCGGCGGTTCCTCGGGCAGGCGGCGCTGCTCGCTTCCGCCGCGCTGGGGCACGGCAGCGCGTACGCCATGGGGCGCACGCCGCTCGGCGGCCGGTTCGCGCTCCACGTGCCGTGGGCGACGTCGTCCCTCGATCCCCACGAGATCCGTGATCCGCTGGCCGCGCTGTTCGGAGCGGCGGTGGCCGACAGCTTGTACGCGCTCGACGGGAACGGCGTCGCATACCCGACGCTGGCTGCGGCGCTCCCTGGACGAGAGGGGACGGCTGCGGTGGTGCAGCTCCGGGAAGGTCTGCGCACGGGTCGCGGCGTGGCGCTCGATGCGCGGGATGTGGTGTTCTCCGTGGAGCGGGCGCGGGCACGCGGAGCCGCCGCGGCGCTCGCAGACGTGCCGAAGCCACGCCCACACCCGCGCGATCCGCTGGCGGTCCTCTTCTCCGGGGCCGACCCGCAGCGGCTGGCGCGAGCGCTCGCGACACCTCTGGCTGCGCTCCTTCCGCGCAGCTTCTCGCCACTCGCACCCGATGCGACAGGGCCGTTTCGGGCCGAGCTGAGCGCACGGCGGATGAACCTCACGCGGAACCTCAACGCCGCGCGCGGCGCTTCGTTCCTGGACGCGATCGACGTGGTGCGATCGGATGATCTCACCACGTCACTCCGCGAGTTCGAGGCGGAGCGGGACGACGTGGGCTGGCTCGGCGCCGGCCTGCACGCCGCGCGGAAGGGGAGCGTGCGCTTCGATCTGGGGCCGGTCGCCTGGGTCGTTCTCGTGACGGGGGCCGAGGCGGGGGCCTTCGGGCAGCCAGGCGTGGCGCAGCGGCTCGCGGAGGCGGTGCCTCCGGAGCGACTGGCCCACCTCGCGCTCGGGGCCCTGCCTGCCGCACGTGGTGATGCTGCCTGGGGAGGGCCTGCGACCGAGCTGCTCGTCGATGAGACGTCGCCTCACCTCGTGGAGATCGCGCAGGCCGTCGCGCCGGTACTCTCGCGGCCAGGTCACGAGGTGACCGCGGCGCCCGTGTCGCGGACCGAGCTGGCGCGGCGTCGCGCGCGTGGCGCGGCGCTCGCGATCGACCTCGTGCGTCCGGCGGGGAGTGGCGCGCTGGGGGCGTTGCTGGCCCTGGCCACGGCAGAAGATCGCGCGCGAGGCGTGGACCTCGCGCGTCACCCGCCTCGCCTCGCTGCGGGCACGCCGGCCCGCTCCCTCACGACGTCCCTGCGGGTGGGGGTGCTCGGAGAGATCAAGGTGGCCGGCGCGCACATGCCGGACCTGGTCCTCGGTCGAGCGGCGGGAGATGGTGGGTGGGATCTCGGCGCCAGCTACCGTCGCGCTCCGAAGCGGTGAAGCGCCGACGCGAGGGTCCACCTCCAGGAAATACAGGAGGACGGACGGCCTCGGGAGGATGGCCATCCTGGAATGGGGCCTCTTCGTCCACCCTGGGTCCCATCCTCTGCTCTATGCGGATCGGGTGTCGTGGTCCGGGAGGCCTGTCCCCCTGGCCACAGCTGCCTGACACGGATCGAAACCACGCGCCCATCGTCTCATGAGCCTTCTGCACCCTTGCAGAAGAGGCCCGCTTGGTTACTATGATCCAGGTCACGTACGTCACTGGGCACGACACGACGCTTCTCTCGTGGGGGATCGCCGCTTGATCGGGAACTGGGCGACGCAGCGTGTGGCGCATCAGGAGGCTTCTCTCCGGCGCCGTCCTCCTGTTCGGTCCTCGCGGCTCCATCGAACGGGAGGGCGTTACGGCGCGCAGGTAGCGCGCAAGCAGGTGGAGCCGCGGGACACTCGGTTCGATGGGTACTCGTCTCTACGTCGGCAATCTCCCGTACTCTGCTACCAAGACCAGCCTGGGCGAAGCGTTCGCTGCCTCCGGTGAGGTGACTGATGTCCACATCGTCATGGATCGCGAGAGCGGCCAGTCGCGTGGCTTTGGGTTCGTGACGATGGGGAGCCCTGCTGAGGCGCAGCAGGCGATCGAGCAAATGAACGGCGCCCTCTTCGAGGGACGCCCGCTTCGCGTCAATGAGGCGGAGGAGCGGACGCCCCGAGGCGGTGGCGGCGGTGGCTACAGTGGCGGTGGCGGTGGCGGCGGCTACGGTGGCGGCGGCGGCGGCGGCTACGGTGGTGGCGGCGGCGGCGGCTACGGTGGCGGCGGCGGCGGCGGCGGCGGCGGTCGTGGTGGCCGTGGTGGCCGTGGCGGTGGCGGCGGTGGCTACGGCGGTGGTGGTGGTGGCCGTGGCGGCCGCGATCGCGACCGCGATCGTTACTGAGCCAGCGTCCCCGCGGCTGGTCCGAGCTCCTCGATTCTCCGAACGTGGTCACGGCCACGTCGGTCGATCACTCCGTCGGCCAATGAGTCGACCTGTCCGTGTTCTCACGAACTGCTGATGTCGACGACACGAGCCGCTCGGCGAGGTTCGCTGCGACGGGTCGCTCTGGCTCGTCGAACGCGAGTCCGATCGACCAGCGGACCTCGTGGCGTCGCGCCTGGCAAAGCCCAGGTCCAGGCGCACAGGTGCTGAACGGGGGGATCGATGTCACGCCGGGGTCGACGAGGCCGATCATCCACGTCGGCGTGGTCGCTCCTGCCATCTCGGCCGAGCCCCTCGACCCCTCTCACCGAGCCCCGCGTGCAAGATCGCCCGCCTCGTTCATGAACGGGCTGGACAGGATCTGCGGCTCACACGTTCACGCGAGGGCAAGCAAACCGCGAGGGCCAAGGGGGAGGTGACACGCGGGTGGGGCCAGACTTGCGGCCACTCACCACCGTGATGAGGGACCGCGCGGCCTGCTGGAGAGTGATCTGATCCCCTTCCCTTCGCGGTGCACGGCTGGATCGCGAGACCGACGAGAAAGGGGGTCACGAGGGGCGTCGAGCGCCGCCTTCAGCGCATGATCGACGCCGGCGATGAGAGGGCTGCTCGAGGAGGAACTCGCCCGCTCTGCGCGGCGGTCAGATGGGTGGTGAAGGTGCTCGCAGGGAGCCGTCGAGGGCGAGTCGACCCACGTGCATGCGACCAGCGTGGCGCGGCAAGGTAGCGAGGTCGACCATCACGGCGTGCACGAGAAAGGGCGGCATCGATCGTCGTTCGATGAAATGTGCATCGGGGCTCGCTGTAGGTGCAGTGGCTCTGTCGATCTCACCGCCTCCTCTGCAATACTGCCGCCCGTGCGTCCCGGGGATGTCGTCGCCGACCGTTTCGAGCTGGAGCAGCTCGCCGGTGCTGGCGGTATGGGCGCGGTCTACCGCGCTCGAGAGCGGTACAGCGGCCGGTTGGTGGCACTGAAGATCCTGCAACCCGGGCCACCGGAACATGCGGCGCGCTTCGCGCGCGAAGCCCAGGTGCTCGCCGAGCTCAGGCATCCAGGCATCGTCCGTTATGTGGCGCACGGCCTCACCGAGGGAGAGCTCCCCTTCCTCGCGATGGAGTGGCTCGACGGCGAGGACCTGGAGCGTCGGCTCGGGCGCGGGCAGCTGTCGGTCGCCGAGGCGATCGTGCTGGGTCGGCGCGTCGCCGAGGCGCTGGCGGAGGCGCACGCCCGTGGGGTCGTTCACCGCGACATCAAGCCCGGCAACCTGTTCCTCGTCGATGGGGATCCGGGGCGCGTGAAGATCCTGGACTTCGGCGTGGCGCACGTCGCGCACACGATGATCTCGGTCACGGGGGGAGGAGGGCTCGTCGGGACGCTGGGCTACATGGCCCCGGAGCAAGCGCGCGGCTTCCGAGAGGTGGATGCGCGTGCGGACGTCTACGGGCTCGGCTGTGTGCTGTTCGAGTGCCTGACGGGGCGTCGTCCCTTCGCGGGTGAGCACGTGATGGCGATCCTGGTGAAGGTGCTCATCGAAGAGCCGCCCCGCCCCAGCCACTTTCGAGACGACGTGCCGCTCTCGCTGGACGATCTCGTCTCCGCGATGCTGGCGAAGGACCCCGCCGATCGACCGGATGACGGCGCGCGGGTCGCGGCGCTGCTGGAGGAGGCGGGGGAGGGAACCCCATCACAGCGGCCTCGCTGGACGATCCAGCCTTCTCTCACGGCAGGTGAGCAGCGGTTCGTGAGCGTGATCGTGGTCGGCGCCGAAGGGTCTGCCGTCGAGCGCGCCGATCAGCGGACGTTGACCGAGCTTGAGGTGAACGCGCCCTTCGAGCGGCTCTGGGCGGCCGTTCAGCCCTTCGGTGCGCGGCTGGAGCGCGTCGCCGATCGGGGCGCCGTGGCGACGCTCTCGGGTGAGGGCAGCGCCACCGATCAGGCCACGCGCGCGGCCCGCTGCGCGCTCGCCATGCGGGAGACCTTGCCGACGGCGCCGGTCGCCGTGGCGACGGGGCGGGGCGTGCTCGAAGGCGCCGTGCCGGTGGGCGAGGCGATCGATCGCGCTGTCGGGCTGCTACGTGCCCACGAGCGAGGGGCATCGAGTCGATCGCCGATGATCGCGCTGAGCGCGGTGCGCCTCGACGAGGTCACCGCGGGCTTGCTCGACGCGCGCTTCGACGTCAGCACGGACGCGGCCGGGTTGATCCTGCGGGGGGTGCGAGAGGCGGAGCTCGAGGTCGGGCGCACCTTGCTCGGCAAGACGTTGCCGTGCGTCGGTCGAGAGCGGGACATCTCCGTGCTTCGCGGCTTCTACGAGGAGTGCGTGAGCGATCCTCGAGCGCGGGCCGTGCTGATCACGGCAGAGGCAGGGGTCGGAAAATCCCGCCTCGGGCAGGAGCTTCTCCGGGAGATCCGGCCCGATGACGCGGCTCCCCTGTCGACCACGTCGGTCTCGGCGAACCGGCCACCTGGCAGTCCGGAGATCTGGATCGCGCGGGGAGACCCGATGAGTGCAGGCTCTCCGCTGGGGATGGCCGCGCAGATCATCCAGCGTGCGGCCGGGTTGCGGGGGGGGGAGCCGCTCGCTGTGCGCTGTCAGCGCATCCGAGCGCGGGTGGCGCGCACGTTCTCTGGCGAGGAGGCGCAGCGGATCGCAGAGCTGCTCGGCGAGATCGCGGGGACCCCGTTCTCCGAGGAAGGTCGGCCTCACCTCGCAGCCGTCCGACGCGACGCGATGCTCCGTGCCGACCAGATGCGTCGGGCCTTCGAGGAGTTCATCGCGGCAGAGAGCGCGGCACAGCCCGTGGTGGTGGTGTTCGAGGATCTCCACTGGGGGGACCTGCCCTCGATCCAGCTGATCGCGGCGGCGCTGCGGCTCGCACGGGAGCGTCCGCTGTTCGTGCTCTGTCTCTCGCGGCCGGATGCTCACGCGCTTTTCCCTCGTCTGGTCGCCGATCTGATGGCGCAGGAGATCCGACTCGACGAGCTGTCGCGTCGCGCGAGCGTGCGTCTGGTGCGGCTCGCGCTGGGGGACGAGGTGCCCGAGGAGCTGGTGGACCGGTTGGTCAACCAGGCGGCAGGGAATGCGTTCTACCTCGAGGAGCTGATCCGCGCGGTGGCCGAGGGGCGGACGGGGGAGCTGCCTGCGACGGTGCTGGCGATGGTGCAAGCGCGCCTGTCCGAGCTGCCAGCGGAAGCGCGGCGGGTCATGCGCGCTGCGGCGGTGTTCGGGCAGGTCTTCTGGAAGGGTGGCGTTCGCGCGCTCCTCGGTGGGCGTGGCGCGGCGGCAGGGGTGGACGGTTGGCTCGCCTCGCTCAGCGAGCGCGAGCTGATCGCGCCGCAGCCTTCGAGCGCCTTTCAGGGGGAGGAGGAGTACCGGTTCCGGCATGGTCTCGTGCGCGAGGCGGCCTACCAGATGCTCACCGATCGCGACCGCAGCACGGGTCATCGGCTCGCCGGTGAGTGGCTCGTCGCTGCGGATGCGCACGATGCCATGGCGCTGGCCGAGCATTTCGAGCGTGGTGAAGAGCCGGCTCGTGCAGCAACCTTCTTCCTGCAAGCGGCAGAGCAGGCCATGCAGGCGAACGATCTGGATGCGGCGATCGCGCGTGCCGAGCGCTCGGTATCTTGCGGCGCCAGCAAGGAGCTTCGGGGGGCGGCGCGTCGGCTGCAAGCCGAGGCTCATCACTGGCGTGGTGACGTCAGCGAAGGGGGGCGATGCGGTGAAGAGGCGCGGCAGCTTCTGCCACGTGGTAGCTCTGCGTGGCTCAGCGCTGCTGCCGAGGCAGCTGCGTCGGCGCTGAGCCGCGGCGCTCGTGATGATCTGATCGCGATCGCCGAGGATCTCCGCCGCGCCGTGCCCACGGAGCTGGAGGCGACGGATGTAGCGGTCCTGGCCCGGGTGGCGCAGATTCTCCTGCGGGCTGGGCTTGCCGACGCCGCCGCACCGCTGGTCGCGATGCTCGAAGCCGCGCCGCGTGAGGCGCATGCCGATCCGCACGTGGCCGGTCAGCTCGCGGCAGTGGTGGGCGTCCGGGCGTTGTTTGCAGGCGATGTCGCGGCGAGCGCCATGGCCTTCGCGGAGAGTTCTGCGCTGTTCGAGCAGGCGGGGGATACGCGCAATGCGATCACCACCCGGGTGAACCACGCCGTCGCGCGCCTCTGCCTGGGAAGCTACCCGGAGGCCGAGGCAGAGCTGCGTCGCGCTCTCCCCGAAGGCGAGAGGATGGGGCTCTACCAGCTCGTGACCTGGATCAAGCACAACCTCGGCATCGCCCTGCTCCACCAGGGGGAACTTGCGGAAGCGAGGGCGCTGGAAGAGGAAGCGATCGAGGCTGGGCTCGTGCGCGGTCACGTCTGGACGGAGGTGGGGGCTCGCTGCACGTTGGCACTGGTGCTGCTGCGCCTCGGTGAGCTGGAGGAGGCGGAGCGGGAGGCGAAGCACGCCGTGCAGGTCTGCGACGCGTCGCTTCCAGCGCGTTGCACCGCGCTTGCCGTGCTGGCGCAGACGAGGCTGTGGCAAGCGCGCGCGGGCGAAGCGCTGGGCCCCGCCACCGAGGCCATGCAGACGCTCACCGATCTCGGTGGGCTCGACGAGGGAGAAGCACTGGTCCGCCTGGTGTATGCGGAGGCGCAGCGAGCTTGTGGGCAAGAGCGGGCCGCGCTCGAGGCGATCTCGGCGGCGCGATGGCGGTTGCTGGAGCGAGCGGCGTTGATCGCGGACGAGACCTGGCGGCGCAGGTTCCTGGAAGCCGTGCCCGAGAACAACCGGACCATGGCGCTCTCGAAACGGTGGTTGGAGGCTGTCTGAGGCTTGCGCAGCGCATGCTGCGTCCTCGAGCACCATGCCGTCGTCGGTGGCCTCGAAACCTCTGTGCTCAGGCTTCGCTGCAGCCGTCCCCGATGCGCGCGCGTCAGGACAGCGCTTCGCGTGCGCTGGACGCTGTGAGAGCCTGCTCGAGCCAGCGCCGCAGCGCTTCGAGGTCGGAACAGGCGTCGATACGTGCTTCGTCCGTGACTTCCAGGGGGATCTTCCGGCTCGTCAGCACGCAGCGAAGTGCTGCTCGGGCTTCCTGCTGCCTCCCCTCGACGCACCCTCGGGTGGCGCTCTGAGCGAGGAGCTGCTCCCGGAGTTCGCTGTTCGTTGCGAGGAGGACCTCCACGATGTGTCGTTGTCGCGCGGAGAGTTCTGGATCCTCCTCGGGTCTGGCCAGATCCAGCAGGAGTTCTTCGCGCACGCTCGTCGACATCGCCAGGTACTTTAGCATGGCGAGCACCCACTCCCGAGGTCGGCGCCGCACGACCCATCTTCCGAATTCGTCCAGCGCCTCTCCCGAGCGAGCGATCAAGAAGGGGACCAGCTCGTCCTGCAGGGGGAGCTCGTTGGCGGCGATCCACAGGAAGTCCGTGCCGAAGGGATCGACGCGGTAACAACCCGGCCCCAGACGAGCCGGCACGTAGGCGCGACCGAGCCACTCCGGGAGATAGGGGGCGATGAGCCAGAGGGGCTCGTGACCCAACCAGGACGGGTTCTCCTGCTCGACGCGCTGCACCTGTCTCATCTGCCGTCGCAGCAGGGCTCTCTCCACGGCCCTCCGGTCCAGCGTCTCGGCAGCCAGCTTCAGTTCGGTCAGGATCTCTTCGTGACGTCGCGCTTCCGGCCAAGGGGCAGGCAGGTGCGTCAAAAGCTCCGTCTGGTGCACGAAGAGCAAGCCGTCGCTCTGCATCTTGCCGAGCCTCAGCTCAGGGGACTCTTGCCAGGTGATCGCACCCCCCGTGATCTGCTCGGTCTCCTCGGTGAACGTCCGCTTCGCGAACAGGTCGGCCTGACCCATGAAAGGGCGCGGTACCATGACGAGCGTGCTCGGGACCAGCGGGATGAACAGGGGCGCCCCGAATGAGGACGCGCTGGGCGGAGCCGCGCGGCGCGCTGCGCGACCTGGTCGAAGGGGGCTTGAAGCGGGGGCGGTAGTTCTCGACGGATGCTGATCATCCGGACGCCTGCGCGGTCGTGCGGTGCCTCCGGACCTCAGCGGGGCTCGGGGTCCAGCTTGCGGAGCAGCTCGGGGCTGGGTCGGACGCGGTAGTAGAGGCTTCGCTTGGGCGCCTCGGCCATGATGCCTTCCCAGGTCCTTCGGCGTGGACGCTTCATCTGATCGGCGAGACCCGCCGGAAAGCCGGTCACGGGGTCGCTCCACTCCACCAGGAGGGCATGCTGGTGAATCCGCTCGTCCCGCTTCAGTCCGTGGATGGCGACGATGTCACCGGGCTTGAAATCGTCGGCGCGTTCGGCGAGGAACTGGAAGAATTTCCTGCGCTCACCGAATGGGACACGCTCCTCTCGCTGGAAGCGCCGCACCTCGAAAAGATCAGGGCGAGTCGCTGCAAAATCTCCGAGCGGGAGGACGCCGCGTCGGTTGGGGATGCCCGTGTCGTCGAAGTCGAGCTGGCCTCGGACGCGCGCAGCCCGCATGCCTTGCCCTGTGAACCACGTGCCGGCGGCGCGCTCGTACGTATCGAGCACGAAGTCGACGCAGACCTGGGGGGGCCAGGGTTTGCCGGCAGGATCGAACACGGGATAGCTGACCTCATCGACACGGAAGCTGCTCAGTCCTCGCAGGTAGGCGCTCATCCAGACAGGCCGGAGCTGTCCATCGCGATCCGGCCCTTCTTCGCCCAGAGGACGATCGAAACGGTTTCCCTCTTCCACCAGAGCGTCGACGGTGGCGCGCATCTGCATGAGCGCGCGGCGTTTCCAGGCGGTGGCTCGTTGCGCTTCCGTCAGGAGGGCGCGCTGGTCCGCATCTCCGAGGACACAGTCGAGCCGTAGCGCTGCACCATCGGATGCGAGCACGGCCTCCAGGTGGACAGGAGCGGCTTCGAGGGGGGGTTGTGGCGTGACGCGGAGCTCGACGACGAGCGCGTGTTCCGTACGGTGCAGCACGCTGACCCGATCGAGCCCGATGTCCTCGGCGAGCGAGCGCAGATCGCGATGGAGCGGTGACCCCAGTCCGTCCTCGGTCAGGGCCAGCCGATCGCCAAAGAGGAGTTCGGCGCGTCGACCTGCGAGCGTGCCTTCTGCATGGCGGTACGTGGTGATGGTGCGCGGGGTCCGACCCTCGACGACACGGCGGAGCCGGTGCTTGTGCTTGCCGCGAAGCAGCCAGACTTCGGGCTCGTCGAACAGCTCGGGGAGACTCAAGGCGGTGACCATCGCCAGGGCATCCTGTGGTTCGCTCGTGTAGACGTAGCCGTCCCGCAGCAGGAGGGCCCGGAGACCCGCAGGGTCCCCGCGATGCCTGGATTTCAGCAGCGTCACGCGCTTGCCTCGCGGAGAACCCTCGAAGGCTCGTCGCGACGCCTGCTGTGCGGGCGTGAGCACCTCGTCGGGCGTCGGTCGAGGCTCTCGAACCAGGACCAGGGGTTCTCCGCGCGCCGTGCCGAGGATGGTGGTGCGTCGTTCCTCGAACGCCGGGGCGCCCCCCTGGTCGGGTTCACTGCGGACCGAAGCGGCGCGAGCACGGCAGAGCGAGAAGGCGACGTCGGCAGGGGCGACGTCGGCGATGCCGGGCCGAGCGACGGCGGTGGGGGGGATGGAGTGGCTCGGGTCCGAGCAGCCGGTGACTCCCCCGAGGAGCGCGAAAAGCAGAGAAACGGAGCGGGCGGTCCTCATAGGAGATGCCTGGTGCAAGGGGAAGCGGTGCAGAACGAGACACGGAGTGGCTCCGCGTGACATCTCATCAACGCCCGGAACGGGGGACCCTCATCCACGACCGGCGAGGGGGCGCTCGAGAAGAGATTTCCTTTCCGCCCCGCCCCGGCGCAGTAACCTTGGAGTCTTAGGCGGCGGGCAGCTCCGCAGGCCAGAGGTGAGGCAGCTCATGTGCGGGATCGTCGGGTACGTAGGATCCAAGAAGGCGGCGCCGATCATCGTCGAGGGACTCCGGAAGCTGGAGTACCGCGGGTATGACTCTGCCGGCATCGCCATTCATGATGGGAACGGCATCGAGATCGTGCGGGCGCTTGGCAAGCTGGCCCGACTCAGTGAGTTGCTGGAGAAGCGTACGCTCGAGGGAACCACGGGCATCGGCCACACGCGGTGGGCTACACACGGCAGACCGAGCGAGGTGAATGCCCATCCTCACTCCTCGGGCGTCGTCGCGCTCGTGCACAACGGCATCATCGAGAACTACGTCGCGCTGCGGCAGGAGCTCGAGAAGGAGGGCGTGAAGTTCTCGTCCGACACGGACACCGAGGTCATGGCCCATCTGGTGCATCGTGAGCTGACGCGAGGAGCGAAGCCGCTCTTCAAGGCCGTTCAGCGTGCCCTCGGCCATGTTCACGGCGCCTATGCCATCGCCGTGGCGAGCCGAGAGGAGCCGGACGTGGTGGTGGTCGCACGCTACGGATCTCCCCTGGTGCTCGGCGTGTGCGAGGGGGAGTCGCTGTGCGGGAGCGATATCCCCGCGCTGCTGGCCCATACACGGGACATGATCTTCCTCGAGGATGGCGACGTGGCCGAGCTTCGTGCGACGGGCATCCGCATCGAAACGGTCACGGGCGAGGAAGTGCAGCGCAAGGTGCGCCGCATCGACTGGAGTCCTGTGATGGCGGAGCGTGGGGGCTACAAGCACTTCATGCTGAAGGAGATCCACGAGCAGCCGGACGTCGTCGAGGCGACGCTGCGCGGTCGGGTCGATCTCGTGAACGGTGATGTTCATGCGACCGAGATAGGCGTGTCCCCGGAGCTCGCTCGCGAGATCCGGCGGGTATACATCACGGCCTGCGGCACGAGCCACCATGCAGGGATTGCAGGGCGATACTGGATCGAGCAGCTCGCCAGGGTGCCGACGGTGGTCGAGCTCGCCAGCGAGGTCCGGTACCGCGACCCGATCTTCTATCCGGACGATCTGGTGATCGCCATCAGCCAGTCCGGCGAGACGGCCGACACGATCGCGGCGCTCAAGGCGGCGAAGGCGCAGGGGGCCAAGGTGCTGGCGCTCTGCAATGTGGTCGACAGTGCCATCCCCCGCGCTTCAGATGGCGCGCTCTATACCCACGCCGGGCCGGAGATCGGCGTCGCCTCGACGAAATGCTTCACCACGCAGCTCGCGGCGTTGCTGATGCTCGCGGTTTACCTGGGGCGACGTCGCGGAACGCTCGACGAGGGGCGCGCCCGCGAGACGCTGCAAGCGCTCTGGGAGATTCCCAACCAGATGCGTGATGTGCTCGGGGACGCGGACTACGTGCACGCCATCGCCAAGAAGATGACGCACGCCAAGGACGTGCTCTTCCTCGGCCGCGGGCTGGGCTTCCCGATCGCGCTGGAGGGAGCGCTCAAGCTCAAGGAGATCTCGTACGCCCACGCCGAGGGCTACGCGGCAGGCGAGATGAAGCACGGCCCCATCGCACTCATCGACGAGACCTTGCCGGTGGTGGTGATCTGCCCGCGTGACGCGCATTTCGACAAGACGGTCTCCAACCTGGAGGAGGTGCGTGCCCGGGAGGGACAGGTGATCGCCATCGCCACCAAGGGGGACGAGCAGATCCTCGAGAAGTCGCAGTATCAGGTGTGGCTGCCCAAGGTGCGTGACGAGGTGCTGCCGCTCCTGACGGTGCTCCCGTTGCAGCTCATCGCCTATTACGTGGCCCATCTGAAGGGCAACGACGTGGACCAGCCGAGGAACCTCGCCAAGACGGTGACGGTGGAGTAGCGGCGAAGAGCGACTCTGCAGATCCGCTCGTGCCGGGTATCCTCCCCGGCCATGCGGATCCTGGGCAGGACGGAGCGGCGCGTCGTCGTCGCCATCCTGGTGACGGCGCTCATCCCTCTCGTCGCCAGCATCCTCACCGCGCGCGCCGTCATTGCGCGCCTGTCGGCGACGGCTTACCAGCCCGAGTTCGGGGCGCACCTCGAGCGAGGGCTCGAGGTCTATGCCGATCTCGCAACCGCCATCAAGCAGCGGATGCGGGCCGAAGCGGACGCCATCGCCGCCGTCGAGCGGCTGCGACAGAGCGCTTTCTCCAGCGCGGCGGGGTCGCTGGCGACAGAACTCGAGGCGGCTTTCTCCAGACACCCGGCGCTCGTCTCGCTGCGCGTGGAGACCTGCGATGGTGTGCTCCGCGGCGTCCGGGATCGAGAGAACCCCGTGGATCACGAGCGTGAGAAGACGCTCACCGTGCGGCGCGCGCTGGAGCGATCGGGGGCTGCGCCTGGAGATCCTTCTGCGTGTGCCGACCGGCCCGAGGAGGTCCTGCTCCTCTCGGCGACCTTCGCCACACCGAGCGCCCGCTTCGGTGAGCTGGAGGCCGCGCAGGCCTTCTCCCAGGCCTACAACCAGCTCGTGCGCGACCACCGCGAAGAGTACGTGGATCGCACGTACCTGAGAGCCTTTGCGGTGCTGATTGGCTCCACCATCGTCCTCGCCGTCGTCGCCGGGGTGTTGCTGGTGCGCCCGGCCGTGCGCAAGCTGAGGCAGCTCACGAAGGCGATGCAGCCCGTCGCCGAAGGGGATCTCTCCGTGCGTGTGGGCCTGGCCGGAGAGGATGAGATCGCGGAGCTGGGTCGCTCTTTCGATCACATGCTGGAAGAGCTTCAACGGAGTCGCACACGCCTGGAGTTTTTGCGTCGCATGAGCGAGTGGCAGAAGGTAGCGCGGCGTCTCGCGCACGAGATCAAGAACCCGCTGACGCCGATCCAGCTCGCCGTGCAGGAGTGCCATCGCCGCTACCGAGGTGGAGATGCCAGCTATGAGCGGGTGCTCCAGACGACGCTGGAGGTCGTCGAGGAAGAGGTCGGCTCGCTACGACGGCTGGTGAGCGAGTTCGCGAGTTTCGCGCGGTTGCCCCGGCCAGAACTGGAGGAGGTCGACCTCGGGACCTTTCTGCGTGAGCAAGCCGAGCGTCTCGACGCAGCCAGTACGGCCGAAGGGAGCGATGATGGCGCTGGTTGGCTCGGCGCCGTGGATGTGGAGTTCAACCTTCCAGGAGAGGCGATGCCGGTGCTGCTGGACAGGGAGATGTTCCACCGCGCGCTGACGAACATGGTTCGAAATGCGGCGCAGGCGCTGCGCGATGCACGACAGGGGCGGGCTACCGACGGCGCGGCAGAGGGCGCTACTTCCGAGGGCGGTGCTTCCGAGACCACCGCTCCAAACAAGGGATCATGGGGACAGATCTGCGTCTCCACGCACTCCGAGGGGACGGGCTACGTCATCGACGTCGATGACGATGGACCCGGGATCGACGCGGCCCTGCGTGATGCGATCTTCGATCCGTACGTCACGACCCGTCGCGACGGGACCGGGCTCGGGTTGAGCATCGTCAAAAAGATCGTCGTGGATCATGGCGGTACCATCGACGTGCTCGTCTCACCGCTCGGTGGCGCTCGCTTCGAGGTCCGTATGCCACGGGCGGGGTCGCCCGAGGCGCGGGCGGTGCTGGAGCAGCAGCAGCGCGCCGCAGAAGAGGATGAAGCGCCCGTGGCGTCGGCTCCATCGCTGCGCTAAGGGGCGGCATGCTCGATGACAAGCTCCGTGAATGTCTGACGTTCGACGACGTTTTGCTCGTTCCGGCTTACAGCGAGGTGCTTCCTGGTGAGGTGGGGGTACGCACCCGTCTGACGAGGAAGATCGAGCTGAACATCCCGCTCCTCAGCGCTGCCATGGATACCGTCACCGAGGGCAGAACGGCGATCGCCATGGCGCGGGCGGGAGGGATCGGCATCCTGCACAAGAACATGTCGCCGGCGCTGCAGGCGCGTGAGGTCGAGCGGGTGAAGCGGGCCGAGAGCGGGATGATCATGCAGCCAGTCACCGTGGGGCCCGACGAGTCGCTTCGCAGCGCGCTGGCGATCATGAAGGAGCACGACATCAGCGGCGTGCCCGTGGTGGAGGGAGAGCGACCCGTCGGGATCTTGACGGCGCGTGACATCCGGTTCGAGCAGAACCTCGACCAGCCCGTGAAGGCCCTCATGACCCAGGAGCTGGTCACGGTGCCCCCGGGGGTGCCGAAGGACAGCGCGAAGGAGCTGCTTCACCGCCATCGCATCGAGAAGCTGCTGGTGGTGGAGGGCGGTCGGTTGATCGGGCTGATCACCATCAAGGATCTTCTCCAGGCCGACTTGAACCCCGAGGCCAGCAAAGATGCAGGTGGACGGCTGCGTGTCGGGGCCGCCATCGGTCCAGGAGTGGACTGTGATGTGCGCGCAGAGGCGCTGGTCTCGGCGGGCGTGGACGTGCTCGTCGTGGACACGGCGCACGGCCATTCCCGCGGCGTCATCGACGTCGTGCAAAGGGTGAAGAGCCGTTACCCGGAGATGCAGGTGATCGCTGGCAACGTCGCCACGGCAGAGGGAACCGAGGCGCTCATCGCCGCCGGCGCCGACGCCGTGAAGGTGGGGATCGGGCCTGGCAGCATCTGCACGACCCGCGTCGTGGCAGGCGTCGGCGTCCCTCAGATCACGGCAATCGGCGACTGCGCGCGTGCCGGCGATCGCCATGGCGTTCCGGTGATCGCAGACGGAGGCATCAAGTACTCGGGCGAGGTCACCAAGGCGATCGCAGCGGGGGCGTCCTGCGTCATGATCGGTTCGCTGTTTGCCGGTACGGACGAGTCCCCTGGTGACCTCGTGCTCTACCAGGGCCGCAGCTACAAGGTCTACCGAGGGATGGGGTCGATGGGCGCCATGCGCAAAGGGTCCAAAGATCGCTACGGTCAGGGCGGGGCGGCCGACGAGAAGCTCGTCCCGGAAGGAATCGAAGGGCGCGTCCCTTACCGTGGCTCGTTGACGTCGATCCTCTACCAGCTCGTCGGAGGTCTGAGGTCGGGCATGGGCTACTGCGGGAGCCGCACGATCGAGGAGCTACGGCAAAAAGGTCGCTTCGTGCGGATCACATCCCAGGGGCTCCGCGAGAGCCACGTGCACGACGTCATCATCACCGAGGAAGCGCCGAACTACCGGACGACGTGACCCTGGTCGGCGTGGTGGCGCCACCTCCGTGGACCGCGGGACGCACATCGACCCGGTAGGCGATCCCGAGCCGGATGCCGAGCATCAGCGTGCTGCCAGCGCCGCTCGCGCACCCATCGAGCACGTCCGAAGACAGCTGCAGGGCTTCTGCTCCCACGCCAGCGGTGAGCGCGAACCCAGCGCCGGCCGAGACCCAGCCAGAGGCCCCGACGCGCAGACCCAGGTTCGCGCTGCCGCCGGCGGAGCACGTGAAGCGCGTGGGACGATCGGTCAGCCCCAGGAAACCCGAGGCGTCGAGTCCTTGCCAGGCCAGTCCGGGTCCCAGCTCGAGGCCCAGCCCGGCTCGATCGGCGAAATCCAGATTGAGTCGTAGCGCCGCCCACAGGGCTTGAACGTCACGGGATACCTCGAAGAGCCCGAACGAGGACGCAGCGCTGCGCTCGCGCCCCAGTCCGAGGTGCTGGAACGCGAGCCCCAGCGAAAACGCGGGGCGCGGAGCGATGTACGCGGCCACCTCCAGGTCGAGCCCCGCCGGGTCGACGAGGGTGAAGTCGGGGGGCTGGTCGGCGCGGGCCGCGACCCCCAGACGGCCGCCCAACTCCAGGGTGATGGGCTGCTCTTCCTGGGCGCTCGCCGCGCTGGCGAAGCAGAGCGTCGCGCCCAGGACGAGGCCGATCCGTAGGGGACTCTGTCGATGCACACCCCCGCTTATCACACCGTCGTGCCGTCCAGGTCACGCGGAGCTTGACCAGCCGACGACGCTTTGCCATGTTGCGCCGCGGAGAGGTGACCGAGAGGCCGAAGGTGCCTGATTCGAAATCAGGTGTACCCGCAAGGGTACCGCGGGTTCGAATCCCGCTCTCTCCGCCGTCGTCGGCAGTCGAATTTCTGCTGGTTCACACGTCTTCCTCACCGCGACCCTGATCCAGGGAGGTGGTGTCGGAAAGGGGAGCCAGCAGGGTTTGGCGTGCTGTGTTCTGGAGAGGTGACCGAGTGGTCGAAGGTGCACGACTGGAAATCGTGTGTACGGCAACGTACCGCGGGTTCGAATCCCGCCCTCTCCGCCATCGCTGGTGTTCAGATCGCTGACGTTGGTTCTGGACGTCAGGTTCTGCCCGGGGGCGCCTGGTAGTTCGTTGTCACGCTGACGTGACCAGCCTACCGTTTGCATTATGCGCGTGGTTCTCTTGGGAATGCTCCTGGCCACTGCTGTCGGCGTGGCGGTGAGCTGCACGCTGAACACGGATGGGACTGCAAACCCATTCGGCGGCAGCACGTCGACGGGACTGGCGGGTGGCGGAGGAGCAGGGGGCGCTGGCGGAAGCGGCGTCTGCACCTGCAGCGCAGATACGGCGTGCGCAACCTACCAATGCGTGGACGGAACGTGCCGTGTGACGTTCGCCCCCGAGGGCACGCCGGTCATGGGGACGCCCGTCGGTGACTGCCAGGACGTGGTCTGTGGCTCCTCGGGTGTGCCGATCTCGAAGGTGAACGACGAGGATGTTCCCGACGACGGGAACGAGTGCACGGTCGACAGCTGCGTCAACGGCGTGCCGCTCCATGTGGCCGAGGCCGATGGCAGCGTGTGCGGCGTGGATCAGAGCCTTCGTTGCGTGAGCGGTACGTGCACCGGTTGTGGAGACGATGCTCAGTGCCAGCAGATGAACGAGTGCATGGTGCCGCGTTGTGAGAATTTCGCCTGCGTCGGCGTCCCGAAGCCCAGCGGAACGCCGGTGAGCAACGACAGTCCGACGGACTGCAGGAAGATAGAGTGCAACGGAGCGGGGCAGACCGTGGTCGTGGCGGCTCCTGAGGATACCCCGGATGATGGCAACCCGTGCACGGCAGACAGCTGCGTCGGGATGACGCCCACGTTCACGCCACGACCCGATGGCGACTCCTGTCCCTCCAACCGAGTCTGCCATGCAGGGAACTGCGTGGCGTGCATCCAAGACAGCCACTGCACGACGCAGATGACGTGCCGTGTCGCCGTGTGCAATGTGAATACCTGTGGTGTGGAACCCGCTCCCGATGGCACGCCATGCGGGTCGAGTGGGATGAATGTCTGTTGCATGGGGAGCTGCGATCCCACGTGTCCGGACGCTGGAGGAGCAGGCGGCGCGGGAGGAGCAGGCGGTGGGGGGATGGGTGGCGCGGGCGCAGCGTCGGGTCGTTGACGCGAGCAGATTGCTACCTCCGGGCAGGTCCGGTGGGGCTTCCCATCGCGGCAGCGTGATGGACGTGTCGAGAGCGATGCTTCCCACCCGCGGGTAGCGCCAGTTCCGAGTCCGCCCTTGCACCGCTTCCAACCCCGAGTGGGGGCGGCGTGTCGCAGGGCTCTAGGTCCTTGTTTCGCCAGAGGGGGGGCTAGGCGGCGTTCGACGGCCTCGAGACAGAGAGCCCGAGACCGAACCGTCGAAGCCAGCCTGTGGGGGGACGGGTCATGGTGCTGGGGGAGCTGAACGCCTGCTCCTGCTGCATTGGCGCGCCTTCCCGTCTATGAAGAGGACTTCCGACGGCATGCCCGCGCGCGAGCCGCAGGATCCAGGTCAAATGACTCCACCCTCCCCTGGGCGGGCCTTGACAGGCTGGAGCCTGGCTTGTACAAGTGGCGCCCCTTTTCGGCCGTTGCTTTCTGGCCACCCAGGGGGTCCTTGCGCGGAGCGCCGCGCCCCTAGCCCCCAGACGTCTGGAGTTGTCGCGCGATGAATCCCGAGCCCAAGTCCTACTCCGCCAAGCCCGCAGAGGCGCGCGCGGCGCGCCGCTGGTGGGTGATCGACGCCGAGGGTAAGCCTCTCGGCCGTCTCGCCAGCCGCATTGCAACGGTGCTGCGTGGCAAGGACAAGCCCACGTTCACGCCCCACGTGGACACCGGTGACTTCGTCATTGTCGTCAATGCCCAGAAAGTTCTTCTGACGGGCCGCAAGCTCGAGCAGAAGCAGTACGTGCGGCACAGCGGCGAGCCGGGCGGCTTCCGCACCGTCCCCTACGAGCTGGTCCTGGAGCGCAAGCCCGAGCTGCCGATCACCAAGGCAGTCAAGGGAATGCTCCCCAAGAACACGCTGGGTCGAGAAATCCTGACCAAGCTGAAGGTCTACGGAGGCCCCGACCATCCCCACGCCGCGCAGCAGCCGCAGCCCCTGCCCTGGCCTGGGCAGAGCAACCAGTAGCTGAACCCTTCTGCCCCCACCCAAGCTGAGCGAAGCCATGGCTGACTCGAGAACGTACGCCACCGGGAAGCGCAAGACCGCCGTCGCGCGTGTCTTTCTGGTCCCCGGCACCGGGAACATCACCGTCAACACCCGCACCGCGGAAGACTACTTCGTCCGTGAGACCAACCGGATGGTCATGCGGCAGTCGTTGGAGCTCCTGGAGCTCATCGACCAGTACGACGTCGCCGCGACGGTCGCCGGCGGGGGACACAGCGCCCAAGCCGAAGCGATGCGACACGGCATCGCCCGAGCACTGTGCGAAATCGATCCGGAGCGTCGCTCCTCGCTGAAGCGTGCTGGGTTCCTGACGCGAGATGCTCGCAAGAAGGAGCGCAAGAAGTACGGTCAGCCGGGCGCACGCAAGCGCTTCCAGTACTCGAAGCGCTGAGCGACTCGAGTTCGTCCTTCCAGAGCCGACCGTTGCATGCGGTCGGCTTTGACGTTTTGTCTCCCGGTCATCGCTGAACCAGCCACGACTGGGCTCGGCGAGACGACAGAGGTCGAGAGGACTCTTCCGCCAGAGCGACTCTTCACCGACTGAGCGGAGGCGCTCCTCTCGGTTCCTCCCCCATGCGCGAGGACCGAGGCGACAGCACGTGCTCAATGTGCGTGAGGGCGAGGTGGATCAGGCCTGAAACGACGACGTGGTGGGGCGCCCAAAGGAATCGGGGACCTGGGCCTCACTTCGGGGTCGTTTTCAGGTCGGCGCCTTTGATCATCTCGCCACCTTCATCGTCATCCGTCGCGTCCCCAGGATCTCCTGCTGCTGGATCCTGGCCAGCGGGCGGCGGAGAGGGCGTGTTCGGCGCTGCTTCCGCGGTCGGCTCAGCCGCCGACGGGGATCCTTCAGGTTGGTCCGAGGGAGGCTCGCTCCCTCCCCCTGTCTTGGCCGGCTCGGGCGGAGGCGCTTCAGGCGGAGGCTCGGGCAGTGGGATCGCGTCGATCCGTTTGTCCAGCGCCTCTTTGGCCGCCAGAAAGGCTGCTTTGTCGACAGGCGGGACAGGCCTTTCGCCGTCCATTTGAAGCGTCAACGCGTCGAAGTACTTCCCATCCCGCTTCGCGGTGAAGTGCAGGTGAGGCCCCGTCGAGCGTCCCGTCGTTCCGACATAACCGACCTGTTGATGGGTCCCCACCTTGTCCCCGACCTTCAGTCCGGGCAGGAACTTGGACATGTGGGCGTACCCCGTGGTGACGCCGTTGGGGTGCTTGACCGTCACCAGGTTCCCGCTGGGGCCTGCAGGCCCGATGAACTCCACCACGCCCCGGTAAGCTGCGTAGATCGGCGTGCCGGAAGGCGCACCGAAATCGGTGCCGGTGTGGGGCATGGGCTTCTTCAAGATCGGATGGAGCCGCTTCGGGTTGAAGTGCGACGTGACCGGCGCCCCGGGAACAGGAAGCCGCCATCCTCCCGAGTGCGGCTGACGTCCGCGATCATCGAAGTATCCCTTCGCCTCCTGACCCGTGAACCAGTACGCGCGCACTGGCTTCTCCTCCGGGTCGACGGGGCGGTACTCCAGCGCCACGACTTTCTTGTATTTCGAGAACAATCCGAGGGCCGTTTCCTCGGTGAGGATGAGGCGGACCGTGCCTCCCTCCTTGAAGCTCTCCGTCGAGACGCGTCCGTTGAGCGCCTCGTCGATGACGTCGAGGAGTCCGTCTTCCAGGCCTGCGTACCGGTAGGACGCCGCCAGGTCCTTGCCCACGTAGAAGGAGGCGACCACCTCTTCCTCGGCAATTTTCATGTCGAGCTGCGTGCCCGCGAGCATGCCGTTCGCATCTTCACGCGCCTGGAACACCTCGCTCGGTGTCACCTCGTATTCGAAGGCGCGAATCTTCCGCGTGCCGCGGTCCATCGCCACCGTGAAGCGATCTTTGCGCCCGCTCTTGTCGAACTTGCGGACACCTTCGAAGGCCTTGAGGATCCGGTAGACCTGCGCCTTCGGTACATCCTTCTCGCCGAGGGCCACGACGAACGAGCGACGCTCCATCGTGTCGCTCACGATGAGCATCGAGCTGTCCTTGGCGAGCTCGCTGATCCGCCAGGGGCCAGGAACCGGCGTGCGCTGTTTCTTGGGGGGAGCCGTCGGCGCGGTGGCGTTCGGCTTCGAAGGGAGCGACAGGTCCTTCAGGTGATCGGCGACGAGGGCCCGCTCGTCGCGAACGGGGACGACCTGGATCAACAGCGCCACGACCGACGTGACCGTCGCGAGCCCGAAGAGCCCACCAAAGATGGCCGTCATGCGCGGCGACAGGTGCATGGCGGCAGCGGGTCGCGTCAGCGGTGGGATGCGGTTTGGCTCCGGCGTGGTGTCGGAGCCGTGCCCTCCACCGTGACCTGCTGACCCTCCCGACGACGTACGTGACGACGGCCCGAGTCCAGACGACGTCTGGGGTCCGCCTACAGGTGTCCGTGGCGTTGGTGTGAAGGCAGGCGGTCCTGCTCCTTCGAGCATCCTCCCTGCAAACGACGGGCGCGACACGGGCGCAGACGGCGCGGCCGTTGGCGTCTCGATACGACGACCTGCGGACGCCGAGGTCGGCTGCCAGCCAGGAGCGCGCGGTGCGACGTCCTCGTCCGTGTTCTCGATCTGCCGCGCCGAGCTGTCGGCATCGGCGTCGGCAGGACCGGATCCCGCTCGTGAAAGCGGAGATGCTGAGTTCCGCACCCGCAAGTGCCTATCAAGGCGCGGGCCCGGCCGCAACCGCCGTTCCCTGGGACCCCTCGGCGCTTGATCGTGAGAGGAAACCAGAGCCGACCTTCGCCCCCCTCGCGTAAGCTACGGCGCCATGGATGACCGGCTCAAGCAGCTTCTGATCCTGGGCAGGGAGCATTATGACCGGCGCGAGTACGAGCTTGCGGAGAAGGCTCTCCGGCAGGTCCTCGAGCACACCGATCATTACGCCGACGTCCACAACATGCTCGCCGTCATCCTGCACGATCGTGGAGATTTTCTGGGCGCGGAGCGTCACTTCGAACGCGCCGTTGAGCTGAATCCGAACTACACCGAAGCCCTCCTGAACCTGGCTGTCACCTACAACGATCTCGGCAAGTACGACGCTGCGCGGCTCGTCTACGCACGCATCCGGCGAAGTGATGGCCAGCCAGGCGTCCTGGACCCTTTCGCGCGCGGCAAGATCGCCAACATGCACGCCGACGTCGCGCAGGCCTACCTGGACGCAGGCTGCCGAGCCGAGGCCGTCGCAGAGCTCAAGCGGGCGGTGGCGCTGTGTCCGACGTACGCAGACCTCCAGGTCCGGCTCGGGAATCTCTACCGGGACACGGGCAACCTCGCGCTCGCTCGCGAGAGCTACGAGGCGGCCCGCAACGCCAATCCCCGCTTCGCTCCTGCCCGTGTGCTTCTCGGCGTGACGTTCCTCTCTCTGGGTCAGACGGATCAGGCGGTCGTCGAGTGGCGTGAGGCGCTCTCCATCGACCCCGAGAACAAAAGCGCGAAGCTCTACCTGCGCATGGTGGAGGGGCAGCGCAACGCCCGCTTGCGCTCGACCTCCTCGGTCCCGGCGCCGATCCCCGAGGGGCGGAGCGAGGCGCGCGCGTCGGACATCGATCTCTCCGATGCCGTCGCTCAGGCGGCGCCGCTGGGTGGGCCGACACAGGGGCGAGAGGGCGGCGACTGACCGTGGCCAGATTCTCCCTGTTGCGGGAGGAAGCACGCAGGGCCTGGCGGGAGCTACGCGGAAGCGAACTCTCACCCGAGCGCGGCGCCGCCGCCGTGGCCATCGGCCTGTTCATCGGTTCTCAACCGATCTTCGGCTGCCACACCCCCCTGGTGCTTCTCCTGTGCTTCTGGTGGCGACTCGATGCCGCCATCGCCTGGGTCGCTGCGAACATCTCGAACCCATTCTTCGCTCCGGCGCTCTTGACCGCCGAAGTGCAGGTGGGTGCCTTTCTGAAGAACGGGGAGATCCTGCGCCTCGACGAGGCCGTGAGCCACGAGGACGCCTGGGCTCAGTTCGCGGGCTACATGTTCCTGGGGGCCCCGGCCGTTGGCCTCGGGCTGGCCATCCTCGGCGCGAGCATCACCTGGAGCGTGGTGTCCCTGCGCCGCCGCTTCGTCACGAGCGCCGCCCGAGGGCCCAGCCCGTACCGGCTACCCGACGATGCGCCGGTGTGGTTCAAGGCCGTGGAGCGCATCGCCTCCCGCTACTGTCCAGAGCGAGGCTATTCCGCCGCGCAGCGAGCTCGTTTTCACTACACGCGCATCAAGCTGGTCAGCGATCCTGTTGCGAAGCTCGTGGCCGACATCGCCGGAGAACAGCCTGGCGCGCTCGGTGAGGTCCTGGACATCGGGACGGGGGCCGGACAGCTTCCCCTGCTCCTGCTCGATCTCGGACGCGCGACCAGGGTGCGTGGGTTCGACTGGGACGAGGCCAAGATCGCGGACGCTCAGCGCGCGGCGGCCGGGCTTCCTGCCGAGATGTGGAGAGCGGACGCTCGGGAAGCCGAGCTGGGCATGGCCGATACCGTCTTGCTGATCGATCTGCTCCATTATTTCCGAGTGGATGAGCAAGACCGGATCCTCCAGCGCGCGGCGGCAGCCGTCCGTGCTGGGGGGCGTCTCATCGTGCGAGAGGCTGATCCGAGCCGTCGCCTCCGCAGCGTGATGACCGCGATTGAAGAGGCCATCTTCACCGTTCTCCGGTGGAACCGGGGCGAGCGCATCCGCTTCCGACATCCCAAGGAGTACGTGGAGCAGCTCGAGGCGCTGGGGTTCCAGTGCGACGTCCGTGCCGCGTGGGGGAAGACGCCTTTCTCCAACGTGCTCATTCTGGCCACGCGCCCCGCGGAGGAGGTGGGCGCCCAGCATCCATGCTAGATCGGCGTGACGTGTCGACCGAGGCCAGCAAGCACGAAGACGGCGCCAGCCGCGAGCGTGAGGGAATCGTCGAGGCAAAGCTCGCCTCGCTGCCCGTCAAGCCGGGGTGCTACCTGTTCATCGACAAGGCTGGGGCGGTCGTTTACGTCGGAAAGGCGAAGAACCTCCGCTCGCGTGTTCGCAGCTATTTCCAGGAAGGGGGGAGCGACAACCGTTACTTCATCCCCATCCTGCGGCGCATCATCGCCGACCTCGAGACCGTCGTCACCGCCACCGAGAAGGAGGCTGCGGTCCTCGAAAACCAGCTCATCAAGCAGCATCAGCCGCGCTTCAACGTCAAGCTGCGCGACGACAAGGACTTCCTCTGGATCCGGATCGATCCGCGCAAAGAGTGGCCCCTGCTGGAGGCGGTGCGCCGTCCGACACCGGAGAAGGCCGACAGGGCTCGCTACTTCGGCCCGTATCACTCCGCCTCGAGCGCGCGCCGCACGCTGCACCTGGTCAACAAGCATTTCCAGCTTCGTACCTGTTCCGATGCGGAGATGGCCTCCCGTCGCAGGCCTTGCCTCCAGTACCAGATCAAGCGTTGCCTTGCCCCGTGCGTCTACGAGGTCGACCGCCCCCTCTACGCGGAGATGGTCCGCTCCGTGTCGATGTTCCTGGAAGGGCGCCATGACGAACTCACGGGCGAGCTCACCCAGCGGATGCGAGACGCTTCGAAGGATCTGAGCTTCGAGCTGGCCGCCATCTACCGCGACCAGCTCCGCGCCGTGGAAGCCGTTCGCGAAGAGCAGCGCGTCGTCCACGCCCGCGACGTCGATCAGGACGTCATCGGCATCTACCGCGAGGGGACCCTCGTGGAGGTCGAAGTGCTTCTCGTCCGGCGCGGTCGCCTCAGCGACACCCTCTCTTTTTCCCTCCGGAACATGGAGTTGCCGGATGAGGAGGTCCTCTCCGGCTTCCTGAGTGAGTATTACGGCGCAGCCCCTGAACTCCCCGACGAGATCCTGCTGCCGCTCATGATCGAAGGCGCAGACGGGTTTGCAGAGCTCCTCTCCGAGCAGCGAGGTCGCAAGGTCGTGCTTCTCGCCCCGCAGCGCGGGCCACGGGTCGATCTCGTCCAGATGGCCATGGAGAACGCTGCCCACGCATTCCGGGAAAAGCAGCGCAGCACCGACGACCTCGAAGCGCGCCTGGAAGAGCTGCGCGAGCGGCTCCGGCTTCCCACGCTCCCGCGCCGGATCGAGTGCTGTGACATCTCGCATCTCGGAGGGGGAGACACCGTGGGCTCCATCGTCGCCCTCACCGACGGCCAGCCGGACAAGAAGCGCTACCGCTCCTTCCGGGTCAAGAGCACCGCCGATGGTGACGACTACGGGGCCATGTACGAGGTCCTGGCGCGGCGCTTCCGACGTGGCAAAGCGGCACGCGACCGGGCCGCCATGACCGCGACGCGAGACGACGCCAGTGCCGCCGCCGCGGTGGTCTCTGTCGAAGAGATGCCTGCCGAAGAGATGCTCGCCGAGGCCGAGGAGGAACTCGCGGCGGCGGAACACGTAGCCGAACTCCCCGCGGAGCATCGGGGAGCTGGTGAGGGCCTGGAAGCACCGGGGGACCTGGGAGTACCGGCGGCTCTGGAGGCCGCCAGCGATCGGGTCGCACCTGATGCATCTGGTGACGCCGAGGCCGATGAGCATCTGGCAGCCGCCAGCGCAGCGGCCGCGCCTCCACCTGTCCGGGGAGCTGGGCAGGGCGAGGCCGCCGAGGCGCCTCCACCTGCGCCTGCCGCTCCTTCCACGGGTCCCGAGTGGGATTTGCCGGACCTGCTCGTCGTCGACGGGGGACGCGGCCAGCTCCAGGTCGCCCTGTCGGCCGCGCATGATCTCGGCCTCCACGGCTTGCCGATCGTCGGACTCGCGAAGGAACGCGAGACGGCCACGGGCGACAAGCTGGTCGATCGCGTCTATCTGCCTGGGCAGAAGAACGGCATCCCCTTGCGCTCCACCAGCTCGGCGCTCTTCTTTCTCGCCCGTGCCCGCGACGAGGCCCACCGTTTTGCCAACCACGCCCGTAAGCGGCTTGGCAAGGCGCGCCGCCTCCGGTCCGAGCTGGAGGACATTCCGGGCATCGGCCCCGCCACCCGCAAGGCCCTGCTCCGCGAGCTGGGATCCATGGAGGCCGTCCGGAAGGCGACCGACGAGCAGATCCTCGCCGTGGCTGGCGTGAGCCGACGTCACCTCACCGCCCTCCGCAAGATCGTCCCCGTGCCCGCCCCGGATGAGACCCCGTGAGGCGGCATCCATCACGGACCGACCCCTTCATGGTTGAGTCGTGTGGCGGTCTCTGCGAGCCTGAGAGCGGGGTATGAGCGGGCTCGGCAACGTCGGTGCGGGTCACACACTCGGCCGCTATCAGCTCCTCGTCCCGATCGCGCTGGGGGGCATGGCGACGGTGTGGGCTGCTCGCACCACCGGCGCCTTCCAGAAGATCGTCGCCGTGAAGCTGATGCGGAACGAGCTCAGCGACGAAGACGACTTCGAGCAGATGTTCCTCGACGAGGCGTCCCTCGTCTCCCAGATCCGTCACCCCAACGTGGTCGAGATCCTCGATCTCGGCGAGGAGGACCGCGCCCTTTACCAGGTCATGGAGTGGGTGGACGGCGAGCCGCTCCATGTCGTCCTGCGTGAATCGAGGAGCCGCGGTGGGATCCCTCTGCCCATCCTCCTGCGCGTCATGAAGCAGGTCTGCGCGGGTCTGCATGCGGCGCACGAGCTGCGCGGACCGGACGGCGCCCTCGTCGGCCTCGTCCATCGCGACGTGTCTCCTCAGAACATCCTCGTCGGCTACGACGGCATGGTGAAGGTCGTCGACTTCGGCGTCGCGAAGGCCGCGCTGAACAAGCAGACCACCCGCGTCGGCTCGCTCAAAGGCCGCGCCCCGTACATGGCCCCCGAGCAGCTCCGTGGCGAGCCGATCGACCGACGCACGGACATCTTCGCCCTCGGCATCCTCCTCTACCAGCTGCTCACCGGCAAACACCCATTCCAGGGCGACAACGAGTTCGAGACCATGCGCCGCATCACCTCCGGCGTACCTCCCACCCCACCTCGCAGCCTGGTCCCGGCCCTCTCCTCCGAGGTCGAGGCCATCGTGCTGCGCGCCCTCGCTTCGTCGCCCGGTGACCGCTTCTCCACCATGCTGGAGGTGCTGCGGTCGCTGGAGAACGCCACCCCACCCGAGGCGCAGATCAGCGCCGAGGACGTAGCCGAGTACATGCGTGCCACCGTCGGCCACCGTGGTGAGCAGCGCCGCGCAGCCATCCGTGATGCCGAGCAGAGCACGCGCGGCGAGCGCACGTCCCCGGCACGCCAGTCCTCTCTCGCCTCCGGGGCACGCCTCGCCCCCGACCTCCCTGCCTCTTCCCCCGAGCTGGCAGCGATCGTCAGGGCTGCTGCGGCCGCCGCGGAAGGGCGTCAAGCGCTTCCCGAGCCGCCTCTTCCCCCCGTTCACGTGGTGCCGGTACCACCCCCGCAGTCGACTTCATCGACGTCTCAGGGACCGCGCTCGACCGTGCTGCCGCGCATCCAGGCGATGCCCCACGCTCGCCTCCTCCTGGTCGCTGCGATCACCCTGGCCCTGCTGCTCGCCGGCCTCTCCCTCGTCCTCTTCACACGCTAGCGCGTTCCTGCGCCAGCGTGTTCACACGCTAGCGTGTTCCTGCGCCAGCGCGCGGGAGGGCGCTCTGCGCATCGGCGGTGCCGGGTCTGTACCCACCCTCGGTGCGTCACGCTCCATCGGGCAGCAGCTCGGAGATCGGCTCTCCGCAACCCGCGCAGAGCCGCTCTTCCAGCCCGAACAACTGCCGGAGGGTCGGCGCGACATCGCGCAGATAGCGCACCCCATGCGTTCCGACCACGCCTCGTGCGGGCACATGGCCGCCGCGCGCCATCAGCCACACCGCCGCGGACGCAGGCCCTCCGTGGTTGTCGAATCCCTTGTCGCGCCCGTGATCCGTGGTCACCACGAGCACCGTCCGCGCTCCGTACCCTTCCATCTCGGCGAGGTGCTGCGCCACCTCCCCGATGAACCGATCGGCGAACTGCAGCGCATCGAGATACCCCCGGTAGTCGCGCCGGTGCGCCCATTCGTCGGTGTCTCCCAGACCCACCCACAGAAAACGCGGCTGCTGCTTCACCAGATGATCGATGGCTGCGGTCGCCGTCGCGCGATCGGGCCGATAACGCGCCGTGCCAGGGAACGGCGGGGTCACATCACCCTCCGGCAGACCTGCGCTCACCATCACCCCTCGCGGGGCGGCACCAGGCGACCCCGCCGGCAGCGCTGCCGGGAGCGTGAGATCTTCCCATGACGTGAACACCGCCACGTCCTCGCGCCCGCGCACCGACGCCAGGTGACCCACGTCGTCCGCGAGCGTCCGGGTGAGGCGCGGCTTGCAGGCATTGTCCCGGCAGTCGCTCGCGGCCCCCGTCATCAGCTCCAGGTACGCTGGCATGCTCACGTAGCGCGGCCCTGACGCCGAGATCCCTCCAGGCAAGGACGGATCACCGAGCACCGTCCCCCCGTCGAAGAACAGCCGGTGCATCGAGGGCAACAGCTCCCGCGCCTCCCGCACCGCCGCCTGGGGCAGCCGAGCCTTCTCCGCCAGAGTGGGCTCCACCCCGCGGAAAATCTCCTGCCACCGCACCCCATCGAGCGTGATCAAGACGACGTTCGGCGCGTCCAGCTGTGCCCCGCTCGACGCCGGCGCATGCACGACCGCCTCGCTCGGACCGGCCGGGGCTCGGCTCGACACGAACCCGATGGTCGAGACGATCACCACCCCTGCCAGTGCGCCCATCAGCCCCTTCATGCACCGCCCCCGTGCGAGCGCCGCGTGCGGCGCTCGTGAAAACCCCTCATCCATGTCTGATGCCGCTTCCCTCGCAGATGCGCGGGCGTACTGCCGAGATCCGCCAGGTGGTGCGGAACCCGACGCGTCGTGGAGCGCATCCGCCGTTCGCTTGACGGCCACGCCTGGCCTTTCCAAGATGGCCCGCCCCCATGGAGCCCAAGGTCAAACCCAGCCGCGCGCCCGAGCTGAGGCGTTTCGCGGCGCTCGCGGCGATCTTCGTCACGAGCGGCCTGGCGATCACCTACCTGCTCCTGCCGCCCCCACCCGAGGTGCCGCCGCCCCCGCCGCCCATTCGCATCGGTGGCCTCGTCGTCCCCACGTCGGGGGACATGCTCGCGGACGCGCTCGATCTGGTACGCCGTCACGCCACAGGCGAAATCTCCCTCAAGCTTCCCGACGGCTCGTCCCGAACAATCAAGCGCAACGAACTCGGCATCGAGATCAACCGCGTCCGCCTCGCCGATCTCGTCAAGGAATCGCAGCGCCCCGGCAGCGCCCTCTTGCGCGCCCACCGCGCCGCGCGGGGCGACGCCCCGCTGGACCTCCCGCTCCCGCTGACGCTCGACACCGAGACGTCGATGAACCTCCTCCTCGATCTCAAGGCCGAGATCGACGCGCCGGCGGTCGATGCGTACGTCGATCTCCACGAGAAGCGGCTCAAGCCCGAGAAGGTCGGCCATCGCCTGGACGTCTACGGCACGCTCGACCGCCTGGACGAGGCGCTGCGGCGCGGCCTGAACACGATCGAGGCGGCCGTCGAGATCGTCCAGCCGAAGCTTGCCGCCGAGCAGCTCGGCAACGTCAAGTTCGACCAGGTCCTCGGTTACTTCGAGACCCGCTACACGCAAGGTGAGCGCGGCCGAGCCCGCACCTACAACCTCCGCCTCGCTGCTTCGAAGCTCGACGGCGTCGTGGTCATGCCGGGCGAGATCTTCGACTTCAATGGCGTCGTCGGGCCTCGTGACGAGGCGCACGGCTACCGCGTCGCCCCGGTCATCGCGCAGGGCGAGCTGGTCGACGGCCTGGGCGGCGGCACCTGTCAGATCTCCGGCACCCTGCACGGCGCCGCCTTCTTCGCCGGCCTCGAGATCGTCGAGCGCTACCCGCACTCGCGCCCGAGCTACTACATCAAGCTCGGCCTCGACGCGACGGTCGTCTACCCGACCATCAACTACCGGTTCCGCAACAGCTTCGACTTCCCGATCGTCCTGCACGAGACCGTGGCGGGAGGCGTCGTTCGCGCCGAGATCCTCGGTCCCCGTCGCGACCTGACCGTCAGCTATTTCCGCCGCATCGACGAGGTATTGCCCTTCGAAGAGGTCGAGCGCCCCACGCCCAAGCTGCCCGAAGGCGCCCGCGTCGTCAGCCAGCGCGGCATCCCGGGCTTCAAGACCACCAGCTCGCGTGTGGTCCGCGACGGCGCCTACGCCCAGCGCGAGAAGTGGACCGACAGCTACCCGCCCACCACGCAGATCGTCCACGTGGGCTCGGGTCCTTCCAGCCTCGAGGCCAAGGCCGTCGACGACAACCACCCCGAGTACACCGTCGACGAGTACCTCGTCCTCACCCAGGGCCCCGAGATCCGCAGCCCAGGCACCACCGCACCGGAGCCCGGGGGTGGCACCGTCGAGAGCCGCGAGCCTGGCCGCACGGGGGCCCGTGGATACACCGAGGCTTTGATCCGTTTCCGGGGACGTGATGGTGACGCCGACGGCGCTCCTCCCCTCATCGTCGCGGCCAGCGCGCGGACGGAGAGCGACGACGCGGCCCGTGACCGGAAGGCCGACGCCGACGAGTCCGAGAACGACCGGAAGGCCGAGCGGGCGAAATCGAAGGACGACAAGAGCAAGGGCGACAAGAAGGACGACAAGAGCAAGAGCCCCAAGAAGAGCGACAAGGACAAGAAGAGCGACAAGGACAAGAAGAGCGACAAGGACAAGAAGGGCGACAAGGGCTCCAAGAAGAAGCCGAAGAAGGACGACAAGGCCTCCTGAACGCCCGCCCGCGCGGGCTCGTCGGCGCGTCGCAGGCTGCTTCGCTCCCACGCCCGGCGGACCCCGCCCATCCCCCGGTTCCTCTGCCGCGCCTTCTCCTCGGCCTCGATCCGTGCGAGCTTTCGCGCCATCGCATGCCCACCGTCGCGCTGGCTGTCTCCGGGAGCATCGCGGCCTACAAGGCCGTCGAGGTCGCGCGCCTCCTGATCAAAGAGAGGGCCCGGGTCATCCCGGTGATGACCCGCAGCGCCCAGCAGTTCCTCGGCCCGCTCACCTTGAGCGGCATCTGCGGCGAACCAGTGCGCGAGACCATGTGGGACGCTCACTTCCCCGGCGAGCTGCACGTCGCCCTCGCCGCCGAGGCCGATGTCGTCCTCCTCGTTCCTGCCACGGCCGACCTCCTCGCGCGCCTCGCCCAGGGCCGCGCGGATGATCTCGTCACCGCCCTCGCCCTCTGCGCGCGCGGCCCCGTCCTCGCCGCGCCAGCGATGCACCCCCGCATGTGGTCCCACCCGGCGACCCTGCGCAACGTCGCCCAGCTCCAGCAGGACGGCCGCGTCGAGCTGATCGGACCGGCCGAAGGGGAGGTCGCCTCGGGCGAGCATGGCCTCGGCCGCATGGCCGACCCTGCCGTCATCGCCGCTGCGGCCATCGCCCGCGCGGCGCCGCGCGACCTCGCCGGACTCCGCCTCGTCGTCACCGCGGGCCCCACCGTCGAAGACATCGATCCCGTCCGCTTCCTCGGCAACCGCTCCACCGGCAAGATGGGGTTCGCCGTCGCCGAGCGAGCCGCTGCACGAGGCGCCGACGTCCTGCTCCTCGCCGGCCCCGTCTCCTTGCCCACCCCGTTCGGCGTGCAGCGCATCGACACCCGTGACGCCCTCGCCATGCGCGCCGCCCTCTGGCAGGCCCTCGGCCCCGACCTGACCGCGGCCGACGCCCTCATCATGTCGGCTGCCGTCGCCGACTACCGCCCCGCCGCGGCGCACGCCGCCAAGATGAAGCGCTCCGCGAGCGCCATGACCCTCGACCTCGTCCCCAACCCGGACCTGCTCGCCGAGGTCGGCGCGGCCCGCGCTGCCTCCGGTGCGGCGCGCCCTGCCCTCATCGGCTTCGCCGTCGAGACCGACTCCGACGAGCGCGTGATCGCTGCGGCCCGCGGCAAGCTGAAGACGAAGCAGGTCGACCTGGTGGTCGCCAACCACGCCTCCGACTCCTTCGGTCGCGACGACAACCGCGCGTTCCTCGTCACCTCGGACGCGGCCGACGCGGTCGGCGTGCTCCCCAAGCTGCAGCTCGCCGACCGCATCCTCGATCGGGTGGCGACCCTGTGCCGCCCGGAGAAACAAGCTCCCCGATGAGCGCAGACGCCCCGCGCGACAGCGTGCCCTCGACAGACGCCGCCGAGCCCGAGGAGACCCGCGCCTCGCTCGACGGCCGCTTCACCGATCCTCGCCAGCCACCGCCCACCTCACCGCGGCAGGCCATCCTCATCGCGGCCTCCGTCACCCTCGTCACCGCGCTCGGCGTCGCGTGGGCCTTCTCCCCCTCCCGCGCTGGCGTCACCGACCTGCTCTCTGCCCTCGCCGCCGTCTACATCCCGGGCGTCGCCCTCACCGCCCTCTGGCTTCGGCGCCGCGGCGAACTCCGCTTCGCCCTCGTGCCGCGCGGCGGCGACCTCGCCCTTGGCGCGCTGATCGCCGCGGTCCTCTACGGCACCGCGATGGGCGCGAGCCTCCTCATCACGCCGCACGGCTCCCCTCAGGAGGCCTGGATCCTCCGCCTCTACCTCCACCTCGGCGGCCCTGACGTCTCCGACCGGATGATCCTCGGTGGCGTCGTCTTCGCCATCGCTGCCCTCGAAGAGATCGTCTGGCGTGGCCTCGCCATGCGTGCCCTCTCGGGGGCTTTCGGCGCCGTTCCTGCGCTCCTCGTCTCGACGGCGTTGTACGGCGCTGCGCATCTACCGACCCTGTTTCTGCTCGCCGACCCTCAGGCCGGCCCCAACCCCCTCCTCGTCGCTGCGGCCCTCGGCTGCGGGCTCGTGTGGGGACGGCTGGTGCTTCTCAAGCATGAACGGCTCGCGCCCGCCGTGTTCGCGCACGCCTTCTTCTCCTGGGCCGTCGCCAGCTTCCCCCTCTGGCGTCCCTAGCGCGACGAGGCCGGCGCGTGGTGCGGCCGTGGACGACCTCGGGTCGACCCTGGCACCTGTGCGCGAGGCGAGGAGGAGGACGGACGTGACGACAGCCCCCGGTGTGACCCTGGTGCGGTCCTGGTGCGAGCGTGGCGGCATCCCACCCCTCCTCTCCCGCTGCTACACAGGCCGCGCCCTCCTCGGCTTCGCGCATTCTTTTCGGGCACGGTGCCGCTCGCGCGGGACCTGTTGCGCAGGTGGCTCGCCTGATTTATCCCCGCTTCATGGCCTCTCTCTCTCTGGAAGAGCTGCAAGCCGAGAACGAAAACCTCCGCGAGAAGCTCGCCGAGGCGGAAAGAGCCCGGGACGAAGTGACGGCCGAGCGTGACGTCTTACGCGCAGCCTTCATGCAAATGCCTGCCCTGTGCTCGATCATGGAGGGGCCGGAGCACACCTTCCTGCTGGCGAACGACCGCCTTCGCTCCCTCATCGGCGGCAGGGATCCCGTCGGACGACCCGTGAGAGACGCGATGCCCGAGATCATCGAAGCGGGCTACGGGGACCGACTCCAGCGCGTCCTCACCACCGGCGAACCGCTCGTGGGTGAGTCCTTCCCGGCCGACATCATCGACCCCGCGATCGCCTCGGGCTGGCTCTCGTACCAGTACGTGCCCCTGCGCCGGAAGGACGGCGAGATCTTCGGCGTCATGTTCCACGCCATGGACGTCACCGAGCAGCGCAAGCTCGAGCGACAGCAACAGATCCTCCACGAGGAGCTCGTGGCCGCGCAGCAGCAGTCCATCCGTGACCTGTCGACCCCCCTCATCCCCCTCGCCGATGAACTGGTGGTCATGCCGCTCGTGGGCAGCATCGACCCGGGGCGCGCTGGCCAGATCCTCGAGACCTTGCTCACTGGCATCACCACCCATCAGGCGGCCGTTGCCATCCTCGACATCACCGGCGTACGCGGCATGGATGAGAGCGTCGCTGGAGCCCTCATCAAGACGGCGGCCGCGGCGCGTCTCCTGGGCACCGAGATGATCCTCACCGGCATCAGCCCCGAGGTCGCGCGCACCCTCGTCGAGATCGGCGCCGATCTCGGCGCGATCACCACGCACGGCACCCTCCAGAGTGGCGTCACCTATGCCATGACCAGGGTCGGTGGCTCGTCTCGTCAGAGGACCGAGACGGCTCGCCGCATCATCACCTGAACCTCGTCGCAGCACGATCCAGCGCGGCCTCGCTCACGCGACACCAGCGCAGCCCTCGCCACCCTGCACGTCGAAGTGCGTGTGCATCCCGACGCGGACATGGTGAAGTGCGGCGCACCATGGACACGCAGACCTCGCGAGGTGCCCCTCACGGAACGAGCCCTGCAGCCCCGCAGCTCGTCCTCTCGCTGCACGAGATCGACCGCGGTGATCTCGCCATCGCGGGCGGCAAAGGAGAAAGCCTCGGCGCCCTGACGCGCGCCGGCTTCCGGGTACCGGAGGGCTTCGTCGTCACCACGACCGCGTACGATCGCTTCGTCGAGCAGGGCGACCTCGCCCCGCACATCGAGCGCGTCCTCCGCGACACGCCGGAGCATGGCGAGGCGCTCCGCAGCGTCTTCGAAGCGGCGCCCATCCCCGCCGACGTCGCCACCGCCATCGAGCAGGCCTACCAGAAGCTCGGCGCCCAGCCCCTCGCCGTCCGCTCCAGCGCGACGGCCGAAGACCTCCCGCAGGCCGCCTTCGCTGGCCAGCAGGACACCTTCCTCAACGTCGTCGGCCTCGCCGCCGTCCTCACGGCCGTCCGCCGCTGCTGGGCCTCCCTCTGGACCGACCGCGCCATCGCCTACCGCGCGCGCCAGGGCCTCGAGCGCGCCCCCGTGAAGATGGCCGTCGTCCTCCAGCGCATGGCCCCGGCCGAGGTCGCGGGCGTCCTCTTCACCGCCAACCCCGTCACCGGCGCCCGGGACGAGACCGTCATCGACGCGAACCCTGGCCTCGGCGAGGCCGTCGTCTCGGGCCTCGTCACCCCGGATCATTTCGTCCTCCGCAAGCGCCTCTTCGGCTTCCGCATCGTCGAGCGCCGCCTCGGCCGCCGCGAACTCGTCGTCCGCGCCCGCGTCGAGGGCGGCGTCGAGCACGTCACCCCCGCTCCTCTCCACGAGAGCGCCCCACGCGCCTCGCTCCCCGACGCCTCCCTGCGCGCCCTCGCCCGCCTCGGCGCCCGCGTCGCCCAGCATTTCGGCGCCCCCCAGGACATCGAGTGGGCCGTCGTCGCCGGAGAGCCCTGGCTCCTCCAGGCCCGCCCCATCACCGCACTCCCCGAGCCCACCGAGCGCCCGAAGAAAACGCCCGACAACCCCATCGCCTACTTCGCCGACATGCTCTCGGTGCGCCCGTACCCCATGGACCTCTCCACCTGGGGCCCTGGCATCTACGACGCCGTCCTGCGCTCGTTCAGCCACCTCGGCGTCACCGGCACCCGCTTCGCCGACACCTTCGTCGAAGAAGACAGCGTCATCCTGCAGATCCGCGACGACACGAAGTACCGCCTCTCGCCGCGCGTCCTGCTCGCCCCGGCGTGGTTCCTGTGGCACTGCGCGCGCCACAACCCCCTCCACTGGCGCGCGCTCCCCGCGCTCCACGAAGCCCGCGAGCGCGCCCGCGTCCTCGAATCCCGCGACCTCGGCGCCCTCGCCTGGGACGAGCTCGTGGCCACCATCCACGAGGCCCTGAAGCTCCCCTGGCCCCTGCTCGGCGAAGCCCGCAGGCGCTACTACCCCCGGGCCATGCTCGCCTTCGGCCTCCTCCAGCTCGCGCTCTGGCTCGTCGAGCACGAGGACCGCCTCGACGCCCTGCTCTCCGGCATCGACACCAAGACCCTCTCGGCGAACCGCGCCCTCGCCGCCCTCGCCGACACCATCCGCAACACCCCCGCCCTCGCCGAGACCTTCGCCCAGCACCCCCCCGAGGCCCTCTGGAGCGCCCTCGAAGCGCACGACGCCGGCCGCACCTTCCTCGCCGACGTCCGCGCCTTCCTCGACCACTACGGCCACCGCGAGGCCGTCATGTTCGCCGTCCTCGAGCCCACCTGGAAAGACGCCCCTGCCGTCGTCCTCGGCATGCTCGAGACCCTCGCCGCGAACGCCCCCCAGCCCGACACCGCGCAGCTCTCCTGGGAAGCGGCGCGCGACGAGATCCTCGCGCACCCCTTCCTCGCGCCCGCGCCCTTGCGTGCCGCCTTCACCGAGATCCTCGCCGAGGCCCGTGCCCTCACCGAGATCCGGGAAGACACCCACTTCTACGGCACCCTCCCCATGCCCATCCTCCGCCGCGTCCTCCTGGAACTCGGCCGACGCCTCACCGACGCCGCCGTGCTCTCTGCCCCCGAGGACATCTTCCATCTCCGTCTCGACGAGGTGGAGCGCGTCCAGGGCGTCTTGCCGCCGCCCGCTCAGCTCACCGCCGAGCTGAGCGCCCTCGTCGAACGCCGACGAGCCCGACGCGCCGCCCTCGCAGGCTCCCCCGTCGTCGACCCCAGGCTCTACCGCCGCACCGCCGCAGGCGCCGACGCCCTCGTCAGCGGCGTCTCTGGCAGCGCCGGCGTCGTCGAAGGGCCCGTGCGCGTCATCCTGAGCCCCGCCGACTTCAGCAAGATCCAGCAGGGCGACGTCCTCGTCGCCCCCTTCACCAACCCCGCCTGGACCCCGGTCTTCCAGCGCCTCGCCGCCATCGTCGTCGACAGCGGCGCCGCGGGATCGCACGCCGCCATCGTCGCGCGCGAGTACGGCATCCCGGCCGTCATGGGTGCGGGCGACGCCACCCGTCGCCTGAAGGACGGCGAGCGCGTGCGCGTCGACGGCAACCGCGGCGTCGTATTGCCCGCGCGCGCCCCCGAGCCCCCGAAAAGCGCCTCGGCCCACCCCGAGGAAGCGGTCTCATGACCCCGGTCCCGGCGACGAGGACCCTTCGCGACGGCCTGCTCCTCGGCGTCGTCTTCGCCTGCATCGTCCTTGCCCTGGTCGCCCTCGACCGGCGCTTCTTCCTCGACGACTACCCGCCGGACATCCGCTCCGTCGTCGGCGACGCCGCGGGCTCGCCTTCCGACCTGCTGATCATGGTCGCCTTCGTGCTCGTCTTCGGCACCCTGCTCGGCGGCCCGCTCCTCTCGCTCCGCGCCGCGCGCCGGGAGCGTAAGTCGCCCCTCGGCTTCCTCCCCGCCTTTCTCCACGTCGCCGGCCTCATCGTGCTGGTCAACGTCGTCGACGTCGTCGTCACCGACTGGCTCGTCTTCTGCACCCTCCGGCCCGCCTTCATCGTCTTCCCGGGCACCGAAGGCCTCCCCGGCTACGACGACTTCTTCTTCCACTTCAAGGCGAGCTTCCTCGAACTGCCGTCCTACCTCCTGACGATCGGGATCGCCGCGCTCGTCGCGGGCGCATTCACCCTGCTCGACCGCCGAAGACCCCGGCCAGCCTGACCGGAGCGAGCCCTCCTCGTACCGCGAGCGCGTCCTGCGGCGAGTACGCTGCGGTGCAGAGGAGGGTGGGAGCGACGCGGGAGCGCGCGCCGGCCGTGGCGCGACGAGGGGCGCACACCGGCGGTGGAGCGAAGAGGAACGCGAGCTGATGGCAGGCAGAGGAGGGTCGCGCGCTGGTGACGGCGCGTCCCTCCTCGTCAGCGGATCAGAGGTTCGCCAGCTCTTCGTCGGAGATGTCGAAGTCGGCGTACACGTTCTGCACGTCGTCGTGATCGTCGAGCGTGTCGAACAGGTTCAGACACACCTCGGCGTCGCGTGCGGACACCGCCTTCTTCGTCTTCGGGAGGTAGCCGGGACCGTACGACTTCACGGTGATCTTCGCCTCTTCCAGCGACTTCACCACCGTGTCGAGCACGTCGGTGCTGGCCACGACCTGCCACTCCTCGCCCAGATCGGTGTAGTCGTCCGCGCCGGCGCCGACCGCGATGTCCATGAGCTGGTCCTCGTTCGCCGCGTCCTTCGGCAAGGTGATGAGCCCCTTGCGATCGAAGGCCCACTGCGCCGAGCCGCCCGCGCCGAGCTGCCCGTTGTTCTTCTCGAACACCTTGCGGATCTCGGCGACCGTACGGTTCCGGTTGTCGGTCATCGCCTCCACGAGGAACATCGTCCCCGCCGGGCCCGTCCCTTCGTAGAGGATCTCCTCGTACGCCTCGCCGTCCAGCTCCCCGGTGCCGCGCTGGATCGCACGCTTGATCGTGTCCGCGGGCATCGCCTGCCCCTTGGCCTCGTTGACGGCCTTGCGGAGGCGGGGGTTGCCGTTCGGGTCACCACCGCCCATGCGGGACGCGACGGTGATCTCCTTGATGAGCTTGGTGAAGAGCTTCCCGCGCTTCGCGTCGAGTGCGCCCTTCTTCCGCTTGATCGTGGCCCATTTCGAATGGCCGCTCATGCTCCGTGCTCCGTGCTGACGGGCGACCGAGGGGGCGCGCCGCGTCGAAAAGTGGGGGCGCAAGCTACCGGGAGGGACGGGACGAGGCAACCAGTTCCCGCAGATCACCCGTGCTCGCCCGGACGACCACGGTCCGCTAGCCTCGGCCGATGCACCACGAGCTCATCCTCTTTCTGCTCTCCCTGGCGGTGCTGCTGGGGACTGCACGGCTGCTCGGTGAGCTGGTCGGGAAGCTCGGCTTCCCGCCCGTCGTCGGGGAGATCATCGCGGGCATCCTCGTCGGCAAGACCGTGTTCGGGCGGCTCGCCCCCGACGCCTCGGCCTGGCTCTTCCCCCCGGGCCCCGGCGTCGCCACCTGGCTCCAGTCCTACACCACCGTCGCCGTGGTGCTCCTCCTCGTGGTGGCCGGCCTGGAAATCGACCTCACCGTCGTCCGGAAGAGCGGTCGGGTCGTCTTCTTGACGAGCATCCTCGGCGTCATCATCCCCTTCGCGCTCGGCCTGGGCCTCGGCTACGTCCTGCCGGAGTACGCGCTCGCCGACCCGAGCCAGCGTGGCCTGCACGCGGCGTTCCTCGGCATCGCCCTCTCCATCTCCGCGCTGCCCGTCATCGCCCGGACCTTGCTCGACCTCGGCCTGATGAAGACCGAGTTCGGTCTGCTCGTGCTCTCCTCCGCGGTGATCGACGATCTCATCGGCTGGATCGCGTTCGGCGTGCTCTCCGCGAGCTTCGCCATGCCCGGCTCCGCGACCGTCGGTGGCGTGGCCAAGTCCGTGGCGATGACCGTGGGCTTCGTCCTCGTGACGCTGGCCGTCGTCCGGCCCCTCGCCGACAGGATGCTGGCCTGGATGGACCCACGCCACGACGCGCACACCGGCCGGGTGCTCTCGATGATCATGGTGCTGGCGCTGCTCGGCGCGGCTGGCTCCGAGGCGCTCGGCATGCACGCCGTCTTCGGCGGCTTCGTGATGGGCATCGCCGTCGGCGACTCCCCCCGCCTGCGCGAGCACACCCGCCAGGTGTTGCGCGACTTCGTGACCAGCGTGTTCACGCCGGTGTTCTTCGCGATGATGGCCCTCCGGGTCGACTTCATCGCGAACTTCGACGTGGGCCTGACGGCGGTGGTGCTCCTCATCGCCTGCATCGCGAAGGTCGCCGGCTGCGCCCTCGGCGCGCGTCTCGGCCGCGTGGGCTGGCGCGAGGCGCTGGCGATCGGCTTCGGCATGAACTCCCGTGGCGCGATGGAGATCCTCCTAGCCGTGATGGCGCTGCAAGCGGGGATCATCAACCAGCAAGTGTTCGTCGCGCTGGTCGTGATGGCCCTGGTGACGTCGCTTCTCTCGGGGCCCGCGATGTCGCGGCTCCTGCGCCCGACGCTCAACCCGATCGCGCGGCTGCTCGAGGCGGGTGTCGTCCGGCTGGACGTCGCCGCCGAGTCCCGTGGCGAGATCATCGCGGCGCTCTGCGGGGCGCTCGCCGAGAAGCGGGAGCGGCCCGAGGAGGCCGGGCAGTTCACGGCCGCCGTGTTGAAGCGCGAGGCGCTCGCGGGGACGGGCGTGGGCGAGGGGGTGGCGCTGCCGCACGCGGAGGTCGAGGGGCTGACCGCGCCGCTGCTTTCGCTGGGTCGGACGCAGGTGGCCGTGGACTTCGATGCGCCCGACGGGGAAGGAGCGCGGCTGGTGGTGCTGCTCCTGATGCCGCCGAAGAACTACGAGGGCAGCTTGAAGCTGATGTCCGAGATCGCGCGGTTCATGGCGCGTGAAGAGGTGCGGAAGGCGCTGCTCGATGCGAAGAACGAGCACGGGGTGATCTCGGTGCTGCGGGGTGGAGCAGAGGCGACGCCGATGGTGATGCCGGCGCGGCAGGAGGCCTGAGGGGCGCGGCAGCGTGCGCGGTGCGGGCGTGGGTCCCCCCGTGCGAGTCGCGCCTGGTAGGAGGCTTGGGGGGGCTGGGAGGGGGGAGGCGAGGGCAGGGGCGTTGGGGTGACGGGGGGCCGGCGCTCCGAGCGCACGGGGCCCACCCACGCCCGCACCGCGCACGCTGCCGCGCCCCTTGGGTGGGGAGCACGAGAAGGTACTGAGGGGGGATGGGGCGGGAGGGGCGCGGGGATCAGCGTTCGGTGGGCGGGATGGTTGAACCGTCATGCGCGTGATGCGCGGAGATGCGCGTGATGCGGTCGAGCTTGGTGCGGTAGGTGGGGCCGGTGTGGAGGCGGTGCTGTTGCCAGTGATCGAGGCAGCGGGTGACGAAGGTGCGCATCGGCGCGACGAGGGGGACGGGGAGGCCGTGGTCGTGAAGGTAGCGCTCGATGCGGGTGAGGTGCTCCCAGCCGATGCGGGTCGGTGAGCGCTCCTTGGCGAGGGGGAAGGCCAGCTCGCCGCGGCGGAAGAACTCGCGGACGGAGATCTGATCGTAGACAGGGGCGAGACGAGGGGTGCGGCCGTCGGGATAGAGCAGGGACCAGTTCTTCAGGTGGGCGTCGTCATTGCCGGAGAGAATGGCGAAGAGCACGCGGCGCATGAAATCGAGCAGGCCGTCGTGCCCGCACAGCGCACCGACGATCCGGGCAAGACCCTCGTAACTGGCCTTCCCGTACTTCCGTTCCGGGAGCACGCCGCGGACCTGAGCGAAGTCTTCCTGGTGGACGCGCGTTCCATCAGCGAGGCGGTCGTAGCGCTGGATCATGAAGACGTGCGGTCCCAGCGCGACGAAGCGAGGGTCGAGGTTCGTCACGGTGTCGGCGCGGACCAGCGCGTGGGGCGGGACATCGAGGCCGCACGACGCGTGCCCACTGCATCGTCCAGAACTCGTTTTCCGGCAGCTGTGGGAAGCGCGCTGAGCCGAACTTCATGATCCAGGTGCCGCCCAGCCCTCGCTCGGGCAACGTGAAGTGGCCGTCTTCCGATCGGATCACGGAGAACTTGAGCTGGACGCCAGCGAGAGAGAAGCGGAACTCGTCCGAGGGAGGTATCTGCGTCGTGAGGGAAAGCGCATCGCGCAGGGTCTCCGGCGTGTCCCCGCGTCGAGGTGGGTCGACCGAGGGACGCACCACGATGGCCCCCGGGAGATCTTCACCGAGGAGGGCGAGCTGCGAGGCCTCGTCGCCGTCCGGAGCCTGGGACGTGACGATCGCTTTCAGCGCTCCCTCGGGGAGGAGATTGGCGAAGAAGGGAGGCAGCCGGCCAGGATGCGCCCGCTGGCGAAAGAGCCGATGGTGGCGGCGCGCCTCGAACTGCTGGCCGAGCACGGTGCGCTCCGGATCGCTCAGGTAGTCGTCCTCCAGCACGAATGACAGAAGGCTCGATCCCCTCTCGCGGACGAGGGTGCCCACGCGGCGATCCCTCAGCATGACGTCGAGCATCAGGTGTCTCCTCCGGGCAAGTGGACGGCCATGGGAGCCCGGTCTTCACGGTTCGCTGTCGACTGGCGCGCGCTCCCACCTCTTCGAGCCGGTCGTCACCCTGATCATCCTACGCTATCCAGCATGCCGTGCTCGCGTGCGGAACGGCGACCAGGAGAGAACGAGATGTCGAACAGTGCAGTCGAGATAGCCAATCTTCTCTACCGCTATGCGGAGCTCGTGGATGGTGGTGACCTGCCAGGAGCTGCTGCTCTCTTCAAGAACGCGAGGATGAAGATCGTTGGCGCGGATGCGTTGCAAGACGATGCAGCCTTGCTGGCGATGTTGCAGGCGGTGGTGAAGATCCATCCCTGCGGCACCCCGCGGACCAGGCATCTGGTCACCAACCCGATCCTCGAGATCGATGAAGGCTCGAATCGAGCAACCTGCCGCTCCTGCTACACCGTCCTCCAGGTGACGGAGGGCATCCCCTTGCAGGTGATCGCTGCCGGTCGCTATCACGACCGGTTCGAGCGGGTCGATGGCCACTGGCGGTTTGCTTACCGCGACTACACCCTCTTCGACCTGAAGGGGGACGTCAGCGGTCATCTGAACCTCGAGCGACTGCTGTGAGGCCGTGAAGCGAGCGCTCCTCTGCGAGGGGGAGCGTGTCGATGCATCGGCCCCGATGCGCGTGCCGTCAGGAGGAGGGGCGTGTCCGATGGCACGGTCGAAGGGCCAGGCGAAACCCGGATGCTCCAGCACGTCGGCCAGAGGGGAGCGGTTGGAAGGCGCAAGGACGGGCCAGGAGCCCAGCGGCGGTCGGGGTCACGTTGGGCTCCTGGCGGCAGCCGACAGAAATCCGTGTGGCAGGAATGCGGGTGTGAGAGGGCACACGGCCGTTCCGCGTGGCAGGAATGCGGATGTAGGAGGGCACACAGTCGTTCCGCGTGGCAGGAATGTGGATGTAGGATGGCACACTGTCCATGCCTGCGGCAGCCGACAGGATGGACGCGGCAGCCGACAGGACCGACGCGGCAGCCGACAGGACCGACGCGGCAGCCGACAGGACCGACGCGGCAGCCGACAGGACCGACGCGGCAGCCGACAGGATGGACGCGGCAGCCGACAGGACCGACGCGGCAGCCGACAGGACCGACGCGGCAGCCGACAGGACCGACGCGGCAGCCGACAGGACCGACGCGGCAGCCGGTGAAATCAGATCCCCACGCGGCTCGGCGGTGGGGGCGTGACGGTGCTGACGAGCGCTTTGCCCAGCGTCGGCTAGCGCTTTGCCCAGCGTCGGGTGGCGCTCCCTCCTGCTCTCCAGGGAGCGACGTGTCTCAAGTTCGTTCTGGCAGGAACTGCTCGCAACTCTCGCGGAACGCGCGCATGTGATGGGCGCGCTGCGGGGCGACGTACACGTAAGCGCGGCCGACGGGGCACGCACGGCGCGCGAGGCAGGCCTGGGTCATGCACCCCGGATCGGGGACCGTGCGCAGGTGGGTGACGCAGGCGAGGACGTCGTAGCCCCTCGACGGATCGTCGGAGAAGGCGCGCACGGGGCAGCCGCCCAGGCAGGGGCGGTCGACGCAGGTCGCGCAAGGGCTCGGCGTCTCGTCCCGTGGAGGCAGGTCGATGCGCGCAGCGAAGAGCAGCGCCGCGCGGTAGGCGTGCCACAGACCGAACTCCGGGTGGATGAGCATGCCGAGGGGCGAGGGATGCACGGGCTCGGCGCGCTGTGCCCAGCGCTGGAACGGGTGGTACGGCGGGCCTTCGAAGGGGAACACGGGACGCGCACCGAGGTCGTGGGCGAGGGCGGTCACCGTCTCCAGGGTCCAGGCGTCGAGGCCGGCGAGCGTGGGGCGGGCGGCGCGCGCGCGCTCGAAGGCTTCCCACATGGAAGAACCCGCGTTGCCGAGCAGGGCGAGCGTGGCCGCCGGGGCGCCGTCCACGTCCGGCAGGGCGTCGTCCAGGGTCGTATGAAAGGCGCCGCGCACGCGCAGGCCACGTGACGCGCAGGCGGCCACGAGGTCGTCCCACGAGGGAGCGGCGAGCGCGGGGGTGGGTTCGGGAGGACGCATGGCCAGGACGCACGGAGCCTAGCGCAGGGCGTGTGCGGCCTCGAAGGCCATGAGCACGGCGTGATCTTCCATGCCGACGTGTGCGGCCGTTCGCGGTGCTGGCGCGGCCGTTCGTGGTGCTGGCGCGGCCGTTCGCCATGCTCGCAGCGGGACGTCCGTGGTCCTTCTCCGTGCAGCGTGGGCATTGCGAGGTGGGATTGCCTGGACGAATGATGTTTCAATGGCGCGAGATCGTGATCATTCGACGAACGCTGCGGGACCGAGGCACGAGGAGCGCATGCTATCGCTAGGCGTCGCCGGGCGGCGGACCTCCACGGGGGCGAGGTGGATGCGTGCGTCCGGTGGTCAAGGAGAGCTACGCGATGAACAAGAGCCTTCGTGGTCGTCTCGGTGCCGTGCTGGGTGGGGCGCTCGGTCTGGGGAGCCTCTCGGGGTGCATGGTGCCAGGAGGCGAGGTGGGGATGGAGGGCGAGGGCCCGATCGCACGCTCGGGGGCGCTCCAGGTGAGCCTCTCTGGCGCCGACGTGGCGTTGATGGCGCAGGACGAGGTGACGGTGACGGTGACCTTCACGAACGCCTCCACCGAGCCGGTGCGCGTGCCGCGGTGGTACACGGGCGGCGAGGCGATCCAGGAGCGGGTGCTGGAGGTCACGCGCGATGGGACGGAGGTCGCGTACCTCGGGCCGATCGTGAAACGGATGGCGCCGCGCGACGCCGACCTGATCACGCTCCTGCCCGGCGAGCAGGTGGAACGGGTGGTGGTGCTCTCGGACGACTACGACCTGTCGGTGTCGGGAGCGTACGCGGTGTCCTTCCGCGTGGACGGCGAGGCGCACGATGGCGAGGTGGGCGGCACCGCCGCAGCGGGCGCGATGAGGCCAGGAGCGGCGCTCGCCTCGGCGCGCGCTCCGGATCTCTCGCTCTGGATCGAGGGGAGGTCGAACTGGGTCCAGGAGAGCCGGGCGCGGCGGAAGGCGTCGGCGGTCGACGCGCTGACGTTCTCGGGGGGTTGCTCGACGTCGCGGCAGAGCACCATCGTGCAAGCGATGGACGCGGCCGAGACCTACGCGCAGGGCGCCCACGAGTACCTGACGACCACCACCCCCTCGGGCACGGGCCGTTACAAGACGTGGTTCGGGACCTACACGACGGCGCGGTGGGCGACGGCGCAGAAGCAGTTCCTGGCCATCCGGGATGCGTTCGTGGGGCAGGACGTGACCGTGGACTGCAGCTGCACGGACTCGGGGGTGTACGCCTACGTGTACCCGCGGGAGCCGTACAACATCTACGTGTGCGGCGCGTTCTGGAGCGCGCCGATGACCGGCACCGATTCGAAGGGAGGGACCCTGGTCCACGAGATGAGCCACTTCGCGGTCGTGGCCGAGACGGACGACCACGCCTACGGTCACACCGCCGCGAAGAACCTGGCGAAGTCGAGCCCGACCAAGGCGCTGAACAACGCCGACAACCACGAGTTCTTCGCGGAGAACACGCCCACGCTGCTGTGAAGGGGGGAGGGCGCGCGTCAGGCCGTGCAGGCGCGCGTCAAAGCGCGTAGCCGGTCTCGCCGTGCTCGGTGGCGTCGAGGCCCTCGCGCTCCTCGGGAACGGGGACGCGCAGGCCCATGAGCTTGTCGAGGAGCTTGAGCAGTCCGAACGTCACCACCGCGGCGTAGAGGCCCACGGCGACGATGCCGGCGACCTGCGGCACGAGCTGGCCCGGGTTGCCGGCGAGGAGGCCATCTTGCCCGCCGTCGTTGAGCGCTTTCCGGGCGAAGACGCCGGTGAGCAAGGCGCCGAGGAGGCCGCCGACGCCGTGGACGCCGAAGGCGTCGAGGGAGTCGTCGTAGCGCAGGCGCTCCTTGAGCAGGACGGCGCCGTAGCAGGCGGCGCCGGAGAGGAAGCCGATGACGAGGGCGGCGAGAGGCGAGACGAAGCCCGCGGCAGGGGTGATGCCGACGAGGCCGGCGACGAGGCCCGAGGCGACGCCGAGGGCGGTGGGCTTGCGGCGCTGGGCCCACTCGACCAGGACCCAGCCGCAGGCGCCTGCTGCCGCCGCGGCGTGGGTGCCGACGAGGGCCATGGCGGCGAGGCCGTTCGCGGCGAGGGCGCTGCCCGCGTTGAAGCCGAACCACCCGAACCACAGGATGCCCGCCCCGAGGAGGGTCATGGTCAGGTTGTGGGGCTGGTGGCGCTCGTGCGGCCAGCCCGTGCGCCGCCCGATGACGAGAGAGCAGACGAGGGCCGAGACGCCCGCGGCGAGGTGGACGACGGTGCCGCCGGCGAAGTCGAGGGCGGCCATCTCGAAGAGCCAGCCCTCTTCGGCCCACACCCAGTGCGCCACCGGGTCGTAGACCAGCGTCGTCCAGAGGACGGCGAAGACGAGGTACGCCGAAAACCGCATGCGCTCGGCGAAGGCGCCGGCGATGAGGGCGGGGGTGATCACCGCGAACATCATCTGGAAGGCGCAGAAGGCGAGGGCCGGGACGGTGCCGCGCGCGGTGCCGGCGAGGCCGCTCAAGCCGACGTGGTCGAAGCCGCCGATCAGGCCGGCGTGGGAGGTGCCGAAGGCCAGAGAATACCCGAAGAGCACCCATTGCAGGCTGATCACGCCGAGGGCGGCGAAGGCGTGCATGAGCGTGCTGAGGACGTTCTTGCGCCGCACCATGCCCCCGTAAAACAGGGCGAGGCCCGGGGTCATGAACAGGACCAGGGCCGTGGAGACGAGGAGCCAGGCGGTGTCCCCGGAGTCGATCTGCATCCTTCCGGGGTAGCTGGGGCCATGTTTCGCGCAGGTTTCTGCGCTGCGTCAATCCGTGATTGCGGACATCCAGCGGCGCGTCACGGCGCGAGGTGAGGGGGCTGTGAGGGACCCGCGGGAGCGTCTCAGGCGCTGCGGACGCTCAGGACGGGCTGACGGGCGTGGCGCATCACTTGCTGTGCGACGCTGCCGAGGATGGCCCGGCCGATGGCGCCGCGGCCGTGCGTGCCGATGACGATGATGTCCGCATCGATCTCGTCGGCCTGCTTGCAGATCTCCTCGGCGGTCATGCCAGCGCGGAGCAAGCCCTCGAAGGTGATGTCCGGGGATGCTGCGCGGCGCGTCTTCAGCACGTGGTCGAGGTGACGCTGCGCTGCGTCCGCGATCTGGGCCGCATCCGCCGCGGAGGGGATGTAGGCGGACCCCTCCGGGAAGGCATAGATGGGTACGCTGTAGACATGGAGGACCTTCACCGATGCGCCGAGCTTCCGGGCCAGGTCGATCGCCTGATCCAGGGCTCGGTCGGAGGTCTCGTCGAAATCATGGGCAACGAGAAGGGTCTTCATGGCGTCTTCCGGTGTCCTAGTCCCTTCCGGCCGGCTCCGGAAGGGGTAGACTTCCCGGATGACATGCTACCGCGACGACCTTGACGCTGCGCGCGCTCGCATAGAGACGCTGGAAGCCAGGATCCGGGAGCGGGAGGCCTCGCTGGAGGTCCGTGACGCAGAGCTCGCAGAGCTTCGCGCCGAGGTGGATCGAGGCAAACGGGGGCAAGAGGGCGGCCTTGCAGGGCCGCGCCTGGAGGCAGGCGCAGGGAGCCAGCGTTCGGTGCTGGTCGCGCTCGGCGCTTGCATGTTTCTCACGACGGCCGCTTACGCGATGGTGCGGCCGGCGCGCTGCGGGATGTCACGATCGCCGGTGATCGGCCATCAAGAGCTGCACGGGGACGAGAGCCCGCGGGCGCGGGCGACGGTGCGGGCGGCGAGGGCGCTGCAGGCTTCGCAAGGGCAGCAGGTCTCCGCGTCGGCGGGCCAGCTTCTCCCCATCATGGATCCGGCGCTCCGATCAGGGGACATGACGCATGCAGCGCAGCCCGTGGTCGAGTCGACGCCGCCGTCGAGGGACCCGGACGACGCGACCCACCGGATGTCGATCCACAAGCTGGCAAATCAAGCGGTGAAGGCCGCGGCGCAGGAGATGTGGCGTTGCCCTGTCCCCGTCGGCTCTGCGACCAAGTTGGGCGTCGCCTTCGTGACGTTCGAGCCGACCGGTGAGGTCGACGAGGTCCGCTTTGCGGACGAGTCCTTTGCCCGGACCTCCGCGGGGCACTGCGTCCAGGGGGTGCTCCGGGAAGTCCGCATCGCGCCGTACGAGGTGTCCCAGGGTCGGACGCTCGCGACCTCGACCTTCGTCCTCGGGGGCTCCGCCGTCCGGAGGGCCCGCTGACGGGGTTCGGGGTCCCTCACGCAGGACCCCGGAGGCGTGGCCCCAGGGCGGGGTGAGATGCAGTGTCGCTCGGGGGAGTGAGAGGATCAGTCTTGCGTTGTCTGGTGACCGGCGCCGCCGGGTTCGTGGGATCGCACCTCTCGGAGCGGCTCGTTGCGCTCGGCCACGACGTGGTCGGCGTGGACCGGTTCAGTGCGTACTACCCCCTGTCGCACAAGGAGGCGAACCTCGCACGGCTGCGAGACGAGCCGCGCTTTCGCCTGGAGGCCGTCGATCTCTGCGAGGCCGATCTGGTCCGGCTGCTGGACGGCTGCGAGGTGGTGTTCCACGTGGCGGCGCAGGCGGGGGTGCGGTCGAGCTGGGAGGGGTTCGACGTGTACCTCCGGGACAACGTCCTGGCGACGCAGCGGCTCCTGGAGGCGGCGCGGCGGCCCGGATCGACGGTGCGCAAGGTGGTCTACGCCTCGTCGTCGTCGGTGTACGGCGACGCGCCGGAGCTACCGTTCCGCGAGTCGAGCCCCACGGTGCCCTGCTCTCCGTACGGGGTGACGAAGCTCTCGGCCGAGCAGCTCTGCGAGCTGTACCGGCGCAGCTTCGGCCTGGCGACGGCGTCGCTGCGCTACTTCACGGTGTACGGCCCGCGGCAGCGCCCCGACATGGGGTTCTTCCGGTTCATCGAGGCGACGCTCTCGCGCCGGTCGATCCCGCTTTTCGGCGACGGTGAGCAGACGCGGGACTTCACGTTCGTCGCCGACATCGTGGAGGCGACGCGGCGCGCGGGCGAGGGGGGGGCGGTCGGGATCTACAACGTCGGCGGTGGTTCGCGGGTGACGCTGAACCAGGTGCTGTCGTTGCTGGGGGAAATCGCGGGGGAGGTGCGGGTGGAGCGGCGGCCGTCCCAGGCCGGAGAGATGGCCCATACGTGGGCCGACATCTCGGCGGCCGCGCGAGACCTGGGCTACGCGCCAGCGGTGACGCTGCGCGAGGGCCTCGAGGCGCAGGTGGCCTGGCATCGATCGCGGAGGTCCGACGCAGCATGAAGGGAATCATCCTTGCCGGTGGGAGCGGGACGCGGCTCGATCCGCTGACCCGCGCTGTCTCCAAGCAGCTCCTGCCCGTCTACGACAAGCCGATGATCTACTACCCGCTGTCGGTGCTGATGCTCGCCGGCATCCGGGACATGCTGATCATCACCACGCCCGACGACGCGCCGCAGTTCCAGCGCTTGCTGGGCGACGGATCGCAGCTCGGGGTCTCGTTCTCCTACGCGACGCAGCCGAAGCCGAATGGGCTGGCCGAGGCGTTCCTCATCGGGCGCGAGTTCGTGGCCGGAGGGCCGTCGTGCCTCGTGCTGGGCGACAACATCTTCCACGGCGCAGGGCTCTACGACCTCTTGAAGACCTCGCGGGAGGCGCTGGATGGGTGCGTGCTCTTCGGCTACCGCGTGCAGGACCCGGAGCGCTACGGGGTGGCGGAGCTGGACGAGCAGGGCAGGGTGCTGTCACTGGAGGAGAAGCCCACGAAGCCGCGGTCGCACATCGCCGTGACGGGGCTCTACTTCTACGACGAGCAGGTGGTCGACATCGCGCAGGGGCTCCGGCCGTCGGCGCGGGGAGAGCTGGAGATCACGGACCTGAACCGGGCGTACGTCGAGCAGGGGCGGGCGCGGTTGACGCTCCTCGGCCGCGGGATGGCCTGGCTCGACACGGGGACGCCCGAGAGCCTGCTCGAAGCGGGTCAGTTCGTGCACGTGATGGAGAAGCGGCAAGGGACGCACATCGCCTGCCTGGAGGAGATCGCGTTCCGGATGGGGACCATCGACGCCGGGCAGCTCGAACGGCTCTCGCACCGTTACGGCAAGAGCCAGTACGGCGAGTACCTGCGGGCGGTGCTCCGGGAGCCGCGCAGGACATGAGAGCGCCGAAGAACATGCTGGTGACGGGCGGCTGCGGGTTCATCGGCTCCGCCTTCGTGCGCTTCCTGCTGCGCGCGCAGGGGTCGGTGGCGCGCGTCGTGAACCTCGACCTGCTGACGTACGCCGCGAACCCCGACAACGTGGCGGAGTACGCGACCGATCCTCGCTACGTGCTCGTCCAGGGGGACATCGGCGATCAGGCACTGGTCGCACGGCTCTGCGAGGAGCACGCGATCGACACGATCGTCCACTTCGCCGCCGAGAGCCACGTGGACCGGAGCATCCTGGGGCCGCTGGTGTTCGTGGAGACGAACGTGGTGGGCACGGTGAAGCTCCTGGAGGTGGTGCGCGCACGGCCAGGGCTTCATTTCCACCACGTGTCGACGGACGAGGTGTACGGGTCGCTCGGTCCCGAGGGGCTGTTCACGGAGACGACGCGCTACCAGCCGAACTCGCCCTACGCAGCGTCGAAGGCGGCGTCGGATCACCTGGTGCGGGCCTATGCGCACACCTACGGGCTCAGCGTGACCCTCTCGAACTGCAGCAACAACTACGGGCCGTATCAGTTCCCCGAGAAGCTCGTGCCGCTGATGATCCTGAACATGCTGGAGCAGAAGCCGCTGCCGGTCTACGGCGACGGGCTGAACGTGCGCGACTGGCTGCACGTGGACGATCACGCCGAGGCGATCTGGGCGATCGTGACCCGTGGAGCGCGGGGCGAGACGTACAACGTCGGAGGGCGGAGCGAGCGGACGAACCTGGATCTGCTGCGGATGCTGATCGACGAGGTGGCGCGTCAGACGGGGACGAGCGCCGACGGGCTGGGCGCGCTGATGCGCTTCGTGGCCGACAGGCCCGGGCACGACCGGCGCTACGCGATCGACTGCGACCGGATCGAGCGGGAGCTGGGCTTCACGCCGCGTCACGATCTGGCCGGAGGGATCGCGGCGACCGTGCGCTGGTACCTGGAGAACGGCGGGTGGATCGAGCGGGTCCGCTCCGGGGCGTACCGCCAGTGGATCGAGGCGAACTACGGCGATCGCGACGCTCGGGCCGCAACGCCGACACCGGGGTGAGGGCGGATCAGCCCACTTCTTCGCGGATGGGGAGGTCGTTCCTCATGGTGCGCTGCTGCATCTGGAAGGTGAGGAACTCGCCGATGAAGCCCATGGAGAAGAACTGGATGCCGAGGATGATCATCAGCACGCCGAGGAGGAGCAGCGGGCGGTCGCCGATCTTGTGACCGAGGAACCAGAGCAGGGTCAGGTACGCGTTGACGCACACGCCGAGGGCGGCGAAGACGAGGCCCATCAGGCCGAACAGGTGCATCGGCTTCTTCGAGTAGCGCGTCAGGAAGAGGACGCTGAGCAGATCGAAGAAGCCGCGCAGGATGCGCTCGAGGCCGTAGCGGGACGCGCCGTAGCGGCGGGCGTGGTGCTTGACCGGGACCTCGGCGACGCGGAAGCCCTGCGAGGCGGCGAGGGCAGGGATGAAGCGGAAGAGGTCGCCGTAGATGGGGATGTTGCGGATGACGTCCTGGCGGTAGGCCTTGAAGCCGCAGTTCATGTCGTGGAGCTTCACGCCCGTCACCCACCGCACGGTGCCGTTGAAGATGCGCGAGAGGACGAGGCGGTTGGTGGGGTCGAGGCGCTGGACCTTCCAGCCGACGACGACGTCGTCGCCCGCTTCGACCCTTCCGAGGAGGGTGGGCAGGTCGGCCGGGTCGTCCTGGAGATCGGCGTCCATGGTGACGATGATCTCGCCGCGGGCCTTCTGGAAGCCGGCGGTGAGCGCGGTGGCCTTGCCGAAGTTCTTTCGCAGCCGGATGCCTTTGACGGTGGGATCCTTGGCGCGGATCGCGCCGATGACCTTCCACGTGTCGTCGGTGCTGCCGTCGTCCACGAAGATGAGCTCGTAAACGACGCGGCCACCGAGCGCGTCTTTGATGCGCGAGGCCAGCTCCGGGAGGCTCTCGGCCTCGTTGAGGCCGGGGACGACGATGGAGACGTGCGGGGCGCCTCCCTCGGCGAGGACCGGGCTCTGCTCCGGGGTGGTGGTGGCGAGGGGCGCGGGAGACGCAGATGCAGAAGAAAGCAGCGGCTCCAGGGATTTCTGGGTTTCGGCGAAGGGAAGATCCACGGTCACGGCGGCGGAGGATAGCAGATTGCGCTCGTCGGCGTGCTGCACACCCCCTTCGATCCCAAGGAGATCACGGGGTGTCGGAGGCGCCGGGCGTGTCGTCGTCGTCCTCGTCGTCGGAGCCCCCGGGGCGGGCGGAGGACGCGGGAGGCGCCGCCGAACCCGCTGTGTCCGGCTCTGCGGTCGCTGCCGCGTCGGGTGCGGTCGGCTCGTCCGGTGCGTCGGTGTCCGGCAGCTCCGGCACGGACCTGGGCTCGCCGGAGGTGCGGATGTACAGGTCGCGCTTGGGGCGCTTGCCCATGGTCTCTCTCCGCGTCGCGACGAGGGTGAAGTCCGCGAGAACGGAGGCGGGGAGGGCCCGCTCGCAGCGCGGGTCGACGACGAGGAAGCCGGCTGCGCTGGCGAGCCCGAACGTGCTCGCGCTGGGGGCGCCCGCGGTGCGGAAGGCGCCAGCGGTCTTGGCGTGGGCGAGCCGAGGGGCAGGGAAGTCGAGACGCTTCGGGCCGAAGGCGGGCACGGTGAGGTCGCTCAGCGCGTAGAGGCCGCTCTTGTAGTCGTCGTTGCAGCCGAGCCAGGCGACGCCGTTCGGGAACGAGGCGTCGGCGTCGGGGGCGGGGCCGAGCTCGGTGAGGAGCATCCGGCTGTGCTCGCTGCGGTTCTTCGTGTTCTGGGTGGCGTAGTGGAAGAACACGAGGTCGCCGGCGATCGAGTCCCAGCCCTTGCTGACGTGCTTCTCCCAGGCGATGTGGGTGACGCCGAGCGAAAGCATGAGGTCGTGGACCTCGCGCGGTGACTGCAAGCGGCCGTAGCTGATCCCGAACTGCCAGCCCCCCCAGTCCGAGACCGACTCGGCGCCGATGCCGAGGTGGTTGTGGTTGTCGTGGAGCAGGAGGCGCGCCCCCTTGGGAAGGGCGCGGCCGATGGACTGCCAGGTGGGGTAGACGTCGAAGCGCTCGTCGTACTTGCGCAGGTGCCCCTTGGAGAGGAGGTCGATCACCGCCTTCTGGGGCGAGCGGATCATGGCGTGGGTCTGGATGAAGTAGGCGTCGCCTCCCCAGATGATCTGCAAGCCGATGAGGCCCGCGAGCGTGACGCGGGTGGCGAGGGCGGCGACGCGCGAGGGGCCCGTGGTCTCGAAGGCGCGCCAGACGAGGACGATGAGCGTCGCGGTGGTGGCGGCGAAGAGGGGGACGATCGCCTGGAGGTAGCGGTCCTGGTGGTGGGTCCAGTACCAGGCGGCGAGGCCGACGTGCGCGTAGCCGACGATGCCCCAGAGGCGCGCGGTGCCGCGGACGAAGGGCAGGCACGCGAGGAGCAGCGTGAACAGGGACCCGAAGAGCGGGACCATCCCGTGGTAGCGCTTGTAGTCGTTCGGGATGAAGGAGAAGTCGACGAGGGCGCGCAGGGTGCGGGCCACGCCGTCCGCATCACGGGAGGGGCGCCAGAACTGGTAGTCCTTGTAGCCCCACTCGTAGAGGTCCGCGGCGTCGGGCGTCCACGGGGTGAGCGCGATGTGCTTGTAGAGGGTGGGGTAGAGCGGGTCGGTGTACCAGATCAGGTTCTTGAGCCAGTGGGGGGACGTGTAGAGCAGCCCGAAGCCCACGGCGGCGAGCGGTCCGAGGTACCAGTTGCGGCGCAGCTCGGGCGCGATCTTGCCTCGCACGCTGAGGTAGCCCAGGTGGACGGCGCGCACGGCGACCGCGAGGGCGGGGAAGGGGACCATGATGATCGCGCCGGTGTATTTGGTGAGGCCACCGCCGGCCATGGTCATCAAAAGCAGCGAGAGGGGACGCGGTGAGAGGTCCCGCCAGGAGCGCACGAGCAACGTGAAGGTGGGCAGCGCGAAGATGGCCGCGATGTGATCGGCGCCGCCGCTGACGCTGGAGTCGTAGAGGAAGACGCCAGGGAACAGGAAGCGCGCGCCGAAGCTGAGGAGGAAGTAGCGCGGCGTGAGGCCCTTGGGCAGGAGGAGGCGCAGCGTCGCGGGGATGGCGACGAGGGTCCAGAGGAAGCCGACGAACTCCATGTGCGCGGCGAGTTCGACCTTGTCGAAGAGCAAGCCGCCCGGGAGCAGGAACGCCCACGTGTAGATGAAGGTCGCGATGTGCGGGTAGGTCGCGACGGTGTAGCCCTCGGCGAAGCGGCGGATGCCGCCGTGCGCCACGTAGTCCTCGGCGAGCGCGAGGTGCTTCCAGCGGGAGTCGAACTGGATGTTGTCGGGCGTGAGGATCAGGAAGTAGACCATCGCCGCGCCGAGGAGGCCGTAGAGCAGGAAGCCCCAGGTCCAGAGGGGCGCCGGTGGGGCGCGGCGGCGTGCGTGGCGGAGGTGCCGGTAGGCGCGCGTGAGGTAGCGGCGCAAGGGCTCGAAGCCAGCGGCGATGAAGATCAGCGGGAGCGTGAAGAACAGCGCCGGGTGGTAGAGATGGAGCGCGCCGGCCAGGCTCATCGCGAGGAAGAACTCGAAGAGGCCGACGGCGAAGCTCGTGACGAGCTGCTCGACGATGGGGAGTTCGCGTCGTAGGACGCGGGTGATCGTCAGGTGCCCGGCGGAAACGCACGCGGCCGACCAGAAGGCGCAGAGCACCCAGTAGGCGGCATAGCGCCAGAAGAGCCACCGCTGGATCGGGTAGAATCCGTGGACGAAGTTGCCGAAGAAAACCGCTGCGCCGAGGATCAGGAGCGGCAACAGAACCCATCTGGCGCGCTCCAGATGGGGAGAAGCCCCAAGCATGAGGAGCTTCTAGTCCACGGACGCCGTCGATACCAGGCAGTAGGACATTCGCTGCCCGGTCGATGCCAGGCAGGAGGTCATTCGCCGCCCGGCGGCTCCTCCGGTCCTTCTTCGGTCGCGGGCTCTTCGGGCTTGTCGGCAGCACCTTTCGGTGACGTAGGGAGCTTCACCGAAGGCCTGGGCGCAGCCGTCGCGGCGCTCGTGGGGCTCGCGGTGGCAGGAGGCGGCGGCTCGGCCTTGGCGTCCTTGTTGCGCTCGTAGAGCGCGAACTTGGTGCTCTTGTGGCGGCTGACGAGGCGGTAGTCGCCGCGCTGCACGCGCGTGCTGTGCTTCGTGCGATCCGCTTCCTTGAACTCGCCCTCGTCGATGAGGAGCCAGTCGTAGACGGTGCCCTGACCCGGGTAGAAGTAGACGTCTTTCCGGTTCGAGGCGTGGGGGCCGGTGCGGTTGGTGACGCCGACGCTGGCGCCGTTCGGGAGGCTGTCGACCTGCTCGCGGAGCCAGGTGTGGGTCTCGCGCTGGGCGTCGGTGAGCGAGCGCGCGACGCGGCCGAAGCCGCCGCGGAAGGCCTCGTTGGGGACGAGGCCGCCGAACTTCCAGGAGAGGAGCAAGCTCGCCATGAGCGCGGCACCGAGCCACGCACGCGAGAGGCGGCGGGCGTCGAGGCCCAGCGCAGCCGGGGCGCGGGAGTCTTCGATCTGGCGGAGCGCCATGGGCACCAGGGCGAACGCGATGGGCATGATCACGCTCGAGTACTGGAAGGCCGGAGAGAAGACGGCGGTGCGGCTGGCGAGGAAGCAGAAGAGCAGGCCGTACGCGAGCATGAAGCGGCCGGTGCGCGCGAAGAACGGCAGGAAGGTGAGGGGCAGGAACAGCGTGAGGAAGTAGCGGACCTTGGGCTCGGCGAAGACGTGCTTCAGGACGAAGGACGGGTTGCTGAGCACGGAGACGATGAGGCCGCCGACGCCGTTCTTGTTGGGAATGAGATCTTCGTAATAGTAGGCGTAGGAGAGCGCGTTCTTGCCCGACATGAAGACGCCGGGCGACGGCATGATGAAGCGCTTGACGACGATGAAGTAGATCACGCTGGCGAGGATGGTCGCCCAGCCGACGCGGGCGTACCCGGGGCGTCGCGTGAGGATGGCGTAGACGCCGACGAAGCAGAGCAGGAGCGGCACGTCCTCGCGGAGCAGGAGCGTGGGGACGAGCATCAGCGCATACGCCCGCAGCCAGCCGCGCTCCAGGAAGTACAGCACCCAGAGGATGAGCGGCGTGAGGAGCGTGAGCGAGTGGAACTCGTACATGGTCGCCCCGTGCAGCGCCGGGTACAGGGCGTAGAGGAGCGCGATGACGAAGCTGGGCCATCGCTTGCCGAGCTTCTCCATGCCGAGCAGGTACAGCGGGATGACGCCCGCGCCGACCCACACCGCCTGCAGCACGAGGATGGACTCGGCGCGGGGGTAGAGCAGGTAGAGCGGGGAGAGGAGGACGAGGAGCGGGTCGAAGTGCGCCGAGCCGTGCCAGCCGCCGCGGATCAAGGTGCAGGCGAGGGGGCGGCCGTGGATCGACTGATAGAAGATGTTGTCGTAGTAGCCGAGGTCGATGGCGCGCGTGTTGAGCGCGTGGTGGTTGGTGATCGAGAGCCGCGAGAAGAACAGGCTGTAGCCGGCCCAGAGCGCGGTGACCGAGAGGGCCGCGGTGATGCGGGCGGCAAGGGGGCGCGGCGCAGGCGGTTCGGGATCCCGCGCGTCCCGCGCGTCGTCCTCGGCGAGGCGGGCCGGCTTCGACCAGCCGTAGACCGTCCAGCCGAGGATGCCGGCGCAGATGGCGGCGAGGAAGTAGGTGAGTTCGGGCTTGTCGACCTCGATCTTGTGGAGCGCGAGGGCGGGGGCGAAGGGGAGCGCGAGAAGGAAGCGGAGCCGTCGGTTGAGATCGCCGATGGTCTCGAGGAGGTGGAACCTACCGGTGCGGACGCGGTGCGCCACGGCGAAGGCGGCGTAGACGGCGACGAGCACGGCCATCGTGATGCCGACCCAGAGCGCCATCTGCGCGGCGGTCTCGGCGCCGAGCTTGTTCGTGGCGACCTGCGGGAGCTTGTCGCGGTGGGTGAGCATCCACAGGCCGGAGCCCGCGGTGATGGCGTAGAAGAACGGCCAGAGCAGCCAGGTGCGGCCTGCTTGGACGGCTTGATCGGCGGCGTTGTCGATGCGCGTGAGCGCGGCCGAGACGTGATTCCGTAGGCGGGCCCGCACGGGCGGGAGGTCTCGGCTACTTTGGGGCCCTTGTCAAGCGAGGCGGTGGGCTGTGTCCCCGCCTTCACCCGTGGGGGCGGTGGGGGGAGGCGCGACCTGCCAGCTCACGAAGCCGGCGACGATGTTGACCACGTAGATGACGGCGAAGACGAGGAGGCCGAAGCTGACGCCGGCGCCCGCCGAGAAGCCGAGCAGCGGGAACACCAGCGAGAAGAAGAGCTCGCGCACGCCGACGCCGGAGACCGAGATGGGCAGGAGGCCGAGCAAGCTGGCGATGGCCAGGAGGCAGGTGGCGTCGACCATGCCGAGGTCGATGCCCATGGCCTGGCCGATGATCCAGCCCTGCACGTAGTTGACGACGAAGGCGAGGGCGGTGAGCGGGAGGGTGACGAGGAGGGGGCGGCCGATGTTGGCGCGCACGGCGGCGAGGAAGCGGTCGAGGCCTCCTTCGGCGCGACCGCGGCTGAGGCGGTCGTAGAGGCCGCGGAAGAGCTTCTCGGCGAGGCCGGGGACGAGCAGGAAGAGGGGGGCGATGGCGATGAGCAGCACGCCACCCCAGGTGACGTAGGCGAGTTCGCCGACGATGACGGGGCTGTAGCGGACGACGCCGAAGGCGACGAAGGCGGCGAGCACGTAGAGGTCGCAGAGCCGGTCCATGACGATGGACGCGAGGCCCTCGGCGTAGGGGACGCCTCGATCGTGCCGGAGGTACTGGATGCGCAGCACGTCTCCGACGCGGCCCGGGGTCAGCATGCCGACGTAGACGGAGGAGAGGAAGGCGGAGAAGGCGCGCCGGGTGGGGTAGTGGATGTCGCGGGTGCGGAGGAGCACCTGCCAGCGGACGACCTTGAGGTAGACGTTGGCGGCGTTGAGGAGGGTGGCGAGGAGGATGGGGAGCAGCGCGGCAGAGGCGAGGGCACTCCGCATCTCGTCGCGGTCGGGGATGCGCAGGATGACGATGACGAGGATGACCGGGCCGAGGAGGCGGAGGGCGCTCTTCAGGAGGCTGCGTCGAGGCGGCGGTGGGGGCGCATCGGGCCCGGCGGGCGGCGGCGTGGAGGCGTCGAGCGCTGCGGCGGGAGAGGCGGGGGCGGGCTCGGCGCTCACTCGTCGGCCTGAGGCTGGAGCGGCTCGGAGAGCACCATCATGAAATGGGCCGCGGGCATGCGCAGGGTGTCGCCGAGCAGCCGGTCCTCGACACGGCCGAAGCGGTGACGGGCGAGGGACCGGAAAGCTTCGGGAGAGCGCACGAAGAGGCCGCGGTCGTTCTTTGCCAGGAAGCGGGAGAGGCGGCTCTGGTCGTCGAAGAGGACGGTGTCGAGCGAGACGACCCGGCCCCCGGGGGCGAGGGAGCGGCCGACGAGATCGAGCAGCTCGTCGCTCTCCCGGTCGTCGAGGTGATGCAGGAGGCCCATGAGCAGGACGCCTTCGAAGCGCGGGAGCTCGGCGCGGCGCGCTTCGGTGTAGGGCTCGTCGAAGAACTTCGCGCGGTCGCCGAACTGCCGGCGCGCATGGGCGATGTAGCGCTCGTCGGTGTCGAAGCCGTGGTAGTCGCAGCGGGGGAGCCGATCGAGGTAATAGGCGGGGCCGCAGCCGATATCGAGGATGTGATCGCCAGGGCGGGGGGCGAGCGCCTCGATGCAGGCGTGGCGTGCGAGGTGAGCGCCCACGGCGCGCTGCAACAGGATGTACGCCGAGGCGTCGTCGAGGAGGGCGGTGAGGGAGAAAGCCATGGACGGGCGCCGGATAGCATGACGCCCGCGCCGGGCCTAGGTGGGCGGCGGCGCCGCGCCGTCCGGGATCGCGAGCGCGTCGCGGGGAGAGAGGTGCTCGATGAGGAGGGCTGCGGCGGCCGTGAGCAGGGTGAGGCCGATCTGGGTGGCGTAGAGCAGGAAGACCACGGCGGCACCAGGGCCGGCGACCTCGGCGGGGGGATGGTACATGGCGAGGCCGGCGTAGACGGAGACCTGGAAGGCGCCGAAGTAGCCGGGGGCGTTGGGCAAGAGCACGCCGAGGTGCAGTACGCCCATGATCGCGGTGGCGCGCGCGAAGTCGGTGGGGTGGAGGCCGACGCTCGCGACGAGGAGCTGAATCGACGCGGCGATGAGCAGGTAATAGAGCACGGTGGCGGCGAGGAACCGCGCGGTGACGCTGGCCCTGGGCAGGAAGCCGAGGCCGTCGGCCAGGCGTTCGAGGATCTCCGCGATGCGCGTGGCGAGGCGAGGGGAGAGGCGGCCGAGGGTGGCGTCGACGAGGTGGCGGGCCCAGGCGCGACGCCAGTAGAACAGCCCGATGGCGGCGAAGGCGGCGGCGAAGACGGCGAGCGCGCCGTACGCGGCGACCGGGATCACCGCGACGGGAACGGCGAGGTCGCCGATGTGATCGGGGAGGGGAGAGAGAGGCTCTGCGAGCTGGAGCGCGACGAGGAGGATCACGCTGAGGACGAGGCCGTCGATGATCCGTTCGGCGGCGACGGTGCCCATGGCCGCCCAGCCGGAGAGCTTTCCTTCGCGGCGGATGAGGGCGGGGCGGACCACTTCGCCCGTGCGGAAGGGCAGGAGCAGGAGCGCGCCGTACCCGATGAAGGAGACGGTGAGCACGCGACGGAGCGGGACGGGATGGATGGGCTCGAGGAGCCACGCCCAGCGATGCGCGCGTACGTAGAGCGCGAGGAGGTAGAGCACCGCCTGGAGCACGACGAGCCAGGGGTTGATGCCCTCGAAGGCGTCGGGGGGCGGGACGACCGGGAGCGCGCCCACATGCATGAGCCACGCAAAGCCGAGCGCGACCACGACCGAGGCGGTCAGGGCGATGCGGTGGCGGTAGAGCCAGCCGCGTTCGGGGGAGTTCGTCGCGCCGTCCGCGGCTGCCATGGGACCGGAGGCGTCCCTAGCACGGGGGGCGCGCTGTCGGCATCCCGTCGGTGACACGCTCGGCTCGGAGAGCTGTGGTAGCCTGCGCGCCCATGAAAGTGGTCTTGCTTGCCGGAGGTTTCGGCAGCCGCCTATCGGAGCATACCGAGGCGCGCCCGAAGCCGATGATCGAAATCGGCGCTCATCCGATCCTGTGGCACATCATGAATATCTATGCGAGCCACGGTTTCAACGACTTCGTCGTGGCTTGTGGATACAAGGGCGAAGTCATCAAGGACTACTTTCACTCATTCTTCATCCGGCACTCCGATTACATCGTCAATCTCAAGGACGGGACGAAGGAGATTCTGAGGACCGAGGCGCCGGACTGGCGAATTGCGGTCGTGGACACGGGGCTCCACACGATGACGGGGGGGCGCATCCGGCGGCTCCGGAGCTGGCTCGGCGACGAGACGTTCATGGTGACGTACGGTGACGGGGTCGGGAACGTGGACCTCCGCGCGCTGATGGCGTTCCACCGCGCGCACGGCAAGCTGGCGACGGTGACGGCGGTGAGGCCGCCGGCGCGGTTCGGGGGGCTCGTGCTGGACGGGGTGTCGGTGCGGGAGTTCTCGGAGAAGCCGCAATCGGGAGAGGGCTGGATCAACGGCGGGTTCTTCGTGTTCGAGCCGGCCGTGCTGGATCACATCGACGAGGACGCGACGTCGCTGGAGCGGGAGCCGCTCGAGCGGCTCGCGGCGAAGGGGCAGCTCGCTGCATACCGGCACGAGGGGTTCTGGCAGCCGATGGATACGCTGCGAGAGAAGCGGCTGCTCGAGACGCTGTGGGAGTCCGGCAAGGCTCCGTGGAAGTCCTGGTGAGCGCATGCTGAACGACTTCTACGCGGGCAAGCGGGTGCTCGTGACAGGGCACACCGGCTTCAAGGGGAGCTGGCTGTGCCGCTGGCTGCAGCGCATGGGGGCGCAGGTGGTGGGCTTCGCGTTGCCCCCCGAGCAGGTGCCGAACCTTTTCGAGGCCGCAAACATCGGGCGCGGGATGACGTCGGTCTCGGGCGACGTCCGGGATCTGGCGGCGCTTTCCGAGGTCGTCGCCGAGCACCGGCCGGAGCTGGTGTTTCATCTGGCAGCGCAGGCGCTGGTGCGGAGGAGTTACCGGGATCCCGTCGAGACGTTCGGCGCGAACGTGATGGGCACGGTGAACTTGCTCGAGGCGTGCAGGCGCGTTGCGTCGGCGCGGGCCATCGTCGTGGTCACCTCGGACAAGTGTTACGAGAACAAGGAGTGGGTCTGGGGCTACCGTGAGAACGAGCCGCTCGGCGGTCACGACCCCTACAGCGCGAGCAAGGCGTGCGCCGAGCTGGTGACGTCGGCCTTCCAGCGCTCGTACTTCGGCGCGGAGGGCGGGCCTGCCGTGGCGACGGCCCGGGCCGGTAACGTGATCGGTGGTGGCGACTGGTCGGAGGATCGGCTGGTGGCGGACATCGTTCGCGCGGCGGCGCAAGGGAAGCCGGTGCTGATCCGCAACCCCAGGTCGACGCGGCCGTGGCAGCACGTGCTGGATCCTCTGGCGGGCTACCTGTCGCTGGGGCAGCGGCTCCACGAGACAGGACAGGCCCACGTGGGCGCGTGGAACTTCGGGCCCATGGAAGATCCGCTGCCCGTGGGAGAGCTGGCGCGGCGCCTGGTGGAGAGCCTCGGCCATGGGGCGCTGGAGATCGCGCCGGTGGATCCGGCAGCACCCCACGAGGCCACCGCGCTGCGGCTGGATTGCAGCAAGGCGCGGGCTCGGCTCGGGTGGCGTCCGCGGCTGGGGATCGAGCAGACGCTCACCCTGACGGCGGCGTGGTATCGGGGCTACCTGGCCGACCCGGCCTCCGCGGTGGCGCTGCTCGACACGCAGCTCGCCGCCTACGAGGCGCTCCTCGAAGGCGAGGCCGAGGTTGCATGACGCGCGCACCGAGGTCCGCGCTGGTCACGGGGGCGACGGGATTCATCGGGTCGGCGCTCTGCCGTCGGCTGGTCGCTGAGGGGGTGCGCACGGTCGCGCTGGTGCGGGCGGAGAGCGCCGTGGAGCGGCTGGCTGGCCTCGACGTCACCGTCGTCCGAACCGACACCTTCGAGCGCGATGCCCTCCGAGCGGCGCTTCGCGGGGTCGACGAGGTGGAGGCCGTCTTCCACCTGGCGGCGTACGGGGTCCATCCCGACCAGCGTGACGCAGGCCGGATGATCGAGGGCAACATCGCGTTCGTCGCGGGCTTGCTTTCGGCCCTGGAGGGTCGGCCGATGCAGCGCTTTCTCTTCGCGGGGACCTGCTCCGAGTACGGGCCGGTCGCTGAACCCGAGCGGCTCACGGAGTCGTCGCCCGTCGCACCACGTTCGATCTACGGTGCCGCCAAGGCGGCCGCGTCGCTCTTCGGGGCTGCGCTGGCGCGAACGCTCGCGCTCCCCTTCGTGACGCTCCGGCTCTTCGGGGTGTACGGCCCGGGTGAGGGAGAGCATCGCCTGGTGCCGTACCTCGTTCGCTGCTTGCAGCGTGGAGAGACGCCCACGCTCACGGGAGGTGAGCAGGTGCGTGATCTGACGTTCGTGGACGACGTGGTCGAGGCGCTCGTCACGGCCGCCGTCACGCCCGCCCTGGCGCCGTACGAGGCCTACAACCTCTGCGGCGGGAGGCCTGCACGCATCCGGGATGTGGCCGAGGGCGTGGCGCGGGCGCTGGGTCGGCCTGACGCCGATCTCGGGCTGGGACGGCGACCCTACCGGGAGGATGAGCCGATGTGGCTCGTCGGTGATGGCGAGCGGTTCATGAGCGCGACGGGGTGGCGACCCGAGGTGGACCTGGACGAGGGGTTGCGTCGGACGGTGGCAGCGCTGTCCGGTGTGGCCCCAGCGGGGGGTGGGTGATGGGCGAGACCGGCGAGCGGAAGCTCATCTCGATCGTCGTGCCCGTGTACAACGAAGAGGGCAACATCGTGCCGCTGTACGAGGCGGTGAACGCGGTGTTCGCGCCCATCGCGGACAGGTACGACCACGAGTTCGTCTTCACCGACAACCGCAGCCAGGACGGCACCTTCGCCGAGCTCTCCGCGCTGGCCGCGCGCGACGCGCGGGTGCGGGTGTTTCGATTCTCGCGCAACTTCGGCTTTCAGCGCTCGATCTACACCGGGTACGTGAAGGCGCGGGGGCACGCGGCGGTCCAGATCGACTGCGATCTCCAGGATCCTCCTTCGCTCATCGTCGAGTTCATCCGCGCCTGGGAGGAGGGCAACATCATCGTCTACGGGGTCCGCCGCGCCCGGAGAGAGGGGTGGCTGATCACCTGGATCCGCAAGGTGTTCTACCGCCTCATCGACCTCCTCAGCGAGGACCGGCTGCCCCTCGACGCGGGGGACTTCAGGCTGGTGGATCGCAAGGTCATCGGCGTGCTCCGGCGCATCTCGGACGACAAACCCTACCTGCGCGGCACGCTGGCGACGCTGGGGTTCCAGCAGAAGGGCATCCCGTACGATCGGGCCGGGCGAGTCCGTGGAGAGAGCAAGTTCTCTCTGCGGGATCTGTTCGGACTGGCGCTCGACGGCATCCTTGCCCATTCCACCGTGCCGCTGCGCGTGGCCACGTACACGGGCCTCGCCGTGTCGGTGATCACGCTGCTGGGGGTCATCGGCTACATCGTCGGTCGCATCCTGTTCGGTGCGAACTGGCCGATCGGCTTCGCCACCACGACCGTGCTCATCCTGCTCTCCTTGAGCCTGAACGCGCTGTTTCTCGGCATCATCGGAGAGTACGTCGGCAGGATTTACCAGCAGGTGCGGCGGCGCCCCCTCACCATCATCGATCAGAGCATCGAGCGCTCAGATCCCGGCGCGGACGTCGAGCACCACGTAACGCCCGTTCGAGAACGCGACGGGGTGATTTCCCAGCTCCCGCTCCCGATCGCGCCGGACCACCACGTAATCGACACGGTAGCGCGAGCGAAGTAGCTGTAGCCGCTTCTCGTCCATCTGCTCATATGCGTCGAGGTCCGACCTGCCCTTGATGGTCGAGCGGCCCGTGACGTCCTTGATGCGCTTGAACCACTCCGGGATCTCTCCGGGCATCATGGCGTTGGCCTTCCAGTCCACCACGATGGCCCTCTGCCCCCAGAACCTCAACGTGTCCATGCGGGGTGGCGTGAGGAAGAGCGCGTCCTTCGGGGAGCGCTCGCGCATCCAGGCATAGAGTGTCTGCTCGTCCTGACCCTGCCCCCGGACCAGGTTGGAACGGGCGCTGTACTCCTTCAACTGACGTACCGCGACGGGGACGACGATGGCGAGGGAAGCGAGCAACGCCACCGGAACGGCGGCACGCCGCAGCCAGCGGCCGAACCGTACCCCTCCAGCGGTAGGAGCGAGCATCTCCATCCCGGTGTGCGCGAGAAAGACGAGCAGCGGGGCTGCGCTGATGGCGAGCACGATCGCCGCGAGCGTGCGGTCGTCACGCCCGGCATTGAGCAGACAGAGGGAGCCCACGCCGCCGAACACCAGCGCCAGCGCGATGTTGGGCACGTTTCGCGCGCGTCGAGGTTCCGTCATGACGGTGACCGCACCAGCGCACGCCACCGCCTGGAGCAGCAGGATGCTGTGAGGCAAGAGCCGCCATGAGAACAGCTGGGTGGCCTTGGGGAGCTGGAACAGGGTGGAAAGGACGAGACCTCCCCAGATGACGGCGGAGAGGCCAGCGATCAACGCACCGACGCGCCGCAACGGCGCCGCGCCGCGGGTGGCGAGACAGAGCGCGCCGGCGCCGCCGAGGAGCAGCCAGGCCACGGCCGACTGGAACTCCCCCTTGTGCTTGATGGCGTCATAGTGGTGCGGAGCACGGATCTTGAAGAGTATCTCCTGCGCTGCGGCCTGATTGGGCGCGTTCGCCGCGCCGAGGAGCACAGGCAAAAACAGGAGAACGACCGCGCTCGGTACGAGGAGCTGAAGCAGCAGCCGGGGGCCCAGCCCCTCTCGACCCATCGCGAGATGCGCGATGAGCAGCGCCATGACGAGCAGGACCAGGTAGTTCGCGTGGAACAGCCCACTCAGCGCGGCGCACAGACCGGACGCAAGCCACTGCCCCCGGGCGAAGAAAGCCGCAGCTCCCAGCAACCCGAGACTCGCCAGCGTGGAGGGTTGGAAGAACTTGTCGAAGACGTAGGTCGCCGTGGCCCCGTCCGTGCGCGTCTGGAAGGCGAGGGCGAGCATCATGAGAAAGGCTGGCAATGCGCGCTTCGGGCCGCAGAGCGCGCGGAGCAGCGCGTACATGCACAGCGCGCCGGCCGCGACCACGGCCGTGTGCGCGATGCCGATCGCCCATCCCCGGGGGTCGACGGCGATGAGGCCCGCAGCCAGATATTTGAACGTGGGGTGATACTGGGTGGTCTGGGTGACGAACCAGTCTCGCTGCAGGATGCTGGGATCGAGCAACCTCAGGGAGCCGAGCATGTAGACCAGTTGATTGTCGGCACCGTAGTTATGCCCGAAGCTCAAGCCGAAGCAGACCGACGCCACCGACGCCAGAAAGACGTCGAGCGTGTTTCGAAGCTTACTGATTGGATAAGACACGGTCGCGCTCTATCACAGGTCTCGCGCCGCGGCTCGACCAGCGTGGGAAGGGAGAGAGGGCGATCGTGGGGCGGATCCGCTTCGAAAAAGCGCCGCGGTTTCGGTCGTCTCCCGGGGCACCGTGGCCACGTCATGACGCGGTGTTTCAATGACGCGATGGGACCCACGGCGAGCGCTCCGCGTATCAGCGTCACGTCCGCTCAGTCCAAGGCGTCGTCCCCTGGTCATTCATTCGAGGGCGAAATAGAGGGCCACTCCGGAAATGCAGCTTCCGGAGCCACGCGGCGCGACTGGATGACGTCAATCTGCCGTCCATCCCTCGACAATCCGTCGTCGCGTCTCGTCAATACGTCGGTCAATTCACCCACCAATCCACGGTTCAATCTGTCGATTGACATCGTGATGCGCCCATCCGGCCGTCAGCCGCGCGGAAGTCGCGAGAAGCCGCGAGAAGTCGTGAGAACTCATGGGAGCTCATGGGAATTCGAGCGTGCTCGGGGCCGGCCTCGACGGTCCACGCGACGGTTCCACGCCGAGATCTCGCGCTCCGAAGCGGCGTTGACACGCGGAATGAAGCCGTGTTCTCCTGAAGGATTCGTCTTTGATTCAAAATCCGTGAGCAGGATTCGAGCGTCATGGGCGCATTGACACCACACTCGATGTCGATGGATACTGGCCGGATTTTCTCGATAGCGACTTTCGAAGAACTCAATCCTATGATTGACATTGAACCTCACCCGACTAGATATGAGGACATCGCAGGCCGCTCCCCGGACGGGGCAGGCCCATCCCAATCAGCCATTTGGGGCGTTCTGGTGCCTTGTTCTCGGAGGTCGTGTCATGGGTCTTCGTCGTTTCACCGCAGCCTCTCTCGCCATCTCCACCCTCGCCATTGCAAGCAGCGCACATGCGCTGAACGTCACACCGACCGATAACGCTCAGGCCCTGGCCAACGCTCTGCTCGGGAGCGGCGGCGCCGTCAGCATCACCTCCGTCAGCTACTCGGGTGCGGCTCACGCCTCGGGCCTCTTCACGGACGGGCCGCTCGGCCTCGCGGATGGCACGCTCCTCACGACGGGCAGAGCAATCGACGCGCTCCCTCCGAACTCGTCGCCGACCACGACGACCGCGAACAACCTTCCCGGGCATCCGCTCTGCGACGCGCTGATTCCGGGGTACACCAGCTACGACGCCTCGATCCTCACCATCACCTTCGATCTGGCGGCCTCGTTCAATGGTATCCAGTTCAACTCGGTGTTCGGCAGCGAGGAGTTCCCCGAGTGGGTCGGCTCCTCCTACAATGACGTCTACGGTGTCTATCTGAACGGGTCGCAGGTGGCGTTCGATGACAATGGCGCGCCGATCACCATCAACGGGCCGTTCTTCAGCAGCGGCTCCGTCGTCCTCACGCCCGCGAACGGCACGGAGTACAACGGGACCACGGGGATCTTGAATACCCGGGCGCCGCTGGCCGGAGGCTCGACGAACAACCTGCTCCAGATCGTGATCTGTGACGCTGGCGACACGGCGTTCGACAGCGGTGCATTCGTCTCGGGCCTCAATGGTTGCATCGGTGAGGACTGCAGCGGCACGGTCCCGTGCGCTCTCATCGACAACGACGGCGACGGCATCAACTCGTGCGACGATTGCGACGACGCCAACCCCAACACCTACCCCGGCGCGCCGGAGTACTGCGATGGCGTCGATAACAACTGCAATGGTGAGATCGACGAGGGCGGCGTCTGCGCGCCGGTGTGCGTGACGGTCCAGCGCGGCACCTTCGGCCACGCCGAGGATGCGTCGATCTACCCGCTGTCCCCGAACTACAACGAGGGCGCTCTGGCGAGCCTCCGGACCGGAAACACCAGCCCCCCGAAGAAGGCGCTCGTGCAGTTCGACCTCAACTTCGTGCCGTCGGGCGCGATCGTGACCCAGGCGAGCTTCGGCATCTTCCAGGAGTACACGACGCTGCAGAACCCCATCAACATCCACCAGGTGCTGGCGCCGTGGACCGAGAGCACGGTCACGGCCGGGAGCCTCAACAACAACTGGGATCCCGCCGTGCTCGCTTCCTTCACGACCGTGTCGGGCACCGCGGCCCACGCTGTGGACGTCACCACCATCGTGAGCGAGTGGGTGTACGGGATCGAAGCCAACCACGGCTTCCTGCTCGAGGAAGGCGCGTCTCCGGCGCTGCACTCCTACCGCGCCAGTGAGCACCCGAACGTCGCTCAGCGGCCGTACCTCCACCTCTGCTACTTCGGCGGGGATGGGGGCATCGTCGGCGGCCACTGAGCACAGTCCACCGCGGGTGAATTCCCCCACATGGGGACCCCGTGAGGATGCGCTGAAAGCGCTCGCCTCGTCGGAAAGGGTCGGGAATCACATTCTCGACCTTTCCGATGTGGGTTTCTGAATCCGATTGCGCTCCGCCCTCCTCCCGCGCGAATCTCCCTGCCTCTGAGCGCGGCTTTTCCCTTCGCCCATCTGGCTCGACGTGGTGGACGCCTGCCGGGCCCTCCCGCTCCATGGGGTCGGTACGGCTTGCGGGCTGCCGCGGCTTGCTACCTGTTGCTCATGGTCGCCTTGCCCGTGGGCATCGTGGCGAGGAGCGGGTTCTCTGCTGGGCTCGGAGGCCTCGCGCGCGCGCTCTGGCACCCCGTGGCCCGTAGCGCGTTGCTGCTGACCCTGCAGTCGGCCGCGATCATGGCCTTGATCAACGCGGTGATGGGCACACTCATCGCCTACGTGCTCGTGCGCTACCAGTTCCCGGGTCGACGCATCCTCAACCTGCTCATCGACCTGCCTTTCGCCATCCCCACGCTGGTCGCAGGGCTCATGCTCGTGGTGTTGCTGGGGCCCTCCGCGCCGCTCGGACGCGCCCTGGACGGCGCTGGACTCCGCGTCGTGTATGCGCCTGCATCGATCCTTCTCTGCCTGCTCTTCGTGACCCTTCCGTTCGTCGTGCGCGCCGTCGAGCCGGTGCTGCGTGAACTCGACCCTGCCGAGGAAGAGGCGGCTCGCATTCTGGGCGCGAGCGACGTCGCGGCATTTCGTCGGGTGATCTTGCCGTCGCTCTCGCCTGCCATCGTGAGTGGCTCCTTGCTCAGCTTCTCGCGGGCTCTCGGAGAGTTCGGCTCCATCGTGGTGGTGGCAGGGAACATCCCGCGCCGCACCCTCACCGCGGCGGTCTTCGTTTTCGGTGAGGTGGAGTCGGGGAATCCACTCGCGGCGAGCGCGATGGCGCTCGTCTTGATTACGATTTCATTTTCCATCCTGCTGCTCGTGGATGCATTCGGCCGGCGAGCAGCGCATGCCTAGGCGTGTCAGGCTCGGGCGTGCGGCGCTCATTGCCATTGCCGTCGTCTATGTCTGTGCGCTGGTCGCGGTTCCGGCTGCGGCGCTGCTCCATGGCGCCTTCAGCGAGGGGCTCGGGCCGTTCTTTCAGGTCTTCGCTCGGCCGGATGTCCGTCATGCTCTCTCGATGACGGCGCTGATGGTGTTCTCGGCCGTCGTGGTGAACACCGTGTTCGGCACGGCAATCGCGTGGGTGCTGACCCGTGACCGTTTTCGTGGCCGGCGGCTCCTGAATGGCCTCGTGGACGTGCCGTTCGCGATTTCGCCGGTCATCGTCGGGTTCGTGTTGCTCGAGCTCTTCGGGCGTCAGGGCCTCTTCACGCCGGTGACGCGCGCGCTTGGCGTCCAGATCGCCTTTGCGTGGCCAGGGATGGCGCTGGCAACGACGTTCGTGACGTTGCCCTTCGTCGTCCGTGAGGTGGCTCCGGTGCTCGAGGAGGTCGGCACGGAGCAGGAGGCCGCGGCCCATACCCTGGGGGCCTCCGCCCTCGTCACGTTCTTCCGGGTGACGCTGCCCTCGATCCGCTGGGGACTCGCTTACGGGATCACCTTGACGGCGGCTCGTAGCATCGGCGAGTTCGGCGCCGTCCTGATCATCTCCGGGGGCATCGCCGGCCGCACGGAGACGGCGACGAGCTTCGTGTACCGGGCGCTCGAAGATCGCGACGATCTCGGGGCTCATGCGGTCGCCGTCGTGCTCGCTGTCGCCTCCCTCGCGCTGCTCGGCGCCATGGAAATGCTCAAGCGCTGGCGTGCTGGTTCGCGCCAGGTAGAGGAGTAGCCGCCGTGGGGATCGTGGTTCGTGGCCTGAAGAAGCGGTTTGGGGCGACCCAGGTGCTCGACGACGTCTCGTTCGAGATCGCCCGTGGCGAGATGGTGGCGCTGCTCGGCCCCAGCGGCGGGGGCAAGAGCACGGTGCTCCGGATCATCGCCGGGCTGGAGTTTGCCGACGAAGGGGAGGTGCACCTCAGGGGACGGGTCGCCACCCACACCCGGGTGCAGGATCGCGACATCGGCTTCGTATTTCAGGGGTACGCGCTCTTCCGGCACATGACGGTCCGCGAGAACGTGGCCTTCGGCCTCAGCATCCGCAAGCGGCCGAAGGCCGAGGTCCAGCGCGTCGTCGACGAGTTCCTCGCGCTCGTGCAGCTCGACGGCCTGGGTGATCGCTATCCGACGGAGCTGTCCGGGGGGCAGCGCCAGCGCGTGGCCCTGGCCCGTGCTCTCGCTCCAGGAACGGATCTGCTGTTGCTCGATGAGCCCTTCGGGGCGCTCGACGCCAAGGTGCGCCTCGACTTGCGTGAGTGGCTGCGCCGCCTTCACCAGGAGCGTGGACTCACCGGCGTCTTCGTCACCCACGACCAGGAAGAGGCGATGGATCTCGCCAGTCGGGTGATCGTGATGAACCGCGGTCGTGTCGAGCAGATCGGTACACCGGAGGAGATCTACGATCGTCCCGCCACCGAGTTCGTGGCGAGCTTCGTGGGATCCATCAACGTGTTCGAGGGGCAGGTGCGTGGCGCGCAGGCAGCCCTCGGCGGGATCTCCGTGGGGGCTCCGTCGGGCGCAGGAGACGGCGCCAGCGTGCGTGCCTTCATCCGCCCCCACGACGTGGAGCTGCACGCGCGCGTCCGCCAGGAGGCTGGCTCGACGCCGGCGTCGCCGCTCGACGAGGGCGCGGAGGAGCGCTCCGACGCCAGCGAGGGGCCGGGGATCAGCCCTGCTGCTGCGCGCATCGAGCGGATGTCGCGGGTCGGATGGACCGCGAAGCTGGAGCTTCGTCTCACCGATGGACGTCCGCTCGTGGTCGAGGTGACCAAAGAGCGTCTCGCTCAGCTCGGCCTCTCCGAGGGGGACTGGGTCCTCGTCAGTGTCCGGCAGGCGAAGATCTTCGTGCAGGACTACGAGATCTGAGATCTCTGGGTCCGGGCTCGGCTCAGAAGTCCACGCACATGGGATCGCCCTTGTCGCACTTTTTCTTGGGCGCATCGGGCTTGCTGACCACCGCCCTCGGGCCTGCCCCGTGATGCGAAGGCGCTTGCCTGGACGTCAGCGCGTCGATCTGTCGCTGGAGTTCGAGCCTCTCCTTTTCACTCCTGGCCTGCTGGTACTGGTCCTGGAGTGACGCGATCTGTCCGGCGCGCTGCTCGAGTTCCTGCTTCAGCCGGGTCTGCTCCGCCTCTTGCGCCGCCAGCGCTGCGGCTTGAGTGGCCTGCTCCTTCTCGGCCTCCGGCTTGATCTTTCCGAAGTACACCCCGAAGGAAGCTCCCAGCACCAGCACCCCGCCGATGGTGCTCGCGGCGAGCAGCCGCTGCAGGCGCTTCTTGTGCTGGTCCTGCGCCATCTGGGCCAGAGAGCGTTCGTGCTCCTGCTGCCGGAGCAGTGCCTCCATCCTGGAGCGTTGTTCGACCTCGACCCGAGCGCGCTCGACCTCTGCTTGCTTCAGCGCCTCGAGCCGCGCGTTCTCCTCGCGCATGCGCTGCTCCTCCAGGCTGCGGCGCTCCTCTTCGGCGCGGATCCTGGCGAGTTCGGCTTCCCTGGCTCGCGCTTCGGCGTGTGCCCGTGCCGTCGCTTCGGCGGTCGCACGGCGCAGAGCGGCAGCTGCTTCCTCTTCTTGCCGCTGGCGCTCCAACCCCATGAGCTGATCCAGGGAGAACAAAAGGGAGTTGGCGTTTTCCTTCATCTCGGCCATGGCGCGTGGACCTCCTCATCGCTCCATCGGCGCTTCTCGAGCGTCGGCGAGCGGGCGAGTCAGGGGGCTACTCCGAGCGGCGGTGTGGCGCGCTGGGTGCTGAAGCCATGGACCAGCCAGGAATGCGCGGCTTGGGTCCCTCGTCGCGCTTACTCCTCGATGCGAACGGAGACCTTCACCTTCACCCACACACCTTCGGGAGGCAGCGGATACGACGGATCGATCTCTCCCTTCCAGTCGATGTGAATGGTCCAGCCCTCGCCTTCCGGATCCTCGTAAAAGAACTGTCGGATGTCGTCCTTGTAAACCACGTCGAGGGGCACGATGCGTTCGCCCTTCGGCATCGACGCCTTCTGCACGACGCGGGTGAGCTGGTCGCCCACCTTCACGTCCCCCGTGATGTTGCGGATGAAGCCCATGTCGGTCACCGACGTATCCTCGGCTTCGAGGCGTACGTACCGCAGCTCGGCGGCGCTCACCTGATGGGGGTTCTCGGTGATGGTGATCTCGCTCCAGCCAGCGAACGTCGTGGAACCTCCCGGTCTGACCGGAAATCGCGTCTCCGTCTCGTGATCGCCGCTGATGATGGAACATCCGGTCGAAGCGAGGGCCAGCGCGGCGAGGGCAGGGACCCATCCAGATGAGCGTGAAGGGACACGGGGCAGCAGGGTAAGCATGGAGACCCCAGCGTAACACGGGTCGCGAGGCCAGCGATCGGAGCCGATATCGCGGTTGGATCATCGGAGATCCAACCCTTGGTCGGTGTGCTCACGACGACCACCAGGGAGGTCGTGCTATGCAGCGAAGTGATGCCTTCCTCTCCCACCCTCGTGTCCAGCAACCGCAGTTTCGGCGGTGAGCAGCAGGTCTTTCGCCACGACTCGTCCGTCCTCGGCTGCTCGATGAATTTCGGCGTCTATCTCCCTCCCCAGGCCGCCTCCGGGCCCTGCCCGGTCGTGTACTGGCTGAGCGGCCTGACATGCACCGAACAGAACTTCATCACCAAGGCTGGAGCGCAAGCGCATGCAGCCCGGCTCGGCCTCATCCTGGTCGCCCCCGATACCAGCCCGCGTGGCGAGGGGGTGCCCGATGACGACGCCTTCGATCTCGGCTGCGGGGCAGGCTTCTACCTCAACGCGACCCAGGAGCCCTGGGCCCGTCAGTACCGGATGTACGACTACGTGGTGAGTGAGCTACCGGGCCTGATCGAAGCTCATTTCCCGGCGGCAGAGCGGCGCAGCATCCTGGGTCACTCCATGGGTGGCCATGGCGCCCTGGTGATCGCGCTGCGGAACCCCGGCCGCTACCGCGCCGTCTCGGCCGTCGCGCCCATCACGGCGCCGTCGCAGGTGCCCTGGGGTCAGAAGGCCTTCCGTGCCTACCTGGGCGAGGATCAGGGCGCCTGGGCCGAGTTCGATGCCAGCCAGCTCGTTCGTGTGGCCAAGGAGCGGCTGCCCCTCCTCGTGGACGTCGGCGACAAGGATCAGTTCCTGGAGCGGGAGCTGAAGCCCGAGATCTTCCGCCGCGCCTGCGAGGAAGTGGGCCACCCGCTCACGCTCCGGATGCAGCCGGGCTACGATCACAGCTACTACACCATCGCCACGTTCATCGGTGACCACCTGGAGCACCACGCGGCGGCTCTGAGCAAGTAACGTTGCATAGTTCCTGATGAGACTCCTTCCTTCCGAAGCCGTCTCTCCCGAGGACGGGATCCAGATCCCCACGGTGCGGGTCACGGCGACCTCCCCTCTGGGAGGAAAAGAGACGGCCGCTCTGGGGGCTGCACCTCTCGCGGTGGGGAGCAGCGCAGAGTGCGGCCTCACCGTGCGCGATCCGGCAGTCTCCCGACGACATTGCGAGTTCGTGCTGTCCTCACGCGGGATCACCCTTCGTGATCTCGGGAGCAAGAACGGGACGTTCGTCGGTGAGATCAGGATCGTCGAGGCGATCTTGCCCGTGGGCGCAACGATCCGGATCGGCACGACGCGGCTCTCCGTGGTCATGTCGTCGCCCCCCACCTTTCTGCCGTTGTCACGGAGCACCTCGTTCGGTGACGCCGTCGGTCAATCTCAGGTGATGCGCTCCCTCTTCGCGCGCCTGGAGCGTGCCTCCGCAGTCGGCGACGCCGTGCTTCTCACGGGCGAGCTGGGGACGGGCAAGAAGCTCCTCGCGCGCGCTCTCCATGAGGGCGGTGTGCAGCGGAACGAGGCCTTCGTGGCCGTCGAGATCAGTGGCCGACCGCCCAGGCATGTCGAGCGCGACCTCTTCGGTCAGGCCTCCAGCCAGAGTCACGCGGGGACGAGAGCGGAAGGCGCCATGCTCGCAGGGCAGGACGGCGCGTTGATGCGTGCGCGCAGCGGCACCTTGCTCCTCGAAGACGTCGGGGACCTCTCACCGGACCTCCAGGCCAGGCTGCTGCGTGTGCTCGAGTCGAGGCGGCTGGAGCCCTCCAGCGACAGCGAGGGGCTCCCTTTCGAGGCGCGCGTCATCGCGGCCACGCGTCGCAACCTCAAAGCCCAGGTCGACGAAGGCACGTTCCGGAGCGACCTTTACTATCTCCTCGCCGAGCTGGAGATGAGCGTGCCGCCGCTACGCGATCGCAAGGATGACATCCCGATGCTCGCGGAGCGTTTTCTTGCGGCCCAGACCCCCTCGCGCAAGCTCTCCGACCTTCCGCCGACGGCGCTCGATCTGCTCGCCGCGCATGCCTGGCCGGGCAATGTGCGAGAGCTGCAGAACATGGTGGTGCGTCTGGTGTTCCTGCCCGAGGAGATCGCAACGGCGATCTCGGAAGAGCAGGCCAACCCCACGGCAGACGACGGCGCGGCGGCCGTCGTGCCTGCAGGGAAGCCTTCGAGCGAGCCCTCGGTCGACAGGCTGCTCGCGCTGCCCTTGCAGCAGGCACGTGAGCTCGTGCTGGAAGCCTTCGAGAGACGCTACGTCACCGCCAAGTGGCGGGATGCTGGCGGGAATGCCTTCATCGCTGCCGCAAAAATGGGCATTTCAGAGCAGCTTCTGCGGCAACTCCTGGAGCGCTATCGACTGGATCGCGAAGGCTGAAGGAGCCGCGCCGCTCATCAGATGGCGCTGTCCCTCGGCCTCAGCGCTCGGCAGGCGCGTCGCCTCGCTGGGACGCTCGACTTGTAGTCCGGCCTTCTCTCCCGGGAGCACCATGGATTCGCCTCCTGCCTCCGCCTCGGCCACGAGTCCGTGAGGCGGCGATGACTTTTCGCGGTCGCGTGACGTCGACGCGCACGACGCGATGCGCAGAAGGTCGAGCGGACGGCGACACGAAGCTCGAGCGTTCGGGGGCAGGAAGTTTTCGTAATTGCAAGGATATCGGCGTTCGATGCGTTGTTTTCGAGCAGACCACGCAGACGCTGGCTGCCGCCTGCTACCGCCTGCTGCCTCGTGCTGCCGCGTCGATCATCCCTTCCGCTGGTTGGAAGGGCAGCTTTTGCCATCACGGCGCTTCACCGCTCCCGCATTCTCCCCGCCGATCATGGTACGATCCGAAGTGCGTGCCACATCCGTCCATCTTCACCCCGCGTCTCGAACTCGTGCCGATCACCGTCCCGCTGGTCGAGGCCGTGATGCGTGGTCGTCGCGATGATGTCGAGGCGATCCTGGCGGCCCGCATGCCGACGGAGTGGCCCGGCCCTGCGTTGATCGAGCGCGCTTTCTCCGCGTCTCTCGATCTCATCCGAGCGGCGCCGCTGGTTCGGCTCTGGGGAGACCGGGTGATGATCTCCCGCGAGGGAGCACGTCGGGTGATCGGCAGCGTGGTGTTTCACGGTGCCCCTGATGAGGATGGATCGGTCGAAGTCGCGTACGGCGTGGAGCACGAGTCGCAGCAGCAAGGCTTTGCGACCGAGGCGACCGAGGCATCGGTGCTCTGGGCTCTGCAGCAGCCCGGCGTCCGCCTGGTGAAAGCCACGACCCCCACCTGGCACACGGCCTCGCGACGCGTGCTCGAGAAGTGCGGTTTCTGCGTGGTCGGTTCCCGTGAAGGGGATCTCGTCGGCGAGCTGCTCGAGTTCGAGCGTTGCCCTTGAGGCGAGGCTCCGATGGTGCCTCGCCCCCAGGTCCAGCGCATCCGCCGGCATCGCTCCTGAGCCGACGCCTCCGCGCTGCCGTGCAGTGATTGCGGGGAGGTGAACGTCGTTGCGCGCTGCTCGGCGCGGGGGACGAGCTACGTGGTGGATTTCGCGAGCATCGATCGTCGTGAACCTGGCGTGGGCATGGGCACGAGCGTTGCTGTGACCTGAGAGGTGAGCCACGAACTCCACGGCCTGGGCCGTCACCCTGGTGGACGGTGCCCAGCAGATGCATGCGCGAGTCCCCATCCGAGAGCCACCCGACGAGGCACATCGTTCGTCGAGGTGATGGCGGCGCTGGGTGTTCTGAGCATCGGTGCAGCGGGAGCGATCGCGCTCGAGAAGGTGGTCTCTCGCTCCGGGGCACGTGCGAACACGCTGGCCGTCGCGAGCGCCGTGGCCTCGAGCTGGGCCGAGCGTCTTCATGTGGATGGCCTGCGATGGGGCGCTCATGGCCTCGCCGGCCTCGATGGCACCCTGTGGCTTCGCGCTGTCGAGTGGAGTCCCGGCGAACACCATGCCCCTGCCCCAGGTCCAACCGATGCACCGGTGGCCGATCGCATGGGTCTCGACGTGATCGACGGAGACGACGCGCTCCCGGTCTTCTGCACCCATGTCCGCCTCACTCGGCTCGGCCCCCTGTGGCCCGAGCTGGTGCGCGCCGAGATCCGCGTCGTGTGGGAGCGCGCGCTTCAGCCCATGGATTGCGGCGTGGATCCTGCCGTCGTCGACGCCGATCCTGGCCGCTTTGGCGCCATCTACCTCGTGGCCGGCGTGCTCGGACTCCCGCCAGGTGAAGCGCGATGAGCGCGTCGGTGGCGCGCCCCTCACGCCCGGGCCGCGCGTTCACGCTGGTCGAAGTGCTCGTCGCGCTCTCCGCCGGGCTCGCGATCGCTGCCGCAGCGCTGCTCCTCTCTCGCGGTGTCTCGCGGTTGCTCAGGGAAGATGCGCGCATGGCCTCCACCCGCGTGGCGGCCACACTGGGACTTGCCCGTCTCGTGGCGGACGTGCAGCGCGCTGGCTTCCTCTCTTCTGCCCACGCAGCGGCCGACCCATCGGTCTGTGGGGCCCGTGCTCTGTGGCCGCAGGGGCTCCAGCGCCTGTCCGCGGTCACCGCATGGAACGAGGGTTCTGTGATGGCCCACCCGGAAGATCTCGAGCAGAGCACCGCCAACGGGCTTCGTCCTGACGCCCTCATCGTGGGGGGGAACTCGGGAAACGGAGATGTGTTTCCCATCCGTGCAATCGCACCAGGCTCGGCCGGTGGACAGGACGTGTACCTGCAGATCGAAGGGAGCGGCGCCGTGCAACGCGCTCTCGCCCGAGGAGGAGCGGGCGGCGCTGACATCGAGGCGAGCTTTCAGGTGGGCCGCTTGCTGCGCATCGCCCTCCCGGGGCAGTCGCGGGTGAGCTACGGCGTGATCGCGGGGGTCCAGGTCGTCGGTGTGCCTCCCGCTCAGGTGGTGGTTCACCTCGCCTCGACGCCAGCGCTGCCTCGGCGTGAGCACGACGGCTGTGGTCTGGGCCGAGGAGCCCACGTCGGAGGGCTCGCCAACGCCGTGTCGCGTGTGCGGTACGACCTTCGACGGCTCGCGGGACACGCCGTGTACGGTGATCTGGTCGCGCCGATCTCTCCAGCAATCACCGGCGACCTCGGCCGCACCGAGCTGGTCCGGGTGGAGCTGGACGCCGACGACCGCGAGATCCCTGGCTCGCTGGAGCTCGTGGCGGAGTACGCCGTGGATCTCCAGATCGGCATCACGGCGGTGCTCGCCTCGGGCGACATCCGGCGGTTCCCCATCGGATCGAGCAACGAGGCAGAGGGCCTGGCCATCGCGGGAGATCCCGCCACGCCGGGAGCTGCACCCGAGCGGGTGCGGGCCGTGCAACTCCGGCTCTCCACCCGGGCACGTGCCCCTGATCGCGAGGCAGGGATCGACATGCAGACAGGCGGCCCGAGATCGCGGTTCTTCATCCCTGGTCTCGTCCCTGGCGTCGACACCGCGTGGGACCCGCTCCCTCCTGGCGCGCCGCCCGTCCACGCCCGCACGTGCACCCTTCAGACGGAGGTGGCGCTGAGGAACCTGGCTGGAGGTGCTCTGTGAGCGCGAGCGCCGTGCAGCGGTGGTCTCGCCGTGTACGTGCGCGGGGCGCTGCTCTGCCGATCGTGTTCCTTCTCGTCACCTCGCTGGCCTCCCTCGGTGTGTTCGCCATGAGCGCGACCCACACTGCCGTCGTCGCGAGCGGAGCCACTCGGCTCGAAGGGCAGGTGCAGCGCCTCACCAGCTATGTCCTGCTGGCCTTCGTGGCCGAGCTGAGCTCACCCAGAGGACCGACCTATGTGCAGGCGACCCGCGGCGCGAGCGACGCGGGCTGTACCTCGGCCGTCGCGTGCATTGCGCTGGGCCGAGAGCAGCTCGAACTCCAGGGAGGACCACTCCTCATCGCGCCCACGGCCGTCCGCCCTGGCAGCCTGGGCCTCGTCGAGGTGGGCTGGGGGGCGCGTGTCGAGCTGAGCGACCCCATGCCGGCGCTACCGCCACCGCCTGGATTCGACGAAAGCTCGGCGGGGGCCGTGAGCGTGGCGCCTGTCCTCGTGACGCTGAGCGCCACGGGCTACCTCTGGCCCGCTGCGTCAGACGGCGCGCCTCTCTCGCCCGAGCTTCGCGCAGCCTCGGCCGCGCGGACCGAGCTTCGCGCCCATGTGGTCGTGCACGGCGTTCCGCGCTGATCGCGCTTGCGCTGGTCTTCCGACGCCCCGCCGGGCATCATCGCGACGAGGCCAGCCATGTCGAACAAAAAGCCGAAGATGAGCACTCGTCGGAAGCTCGCCATCGCGAGCTGGAGTAGCCCGCGTGAAGGGAACATCTACGGAAAGCTCACGCTCGATGCGACCGAGGCTGTCGCCTACATCGAGCACCTGAGGCGTACCACGGGAGAGAAGGTGACCATCACCCACCTCGTGGGGAAGGCGTGTGGTGAAGCGCTCCGGCAGGAGCCTACCTTGAACGGCTTCATCCGACTCGGCTCGTACATTCCACACGACTCGGTCGACATCTCGTTCCTCGTCGCACTGGAGGAGGGCGGGAACCTCGCCAAGGCCAAGATCAGCCACGTCGACCAGAAATCCGTCGTCGATGTCGCGCGTGAGCTGCGTGAGCTGGCGGGGCGCCTTCACCGAGGCGGTGACGAGGCGTTCAACAAGACGCAGAGTCCGATCCGCGCGCTCCCCACCTGGTTGCTCCGACCACTGCTGTACTCGACCGGTTTGCTCAGCGCCTCGTTCGGGGTCTCGATCCCGGCGCTGGGGCTGGAGGCCTTTCCCTTCGGAGCCTGCATCATCACCAGTGTGGGGATGTTCGGTCTCGACGAGGGGTACGCACCCCCCACGCCGTTCGCGCGCGTTCCTGCCTATGTGCTCGTGGGGGCGCTGCGCGACAGCCCGGCAGTCGTCGACGGACAGCTCACGGTGCGCAAGCAGCTCACCATCACCGCGACCCTGGATCATCGCTTCATCGACGGACACCAGGCTGGCACACTCGCCCGCGTCGTGCGCGAGGCGTTCGAGAATCCCTGGCGACTCGAAGGGCTGCCGGGCCGCCCGGCGGAGGCGAGCGACGCCGCGGTGAAGGCCAACGCACAGCCTGGCGCTGCCAGCACCTGCTGAGCAGGGTGAAGCGCCGCGTGGCGCTGGAGGCGGCAGCCGCCGGAGGTGTAGACTGCCGCCGAGCCTCGTCATGGCGATCTGCCCTCGATGTCACTCGCAGCATTCGGACGCCACGCGCAGCTGTCCCGTGGACGGTGAGACGCTCGTCAGCGACAACACGCTTGGAGGGCAGGGGAGCGAGCTGCAAGCGGGGCACCTGGTCGGCGAGTACAGCATCGAGAGCAAGCTCGGTGAGGGGGGGTTTGGCGTCGTCTACAAGGCGATCCATCCCGTCATCGGCAAGGCTGCGGCCATCAAGGTCCTGAACCCGGAGTGCTCGGCGGACCCGCAGATGGTCGCGCGGTTCGTCGCCGAGGCGCGCGCCGTGAACCAGATCCGCCACAAGGGGATCATCGACATCTTCTCGTTCGGGAGGCTCGATGACGGGCGGCAGTACTACATCATGGAGCTGCTCGATGGCGTCCCGCTCGATGCCTATGTGAAGCGGCGTGGCCGACTTCCTCCGGAAGAGGTGTTGCCGATCCTTCGACAGATCTCCCGCGCGCTGGACGCGGCGCACGGTGCTGGCATCGCGCACCGTGACCTGAAGCCCGAGAACGTCTTCGTCGTCTTCGACGACGAGGGGCTCGTCTCGATCAAGCTGCTCGACTTCGGCATCGCAAAGCTCCTCGGCGATCATGAAGGCGGCCAGAAGACCCGCTCGGGCGCCCTCCTCGGGTCGCCGTTTTACATGTCACCGGAGCAGTGTCGCGGTCGAGGCGTCGACCACCGCACGGACATCTACTCGCTCGGCGTGATGGCCTGCGAGCTGCTCACCGGTCACCTTCCCTTCGAAGGCGAGGACATGATGGACCTGCTCATGAAGCAGGTGAACGCGCCGCCTCCACGGCCGTCGACCTTGTGCAAGGACCTCGCGCAAGAGCTGGATCAGCCGGTGATGCAGATGCTCGCGAAAGCTCCGGGCGCGCGACCCTCGTCCGTGGGAGGCGCCGTCGATGCGCTGGTCGCGGCGGCGCAGTCCGCGGGGCACACCATCCCGGCCACGGCGCTGCGCTCCGAGGTGGTCCGTCCAGTCAGTGATCGGGGAAGTGCATCCGCTCCAGGCGCGCGACACGACATCGGAGCCCAGGAGACCGTCGTGGCACCCGAGGGCGTCTCGGCAGAGACCCGCGGCTCCACACCAAAGACCCTCGTCGTGTCTGCCTCGGGAGCGTTCCCGGCCCCGAGCCACTCGCGGACGCTCGTCCTCGTCGCGCTGGTCTCGCTCACCGTCGGCATCCTGGCCGCACTCGCCTTCTGGACGAGCTCATCGGCCACGTCGTCCTCGGAGATCGCTCATGCCAGCCTCGATCCGTTGCCACCGACTCCGCCGGGGCCGATGGCAACCTCGGCGGCTGGGGGAGAGGAGGTTGCCTCCAAGCCATCGCCCCCTTCCGGGGAGGTCGTGATCGTCGTCCAGGGAAACCCTCCGGACCTCGACATTTCGTTGAACGGTTCCCGGCTCGGTTCCGCCTCGGAGGCGCTCGTCCTCCAGCGCAGCGACGACGAAGTGGAACTCTTGTTCTCCGCGAAAGGCTATCGAACGAGCACGCAGAAGATCTCGCCACGGTCCGACATGGAGCTGGAGGTCAAGCTCGTGAAAGAGACCGCGCCGTCCTCCAAGCCTGTGAAATCCAGGATTCATCGGGATCTTTCTTACGACTGAAGAGCGACGCGGGGTGTCGTACCGCCGTGTCGCTTCGGCTGGTGTGGCACTCTCGAGAGGGCGACCATGCGAACCACCTGCATCGCGGGACTGTTTCTGGGACTGGGGCTGCTCGGCGCGTGCATGTCGCTTCCGGACGTGGACGGAGGGATGTGCGGAAATCGCGTCGTTGAGGCAAGCAATGGTGAGTCCTGTGACAGCGTCAGGGCGGTCAATGGCTTTCAGTGCATCGCGCCAGGCGAACCGTATGAATGCCACTATCGGTGCAAAGATGAAGAGAGCACCCGAGATGGCGGGACAGCGTCGCAGCGATGTCCGGAGGGATATGCCTGCGGCAAGGGCGACGAAGTCTGTCGCTCCCCCGTCGGCCAGTTCGTCGCTCCGGAGCTCGTGGTGGCGAAGGGCGGGACGCAGCTCCTTGCCGCCGATATGGATGGCAATGATACGAAAGATTTGATCTCCGTCGGGGAGGCCGCGACTTCCGTCCACTATCTCGACGATAGCGGGCGGTATCTTTCCTCCGTCGAGGTCCCCTCTTTCCCGTTCAGACCCGCCGTGACGAACCTGGACGGCAAGGGACCCGAAGATCTGATCCTCAACCTGATTGCCGGGATCGGGGCCTTCGAGGGACAGAACGATCGGACGCTCCGGCGCATGCTCTTCGGCTCCTACGCGTTGCCTCCCGAGCTGGGAACGATCTTGCAAGTTCTCGTGGCGGACATCCAGCCAGCGCGTCTGGGTGACGAAAACCTGCTCGTCTTTCAGCACGATGACAAAATCGATCTGCTGAGCATATCGTCTCAACCTTTTACCGGCGTGGCCGTGATCGACGGCTGGACGATCCCGGGGGGGGCGACTGCCAATCTCGGTGAGCCCGTCGCCGCGGCGAAGGTCCGCCCGGGCGATCCATGTGTCCACCTGTTCCTGGCGATTCCGCAGAGCACGACCATCGAGGTATTTCGACCGTGTCCAGCGGCAGGCGTGAGGAGCACCATCCCTCTGCCCGCGAACCGAAGAGTCTGGGGCGAACTCCGCCTCGGAGATGTCGACGGCGACGGCGACGAAGATCTGATCGTGGGGTCGACGGATGCGGGCGGGAATCACGGCTACGAGATTTTCTCGTTCGATGACGGGAATGGCTTCCAGCATCTAAGGTCCATCGAAGTCCGCGAGGAGGCCGCTTGCTCATCACAGAATGGTGGCGCTCGCCTTTATGGGCCGGTGCTCGAGATCGTCGACATCGACGGCGACGGCCGTGTCGATTTGATTGATGGACGAGGCGCCTTGCGCATGACGTCGACCGGTCCGGTTCGTGAGGTGTGTGCTGCCGTTCCTCTCTGGAATCACGTCGTCGCTGGTCGCTTCAACGCCGACCCCTTCCTCGATCTGGCCGTGATCCGCGCGGTGGGTTCAGAGACGACGGTGGACGTGCTCATCGGAACCGGGACGGGCTGGACCAATACGTTCTCGTTTCCGATGGACCGACCCGTTCAGCGGCTCTTCGCGGCCGATCTCGATGGAGACGTCCTTGATGACGTGCTCGTCTGGCAGACGCCAGGGGACTCTCAGCCGGCTCGCCTCTCCGTGCTCTTCGGGCGTGCCGCAGGAGGTCCGGAGCCGCTGACGACGATTGGCGATCTCGACGCCATCCAGCGCATCACGGTAGGACGCTCCTACGGTGCGGATGGCATCAGCGACATCAGCATCGTCTCGGGTTCACCCGGTAGCGTGGCCTTCTCGTTGATCCCCGGAGATCCCAGCCGGCATTTTCTCTCTCCGTTCGTGTTCGAGGAAGAAGGGGCACCGGCAGGCGTGCGCGAGACGCCGGTGCGCATTGCGGGGGGCGAGTTCACCGGGGATGGCTTGGGGGACGTCGCTGTGCTGACGGCGAGGAGTGAAGACGACACCGTGCCGGGCAAGAGGTCCTTCTCCTTGTGGCTCGCCGCGGCGACCCCGAACGCCGGCTTCGTCCGTACGAGGCTGGAGCAAGGGCTCTCCATGCAGGACGGGGCCATCGCGCTTGCCATCGTGGACCTCGATGAGGTCACGGACCCGACGGGCAAGAAGGCAGAAGAGGCGGTGATCTTCTACCGAGGTCCTGACCGAGCCGATCAAGGCAGCGTCACCGATCGTTACATCATCGTCCGATCAGACGACTCAGGCGTTGCACCCATCCCGCAGGAAGTCCACCTCGGTGAGTCTCTGCGCTTGACGCCGGAGAGTCGCGACGTTCCAGCGCCCCTTCGCGTGATCGACGTCGACGGTGATGGGAAGCGTGACATCGCGCTCGCGACCTCGAAGAGCGTCGTCGTCTTCTGGAATGAGGGAAACTCCACCCTGGGGGGGCCAACCGAGTTTTCGCTGGCGCCATCTCTCGACAAGGCCAAGGAGGTGATCGAGGTCATGGACTTCGATTTCATCGAGCTCGATGGAGATCGAGCGCGAGAGCTGGTGATCCTGACCTCGGTGGGGCTCATCCCATTCGACCTCCGGGGAGCGGATGCCAAGGCGATGAAGCAGGGCGAGAGACCATCGACCGTGATGCCTTTCAAGGTCGTGGGGGCGCCGCAGATCTCGATCTCGGACCTGGAGGAAGATGAGGAGGATCAAACGCTCAGCGAGATCCCGGGTGGCCGAGGGGGCCTCGCGTTTCTCTGCGCCGATGTCGATCGTGACGGCCTCGACGACATCGTCGTCGCGAAGCCCGATGGCATCTTCCTGCTTCGCGCAAGGCAACAGGGGGCCCGGTGAGCACATCCTCTCGTTCCCTGGCCCCTCCCGCTGCGGCAGCTTGCGTGGCGCTGTGTTTGACGATGGCCCTCGGCGTCCCCTCGGCGCTCGCCAACGACACGTCCGATCCTGCGTGGGTCTATTTCAATGCAGGCCAGCAGGCTTACGCTGCAGGAAAGTACCCGTACGCCATCCAGGCGTTCCAGCAAGCATTCAAGATCACGGCGCGGCCCGGGCTCGTCTTCTCGATAGCGCAAGCCTATCGCAAGCAATACGTCACGCTGCGCAAGCGACAAGATCTCCAGGAAGCCGTCACCCATTATCGCAAATACCTCTCCCTGGTCCCGGATGGGGGTCGGCGGGCCGATGCCGTGTCCGCGCTCGAGGAGCTGGAGCCTGCCCTCGAGCGCCTCCAGACCCAGCAGGAGGCGGAGGCCCCTTCGCCGGTGCCCGAGGAGACGATGCCCTCCACGAGGCTGATGGTCTCCGCCTCGGTGCGCCAGGCGCGGATCTCGGTCGATGGCGGAGCCCCCTCCGAGATGCCGCTCATGGTCGAGGTGAGCCCGGGCAAGCACACGCTCCGGATCGTGGCCGACGGTTACTTCCCCGAAGAGCGCGAGGTGGTCGCCGCCGAGGGCGGGATCGTGGCGCTGGACATGGCGCTGCGCGAGAAGCCCGCGTTGCTCGACATCGTGGCCAAGGCGGGCTCGCGGGTCACCATCGATGGCCGCCCTGCAGGTGAGCTTCCGTTCGGGCGCCCCATCGAACTGGAGGCGGGGTCGAGGTTCGTCACGGTGACGCGCAATGGCTTCAAGCCTTTCTCCAGCGACCTCCTGCTCGAGCGGGGTGGACAGAAGCAGCTCGTCGCTCGCCTCGAAGTGACCCAGCAGCGCGTGCTCGCCTATGTGCTGCTGGGCGCTGGTGCAGCCACGGCCGGCCTCGGTGCGCTCCTGGCCTTGCGGGCTGCGGAAATCGAGAGCGAAGCGGATGAGATCAACACCCGCCGCGTCAGCGGCTCCATCCAGGCGGCCGAGCTGAATGACTACAATGCCTTGATTCGCGAGCGTAACGAGTTCCGCATCGGGGCCGCCACGACGCTCGGTGCCGCGGCCGCCATCTCTGGCATCGGGGCGCTGCTCTTCGCTTTCGATCCGCCGGGCATGGTCTCCGTCCCCCCGCGCGCGACGCGATCCACACCTCCTGCCCGACCCGAGCCCGGCGACGTCGGCGACAAGGGCGTCGACATCTCGGCCGCGCCTGTGTGGGCGCCTGGTGTCTTCGGCCTGACGGTGCGCGGTCACTTCTAGATCGTCCGGTCATCCTCGTCGAACGCCAGCCCTCGCTTCGCGAGAGAGGCCGGGTCGACGCCCGCCCGTCACCCGGCTATCGTCTGTGCCCACATCATGGCCATAGCATCCGGCGTGGATCTCGAATCCCGACTCGCGGTCGCGCGTGACGCGAGCCGCCGTCTCAAGGACGCGATCGCCCAGGTGATCGTCGGGCAGAGCGAGGTCGTGGAGCAGACGCTCTGGGGGATCCTCGCTGGCGGTCACGTGCTCCTCGAAGGCGCGCCGGGGCTGGGGAAGACGCTCCTCGTCCGCACCATCGCCTCGTGTCTGGACCTCAGGTTCTCGCGCATCCAGTTCACGCCGGACCTCATGCCGAGCGACGTGACCGGCACCAACATCCTGGTCTCGGCGCCGGACGGGTCACGTCACTTCTCGCTGCACAAGGGACCCATCTTCGGACAGGTGATCCTGGCCGACGAGATCAACCGCGCCACACCGAAGACGCAGAGCGCCTTGCTCGAAGCGATGCAGGAACATGCCTGCACCATCGCGGGCGTGCGCCACGTCATGGAGCAGCCCTTCTTCGTGCTCGCCACCGAGAACCCGATCGAGATGGAAGGGACCTACCCCCTGCCCGAGGCCCAGCTCGACAGGTTCCTGCTCAAGGTGATGGTCCCGAGCCCGACCGAGGACGAGATGACGGAGATCCTCGTCCGCACCACGGGGCACGCGCTGGAGTCGCCCTCGCGCGTGCTCACCCGCGAAGAGATCCTCGACCTGCGCTCGCTCTGTCGTGACGTGGCGGTGGCCGAGCCCGTCATGCGTTACGCCTCGCGCCTCGTCCGCGCCACCGACCCGCAGGAGCGCGGAGCGCCGGACATCACGCGGCGCGCCCTTCGGTACGGGGCGGGTGTGCGAGGCGCGCAGTCTCTGGTCCTCGGCGCGAAGGCGGTCGCGTTGCTGGAGGGAAGAGCGCACGTCGCCTTTGCGGACGTGCAGCGGGTCGCGTTGCCCGTCCTGCGCCACCGCCTGATCCGGTCCTTCGAGGGCGAGGCGGACGGCATCACCACCGATCAGGTCGTCTCCGCCGTCATCGAGGCGATCCCGACCCGGCCGGCGTCGGTGGACGAGGCGATCAAACGATGACCCTCCGCCACGGCCTGAGGATCCACGGCCTCGGGATCGCAGCGCTCACCGCCACCCTCGTCGCCGCCGGGACAGCGGAGGCGCAGACGCCAGCGACGTCGGGCGCCGCCAAAGCGTCCAGCGTCGTGGCAGAGGCCCATCCAGCGATCTCTCTGGGAGCCGGTGTGTCCGGCGGCTGGAACCAGATCCTGGTGCGCGTCCAGAACCAGGGCCAGCAGCCGGCTCGGGGTCAGGTCGCGGTCTCGGCGCATCCCTACAGCGGCGACCCCTCCTTCGAGGCCTCTGCACCCTACAGCGTCGGACCAGGCGCCTCGGTGCATGTTCGCGTCCCCGTGCTCGCGGGAACGTATGGCGACGTCCAGGTCCGCGTGGGGGACGACAAGGGCGAAGAGCTTCTGAGGCAGAGCTTCACCTCCAGCACGCTCTCCTCGGTGGTGCTCTTCGACATCGAGCCCGTATCCAGGTTGCGCACGGTGCTCAACGAGTCCCCCATCTCCCTCACCTCCGCCGGTTCGTCGGGGGGTGGCAGGGCCCCGACCGCCAGCACCAGCTTGCTCGTGAGCCAGCCGCATGTGGATCCCGCGACGGGGGATCCGATGCTGCCCGATCGGCCGGCACTCTATGCAGCCGTGGATGTCGTGCTGATCCGCTCCGACACTCTCGCCAGGTTGCACGGCGCGGAACTCGACGCCCTCGCGGGGTTCGTCCTTGCCGGTGGGACGATCGCCTTGACGGTGACGCGGCCGGAGGATCTCCGCAGCGCGACCTTGATCTCCCTCGTGGGCGGGGAAGTGTCGCCAGCGTCTAGGTCGCCGGAGCTCGCGCAAGAGATCCCACCTCCCTTGCCACCCAGCAGCGCTGCAAGCCGCTCGCTCCCACCGGCCCCGACGCCGACCCCAGCGGTCGCCGAGGCGCTACGGGGATGGCAGGGCGGCAACCTGCGGCCCTCCCCTTACGGCAACGCTTCGACCTACGGCCTGGGCGAAGTGCACCTGCTCGCCTTCGACCCGGGCCATGCCGAGGCGCTCTCGGATCCGTGGATCCACCTGCGCATGATCGATCTCGCCCGTCGCGCCCACGATCGACGAACCTCCGTGGTTTTCCGCCAGGGAGCCGAGCAGACCCACACGGACATGAAGCGCGTGCGCCAGCAGCTCGATCCCAACGAGAGCACGCGCTGGGCCCTCGGCCTGTCGGTACTTCTGCTCGGCATCTACGCGATCGTCGCCGGACCGATGAACTTCATGCGCGCCGCGAAGAAGCAGCAGCCGCTCCGCGCGCTCTGGCATCTGCCCATCTATGCTGCCGTGACCTTCGGACTCATCCTGGCCATCGGTGTCGCCGCGAAAGGCGTCGTGGGTCGGGCGCGGCACCTCACCTTGGTCGAAGCGGGGGCCGGCATGACCCAGGGCACGGCCCGCCGCTTCCGAGGCTTCTTCACCGCCGAGAGCAAGGGCCTGACCGTACGCACCACGGACGCGAGCAGCGTGATGGGCATCGCGGTCAACGCCGAGCTTGCCGAGAGGCGCGAAAAGCTCGTGGTGGACCGGGACGGCGCGCGCCTCGTCGACGTGGTCGCGCTGCCCTGGCAGACGGTGGTGGTCCGGGAAGACGGCTTCTCCTCGCTCGGAGAAGGCATCTCGATCCTGCCGGTGCCTGGCGGTGGAGCCACCGTGACCAACCGCAGCGGCCGCGACATGCGGGCGGTGCTGCTCTGGCTCCCTGACGGCATGCCCACCGCATGGTACTTCGACAAGATCGAGGACGGCGCTCAGGTCGCCTCGTCGGCGGGCACGGATCTGCGCAGCTCCAAGCAAGGACTCGCGTGGCTCACCATCATGCGTCACGGGAGGCGCTCGGGCATCATGGACCTCCACGACCTCAACGCGACGCAGCTCGCCCCCATCCTCGACGTCGCCGCCCCTCGCCTGAGCGAAGCCTGGCGCGCCCTGGAAAACGCCGCGCCCGGCCAGGTCGACTGGTTCCCCACGGGGGTTCCCACGCTCCTCGCCCAGCTCGATGGAGGCGAAGGACGCAGCAGCGACACGGGCCTGCGCCTGGAGAGCGATCGGCTGCTGGTGCGGGTCGTGGGATGGGGAGGTCGGCCATGAGCGAGCCCGTGGGACCGACGGTGGAGGGGGGCGCCCCGGTGGCGCAGGCGCCCGCGCAAGCGTCTCGGCCCCGACCCGCGATCCGCGTGCGGCACCTGTGGCACCGGTTCGGCACCTTCGACGTCCTGAGGGACGTCACCTTCGACGTGGCCGAGGGCGAGATCTTCGGCTTCATCGGCCCGAACGGCGCTGGCAAGACCACCACCATCCGGGTGATGACGACCCTGCTCGAACCCATGGCAGGGCGCGTGGAAGTGGACGGCATCGACGTCTCCCTCAATCCGTACGCCGTGCGTCGCCTCATCGGCTACATGCCCGATCACGCCGGCGTCTACGACCGGGTCACGGTGCGGGAGTACCTGGAGTTCTTCGCCGACGCCTTCCGCGTTCCCTCCGCCGACGTGGTCGACGCGGTCCTCGAACTCACCGAGCTACGGAGGATCCAGGACCGCGTCGTGGCCACGATGTCCAAGGGCATGAAGCAACGCCTGCAACTCGGGCGCATCCTGCTCCACGACCCGAAGGTGCTCATCCTCGACGAGCCGGCCAGCGATCTCGACCCGCGCGCACGGATCGAGATCCGCGACCTCCTGCTCGAGCTGCGCAGCCTGGGCAAGACGGTCTTCCTCTCCTCGCACATCCTCACCGAGCTGAGCGACGTCTGCACCTCGATCGGCATCCTCGAGCGAGGCCGCCTCGTCGTGGCAGGTCCCATCGGCGAGATCGGCGCTCGGCTCGAGGCCATCCGCGCTGCCCAGGCCATCGGACACCACCCGCCGCCGAACGCCCCCCATGGCCACGCCCCCCATGGCCGCGCCCCCCATGGCCACGCCCCCCATGGCCACGCCCCCTACGGCCACCTGCCACCAGGACACGCTCCACCCGCGCCCTACCCCGCGGTGAACGGCGCGCCGCCTCCAGCGTACCCTGGCGCTCCAGGCCAGACGCCTCCACCAGGACCGTCCATGGTCCCCGGCCACGCCGCCGTGCCAGGCCACGCCGTCGTACCAGGCCATCCACCCGCGCCTGGTGTCCCCCTCCCCGTCGCCATCCGGCGCAAGGTGAAGGTCAAGGTGCTGGGCGACGCCATCCGCGCCGCGTACTTCCTTCGAGGCGGACCCGGCATCATCGAGGTCGAGGTGATCGCCGGCCTGGTGCACGTCACCTTCGAGGGCGGTGAGGTGAAGATCGCCGAGATCGTGCAGCACCTCGTGAGGAACGGCGTGGGCGTCGTCGGTGTCGAACCCGAGAGAAACGAGCTCGAGCGGATCTTCCTGGAGGTCACGCGGGGAGAGGTACAGTGAGCGCGCAGACGGGAACTCCGACGATCAGCGGACCTGCATCGACCGGGTGGCTTTCGCGGGTGCGGTTCTGGCTTCACCAGCTCCGACACGCGCCGAACCCCATCTGGCTCCGCGAGATGAAGCAGTCCGTGCGGCTCACGAGAACGCCGGTCTTCATGACCGTGCTCACCGTCGTGCTCACGCTGCTCATCGCCTTCATCGGAGGTGTCGCGTCGACCGAAACCTCTCCGGCGAAGACGGGCGTGGTGCTGTTCCACGTCTTCTTCTCTCTGGCGTACTTGATCGTCACCCTCGTCGGTCCGGCCGTGGCCGCGAACAGCATTGCCGCGGAGCGTGAAGGGAGGACGTGGGAAGCCGTGGTCCTCACGGGCATCCCCCCTGCCGACATCGCGCGGGGCAAATTCCTTGCCGCCTACACCTCGATGGGCATGTACATCGTGATGATGGCGCCCGTCGGCGCGCTGCTCTTCCTGTTCGGCGGCGTGACCGCGCTCGAGGTGATCGTCGCCTTCGCGCTCCTCTTCCTGATCGCGCTGGTCAGCGTCGCCCTCGGCCTGGCGATCAGCTCGCAGATGAGCAACCTCAGAGGGGCGATCCTGCTCACCCTGTTCTGCGCCGCCTGTCTCGCCAGCGCCGCGTTCGTCATGGGAGGACCCTTGCTCTCGGTGGCGGTTCACGAAGTCTGGCCTGGCATCATTCGCGGCGCACCCATCTGGTTGCCTGCCGCGTACGAGCGAGCGACCTTCGGACTGTCCTACGTCCTCTTCCTCATCGTCCTGCCGTTTCTGGCCATCGCGCTGCCTGCCTGGTTTCTCTACGAGGTCACCATCGCGAACCTCAGTGACCCGAGCGACGATCGCTCCTCGGGCGTGAAGCGCTGGTTTCTGGTCGCCATGCCTCTCTTGACCGCGACGGCCGCCCTCCCGGTCTCGATCGTCGACGTTCATGATCGCGTCCCGGCGCACTTCATCTCCATGGGCGCCATGGTGGTGTTCTTGAGCTGGGCCACCTTCCTCTTCGCCAGCGAGCCCATCGGCCCTTCGCGGCGGGTCCTCGCTGACTGGGAGCGGTCCCGCGCAAGCGCATTCCGGCGCTACCTCGGGCCCGGGGTGGAGCGCACCGCCTTTCTCCTCGCCTCCTTGGGCATCATCGCGCTGCTCATGCTCACCGCGCTCGGCCTCATCGTGCTGAACGATCCGGCGATCACCAGCCACGAGCATCACCTCCAGCGGCTCGTGTGCTTCGCCAGCTATGCCATCTCGTTCTATCTCTTCATGGTCGGCCTGGCCGCCTTCTTGAGAGCGCGCTCGACCACCACGATCGTTGTCAGGCTCATGCTCTTCTCGCTGCTGTTCGGCATCGCGGTCGGCCCCTGGATCTTCGTGGCGATCGCAAGTGTGATCTCCGAAGCACGTGGCGATCTGACCGGCGCGATGGCTGTCGGAGCCCCCTCACCGTTCTACGTCTTCCTGATGATGGCCAGGGTTGGAGAGGCCGACAGCGAGATCCTCATGATGGCCGGTGCGGCAGCGATGCTTGGGTGGGTGACACTCGGCCTCGCGCTGCTCGTGGGAGCGCGCGCTCGGTGCAGGCAGCTGCTGACGGCGCAAGCCGCGATCGTGGCGCAGACGGATGAGATTGTCCGCGCCGAAGACGAGCAACTCTCCGCAGCCCCCTGACCGAACACCTCCACCCTCCGCCTCGCAACAGCGCTCGGCCTCGTATCAAGGCTTGGCGCACCGCCCGACCAGCAGGACGTACGCGACGACATCCCGGGATTCGCGCGGTGATGCGCAGGGAAACGAACAGAACTGAGAATCCAGGACACCTGTCCGGAATGCGCATCTCATCCACCTGCACGGAGGAGACGCAGCTACCGGACCCGCGAAACTTGGGCAACCCACATCGTCCGTGAGAAGCACCTCGATCACCGTTGCGACACGACGCAACCGGGCGAGGGGCCACGATGAACGACGGCGATCGGCGTGGGGTCAGCGACACGTTACTCTGGGGGACACCCTATCGTGTCCATCGGTGGCTCGGGCGCGGTGGCTCGGGCGACGTCTTCGAAGCCGAGCATCAGCACCTCGCCAGGTCGGTGGTGGTGAAGGTCCTCCACCCCGACCTGTGCCGTGAGCCACGCGGCATGGAGCGCATGCGCCTCGAAGCCCAGGTACTCGCGCGCCTCTCCCACCCGAACCTGGTTGCGGTGCGCGACTTCGGCGTGACCGCCGAAGGGCGGGCCTACCTGGTGATGGAGCGCCTCCGCGGCCGTACCTTCGACGACGAGCTCCGAGCGCGCGGCAAGCTTCCTGTCCAGGAGGCCATCTCCTACGTGGTGCAAGCCCTGACGGGGCTCGCTGCCGTGCACGCCGTCGGCATCGTGCATCGCGACGTCAAGCTCGAGAACCTCTTCGTCTGCGAGCCCGACGCGACGGGGCATCGGGTGGTGAAGCTCCTCGACTTCGGCGCCATCAAGCTGCTGTCACCCTCCCTTCCGATCGCTGCCGCCTTCGCGACGGCGCAAGGCGTCTTGCTCGGATCCCCCCGCTACCTCGCCCCCGAGCAGCTCACGACCGGCATCGTGGATGCGCGCGCCGACCTGTACGCGATGGGCATTGCGCTCTATGCCCTCCTGACCGGACGAGGACCGTTCGCGCCTGCACAGCGCCTCACCGACATCCTCCACGCCCACACCAGTGAAGTGCCAGCGCCCCCCTCGCGGTGGGCGCCCGAGATCCCTCCCTACCTGGATCACCTCGTCCTGCAGGCCCTCGAAAAAGATCCAGCACACAGGTTCTCCAGCGCCGCCGCCTTCGCCACTGCGCTCACCCAGGCAGCGACGGCGATGGCGACCCCGCATCCTGTCCCCGCCGCGTCCCGCGCTTCCTCGCTGCCTGGCGCGCTCAACCCCCTCGTCGTGTGCGCCTCCAGGCCCTCCCTCCTCGCTGGGGTGGCCTCCGACAGGTCGTCGTCACCTGCTGCAAGCGCGTCTTACGAGAGCCCCTCACGCCCTGTCGACCCACTCCCGTCGCTCGCTCCAGGACACGCACACCAGGCACCCGTGACCCGCTGGGCCGTGACCGAACCCCTCGATCCTCGCCATGTGCTGGCGGCTGCGTGGCCAGGGCTCCAGCCACCCCAGCGACGACACGGACGACGCCTGGGTTTCTGGGCGATGGGCTCTGCGCTGCTCGGCTTCGCCGTCGCGATGCTGCTCCACACCTGGCACTGAGCCACCGGACGGCGAAACGCAGACCACCATCACGCAGAACGGACAAGCTGAGCTACGCCCCCGCGAGCATCCGAGATACCATGACGAGCATGGCTGGGTCGGTCCGCGTCGATGGTCAAAAGCCTGAGCATGCCGGCAAGGTGGGCTATCCTGCGGAGAGCCGGGTCTCAGACGGAGACCTGACGCGGCCAGAGTTCAGCAGCAGCGACACGCCGCACAGGGAGCAGGCATGACCACGACGAAAAGAGACGAGCTGGATGGCCTGCCTGCGGATCCCCCTCGGGCGTCCACGCACGACGACGACGGCCAGCTCGTGGAGTGGACGGGACCGCTGCCCGCCAACCGCCGTCGAAAGCAAGACCGCGAAGCAGGTCCCAGCGAGAAGCACATCTACGTGCCTCCGGTGACGCTGCCGCCCACCAAGGGCCCCTCTGCGGTCGACCAGCAGAAGATCCTGGTCGCTCCCTCCGTGCTGAAGCCCGCCGACAACTCGCGCAACCAGCCCACCATCCGGAAGCTCCCCAGCGCCATCGGCCCTGAGCTGATTCCAGGTGGGGCACAAGGACCGGCCAGCGGTGATGCCGCAGCGCAGACGTTGAAGACCGGCGCGCAACCCACGACCGTCCAGGTCCGCGCAGCGCAACCCCAGGCCGCAGCGCAGCCCCAGGCGGCCGCAGCGCAGCCCCAGGCTGCCGCGCCACCTGCTGGTGCGAAGACCGTGGTCGGAAAGACCGAGCCTGGCGCGAGCCCCTGGGCCAAGGGCGGACTCCCTGCCGTCGACCGCCAGGCCTTGCCCTCGGCCCAGCTCCTCGCCACCTCGGCCACCAGCGCGGCTGCTGCGCAAGCCAAGACGGAGAAGCCGCGCCCCTGGACGGGCGTCTTCGTCGGTGTGCTCGTCACCGCCGCCGCTGCCGTCGGCGTCTGGTTCCTCGTCGCCTGGCCCGAGCCATCCGGAGGCCCGAGCACACCCATCCGTGTCGTTCCCACGGCCGCCCCCACGCTGGACCCTGCGACCCTCGCCGCGGGCACCCGCAACACCGAGCCACCCCCGCTCACGCCCACCGACACGCCTCCGCCGCCGGCACCCCAGCTACCCCCGCAATCGCCCATCGAGGCGAAGCCCACGAACAACGAGCCCGCGCAGGGGACCCCCTCCGAAGCCGCCACCGCCGCGACGCCTCGACCCCCGGTCACCTCGCGGCCGCCGACGGCGACCACCACCAAACCTCCCGCGGCCACCACCGCGAAGGACCCGGCGCCTGCACCGACACCGGCTCCTGCTCCCACACCGACCGCCACGACGACAGCTCCGCCTCGACCGTTCTGACGTTCGCCACTACCCTGCGAGCCCGCGATGCGATCCCGAAGCTTGATCTCCTTGGGCCTCTTGCTGTTCACCGCCATCGCTGCGCCCCGCTCCGCTTTGGCGGGCAAACCGCAGGCTGGCCCAGACGCACCCGCACCTCCTCCCGCGGCCGCTCCAGCCCCTGCGACGCCAGCCGCTGCACCTGCTGCCGCGCCAGAGGCCGCAGCGCCGGCTCCCCCTGCGGGCGCGAACGATCCGAACGCGCGTGCCGCGCAGCTCTACCAGGAAGGCAACGAGTTCTACGATCAGGGCAAGTACGCCGAGGCCGAGGTGAAGTACCAGGCCGCCTGGGACCTCGCGCAGAGCTTCGACGTCGCCGGCAACCTCGGCAACACCGAGATGCTCACCGGTCAGTACCGTGACGCTGCCGAGCACCTCACCTACGCCCTCAAGACCTTCCCCCTCGGCGGCACCCCGCAGAAGCGCAAGTTCCTCGAAGACCTCCTGGACAAGGCCAAAGCGCAGATCGGCACCTTGCAGATCGCCGTGAACCTGAACGGCGCCGAGGTCCGCCTCGACGGCAAGCGCATCGGCGAGTCCCCCATCCTCGGCGAGCTGTTCGTCGCCCCGGGCGAGCGCGAGATCGAGGTGCGGCGTGGCACCCTGCAGGTCAAGCGCTCCATCCTCGTCGCCAAGGGCTCGTCGCAGCGCGTCGCCGTGCAGCTGGAGTCAGGCCCTCGCAAGGAGATCCTCATCACCGGCGGTGCCGTCGGCGCAGCCGGCATCGGCCTGGGCGTCGTGTTCGCGATCCTCTCCAGCGGCAAAGGCTCCGACGCCGCCGCCGAGCCGATGGGATCTCCGGTGCGCGCTGGCCTGCGCGACGATCAGACCGTCTTCGGCAACGTCTCCTTCTGGAGCTTCGTCGGCGGCGGCCTCGCCCTCGCCGGCACCGGCGTGTACTGGCTCATCGCCGCCAGCGAACCGGCCCCCACCACGACCCCGGTCCGAGGTCTCCGCGCAACACCGATCGTGACCGGTCAAGGCGGAGGCCTCATGCTGGGTGGGAGTTTCTAGTGCGACTCACAGTGAGCGAACCAGGTTCTTGTCTTTGGTTTCTGCGGAGGATCGGATGATGCGTCGCGTACGTTGGGCAACCCGAACGGTCGCACTTCTCAGCATGGCCGCCAGCGCGCAGGCGATGGGCTGCTTCCCGCTCGACTTCAGCGAGGGAGACGTCGGCGGAACGGGTGGTGGCGGGGCGGGTGGCTACGAGCCGCCCGCCTGCCCCGGGGACCCGGTCACCGACCCGGCGCTGGTGCGGGACGACTGCGGCACGTTCGTGAGCGCGAGCGCAGCGGACGGGGGTGATGGGACGAAGGCGAAGCCGTTCAAGAGCCTCGCAGAGGCCGCGACGAAGGGGGCAAAGCGGATCTACGCCTGCGCGGAGAGCTACTCGGCCGGAGCTGAGACCGTGATGTTCACGGGTGGCGTCGATATCTTCGCAGGCTTCACCGACTGCGGTGCAACGGGCGCGTGGACGTGGGCAGAGGGGTCGAAGGCGACGCTGAGCGGTCCGGCTGACCTCGTGGCGCTGACGCTGAACGGCGGCGATTATCTGGTGCGGAACCTGAACGTGACGGCGGCGAACGCGCAGGCGCCTGGTGGCTCGTCGATCGCGGTGGTGGTGACCGGGGGGACGCTCCATGCCTTGAACAGTGAGTTCCGGGGCGGCAATGCGCAGAATGGGGCCGACGGAGCACCTCAAGCCGATGATCCGGACCTGGACGGTAACGATGGCGGTGCTGGTTCTGGCGTCTGTCTGAGCGCAGCCGAGAATCCGGGCGCCGTGGCGCCCGTCAAGGTGTGCACGGATGCCCCCTCGTCGACGGGAGGGAAAGGTGGAGATGGCGGTGTGCTCGTGGGTGGCGCACCGCAAGTGGCGGGCAGTGGTGAGGACGGCCTCCCGGAGCCGGTCGATCCCGACCCCCCCAACCTCGGAGACGGGGGCGTGGGTGAGGGCGTCAACGGCGCCTCGTCATGTCGGAACGGGGAACCGGGCGCAGATGGTGAATCCGGCACGAATGGCGGCGGCGTCTCGGGCCGTGGCTCCGTGTCGCTGACGGGCTACACGGGGGTGGACGGCGCTTCCGGGCTCGGGGGTCAACCCGGCCATGGTGGCGGTGGTGGTGGCGCTGCTCGCGGTGCACAAAACATTACGTGCAATGGTGTGACCATCTCCCGGGTCGGGTCGAGTGGCGGTGCAGGCGGTACGGGAGGATGCGGCGGTGCAGGGGGCCATGGCGGCAAGGCGGGTGGCTCGAGCATCGCCCTGCTCGTGCTCGACGCGACGGTGACGCTGGAAGGCACGACCGTCACTGCCGGACGGGCGGGTCATGGAGGCAAAGGGGGGGAGGGGCAGCGGGGTGGCCAACCTGGGCAGGGTGGCGGCAATGGAGCAGGCCAAGGGGCTGCCCGCCAGAGCTGCCGTGGTGGAGATGGGGGTCTTGGCGGTCGTGGGGGGCACGGTGGCGGCGGGACCGGCGGTCACGCGCTGGGCATTGCCGTAGATGGCGACGCGAGCGTCACGGGCGCGACCTTCGTGATGGATGCTGCGGTCGCTGGGGATGGGGGGCTCGGCGCTGGCACTGCTCCGGACAACGGGAGCGACGGCGCAGGCGGGCAAGTCCAGAACTGCTGGGACTTCGGCAAAGACAGCGCCTGCAGCGGGTAGCATTCGCTCCTGCTGTTTGGCTCAGGCCTCTCTCCCGAGAGGCCGAGCGCACCCCTTTCGCAGGACACCACCAGCCCCGAGCCACACGCTCTCGGTGCGAGAGCATGCCATGCACACGGGGAGCTGGAGGGCCCGGCGGTGGCGGCCGTGGAGGGGACTCTCTTGGCATCGCTGAACCCCTCCTGGCCTGACCTGGAGGCCCAGAGACTGGCTCAGGCGATCACGACGCCCAAGTCTGGCCAAGCGTCCCACGGTGTGCTCCTGCGCTGCCACGCGACGTTTGCTTTCCCTCCCTGTGTGTGAGCGAGGCAGGTAGGACGAGGGAGAAACGGTTCGAGCGCTTCGATGAGGCCGCGTCGTTGAGGGTGACGCGGCTCTGCACCTGCCTGCATCTCCATCCATTGCGCAGGGATGCGGCTGCGGGTCCAGGCCTGTTTCCTGGATGTCTCTTCGTCCACGATTCCAGATAGCGTGAGTTCGCATGAGGCTCTCCTGGCTACGCCGCTGCTGCGCGGCTGCTCTCTTGATCCCTCTGCTCAGCGTGGAAGGTGCATGCGCTGTCCTGGCCGGTCTGGACGACTTCTCGATTCAGGAAATTGGCTCTGGGGCCGGTGGATCGGGGATGTCTGAGCCTCCGGTGTGTCCTGGTGATCCTGTCACCGACCCGGCGCTGGTGCGGGACGACTGCGGCACGTTCGTGAGCGCGAGCGCAGCGGACGGGGGTGATGGGACGAAGGCGAAGCCGTTCAAGAGCCTCGCAGAGGCCGCGACGAAGGGGGCGAAGCGGATCTACGCCTGCGCGGAGACCTACCCGGCGGGAACTGCGACGGTGAAGTTCACGGGCGGCGCCGAGATCTTTGCAGGCTTCACCGACTGCGGTGCGACGGGCGCGTGGACGTGGGGGGAGGGCTCGAAGGCGACGCTGAGCGGTCCGGCGGACCTCGTGGCGCTGAGGCTGGATGGCGGCGACTACGTGGTGCGGAACCTGAACGTGACGGCGGCGAACGCGCAGGCGCCTGGTGGCTCGTCGATCGCGGTGGCGGTGACCGGGGGAATGCTCAATGCCTTGAACAGTGAGTTCCGGGGCGGCAATGCGCAGAATGGGGCCGACGGAGCACCTCGAGCCGATGATCCGGACCTGGACGGTAACGATGGCGGTGCCGGTACTGGCGTCTGTCTGAGCGGAGCCGAGAATCCGGGCGCCGTGGCGCCCGTCAAGGTGTGCACGGATGCCCCCTCGTCGACCGGAGGGAAAGGTGGAGATGGCGGTGTGCTCATGAGTGGCGTACCGCAAGCGGCGGGCAGTGGTGAGGACGGCCTCCCGGAGCCGGTCGATCCCGACCCCCCCAACCTCGGAGACGGGGGCGTGGGTGAGGGCGTCAACGGCGCTTCGATATGTCGGAACGGGGAACCGGGCGCAGAAGGTGGAGCCGGCACGAATGGCGGCGGCGTCTCGGGCCGTGGCTCCGTGTCGCTGATGGGCTACACGGGGGTGGACGGCGCTCCTGGGCTCAGGGGTCAAACCGGCCACGGTGGCGGTGGTGGTGGCGCTGCTCGCGGTGCACAAAACATTACGTGCAATGGTGTGACCATCCCCCGGGTCGGGTCGAGTGGTGGTGCAGGCGGTACGGGAGGATGCGGCGGTGCAGGTGGCCATGGCGGCAAGGCGGGTGGCTCGAGCATCGCCCTGCTCGTGCTCGACGCGACGGTGACGCTGGAAGGCACGACCGTCACTGCCGGACGGGCGGGTCATGGAGGCAAAGGGGGGGAGGGCCAGGGAGGTGGACAGCCTGGGCTGGGTGGTGGCAATGGAGCAGGCCAAGGGGCTGCCCGGCAGAGCTGCCGCGGTGGCGAAGGGGGTCGCGGTGGTCGTGGGGGGCACGGTGGCGGCGGGACCGGCGGTCACGCGCTGGGCATTGCCGTGGCTGGCGACGCGAGCGTCACGGGCGCGACCTTCGTGATGGATGCTGCGGTCGCTGGGGATGGGGGGCTCGGCGCTGGCACTGCTCCGGACAACGGGGGCGACGGCGCAGGCGGGCAAGTCCAGAACTGCTGGGACTTCGGCAAAGACAGCGCCTGCAGCGGGTAGCATTCGCTCCTGCTGTTTGGCTCAGGCCTCTCTCCCGAGAGGCCGAGCGCACCCCTTTCGCAGGAGTCGAGTTCGCTACTGCTTTCCGAATTCGGTCGATCCCTCGAACGACTGGCATCGCTTCCCTGCTGAAATCATCGAGCGAAACGCTCCCGAGACCAGACACTGCTGGATAGCGGCTGCCCTGGCATTCGCGCGCCTCTCGACACCTTGATCCAGGTATGCGGCTGCGGGTCCAGGCCTGTTCCCTGGATGTCTCGGTGTCGGCGATTCCAGCTACTGTGAGTTCGCATGAGGACCTCCATGCCACGCCATGGCTGCGCTGCCGCTCTCCTCCTCCCTGTGCTCAGCCTGGGAGGTGCTTGCAAGGACAGGTCCTGGGACCTGTCGGAGGAAGTTCGAGAATGGACCGGGAGAGGTTCTGGGATCCGTCGAAAGAGGTCCGGTACCGACCGGGAGAGGTTCTGGGACCTGTCGTGGGGGAAGTCTCGAACCGACGAAGAGAGGTCAGAGGATCTGTCGGCGGAGGTTCGGGAACCGACCTGGAGAGATGGGGGAGTCTGTCGAGGAGGGTCGGGAACCGATCCAGAGAGGTCCGGTACCGACCGGGAGAGGTTCTGGGACCTGTCGAAGGAAGGTCCAGAAGTGACAGGGAAAGGCGCCGGGATTGGACGGCGGAAGGCCTGGGAGCGACCAGGAAAGGCCGCTGGAATCCAGCCGAGGGAACCGGAAAAGGCTGTCGAAACGGCTGTGGGAGCTGCCTCGCTCGTCCGGAAGACGCTGCCTCGCTCGTCCGGATATGGAGGGCATCCTGCGGACTGCGACGCTCCCCGACCCCACGCCTCGGTCCGTCGACTCTGAAACTCGACCCGTCGAGTCAGCGCAACGGATCGAGCGTGAGGGGTGGCTTCGGCGCGAACGTCCCCACGTCCTTCACGGCACCCCCTGCACCTCCAGCAGCGCCTCTCCGAACAGGGAGGCCCACGCCTGACGCGCCCGCTCCCGCAGCGCGTCGTCCCCCTCTTGGCGGAGCTGCTCCAGGGCCTGTGCCACCTTCCCGACGTCCAGCTTGCCGGCCCCGTCCATCCCCCGCACCTCTCGCCCGCTCAGCACCTCCAGCGCGATCAACCCGACCTGGTGCTCCACCCCGCGTCGCCCCAGCAAGGCGAAGCGCGCCAGGTGCACCAGCCCCAGGCGTGGCGCCGACCCGGGCCCCGTCATCTCCGCCAGGTACGCGGACAGCTCCCGGTTCGCCCGCTCCCGGGACGCCTCCCCGTAGCCCCCCAGCCGCCTTCGCACCAGCGTTGCCACGGGCAGGTGCGGCCCATCCACCTGGTGTTGCAGCTCGTGCCGCTCCGTCGCCTCCGTCAGCGCCACCAGCAGCGGCTCCTCCCCGCCAGCGTTCCGCACCGCTTCTGCGAGCATCGCTCCGCAAACGGCGAGCCCTCGCCTCCGCTCACCGTCGTCGCCCCCTGGAAGCGGCATCGCTTCGTCCTCGGGCGCTTCGGGCGCTCCGGACGTCTCGGCTTCGCTCGTTGCCCCCGCGTCGGCCATCCCGGCGTCTGCTGCCGCGGCATCTGCCGCTCCAGCGTCCACGGCGCTCGCATCCGCAGCGCCTGCGCCTGCCATCCCCACATCACCCGCAGCGCCCGCGTCGGAGGCGCTGTCACCCGACCCGCTCCCGGGGCCATCTCCTTTGCGGGGCACGGCGCTCCCTTCCTTCTCGCCGTCCAGCAAACACACCTCTTCCGCTGCCATCGCCACCACCTCGTCCCGGTGGGGCTCCAGCTCGTCCAGCACCACCAGCGCGAATGGCTGCAGATCCCGCGAGAATCCCAGCCGCGCGTGCCCGTCCCGCCGGTGTCCGAGTTGCCGCACGTGCAGTGCCGCGAGCTCCTGGCGGCCCATCGTGAACCGCCGCGCCTTCTCGATCCGGTAGCTGTGGGCGTGGAAGTGCCGACGGAGCCCCTCCTCCGTCTGGTAGACGCGCACCGTCGGATCCACGTAGTAGGGCAACCCGGCCTGCCGGCTCGCCTCGTTCACCTCACCGAACAGCCGGTACCAGCGCCGCCCGGCCAGATCGAGCTGCCCGGCTTCCGACGTCAGCGCCACCATCGCCTCGCCGAGCCCGGCGTCCAGCGCCCGCGCGGCATTCGTCAGCTCGCGCGCTGCGGACTTCACCTGCACCAGACGCCCGGCGGCGCTGTCGGCGCGCACCCTCCGGTCCCACCGCAGCCGCGCCTCGCTCCAGGTGTGCAAGCGCTCCCCGAACAGCTCGTCACCCTCGGCCGTGCGCTCTTTCAGTGTCCAGGTCACCCCCTTCACCGGCGGTCGCGCCAGCTGCCACTGCGCGCTGCCCAGGAGCACCGTCGCCAGCGCCCCGATCATCGCGGCGCGCTGCAAGGGCAGTCCGGGCGCCAGCGCGAGTTCCGCTTCCGGCGTCACCCAGGCCTCGGCCAGCACCTCCACGGCCGACGCCATCAGGCAGAGCAGCGCCGTGAGCATCGCGATCGCCAGCAGCGCTGCACCCAGCCCTGCGCCGAGGGCTCCCCCGAGCAGACCGCGGTAGGCGAACAGGAGCAGGATGGTGGGCAGGCCGTACAGCGCGAAGGCGGCGAGGAGAGGCTGCTCGCGGGTCGGGGGTCGGTTCAGGAACTGGAGCCCTGCGATCGGCAGGAGCAGCGGCCACAGCGCCACCAGCGCGATGAAGAGCATCCCGAGCTGGAACCGGAGACTCGGCAGCTCCGGCAGCGAGACCAGCGCGCGCGCGAGCAGCACGAGCGGGGCCTCTCCGCGCATCGGAAAGGCATAGAACAGCGCCGCGGCGACGAGCGCTGCGCTCAGCACCCACCGACCGGCTCGTCGCGCCGCGGGCCGGAACATCAGGCTCGCGCCTGCGGCCGTGAGCGACAGCGCGAGCAAAGCGGGCGGAGAACGGCCCGAGAGGCTCTCGGGCAGGTCCAGCACCTCCCACGCGGCAGCGTCTGCGCCGAACTGGATGAACAGTCCTGCCAGGGTGAGCGCCGCAAGAACCGTCACGGCCAGGGAGCTTGCGCGTCGGGCCAGGAACGACGCTGCCAGGATGGCCAGCCCCGCCGCCGTCGGCGAAAGCGCCGCCAGCACGCCCGCGGGGGGCAGCTCGGGCAAGAGGCTCCACACGAACTGGGGCGTCTCGTCGACGATCTCGTACGGGAGGAACAGGCCGAGGGCCAGCGCGGCGCCGCCCCTCCGACAGCGTGCCCTGAGCCGCGCGCTCGACAGGCCGAAGAACAGGGCCGCTTCGCTCATGGCACCTCCACCGAGGCCACGAGGCTCACCTGCCGGCGGGGCAGGCTCGGATCGGCGCCCACCGACTCGAAGTACACGCGCTTGCCGTCCGGCGAGAAGCGCGGCGAGCGCTCCAGCATCGGGTTGGCGGTGAGCGCGCGGGTCTCGCCGGTGGCGAGCGTCAAGAGCGCGATGTCGCCCTCCCGGCTGAAGGCGACCCGGGTGCCGTCCGGGGACATCGCGGGCTCGTCGGCGCGTCCCTCGGGATCGTGCACGGTCACCTTGCCGCTCTCGACGTCGATCGTGGCCAGCCGGTTGGGGCCGTCCTTGAAGAGCACCACCGCGAGCTTGCGGCCGTCGGTGCTCGCCGAGGGGCGCGCCCAGGTCTCGCTGGCGGGCACCTCGATGGACTTCACGACGCTCGCAGGGCGCTTGCTCACGTCGATGAGGGTCAGCACCTGTGCCGGGGCAACCTGCGCCTGCGCCTTCGCGGTGGACGCCTGCGCCTTCGCAGGCTTCACCGGGCCCTCGACGCCCAGGTCGGCCTCGTCGCCGCCTTCCGAAGGAGGCTTCGGGCGGTGCAGGTACGCGAGCGAGGTCGGACTCAGCCACGTGAAGCCGTGGAACTCGCCGCCGTCGAGAGGCAGGAGGAACCGCTCGCTGCCGTCGTCGAGCGAGATCACGAGCAGGTCGCCGGCGCAGTCGCGGCAGGCGCGATCGTACAGGGCGGCGAGCTTGCCTCCGGGCGCGACCTCCGGGCCCACGAAGCGGTGCTGGGCGTCCACCCGCAGTCGCCGCGCCTTGCCGCCGGCGTCCACCACGGTCAGCGTCTTCGCCCAGCCGAACAGGTCCTCGACGAAGAGCACGGGGGAGCCCTCCGGCGCGGCCGAGGGCTGGCTGAAGATGTGGTAGCCGCTCCAGAGCGGCCTCTCTTTGCCATCGGGGGCTCGCCAGACGACCGTCTCCATGCGGGTGATGCCAGTGAGGTTGAGCGTGGTGGGCGAGATGAACGGGGTCACGTCCGCCGTCCTCACCAGCGCGCCGGCGGGACCCACGGTGCCGAGCGTGTCCGCGGCTGACGGGACGCTGTGGTACTGCACCTTGGCGCCTCGCTCCGCGGCTTCGCGCTCGCGTCCCGTGGCAGCGTAGGCGTCCTCGACTTCCTTCAGCCGGCTCTGCCGGTACGCGACGTACTTCTTCGCGGGCTGGAGCTTCTCCAGGCGCTTGATGTCGCTGCTCTCCAGCACGGACTGGATGGTCGGGTGCGCGAGCAAGCTGGGGACCACGGCGTCCACGGCCATGCTGCTCAGCGACCGGGCGACGAGGCGCATGGCTTCGTCCTTCTCGGGCGCGCCCGACCAGCCCGTGATTTGCTGCTGCTGGCACGCCTCCGCGTCGTCCATGTGCCGCACGGCGATCCCGCCCGCGACCCGCACCTCGACGTAGCCTTTGTCCACGGGGTGCTCGATGCGCTCCGGGACCAGCAGCGAGGTGACGAGGAACGCCGCACGCAGCTTGCGCGCTGCCTCTTCCGGAGAGCTGGCCTTCTCCAGCACCGCCGCGACCTCCGGGTCGCCGCCGCGCACGGGCTCGAAGCCCAGCTTGGTCAGGTGCTCGCCGACCCGATCGGCCAGCTCCGCCGCCGGCTCCGAGCCCTCCCACCAGGTCCCGTCGAGGTCGATGGCGATCAGCACCCGCAGGGGGACGGGCCGCCGTGACAGCCAGAGGCCAGCGCCTCCGGCCGCCGCGACCAGCACCCCCAGCGCGAGCAGCGCAGGCCACTTGCGTCGCCTGGGCATGAAATCCTGGCCATCGACCTCGTCCCCGGACCCCTCGACGTCGGACATTCGCCGCACGTACCCGCTTCGTCACCGTGCGGCAACGCCGTCAAGGCGGAGGTGTATTACAGTTCGACCATGCTCCCTGTCCTCGTCACGCTCGGGCTTCTCCTGCTGGCCTACCTGCTGTCGGGCTTCCGCCAGATCAACCAGTGGGAGGTGGCCCTGCGCTTCACGCTGGGAAAGCTCTCGGGGCGGGTGGCGCCCGGGCTGACGATGTTCCTGCCCGGGGTGCAGGAGCTGCGGCGCATCGACACGCGCATGAAGAACCGCGACCTGTTGCGGCAGATGGTGATCACCCGGGACAACGTGACCACCATGATCGACGCGGTGGTGTACTACCGCGTCACCGATCCGGAGAAGGCGACGCTCGCGGTCGAGAACTACGAGGCGGCGGTGAAGGATCGCGCGAAGGTGGTGCTGCGCGACGTTGTCGGCGAGACGCGGCTCGACGAGCTTCTGGCGCACCGGGAGGAGGTCGCCGCCAAGGTGCGCGCTCAGGTCGAGACGGCGGTGAGCGCGTGGGGGCTGCACGTGGAGACGATCGGCCTGCAGGACGTCCAGCTCCCGCCGCAGATGCAGGAGGTGCTCGCCAAGGTCGCCATCGCCGAGCGCGACCGCCGCTACGTGGTCATCAAGAGCGAGGCCGACGTGGAGAGCGCCAAGAACTTCGCCGAGGCCGCCTCGATCCTCTCGCGCTCGCCGGGCGCGATGGAGCTGCGGCGCTTCGAGGCGCTCGCGAACCTGTCGCAGGGCAACACCAAGGTCATCTTCGATCTCGCCAAGCCTTACGATGACGTCCGCCGGACTGCGGCGGCGATCGCCGAGGCGTCGAACTCGGAAGACCTGAGCCAGCGGCGGCGTCTCCCGCACCCTGGGCAACAGGAGCACCACGTCCCCATGGACGCCCAGGCCCAGCGCGAGGCGGAGGCCATCGCCGAGGCGCAGGCGGTGCTGGAGACCGAGGAAGCCGAGCGGCGCGGTCGCATGGGCAGCGCGTGAGCGATCCGCTCTCCGCCCTCCGCGTCGCCGTGCGCGAGCTGCTGCTGGCGGAGGGGGCGCGGCGCCTTTCCGCCCTCGTGGACGGGGCCGTCGTGGAGATGGTCGGTGCCCCCGAGCGCTGGGCGGTCGGGGCGCAGGAGGTCCGCGCGATGCGGCTCGTGCTCCTCGTCGATCCGACGGCCTATGCGGCGCTCTCGTCGGACCCGGCGCAGCTCTCGACGGTGCGCGATGCGTTCGCGCGGGCGGTGCGCACGCCGGAGACCGACCTGGCTGGCCTCGCGCTCGCGCTGCGGCTGCCGGGCATCGAGCGAGGCTGGCATCGCGCGTACCGGGACGCCGTGCCACGCGCTTTGCCCGAGCGTCCGGAGCCCGAGGCCGTCCTCGGGGGGGCGGCGGCGTTGCTCGACGCGCAGGAACAGCCGACCGCAGCCGCCATGCTCCGCCGCGCTCGGCTCGAAGGGGCGGAGGTGCCCGGGGGAGGAGCGCAGGCGCTGGTGCGCTACGTGCTGCGCCTCGACCCTGCCGACTGCGCTCGGGTCGACAAGGAGCCCACGCTCGAAGAGCGCCTGCGCCGGGCGGTGCGGGACGCCGGGACCCGCGCCGCGGCGACGGTGGCGGGGGTGGAGATCGCGACGGCGCTCCGCCCGCTCGAGGCCTCGGACGACGCCGAGGCGCGGCTCACCCGGGCCCTGACCGCGCTCGGCGCCGTCGTCGTGCCGGTGTACCGCGACGACACGCGCGTGGTGCTGTCGTTCGTCACGGGGGGGCAGCTCCATCAGGTCGAGATCGCCGTGGAGGGCGCAGGCACCCTCGACGCCTCGGCCAGCTTGCGGTGGCAGGCCGAGGCCGTTCCCGCCGCCACCGTGGCGCGTGCTCAGGTGGAGGATGCGGCCGGCGCCAGCCTGGTCGCAGCGCTGCTCTGCGGTAGCCGCTGACGTTTTTCCTGAGGAGGCGACGCGCGGGCGTCGGTGAGCCCGCCCAGGGTTCCGGATTGCTCCCCTGGAAGCTGCTGGAGTACGCTGATGACGTCTGAATGGCGCAACAGATCGGCGGAAAGTACAGCCTGGAGCGTGAGCTCGATCGCGGCGGGATGGGCTCGATCTGGATCGCCTTCGACACCAAGCTCCGCCGCCGCGTCGCCCTCAAGCTGATGCGCCCCGACCGTCCCGGGTCGAGCGGGTCGCACGAGCTGTTCGAGCGTGAGGCGATGGCGATCGCGCAGCTCCACAACCCGCACGTCGTGCAGGTGTACGACTACGGGATCGACGGCGGCTCGCCGTACATCGTCATGGAGCTGCTCGAAGGCGAGGACCTCGCCGCGCGCCTCCACAAGCGGGGGAGCTTGCCGTTGACGGCCGTCAGCCAGATCTTGATGCAGGCGGCGCGCGCGCTGGGCGCGGTGCACGGCGAGGGGATCATCCACCGGGATCTGAAGCCGGCGAACATCTTCATCGTGCCCGGCGAGACCGGCGAGAACGTGAAGATTCTCGATTTCGGTGTGGCGACCGTGCTCCAGCGGCAAGCGGCGCTCGACGATGCCGGCGCCCTCCAGGCGATCGGCACGCCCAGCTACATGAGCCCCGAGCAGGTCGAGGGCAGAGCTGCGGACAGTCGGACCGATCTCTGGTCGCTCAGCGTGGTCGCGTACCACGCCCTGACCGGACAGCTCCCCTTCCAGAGCAAGGACTCCAACGAGCTGATGGTGGAGATCACCTCGGCCACGCCGAAGGCCCCGTCGACCCTCGTCCCGGAGCTGTCTCCCGCCGTAGATCGCTTCTTCGAGCGCGCGCTCTCCAAGGAGCCAGGGAACCGCTTCCAGTCCGTCGGGGAGATGGCCGCCGCCTTCGCCGCCCTCGCCGAGCCTCGTCTGACCACGAAGATCCTGGTCATCGACGACGAGCCCGACGTCGAGACGCTCATGAAGGCGCGCTTCCGGGACCAGGTGAGGAGGAAGCACTACCACTTCACCTTCGCCGTCGACGGCCGCAGCGCGCTGGAAGCGCTGCGCCGGGACCCCGACATCGAGGTCGCCCTCAGCGACATCAACATGCCCGGCATGGATGGCCTCACCTTCCTCCGGCAGGCTGCGGAGGTGAGCCCGACGCTCAAGGTGATCATGGTGTCCGCCTACAGCGACATGGCGAACATCCGCGCCGCCATGAACCGGGGCGCGCATGACTTTCTCGTCAAGCCCATCGACTTCAAGGATCTCGAGGCCACCATCGAGAACGCCTCCGAGCGCGTCCGCGAGATCCGCCGCAGCATCCGCGCGACCGAGGAGAACGGCATCCTGCGGATGTTCGTGAACGACGGCATCGTCGACCGTCTCCTCCCCGTGATCCGCGCCGCGGACAACCTTGCGGGGGAGCATGTCCAGGGGACGGTGGCCTTCATCGATCTCTGTGGGTTCCAGCGCCACGCGCGCTCGCGCAGCGCCGACGCCGCCATCCGTCTGCTCAACGCGAACTTCGAGATCATCGTCCCGGAGATCACCGCGCGCGGTGGTGTCGTCGACAAGTTCATCGGAGACGCGGTGATGGCGCTCTTCCACGGCAAGGACCACGGCCGGCGCGCCGTCGAGGCGAGCCTCGCAGCGCGTGACGAGCTCTCGCGGCTGGCCGAGCGGAGCGGGAAGGGATCGCCGTACGGGTGCGGCGTCTCCATCGGGGTGGCCTCTGGCGATCTGATCTCCGGCAGCATCGGCTCCAGGGCGATCGGGCGGCTCGACTACACGGTGCTGGGCGCGGTGGTGGCGCGCGCCGCGCGGCTCTCCCTCCAGGCGAACCCAGGGCAGATCCTCATCGACGAGAAGCTGCACGCACAGGTGCACGAGACGTTCATCTGTGAGGACGGGGGGCGGGTCTCTTCGGCGGGGGACGACGAGGGGCGGATCTTCGACGTACGCAGCCTGGTGGTGAGCGCGACGGTGGAGCCGTTGCAGCTCCCGACCGTGCCGATGCCGCGGGAGCGCCGAAAGGACGGGAAGGCGCGCAACGAGTCGCCTCAGGGGTCGGGGACGCCCACCGAGGACTGACGCTGGATGAGGACTGACGCTGGATACGGTCAGGCGGCCGTGACGTCGGCCTGCGTCTCGTCGCCAGACGCTGGACGGGTGGCGGCGAGGGGAGGGGGGGGCGTGCACCGGGCGAGCCGCTCTTTCGCGAGGGCGTGGTACTGCGTGGCGATCTCCGCACTGTAGCAGCGCCGCCCCACGGCGAAGGCGGCGACGGCCGTGGTGCAGAGGCCGCCGAACGGCTCCCACACGACGTCGCCAGGATCCGACGAGGCGCGGATGATCCGGTCGAGTAGCTTCACGGGCTTCTGATTGCCATGCAGCGCGCGCGCCTCGGCCTTGAATCGCTCGGCGCCGCGCACCGCCGGCTCGTGCCACACATTCGTGACGCCGACCTCGCAATGGAATTTCGAGCGCATTCCGGCCCACTCTTCCCCCGTGAGTGAGCGCTTCCCGTCGACGGAGAAATAGGGGCGCCCCTCCGGGCGTCCGCGCGCATTGGCGAAGGCGACGAGGCGCTCGAAGGCCTCGGCGGGGGGGTAATACCAGAGGTGGCAGCGGGTGAAGTACTTGCGCGTCGCGGCGTTCTTCACGCCGCACGCTTCATTGGTCAATCCGATGGGCAGGCCCGAGCGCTCCCACTCGCGGCGGAGCCACGCCTTCATGGGCATGCTGACGCCAGCGGAGTCGAGGTGGACCTCGCGGACGTACTGCGCGCAGACCTCGGTGACCATGGGGAACTTGCGCAGCGTGCGGGTGTTCGCATTGCCGGCGACGTGGGCGATGCCTTTGTCCCAGATATGGCAGCTCCGGTACGCCCAGCCATTGCGCATGAGGAGGGCGTGGACGGTGGCCCAGCCGATCTCGGTGCCCCAGAACCAGAGGGTGGTGGAGGGCAAGGCGCGGCGAGACCAGGCGTCGACGTGAGGCGCATACCAGTCGACGAGGCCATCCGGGGTCGGCGGATCGCCCGGGAAGCCCGAGACACCGTACGCGCCGTCGGAGACGATGACCGTGGGCGCAGGCCAGGTGTCGTAATGGTCGAGGGCATTGCCCAGCACGAGGGTGGGGCGGAGCTCTCGCTGGATGGGTCGGCGCGCGGTGGGCGGCACGGGGGGCATCCAATCGAATCGGCGAAAACAGTCAACAAAACGGCAGAAGTCGCCAGGACCCGAGGACCCGAGAAGGGCGACGCGAGGGCGGGTTTTTCGCGGGGGTTGCGCTGGAGGCTGCCGCAGGTGCCGTGCCGGCGAAGAGGCTCGGTTCGAGGCTGGCTGGCTTCGGGTGAGGCCCGGTTCGAGGCTACCTGGCTTCGGGGTAGAGGTACTCGACCAGGGTGTCGGTCAGGTCGTCGTGGAGTTCGCCTTCGCCTTCCATGCGACGGAAGATGTCCTCGGTCGGCTCGTACACGTAACGGACGAGCCGGCGGGGCTCGCCGAATTTCTCGGCGGTGAGGACCATCGCGGTGATGTCCCGCTGCCACTCCAGGGCAATCTCGGCGTTGCGAGGTGGGCGCTGAAGGCGAAATTTCCCGGCGGCGTCACGCCACAGGCGGAGGCCGGGCATGGCGCTTTCGCCGGTGAGATCGCGGGCCAGGCGCTCGATGGTCTTCAGGGCACGGCGGTTCACCGGGGCGTCGCCGGAGGCCGTGAGCTTTTCCTGGAGGGACTTCGAGAGATCCTGGAGGCGTTTGCGTCCTGTGTCCTCCGACATCGCGTCCAGGCTAACCGAAGGGGCTTGCAGGGTCGAGCTTCGCCGGGCGTGCCGCGCTGGACCGGCGTGCCGCGCTGGACCGGCGTGCCGCGCTGGACCGGCTGCGTCACGGGGCTTCACCCGGTCGAGGTGAGGCCGCTTCACCTGGCGGTGCCGTTGCCATCGGTCGGCGTTACGCTGCGTGCTCGTCGTGCCGTTCTCTCATCGTCCGCTCGTGCCCGTGCCCCTCTGGGTCGCCCTCGTGTCCACGCTGGTCGGCCTTGCGTGCGTCGGCCTTGCGTGCGGTGGCTCGTCGTCCGTCCGGACGGGGGGGCCGGCGGACGGTGCGACACGCGGTCTGGAGAGACGATCTCCTGCGACCTCCGGCGGCCTCCAGTACGTCGCGAAGGCCGCTCCAGGCGCCCGGACGCTGCGCATCGAGCTGTCGCTGCCTCCAGGTCCTGCACGTCTGCTGGTCGTGGAGGAGGGGGCCGAAGCCTTCGTGCGTGACGTCGAGTTCGTTGCAGCGGCCAGCGCGGAGGGCGCTGGTCGCGGTGCGGCGGCGCCTCGGCGGCTGCTTCTCCACGGAGACCGGTGGCGCATGCCGGCATGTCCTCAGGGCTGCCAGGTCGTGTACCGCTTCTTGCTCGATGAGGCGGCGGCGGCGATGGACCATGTCGGCTATGCCGCCGAACGGCAGGGGACCTACCTGGCGCCACCGTCCACCTGGTTGCTTCGCCCTGCCCCGGGAGGTCCGGACGCCGAGGAAACGCGGTTCCGCCTCCGGGTCGAGGTGCCCGAGGGGGTGCAGTTCGCGTCGGGGCTCTTCCGCGCGGCAGGGGCGCCGGACGAGTACGAGGCGACGCTCTCGGATCTCCCCCGCACGCCCTATGCCGTGTTCGGGGCGGTGGAGAGGCTCCAGGTGCCCGTGCGCGGGGGGGTGATCGAGGTGGCGCTGCTGCCCGGTCTCCTGCACGTGGGGTTGCAGGAGATCCGCCAGTGGATCGAGCAGGCGGCGGGAGACGTCGCTGGCTACTTCGGTGCGTTTCCCGTCCCGTCGGCGCTCGTCATCGTGTTGCCGTCGGAGGGAGAGCACGGGGGATATTCCACGGCACTCGGCAATGGGGGCGCGTCGGTCATGGCGCGGGTCGGGCGGTCCACGTCGTTGCACGGGCTCCTGCGCGGCTGGGAGCTGACGCACGAGTTCGTGCACCTCGGGTTTCCCAATGTGCATCGCCGGCATTCGTGGCTCGAAGAAGGGATCGCCACCTATGTCGAGCCGATCGCGCGGGCGCGCAGGGGGCTGATCCCCGTCGAGAAGGTATGGCGCGATTTCGCGCTGGGCTTCCCGAAAGGGCTGCCGGAGCCAGGGGACCGGGGGCTCGACCATACGCCCACCTGGGGTCGCACCTACTGGGGCGGGGCCCTGTTCTGCTTTCTGGCGGACGTCGAGATTCGAAGGCGCACGCGCAATGAGCGCTCGCTCGACGACGCGTTGCGGGCGGTCCTCGCGGCCGGTGGAAACGTGTCGGTTCGCTGGCCGATCGAGCAGGTGATCGAGGTGGGGGACGAGGCGACCGGGGTGCCCGTGCTGGCGGAGCTGTATGCGCAATGGAAGGATCGGCCGGTGGAGCCGGACCTGGAGGCGCTGTGGCGGCAGCTCGGGGTGCGACTCGGAGAGCGGCGGGTGTTCTTCGACGAGGCCGCGCCCCTCGCGGGCATCCGGGACGCCATCGTGCCCCGGAGGGCGATTGCTGGCGGGCCGTGACGGCGCTGGGGCGCTACGAATTCAGTGCGCCAGCGGGTGCCCGTCGACGCGGAGCTGAAACAGAAAGTACGGCGGCATGCAGGCGCCACGTCCGGCCGGGGTCCGTGCGCACACGTAATCGTCGCGGCATGCGTGCTCGGCGTCGCAGGCCTGAAGCCCGGCGGGCTGCACGGTCTCTGCAATGCATTGCTCGAAGGGGAGCTTCCGGGCGAGGCAGCCATTGAAGGTGGCGAGCACGGGGATCCCGCCGCACACGCCGTCAGGGCTCGCCTCGGCGTCGCCGCAGGTCGTGAAGCACATGCCGCCGGGGAAGCCGACCTCGTTGGTGTCGCAGCCGGCAGGCGCGGCGCATGCCGTGCGGGTCATCCGGGCCACGCCGTCCCGCCGTCCGTCGTCGTTCGGCTGGATCCGTGCGGTCTCGCAGGCGTCTCCTGCCCGGCCAGGGCCCGGCGTGGAGCACACGCCCACGTCGCGATCGGTGGCGTCGTGGTCCCCCAGGGTGCAGACCAGCCCGGGCTCGCACGTCCACGCCGCGAAGCCGGGATCTCCCAGGCCGCAATGGGCATGGCGCGGGCCACCGCGCTCGCCGGGCTCGGCGCGTTCGGCGATGGGGGCGTGGAGATCGGGTGCTGCTCCTCCGGCGAGCGCCTCCGTGAGCGCCGCGCGTCGCCGCAGGTCGTCGCCGAGGTGAGGGGAGACGGCCACGTGCAGGCCATTGGCGCCGTGGCCGCCGGGGGGGTCTTCCCCCAGGAGGTGGAAGCCGGCCACGCTGCGGCTCTGGTGGCACCCCTGGCAGGAGAGCTGGTCGAGCCGGCGCAGCAAGGCCGCCGGCGATTGAATGCTGGGGTACGGGGTCAGATCCAGCGCGGCGAGCTCCCGGGGTTCGAAGAGCTGCCGGAACGGGCGGTTGTGTCGGCGCGCGAGGCCACGGGGGCTGACCGACGTCGCCCGCCTCGCCAGGAATGGCTCCGGGAGGACGGCGGTGCCCGCATCGATCGCCGCGAGGTGCTCGGGGTGGGCCATCCAGCGCAGCAGCTCCGCGCGAAGGCGGCGGTCCGTCCGGATCTTCGCCACGTCCGGTGTGTTTTCGAGCGGCTTCGGGGCGAGGTGGCCTTGCGCGTCGGGGGCGAAGGCGAGCAGCAGGTATTCGGCGTGGCCCGCCATGTGGGGCCGGACGGTGGACGGCCAGCGCACCGTTTGCACATTGAGATTCACGCCGAGCAGCCGGTGGGTGGCCACGCGCGCGGGGGAGAGCGGCCCCTCTTCGCCCGTCAGCCACGCGCCGAGGGCCGCGCCGCTCAGGTGACTCGGCGCTCGCCATGCGCGCGCGGCGTCCGCGCAAGGGATGTCTCCTCCGGACGGCGGCACGAGCAGCTCCAGGATGACCGTCGCCGGAAGCTTGGAGGCCAGCGGTCCAGAAGGTGAGCTGCGGCCGTAGGCGAGGCGATAGGCGAGCCGCACCTCGCCACAGCTCCCGGGGTGGAAAGGAGCCCGGTCGAGGCGATTCACCACCCCACTCAGCTCGAAACGCGCGTCGGCGGCGCGCAGCCAGCCCACGTCCAGGAGCCGGTGGGGTTTGCTCCCGACGCCCACGCCGCTCAAGGGGTCCGTCGTGCGAAGGGTGCGCACCTCGGCCTCGACGGCGCGCACCAGTGTGCCGAAGCGGGGAGCCCGCGCGAGATCAGCGTTCCCTCCCGACACGCCGTCGAGACGCTCCCCCAGGCCGTGACCCCGGGCTTCCACGGCGCGGAGGGCGCCGTGCTCGGTGATCAGCGTGAGGGTGCGCCGCTCGATGGAAGGCGGTTGCACGTCGGTATCGCGCGTGCCGGAAGCGCCGTTGAAACCGGGAGCGGGCGCCACGGGCGGCGGAGGCGCTGGTCGTATGTCAGGGCCGGGGGTGCAGGAAACGAAAAGCAGCGCGAAGAGGCCGCGGTGGAGACGCCGGAGAGGGAGGAACATCGAATGAAGAATCTAGCCGGGTGTGGTCGGCACGCGGAGCTTGAATCCGTTCGTCACTCGTCCGTGGTCGCGCGGTCGATAGCGGTCAGGAGCGTCGCAGCAGATCGTCCCATCCGCCCCGGAGAGTGCATCGCGCCGCCCCGTACGGAGCACTCGTGGGCTCATTGAGCCTGAAAATCGCGGCCGATTGCGCGTCGGCGCACCGCATTGGTATCGAATTGGTTGGACTGGCCGCCCCGGGCATCTGGGAAGCGAGCGTTCCCTTGCGGGTTTTCATTTTCGAGGGATACCAAATGGGAAACGCCTGTCGCTCCACGGAAACAATCAGCACCGGGAGGTCTTGGTGAACCAGCAAATCGATCTATTCATGGACCAGAACACCCGCCGGAATCCTTATCCGGTATACGCCGAGCTGCGTCGCAACCGGCCCGTATGCCAGGTCAAAGGTGGAATCTGGGTCGCCGCGCGGCACGCCGACGTCATGCGTATCGCGAAGGACGTGACGAGCTTCTCTTCCTCGGGATTCCGCGTGATCCTGAGCCCTCCGACCATTGGCCCGAATCCCGTGGCCGAATCCATCCTCGCCCTCGATCCACCGAACCATACCCAGCTGCGCGCGCTGGTGAGCCGCGCATTCACACCGCGCAACATCGGCCGCCTCGAGGGGCGCGTCACCGACATCGCCAATGAAATCGGCGACCGCCTCCGCGACATGGGCGAGGCCGATCTGGTCGCCGAGCTGGCGGGCCCGCTGCCTGCGCGGATCATCGCGGAGATCCTGGGGCTCGACCCCGCACTGCACCGCGAATTCAAGCGGTGGGGCGAGCACCTCGCGGTCATCACGCCGGCGACCGTGGATCCGCTCGCCAGTGCCATCCGGTCCAGCATCGGCGAGATGGAGCGGTACTTCAAAGAGGTGATTGCGGCGCGTCGCCGAAATCCCCGGGAGGATATCGTCACCGACCTGACGCGGGCGGAGGTCGATGGCGTGAAGCTCAGCGATCCGCAGATCATCTCGTTTCTCTTTCTCCTGCTGAGCGGCGGCTTCGAGACCACGGTGAACCTCATTGCCCACGCGATGATGATCCTGTCCGCGCGTCCTCAGGATCACGATCGGCTCCGGGCCGAGCCGCACATGATCCCCGCCTTCGTGGAAGAGGTGCTGCGGTACGAGCCGCCGCTCCAGGGGTTGCCGCGGGTGTGCTCCGCCGACGTGGTGATCGGCGGGCAGTTCATTCCTGCTGGCTCGCTCGTCGTGGGCTTGATCGGGTCGGCGAACCGGGACGAGAGCCTCTATCACGACCCCGACCAGTTCGACATGGACCGGGAGCAGCATGGCGCGCTGGCCTTCGGTCACGGGATTCACTTCTGCCTCGGGGCTGCGCTGGCGAGGCTGGAAGGGCGGCTGTCCCTGGAAGCGCTGCTCTCGCGCTTCCGGCGGTTGCAGCAGCTCCCGGGCGAGATCACGTACACGTGCGCGATCTCGTTGCGCGGGCCGATCGCCGTGCCGATGCGCTTCATCCCGGGGTGATCCCGGCGTGACGGGCGCTCGGCGCCGGCTGGATGGGGCTGCTCCGGCCGTCGCCGGCGAGGTCGGCGCTGCCGACCCCGGCAGCTCCGGGTCGAGGTCGGGGTCGGCGGTGGTGGGTGACGCCCCCTGAGGGCGCGGTACACTCGCCGGCCATGGTGCTGGTCGCTCCGAAGAAGATCACGCGAAGGGCTTCCCTCCCGAGGCTCGTTGCAGCGGGGGGGCTCTGGGGTTCCCTGCTCGTGGCGACGCTTCCGGGCTGCGCGCCCGAGGAGACGCTCAACCCGAGGGTCGACTGCTCGACGAGCGCAATGAACCAGCGGCTCCTTCGCCGGATGCACGAGACCTACCTCTGGAACAAGGAGATCCCTGCGGACGTCGATCCGCTCGCCTACGACTCGCCCGCAGCATTGCTCGACGCGATCGTGTACTCGGAGCGCGATCTCTGGAGCCACATCTCGCCAGCCGCGACGGTGAGCGCCTACTACGGCGAGGGGAAGTCCATGGGCCTCGGGGTCCGCTGGAAGTTCGATGCCGACGGCGCGTTCCGCATCGCCATGACGTACGAGGGCGCGCCTGCTGCCGAGGCAGGGCTGCTGCGCGGGGATGAGGTGCTGGCGATCAACGGGGTGGACATCGAGACGATCGACGCCGAGGGCCGGTGGGGCTCGGCCACGGGGGAGGACGCCGAGGGGGTGGCCGTCGAGCTGCGTGTGCGGCGTGCGGGCGGGGAGCCCGAGACGATCACGCTGCACAAGCGGGTGTACACGCTGCTGTCCGTCGCGGCGCCGAAGATCTTCGAGGTCGGTGGCAGGAAGATCGGCTACCTGCTGGTGGACCGCTTCATCACGCCGACGTACGCCGGGCTCCGCTCCGCGTTCGCCGTGCTCGACGAGGCGCAGGTGCAGGACCTCATCCTCGACCTTCGCTACAACGGCGGCGGTCTGACGGAGGCCTCCCGGGTGCTCGCCAGCTTCATCGGGGGCAAACCCCTCGATGGACGCGCCTACAGCCTCACCCTGCACAACGATCAGCAGCGGAGCGAGGACGCGATCGCGCGCTTCTCCATCGCCGAGAACCAGCTCTCGCTGCCCCGGCTCGCGGTGATCACCACCGGCTCCTCCGCCTCCGCGAGCGAGCTCGTGATCAACGGGCTGGACCCGTGGATCCGGGTCGGCCTCATCGGGGCGACGACGTACGGCAAGCCCGTGGGGTCACGTGCGTACACGGAGTGCGAGATGACCGTCTCGGCGATCACCTTCCGCACCGTGAACGCCGACGGCGACGGCGGCTACTTCGACGGCCTGCCCGTCGACTGCGCCGCCGAGGATCAGCTCGGGGCGCAGCTCGGTGATCCGGCCGAGGCCTCCATCGCGGAGGCGATCCACTGGTTGACGAGCAACGTCGACGGTGAGCCGGGCGTGGTCGAGAGCTGCTCCGTCACTGCGGGCAGCAGTGCCGCGCTCCGGCCGCCGCCGCGAAGGCAGCCCCAGCTTCGCGGTTTCCTGCTCGAAGTGGGCGCTTTCTAGTCGAAGTGCATGCCGGTCGCGGCGCGGATGCCCCAGGACTGGTCGAAGGGGGGGCCCAGGGGCGACGTCAACGGCAAGAGCAACCCCATCCGCAGGAAGAGCCGCTCGCGCTCCAGGATGAAGAACGGCTCGATGGCGAGCTGGGTGTGGTCGGTGTCGGTCGCGGTCGGCAGTGATACGCCCTGGAAGCGGAAGCCACCGCCGATGGTGTGGCCGAGCTGGATCTCGGCGGCGTACTGGAGCGCGAGTTCGAGGGCGTCGTACCTGTCCGACGTCCGGATGTGCAGCACCGGGGAGAGCTCGGCGCGGAGGAGGACGAGGCTGCCGGCATGCGCCTCCACGCCGGCCTGGACCTGCACCGGCAAGGTCTCGGGAGCGTACTGGTGCATGTTCCACAGGGCCTGCGCCTGCATGCCTGGCGTCACCAGCGGCTCATCGCGACCGACGAGGGGGAAGCCGAACGCGCCGCCGAGGGTGATCCAGACTTTCTCGTCGGGTCGCAGCACGCCGTGCACCCCCAGCATGGGGTTGCCCAGGCTGCCGATGGTCAGCGGCAAGCGCGCATCCACGAACACCCGCTTGGCGACCGAGAACTGGCCGACGACGTCCAGGGTGCCGTACATCAAACTCCTGGCGCCCGACATGCGTGCCGCTTCGAGGCGCAGTCCGCCGCGCATGGCGAGCGGGAGACCGTCGGCGGTGATCACCTCGCGTTCGGCCTTCGGGGGTGACTCGTCGGCGGTCGATGCGGGGTCGGCTCGCCATCCCGGGGGCGGAGGCGGAGGGGGAGGTCCACCCTGCCATCCCGGCGGTGGAGGCGGCGGTCCCCCTTGCCAGCTGCCAGGAGGCGCTTGCGTTCCTCCCTGCCAGCCGGGGGGCGGAGGGGGCGGTCCCCCTTGCCAGCCGCCAGCGGGAGGTTGCCCTGCTTGCCAGCCGCCGGCCGCGCCTCCCGGGTGGCCCCCGGGCGAGGGCAGTGGCTGACCTGGGGGCGGTTGGCCTGGGAGCGCGCCGGGCGGGCCTGGCTCTGCGCTCGGTGGGACCGCGGGGGCATCTTCCGAGGGGGTCGCCGCCGGCTGGGCCGAGGCCGTCACGCTCATCAGCAACGCTGCAACGCTGGGCGCCCAGGAAAGGGAACGAAGGAAGTGTGATCTGCGCATCGTCTCCGCTTCTACCAGAGTCAGGGCTCGACCGGGCTCTTGAGTGCCCCCCTCGGGCCCGCACATGCGGCCTGGTTCGTCGCGCAGGTCGAGCGATGGTGAGCGTTGATGGACCCGCGGACGCGCCGACGGGGTGTGGGCGCGCATCGAATCCGAGCTGGTGGGTTCGGTGCGACAGGGGGACGAGGGGTGAGCCCCAGAGCGGCGGAGCGGCGGAGCGGCGGAGCGGCGAGCAGGAAGGGAAGGGGAGCAGGAACTCCGGCGCACCCGCCATGAACGCGCGGACCGTGCGGCGCCGAGGCTCCACCCTCCCGGTCACCAGCGCGCCCTCGTCGCCCAGGCCGAGTTTCGTGCTGCCCGCCCGAGACGAGAGACGCACGGGGCGCCCTCCGACCTCCGCGCCGGTTGCGAGGCGAGGCGCCTTGGAGTAGCGTCCGCGCCGCCGCGCAGCAGAAAATGCGCTGCACGAGGTAGAAGGATTCGCATGGCTCGAGGCTCAACAGCAGCACGGCAATCCCCCGACGACGCGACCGACTCGGTGCTCGGCCGCGGGGCCCGCGTGCGTGGGCGTGTCCACGGTGACGGCTCCCTGCGCGTGGAGGGCACCATCGAGGGCGACGTCCAGGTGAGCGGCGACATCGAGATCGACGACGGAGGCTCCGTCTCCGGTGACGTCGACGCCGGCGCGCTCACCATCGGCGGCCAGCTCACGGGCAACGCCTCGGCGCGCGGGCCCATCACGATCCGTTCCACCGCGCGCGTGTCCGGTGACATGCTGGGCGCCGAGGTGGTCCTGGAAGAGGGCGCGTCCTTCACGGGCCGCATCGAGGCGGAGTTCGAGCTGCCGGAAGAACTCACGGGGCGCTGAGGGTCCCGCTAGTCCGCAGAGCAAGGCGACGAGGAGCACGAAGTGGCAACCATCATCGGGAACGGGCTCACGATCGAGGGCGAGATCACGTCCGAGGAGGACGTGGAAGTGGCCGGCACGCTGCGGGGGAAGCTCACCGCTGACGGTGTGGTGTCGGTCGAGGGAGGCGCGGTCATCGAGGCCGACGTCTCGGCGTCCACCCTCCAGGTGGGCGGCACGGTCACGGGCAACGTGAGCGCGAGTGATCGCGTCGACCTGCTCGCGGGCGGTCGCCTCGTCGGTGACGTGAAGGCGGCGCGGTTGACCATCGCAGACGGGGCCCAGTTCAAGGGCAACGTCGACATGGATGTGTAACCGATGACGGTCCAGTCCTCGATCGGGCCGACCACCACCGTGCGCGGGAACGTGCGCGGTGAGGGTGATCTCGAGATTCTGGGTCGCGTCGAGGGGAGCGTCGCCGTCAGCGGTGACGTGACCGTCGGCGATGGGGCGCTCGTGCGGAGCGACGTGCGCGGCCGCCGGGTGGTGGTTCGTGGCGCCGTGGCTGGCAGCGTCTCCGGCGAGGAGGCGGTCATCCTCGAAGAGGGCGCTCGGGTCGTCGGCGATCTGGGCGCACCTCAGGTCGGCATCCGTCCTGGCGCGCTCCTGCGTGGCCATGTCTCCACCGCGGGCCCGCTGCCCGAGGGGGGCTCCCAGCAAGCCGCCGCAGCGCGTCCGGCTCCTGCTGCGGCCCCCGCTGCTGCGGCCCCTGCGCGTCCGGCAGCCGCCGCGCGCGCCGCGACCCCAGCCGCACGCCCCACGCCGGCTGCGCGCCCTGCGCCGGCACCTGCGGCGCGTCCGGCTCCCGCTGCGGCGCGTCCAGCACCCGCCACCCGCGCCGCAGCAGCGCCCAAGGCGGCCCCGGCACGGCCTGCGCCGCCGCCGCCGCCACCTCGCGTCGTCGCCGAGGAGCCGCCGGCTCCCCCGCCCGAGCCCGCTGCGGCCGAGGAAGAAGAAGAGACCTCGACGGCCGCGCCCGGGGGACCGCCCCCGCCGGTCGTCCCCGCCATCCGCAAGGGCACCAAGGCTGCCGTGCGAAAGCGCGGGGGCCGGTGAACGACCTGACCGGGCCCCGGGCCCGGGAGCGCCTCGTCCACCTCCTGCGGGACCGCTCTTTCGAGCAGAAGCGGGTCGTCCTCGCTTCCGGTCGTGAGAGCGACTTCTTCATCGACTGCAAGCAAGCCGTGCTCACCGCCGAGGGCCACGCCCTCGTCGGTGCGCTCATGCTCGACGCCCTCGACGCGCTGCCCGGCTGCGATGCCGTGGCGGGGGTGGAGCTCGGTGGGTGCCCCCTCGCCAGCGCGGTCTCGCTCATGAGCCACCTGCGTGGCACCCCCTTGCCCGCCCTCTACGTGCGCAAGGAGACCAAGGATCACGGCTCTCGGCGCCAGGTCGAGGGGGACAAGGCGCTTCATCCGGGAGCGCGGGTGGTGATGCTCGAGGACGTCATCACCACCGGGGGCTCCACCCTGAAAGCGGTCGAGAAGCTGCGCGCTGCCGGCGCCGAGGTGGTCGGCGTCATCGCGCTCGTCGATCGGCTGGAGGGAGGCGCCGAAGCGATCCGGACCGCGGGGCTGCCCGTGGTCGCGCTGTGCACCCGCCGCGACTTTCTGCCCGATCCCGCCTGAGCGCCCTTCCCCCTCGTCGAGCGCTCCCCCCCCGGGGCGCCTCACCTCTCCGCGCCTGGCCGGCGCGCGGCTCTGGCCAGCGCTACTCCAGCGTGAACCAGTGGACCTCGACGCGCCGGTTCATGTCGTGGTCGCTCTTGCTCACCGGCTCGTTCCAGCCGACCCCGTAGATGTCCACCCGCTTCGGGTCGATCTTGAACCGCTGCGTCAGGTACTTGCGCACGTCCTCCGCCCGGTCCTTGCTGAGCTGCACGGCCGACAGCGCCATCTTCTGCACCTGCGCCTCACCACCCAGCCGGCGGAACTCCGCCACCATCGAGTCGTCCACGTGCCCGCGCAGCAGCACCGTCGACCCGGGGCTCACCTGGAGCAGCTTCCGGATCGCGGCGAAGTTCTCCTCGTTGGCCGCCTTGCTCTCGCCCGCCATCTCGAGCTTCGCCGAGTTGGGCTCGAAGAAGAACCGGATGTCTTTCGACAGGAGGGGGTCGCCCTCCAGCGTCTTCGACCCGCCGCTCTTGATGGGCGCGATGAGGATCTTCTGGTCCTTGTACGCCCCCGACTTCTCCAGCGCTTCGAGGTGGCTCAGGTCGGCGAGCTTGTCCTCGGAGACGGGGTTCTTGATGAGATCGCTCCCGTACGCCATCACCGCCGACTGATAGATCCCACCGAAGCTGCCCGCCGCGTCGATCGCGCCCGAGAAGAACGCCTGGTTCTCCGGCAGGTTCGCGAGGTGCACCTTCGCGAGCTGCGTCGGCACCTCGCTGCTCTTCCACCCGAACGCCTTCGCGATCACCTCGGTGTGCGCGGTCGGGTTCTCCCGCACCATCCGGTTGCCTTCCATCAGCCCGTCCACGAGCGCTGCGACCAGCTTCGGGTGCTGCTCGGAGAGCCCTTTGTTGACCAGGAGGACGTCGGCCACGATGAGCAAGTTGGTGTTGGTGGTGAGCGTGTGGGCCTTGCCGCCACTCTGCTTCACCACCTCGTCGGTGAAGGGCGCCCAGGTGACGCAGCCCGCGAGCCGTTGTCCGCCCTCGGTCACGTCGTTCAGGAACACCTTCCCGGCCACCTCCGCGTCCGTGGCGAAGAGCAGGTTGACCTTCTCTGGGTCCGCGGGCGCGTCTTTGCTCGGGAGCACCTGGAGCGGCAACCCCGCCTCTCGCGCGAGGAAGCGGATGAAGAACTCTGCCTCGTTGAACTGCGACGTGACGAGCACCTTCCCCTTGAGCTGGTTGATCCGTCGGATGTCGCTCCGCACGACCAGCCCATCGGCGCCACGCGAGAAGCCGATCAGCGCCGGGACCACCGACCCGAGCTGACGCCCGTACACCGCGAGCACGTCCACCGTGGTCGCCGAGGCGGCGAGCTTGCCCGACGCGAGTTTGCCCCAGTCCTCGTCCTCGGCCAGCTTGATGTTCAGCTTGAGCCCGTGCTTCTTGTGCAGCACCGAGCCCTCTGCCGGGGAGAGTCCCCCGTTGGCCACGATCAGCCCGGAGTACCCAGCGTACTGGCTCAGCTCCACATCGAGCGTGTCGCCCTGCGGTACGTAGGCGCCCGCAGGCGGCAACCTCGGCACCTCGCCCTTGGCCTCCACGATCCCCTCGGAGGCTTCGGACTCCTCGGGGGTGGCCCCCTTCGCCGTGCTCGTGGCGCCCGTCGACGGCGCGCCATGCTGCGCGTCGTCGTCGCCCTTGCGCATCACGATCCACAGCCCGAGGCCGATCAACGCCGCGATCAGCACCAGGGAAATGATCTTCCCCAGGCCCCCTTGGCCGCTGCCCTTCCCGTTGCTCATCTCACCTCTTCTCCTCGTCTCGTCAGCGTCGTCTCGTCAGCGTCTCCCTGCCGTGCGCGCGTCGCTCGACGCCTCCAGCAGCTCCGGCGCCTCGTCCAGCAGCTCCATGGCGTCGAGTTCGGGTTGCGCTCGCAGCCACGACATCGTCTCGTTCAGGCCGGTGCTCACCGCGTCGATGCGCAGCGACATCGCGCTCGGATCGGCCGAGATCACCGCCTCCTCCCGGATCAGCTCCACCTGGTGCTCGATCCGCCGGAGTTCGGCCTCGATCTGGGTGAGCTTCGACCGCGCCTCCACCTGCCGCGCCGCGCGCTGACGCAGCAGCTCCTCCTGGGCCGCGAGGCTGCGGCCGAGCTGCTTGTCGGCGCTCGCCTGCTGCACGCCGAGCCCTTGCGCCTGGCGCAGCAGCGCCTCTTCGTCCTCGCCGCGCGAGGCAGCCTCCCGGAGCAGCGACTCCAGCGCGCCCCGGGAGCGGAGAAGCTGCACGTACATCCAGAGCAGCCGGTCCAGCGCCCCCCGCTGCACCGCCATGGCCGCGGCGTCTCCATGCGGATCGCGAAGCAGCCGCTCGCAGCGCCCGCGCAGCTCCTCGTAACGCGCCCGGTCCTCGCGTCCGAGCCGGGCGAGCTTCGCCTCGATGCGCTCGCGCGTCGGCGCCTGGAGCCGGGCCGCCTCCTGGCTGTCGACGTGCTGCCGGAAGCGAGCGTTGTTCACGAGAAGGAACAGGTAGGCCAGCTCGACACCCGCGCCGAGCACCCAGAACCCCCAGTTCAGCAGGCCGAGCAGCGTGAATACGCCGAGAAGGATCCAGTTGGGGGCCACGAACATGCCGAGAGGTCGCGCATTGAAGGCGGACTTCAGGTAATGCCGAGACCCGGTACTCATGGATGACGTATACCGAAGCCGGCCTTTCCATGCGATAAGGCCCGTCTCGGGGCGCACGATGGTCCATGATGGTCTTGCCCCAGCGTGTATGGCGCAAGCTCACCGCGGGCGACGCCGACCGCACAGGACGCCGCGTTGTCCGAGAGTCCATGCGCGCGGCCTCTCCGCCCACGGGCGGGGGGCGTGACATCACCTGCCACGTAGAGGGCGACGGAAGCCGGGGTTGGTTGTATCGATGGCTGACGAGCGAAGCTCGTGGATTCCCGAGCGGTTCCGGATCGAGCGGCTGGTGGCGCGGGGAGGGATGGGCTCGGTCTACCGCGCGTTCGATCGAGAGCTGCAACGCTTCGTCGCACTGAAGCTCATGGATGCTTGCCTCGGCGAGGGCATGGACGCCCAGCGCTTCGCCCGTGAGGTCGAAACGCTCGCCCACCTCGAACACCCGCGCGTGGTCCAGTTCCTCGGCCAGGGGCAGACCGAAGAAGGCCGGCCGTTCCTGGTCATGCAGTGGCTCGATGGGGAGGACCTGCGCAGCAGGCTGACGCGCGGCCCGCTCTCCCTGCGCGATGCCCTGGAGGTCCTCAAGGGGGCCACGGAGGCCCTCTCGGCGGTGCACGCCCTCGGCATCGTCCACCGCGACCTCAAGCCCGCAAACCTGTTCTTGCCGGGCGGCTCCATCGCCGACCTCACGCTCATCGACTTCGGCATCGCGCGCCGCATCACTTCCGCGATGCAGCTCACCCTGTCGGGGATGATCCTGGGCACCCCGCAGTACATGGCGCCCGAGCAAGCCGGGAGCAGCCGGTCGATCCTCGCAGCGAGCGACGTCTACTCCCTCGGCGTCATCTTCTACGAGTGCCTGGCCGGCAAGCCGCCCTTCGACGGACCCCATTTCGCAGGGGTACTCGCCCGGGTCCTGTTCGAGGCCGAGGTGCCGATCCGTGCGCTCCGACCCTCCATCCCGGACTCCTGGGCCGAGCTGATCGGCCAGATGTTGAGCAAGACCCCGGCGCTGCGCCCGAAGGACGCGATCACGCTGCGGATGCGGCTCTCCAGGCTGCCCGCGGCGAGTGACGACATCGACGGCGATGCCACCGCCGCCTGGTCGACCAGCCCGTCCTCGCTCGCGGCCGGTGAGCAGACGCTCGTGTGCGTGGTGCTCATCATCCCCCTCAGGCACACGGTGGCCGAGCTGCAAGTGCCGGAGTCCGAGCGCTCCTCACACCTCACGGCCGAGCTGTTTGCCCGTCGCGATACGGTGCGGAGCGGGCTCTCTCGCTTCGGGTTCGTGACCGAGGTGCTCGCGGACGGCTCGCTGATCGCCACCCTCTCGTCGAGCAACGTCGCCACGGATCTCGCACGCATTGCAGCGAGAGGCGCCCTCTACGCGCGTGAAGCCTGGCCCGAGGCGCGGATCGCGCTGGCCACGGGCCGCCTTCTCCTGGGCCACCACACCTGCGTCGGCGAGGCCGTCGATCGCGCCGCGTGTCTCCTCTCGGCCACTCACGACAGAGGTCCGGGAGGCGTCGGCGCCGAGAGCGGGATCTGGATCGACCAGCTCACCGCCGGCCTCCTCGACGAGCGCTTCGTCATGAGCAAGGAGGCGGGCGGCGTGCTGCTGCGCGGCGAGCAGCAGGCGCCGGATCAGAGCCGCCTCTTGCTCGGGAAGCCCACGCCTTGCGTCGGGAGAGAAGTAGAGCTGGCGCAGCTCGAGGGCCTGATGGCCCGCGCCGTGGAGGATGACGTGGCCCAGGCCGCACTCGTGCTCGCGCCTCCCGGGGCCGGTAAATCGCGCCTGCGCCACGAGCTGCTCCGCCGCGTCCAGCGGACGTACCCCGAGGCTGTGATCCTCTCCGGCCAGGGGGATCCCCTCACGGCGGGGTCGCCGTACGGCCTGCTGAGCAATGCCCTCCGCCAGCACGCCGGGATCTGCGCCGGCGACCCCTGGGAGCAGTCCCGGGCGTTGCTCACCGAGCGCATCGGCAGGCACCTGCCGCCCGCGGAGGTCCAGCGGGTCATCGAGTTTCTGGGCGAGCTGTGCGGCGTGCTCTTTCCTGCGGACGGCAGCCTGGCGCTGCGCGCGGCCCGCAGCGACCCGCGCTACATGAGCGAGCAGATCGTGCAGGCCTTTCTCGACTGGCTCGTGGCCGAGGCGTCCCTGCACCCCATCGTGCTCGTGCTCGAAGATCTGCAGTGGGGGGACGCGCTGACCGTCAAGCTGATCGACAGCGTGCTCCGCGATGGCGACCACATCCCCCTTCTCGTGCTCGCACTCGGCAGGCCCGAGGTGAAGGACGCGTTCCCGGTCCTGTTCGCCGAGCACGCGCAGGAGGTCGTGCTCCGGCCCTTGAGCCGCAGGGCGAGCGAGGCCCTCATCCGAGGCGTCCTCGGTGACGCCGTCACCCCGTCGGTGCTGGGCCGTCTCACCGAGCTGGCGGGCGGCAACGCGCTGTTCCTCGAGGAGCTGATCCGCTCCGCAGCGGAGGGCAAGGCGGGGAAAGCACCGGAGACGGTGCTCGCCATGCTCCAGGCGCGCATCGCTCACCTCACGCCCGATGCGCGCCGCGTCCTGCGTGCGGCCAGCATCTTCGGCGAAGCCTTCTGGGCGGAGCCCATCCAGCGGCTCTGCGATGTCTGGGGAGGGCCAGAGGACGTCACGCCGTGGCTGGCCCACCTCGTCGAGGCCGAGTTCGTACAGCGCCGCCGTCACAGCCGGTTCCCGACCCATGCCGAGTACGCCTTCCGGCACGCCCTCGTGCGCGACGCGGCCTACAGTCTTCTCACCAGCAGCGACCGACAGTCGGGCCATCTCTTCGCCGGCCGCTGGCTGGAGGCCATGGGGGACACCGACGACATCGAGCTCGCTGGCCACGCCTGGGCTGGCGGCGAGCAGGAGCGCGCGCTCACGTTCTACACCCATGCCGCCGAGCAGTCCCTCGGCCAGAACGACCAGCACCAGGCCATCGCGCATGCGGCGAAGGGCCTTGCCTGTGGTGCTGAAGGCCATGCGCGCGGCGTCCTCTCGAGCATCCAGTCGATCGCGCTGTACAAGCTCGGCGAGTGGGCCCGCTGCAGCGAGACCGGGCTCGAAGCGCTCGATCTCCTTCCGCGCGGGAGCTTGTGGTGGTGCCGCACTGCCGAGCGGCTCTTGCACGTGCTCGCCCAGCTCGACCGGATCGACCGGGCGAACCTCCTCACCGACGAGATCCTGGCGACGACCCCGGAGACCGACGCGCGCGCCGCCTACGTTTACGCCCTCTGCACCTTGATCGGCTCGTTGACCCTCGTGGGTGCGCGGGGCAAAGCCGAGAGCTGCATCGCCCTCCTGGAGAAGAACGGCCACACCCTCTTCGACACCGACCTGCGCGCCCGCGGCATGGCGCTTTGCTGGCACTCGTACTTCCTGGCGGTACTCGGCGCCGAACCCTGGCGCGCGTGCGTGCTCGCGGAGGAAAGCGCTCGGGTCTTCGCCGAGGGCAAGGTTCCTTACCAGCTTGCCCTCGCCGGTGCCCTGGTGGGCTTCATGCGCCTGGAGCTGGGCGATCTCGAGGGGGCCGAGCAGTCGGGCCGCAGCGCGCTCGCTGGTGCCGAGCAGCTCGGCGACGGCTACATGCTCGTGAATGCGCGGTTCTACCTCGCGCACACCCTCAGCGAGCGTTCGGAGCCGGCCCTCCTCGACGAGGCGGTGGCGCTCGCGCAGCGCGTCCTCGATGCCGAGATCAGCGCGTCCTACGATGGTTGCGCCCACTGGATCTTCGCCGAGGTGGCGCTCGCTCGTGAGCAGTGGCCGGTCGCCGAAGTGGAGGCACGCCCCACGCACGCGCTGTTCGAGACGCTCCCATCGTACCGGGTGGCGCTGTCGCGCTGCCTTTTACGGAGCCTGATCGGCCAGGGCCGGGTCGAGGAAGCCGCGAACATCGCGAGAGAGGACCTCGAGCGGATCGACCGCCTCGGCGGCGGGGGCTTCGCCGAGATCCTGTTCCGAGCGGCTGCCGCGGAGGCCTTGCTCCTCGCGGGCGACGTCGATCGTGCGCGGGACACGCTCGGTCATGCGGTGCGCGAACTCGAGCGGTGCGCCTCCAGCATCCCCGACGCCCTTGCGAAGGAGCGCTACCTCCGCCGGAACCAGGCCGTCCAGCAGCTCGTCGAGCGCTGGCCGAGCGACGCAGGCCCTCCTCCCTGAGCGCGGAGCAGGTGCGGAAGGCCGCCACGAGGCGGCGAGCATTGCACGGAGCGCGCGTCGTTCATGAGCACGAAGTGGAGAGGGTGGTCTATGGTCCGCCCGCCTTTCCTTCACGCTTCCCGGAGGCTGGTTCATGACAGAGCGACACCAGGTGTTTTCGCGGTTCACCCTCATTCTCGCGCTGGCCAGCGTGAACGGCCTCGTGGGCTGTGGCGGAGACGAGGGGCCGGCGGGGCAGCCCGGTCCCACAGGGCCAGCTGGAGAGCCAGGCGCCCCGGGACCCGAGGGTCCGCCCGGGCCACCTGGTGACGGCAGTGGCACGGGCGCCACGGGCCCCACCGGCCCCGAGGGACCGGCGGGCGCACCCGGAGCGCAGGGGCCGGCAGGTCCGCAAGGCGCAGCAGGGCCCATGGGACCGCAGGGGCTACCTGGTTCTCCAGGTGCGGCTGGACCTGCGGGACCGACTGGACCTGCGGGCGGGGTGGGGGCGACGGGTCCTGCTGGTGCCGCAGGCGCCACGGGGGCCACGGGCGCGATGGGACCGGCGGGGCCGGCGGGGTCGGCGGGCCAGGCGGGAGCCACGGGCCCTCAGGGCACCACCGGCCCCGCGGGACCTCCTGGCCCTCAAGGGCCGGCTGGACCTCCTGGCACCGGGGCTCATACGGAGGACGATTGGGGCTTCGCCGGCTTCACCGTGGCGACCTTCAACGGCAACATCGGAGGCCGGACCGCCGCGCATACGGCCTGCCGTGTCGAGTTTCCCGGTGCCCATTTCTGCCACGCCTCCGAATATCTCCTCTCCAACTCCGCGACCGAGCCTCCCCCCGACGGAGCCTGGCTCGATCCCAGCGTCTCTCCCGACGGCTCCATCGTGTTCGGGAGCGCGCCTCACTTCGGCCGAGCCAACGGCGGCAACACCTGCAACGGCTGGCTCAGCAACAGCAACGGCTACTCGAGCACGAGCATCACGACCGGCGGCATCCTGACGAGTGCCGGCCAGTGCGGCGTCGCGCGCGCGCTCGCGTGCTGTAACGGCGCACCGCGCGTCGTGTTCGCGGGCCTCACCTCCACCACCCACACGGGCAACTTCGGCGGTCGCACCGGAGGCCACGCCCTGTGCGCCGGGGACCATCCCGGATCCCACATGTGTCACGTCTCCGAGTACCTCCGGTCCAACGCCCTGGATCCCATTCCAGCCGAAGGCGCCTGGCTCGATCCGAGCACCGCTTTCACGGGCAGCGTCGTCTTCGGGGGCGCCGCGATCTTCGGCCGAGCCAACGGCGGCAACACCTGCAACGGCTGGCTCAGCAACAGCAACGGTTACTCGAGCACGTCGATCCAGCAGGGGGGGAGCATCACGAGCGCTGGTCAGTGCGGCACGCTGAAGCCAATCGCCTGCTGTCTCTAGCGGGCCCGATGGTGCGCCGACCCGCGGTGGTCTCGGTCGAGCCGAGCAGACCTCGCGGGCACGACCTCACCGCCCAGGCACGACCTCGGTCTGATAGAACGATGGCTGGCCCGATGCTCCGGCCGGAGAGATGACGTTTCGTGCGAGGGGGGGGATGACTCATCCCAGGGGAGGTCATGGCGCGCGAGCAGCTGATGGTGATCGCGGACCGTTTCGAGGTCGAGCGCCTGGTCGCCCGCGGTGGAATGGGCTCGGTTTATCGCGCCTTCGACCGAGAGGAGCAGCGCATCGTCGCCCTCAAGCTCATGGATGGCGATGCCGGTGACGGGCTGGACGTCGAGCGGTTCCTGCGCGAGGCCGACACGCTCGCCCGTGTGCAGCACCCCCGCGTCGTGCCGTACCTCGGCAAGGGTCGCACCACCGAAGGGAGACCCTACCTCGTCATGCCCTGGCTCGATGGGGAAGACCTGCGTGGCCGGCTGGATCGCGGCCTTCTCTCGCTGCGGGACGCCCTCGACGTGATCCGCCGTGCCGCCGAGGCGGTGGCTGCGGTGCACGCCCACGGCATCGTTCACCGCGACCTCAAGCCAGCGAACTTCTTCCTGCCCGGCGGCTCCATCCAGCACCTCACGCTGCTCGACTTCGGCATCGCGCGCCGGTTCGCGACCCGCTCTCGGCTCACCCTGTCGGGCGCCATCCTGGGCACGCCCCAGTACATGGCGCCGGAGCAGGCCGGAAACGGCCAGGCGATCGTCCCCGCGAGCGACGTCTACGCGCTCGGCGTCATCTTCTACGAATGCCTGGCGGGCAGGCCACCGTTTGATGCCCCCCACATCGCCGGGGTGCTCGCGCGGATCCTGTTCGACGTCGAGGAGCCCATCCAGGTCCTGAGGCCTGGGGTCCCGGGGCCCTGGGCGGCGCTGCTCACGCGCATGCTCGACAAGACCCCGGCCCACCGCCCGCAAAGTGCGGAGGCGCTGGGTGTCGAGCTTGCGAAGCTACCCCTCGCAGTCCTCGAGGAAGGCACCACGGCCGTCGCGTGGTCGCCCAGCGCCCCGTCGACGCACGCGGCCCCGGCGACGCCCGAGCAGATGCTTGCTTGCGCTCTCCTGCTCGCGCTGCCCCAGGCCCCCGGCGAAGAAGGTTCCTCGCAGGCCGGATCGGGAAGCTCGACCCCGGGACACAAAGTGGAGAGCGCCTTGCTTCGCTTCGGCTTCCATGTCGAGAGCATTGCCGGATCGACGCTCCTCGCGATCCTCTCTTCGGGCAACGTCGCCACCGATCTCGCGCGCACCGCAGCGCGCGCCGCCCTCCACGTGCGCGAGGTCTGGCCGACCGCCCGGATCGCCCTGGCCACCGGGCGCGCCCTGGTCGATCTGCGGCACCCCGTCGGAGAAGCCGTCGATCGCGCCGCGCTCCTTCTCGAGCGCGCCACTTCGCAAGCCGCCATCGACCTGCCAGCGGAGGGATGGATCCGGATCGACCCGCTCACGGCCGGACTCCTCGACGCCCGCTTCCTCATTGCGACCGAAGGAGACACGGCCATCCTGCTCGGCGAGCGTTCTGATCTCGACGAGAGCAGGCTCCTGCTTGGAAGACCTACCCCCTGCGTTGGTCGAGAGATCGAGCTCACGCAGCTGGAGGGGCTCATGACCCGGGCCGTCGATGATGCCATCGCCCAGGCGGCACTGATCGTCGCGGCACCGGGGACCGGGAAATCCCGGGTGCGCCATGAGCTGCTTCGCCGCCTCCGGAGCACGCATCCCCAGGCGGAGATCGTCATTGGCCACGGCGATCCCGTCACTGCCGGCTCGCCCTACGGCATCCTGAGTGGTGCGCTCCGCGGCCTTGCCGGCATCCGTGCTGGAGACGCCCCGGAGCAGGCGCGCACACGGCTCGTGGCGCAGCTCTGCCGCCACGTCGCCGCTCCCGACACCGGACGCATCGCGGACTTTCTGGGTGAACTGTGCGGCGTGTGCTCGCCCGACGAGGACAACCCACCGCTCCGCGCCGCCCGTAGCGATCCCCACCTGATGAGCGAGCAGATCACGCAAGCGTTCCTCGACTGGCTCGTCGCCGAGTGCGCGCACCACCCGATCGTCCTGGTCCTCGAAGATCTCCAGTGGGGTGATGCCATGACGGTCAAGCTCGTGGAGACCTCGCTGCGGGATGGCGGGGATCTGCCGCTCCTCGTCCTCGCGCTCGCGCGGCCCGAGGTGAAGACCGCCTTTCCCGACCTCCTGTCGAAGCGCGCGCTGGAGCTGACCCTTCAGCCGCTCAGCCGCAGGGCGAGCGAGGCGCTCATCAGAGAAGTCCTCGGAGCCACCGTGGACGCCTCCACCATCGCACGGCTCTCCGATCTGGCCGGCGGGAACGCCCTCTTCCTGGAAGAGCTGATCCGCACCGAGGCGGAGGGCAAAAGCGGCGTCGTCCCCGAGACGGTGCTGGCCATGCTTCAGGCACGCATCGGACGCCTTTGCCTCACGTCACGACGCTTGCTTCGTGCGGCGAGCATCTTCGGTGAGGCCTTCTGGGCGGAGCCCGTGCAGCGTGTGTGCGAAGCGTGGGGAGCGCCCGAGGACGTCTCGCCTTTGCTGCCCCAGCTCGTCGACGCGGAGTTCATCCAGCGCCGCCGCAAGAGCCGGTTCCCTGACGAGCTGGAGTATGGTTTCCGTCACGCCCTCGTCCGCGACGCGGCCTACAGCCTGCTCACGGACACGGATCGTCGCACGGGCCACGTCTTCGTCGGGCACTGGCTCGAAGCCATGGGCGACTCGGACGCGATGGAGATCGCTGGTCATGCGCACGAAGGCGGGGAGCCGACGCGCGCGTTGACGTTCCACCTCCGTGCGGCCGAGCAATCGCTGGACCGCAACGATCTCGGCGAAGCCTTCGCGCGAGCGACCAAGGGGCTCGACGACGGTGCCCAGGGCCTCGAACTCGGGATCTTGCACGGCATCCAGGCCATCGCCCTGCATGGCCTTGGCGACTGGCCTCGATGCGCGTCCGTGGGCCTGACGGCGCTCGAGCTCTTGCCGACCGGCAGCGCATGGTGGTGCCGCACCGCGGAGAAGCTCTTGCACGTGCTTCCCCAGGTCGGCCAGCTCAGGCGTTCCGCGGCGCTCTCTGACGACCTCCTCCTGCTGACACCGGCCCCTGATGCGCGCGCCGCCCATCTCGTCGCCCTGTGTCAGCTCGTCGGCTCGTTCACCGTCGTGGGGGCGCGCGCGAAGGCCCAGCACTGCCTTGCGCGATTAAACGGTACCGAGCGCGAGTTCTTCGACGGCAACCCCCACGTCCGAGGCATGGCCCTCCACTGGCATGCCTTCTTCATCACCGTGCTCGACGCCGATCCATGGCGTGCGAAGGAACTCACCGAGCAGAGCGAGAGCGCCTTCCTCGACATCCAGGCGCCCCACCACCTGTCGTTCGTGCGCACCCTGGGGGGCTTCGCGCGGGCGGTGCTTGCCGATCTCGCGGGCGCCGAGCAGGCCTGCCGGAGTGCCCTCGCGCTCGCGGAGCGGCTCGGCGACGGCTACCTCCTGGCCAACGCGCAGTTCTATCTGGCGTACGCCCTCAGTGAGACCTCCACGCGGGAGAACCTCATCGAGGCGACCACGCTCGCTCAGCGCGTCCTCGACGCCGACGTCAGCCCCACCTACGAACTCAGCGCCCGCTGGGCCCTGGCTCGTATCGCCCTTGCGCAGGCGCAGTGGGCGAGCGCCGAGGCCGAGGCTGGTCGCGCCCGCGCCTTGAGCCACGAGGTCCCCATTTACCGGCTCGCCACATCCACCTGCTCGATCCAGGCCCTGCTCGGGCAACGACGGATCGAGGAAGCCGTGACCATCGTGAACGAAGAACTCAAGCGAGTCCGTCGGCTCGGAGCCGCTGGCTTTGCCGAGATCCCCTTTCTGGCCGCAGCGGCCGACGCCTTGCTGCTGGCAGGAAAGCGTGACGCCTCCAGGACCTGCCTCCAGGACGCTGCCGCAGCGATCGCGCTGCGTGCTGGGCGCATCCCCGACGAAGCGGCGAAACATCGCTATCTCCACGAGGAGCGCTGCAACCGAGGCGTCCTCGATGCGTGCTCCCGCCTCGTCTGACGCGAGATCGCCGCTCGATGCGTGCTGCCGCCTCGCCTGGAGCGAGCGTTCTCTTCGAGACCTCGATGCGTCGATGCGGTGCGATGCCTCGATGCCGGATGTGCACTTCACCTGAAGCGAGAGCGCGCGGTCTCTCCATGAACAGCGACTTTCGACGCGGTTTTTCGATCGAGCGCATCAGGAACGCACTCTGTGGATTATGGTCGCTCGCCTTTTTCATCTGGAGACAGGTTCATGGTGATGCGACTCCGAGCGTTCTCGCGGCTTTCCTTCGTCCTCGTGATGGGTCTGAACGGTGTGGCTGGCTGTGGCGGCGACGAAGGATCCGAGGGACCGCGCGGGCCGGAGGGACCTGCAGGAGAAACGGGTCCTACCGGACCTGAAGGTCCCCCTGGACCCCCTGGGGATGCCGACGGTGTGGGCCCCACGGGCCCCACCGGCCCCGAAGGTCCCGAGGGTCCCGCTGGCATGCCAGGCCTTCAAGGACCCGCTGGTCCGCAAGGACTTCCGGGACCTGCCGGGATGCAAGGCCTGCCCGGCCCCGCGGGGCCTCAAGGACCCACGGGACCTGCTGGCGCGCAAGGCGCGGCGGGTCCTGCTGGTGTCACGGGTGCGACGGGTGCGACGGGTGCGACGGGCGCGACGGGTGCGACGGGTGCGACGGGTGCGACGGGTGCGACGGGTGCGACGGGGGCGACTGGCCCGACGGGCGAAACGGGTGCGGCAGGTGCAATGGGAGCAGCTGGGCCAGCCGGACCCGCCGGTCCTGCGGGCGCCGTGGGGGCCATGGGGCCGATGGGGCCAGCCGGACCCACGGGTCCTGTGGGTCCCAGCGGCACGGGCCCCGCGGGCCCACCGGGACCCCAAGGGCCAGCAGGCCCTCCAGGCACGGGCGCTCATACCGAGGACGAGTGGGGCTTCGCCGGCTTCACCGTGGCGACCTACACCGGCAACCTCGGAGGCCGCATTGCCGCCCATGCCCTCTGCGCGGCCGAGTTTTCGGGCGCGCACTTCTGTCATGCCTCGGAGTACGTCCTCTCCGTGTCGATGACGCCCGTTCCTCCGGATGGCGCCTGGATCGATCCCAGCGCCACGCCGGATGCCTCCACCGTCCTCAGCGGCTCTCCTCAGTTCGGGCGCAGCAACGCCGCTTCGAGCGTTTGCGGTAGCTGGGAGTCCAGCGCCACCAACACCAACGGATACATCGTGCAGCCTTCGGGGATCCCTGTCTTGATCAGCTCATGTGCCCAGGCGCGGCCCCTCGCGTGCTGCAACGGGGCATCCATGTCCGCCTTCGCGGGGGTGACTTCGGACAGCTACGCGGGCAACCACGGTGGTCGCGTGGCAGCCCACAGCAGGTGCAACGCCGAGTACCCCGGCGCTCACCTCTGCCACGCAGCCGAGTACCTTCGTACGAGCTCGTCCCACACCATCCCTCAAGAAGGCGCCTGGCTCGATCCGAGCACCAACATCACGGGTGGCCTGAGCCTCAACGGCGTGCCCACGTATGGCCGCAGCTCCTCCCTGGCGGCGACTTGCAACGGGGGGGCCACCGCAGCGAGCAACTCCAATGGTACGAGCGTCAATGCCGCCGGCATCATCGCCAGCACCAGCAGCTGCGCCATCGCGCGTCCCTTCGCCTGCTGTTTCTGATCCTTTCCGAGAGATGGACAGCCTTCGCGCATCACGTGGAGGCGTTCCTCCGAGCCCACCGCTGTCGCAGCTTCCTTGTTGCTGACGGCGTCTTCATCGGCCCCTCGTTGCCGCAGCCACCCTGTGTACGTCCTCTCGCTGTCGATGACGGTCGTTCCATCCCAGGGCGCGTGGATCGATCCGAGCACGACACCGGACGGCACCACCGTCGTCAGTGGCTCACCGCAGTTCGATCGCTCCAACCTCACCGGGGGCAGTTGCCAAGGCTGGGCCTCCAGTGCCTCGAACAGCGAGGGCTACATCGTGCAGGTCTCGGGCTACCCCACCGTTCATTCGTGTGCAGCGGCGCGCCCCCTGGCGTGCTGCAACGACGTGCAACGGCGGCACCTCCGCCGCTGCTCAGCTGTACGGCACCACCGTCGACGCAGCAGGCATCGTCGCCACCTCCTCTTCGTGCGCCGTCCAGCCCCCCTTCGCCTGCTGCCTCTGAGCCTCTCGTGCCTCTCGCAGACGACATCCACGGAAGCTGCCCGGGCCATGAGCGCGGGCTACGCCCCGCCTCGCTGTCCGCGCCTGCCTGGCATCGAGCTCACCATCCCAGCCCGCTCACCGTCGTCATCGCCACCGTGTGCGCCTCCACGCCCTCCACCGCGAACGACCGCGAAGCCCCCAGCGTCAGCAGCTCCACCTGCGCGCCGCTTCCTGATTTCCCTCCAGCAGCGATCACGCGGAACGTCCCGTTCATCAGGTGCGACAGCGCAATCTCGCCCCGTGACGCGCGTCCTGGACCTGGCGTCCACGGCGACACCACTGCGCCACTCGGCGTCACCACCGCGACCCACGGGCATGCCGAGGGCTCCCCCGAGCACACCACCTTGGCCATGAAAGGTCCCCGACCCCCACCAGCTGCATCGAACCCTGGCGCCCGACCTGCTTCGAGCGCTGCGATCAACCCGCGCACATTCGCGCCTGACCCCTCCATCGCCCGCGCCTCGGCCAGTACCTCCGCCACCTCCCCGAGCGCTCGCGCCCGGCACCGCAGCGCCTCGTACATGTGCTCGTCGCTGCTCGGCCGCAGCTCCCCGAGCGCCCGCCAGTGGGCGCAGGCTCGCCGCTCCTCACCCGCTGCTTCGAACGCCTTCGCCGCGCGCAGGTGGTGTTTCATTTCTCGCGGCCCCCCCACCGACAGCGCGTCCATCGCCGTCAGCGCGAGCGCCGCCCGACCACTCGCTGCTGCCGCCCCGGCCAGAAGCTCCCGCGCAATCTCCAGATCTGGATCCATCCGCGCGAAGCGCGTCGCCGCCGTCAACGCTTCCTCGACCCGCCCCGCCACGAGCAGCTGCCGCACCAGCGCTGCGTGCTTCTGCCGGCTCGCGCCCTCGCGCTCCACCCCCTCCCGCAAGCTCGCCAGCGTCGCTTCCGCCACCGAGCCCGCACCCGTCGGCGGCCGGTGCACCGCGCTCGGTCGCACCGGCTCGTAGCGGGGTGCCACGGTCTGCAGACTCGGCTCCCAGGTCAGGCCCGACCGCTCTGGCTCTCGCGGAGGGTTGAACTGGATCGGGTACGTCACCATCACCACCCCCCCCTCGGGCGACGGGAACGAGAGCCCCCGGAACGCTTGCACCACGCACCCCACCACCGTCGCGTCCGGGAGACTGCTCCCCCCATCGCCGACCCCGACCGCCGACCCCTCCGCGTTGATCGCGAACCGCACCGTCACCCGCCCTTCGAGCTCGGGATTCCGTTGCAACCCCGCGTCGTAGCAGAGCCGGAACCGCCCGAAGTTCTGGCGCACGATCCGCTGGATCACCTCCGGCGGAAGCCTCCCGTTCACCGTCGTTTCCCCCGCCCGCAACCTGGGCGACGGCATCCGGTGCGAACCCCCCAGGCGGCCGCTCGCACCCGACCCGAACCCCGACCCGGTACCCGCCGACGTCCCTGCGCCGTGCCCGATCACCCCCACCTTCCCCAGCCCGATCGCCCCGTCCCCTGTCCCACCGCCGCCGCGCCCCGTCCCGCTCAGCGCTGGCCCCTCTTGCGCCTCTGCGCGCTCACCCCACAGATTCCCTTGCGCCTCCCACGGGTCCCCGACCGTCCCGCCCGATGGCGATGCATCCTTGCGTTGCGGCTCCATGGGCGTCTTCGTCGATGCCGACGACGGTTCACCTGCCGCGTTGCCTCCGCTGCTGCCTCCGAGCCGGCCGTGACCCCGCGCAGCGAACGGATCCTCCACCAGATCCACGGCGCGCTTCGCCGTCCGCCCGATCCCGAACTCCGCGAACATCCGCTCGCTCTCCAGCACCAGCATCGCCGCGCCGCGCGTCATCACGTGGTGCTCCTTCGCCAGCACCAACGCTTCCATCCCCGCGCCCGCGCTCGTCTCGCGTTCCAGCTCCGAGATCTTCGCCTTCGCCCACAGCCGCGGTACCAGCGGGTTGTGCCCCGCTTTCCCCTCCGGCCATGAAACCCGCAGCTCCCGCGTGTACGGTGCCCCGGCCAGCGTCCCGCGCAGCGTCACTCCGGCGGCCGACTTCGCCGCCACCCGCCCGGTCACCACCACCTCTTGCCCCACCCGCAGGTTCGGGAGCTGCCGCGGGTACACCTCCGACATCCCCTCGGGCAACGTGAGCTGCGGATCCTGGATCACCGGCGCCCGCAGCGACGCCACCACCTCCGGCCCTCGCGTTCGCAGCGGCGCCCCCGTCGACACCCGCTCGTACGTCGCCCCCAGCGCCCGCGACAGCCCCCCGAGCATCACCTCGTCCACCGAGCGCCCCAGCCCCAGAAACCGCAGCTCCACCCCTTGCTGCCGCAGCACCGGCGCGACCCGCGCCGCGATCCGCGGACCCGAGAGTTCCCCCGACGACACCGCCCCGTCCCCGATCACCACCACCTGCCCGGCACCGTCCGGTGCCAGCCGCCGCGCTGCCGCGAGGATCGACCCCGCGAGGTCCGACGACCCCTGCGGCACCCGAGCGCGAAGCCACCCCTCCACCGCCACCGCCTCTGCGCTCCCTGCCACCCCGAGCCCGTCTTCGGGCCATGCCGCGCAGTCGCTGTCGCACGCCAGCACCACGAAGCGCTCCCCGGGTCGCAGCGAGCGCACGATGCCCGTCGCCAGCCGCGCCTCTTCCTCCACCGTCTCCGTCGACTGGCTGTGGCTCACGTCGATCACGATGGCCCGATCCCGCCGCGCCTCGGGCGCCTGCATTCCCTCCGGCAGCTCCGCCCGGAGGCGCAGCGCGAAGTAGCCCGGCGCTCCCGCATCGTCGTCGGCCTGCGCCGAGGTGGCCGGCGCCGCGTGCGCCTGGTTCCCGTGCCTCGCCGTGGCTGCTGCTGGCCCGGCGTGCGAGCCCTTCCCGGGACCACGCCTCCGCGCAGGCGCGCTCGACGGCGCGTACGCCACTGGCGCCTCCTCTGCGTCCGGCGCCTTCCGGTAGCTCACCACGAAGTCGGCCGTCGGTGTGAAGCCCTGCGCCGCGAACTGCACCAGGGATCCCTCGTCATCGCCGCGCAAGCTCGCCGCGTAGCCAGGTGACGCCACATCCGACAGCCCACCGCGCTCGGCGACCTTCACCTTGATCGAGAAATCGTCGATCCCCGTCGCCCGGTCCGCACCGAGGGCCAGCGGGTACACGTACCGCACCTCCCCGCGCGACCCCCGCGTCTCCGACGTCAGCGCCTGATCGTAGGCCAGCACCACCTTGCGCTTCCCTCGCGCCGGGATCGGAAAGATCTTCAGCGAGAACTCCGATGCGCTCACCCACTCCAGCAGCGCCGGGTCCCGCGGCCGCACCGTATCGTCGACGATCCCCTTGAAGATCCTCGCCGCTTGCGGCCGCTCCACGATCTCTCCCTCGATCAGCTCGTCGCCCACGTACAGCGCGAGCCGCGAGATGCTCGCGTCCGGCGGCAGTGGGAACACGTACCGTCCCTCCAGCACCTGTCCCGTGTCGTTCTGGAACTCCTCCTCGATGGTCGTCCGCGCGAACCCGTCCCGCACCGTCGCGCTCACGTGGTGCGACACCAGCCGCACCCCGGAGATCACGCGCTCGGTCCCAGGCACCCGCGCCGTCATCCGCCCGAACCCCCGCGGCGCGTCGTCCCCGCTCCCTTCGCCGGCTCCCTGACCTGCCCAGACTGCCGCCACCCGCTGCGCTGCGGCATGCTCTGCCACCTCGTCCAGCGTCCGGTGCAGCCCTTCCACCCCCACCGCTGCCCCCTTCAGCTCGGCGTGCTCGTCCACGCCGAGGGCGCCCACGGCGCCGACCACGCCGACCACGCCGACCGCCCCCACCGCGCCGAGCAGCGAAAAGCTCCCCACCCACCGACCTGCCCGTTCCACGCTGTGTGCGCGCGCCATCCCGTGCCTCCTGACCGTCGTGGAGACCTGAGACGACGCGGCGCGCTCGAAGTTCCCGGTCAGAGATCGATCCTGGCCATGGCATGGCGACCCATCGGCCTCCCAGCGGCCTCGGCACGATGGTTCCCCGCCGTCGTGGCCGTTTCCGTCGGCACGCCCCCCCGCCGCCATGGTGCTCCCTCGCCATGGCCCTTTCGTCGAGGTGCCCCCCCGGGCTCCCGCCCTCGCTGCTACGGAGCCGGCAGACGGAAGCCTACTGGGGCGGCGTACAGAACACGCCCAGCACCACCCCCTGGTTGTTGTCGTCCTTGCACTCCGCGTAGGCGTGGTTGTCGTTCGGGATCACCGCCACATCGACCGCTGCACCTTGCGTCACGGGCGGTGACGACCACACGCAGGACACCGTCTCGCACTCCCCGGGGGCCAAGGCCTGGCTCGTCTCGGTCGCGCACACGCTCGTCCCGTTCACGTAGAACCCCACCGACAGCCCCGTCCCGATGCTGTCTGCGCCCCGGTTGCAGATCGGCGCCCGCAGATCCACACCGGACCCCGAGCAGAGCGCCGTGTTCGACGCCCCCGCCGTCACGTCACCCGTCGCCGTCCCGTTCGGCGTGCCGGGCACGTTCTGCCGGAAGTTGTTCAGCGTCGGCTGCTTCCAGTTCGCCATCCACTGGCTGCTCCGCGGGATCGTCCCGTCCTCGTTCACGTGCGTGACGGCGTACGCGTGCTGGTTCCAGATCGTCCGCGACCGGACCCACTTGTCGTTCGCGTCCGAGTACACCCGGATCCCTGCGACCCCGGACGGGTGCGCCGCGCGGCACGTGTTGCCCGAGCCCGGTGTCCCTGCGGGCGGCGGCGCGCAGAAGTGACCCTCCGCGATGCACGTGGCGTCGTCGTTCGCGGTGCAGCACTGCGCCGTCGCGATGCAGCGGCAGAACCCGCTGTCGCACACGCCCGACGTGCAGTCCGCGCTCTGCTGGCAGCGCAGCCCCGGGAACTGCGGGTCGACGTTGTTCGCTTCGAGCCCCACGCAGGGGCGCCCGTTGCTCGTCGGCGAGCACGCCTTGTTCGACGGCACCACCAGGTCGGCGCGGAAGTTCCCGTCCACGTCGGCGATGATCGGGTTCTCGTACCAGGTGCACGACGAGCGGTACTGGCTGAACAGCACGTCCCCGGTCTGCCCGTTGTAGACGCGCGTGAAGCACTCGTCGCCGTACACCACCTCGCTCACCCCGTCGGCCTCGAAGTCGAACACGCTCGACCCGGTGACGTTCGACGAGATGTCCTGCGTCCTTCGCGACCACGCAATGTACCCCTCGGCCGGGCACACCCCGTCGGGCGCGAACTCACACACGGCCTGCGAGCACACCCCGTTCGGACGTGGTGAAGGCCCGCAGTCGATGTCGTAGATCGTGTAGAACTCCTCGCCCGCGACCGCGACCTCCACGAGCCCATCGCCGTCGAAGTCCGAGATCGTCGGCGGACCACCGCCCCCCTGGCCCGGCACCGCCACCTGCGGCATCGCGAGCTGCCCATCGCGCGCGTACACCCGCACCGTGCTCGACCGCACGACCGCCAGCTCCGGCGCATCGGCCGGCACCCCGTCGCCGCCGTACGCCCCGAAGTCCGCCACCGCCACGTGCCCTGGCGCTGCCGCGCTCGCCCCCGGGAAGTACGGCTCCAGCACCCATCCGTTCTTCGTCCACTCCCAGATGCGCGCCCCGTTCGTCGTCTCGATCGCCGGGTCGTCGTCCAGGTTCGCCGTCACCGAGAGCAGCCCCTGCGAGTAGCTCTGGTAGCCTGGCGGCGACGCCGACAGGAACGTCCCGTCGGCGCCGAAGACCGCCGCCTCGCGCAGCACCTCCGGCACCCCATCGTCGTCCAGATCGTGGATCGCCGGCCCTGCCCACCCCCGGCTGCAGCGGTGGTTGTTCGGGGTGCATGGGTTCCACACCGCGCCTGCCGGATGCGGCGCTTTCCAGAGCAGCGACCACGTGCCCTGCTTGCGCGTGAACGCCATCGTCGACCCGTCCGCCCCGTAGGCCACGATCTCCGCGCTCCCGTCGCCGTCGAGATCCCCGGCCGCGAGCGATGCCGACGACACCACCCAGTCGACCACCCCATCGCCGTCGAGATCGGTCCCACCGAGGTTCGCCTCGAGCGAGCAGTCGGTCCCGCGCAGCACGCGGATGACCCCTTGGTCCTCGGTGAAGCTGCTCTGCACCGTGACCGTGAACGACGCCGCGATGCTGGGCGGCCCTGCGTTCGACGGCACGTTGAAGTTCACCACGATGGGCGTCGCCTGCACGTCCAGGTGCCCCGGGAAGGGGTCTCCCGCGGGCGCCGCGGTGAACTCGCACTTCACCTTCGGTGCGAAGATGCCCGCCGCGATCACGTTGATGCACGCCTCGTCGTACGGCGGCATCCCCTGATCCCACGGCAAGCAGCCCTCGCCCGGCACGCAGGTCGTGTCGTTCGAGCAGTCATCGTCGCCCTCGCATGGCAAGAGCGGCACACACGTCCCGTGCGAGCAGATGTTCCCTTGCTCGCAGGGCTCGTCGCAGCTCACGGGCGTCGGTGGTGCGCCCCCGGTCCCTGGCAAGAGCGTCCCTCCGTCGCCATCGCCGCCCGTCCCGCCCGCGCCTCCCGAGGGGACGCCGTTCGGTCCCTCGTCACCGCTGCACGAGCACCCCTGGGACGAGCCCACGGAGAGCACCGTCAGCATTCCGAGCGACAGCAACCATCGAACCCTTCGCCCAACCATCTGCGAAGCTCCTTGAAGCAAGAACCCCGGATCTCACGTCGAGCGCTCCTGGCGTCGACATGGCCGGCCGCCATACGCCCATCGCCGCCCCGGCGATAGATGATTTCAATCGCCACGTGGACATCTCGGGGTGTCGCAAGGTCCACGACGTCACGCCGCGCCGAGGAGCACGTCCGCGCTTCACGATGTTCGTATGCTGCCGTCGTGGTGGCTCGAATCGTCGCGTCACAGGTCGCCAACGCGATGCTTCGGCGCCCGTCGTGCCGTGGTTGCGTCGGCAGTCGTCGTGCCGTCGATGCACGGCGACTCGCTCGATGTTGGGGGTGTGGTCCCTCGTCGCGCCGTGGGGGGCGGTGGCCCCGGTGAAGCTCGTGGCTGGGGGACGCTTCGCGGGACCATCGGCTTCAAATCCCGCGGCGCGGCGCCGCATCCGGGTCCTCCACGGCCACCACACCCCGTCAGGAAGGGGTGATCACCTCCAAGGAGTCGGTTTGGGAAGCAAGGACACATGGTAATGTGCCCAATATTTTTGTCCGCTCACCGAAAGCTCCAGGTCCGATGATGAACCGACCCTACCTGCATCCATCGAAACGACTCGTCCAGGCAGCCACGGTGCTCTGCAGCCTTCTCGGAGGAGCAGGCTGTGAGTTGATCGCCGTCGTCGACAGGGGCCAGATTCCCACCGAGTCCAGCTCGACGAGCTCGGGTGGCGGCGGAGGCCAGGGCGGAGCCGATGGCGAGGGCGGCGCGGGCGCACAGGGCGGTGCGGGGGGCAACCAGGGGGGGGGTGGTCATGGCGGCAGTGGTGGCGATGGCGGCAGTGGTGGCGATGGCGGCAGTGGTGGCGATGGCGGCAGTGGTGGCGATGGCGGCAGTGGTGGCCAAGGGGGCGGTGGGAATGGCGGAGGCGGTCACGGTGGCGATGGCGGTGGCGGTGTCGGCGGCCAGGGAGGCAGCGGCGGCCAGGGAGGCGGCAGCGCCTCCTGCGTGATGCCGAGCGATTGCCCCACCCCTGCGAACGAGTGTCAGGTGCCCACGTGCGTCAACGCGGCCTGTGGTGTCGCGAACGCCCCTTCAGGCGCACCTGTCGCAAACCAGGTCCCTGGTGACTGCCAGCGGCTCGTCTGCGATGGCAGCGGTGGCACGACCCAGGAGATCGACGACACCGACATCCACGACGACGGCCTCGACTGCACCCTCGAAGGCTGCTCTGCGGGCGTGCCCACCTCGAATCCAGCGCCTGCGGGCACGGCGTGCGATGACGCCTCGGGGGTCGTCTGTGATGGCGCGGGCGCTTGCGTCCTCTCGTTCTGCGGCGACGGTGTGGTCTCGGGCAACGAGGTCTGCGACGACGGCAACCAGAACGACTGCGACGGCTGCCGCGCCGACTGCAGCGCCATGGAGACGGGCTGTGGTGACGGTTTCGTCTGCGGTGCCGAGACCTGCGACGACGGCAATACCGTCGGTGGCGATGGCTGCTCCGCGGTCTGCACGGCCGAAGGTGTCATCGCGGTTGCGCCGGGCGAACTCCACACCTGTGCGCTGCTCGGTGACGGCACCGTCAAGTGCTGGGGCGCAAATACCGCGGGTCGCCTCGGCCTTGGTGACACCGCGCACCGCGGTGACGGCGCGGGCGAGATGGGCGCGAGCTTGCCCGCCGTGGACCTCGGCACCGGCGAGCTCGCCGTCGCCATCGCCGCTGGCGGCTCGCACACCTGTGCGCTGCTCGCTGGCGGGAGCATCAAGTGCTGGGGCTCCAACAGCTTCGGCGAGCTGGGCCTCGGGGACACTGCGCACCGGGGCGACGAGCCGGGAGAAATGGGTGACGCGCTGCCCGCGGTCGACCTGGGCACGGGCCGCACCGCCACGGCCCTCACCGTCGGCTACCGCCACGCCTGCGCGCTGCTCGACGACGGCAGCGTCAAGTGCTGGGGCTCCGGGCAGAACGGCCGCCTCGGCCTGGGCGACACGGCGAGCCGAGGGAACGGCAACGGACAGATGGGGGACCTGTTGCCCACGGTCGATCTGGGCACGGGCCGCACCGCCAAGGCCATCTCTGCAGGCGCCTTCCACACCTGCGTCGTGCTCGACGACGACAGCGTGAAGTGCTGGGGCGTGAACTCCCGCGGCCAGCTCGGCCTGGGCGACATGCTCCTCCGCGGTGACGAGCCGGGCGAGATGGGCAATGCGCTGCCCGTGGTCGCGCTGGGCGCGGGCCGCACCGCGAAGGCCATCACCACGGGCTACGAGCACACCTGCGCGCTGCTCGACGACGACCGCGTGAAGTGCTGGGGCAACGGCTTCAACGGCCGCCTCGGCCAGGGCGACCAGGAGCACCGTGGCGACGGCCCGGGCGAGATGGGCAACGCGCTGCCCGCCGTCGACCTGGGCACCGGCCTCACCGCGCGCTCGATCCGCGCCGGCGAGTTCCACACCTGCGCGCTCCTGAGCAACGCCACCGTGAAGTGCTGGGGCATGGGGACGTACGGCCAGCTCGGTCTCGGCGACAACGCGCACCGTGGCGACGCGGCCGGCGAGATGGGTGACGCGCTGCCCGCGGTCGACCTGGGCGCTGGCTTCTCGATCGCCGCCGTGCACGTCGGCGCCCAGCACTCGTGCGCCCGCTCCCAGACCGCGACCGTGAAGTGCTGGGGCCACGGTGGCCAGGGCCGCCTCGGCCAGGGCAACACCGCGAACCGTGGCAAGGCCGCGGGCGAGATGGGCGATCAGCTCCCCGTGATCCCGGTGCTCTGATGGACCTGGCGGGGGCACGCGCTCCCGCCGCCCCGCCGAGCAAACCTCGTCGGGGCCCCACCACCCCGCCAGCCACTCGGGAAATCAGGCATGTCTCGCCGCTTCGGGCCTGACGTCGTTGCATCGAGAAGCGGGCGAAGTCACCGGCCGTGTGCATCAGGCTGCAGGAAGACGTCCCCTTGCGGCGTCGTCGGAGCGCTTCGCTTCCACGTTCTCCTTCGCCTTGCGTGGCCGAGGGCGTCGTGTGCGCGTGCGCCGCAGGCACTCCCGCAGCGACACCTCCTCGAACGAGCGCCGCAGCGCCGGCTGATCGAAGCACGCGTTCACGCCCGCGGCCCGAGCGTGCCGACCTCGCAGCACCGCGTAGGTCAGCAGCGCGTCGCGCAGGTGATGCGCCTCGTCTTGCCGCCGGATTCCCACGATGCCCAGAAGGTTCCGCTGTCCCGCCTGGGTCAGGAGCGCTTCCCCCTCCTCGATCCATGCTTCGGTCGCGCCCACCGCGACGAGTCGCGCCTGGTGCTCTCGGGCCGCGCCCACGAGCCGTCGCAGCGCGGACAGCTCCTCGTCGATCGTCCCCGAGCGGTTCTTGCTGGAGAGCACGGCCCGTGTCGCTGGCTCGTAGGCGAACGCCTGCGCCGCGTACGCCCGGAGCCGAGCGCGAAAGGGCCGGCTCGCCGCCACCACTTCTTTCACGGTGAGCGGGCGGTGGTTCCGGGCGCGGGTGCCCTCCAGAAACCAGAGCTGTGCGGTGTCGACCAGCCGGATGGCATCCCGGAAGCTCTCGCGCGCGGTGGCGCCATAGTTCACGGCGGTCAGCGCGTCGGCGTGCTGGGAGAGGAGCCGGTACAGCTGGCGCAGCGCGATCAAGGTGGCGTCGACCGGCTGATCGGGGCCCATCACCTCGTCGACGAGCGCGCCGAGCTCTGGCTGCGCGTGCTGCAAGAGCGCGGCGAATGCTTCCGGCGTGTCGATGGCGCGGGTCTCTTCGAGGACGGCATGCTGCGCGGCGGTTAACTCGATGGCCATGCTGCCCCTCCTTCGGGGGGCCCGACCCTGAGCGAACGATTCCGGTCAGGGGGGATTTGTCAGGTGTAAGTCGAGAACGGCCGGAGTCAACGGGTGGCGCTCTTTCCCGTCGGGGCGTGAGGCCCTGGCGGCTGGGTGGCGTGACCTGGCAGGCGGTGTGCGAAACCTGGCCGCGGTGCAACGTGACCCGGCAGGGTGAAAAGGTGACCCGGCAGGGTGAAACGTGACCCGGCAGCCCCGCCACCGGCTCCAGCATCCGCGCCAGGGATCCCGGCAGGCACGTCATCTTGTCCCGGCTGGGTGGGTGGTCTGACCCGTCACGTTCGGCCATCAGCCCGCCAGCCCCGGACGAGATGACCGAGGTGCCGGGACGATGTGCTCACCGTGCTGGTGTCATGCGTCAGCCGCGCCGGACCGAGGCGCGTTTCATGCCGGGTCTCGACGACCTGGGTGCCGGGATGGCCTGACCCGGACGCCGGGTGCCCCGCCATCCCTGCCGGGATCGCCGCGCCAGTGCACCGGGCACCGTCGCCAGGCCTGCTGGGGCGTGTCGCCGTCAGGTTTCGAGGCGTTCCTGCCAGGAGGGGTGGCGTTGCAGTGGGTCCTCCGGAGCCGACAGGTCTCGTCAGTGACGCCTTCCTTTGGGCGTGAGTCGTCCGTCCGACGGGTCAACAGGGCTCTCGACGGCTGGCGTGGCGCGCAGCGCTGCCCGCACCTCCATCAGGATCAGGCCGAGCCGGTTGAGCCCAGAGCCATCGTTCCCGCAGCCCCAGTAGAAGTCCGTGGGCGACGCCTCCACGAGCTCCGCATCCCCCGTGTCGAGCAGCGCACGCCGCAGCTCATCGTGTGTCTCGAACTTGCACCGCACCCCCCGCCGCATGACGTCGTCCTTGACCTCTTCCCAGTCGCACCGGAGCGGGTGCCCGCGATCGCGCCCGAGCCGCGCGGCGTCCTTCGGCTTGTGGGCGCGCTGGATCCGCACCGCGTGCGCCGGGTCCGTCTCCGTGAACTTCGCCGCCTGGAAGAAGTGCTCCACGGTCGGCCAGTAGGTGCCATCGAGCGCGACCCCGTGCGGGGAGAAGTTCGAGAGGAAGCCCCACTCGTCTCGTGGCAGGTAGAAGTAGATCGTCACCCGGTCTCTCCACGGCGACATGACGCGTCACGTCGTTCCGCAGCAGGATAACACTGCCCTCACGTCACGCCCCGCTCGGACGAGGCATGGTAGCCTCGTGCGCATGTTAACCGCCGAGCAGATCCTCAACGAGCTGATCCTCGATAGCCGCGTGTTCCTGCACTACACGAGCAGCAGCGGGCTGTCGGGCATCATGAAAGACGGCGTGATCCAGACCGATGGAAAGTACGCCGTGTATTTCAGTCAGGAGCCGATGAGTCCCGACGACGTGCACACCAAGCTGCTCATCGGCGCGACCACACACGAGGGCCGGGGTACGCACCTGCTCGTCATCCGCGTCGACTCGGGCATCCCGATCGAGACCACGGGCTACCACGAGGTGTGCGTTCGTCAGCGGATCCGCCTCGATCAGCACATGGTGCTCTACCACGGCCCGAACCCCTTCTGACGCCATCCGAGGAGGGTCGCCTCCGTCGCGCCGGGCCTCGACCCGCCCCGCAGGTGGGCTTATCCTGGCTCCTCGATGTCGAAGGAACGCGATTTTCTCGTCTCGCTGAGCAAGCGTGTCTCGCACGCCCTCCGCCATGAGCCCTGGCTCTACGAGCTGGAACTCGATCAGGAGGGCTGGGTCCTCGTGGACGACCTGCTCGACGCGCTGCGCGAGGATCAGGGCCCCTGGGCTGCGCTGAAGCGCAATGATCTGGCCCGGATGATCGCCTCGGCGGACAAGAAGCGCTACGAGCTCGAAGGCGATCGCATCCGGGCGCTCTATGGTCACTCGGTGCCGGACGTCCTGCGCCGCACGCCGGCTCTGCCCCCGATGACGCTCTTCCACGGCACGTCCCCCGCGGCGGTGGAGATCATCCTCGCCGAGGGCCTGAAGCCGATGCGTCGGCAGCATGTGCACCTGTCCGTCGACCGGGTTACGGCAGTGCAGGTCGGAAAGCGCAGAGCGATGCTGCCCGTGCTCCTCGCGGTGCAAGCGCAGGTCGCCCACACGGAAGGGGTCTCGTTCTACGAGGGCAACGACAAGGTGTGGCTGGCCGACGTGATCCCGGCGCAGTTCATCGCGGTGGTCGACGACGAAGGGTGAGCGCTCACGGTGCTCCGGCCCATGCTCGCAGCGCGTCAGGTGAGCATCTGGATATCAGCGGGTTTCTCGATGGTGCTGCTCTTCGGGCGCCGTTGCAGCAGGCCGCGGAGCGACAGGTAGCGTTGGCGTTTATGGGCCTCGATGGCCTTCTCGTAGCCGGTTGGATCGAGCGTGCAGCGTGTGCGGATCAGCTCCTCCCCGACCTGGAGGAGGAGCACCACCTCTCCTTCCAGCGCCCCGTGCTCATTGGCCTCGCCGCGCAGCTCGATCACCTTGCCGACGAAGCGATCTTGCCGCGGAGCACTCGGAGGACGCAGGCGCTGGCTGAGGTCCTCGAACATGGGGAAGAGGGCCCGGTCCACCTGCACGCGTGAGGGGATCTGCGGTGGGTTGACGAGCGGCGACCAGGACGCGCCCACCCAGAGATCGCCACGCTGATCGGCCGGCATCATCTCGACGAGCGCCTCGCACAGGTTGGCCGTGATGACGGGCGGCTCCGGACCATCGAGGAGTCGTTCACGCTCACCCTGCCGGAGCAGGGCGACGGCGCGGTAAATGGAATTGAGGAGCTGCGCCACCGCGCGCCGCGCGAAGGGCGCCATGGGATCGTCGACGGGCGGCGCGTCCAGGGGACAGAGCAGGGTGAGTACGAAGCTCCCGCGTTCGGTCTGCCCGAGCCGGCAGCGGTCCACGAACGCCTCGGCGCTCTTCAGCGTCATCCTGGGGTGAAATCGTGCGTCGGGTCGCTCCACGCTGCACGCCGACGCCAGCAGGGCGCGGCGAACTCCCGCGAGGAGGGAGGCGCCGTCGAGGAGGCCGAGGGTACCCTCCTCGCTGCCCTCGTCCGTGCGACCGACGCGGACACGGTCGGCGCGCGGGCAGGTGAGGTCGGCAAGGACGGCTTCCGGGCTCCTGGCTTCGGCCGAGGCGATTCGCTCGGCGGCCGTGGCGATGGCCTCTTCATAGTCCGCGAGCGAGCGATCGAGGGGGACGAGGACCTCGCGCCCTTCGTGCCGGAAGATGTCGACGTCGTCCCGGCGTGAGCGGGCACGCGTCCAGCCGCGGCTCGCAAGGTACTGCTGGAGGTCCGTCCAGTCGACCGAGGACGCGGTGAGAAAGGTCTGGTCCTGACTCATCGTAGGTCCTCCTGACGCGCTGCGCACCGCATGAGCCGCTCCAGCGTGGGCGGGTCGAAGATCTGATGACGGGGCAAGCGAACCGTCTCGCCTGTCTCATTCATCGTGGGGGTATGCCCCTTCAGATCGAGCCAGTAGCCACAGCGGCGCAGCACGAGCTGCTGTTCCGAGAGGTGGAGCCACTCCGCAGGATCGCTCGGGAGATGAACGACCACGAGCAGCCGCGGCGTCTGGGCTCGCTTGACCAGGTCGTGATGGTTCTTCCGCTTGAGAAAGAATGTGAGATCGGCATCCGAGGTCGGTGCCGTCGTGCATGCCTTCACTTGCAGAGCGAGCTCCGGGGAGCGCAGAACCGCCTCGGGGTCCCCGTCGTTGCGGAAGCCGAGCTTGACGTCAATGCTGTCGCGGTCCACGCGTGGCTGGTCGAAGGAGCAGCGCGCTCGTGTCGCAACGGCGTACACATAGGCCAGTGCGAGGTGCTCTTTGACGTCGTTATCCGTGAGCATCGTGGTGAGCCCGAGGGAGGGAATCCGGTCGGCAGGGTAACCTGCGGAGGTACTCCGTGCTGGGACTTCGCATCTCATGGCACTCGGGGCCATGGATCGAGTCGGCCCGGGCGCGGGGCCGCCCGGATCACTCACTCCGCCGCGATGGCGGCTGGCTGCTGGAGCAAGGGAAAGCCGGCGGCTTCGCGCTGGGCGAGGTAGGACTCGGCGACGGCGCGGGCGAGGGCGCGCACGCGGCCGATGAAGCGCTGGCGCTCGGTGACGCTGATGGCGCCGCGGGCATCGAGCACGTTGAAGCGGTGAGCCGCTTTCACCACGAAGTCGTACGCGGGGAGCACGAGCGCTTTCTGAGGGTCGATCACCGCGCCCTTCTTTGTGCGGTCCACGTCGCGCCAGAGCAGGCGGTGCGCCTCGGCCTCGAAGTGGTCGAAGGCGGCGAAGTGCTCGGTGACGTCGGCCTCCTCGAAGTTGTAGGTCGACCACTCCCACTCCGCGCGCTTGTAGAGATCGCCGTAGCGCACGATGCGGCCGCCGCTGTTCGAGTAGTCGAGGTCGTAGACGCTGTCCTTGTTCTGGAGGTACATCGCGATGCGTTCGAGGCCGTAGGTCAGCTCGCCGGACACCGGGCGGCAGTCGATGCCGCCGACCTGCTGGAAGTAGGTGAACTGCGAGATCTCCAGGCCGTCGAGCCACACCTGCCAGCCCAGGCCCCAGGCGCCGAGCGTCGGCGACTCCCAGTCGTCCTCGACGAAGCGGACGTCGTGCTTCAGCGGGTCGGTGCCGAGGGCGCGCAGCGACTCCAGGTAGAGGTCCTGGATGTCGATGGGACTCGGCTTGAGGATCACCTGGAACTGGTGGAACTGCTGCAAGCGGTTCGGGTTGTCGCCGTAACGGCCGTCGGCCGGCCGGCGGGACGGCTCGACGAAGGCGACGTTCCAGGGCTCGGGGCCGAGGGCGCGGAGGAAGGTGGCGGGGTTGTACGTGCCCGCGCCGACCTCCGAGTTGTAAGGCTGGACGATGAGGCAGCCGCGATCGGCCCAGAACTTCTGGAGGGTGAGGATCAGGTCCTGGAAGGTCATGGTCGGAGGGGGGCCTTAGCGCGGAACGCACCCGGCGGCGACCCCTGCCATGACGCGCCGTGACGACGAGCAAGCGCCGCGGGCGTCCGTGGTCACCGCGGTGTGGTGGTGCTCGGGGACGCTTGCGAGGAAGGCCGCCGACCGCGTTCGGTAGCACGTGTACCGGACGATCCCCGCCGCAGGGATCGGTTCGCAGGGGTGACGCGACGCGCTACGATCACGGGTCATGCCCTCTCGCTTTCGTTCGTCCGTGGCTCCCGTGCCGACGGCCGGCGTGCCCGGAGTCGCTCCGGTGCCGGCCACGTGGTTCGCGTTCCGTCACAACGACCTGCTCGTGCGTGACCCCTCGGGCTCCGAGGCCGCGATGGAGAGAGCGCCTGCGGTCGGCTGGGGCGTGTCGACGCACGACGCGCCGCTGGAGCTGCCGCAGGTGGCGGAGCTCTCGGCATTGGGGCTCTCCGTGGTGCGGCAGCAGGTGCTCGGCGTCCTCGATGGACAGCTCTGCTTCTCGGCGGAGCTGCCTCAGGACGCCAAGGCGCCCGAGGGGTACGCGTTCGTGTCGCTGCGGCGGCTGTTCGGGCGCGTCGACGTGGAGGTGTACGATGCCGCGGGGGTGGCGTTCCAGGTGCAGTACTGGGACCGTGTACACCAGGTGTGCAGCGCGTGCGGGGCAGCGCTGGAAGCCCGCGGTGACGAGCGGTGCAAGCGGTGCGCTTCGTGCCGGCTCGACTACTACCCGCGCGTCGCGCCAGCGATGATCGCGCTGATCGAGGACGGTCCACGGGTGCTGCTCACGCGAGGGCCGCGGTTCCCGCCAGGGATGTACGGGCTCGTCGCCGGGTTCGTGGAGCCAGGGGAGAGCCTGGAGGGGTGTGTGGCGCGCGAGGTGATGGAGGAGACGGGGATCGAGGTGACGGACATTCGTTACTTCGGGAGCCAGCCGTGGCCGTTCCCGCACCAGGTGATGATCGGGTTCACGGCGCGCTACGGGGGCGGAGAGCTGCGGGTCGATCCGCGCGAGCTGGAGGATGCGCGGTGGTTTCACCGGGACGAGATGCCTCCCTTGCCGCCGCCGATCAGCATCGCGCGCAAGCTCATCGATGCCTGGCTCGCGCGGGGTGCATGACGGCATGACGGAGACGGCCTGCGATGTGCTGGTGATCGGCGCGGGCTTCGGGGGGCTGGGGGCAGCGCTCGCGCTCGCGGAGCGCGGGGCGCGGGTGGTGGTGTGCGAGGCGCTGCGTTACCCGGGCGGGTGCGCGAGCACGTTCGAGCGCGGCGGGCGGAAGTTCGAGGCGGGGGCGACGCTGTTCTCGGGGCTCGGGGAAGGCCAGGTGTTTGCGCAGTGGCTCGGGCGGCACGGGCTGTCGGTGGAGGTGGACTGGCTCGACCCGGTGGTGGAGGTGCGATCGCCGGGGCTGCGGTTGCCGGTGTGTCGGGACCGAGCGGCGTTCGTCGCGTCGCTGTGCGCGCTGCCTGGTGCGCCCGAGGCCGAGCTGCGGGCGTTCTTCGCGCGGCAGGGACGGGTGGCCGAGACGCTGTGGGCGCTGTTCGATGATCCGGCGCTGTTGCCGCCGCTCGGCGCGGGGGCGTTGCTGCGGCATCTGGGACGCGCGGGGCGGTATGCGGAGCTGTTGCCGCTGATGGGTCGGTCGCTGGGAGCGGCGCTCGGGCGTGCAGGACTGGGGGCGTTCGCGCCGCTGCGGACTTACCTGGATGGGCTCTGTCAGATCACGGTGCAGTGCCGTGCGGACGAGGCGGAGGCGCCGTTCGCGATGGCGACGATGGACTACTACTGGCGCGGGACGGGGCACGTGCGCGGTGGGGTGGGGGCGCTCGCATGGGCGATGGTGGAGGCGGTACGGCGTGCGGGGGGCGAGGTGCGGATGGCGAGCCGGGTGAAGGGGCTCGCGCGCGATGGAGAGGGGTGGCGCGCGGAGACGCGGTCGGGGGTGATCCGGGCGAGGCATGTGGTGGCGAACCTCTTGCCGCAGGATGTGCGGGCGCTGCTCGGGGCGCCGCTCGGCGCGCTGCCGCGGGTCGATGCGCTCGCAAACGAGGTGGAGAGCGGGTGGGGGGCGGCGATGCTGTACCTCGTGGCGCGTGCGCCCGAGGGGGCGGGGGACGAGCCGGTGCACCTGGAGCTCGTCGCCGATCACGAGGCACCGTTCATCGAGGGCAACCATGTGTTCGTGTCGATCAGCGGCGCGGAGGATGAAGGGCGCGCGCCGGAAGGGCATCGGACGATCACCACGTCGACGCATGTGCCCCTTTCGACGCTGCGCCAGCAACCGAAGACGGAGAGCGCGGCCTACGTGGCTTCGGTGCAAGCGCGGATGCGGGCGACGATCGACGCGCTCGCGCCGGAGTGGGCCGCGGGGGTGGTGGAGGTGATGACCGCATCCCCGCGCACCTTTCAGCGGTTCACGGGCCGAGCGGGGGGAGCGGTGGGCGGAATTCCGAGGCGGGCAGGGCTCGGCCACTACCTGGGGGCGTGGCCGCGCGCGGTGATGCCTGGGCTCTGGATGGTGGGGGACTCGGTGTTCCCTGGGCAGAGCACGCTGGCCACCGCGGTGGGGGGACAGCGCACCGCCGCGCAGATCCTCCGTGCGCTCGACATGGCCGTGCCGTGACACCGGTCGGGCTCGGGGCTGGTAGCATCGCGCTGGTGTACACGCCCAGCCTGTTCCGAGAGGTCGATCAAGCGCGTCTCTTCGAGGTGATCGAGGCCAACTCGTTCGGCACGTTGGTGGCACAGACGCAGGCCGGAGGGCTGGAGATCTCGCATCTGCCGTTTCTGCTCGATCGCGAGGTGGGGACGCGCGGTCGGCTCCGATTCCACGTGGCGCGGGCGAACCCGATCTGGCGGGCTGCACTCGATGGGGGGCAGGTGGTGTCGGTATTCCAGGGGCCGCACGCATACGTGTCGCCGCGATGGTACGAGCGGCCCCACGAGCAGGTGCCCACGTGGAACTACGCCGTGGTCCACGTGCACGGGCGCGTGGAGGGGCCGCTCGAGCCGATGGAGGTGCGGCAGCTCCTCGACGACATGGTGGTTCACTACGAGTCGGAGGCGGGTGAGCCGCCGGGGGAGCTGCGGGAGCTGCGCGGGGCGCGGGAGCCGCGCTTCGGTGGGTGGGGGAAGGGGAACGGTGCGGGCGAGGGGGCGCCGTGGCGGATGGCAGACCTGGACCCGGGGTTCGTGGAGAGCCTGGTCGGGGGGATCGTGGGCCTTTCGATCCACATCGATCACCTGGAAGGCAAGTTCAAGCTGAGCCAGAACCGCGCGCCCACCGACCGCCGCCGCGTGATGGAGGCGCTGTCGGCCCGAGGTGAACCGGCGGATCTGGAGGTGCTGCGGCTGATGGAGGCGCCCGCGTCAGAGCACTGACTCTGGTAGGGTGCGGGCCGTGCCGGCACCCGAATCCCTGAAGACCCTCCTCCTCTCCAGAAACGACGTGGCCTCCCTCTTGACCATGGAGGCGACCCTCGCCGCCGTGGAGGCCGCATTTCTCGCACACGGTCGTGGCGAGGTGCAGATGCCCAGCAAGGTGTACCTCTCGTTCGAAGCGGAAGGGGGTGACCTGCGCGCGATGCCCGCGTACGCCGCCGGCGCTGCGGGCGTGAAGTGGGTGAACTCCCACCCGCACAACCCGGAGCGCTTCGGGCTGCCGTCGGTGATGGGGCTGTACATCCTGAGCGATCCGGAGACGGCGTTTCCGCTGGCGGTGATGGACGCGACGCTGATCACGGCGATGCGCACCGGCGCCGCCGCCGCGGTGGCCTCGAAGTTCCTGGCGCGCTCCGCGCCACGGACGGTGGGCTTCGTGGGCTGCGGGGTGCAGTCGCGCTACCTGCTCGACGCGCACCGCGCGGTGTACGGAAAGAGCTTCGAGGTGCTCGCGGCAGACGTTTCAGCCGAGGCGAGTGCGCGGTTCGCGGGCGAGGTGGGCGGGCGCGCCGTCTCGCTCGAAGAGGCGTCGGGCTGTGACATCGTGTGTACGTCGACGCCATGCCGGGCGCCGGTGGTGATGCGCGGGTGGCTGCGGCCGGGCGCGCACGTGAACGCGATCGGCGCCGACGCGCATGGCAAGCAGGAGCTGGACCCGGCCATCCTGCGGGACGCGCGTGTGGTCATCGACGACTGGGCGCAGGCGACCGAGAGCGGCGAGGTGAACGTGCCCCTGCACGACGGCTCGTTCACGCGCGAGGCGATCCACGCCACGCTGGGCGAGGTGATCGCGGGCAAGCGACCCGGGCGCGAGCAGGCCGATCTCACCGTGTTCGACTCCACCGGCCTCGCAGTCCAGGACGTCGCCGTCGCCCGGGTCCTCCATGACGCCGCGCGTGCTCGTGGCGTCGGGACGGCCTTCGATCTGCTGAGCCTCTCGCGGTAGGAGAGCGTACCCTGCATCAGGGGGTCCGTCTCGACGCTCGGCGGCGCGCAGAGAGCGTGGGGCGCGTGGGGCGTATGGCGCGCTGCGGCGAAGCGCGCAGGTTTTCGTCGCCCTGCTGACCCTGAAATCGTGTGGTTCTCCGCGCGTGCCGCACTTGCCGCAGGCGACGCGCTCGTCTCGCTTGTCGCATCGGCGCGCGCCGGCTAGAACGCTCGTGCCATGATGCGAGGCGCACTCAGCGACATCACGAAGGCCGTAGGGCACACGCCGATCGTCAAGCTGAACAAGGTCACGGAAGGCCTGGACAGCGAGATCTACGTCAAGTGCGAGTACCTGAACCCGGGCGGTAGCCACAAGGATCGGGTCGCGCTCAACATGATCCGCGACGCGGAAGCGGCGGGGCTCAAGCCGGGCGGCACCATCGTCGAAGCGACGAGCGGCAACACCGGCGCAGCCCTGGCGATGATCGCCGCGATCAAGGGGTACAAGTGCGTCTTCGTGATGCCGGACAAGATGTCGCAGGAGAAGATCTCCAGCCTGCGCGCGTTCGGTGCTCGCGTGGTCGTCTGCCCGACGGCGGTGGAGCCGGATGATCCGCGCAGCTACTACCAGGTGGCGAAGCGGCTCTCCGAGGAGACGCCGAACTGTTTCTACGCAAACCAGTACCACAACCCCTCGAACCCGGGCGCGCACTTCCTGTCCACCGGGCCCGAGATCTGGGAGCAGTGCGGGCACGAGCTCGACGTGTTCGTCGCCGGCATGGGCACGGGCGGCACCATCAGCGGCTCGGGCAAGTTCCTCAAGCAGAAGAAGCCCGACATCCGCCTGGTCGGCGTCGATCCCGTGGGCTCGCTCTACTACGACTACGTGAAGACGCAGCGGATCACGAAGCCGTTCTCGTACAAGGTGGAGGGCATCGGGGAGGACTTCTTCCCGAGCACGATGAACCTCTCCATCCTCGACGACATCGTGCGCGTCGACGACAAGGAGTGCTTCCTGACGACGCGTGATCTCGTGCGGCTCGAGGGGCTGTTCGTGGGCGGCTCGGGCGGCGCGGCGGTGGCTGGCGCGATCAAGTACGCGCGGCAGAGCGGGCGCAAGGAGAACATCCTGGTGCTCCTGCCCGACAGCGCGTCCAAGTACATCTCCAAGATCTTCAACGACGACTGGATGCGCGAGAACGGCTTCCTCGAAGAGGAGAAGGGCCTCGGGACGGTGCGCGACCTCCTGGGCAACCGGCCGGCGAGCGCGGTGGTGACCGTGGTCGGCTCGGCGAAGGTGCGCGACGTCATCGACCTGATGAAGTCGAACGGCATCAGCCAGGTGCCCGTGCTCGACGGTGGCAAGCTGCGCGGGATGGTGCACGAGGTGGATCTCCTGCGGCACCTCGTCGACGGACGCCGCACGCTCGACTCGAAGATCGGCGAGCTGGTGGAGAGCGACTACGCGACGGTGACGCCCTCGACGCGCGTGGAGCTGCTGAAAGGCGTGTTGAGCGACGCGAAGATCGCCATCGTGCTGGACAAGGACACCGTGATCGGGGTCGTGAGCAAGATCGATCTCATCGACTACCTGGCGCGCCGCGCCGCGCCCGCGGCCTGATGAGCGCGCGGTGAGCCAGCCCATGACACCGTCGTTCGACGACGTGCGGCGTGTCCTCCACGATCACCTGGTGCACGAGATCCTGCTCCGGCCCGAGCCGCTCGGGCCGGACACGGATCTCTTCGAGGCCGGCTTCGACTCGCTGTCGTTGACCCGGGTGCTGGTCTTCGTGGAGGACCGGTTCGGGCTCCGGATCCCCGACGAAGAGGTGGTGGTCGACGAGCTGTCGACGCTGGAGCGGATGGCTCGCTTCGTGACGGTGCGGATCGAGGCGGCTGCGGTGAGTGCGGGGGGTCGACGCTGAAGGAACCTTCGCTCTCGTGGCGCTGAGCGGCGCGGCAGGGGCGTCGCAAGGAGAGAGCACCGTGGGCTTGCCGCTTCGCCTGGAGGAACTCGCCGCGCGAGGCGAAGCGCCAGCGATCGTGTCCCGCGGGGGGGTGGTGAGCTACGTCGAGCTTTCGCGACGTGCGGAAGCCGTCGGCGAGGCGCTGCGGCGCGTGGGCGTTCACGCAGGCGATCGGGTGGCGCTGCTGTCGGCCGGTCGCGGCGAGGACGAGGCGGTGGCACTCGTGGGCGCGCTGTGCGCGGGCTGCGTGGTGGTGCCACTCGACGCAAGCGCGCCGGCGGGAAGACTCGCGCGGATCGTGGGCGCGCGCGGGTGTCGGGCGCTGGTGCACGATGCTGGGGCCGAAGGGCTCGTGGGGGGGCTCCTGTCGGCGAGGGGCGAGTCCGGTGGATTGGGGCGGGTGACGCTCGATGCGACGGGGGGCGTGCGCTCGGTGGAAGGGGGCGTGCGCTCGGTGGAAGGGGGCGTGCGCTCGTCGAAGGTGAAGGAGCGCTCGGTCGACGAGGGCGAGTTCTCGGAGAGGCGCAGGACGTCAGCTTCGGGAGAGCCGGCGGTGAAGCGGCCGGGGCATGAGGCAGGACCTCTCCCGGCCGTGGAGGCGCTGGCGTGCATCCTCCACACGTCGGGCAGCACGGGCGAGCCCAAGCCAATCCCGATCACCTGGGCGGGGCTCGATGCGTTCACGGGGTGGGCTGCGCAGCTCACGGGGCTCGGGCCAGGGGACCGGGTGCTGCGGGTCGCAGAGCTGATCTTCGACCTCGCCTGGTTCGATCACGTGGCGACGCTGCGCGTGGGAGCGACGCTGGTCACGGTGGCGCGGCGTGAGCTCCTGGCCGGGCGCGCGTTGCGCGAGGCCGTCGAGGCGCTCGAGCCGACGGTGATCTACGGCGTGCCGTCGCTGTTCATGAAGCTCGTGGCCGCGCTGCCGGAGGGAGCGTCCCTCCTGCCGGTGCCGCGGGTGCTCCTGTTCGCGGGTGAGGTGTTTCCACCGCGAGAGCTGAAGGCGCTGGCCGAGCGGGCACCTGGTGCGGCGCTGTTCAACCTGTACGGGCCGACGGAGACCAACGTCTGCACCTTCCACGAGGTGGATCGGAGGGCGCTGGACGGGGTGCAGGAGGCGCCGATCGGGCTGGCGTGCCCCTATGCGGACTGCTGGCTCGTGGACGAGGACGGGAGCGGGCGCAGGATCGAGGGGGCGGGGACGGGAGAGCTGGTCGTGGCGGGGGTGACGACGGTGGGCGGGGGGCCGTACGCGACGCGCGACCGGGTGGAGCGGGGCGCCGATGGGCGGCTCTACTTCCGGGGGCGCATCGATCGGATGGTGAAGATCCGGGGCTACCGCGTGGAGCCCGGTGAGGTGGAAGCGGCGCTTGCGGGGCACCCGGTGGTGAAGCAAGCGGCGGTGGTGGCGGTGGATGATCCGCGGCTGGGGAGGGTGCTTCGGGCATTCGTGGCGGTGGGAGAGGGCGAGGGGAGGCGGGGGCGCGTGACGGTGGGGGAGGCTCTGGCGGCGGAAGAGGCCGTGGCGGGGCAAAAGGCTGCGGCGGCGACTGGGGGCGTGGCATCCCAGGAGAGGGATGCGGAGGTGGCGGTGGATGGGCAGACGCTGAGGCGCTACCTCGCGGAGAGGCTGCCGCCGTACATGGTGCCGGAGCGGGTCGCACTGCTGCCGGAGCTGCCACGCACGTCGACGGGGAAGATCGACTACCGCGCGCTGATGGAGGGGTGAGCATGGACTTCGGGTGGCGTGCCGAGCAGCGCGAGGTGTACGAGCGGATGCGCGCCCTCGGGGCGGAGGCGGATGCGACGGTCGCGGACGGGCGGATGGCGATCCTGTGCCGTGGTGGCGTGCTGGGGCTCGCCGTGGACGCGGAATACGGGGGCGGTGGGCTCGACCTGGTGACGACGGCGCTCGCTTACGAGGGGCTCGGCGCAGGGCTGCGCGATGGCGGGGTGCTGCTCGCGGCCGGGGCCCACCTGTTCGGGGTGGCGCTGACGATCGCGCGGGTGGGGACGCCGGAGCAGCGCCGCGCGTGGCTGCCGCGGCTCGCGACGGGGGAGGTGATGGCCACGATCGCGGCCACCGAGGCCGACGCGGGATCGCACATGGCGGCGGTCGAGGCGCGGGTGCACCACCTGGAGGGTGGGTTCCGGCTGACGGGGGAGAAGCGGTTCGTGACGTGGGCCGATCGGGCGGGGTTGTTCCTGACGCTCGCGCGGGACGATGGGAAAGAGCACGGGCTGACGACGTTGCTGGTGCCGCCGGGGCCCGGGGTGGTCTGCGGGGCGCTCCTGGAGACGGCGGGGCTGCGGGGGGCGCGGGTCGCACCGGTGCGCTTCGCGTGCGAGGTGGGCGCTGAGGCGCTTCTGGGCCGTGAAGGTGCGGGGCTCGCGGTGTTCCAGGTGGCAATGACGTTCGAGCGGGCGCTGATCCTGGCGTTCCGGATCGGGGCGATGGAGCGGGCGCTGGAGGAAGCGGTGCGCTTCGCGCGGGAGCGACGGCCGGGCGGGCAGTCGATCGGGCGACACGACGCGGTGGCCCACCGGCTGGCGCGGATGAAGCAACGGCTCGAAGCGTCGCGGTTGCTGGTGTACCGGGCGGCGTGGGAGCTGGACCAGGGGCACCGCGCACAGTCAGAGGCGGCGCTGGCGAAGTGGCAGCTGGCGGATGCGGCGCTGGCGTCGGCCCTGGATGCCGTCGCGCTGCGCGGGGGCGTGGGCTACCTGGAAGACGGGGGCCTGCCGAGCGCGGTGGATGACGCGCTCGGGGGGACCATCCACTCGGGGACGCCGGACGTGCTGGCGACGATCGTGGCGCGCTGGCTCGGCGTTTGAGGGTCTCGTGTCGAAACCAGGGCGATCAGGGGCGGGCGCGGCCGAGGAGGAAGGCGGCGAGGGCTTCGGCCTTGGGGACGAGCGAGGCGATCTCGATCTGCTCATCCTTGGTGTGGAAGCCGGTGCCGCGGGGGCCCATGGCGTCGATGCTGGGGATGCCGATCTCCGCGGTCGAGCTGGCGTCGGAGCCGCCGCCGATGAGGGCCGCTTCGGCATGGCCGAGGCCCGCGGCGCGTGCGTGGGCGGCGTACTCCTGGAAGAGGGCGACGTTCGCATCGGTGCGCTCGAGGGGAGCGCGTGCGATCCCGCCCTGAACCGTCACCGTGGTGCCCGGGACCTCGGCGGCGGCGGTCTTTGCGGCCTCCTCGAACGCAGCGACCGTGGCCTGCCCGTCGACGAGGCGCACATAGCGGAAGTCGACCTGGGCCTCGGCGTGCTCGGGGACGGTGTTCTTGCTCGTCCCGCCGGAGATCTTGCCCACGTTCACCGTGACACCGCGGTCGTAGTCGGTGAGGCGCTGGGCGTGATCGATGAACCGCGCGAGGGCCCAGATGGCGTTGGCGCCGTCCTTGTGGTTGGCGCCGGCATGGGCGGCCTTGCCCTCGACCTCGACGTGCACCGCGCCCGTGCCCTTGCGCGCGGTGATGATCGCGTCGGCCTTGCGGCCTGCCTCGAAGGCGAGGGCACACGCCGCGCCCCCGAGTTCGCGGTGCAGGATCGCGCGTCCCTCGGGGGAGCCCACCTCCTCGTCGGAGACGATGGCCAGCCGCACGGGGATGCGCGGAAGCTCGCCGATCTTCGCGAGCACGCGTAGCGCCTCCAGCATCACGACGAGGCCACCCTTCATGTCGAGGACGCCAGGACCGCGTGCCAGCTCGCCGTCACGCCGGAAGCCCTCGAAGATGCCGGGCGGGAACACCGTGTCGAGGTGCCCTACGAAGGCCACGAAGCCCTCCTTCGCGCCCCGCGCGGCGTCGCTCTCGCCGATCCAGTGGGTCGCGTAGCGCGTGCTCGCGATGGAGCGCGCATGCATTCCCGGGATCGCGCGGATCTCGGCAGCGAGCAGCGCCCCGACGGCGTTTCCGCCCTCGATGTTGTCCGTGAAAGAGTTCACCTGGACCAGCCGCTCGATCAGCCCGAGCATGGCATCCGTCCGCCCCGCGAGCGCCTTGCGAATGCGTTCCATGACGGCAGGAGCATCGCACGCCGCACCCCGAGGCGACCAGATCCGACCCCCCTCCCCTCGCGCAGGCGGCGGTGCTACGCCCATGTCATGAAGCGCTTCAAGGCGTCCATCATCGGCGGCAGCGGTTACGGCGCTGCCGAGCTCATTCGTCGCATCTTGATCCACCCGGAGGTCGAGCTCGTCCGGGTCGCCTCGATCGACTACGTCGGGGAGCTGCTGTCCGCGGCTCACCCGCACCTGGAAGGGCGCACGGAGCTGCGCTTCGAGAAGCTCGAGCCGGAGGAGGCGGCAGCAGGGTGCGACGTCGTGCTCCTCGGGTTGCCGCACAAGGTGGCGGCCAACGTGGTGCCACGCCTGCTGAAGAACACGCAGGCGAAGATCGTGGATCTGTCGGGCGACTTCCGGCTGCGTGACGTGGCGGCCTACGAGAAGTTCTACGGGGGCAAGCACCCGGCGCCGGAGCTGCTCGACGGAGCGGCCGTGTACGGCCTGCCCGAGCTGAACCGGGAGGCGATCCGGAACGCGCGCCTCGTCGCGTCGCCGGGCTGTTTCGCGACGACGATCCTGCTCGGGCTCTTGCCGCTGGCGAAGGCGGGGTTGCTCGATGGATCGGTGGAGACGGTGGGGATCACGGGGTCGAGCGGGAGCGGGGTGGCTGCATCGGCGACGACCCACCACCCGGTGCGCGCGCAGAACCTGCGCACGTACAAGCCGCTGTCGCACCAGCACATGCCCGAGATCACCGAGACGATCACCTCGGCGGGCGCGCGGAACTTCGGGATCAACTTCGTGCCGGTGAGCGCGCCGCTCACGCGAGGCATCTTCGCAACATCGTTCGCGCGCATCGACGCGTCGGTGCCTACGGAGCGGGTGGGCGAGGCCTTCGCGGCAGCGTACGAGGGCGAGCGCTTCGTGCGTCGGCCGAAGAAGCGGCTCCCCGAGGTGGTGGCCGTGGCCGGCACGAACTACGCCGAGGTGGGCTTCGAGCTGGGTCCCGTGGAGGACGGGAAGCGGACGGTGGCCTGCTTCTCCGCGATCGACAACCTGATCAAGGGCGGTGCAGGCCAGGGAATCCAGTCGATGAACCTGGTGCTCGGGCTCGATGAGGCGCTGACGCTGGAGGATCCGGGAGGCTACCCGTGAGCGGGACGCTGAGTTCTTCGCCGGATGGCTTCGAGGGGACGCTGGTCGTCAAGCTGGGCGGCGAGGTCGTGGGTGGGCCTTCGCTCGCGACGATCGCCGAAGATCTCGCCACGCTGAGCGGGGCGGGAGCGCGCATCGTGGTCATCCACGGAGGCGGGCCGCAGGCGACGAAGCTGCAAGAGCAGCTCGGGCTCCCGGTGCAGAAGGTGGCCGGGCGCCGGGTGACCGACCGGGAGACCCTCGAGGTCATGAAGATGGTGGTCGCCGGCAAGCTCAACGTGGAGCTGTGCGCGGCGCTGGTCGCGGCCGGCGCGCAGCCGGTGGGGCTGCACGGAGCGAGCGGTCCGGTGATCGTGGCCGCGCGGAGGCCACCGCGGGTCTACCCGGGCGCCGGGCCGGATCCCGTGGACCTGGGGTTCGTGGGCGACGTGATCAGCGTGAACCGCGACCTGCTGAACCTCTTGATGCGCAACAGCTACCTGCCGGTGGTGGCGTGCATCGGGGCCGGGCCGAACGGGCAGGTCTACAACATCAACGCGGACACGGTGGCGAACCGCCTGGCCGTGGAGCTGGGCGCCGAGAGCTTGCTCATGGTGAGCGACGTGCCCGGCGTGCTGCGCGATGTGGAAGACCCGAGTTCGCGCATCCAGAAGCTGACCCGCGCCGAGGGCCACGGGCTCGTGGAGAGCGGGGTGGTGAGCCGCGGGATGATCGTGAAGCTGGAGGAGTCGTTCGACGCGCTCCGCGACGGGGTGCAACGGATCCACATCCTCGGTCAGCTGAAGCCCGGCGACCTGGCGCGCGAGGCGCGGGAGCCTGGATCGGTGGGCACGGTGCTGCTGCCGTGAGAGGCATCGACCCGGTGCGGCTGGCGGATCGCCTGCCTGCGCCGGGGGCGTCCCCGAGCGCCCTGTCCTCGTGAGTGGCGCGGCTGGAGAAGGCAGGTAGGGTCGAGGAAGGAAACCACAGGGTCGAGGTCGGTTCGTCATGTCGATTCGCCAGCGCGACTACCTTCTCCGGATGATCGATCAGCTCGCCCACGCCATCGGCCGCGCGATGTTCGCGCGCAAGGCCGGCAACCTGGAGGAGGCGCAGCAGATCGTGCAGGAGACGGCGGATGGGCTGCTCGGGCCGGTCCGCGCCATGGTCGAGAAGGTGGACGCGTCGAGCGCGGCGCTGCTGCTCGGCAGCCACGAGAAGATCACGGCGTATGCGCTGCTGGTGGCCGAGGAGGCGATGATCCAGGAGGCGGCGGGAGAGCCGCGCGCGAAGTCCAGCCACCGTCGGGCGCTGGAGCTTCACCTGGAGTCAGCGCGTCTCGGCAAGGAGGTGTCCGAGGTGGCGCTCACGTCGATCGAAGCGCTCCATGGGAAGGTCGACCTGGAGCGGCTCGCGCCTCGTTACCGGGAGGTGCTGGACCGCCTCCCGAGACCAACACCATCGGATCCAGACGACGGCCCGGGGTGACTCACCCGCCGAACGTGCAGCCCTCGATGTCGAGCGTCATGTCCTTCTGGGGCTGGCAGATGCCGCAGCCCTCAGGGGGGTGATTGAACACGAGCTGACCGCAGGTGATGGTCAGCTTCATGTCGCCGCCCTGGGTCGTGTCGATGTCGCCGGTCACCTCGACCGTGCAGGGGTTCGGCGTGGTCGAGCAGGCGGCGTTCGGGTAGCTCTGGATGAGGTAGCTGTCGCTGCAGCCGGTGTCGGGCACGACCAGGTTGGCCAGGACCTGGACGGGGCCGTCGGCGGCGCCGTCGCCGCGGTAGCGGCCAGGGCCGTTGAAGTCGCGCAGGCGGACGGTGAGGCTGTCACACGTCTCGCTGGTGACCTGGACCAGCAAGCCGTCGGTGGACGAGTAGCTGCACTGCGCGGGCCCGCTGAGGCTGCGGACCACGGGGACGCCTGCGGAGAAGAAGTCGGAGCAGGTGAGGTCGATCTGCCCGTCGCCCATCGCAGGTTCCTCGTCGCCGCAGACCTGGGTGCCGTCCGCGAGGGTCCTGCAGGTCTCCCACTCGCAGCTCGCCGCGCCGAGGAGCGAGAGAAGGGCGGAGGCGACGACAAGGGTGGCTCTCATCAGGGGCTCATACTGCCGGACCTCGCGTTTTCTTCCCAGATGTAGCGGCAATTTCATCGAGGGGACGGCGGGGACGGTTGTGGGCGACCAAAGGGGCCGCTGCTGCATCCGATGCAAGACAGGCCGGGGGGGCAGGCTGCCGCGCGCGTCGAGCAGGCGTGTGGACGGCGCCTTCCTGTACGCTCGGGCCTGCCGGACAGGGCGGTGTGGCGAGCATGGAGGAGAAGATCAGCGCGTGGCTTGCCTATGCGAGCGCCCATCGAGGACAGATCGCCTGGGGCGTGGGCTTGTTCCTCGTGTCGTTGCTCGGCTCGCTGGCCCTGGTGACGTTCGTGCTGGTGAGGCTGCCGGTCGACTACCTCAGCTCGACCGAGGAAACGCCGTTCATGCAGGGGCGCCACGCGGGGCTCCGGTTGTTCGCCCGGATCGGCCGGAACCTGGCGGGGGTGGCGCTGGTGGTCCTCGGGGTGCTGCTCTCGCTGCCAGGGGTGCCCGGGCAGGGGGCGCTGACGATCCTCATCGGGATCATGTGCCTCGACATTCCGGGCAAGCGAAAGCTCGAGCACAAGATCCTCGGTCAGCCGCGGGTGTTCGCGAGCGTGAACAAGCTGCGTGCGCGGTTCGACAAGCCGCCCCTGGAGCCGAAGCGAGACGACGAAAAAGAGCGCTGAGCTGGCGTGGCGGTGACGTCGCGGCGGTGACGTCGTGGCGGTGACGTCAGGCGGCCGGCGGTTCTTTCGGGGCTTCGTCGGGCGTCGCCTCCGATGCGGGAGGGGCGTCTCCAGCTGGTGCTTCGGGCAGTGCTTCCGAGGTCGTCGTGGTGCTGGCTGTCTCCGAAGTGCCGCCCGTCTCTGTGGCGCCGCCTGCCGTAGCTGGAGCAGGGGATGCAGCCTCTTCCTTGCTGGTACGCACCTGGTGCCAGACGTAGAGCGCGACGGTGAGCGCTGCCGCCATGCCGGCGGAGACCCACTGGCGGGGGAGGAGGAGCAGCGTGCTCGCCGAGAGGGCCGAGCCGATGAGCGCTCTCCGTTCGCTGGCGTCGAGCTTCACGGGGACCTGGGAGGGCTCGTAGTCCCGCCGACGGGCTGCCGCAACTGCGAGGCCTGCTGCGCTGCGCGCGAACCTGGGGTACCTATCGGCGGAAGGACCTGGCTCGTCGCGCAGGCCACACGCACCCATGAACGCCGACAAGGAAAGCGCCGCCGCGATCGCAGGCCACCCGTCCGAGGCCACCCCCGAGCCGCCGCCCGCGCCCACCTCGCTGGGCGGCCGCATCCGCGAGGTGCTCACGCCGATCTACGATCCGACGGGGCGCCGGTACTCGTGGTGGGATCTCTTCCGGGACTCCTACTTCACGCTGGATCGCCGCACGCTCGGGTTCACGCGGATCCTGCTCGGGCTGTACCTCATCGGCGACCTGTTCCGGCGCACGTGGGACTGGGGCGACATGTACTCCGTCGAGGGGGTGCTGCCGAACCACGTGAACCTGTTCCGGCGCGGGGCGGACAACTTCACCATCTTCAACGCCTTCTCCACGAACGGCGAGCTGTGGGTGCTCTGGGCGATCATCCTGGCGACGTACGTGTGCGTGCTCGTCGGGTTCAAGACGAAGCTGGCACAGGTGCTCTCGCTCCTGTGGGTCGCGAGCATGAACGGGCGCGTGCTGCTGATCGAGAACGGCGGCTACGTGGTCCACAACCTGTTGCTCCTGTGGACGTGCTTCCTCCCGATGGGGGACCGCTTCTCGCTCGACGCGATGCGGGCGTCGCTCCGGCGCAGCAAGGAGCGCGGGGCAGCGGACCTGAACGACAGGAGCACGATCGACGATCCGGACAAGCCGGATCGGTACGTGTCGATCATCGGGCCGGTGATCATCCTCCAGCTCGCGTCGATCTACTTCTTCAACGTCGTCCACAAGACGGGGATGGCGTGGAAGAACGGGACGGCGGTGCACTACGTGCTTTACGTGGACCGGATGGTGACGCCGGCCGTGGCGCAGGTCCGCGAGTACATCCCGGGGTGGATGATCTTGATCATGACGCGGGCGGCGCTGGCGTTCGAGGCGTCGATCCCGGTCTGCCTGCTCGCGCCGATCGGGCGGGTGTGGGCGCGGCGGCTGGTGATCGTGATGATGAACGCGCTGCACCTCGCGTTCGGGACGACGTTCGTGCTCGGGCCATTCGCGTGGGCGCTGTGTGTGTTCTCGACCTTGATGTTCCAGCCCGAGGACTGGGAGATCGCCACCCAGACGATGCGGCGGGAGCACCGGGCGCGGGTGGTGAGGTTCGACCCAGCGTCGGCGGGAGCGCTCGGCGTGTGCCGGCTGCTGATGCGAATGGACCGGTTCGGGCTCTTGACCTTCGAGGAGCAGCCGGGCCTCGGGGGGCGGCTGTCGGTGCGGACGCCGGACGGCAAGACGGTGGACGGCGCGCGGGCGCTCGCGGACATGGTGGCGGCGCTGCCGCTCGGGCCGGTGGTGGCCTGGATGCTGCGGCTGCCCGGGGTGCGGGGACTCGTGGACGCGCTGCTCGGGGCGCTGGACCGCTGGAATGCAGGGGCCTGGTTGGGGCTGCGCGTACCGGAGGTGGCGAGCGTGGCGCCGCCGCCGTCTCCGCTCCTGCGGGGTCGGCGCAAGGGGGTCGCCGCGCTCCGGGAGCTTTTGATCGTGGTGATGTGGGCCTCGGCGGTCAACCAGGCCGCGGTGGAGCTGTGGTGCATCAACCGGAGGATCCGGGTGCCGCAGCACGAGCCCATGAGATCGCTCGCGCACAAGTTCAGGTTCCTTCAGGGCTGGTTCATGTTCTCGCCGAACCCCGTGATGGACGACGGGACGATCATCGTGGACGCGGTGACCATCGATGGGCGGCACATCAACCCGTTCACGGGGCAGGAGCCGGACTTCGACCTGAAGAGCGTGAAGAGCTACGGGTACAACCAGATCTGGAGCGACTACTTCAACCGGATGCACCTGCCGGCGAACACGGGCTACCGGGACGCGATGAAGGAGTACATGTTTCGCTACCCGGAGCGGACGGGGCGGCCGGAGGACGTGATCGTCTCCGGGGACGTGTACTGGGTGAAGGACTTCAACCCGAAGTGGGGGAAGACCGAGAGCTACAACCAGGAGAGGGAGAAGCTGTTCTCCTTCGTGAACCCGAAGGCGCAGGCGCAGTCGCAAGGGATGACGCGGCCCTCGTCCGCGCCCCCTGCGCCCGAGGAGCCACTGATGCCCCGCCCTGCGCAGGACGATGCGTCGTCGGGGCCAGTGCCTGCGCCAGAGCCACCGCAGACGCCGTTCCCGTAGCCACCGGCGGGGGAGCGCGCTTCTCCTGAAAAGGCGCGTGCGCTCCGAGAAAACGCGCACGCGCTCCGAGAAGGGGACAGGAAGTCGTGCGGATGGCGTGATGCCTGTATGCTCCCGCACCGCATGGCTGAAGAGACGGGTGCTTCCGCGCAGACGACCTCCGAGGAGGTCGGGGACAAGGCGCTCCTGGTGGGGGTGCTGAAGGAGGTGGATCCACGGGAGAAGCGGGTGGCGGCGACGCCTGCTTCGGTGGAGCGCCTCCTGAAGTTGGGGCTCGAGGTCGCCGTCGAGAGCGGTGCCGGGGCCGGAGCGGGCTTCGAAGACGCGGCATACGCGGAGGCTGGGGCCCGCGTTCTGCCGTCGGCCGAGGCGGTGTGGCAGGAGGCCGACCTGGTGATCAAGGTGCGGCCTCCGATGGAGCACCCGACGACGGGTCGACACGAGGCGGAGCTGGCTCGGAAGAAGCAGCGGCTGATCTCGTTCCTGTGGCCCGCGCAGAACAAGGCGCTCGTCGAGCAGCTCGCGGCCCACGAGATGACCGCGCTGGCGATGGACGCGGTGCCCCGGATCACCCGCGCACAGAAGCTGGATGCGCTGAGCGCGATGTCGAACATCTCGGGCTACCGAGCGGTGGTCGAGGCGGCGTTCGGCTACGGGCGCTCGCTGGGTGGGCAGGTGACGGCGGCGGGGCGGGTGAAACCGGCGCAGGTCTTCGTGATCGGGGCCGGGGTCGCGGGGCTCGCGGCGATCGGCGCGGCGCGCTCGCTGGGCGCGCAGGTGAAGGCATTCGACACGCGCCCGGTGGTGCGCGAGCAGGTGGAGTCGATGGGCGCGCAGTTCGTGCCCTTCGAGTTCTCCGGGGAGACCGGCGAGGGGAAGGGGGGCTACGCCAAGGAGGTGAGCGAGGCGTACCTCGATGCGGAGCAGCAGCTCATCGGAGATCACTGCCGCACGAGCGACATCGTGATCACCACGGCGCTGATCCCGGGGAAGAAGGCGCCGGAGCTGATCACCTCGGGGGCAGTGGTGGGGATGCGCCGCGGCTCGGTGATCGTGGACCTCGCGGCGGAGCAGGGCGGCAACTGCGCGCTCACCGAGCGGGACAAGACGGTGGAGCACTACGGGGTGATCATCAACGGGCACACCGACCTGCTCAGCCGGATGGCGCTGCAAGCGAGCGAGCTGTATGCGAACACCATCGTCAACCTGATCGAGGAAATTCTCGGCAAGGAGCGGGTGTGGCGGCTGAATCTCGAGGACGAGATCCAGCGAGGGATGGTGGTGCTGCACGAGGGGAAGCTGCTCTGGCCACCGCCGAGCCCCACCATCCGGCCTGGCGCGCCCGCGCCGCAGAAGCCGGCGGCGCACGCATCGGCGAAGCCGGAGGTGCCGTCGAGTCCGTGGCCTGCGCGAATCGGGATGCTGATCGGCCTGGGCGTGCTGCTTCCGATCGGCCTCTTCGGGCAGCGGGATCTCGTGCAGCACCTCACGGTGTTCCTGCTGGCCTGCGTGGTGGGCTGGCACGTGGTCTGGAACGTGACCCCGGCCCTGCACACGCCCCTGATGAGCGTCACCAACGCGATCAGCGGCATCATCCTGATCGGCGGCATGCTGCTCTCGGCGAGCGGCACCGTGGGGGTCCCGGTGGCGGCGATCCTCGGGGCGGTGGCGGTGCTGCTCGCGTCGATCAACGTGGCGGGTGGTTTTCTCGTGACGCAGCGGATGCTGCGGATGTTCCACAGGTGAGGGGAGCGCGATGCGGATCAGCCTGATCAATGTGGCCTACCTGCTCGCGAGCCTCCTGTTCGTGATGTCGTTGCGCGGGCTGAGCGCGCAGCAGACGGCGAGGAGCGGGAACGCGCGCGGTGCACTGGGGATGGTGCTCGCCGTGGTGGTGACGCTGGGCGCCCTGCTCGCGCCCGATCCGGAGGTGGGGGCGCACGGAATGCACGCCGCCATTCGCCCGGAGGGTCTCGGCCTCCTGGCGGCGGCCATCGGCGTGGGGAGCGTGGTCGGCGCGGTGCTGGCCGCGCGTGTGGCGATGACCTCGATGCCGGAGCTGGTGGCCATCCTGCACAGCTTCGTCGGCGCGGCCGCGGCGCTGGTGGGGATCGCGACCGAACTGGACGCGGTGGGTCGAGGGGCGCCGCCCGAGGTCGCACACCATACCGAGATCCACCTGGGGGTGTTCATCGGCGCGGTGACCTTCACCGGCTCGGTGGTCGCCTTCTTGAAGCTACGCGGCACGCTCGGGAGCAAGCCGCTGCTCTTGCCGGCGCGGCACGCGCTGAACATGCTGATGGTCATCGGGTGCTTCGCGCTGGGAGGGCTCGCGTTCTCTCAGGGGGGCGACGGGAGGGTGACCTTCCTGCTCGTCTCCACGGCCATCGCGGGCGTGCTCGGGGCGCACTTGGTGCTGGCCATCGGCGGCGGCGACATGCCCGTCGTGGTCTCGCTCCTGAACAGCTACTCGGGCTGGGCGGCGTCCGCGGCGGGCTTCATGCTGGGCAACGACCTGCTCATCGTCACCGGCGCGCTGGTGGGCAGCTCGGGCGCGATCCTGAGCTACATCATGTGCAAGGCGATGAACCGCTCCATCTGGAACGTGGTGTTCGGCGGCTTCGGCGAGCTGAGCGGCGCCAAGGTGACCGGGGGGGACGGGGGACCTGCGAAGCGCGTGAACGAGACCACGGTCGACGGCGCCGCCGAGCTGTTGCTCGGGGCGAAGAGCGTGATCGTCGTGCCGGGCTACGGGATGGCGGTGGCCCAGGCCCAGCACGCGGTGAAGGAGATCACGACGCTGCTGGCGCAGCGGGCGGTGAAGGTGCGGTACGCCATCCACCCGGTGGCCGGGCGGCTGCCGGGCCACATGAACGTGCTGCTCGCCGAGGCGGACGTCTCCTACGAGATCGTGAAAGAGATGGAAGAGGTCAACGAGGACTTCGGCGACACCGACGTGGTGATCGTCATCGGTGCCAACGACATCGTGAACCCGAGCGCGCTCGACGATCCGTCGAGCCTCATCTACGGGATGCCGGTGCTGGAGGCGTGGCACGCCGGGAAGGTGATCATGCTGAAGCGTGGCATGGCCGCCGGGTACGCCGGGGTCGACAACCCCCTTTGTTACTACGACAACACGCTGATGCTCTTCGGGGACGCGAAGGCGAGCGTGCAGAAGCTCTTGGTGGCCCTCCAGGGGCGCGTCGATCAGGCGGCGTGACCGCGGGAAAACCCCGAGGGATGGCGGGCTGGAACGAAACTGCGTCAATCGGTCTTGACAGAAACCCTTCGCAGAGTAGAGTCCGCCGTCCCAACGACACGGGCCTGTAGCTCAGCTGGGAGAGCGCTAGAATCGCACTCTAGAGGTCTGGGGTTCGATCCCCCACAGGTCCACTGATTCGCTGCATCGCGCCGAGCAGCGCATCCGACATCATCGGAGGCGCACTTTGGCTGATTACGACAAACTGGCAGGCTTGGTCGAGCGCGACCAGGACCATGATTGCACGGGCTACGGCCCGGATCAGGTCTGCGTGCGGGTCGCTGGCGTGGCGGAACTCCCCACGCGGCTCGGCAGGTTCCGCATCGTCGCCTTCTGGAACAACCGGGATGCCAAGGAACACATCGCCATGGTGCATGGCGACGTGGTGGGCGCTTCGGAGGTCCACACCCGGCTGCACTCCGAGTGCCTGACCGGCGACGTGATGGCGTCGTTGCGCTGCGACTGCCGGGATCAGCTCCTGGAAGGGCTGCGCAAGATCCAGGAGGCGGAGCGAGGGATCCTGCTCTACCTGCGGCAGGAGGGGCGCGGGATCGGGCTGATCAACAAGGTGCGCGCCTACGCGCTGCAGGATCACGGCATGGACACCGTCGACGCGAACCTGGCGCTCGGGTTCCGGGACGACGAGCGGGACTACGCCGTGGCGGCGCACATGCTGCTGAGCCTGGGGGTGCAGTCGGTGAAGCTGATCACCAACAACCCCGAGAAGATGAAGCAGCTCGAGCTGTACGGGGTGAAGGTGGCCGGGCGGATCCCGCACGTGATCCCTCCGCACGAGCACAACAGCTTCTACCTGCAGACGAAGGCGAAGCGGTCGGGGCACTACATCGATCCCTCCGGCTTCACGCACCTCTCCGAGCAGAGCGACCCGGTGATGGTCGAGGGGATGACCGAAGGGACGACGGCTCCTGCGACACCAGAGGCTGGACCGGACGGGAAGCGCAAGACCGGCTGAGCCCTCCTCCTGCATGGAGCGCCGAAGCGCCGAGCGCGCGTAAGGCCTTCCAAACACGGTGCAGCGCGTCGTCATGCAGCCCGCCGAGCGCAGGGCGCAGGTCTACTTGAGATGCGCGAGGCGCTTTCGTAGGCTGCCGCCGTGCGTCCGGAGGGTGCGGAGAAACAACCGACGGCATCGGGCCGCGCATCGTCGTGGGACCCTCGGGTCGTGGAGCGGAGTCCTCTGTTCTGGCCCCTCCGCGCGGCCGCGTCGGCGTTCACGGGCTTCGAGAGCTGGCCCTCCGTCGACGACTACGATCGGGCGGCGGGTGAGGAGTTCCCCGTACGGTTTCGCGAGCAGCCACCACGCCCCCGGCGGCGAGGGCGGCGAGGGCCGGTGGAGATCACCAGCCTCTACGAAGGGCGGATTCACCTGGAGGGGTGGATTCCGACGCGCCCGGCATCCTGGCACGACTTCTTCAACCTGCTGGTGTGGCTGTCCTTCCCTCGGGCCAAGCGGCAGCTCAGCGCGCGGCAGGCGGGCACGCTGGCGCAGTGGGTGACGCCAGGAGCGCGGGGGCTGCCAGGCCGTCGTACGCGGGAGCAGGACGGTCTCGCCATCCTGGACGAAGGCGGCATGCTGCTCCTGGTCGAGGAGGCTGCCGCGCCCGAGATCCAGGCTGGGCTGGACGCGCGCCAGGGGGACGCCGTGGCCGACGTGATCGCGACAGGGCGTGCGGTCGCACTGGTGTTCGGTCACGCCGTGTACGAACAGCTCGCGCTGGGTGGCCCGCTGGTGCGGGCGATGACCCATACGCTATCGTCTACAGGCCCCTTGCCGGCGAACGCAGAGGCGCGGGTGGCGCTGGCCGACCAGCTCCTCCAGGCCGCGTTGCGGCAGCCAGAGAGCTTCTGCGACCCGGCGTCGTTTCGCTCGCTTCCCGTGGACGAAAGGTTGCTGGGTGGACACGTGTCGGCGTGACGACCCGCGAGAGCGACCCGCCTGTCCCTGGGTTGCCGCGCCGCGGGGTTCGTCTTACGTAGCAACCCACTCTCATGAGCGAGCCTACCGAGAATCCTCTCCTCTCCTCTGGCTACGAGATCCCGTTCGACCGTGTGCGCGGTGAGCACGTCGAGCCCGCCGTGAAGGTGCTGCTCGACGAGGCTCGGCATCGGCTGGATGCGCTCACACGGGCCTCCGGTGCGCGCACGTACGAGAACACGCTGCATGCGTTGGAAGAGGTCACGGGAAGGCTCGACCAGGCGATGAACGTCATCTCGCACTTCGAGTCCGCGGTGACGACGCCGGAGCTGCGGGCCGCCTACAACGCGGTGCAGCCCGAGGTGAGCGAGTTCATGAGCGGCATCTCGCTGTCCGACGAGGTGTGGCGCGCCCTCAAGTCCTTCGACGCCACCGAGGAGGCGAAGGCGCTGACGGGCGCGCGGCGGAGGTTCCTCCGGAAGACGGTCGACGACTTTCGGCGCAGCGGTGCGGACCTCGACCCCGCCGGCAAGGAGCGGCTCCGTGCGATCGAGGTGGAGCTGGCGAAGCTCACGCTGCGCTTTGGCCAGAACGTGCTCGACGCGACGAACGCCTTCGAGCTGGTCGTGGAGGATCGTGCGCGGCTCGCCGGCCTCCCGGAGTCCGCGCTCTCGGCGGCGCGTGACAGCGCCGAGCGCAAGGGGCTGAAGGGGTACAGGTTCACGCTGCAGGCGCCGAGCTACCTCCCCGTGATGACCTACCTGGACGACGCCGAGCTCCGCGAGCAGATGTGGCGGGCGTTCAACACGCGCGCCACGGCAGCCGAGATCGACAACCGGCCCATCCTGCGGCGGGTGCTGGAGCTGCGCCAGGAGAAGGCGAAGCTCCTCGGGTTCGCGACGTTCGCCGACCTGGTGCTGGAAGACCGCATGGCGCGCTCGGGGGACGAGGCGAGGCGCTTCGTGAAGACGTTGCGAGAGAGAACGCTGCCGTTCTTCGCGCGCGAAAATGAGGAGCTGTTCGCTTTCCGCCGGGAGCTGGAGGGCGCGGATGCGGCGCCGCTGCGGCCCTGGGACGTGGGGTACTACGCCGAGAAGCTGCGCCGCGCCCGGTACGACTTCGACGAGGAGGCGCTGCGACCTTACTTCCCTCAGGACGGGGTGGTCGCGGGCCTGTTCGAGATCGCGAAGCGGCTCTACGGGGTGCGCATCGAGCCGTGGCTGGACGCGCCGGTCTGGCATCCCTCGGTGCGTGCGTACCGGATGTTCGAGGAAGACGGGAAGCAGAGCGCCTCGTTCTACCTGGACTTCTTGCCGCGCGAGGACAAGCGCGACGGGGCGTGGATGCACGGGATCGTCACCGGTGCACACGACGGCCGCGGCGACGCACGGCACCTCGAGGTGCTCGCGGGCAGCTTCACGCCGCCCGTGGGCGATGGGCCAGCGCTCTTGACCCACCGGGAGGTCGAGACGCTGTTCCACGAGTTCGGCCACATGATGCACCACGCATCGAGCCGGGTGGACGTGCGGAGCCTCGCCGGCACCAACGTGGCCTGGGATTTCGTGGAGCTGCCCTCCCAGATCATGGAGAACTGGTGCTGGGAACGTGGCGCGCTCGATCTGTTCGCGCGCCACCACGTGACGGGCGAGGCCATCCCCGAGGAGCTGTACCAGCGGATGCGCGCTGCGCGCTCGTTCCGCGCTGCCAACGCGATGATGCGTCAGCTCGGGTTCGCAGAGCTGGATCTGTCGCTCCACGTCGACTGGAAGCCAGGGGAGGAGGACGCGATGGCGCTGGCCAGGGCCGTGCTGGAGCGCCACGCGGCGGTGCCGTTGCCCGACGACTACGCGATGGTCGCCAGCTTCTCGCACCTCTTCTCGAGCCCGGTGGGCTACGCGGCCGGCTACTACTCGTACAAGTGGGCCGAGGTGCTCGACGCGGACGCCTTTTCCCGCTTCCAGCAGGAAGGCCTCTTCAGCCGTGCAGTGGGCGAGGCGTTCCGGGAGCGCATCCTCGCCCGTGGCGACAGCGAAGAGCCCTCGACGCTCTACAAAGACTTCATGGGGCGAGGCCCGCGGCTGGACGCCCTCTTCGAGCGCAGCGGCCTCACTTGACGCATGGAGAACACCCCTCCGCGGAGGGATTTCCGCAAGGCTGAAGCACGTGACGGCTTCCCCCCTTCCCGAGGGGGCTGGCCCAGCCATCTCTCAGGCGTCGCATCGCCACCGTCCGTTCAGCTCAGGGCGTGGTGCTGCCAGGCCCCATGGCGGCCGTGGTGAGCAGCGCATCCATCAAGCTGAACTCCGGCGCCAGCCGCTGATCGAAGGCCTCGATGACCATGCTCGCCGGCGGCAGGGGCGTGCGCAGGACGCGCATGGCGACATCGACCGCTTCCGACGCCCCGAGCAACTCGCAGATCGTGGCGATCTCGCGCAGCGCTGGTGGTGTTGCCGTCCATAGCCGACAGAGACGCAGGGCACGCTGTGGGACCGCGCTCGGCGCGTGCAGCTCGGCCAGGATCAACGTGGCCGCGTCGAATGCCGCACGCGCAGCCGGTACGAGCCCGACGCGGCATGCAGCCACCGTCGGGTTGAGCGCATCCTCCAGCCAGCGCGCACGCTCGGCCGCGCTCGCCGTCCTGGAGAGGCGTGCAGCGCGGCCGCGCAGGACCCGATCGAGCTCCGCCGCCAGCGCACCAGCCGTCGCCAGCCCGGGGACGAACCCCTCGAATGGCCCCGTCTCGCCCCACATGAAGCGAGCCGGCGCCACCTCCTCCGGCGTCGAGCCGACCAGCCGCAGCGGCCTCACGGGCGGTGATGTCGGCTGCGCGGGCGCCCCCTGATCGGAACGCTGGCTGTCCGTCTCGGCCGCCCCCTCTTGATGGGTGGAAGCGCGCTTGCCCATGGCTTTCTCCCCTCCAGCAGGGTGTAGCCCATGAAAGCCCGCAAATAAACGCGCAATTCCACGCAAGTGAGCGGAATCTATGGCCTTTGTAGATCTGTTCTGGCTTTTTCCATAGCCGACAGACGAATGTCGAATCAGCCCTTCTCCGGGCGGAACCCGCAGTTGCCAGGGCTGCTCCCAGGACGCACGTTGGCATGTCGGTAAGGGTGTCCTCGATGGGACATCGCAAGTATGCACCGCGTCGACATCATGTCGGACCGTCCCAACCCCACAGGAGTGTGCTCCGTGAGCCAGCCCTCGGAGATCGTCGTTCGTGCCATCACGCAGGATGGTGCCTTCCGTGTCATCACCGCCTTGACCACCCAGACCGTGCAGGGCGTGGTCTCGGCCCAGCAGGTGACGGGGGCGACCGCGCAGCGGCTCGGCGAGCTCGTCACGGGAGCCATCCTGGTTCGAGAGGCCATGGCGCCCACCCTGCGGCTGCAGGTCATTGCGAAGGACACCGCAGGTCGAGGCAGCCTGGTGGCCGATGCGCACCCGGACGGGTCCACACGGGGGCTCGTCACGTTGCGGGGGGGCGAGACGGAGATCGAGGTGGCAGGCGGCTCGCTGATCCAGGTGATGCGGAGCCTGCGCAACGGGGCCATCCAGCAAGGCGTGGTCGAAGTGCCCGAGGGCGGAGGCATCTCGCAGGGCCTGATGGCCTACATGCAGGAGTCGGAGCAGGTGGTGACGATGGTCTCGGTCGCGACGCTGCTGGACGAGCACGGCGTGGGGCGCTCGGGCGGGGTCCTCGTGCAGCTCCTGCCCGAGGTCGAGCGCGGACCCTTGATGGTGATGACCGAGCGCCTCCGCGAGTTCGAAGAGCTGGGCGCCGTCCTCGCGAACGAGGAAGTCACCGCGGACAAGCTGCTCGACGAGCTGCTGTACGGCATGCCGTTCACGCGGCTCGAGGAGTCGGCCCTCCGCTACGCCTGCCAGTGCAGCCAGGTGCGGGTGGTGACCGCCCTGGCGACCCTGCCGCGCAGCGACATCGAGGAGATGGTGTCGGACGGAGAGATGCTCGACATCAACTGCGACTACTGCGGCAAGGCGTACCAGGTGCCACCGGCCGCGCTGCAAGCGCTCCTCACGCCGAGCTGAGGCCGCTTCACGGGTGCGCGATGGTGGACTCGTCCCCGCCAGGAATCTCCGGCGCGAGCTGGAACCGACGCTCCTCGCAGCCGTAGGCGGTGGGCACGAGCTCGATCACCGTGTGCAACGGGATCGGCAAGCTCGGGCAGGTGTGGGGGGGCTTGTCCATGAGGTACGCATAGAGCGCGCGGAGCACCGCTTGGTGCGCGATCACCAGCACCGGACTGCGCTGACGTTCGAGCTCGATGATCATCGGGTCGAGCCGCTGGATGACGTCCTCGTACGACTCGCCGCGCGGGTAGCGGTAGCGGAACTTGTCCGCCGCGCGCGCCTCGAAGACCTGAGGCATCTTCAGCTGGATCTCCTCGTAGGTCATGCCCTCGCAGACCCCGGCGTCGATCTCGTCGAGCGCGCGCCAAGCCGTCGAGCGCTGGGTGAGCGGGCGTGAGGTCTGGATGGTGCGGCGCAAGCTGCTGGTCCACACCACCACGTCGTCGGGGATCCAGGCCGGCTCGCCGGGGATCCCCGACGCCTCGCCGAGTTCGCGCGCGCGGCCTCGGACGAACGCCGCGAGGCTCCGGGCGTACACCTCGCCCCGCGGAGAGAGATCGGGATCACCGCCGAGCAGGCCTTGCTGGTTGAAAAGGCTCTCGCCGTGCCGGGTCAGCCAGATCGGCCGCGGCGCCACGTGCATGTTCATGAGCAGCGGCACGAGCCGCGCCGGCACGTAACCGTGGATGCGGTTCAGCATCACCTGCCGGCCGACGTCGATGATCTTGATGTAGCTGCTCTCCAGATCGGTCACAGGCTCGTAGGCGCGCGTGTAGTGCGCGATGCGCGCCCGGAAGTCGCGCACGGCCTCTCGGGCATCGACGCCCTCGTAGTCGGGCGAGCGCAGCTTCGTCTCGCGCACGTTGGTCTCGATGATGGCCTCGTCGCCGCAGATCGACTCGATGAACACCACCGGGTAGCCCTGGTTCCGGCAGCGCTCGGAGATGATCTGGCGCCGCGCCCGGGTGCTGTTGGTCGCGTCGAAGATGGCCACCTCGCCGCCACCGCCCAGCCACGCGAGCAGATCGTCGAGCGCGGCCATGGCCATCTCGTCGAGCGTGCGCCGCGCCTCGCGGTTCTCCGGCGCGAAGAAGTTCGCCGGGTGGTGCGCTCCGAGGAGCGAGCGGCGGTAGCTGCCCACGTTGAACACGCGGGTCGGGTGTCCGAGCCAGGAGAGATAGCGGGTGATCTTGCGGGCGATCGACGTCTTGCCGCGGGCGGGCAGACCGACCATCGCCAGCACGTGAGGGGAGAGGTCGCGGGGGTGCAGGCTGTGCATGGGCTCTCGCACGACGGCGCAACGTCGGGCCTTGGGGGGAGGGGCGTCAATACAGTTCGCAGGCGATGGGGCGGCCGCCGCCACACTCGGTGTCGTGCCAGCGCCCATCGCTCCGCATCGCAGCGCAGTCCTCGGTGCCGTCATCGTTGGGCTCGCCGTTCGTCCAGGCGCTGTAGCGATTGCCGACCGGCATCCCGTTGGGCCCACCCTGCCAGAACGGATCGCCGTCCTGCCAGAGCCAGGTCTGCTCGGTCACCGCGTCGCTCGCTCCCAACCAGATCTGCCCGAACCCCCGCGAGAGCATCTGGGTGCGCAGCCAGGTGTTTTCGTCGACATCGTCGACGCGAACGAGGCGCATGCCCAGGTCTGCGCACCGCGCGCTGGCGTTCGCCCAGTTGGCCGAGGAGCAGAACGTGTACGAGTGCCCGTTCGCCGGGTTGACCGTGCCCGTGCACCCCGCGCTGCACGCCCCCTCGTCGACGACCTCGTCGCAGTCGTCGTCGATGCCGTTGCACAGCTCGATCGCGCCGGGCTTCACCCCGGCCCGGGTGTCGTCGCAGTCGCCGGCGAGCGCCACGTGGCCTGGAGGCTGAGGGCAGGTGACGGTGGCGGTGCTCTCGACGCCGAACCCATCGCCATCCTCGTCGAGGTACCAGGTCGACGGCGTGCACGAAGGCTCCTCGTCGCCCCCACCCGTGCCGCCAGCGCCGCCAACCCCCGCGCTCGACGTGGAGACCGGACCTGCCGCGCTGCCGGACGGCTCACCACCGCCGCTGCCATCGTCGGTCCCTTGAACGCACGCGCCGAGCAGGGCACCCGCCGCTGCGAACCAGCGCATGCTGATCAGCGAAGCCACGGCCGGAGGCTATCATCCTGGGAGGGGAGGGGGCGAGCGCGCAGGGAGCGCTCCAGTGCACTGCCGACGGTCGAAGCGCCGCATGGCGCGACGCATCGTGGTGCCATCGAGCACAGCGGCGACGACCTCAGTTCAGATCGTTGAGGCGCGCAGCACACTTTCCGTCGACGCACAGGCACGCCCCGCCGCAGTCCAGCGTCCCCTTGCGGCACTCCTGCGTGCACATGATGTCGCCGCACTCGGGCGCGCTCGCCTTGGCGACGCAAGCCGTGGGATGACAGCAGCTGGCGGGCACGCAGTCGGCGTCGGACTGACATGGCTCGCTGCCGTTCACGATGCTGCCGGTCGGTGGCTGCACCGGGGAGGTCGCCTGATCCGTCTTCTTCGAGCACCCCGAAGCACCGAGCAGGAGAGCGCCGAGGGAGAGCGTGCAGACCCAGAGCTTGCGCATGCGGCACCATGCGCCGGCATCCTGGTGCGTGCCATCGAGGCTGCTCTCTCAAATCCCGTCGGAAATGGCCCCAAGCGTCCGCCTGGGACCTCGCGCCGTTGCCCGTCCCAGCGAACCCGGGCCCGCGCGCCAGTGGGCCACGTGCCCTTGCCGCTCGGGGCCCTCGCCGCTCAGAAAGGAGGCGGCTCTGGGGGGTGTCCGGGGGGTTCGGGCGCCTGGCCCTTGTCCCGCTCCTTGACCGTCGGTGCCGGATCCTCCGCCTTGGTCGGCCTCACCTCGACCCCGGGATCCAGGATCACCTCGGGCAGCCCCTCGTTCTTCGGCTCCTCCACCACGGCGACCCCGGCATCGAGCCCCTCGGCCGCTGGCTCCTCGTCACCGCCGTCGACGCCCCCATCGGGCAGGGGAGCGAGTTCGGTCGGCTCGGTGCCAGCCAGGAAGATCTCGGTGAGCGCGTCCTCCTGGTTCTCGTTCGCGAGCAACCCTGTCGTCGGATCGATCTTCACCCGCACGATCCCTCGCGGCGCCGGGAAATCGGTGATGGGCCGCTTGTCGTGCGCCTTCTTCATGAACTCCACGAACGCAGGCAGCGCCGCGCTGGCCCCGGCTTCGCCACGCCCGAGGGGCACCGCGTCGTCGTAGCCCGTCCACACCGCGCACGCGACGTCCGTCGAGAAGCCCACGAACCAGGTGTCCTTCGCCTGGTTCGAGGTCCCCGTCTTGCCAGCGATCGGCCGCCCCAGCGCGCGGGCCGCCTTGCCCGTCCCGCTCTGCACCACCGAGCTGAGCAAGCTCGTCAGCACATAGGCCTCCGCTTCCTCCATGACCCGGTGCGACGGCGGCCGCGTGGGCAAAGGCAGCTCTGCGCCGTCCGGTCCCAGGATCTTCACGATGAGTTGAGGCTCCTCGTAGACCCCACCCGCGGCGATGGTGGCGTATGCCGTCGCCATCTCGCGTGGCGTCACCTCGTAGGCACCGAGCGCGAGCGACAGATCCGTACCGAGCTTCGCGTGGATGCCCAGCGAACTTGCGAAGGCGGCCACGTTCGAGGGCCCGAGCTGCCCCATCGCCGACACGGCCGCCACGTTCACGCTGTGCGCCAGCGCCTCCCGGAGGCGTGCGGGCGAGTGCCCCTCGCTCTCGTCGTAGTTCTGCGGCTTGTAGTCGCTCCCGAGCGCGGCAGGGTTCGTCTCCAGGATCGTCGCCGGCGTCATCCTCCGCGCTTTGATCCCGTACCCGAACACGAACGGCTTGAACGTCGACCCGGGCTGTCGCTTCGCGAACGTCGCCCGATCGAGCCCCCCGCGCGTCGCCCCGTAGCTGCCCACCAGGGCCCGGATCTCCCGGGTGCGCACATCGATCGCCACCAGCGCGCTCTCGGGGCCCAGCTCCAGGCGGAGCGGCACCGGCGCGGCGGGTGCAGCCGGCGCGGGCACATGGTTCACCACCGTCCCCGCCGCCGCGGGCTCCGCGTCGTCACCCTCCCGATCCTCGACCGCGGATGGCGGCGCTGCGCCCATCAGGCTCACCCGCACCACCTTCCCCACGTCCGCGAACTCGCTGGGCTTGAGCCCCTTCGGGTTGTACCGGTCCGCGTTCTTCAGCGAGACCGTGCCCCGCAGCGTGCCGACCTGCACGCTCAGCGTCCCCTTCGCGTCGTCCGTGCCCGTCACCACCCCACGGAACACGCGGTAACCCGAGGGCGACCCGTCGAACGCCGCCGGCTCCTTCTTCGCGCGCTTCAGCGGGCCGACCAGCTTGTGGCGCTTCGCATAGTTGTCGAGGTTCTTGCGCACGGCCCCGCGAGCGGCGCTCTGGAGGGCGGGATCGATCGTCGTGACGACCGTGTACCCACCGCGCTCCATGGCGGGCCCCGCCACCTGGCGGAGCATCCGCTGGGCCTCGGCCACCACCTCGGGCGCCAGCTCGTTCAGCGCCTCGGGCTCTGCCGCCAGCGTCATGGCCTCGCGCTTCGCGGTCTCCACCTGGGCCGCCTCCGCGAACCCCTTCGCCTGCATCTGATCGAGCACGAAGGCGCGCCGCGCCGTCGCCTTCTGCAGGTTGATCCTGGGCGAGTACACCCCCGGCCCCTTCACCACGCCGGCCAGCATCGCCGCCTCGGCCAGACTGACGTCGCGCACCCCCTTGCCGAAGTAGTAGCGCGCCGCCTCCTCGATCCCGTACCGGCTGTGACCGAAGTAGATCTTGTTCAGGTACAGCTCGAGGATCTCGTCCTTCGTCAGCTCCTGCTCGATCTTGCGCGACAGGATGACCTCGCGCGCCTTGCGATCGTACGTGCGCTCCGGCGTCAGCAGCACGTTCTTCACCACCTGCTGGGTGATGGTGCTGCCGCCCTGCCGCGTGCTGGTGGAGCGCAGGTTCACCGCGAGGGCGCGCAGCATGCCCAGGTAGTTCAGCCCTGCGTGCTCGTAGAACCCAGCGTCTTCCGCGGCGAGCACGGCGAGCTTCACGTGGGCCGGGATCTGCTGGATCCGCACCACCGTGCGCCGCTCGGTGAACAGCTCGCCGAGCACCGCCCCGTCGCGGGTGACCACGCGCGTCACCTGCGGCGGCTGGTAGTTCTTGAGCTCGGCGGTCGAGGGCAGCTCCGCCTCGAACCGCTGGATCCCCACGGCGACGGCGACGGCCCCGAGGGCGGCGAGGACCAGCAGGGCGAGCCCGAGACGCTTCAGCCACCGCGCGATCGCCGCGCCCACCCCTCGCTTCGCTGCTTCCCCAGATGCCATGGTTTTGTGCTGATGAACGCCGGAGACGACACTTCCCGTCCCGACGACCCGAGGGCCCGCGGACGCTAGCACGCCCCCCGCAGCACGGCCCAGCGGACGAGGATCAGCCGAAAAGCTTCATCGCCACGATCGTGAGCACGATCCCGGCGACGAGGCATCCCGCCGCGATGGCGACGAGGACGACGGGAGAGGTCGTCGGGCGCTGGGGTGGGGCGATGGGGCGCATCTGTGGGCTCGGCTGCACCTCCATCTTCACCGTGGGGGCCGGTCGAAACGCCGGAGAGCCAGCTTGCGGCGCTGGCTTGGCCGCCTCGAGCGCCGCCGCGTGCTGCTTGGCTGCTTGCTCCAGCACTGCCGAGTTGTTCGTCGGCATCATTGCCGTGAACCCCTTGCCTGCGGAGCCCGCGAACGGCTTCAGCGCCTCGGCGAAGTCTGCGGCCGTTGCATACCTGTCGTCCGCCTTCTTCTCGAGCGCCTTCTTCAGCACGCCCCACAGGCCCGCCGGGAACGTCTTGCCCGGCACCCGCTCGTCGATCGGGATCGGCGCCTTGTTGACGTGCATCTGGATGTGCTCCATCGGCGTCCTCGCCTCGAACGGCAGCTTGCCGGTGAGCACCTCGTAGAGGATGACCGCGAGCGAGTAGATGTCGCTCCGCGCGTCGAGCACCTTGCCCTGCGCCTGCTCGGGCGACATGAACTCCGGCGTCCCGAAGACCATCCCCTCCTGCGTGAGCATGATCGAGCCCGGACGCAGCTCCCGCTCCGTCACCTTCGCGAGCCCGAAGTCGAGGACCTTCGGGTAGTCCTTCAGCCCGGCGTTCGTGGAGAGGAAGATGTTCTCGGGCTTCAGGTCGCGGTGGACGATGCCCTGGAGATGCGCCTCTTGCAGGGCCCCGCAGGCCTGGATCAGCACGGGCAGCGCGCGCTCGACGGAGAGCGGACCCTCCTTGCGGACCACCTGGTTGAGGTTCCTCCCCTCCAGGTACTCCATGATGATGTAGAGCGCCCCGTCTTCGAGCTCGCCGTAGTCGACGACGCGCACGGTGTTCGGGTGCGTGAGGTGCGCCATCGCGCGTGCCTCGCGCCGGAAACGGGAGACGAGATCCTTCCGGTTGGTGAGCTTCTGGTGGAGGATCTTGATCGCCACCATCCGGTTCATGTCTGGCTGGGAGGCCTTGTAGACGGCACCCATCCCACCGGACCCGATCTTCTGGAGGATCTTGAACTTCCCCCCGAGGACTTCGCGCCCGATGTACGGATCCTGGGTGGCAGCGGTCATACGGGGGCGAAAATACCACGGAGCGCCCCGGGTTCGTCTATGAACGGGAGCGGCGAGGGTCACCATGAACGACGAGCCCCGGAAAGAAGCCGAAGCGCTCCACAGCGCGCTCCTCACGAAGGCCGGCTTCGCGCATGCCTTCTTCACGAGACGTGGCGGGGTGAGCGTGCCCCCCTGGGACACCCTGAACCTGGCGGCGTCCACCGGTGACGACCCCGCCGCGGTCCGTGAGAACCTGGCGCGGGTCGCGCGTCACCTGGGTGTGCCTGCCGAAAAGGTCTACTTCCTGAGCCAGGTCCACGGCGTCGATGCGCGCGTCCTCACCGGGGATGAAGCGCGCGACGAGGTGCTGACCGAGCGAGGCGACATCACCCTCTCGGCCACCTCTGGCGTGGCGTGCGGCATTCGCACCGCCGACTGCATCCCGGTGCTGCTGGCGGACAGGAACTCGGGCGCCGTGGCCGCCGTGCACAGCGGCTGGCGAGGGACGGTCGCAGGTGCTGCGGCCGCTGGCCTCCTCGCGCTCCGCCGGCTCGCCGATCCGGGCGCCAGGTACATCGCGGCGATCGGACCGCACATCGAGGCTTGCTGCTTCGAGGTCGGCGAGGACGTCGCCGAGCAGCTTGCCGCCTGCTCCTCCCTGGGCGCCGCCGCCGTGCTCCCGCGGGAAGGTGCGCCCCCACACGTCGACCTGAGGCGCGTGGTGCGCGCCCAGCTCGAAGCGGCGGGCCTCGACCCCGAGGCCATCGACGACGTCCCCGGCTGCACCGTGTGCGACGCCGCCCGCTTCTTCTCCTTCCGGCGAGACGGCCAGCGCAGCGGACGCCTTTTCTCCGCGATCGTCGCCCGCGCCTGAGCCTCCCTCACGACACCCGCACCACCACACACGTCACGTTGTCGTTCGCCCCGTGGCGGAGCGCCTGTCCGATCAGCCGCTCCACCATCGCCTCGGGCGAGCTGTCCTCGGACAGCGTCGCGTGCAGCTCCGCCTCGGCGACCGGCTCCCACAGCCCGTCGGAGCAGAGGAGCAGCACGTCCCCCCGCACCAGCACCTCCACCCGCGTGTCCACGTCGACACGGCGCTCGGTCCCGACCGAGCGCATCAAGATCCCCGAAAGCCCCTCGTCCAGCGCATCCTCCAGCTCCACACCGTGGCGGCGCACCTCCCCGAGCATCGAGTGATCGTCCGTCACCTGATCGAGCCGGCCGCGCCGCAGGCGGTAACCACGGCTGTCGCCCACATGGGCGATGAACGCGCGGTCGCCTCGCACATAGAGCCCCGTGAACGTCGTCCCCATCCCGCGCAGCGCCGGAGTCCGCACCGCCCGCTCGAAGATGGCCGTGTTCGCGGTGCGCACCGCATGAACGAACTGCACCTCCTCGCGCTCCTGGGAAGGGTCCAGCGCGTAGGGCCAGGTCTCTTCCGGGTCGTCTTCCTCGAAGCAGGTGCGGACCGTGTCCACGGCCATCCTCGAAGCGACCTCGCCTCCCGGGCGGCCCCCGATGCCGTCGGCGACCATGAACAGACCGAGCTTGGGCAGCGAAGCGAAGCTGTCGTCGTTTTTCTTGCGGACGTGCCCGATGTGCGTCCCGGCAGCGGCCTCGAAGCGGAGCGTCGAACCCATGACTTACCTCCCAGGGTCGACGGAGGTGGCGTCAGGCACTCTGCCGTCAACGGACGGCCGTGACCCCGACGCACCTCGCGAGCCCTACTATCTAAGTTCCGGGTAGCTCGACGTTTTTTCCGCCACGTGATGCAGGTTCCGCTCGTAATTACGCCAGCAACAATCTTCGATTCCTCGGCAAATCGCGTGCTCGGCGACCGGCCGAGGGCGCTCACTCCGCCGTTTTTTCCTCGACGCTCTGGACACTGGCCACCGCCAGCTCTTCCAGTCGATCGATCGCATCACCCAGGCTCCCCTCTTCCTCCGCCGCGGAGAGCGCCACCGCCACCAGGATCAGATCGCTCTCGCGTCTCAACCGCGTGGCGAACTCCAGCGACAAGCAGGCGAAGGCCGGGTGAGCGCGCATGACCGGTGGCAACTCGATCCCCCGCAGCGCGTCACGCATCGCCCTGGCGATGGCGCTCTCGTCGACGTCGGCGGCGACGAGCGCGCGCACGCCTTCACGGAGCCGCGCCCAGTAAACCCGCTCCGCGCGCACGAGCGGCGACGGCTCCAGGATCGCGTGGAGGTGATCGGTGAGTGCCTCCGCCCGCGCCCTCAGGGCCTCGTCGTGCGTGCGTTCCGCGGCCGCAGTGACGTGCTGGAGCGCCTTGCGCGGGAGCGCTGGTGCCGGTCGACGATCGGCGCCGACCAGCACCGCGAGCTGCTGCACCGCTTCCTCCAGCGCGTCGAGGGCGCGCTCGACCGCGCCCACCTCGAGGTGAAATCGACCAAGGTCCGTGGAGAGCGAGACCAGCTCGATGCGCGCCGTGACGTGGTCGTCTTCCTCGGCGCTCCCCTCCCTGGGGGCGGCTCCCTCCAGAAACGCGACGAGGCTCGCCCGTCCACGCATCACCCCCGCGATCGCCTCCTCCGGTCGCCCCTGATCGGCGTCGAGCCGGGCGAGAGCGCCGTACGATCGGGCCAGGCGCCAGTGCCTTTCACCCACCCCGTCGATGTGCTCCGAGAGCGCCATGCGGTAACAGCGCGCCGCCGCGTCGTGCTCCTCGCCTGCATGGTACGCCGCCCCGAGCAGGTGCCGCACCTCGGCCCGCCGCTCGGGCTGCTCGGGGAACGTTTGCTCGGCCAGCGTCAGGGCGCGCTTCAGCCGAGCGATGCCGTGCGCCGGACCCTTCACCGAGAGCAGCGCGTGACCCCAGCACGCCATGGCCTCCGAGAGCCGCGCCGGATCGCCGAGAAGCTCCGCGAGCCCCGTCGCCTCCTCGGCCGACTCGACCGCCCTCAGCCCCTCGCCCCGATCGAGCAACCGCCGCGCGTGCAGGATGAGCCGCTCGACCTCCTCGCTCGTCGGCGCGTCCCCTTCACGGCCCTGCGCGACCGCGAGGAACGCTTGCCGCTCCCACAGCGACTGGAACGCCTCGTCCCGCCGCGCCTTCGCGCCCCAGGTCGGATCGACCTTCACCGCTTCCCTCAGGTCGGCGACGGCCTCGCTCTCCCGCTCCAGCCGCGCGTGCGCGCAGGCCCGGTGGAAGTAGATCCGCCCTCGCCCCTCGTCCGCCGATGCCGCCCTCGCCCCGGCGCGGCGCACCGAGTCAGCCAGCGCCTCGTCACAGGCCGCGATCGCCTCCTCGTACCGCCCGAGTTCCGAGAGCGCCAGCGCGCGCGCCTCCAGCGTGAGCGCGTGGTCGTGATCTCCCTCGGCGGGCTCCTCGTCGAGCACCACCTCCGCCACCCCGAGGAGCTGCTCCCAGCGCCCCTCGCGCGCGAGCTGCGCCAGGCTGGCGCGCCGGGCATCGCGCGCGCCAGCCGCCTCTCCCCGCGCTCGCTCTTCGGCCTCCCGACGTCGCTGCGTAGCCCACTGCCCGAGCGCCGGCCGCATGTCGTCGTGGCGCGCCGCGACCTCGGCGAGCCGCCTTTCGAAGGCCTCCCATCCCAGATTCAGGACCACCGTGAAGGCTGCCCAGCGCACCGCCTTGGTGACATCCCCCAGCCGCTCCCCGAGAAGTGCGACGCTCTCCTCTCGCGCTCGCTCCCCCCGCAGCAGGAACCCCAGGTGCAAGAGCGACCGGACGCGCAACGCTGCCTGCGTGGCCTCTCGCGCCTCCGCGTGGACGACGTCCAGCCCTCGCCCTTCGAGCAGCGACCCGAGCTGCCCTGCGAGCGCCCCCTCGTTGGGGCCGCGGACCACCAGCATGGCTGCACCTGCGGGCGCATCGGCGATGAGGCTCAAGACATCCTCCCCCCGCCGCCAGCTCGTGGTGTGGAGCCCCGCGATCCACCCGGAGTCGTACGAGCGCGCGAACCCTTCTTGCTGCGCGAGGTCATCCACCTCGTCCCGTGTCCGAGCGGAGCCCAGGAGCTGTTTGATCAAGGCGTCACCTCGCCATCTCGGCGCTCACCCTCGTCGCCTTCACCTTCCTCGGCGTCGTCGTCGGAGCCCGCGCCATCGTCTTCCCCGTCGACGTCCTCGTCGTCGTCTTCATCGAAGTCCTCGTCGTCGTCGAAGTCCTCGTCGTCGAAGCCCTCCTCATCGTCCTCGCCGTCGACGTCCTCGTCGTCGTCGTCGAAGTCCTCGCCGTCGAAATTCTCCTCGCCCCCCTCGGGCTCCTCGTGCGGCGCCAAGCGCTCTTCGAGCTGCTCTCGCAGCTCCTCGTCCTCGGTCGTCGCGAGCACCTCGTGCAGCAGCCCCCGGTACGCATAGACGTTCGCAAGCTCCACCGCGGCCGCCCGCAGCTCCGGCACACCCGTCATCGCCCGCAAAAGCTCCTCCGTCGTCGTCTCCCCGGGGGCCAGCGCGCACTGCGCCAGCGCCAGGAACGGCGCCACGCCACCGCCGCGGAGGATCTCCCCCAGCACCTCGCGCGTCACCGTCGGCCCTCGCAACAGCGACCCCAGCAGATCCACGGGCAGATCGTCCGGCACCTGGAACGGCAGGTGCTGCTGTAGCGCCTGGAGCGCCTCCGGGTGGCTCGTCGGCTCGTAGCGCAGCTCGAACACGAAGCTCTGGGCCGCGTGCTCCTCCACCCGGAGCACACTGCGTGACCACAGGGTCCGGAACGAGAACGCCGGAAACCGCGCCGGGCTCTGCTCCTGCGACGCGTCGAGCAGACGCCGCAGCGCCAGCACGGACAGCGACGACCCGTCCACGGGCCACGGATCGTCCTCCTGAGCGCTGCCCCAGAACGACGGATCGAGCCACGTGTCCACGTCCAGGATCGACTGCGCCAGCGCATCGAGCCCGCTCGTCCCGAGCTGCTCCGACGTCCCCTTGAAGACGCGCACCACCCGCGAGAAGTGGTGAACGGACCGCTGCTCCTCCGTCAGGTACGGCGCGAGCGCGCCGCGCACGCTCTCCACCGTGGCACCGAGCGGAATCCAGAGCGGCGACGGCAGGCTCTTCCCCAGCGCCGCGAACAGACCGCGAGGCGCCTCTGGATCCAGCAGCACCGTGAGCTGCTCCTCCCGATCCCCCAGGCGAGCGTGCCGCACCGGCCCGAGCGCGACCGGCAAGCTCCGCTCGATGCGCTCCGCGCAGCGGACCTTGAACTCCCCCTCGCCGCGACCCTCGTTCCACGCGCGCAGCAGCTCACCCCGCTGTGCCGCCGCCTCCTCGGCCGTGAGCCACCGGAGCGGCAGCGCTTCCTCGCCGCGCAAGGCAGCCAACCAACGGGGGATCTTCTGTGAACTCGACGCCATCCAGCCCTCTCCGAAGAGGCGGCAGGAAACGCGATGGCCGAGCGCGCCGTCAAGGCACACCCGGCCCGTCGTGACGACTCAGGTGCCGGCGACCTGAAGCTTCTCGAAGACGAGGGTCGGCGTCCGGTTCGACGAGTAGAGGTAAGGATCGTTCCCCACCGCCACCAGCTTCTTCCACGTCTCCAGGTGGTTGCCGGAGAGGTTCATCTCCGCGATGGGCTCGGCGATCACCCCGTTGCGCACGGCGAAGCCCTTGAAGCCCAGCGAGAAGTCGCCCGTCGTGTCGTTCGAGTTCCCGCCCAGCCAGCTCGTGATCAGGACCCCGTTCTTCATGTCCTTGAGCAGCGCCTCCTGCCCCTTCGACCCCAGCTTCCAGGTGAGGTTCGACGCCGATCCCGAGCTGGGATCCACCTTGAGCTTCTTGCCGTAGTAGGTATCGATGAAGAAGCTCTTCAGCGCCCCGCCCTCGAACACCGGCCGCTTCCGCGCCGCGATGCCCTCGCCATCGTAGAGCCGGGAGCCCAGCGCGCGCGGCAGCAAGGGATCGTCGTCGATCGAGAGCAGACGGCTGCCGATGGTCGCACCGAGCTTCCCTTCCAGGAACGACCGCTTCTGCTGGAGCGCATTGCCGTTCAGCGCCCCCATCATGCGGCGCAGCAAGCTACCGGCTGCGCGGTTGTCCACGATGACCGACGTCACCGCCGACGGGATCTTCTTCGCCCCCACCGAGCCGAGGGCCCGCTCTGCCGCGCTGCGGCCGAGCTGGGCGACGTCGGGCAGATCGCCGTAGAACCGCACCGTGACCGTGTCGTAGTCCTCGGGACGCCGCCCGCTCGGGTCGCGTACGGAGGCCTCGGCGAACGCGCTGTAGTACGTCGAGTTCTGCGACCCCTCGAAGCCGTTCGAGTGGACCCGGTAGGTCTCCAGGTGGCCGTCGTAGAAGGCCGTCGTGACCGAGATGATCGCGTCGCTGCCTTTCACCGTGCGCGCCGCCGCCTCGATGGCCTGCGCCTTCGTCCGCCGGTCCACCGCGGTGAGCGCGCTGTGACGGGGATCCTCGAGCTCCAGATCGACCCGCGCCTGACCCTCGTAGAGCGCCGGCGCCGGGAGAGAGCGGTTCGTGTCCGGCGAAAGGGTGCGCGTCAGCCCGATGGCGTTGTCCAGGAACGACCCGATCGCCTCCGGGCGCAGGTCACTCGTGGACATGGAGGTGTACCGACCGTCCACGTACAGATCCACATCGAGCCTTCGCGTCGACGCCTCGCTGATCTTCTCCAGCTTGCCGTCGCGCCAGCTCACCGTCACCTCGCGCTCCAGCGAGGTCTTGGAGGCCACCTCGGCGGCGCCCTTCTGCTTCGCGAGCTGAAGCGCTTGCTTCGCGATGTCGAGCATCTCTTTGCCCATGATGTCCCCCTCTCAGCCCTTCTTCTGCGCGCGCCCGCCCACCGTCATCGAGGCGACGCGCACCGTGGGGATTCCCTGCGAGACCGGCACGGACTGCGCGTCCTTGCCGCACGTCCACCCGCCCTCGTCGATCACCAGATCGTCGGCCACCATGTCCACCTGCTCCAGCGCCTTCGGCCCGTTGCCGATGAGGTTCACGTCCTTGATCGGCCGCGTCAGCTTGCCGTCCTCGATGAGGTAGCCGTTGCGCACGTAGAACGTGAAGTCGCCCGCGCCGATCGAGACCTGCCCGTTGCTGAAGCTCGAGCAGAAGATGCCCTTCTTCACCGAGGCGATGATCTCGTCCTTCTTGTGCGGCCCCGGCAGCATGTACGTCGACCGCATTCGCGGCATGGGCGCGTGCTGGTAGCTCTCGCGGCGCCCGTTGCCCGTGGGCTTCACCCCGTAGTGCTTCGCCGAGATCGCGTCGTGCAGGTACGTCGCCAGGATGCCCTTGTCCACCAGCGTCGTGACGCCGGCCGGGTTGCCCTCGTCGTCGACGTTGATCGCGCCCCGCGCGTACTCGTTCGTCGCGTCGTCGACGATGCTCACGAACGGCTTCGCGACCGGCTTGCCGATCTTGTCCGAGTAGATCGACACGCCCTTCCGGTTGAAGTCGGCCTCCATCCCGTGCCCGATCGCCTCGTGCAGCAGGATGCCGGACGACCCGGCGCCGAGCACCACCGGCATCTCCCCCACCGGCGCCTCTACCGCCTCGAAGAGGATCACCGTGCGCGCCACGGCCTCGCGCACCACCCGATCGAGCCGGTCTCGGCTGTAGAAGTCGAGCCCGCTCCGGCCCGCCACGTTGTAGCTGTTCTGCTCGCGCCGCCCGTTGTGCTCGGCCACGCAGGACACGCTCAGCACCGTCATCGGCTGCACGTCCTCGATGAGCCGCCCCTGGCTGTCGGCGATGAGGATGGCGCCTGCCTCGTCCATGAAGGTCACCGTGACCTTCTTCACCCGCGCGTCGGCCTTCAGCGCGTTCGCGTTGATGCCCGTCAGGATCGGCAGCTTCTGCTCCGGCTTGACGTCGTCCCACCGGACGTTGAGCGGGTAGCGCTGCGGGAGCGCGTCCACGTGGAACGCCTGCGGCCCGGTTCTCGACGGCCCATCGGCCACCGCGGCGGCGGTCTGCGCCGCGCGGCGCAAGGCATCGCGGGTCAGCTCCTCGGTGAAGCCGTAGCCCGTCTGGTCGCCCTTCACGACCCGCACCCCGACGCCCAGCTCGATCCGACCGTACGCGCGGTTCACCTCGCCGTCTTCGAGCACGAAGTGGTTCCGCACCCGGTGCTGGAAGAACAGATCCGCGTAGTCGCCACCGCGCGAGAGCGCTGCCCCCAGCGTCTCCCGGATCATCCCCTCGTCGACCCCGAACCGCCCGAAGTAATTCACCCGTGCTGCATCCGCCGAGGGCTTCGCCCCCGCTGCGCTGGGCATCTCCAGCGCCCCCGGGGTCACCGGCGCGCTGCCACAGCCGAGCAATCCACCGGCCAACGCGGTGGCGCCGAGCTCGACGAAAGCGCGGCGGTTCATCCGTGAATCCTGTGAAGCCATCCCAATCCTCCCGAGAGCACGTGTTGCCGAGGCGGCGAGCATACACCGCGCTGGCGGTGAGGAGCGTGCGGTTCCAGGCTGGATCCGGACGCTCCTCGAAGCTCGCCCCCCCAGGACCGAGAGGGACGGCCGCTTATTCCCGGGATGGATCGGACTCGTGCGGGAAAATCAGGACACGCTGTCGATCGCGCGGCGCAGGATGCCGAACATCTCGGTGATCTGCGCCTGATTCACGATGAGCGGCGGCGAGAGGGCGATGATGTCGCCCGTCACCCGCACCAGCAGACCTTCCTGGTAACAGCGCACGAACACCTCGTAGCCGCGGGCGCCCGGCGCGCCATCACGTGGCGCGAGTTCCACGCCGGCGACGAGGCCCAGGTTGCGCAGGTCCACCACGTTCGGCGCGCCGCGCAGCCCGTGCACCGCCTCTTCCCAGGCCGGGCTGAGCTTCTTCGCGTTCTCGAACAGCCCCTCGTCCCGGTACACGTCGAGCGTCGCCAGCGCCGCAGCACAGGCCAGCGGGTGCGCCGAGTACGTGTAACCGTGGAACAGCTCGATCGCGGCCGCGGGACCCTGCATGAACGTGTCGTGGACCCCCTTGCGCACGATCGTCGCGCCCATCGGCACCGTGCCGCTCGTCAGCCCCTTCGCCGCGGTGATCATGTCCGGCTGGACGCCGAAGTAGCTCGCCGCGAACGGCGCCCCGAGCCGCCCGAAGCCGGTGATCACCTCGTCGAAGATGAGCAGGATGCCGTGCTTGTCGCAGAGGCTGCGCAGGCGCTGCAGGTAACCGACCGGCGGGATCAAGACACCCGTGGACCCCGCGATCGGCTCCACGATGACCGCCGCGATCGTGGACGCGTCGTGCGTCGCCACGATCCGCTCCAGCCCATCGGCCAGCTCCTCACCGTGCTTCGGCTGCCCCTTCGAGAAAGCGTTCTTCGGATCATGCGTGTGCGGCAGGTGATCGACCCCGGGCAGGAGCGGCCCGAAGCTGCGCCGGTTGTTGCTCAACCCGCCGACCGAGATCCCGCCGAAGCCCACCCCGTGGTAGCCCCGCTCCCGGCCGATGAGCCGCGTGCGCCCCGCGTCGCCGCGCGCCCGGTGGTACGCGATCGCGATCTTGAGCGCCGTGTCCACCGCCTCCGACCCCGAGTTCGAGAAGAACACGTGGTCGAGATCCCCGGGCGCCAGCGCCGCGATCCGCGACGCCGCCTCGAACGCCTTCGGGTGCCCCATCTGGAACGCCGGCCCGAAGTCCAGCGTCGCCGCCTGCTCCTGGATCGCCTTCACGATCGGCTCGCGACAGTGCCCCGCGTTCACGCACCACAGGCCTGCCGAGCCGTCGAGGATCTGGCGGCCATCGTGGCTCGTGTAGTGCATGTCCTTCGCACTCACGAGGAGGCGCGGCGCGCCCTTGAACTGACGGTTCGCGGTGAAGGGCATCCACCAGGCGGACAGGTCGCTCGGGATCTCTGCTTTGCTCGACGGCTCGGTCATGATCGGGGTTCCTCCAGCGGCGATCAGGGCTGGGGCGGCTTCATGCGCGCGGGATCCACCTTGGTGTCCCGCTGCGCTCGACCGAAGGTGATCACGCTCCGATCACCCCCTGGCTCCTCGATCACCACCCGCTTGACTGACCACAGCTCCGGGCCGGCGGAAAGCTCCAGCCGTGTCACGAGCTTCGCCACCTCGGCAATCCGGGGTTTCGCCGACAGGGTGAGCCCGTCCTGACGGCTCGGAACGCTCATCTCGTAGCGGCTCCGCAGCTTGCCCAGATCCCCTCCGAGCAGGATGAGCAGGTCCCCCAGCACCGCCCCGAAACGCCCGGCGGCCCCCTTGCCGGCGCCCCCGCCCCCCTTCGGCGTCGCGTACCCGAAGCCCTCGGGCGAGACCCAGTAGGTGATCGCGTCCGGCGGCTTCAGCTCCCACCGCAGCCGATCGGGCAGCACCAGCGTCATCTCCCCGTCGCTCTTCACGGCCGTCGCCAGCAGCCCGATGGTCCGCTCCTGCGTGAACGGCGCCACGATCGACTTCACCCCCGCCCGTGCCTTCGAAAGCTCGCGCAGCGCCTCGTCCACCTCGTCGGCCAGCGCGCGCCCACCGAGCGCCACCGACCCCACGCACCCGAGCGCACCCCCGAGAAACCGCCGCCGTTCGCTCGACCTCATCGCGCCTCACTTCCCTCGCGCGGCGCCTCGGGCCCGCCGCTTCCATGCTGCGGCGCCACGGGGCTGCCGCTTCCATGCTGCGGCGCCACGGGCCCGCTCGTGCCATCGGGCCAGGGGCTCTCCCCCTGCTCGTTCGTGTGCCGTGCGCCTGCTCGGACCCAGGCATCATAGGCGCCGTCGGTGAGCGCCGGATCCTCCGGGACCGCCTGGAGCACGTCTTCGCCGTCTCCTGGACCCCCTGGCGTGAACGCCGGGTCGAGGAGCTTCTTCAGATCGAACCGGACGAAGCGCCCGAGCAGGTGTGGGCTCTCGCTCACCCACAGCGCCCGCCGCGTCGTGTCCATCACCACCCCGTGCGTCGCGATCAGCGCATCGATGGCGCGCCGGTCCCCGAGCGGGAGGTCCGCGCCCCCCACCCCCTTCCGGTCCCGCAGCACCCCCACCACCTGCTCCACCGACGCGCTGGCAGGCAGCCCGGCGAGCAGCTCGTCCAGCCGCGCGCGCCGCGCCAGCGACGACGTCTCCTGCATCACCCGCCGGTTCGCCGGATCGGCCCCCAGCGGCCCCTCGAAGTGGTTGGTGAGCGGCACCTTCCCCCGCCCGCGCCGCGCGTGCAGCGGCACCCCGGGGGCGCGCTCCGCCACCGCCGCCGACCCGCTCGCGTCCCCCAGAAAGATCATGTGCGAGACCATCGGATCGGTCGTCGCCAGCAGCGCCAGCGCCTCGTCCACCGTGCGCGCCCGGCCCAGCAGCTCCCGCATGGTGTGCGCCATCGGCTGCCCCGTCACCTGAGGCCGCGACCCACGCCCCCCGTGCACCACCGCCGCGAGCCCCTCCGCGTTCATCCCGCTCACCGCGCCCGCGAGCCCTGGCCACGAGACCGAGGCGTACGGGATCCGCCCCTCCTCGTGCATCAAGAACACCGCCTTCTTCTCGTCGAAGATCGGCAGCACCTCGAAGTCGAACGCCCGCGCCAGCACCGCCCCACCCCCCTCGAACGCCCCGTCGCTCAGCGCGAAACTCGTGCACCCGATCAGCGGCGAGTGCTCGAACGACAGCGAGATGTCGTAGAGCGCGTGCAGAAACACCATCCGGTGGTACGTCGGCAGCCGATCCGCGAACGGATCCGGCGAGAACGCCGCCGCGTGGGCCGCGATCTCCCGGCGCCGCTCCAGCGGCATCCCCCCGTCGACCCGCCGGAACTGGAGCCGCGACAGGTCCATCAAGAGCCAGCGCAGCGGCGCGAGCGGCACGAACCGCTCGAACTCCGCGTGCAGCATCCCCTCGTTCTCGATCATCTCCTCGCGGAGGAGCCGACCGTGCTGGTGCCCGATCTCCTCGGGCGTTCCTGCGAGGCGCACCTCCAGGATCTTCCCGCGCTGCCGCGCGTACCCGCGTCCCAGCACGCGCATCCCGTCGGGCTTCACCTCCCGCTCCCCCGTCACCTGCGCGATGGGCGGCGGCTCGATCCTCGTCCCGAACTGCAAGCCCAGGTGCAGGAGCGGCACGCCCACCACGAGCCCCGCCAGCACCATCAGCTTGCGCCGCTGCCTCGCCAGGAAACCTGGCCGCGCGGCCGGCGGCGCTGCCGCCTGGGATCCGGGCGTCGCCGGGCTCGGTGCTGCTGCGTCGGGTGCTGCCGCGTCGGGCGTCGCCGGGCTCGGTGCTGCTGCGTCGGGTGCTGCTGCGTCGGGCGCCGTCGCCTCGGAGGCCTTGGACGATGCCATGGAGGGATCGGCCGTCATGGGGTGCTCCTAGGGCGGCGGCGGCACGACCGGACGGGAGACCGGCAGAGGCGTCGCCTCCACCTCCACCAGCGGGCGCACGTCGTCTCCCGGTGCGGCCTCCGTGGTGCTCGCTGCGGCCGGCGCCGACGGGGCCTTGCGCACGGGCTGCGCTGCCGGCGCTTCGCTCGCCGGGACGCGGCGGAGGCCCCGGGTGAGCGCCAGCGTCTCGACCACCCGCACCACGATGCGCGCCGGGTCCCGCACCGAGTCGAAGTGCGTCAGGCGCTCGTTCTCCGGCGGATAGATCACCTCGATCGGGACCTCGACGATCGGCACCTGCCCGGCGATGGAGCGCAGGATCACCTCGGCCTCGAACGCATAGCCCTCATCCCGGACCCCGAGCGAGAGCGTGCGCCGCAGCGGGTATCTCCGCAGCCCGCACTGCGTGTCGCGCAGCGTGCGCCCCGCGAAGAGCGACAGAAAGAAGTCGGAGATCCCGTTCGAGATCTGGTTCGCCCGCGGCGCCCCGGCGCGCCTCAGATCGCGGAGCCCCAGCACCAGCGCCTCGACGTCCGGCACCGCGAGGAGCCGTGCCGCCTCGGCGGGCGGGTGCTGCCCGTCCGCGTCCAGCGTCACCGCCACCTCGAAGCCGACCCGGAGCGCGTGCTCCATCCCCGTCCGCAGCGCCGCGCCCTTCCCTCGGTTCAGCGGGTGGCGCAGCACCGTCGCCCCTGCGGCGCGCGCGACCTCCGCGGTCCTGTCGTGCGACCCATCATCGACGACGAAGACCGCGCCGGGGACGGGCCACAGCGCCGCCGTCGCGCGGACGACCTCGCCGACATGGCGCTCTGCCTCGTAGGCCGGAATGACCGCGCAAGCTCGCATGACGCTGGGGGTCTACCACGTTGCCCCATCGATCGAACAGCGCACCGCAGGGCTCCAGCACGGATCACCCCACGAAATGCGCCTCTCGTTCCAGGCGGCGCGCGCCTTTCGCAGCAATCCGTCGCGCGTGCGGGCAGGCGACCGGCCGTTCGACGGCCAGGAGCCGCATGCCGCCGCTGGTTCGTCCTGAAAGCTCCAGGGGCTCCGGCCGCCCAGCCTCCGCTCGTCAGCGACGCCTCCGCTCGTCAGCGACGCCTCCGCTCGTCAGCGACGCCTCCGCTCGGTGATGGCAGCGCCCAGACGGACGAGGGGATGAGGCTTGCGGACATCATGTTGAGGCCTGTTCGACTCATCGCCGAACACCCAGAAGCTCCACGTTCTGGTGGGATTTCCCTGCTGTTGCACCCGGCATGGTGTGTGACACTGAGCGATTGAACGGCGTCTCCGCGCACAGGTCGACCCGGTGCACGGTGACCCGAACATCACATCAACCCAAGCTCCTCCACCCTCTCCCGAGGGGAGGAAGGAGCGTCACGGCAGGATCGAGATGACGGAGATGACGCCGGCGCCCCATCGCCAGGTCGTGCGAGACGACCGTCATCGCGATCCCTTGCACCTCAGAGGTCCCATGAAGGTGTCCACGGCCATCATCGTCGGCAGCGATCCGTACTGCGCCCGGATCCTCGAGTTCGCGCTGAACCGCCGCCGGTTCAACGTGATCCGCGCCCAGCGCACGCTGGGCTTGAACGGCCTCCTGACCGCGTTCCGACCCGAACTCGTGCTCCTCGAGCGCGACATGCCCGATCTGGACTGCGCCGCGGTGATCGGCTTCCTGCGCGCTCGCCCCGAGACGCAGGACACGCGCGTGGTGCTCTACTCCCGGAAGGACGAGCCACCCCTGGGCGACGAACTCACGCAGTGCGGAGCAGACGGCCATGTCGCCGTCGCGCGTGAAGTCGCCGTCATGGACCGCGAGCTCGATCCATGGCTCCCCCTCGCGCCCTGACCATTTCCCGCCCGGACGGGTTTGCGTCCTGACCGATGCCTGCGACAGCGAGCGGCTCGTCATGGGCCGCCTCGTTCAGCACCTTGCAAGTTTCGTCGCGTTGCGGATCCGACAGAAATCCGAAGACTCTACTTGCGGGCCATCCCCACATTGGGTTGTCCTGTCATCCAAGGTGCTCGTGTCAGCGTATGGCAGGGCCGGATGATGTGAACCTCCAGCAGGGTGTGAGGCGGATGATGTACCGCGCATGGCTCCTCGGGCCGATTCTGGGATTGAGTGGCGTGTTGGGGGCCGGTGCTTGCGGCACCGGCGATGATGAACCTGGGACCAGCCAGAGCAGTGGGACGAACAGCTCTGGCGGAGGGACCACGACCACGAACTCTGGCCCGGGTGGCGGGGGTCCGGGCGGCGCGGGCGCTCAAGGCGGCGCTGGCGGTCAAGGCGGTGACAGCAGCCAAGGCGGTGCGGGCGCTCAGGGCGGTGAAAGTGCCCAGGGGGGCGCCGGTGCTCAAGGGGGTGACAGTGGCCAGGGTGGCGCGGGTGCCAGCGGCGGCGGCAACGGCCAGGGTGGCGCGGGCGCCAGCGGCGGCGGCAACGGCCAGGGTGGCGCGGGTGCCAGCGGTGGCGGCAACGGCCAGGGTGGCGCGGGTGCCAGCGGCGGCGGCAACGGCCAGGGCGGCGCGGGTGCCAGCGGCGGCGGCAACGGCCAGGGCGGCGCGGGTGCCAGCGGTGGCGCGGGCGGCATGGGCGGCATGGGCGGTGCGACCAGCTCCTCCAGCGTCAGCAGCAGCGCCTCCGGAATGAACCCCTTCTGCGGCGACACCGTGTGCAACCCGGGTGAGACCTGCACGAACTGCCCGCAGGACTGCGGCATGTGCCCGAACACCTGCGCTCATGACAAGTGCGCCCTTGGCCCGGCGCTGGTCTCGTCGTGTGACCCGTGTGTGGCCCAGATCTGCCAGGCAGACGATTTTTGCTGCACGGAGGAGTGGGATCTCCTCTGCATCTCGGCCGTCTCCTCCGTGTGCGGACAGACCTGCCCGAACACCTGCGCGCACGACGTCTGCGACGAGGGGCCGCCGCTCGTGTACGGATGCAGCCCCTGCGTGGCGGCCGTTTGCGACTACGACGATTACTGCTGCGCGGCCGAGTGGGACGATACCTGCGTGTTCCTGGCCGACTACTTCTGCGAGAGCAACTGCTACTGAGCCTCCCGAGCGCCGACTCGTTCGACGTCGGCGCGCGGCGCTGAAGACGACCCGCTGCCGTGGCGCGCTTTGCGTGCGGCGGCGGCCTCGACCCAGCATGGCTCTCCTCTCGACGAGGCGCTTCGACTCGACGAGGCGCTTCGACTCGACGAGGCGCTTCGGACGAGGCGCTTCGGACGAGGCGCTTCGGACGAGGCGCTTCGGACGAGGCGCTTCAACGAGGCGCTGTCAGCGGCAGGGAGCGAGGGATTCGCGGCAGAACGGCGGGGAGAGGTGAAGCGTGCGCGCGCTTCAGTTGCGCGAGAGCGGGCCGTCGAGCTTCTTGTCGTCGCCCTGGATCTCGTGCGTCGTGGGATCGTACTTCGACGTGCACTTGGCCATGACCAGCGTCGCGTCGAAGTTCCCCTCCTGGTTCAGGGAGCCCTCGACCGTCACCTGGACGCCGGGCACGTCGCGGAACGTGTCGGGGATCACGCACTGCGCGTAGCGCACCGGCATTTCGTTCTGCGGGCTGTGCAGCGTGAAGCGGTACTCGCAGGGCTCGTCGCGCTTCACGAGCGTGCCCTGGATCAGCTCGCCTTCCACGCGCACCTTGCGGCCGGTGAGCTTCTCCTTCGACTCGAAGAGCTGATCGACCGTCAAGGCGTAAACTGCGGCCTCCTTGAAGCCCACCAGGAAGAGGGACACGAGTGCGCCCCCCATCACCAGCAGCACCGCCAGCAGGCCGAGGTTGTTGCGCCCCGGGTTCCTGCGCTCGACCGGGCGGGCCGCAGCCTTTTCCACCGGCGGTGCATCTACCTGCTCGCCCTGCTTGAGGGCCTCCGCCAGCTCTTCGTCCAGCTTCTTGCTCATGAGCGTACCCCAGCCGCGGAGGCTAACCCGGCCGGGGCGCGAGGTCGAGCCTCGCGAGCGCCGCGCAGACCGCTGACGACGGGATCGCCGCGACCGCGGAGAAAGACGCGGACGGCGGCACCCGAAGGCCCCGCCGTCCAGTCAGCGAACGATGCGGGCGGCGGCACCCGAGGGGCCCCGCCGTCCGGTCATCGAGAGCTTCACTTCGTCTGCTTCGGCTGGGCCTTGTGGATGGTGTGGCCCGTGGACACGAACGAGCGCGCCTCCTGACGCAGCTTGCCCACGTTGGTCGTGTCCGTCGTCGTCAGGATGAGGTGCACCTGGTTCGGCCGCTCCTGCATGCTCGCCCGCGCGCCGAGCTGCCCGACGTCGAAGAGCTTGCACTGCGTCGACGCCTCACCGCGCTGCGACGTCGTCGACATCGGCGCCATGCGCGACTCGATGCGCTGCACCGTCTCGCGGATGGCCGTCAGTTCCGTGCCCGTCTTCGGCGCGATGACGATGCGCACGCCGTTGTCGATGTTCTGGACCTGCAGCCGGTTGGCTTCGGTGAGCTGCTTGCAGAGCTGCTGCTCCGACATGGCGTCGGCCGGCAGCCCCCCACTCTGACCCAGCATCGCTTGCCCCTGGGCCGTCTGGTTCTGCCGGACAGCGTTCTCCCCCGTGGCCATGGGCATCTCCACCTCACCAGGCCGCGCGGGGCCGTGGTTCATCCGGATCTCGCCCTGATTGTCCGAGGGTTGCGGGTTGGGCAGGATGTCGGTCTGCGGCTGCCCCGGCAGCGCGGTCTCGATGCCCGCGCGCGGCCGACCATGCATCCCCATCGGGTCGTCGTGCATCGCGTGGTAGTCCGGCGCCAGCACCGTCCGCTGCTGCCTCCCTTCGGCGCTCGTGGGCGCCTGTGATTCGAACGTCTCCGAGCGGCCCGGCGACCGCGCTTCGCGCGTGCGATCGCTGGCACAGCCGGCGGCGAGCGCCGTCGTCAACGAGAGCGCGCCGACACAGAGCAGAGAGCGTTGAAACGATGACTTCATGGGAGTCCTCCGTGATCTCGCCGCGGACGTATTGCAGTCTCCGTGCCCGCGGATCGATCTGCTGACGACGAACTGGGTTAGGCTGCGCCCTACGCATGGCCCCCCCGCGCAAGCGAGCCCAGGCGCCGAACGAAGAGCCTGTTCGCCACCGAACCCATCTCCTGTCTCCCGCCCCCGCTCCACCGGAGCAGGGAGGCCCCAATCCACGATCTTTGCGCTCTCCGTGGCGTCGGAGAGCCCTCGCGCTGGGCGCGCTCACCGTGGGCCTGCTTCCCGAGGGCGCGCTCTTTTCTTCGGCTCCTGTCGGTCCTGCCACACTCTCCCTGACGGGGTGCACTCCACGCCCTGCGCGGACGCTTGCCGCCCCCGACATGCACGGTGCGGCGACCCTGGAGTCTCCTTCGCGCTCGTCCAGCGTGCGCACCGGGGGCGCCTCGCCTCCGGGTGAAACGGCTGGCCTCGTCCAGCGCAGACCGCTCGCCGACCTCGTGGACGAGCCGCTCTCCTTCTCGATCGAGCCCACGCTGGACAGCCGTGCCGTGCTCTTCGTCGCGAGCGCCTCGTCCGATCCAGTCGGCTGGGTCCGCGTCTTCGACACCAGCGCGAGCGAGCTTCAGCCAGCGATGCAGCTCGACGGAGAGCATGTCGTCACCGCGTTCCGGGCGAGCGAAGGCGCCATGCGCCTGCTCACCTCGCGCGACGATGCGCTCTGCTTCTCCTCCTTGCCCACGACGGCGGGCGAGCCCTCGCCCTCGCCGCGTTGCTCCTCCACCCGCACCCGCATCTTGACCGCCGTGGGGAATCGTTTGGCCCTCCTCGACGTCGCGCCGGTCGCGGCCACGCCGTCCACCCGCGCCTCGGCGCCGGGTCCGAGCGCGAAGCCGCCGTCCTCGCCGCCTCCGAGCCGTCCTGCCACGAAGAGCGCCCGCGCGCCCCGGACCTCGTCGAAGCCCGCGGCCAGCAAGAAGCCTCCGGCACCGAAGAAACCCACCGCCAAGGGCCACGGTCACGGCCCCCCCAAGCCCCCGCGCCTCCCCGAACTCGACGTGCTCCTCCGCTGGGCTTCACCCGAGGGCGACATCGACCCCCAGCCCACCCCGACGGGGCTTCGCTTCCGGCCGCCGCTCGACGGCATGGCCCTCATCGACGCCGCGGGTCGCCCCGGCGCCATCGACGTCCTGCACTACGCCGAGGCCCCCGCGAAGCCCGGCGACAAGTCCCCCTTCGGTCGCGCCCGCATCCAGGGCGCCATCCTTCGCGACGGCGTACGCCACGACCCGACCTACAGCGCCACCGCAGCCGAAGGCGAACTCGAATACGGCTTCCTCCGCGGCCACGAAGAGCCCCGCCTCGTGCCCGGCAAGACCGGCTCCGCGTACGCCGGCATCGAGCAGCGCGGTGGCCGCTGCGAGGCCGCGCGCCTCACCCCCACCTTCGCCCGCCACACCGGCCTCCCAGCCACCTGCCTCCTCGACCCTGCACGCCTCACCCAGGCCACCCCGATCCCCGCCGACGAGACCCGCGCCCTCGATCGCCTCCTCGGCCTCGGCCCCCGCCGCACCCCGCTGCAACCCCTCCACGACCCTGGCCTCATCGCCTGGGCCGGCGACCGCGGCTTCTTCCAGATCGAGGGCGAGCTGTTCTCCGCCCTTCGCACCGACGGCCAGCCTCGCCGCGAACCGCATCCCTTCCCCGCACGCCGCGCCCGCATCGCCTGGGGCGCCTTCACCCCGACGGGCGAGGGCCTCGCCTTCGCCGCCGGCCGTCTGCGCCGCGTCAGCCCCACCGGCGCCCTCACCGACGCGGGCACCCCCCTCCTCCCCGAGCGCGCCACCACCCTGCTCGGCGCCCCCGAGCACCACACCGAGCGCCGCCGCGTCGCGCACATCGCCGGCTCCACCTGGCTCGCCCGCACCGACCTCGTCCGCCTCCTCCCCACGCCCGCCGTCATCGACAGCCTGCGCGGCCGCGCTCACCCCGACGGCACCGCCCTCGTCGGCGGCCCCGCGCGCGGCCTCTTCCTCGAACGCCTCGGCAGCACCCTGCGCCTCACCGCCGTCGCCCCTTCGGGCGCGCTCACCCCCCTCGGTGCCATCCCATCGCCCGTGCGCTCCGGCTTCGACGCCTGCGAACGCCACGCCGGCGGCGCCCTCCTCGCTGGCGTCGCCTCCTCGCCGGCAAGCGCCTCGACCGCAGGAGCCACGACCGCAAGCGCCACGACCGCAAGCGCCACGACCGCCGGGGCCCCGACCGCCGGGGCCCCGACCGCCGGGGCCACGACCTCAGGCACTGCGTCCGCAGGCGCCTCGACCGCAGGCCGCGTCGTCACCCAGACGCTGGACGCCAGCGGCCGCCCTGGCCCCGTGCGCACCACCAGCCTCTCTCTCGCAGTCTCCGGTGAACTCTCCGTGCGCCTCACCCCCCTCCCGGGTGGCGGCGCGCTGCTCACCGACCTCCACCGCCGGCACGTGGTCTGGCTGAACGACGACGGGGAAGAACTCGCCGCGCGCCCCTTTCCCGACGAGCCTCCCGCCACCACGCGCTGCCTCGACGGCCGCCCCACCCCGCAGCATGTCCCCGCGCCCACGCCGGGCGTCTTCGTCCGCCTCCCCCCGCCTGCTGGCCCCGCCTCCTGCATGATCGGCGAGCCCACCTGGACCGCCGACGGCGCCCTCCGCTGGTTCGGCAGCGCCGTCGACGGCCTCACCGCGCAAGCCGAGCTGGTCCTCATCGCCGGCCTCGCCCCCAGGCCCTCTCCGAAAACCTCCGCCGCCTCGCCTCCCTCGGGCGCTCCTCTTGCCGCCACCGCAGCCTCCTCTGCGACCTCGGCTTCCAGCGCGGCCTCAGCTCTTTCTGCTGTCACGGCCTCCAGCGCAGCCTCGACTCCCTCTGCGACCCCCGCCGCCTCGCGCCGCTCTCCTTCCTGTCCCGCCGACATGGTCGCCGTGGAGGGCGGCCGCTTCTGCGTCGATCGGTACGAGTCGTCCCTCATCGACCTCGACACCGCCCGCCCCCTCTCCCCCGACTACCCGCCCACCCCGAACCTCCTCGAGTTCGTGATCGCCCAGTGGGCCACGGGCCGCGAGCGCGTCGGCGACATCCACGCCCGCGCCATGCCGCTCCCCTTCCTCCCCGCGTGGCAGCGCGGCCGCACCCACAAGCTCGCCGCCCGCTCCCAGCGCGGGGATCGCCCCGCCGGCTACGTCACCGGCCTCGTCGCCGACGCCGCCTGCAAGGCTGCCGGCAAACGCCTCTGCGCCCCCGAGGAGCACGCCCTCGCGTGCCGCGGCGAAGACCGCACCCGCTTCCCATACGGCGACACCTTCGAGTTCGGCGCGTGCAACGTCTACCGCGACGGACACCCCGCCGCGATCCTCCACGACAACGCCTCCCTCGGCCACCTCGACCCCCGCCTGAACCGCGTCCGCCACGCCGGCGCCCCGCTCCTCCACGAGACCGGCGCCACCCCGCGCTGCGTGAGCCGCTGGGGCGACGACGCCATCCACGACATGGTCGGCAACCTCGACGAGTGGGTCGACGACCCCGACGGCGCCTTCGCTGGCGGCTTCTACGCGCGCTCCACCCGCTCGGGCTGCGACGCCCTCGTCACCGCGCACCCGCGCTCGTACGCCGACTACTCCACCGGCATCCGCTGCTGCCGCGATGGCGCTGCGGGCGACGCGAGCCCGGAGGAGTAGCCTTCCATCGAGCGCGTGGCGAGCCACGGAAGGCCTCTGCCCACCGTCGCTGCATCGATGCGTTGACGTCTCCGTCCGGACGACCAGGAGCCCTTCGTCCTTCCTGCGGACATGCGGAGACGCGACCAGTCCTTGTGTCTTGGTCAGGGGGATGATTTGCCATCGGTCGACCCGGGCCACCGCGCTTCGGTTCGGCCTGAACAACCCGGGGGGTTCACCTTGATCCTGACCAAGAGCGACCTCGACGCGCTTGATCGAGAACCAGGATGCGAGGCACGTCTCATCCCGCTTCCTTTCCCTTCCAGGAGATAGCGCGCCCATGCCGACATCGGCCTCACGCAAGCTGCATGTCTTTCGCGCCTCGTCCGCGCCTTCCTCGCCTTCTCGACGACACCATCCCTTCCCACCTGCGCTGCTTCTCCTCATCACCATCGTCCTCGTCGGCGCGTGCAGCGACGCTGGTTTTCCGCTCTCCTGGTCCAGGAACTCGCAGGCGCTCTGGGATGTCTCACCGATCCCGCCCATCCCTCCGCTCCTGTGCCTCGGCCCCGACGACGGTCCATCCCCGTTCCCGCCTGACCTCGCGCAGGGCACCACGTCCGCCACAGGCACCCTTCCAGGGAGCTTTTCGGTCACGAGCACGGGCGAGGCGACGTACACGATCCCAGTCCCCACGCTACCTGGGCGAGCCGGGATCGAGCCTTCGCTGGCGATTGCCTACGACAGCGCGCAGGGCGAAGGACTGCTCGGCATCGGCTTCCACTTGCAGGGCCTCTCGTCGGTCGAGCGATGTCCGAGGAATGTGGCGCAGGATGGTCACATCGTGCCGGTCCGGGATGCCGAGGACGACGCCTTGTGCCTCGATGGGCAGCGGCTCGTCCCCGTGGACCCGCAGCCAGGGCGCGTGGCGCGGGAGTACCGCACGTTCCCGGACAGCTTCACGCGGGTCGAGGCCGACTTTGCGGAGAGCGAAGGCTGGCCGGCGACGCGTGGGCCGAAGCGGCTGCGTGCATATGGCAAGGCGGGGCTGATCTACGAATACGGTGGAGAATCATCGGGTCGGGTGCTCGCGCAGGAGGAGGTGGTGAGGTCGTGGCTGCTCACGCGACTCAGCGATCGGGACGGCAACACGATGGAGGTGGTCTACCGGAATGACCTCCACGCGAAGGGCTACACCGTCGAGCACGCGCCGCAGCGGATCACGTACACCGGCCATCCGACCGTGCCGGCGTCGCGCACGGTGGAGTTCACGTATGGGCCGCTGGAGTCGGCGGACGTGCGGGTGCTCTACGCCCGGGGGATGGAGCTGCGCCGCTCGCTGAGCTTGCGCGCGATCCAGGTGTTCGGACCGGGGCACGTGCTCGCGAGGGAGCTGCGCTTCGGCTACGGGCATGGGCCGGCGACGGGACGCTTGCGGCTGGAGGCGGTTCGGGAATGCGCGGGGGACGGGACGTGCAAGCCGCCGACGCGCTTCGCCTGGCACACGGCCGGAGCGACTGGGTACAGGCAGCATCAGACGCCCGTGGAGATGCCGCTGTCGGAGCGCGGGACGCTGATGACGATGGACGTCAGCGGCGATGGCCTCGACGACGTGGTGATGTCCGACATGGTGGTGGAGGCTGGCGCCGAGCAGCCGATCACCCGCTGGTCGGTCGCGCTCAACCGGAGCCAGGAGCTGACGCCGGCGTTCTTCGAGGCGGCCGTCGTCGGGCAGGAGCAGCCGCACACCCTCTACGAGGAGCCGCCGTACCAGCCGGAGCTGGGGACGCCGCTCGACTACGACCACGATGGCCGGATGGATCTGTTCCTGCACGACGTGCACGGGCAGGCGCTGACGTGGGAGGTGCTGCTGTCGAATGGCGACGGGAGGTTCACGCGGCGGGATACGGGCGTGCCGCGGCCGTTCACGATGGGCATGACGCCGGCGGGATTGCGCAGCCCGGATGCGTCGACGCACCTGGTGGATGTTGACGGTGACGGGATGGTGGACCTGCTGCAGTGCACCATGAGCGCGCACGAGCAGCTCTGGTATCTGCATCGCTGGACGGCGGCGGCGGCGGGCTTCGCGCCGCATGGGGATCGGGTGCACGCGCTGAGCTCCTACCCGTGCCACGCCGAGCTGCACGCGGTCGACGTCGACGCGGATGGGCGGGTGGACCTGGTGATGCAGGAGCTGATCCTCGTCGGTAGCCAGGTGCGGGCGGGGTGGCAGTACGTGGCGTTCTCGTACGAGCTGTCCGATGGTTCGTGGACGCGCGCGCTGACGGGGCTGCGGCTCACGCCGCCTGGGGACCGGGTGTTCTTCCTCGATGTAAACGGGGATGGGCTGCCCGATGCGGTGCAGAGCAGCCGGGACGATGAGCAACTGTACACGTCGATGAATACCGGCGCGGGCTTCGCGGCGCCGGTGCCGAGCCTGACGACGCCAACGCTCGGGGCTGCGAGGTTCGTTCGCTTTGCGTCGGTGCTCGATCACAACGCGGATGGGCGACAAGACCTGCTGCTCGCCATGAGCGATGGGGGCTCGGAGTCGCTGCCCGCGTGGAAGGTGCTTCAGGCGACGGGGGAGGTCGGGCCGGGGACGTTCGAGATCGTCCATCCCGGGCTGCCGATGGGTGTGGTGCTCCAGCAGGACGCGCTGCCCACGCCCGACCATCCGCTCACGCCGCGTGTCACCGATGTGAATGGGGATGGAGCGCAGGATCTGCTCTATGCGTTCAACAACCAGGTCCATGTGTTCGAGAACGTCCTCGGCCAAGAGGATCTGCTCGCGACCGTGACCGACGGCATGAATGCGCACGATCCGGCGGACGCGGAGTCCCTGCCCAATGTGCAGATCCGGTACGACCACCTGATCGATCGTGCGCGCACGACGGCTGGTTTCGAGGACACGCCCGGGATCCCGTCAGCCGAGCAGCGCACCTATCGGCCTCTGGAGCACAGCGATGAGGACCAGTGCCGCTATCCGGTGCGGTGCGTGGTCGGGCATCGGCGGGTGGTGAGCGGCTATGTGCTCAACAATGGCGCGGATCGGCCGCGTACTTTCCAGATGGCCTACCGCAAGGGTCGTCATCACCGCCTGGGCCGAGGGTTTCTGGGGTTCGGGACCCGGATCGTGCGTGACCTCGACACCGGCGCGGGGACGGCCGAGTTCTACGACAACACGACGTTCGATGGGGCGGTTCAGGCGTTTCCCTTCCGAGGGCAGGTGCAGCGCTCGTGGCGCTGGAGTCCGAGCTTGCCGCTGGACGCGCACAGCGCAGAGGCAGTGTCGGTCGAGCTGCTGACGACGCGCAGCTTCCCGGTGGTGATCCCTACGCAGACGGGGACCTACTTCACGCTCTCGCTGCTGGAGGGCAAGAGCCGTCATCAGGGCACGTTCTCGCCGGGGAGTGGAAAGACGCTCGAAGAAGCCGTGAGGGCTCTGGAGGGCGATCTCTCGACACGGATGAGCGACACGCTGCGTACCGTCAGCGACTTCGACCTCTACGGGAACATCCTCGCCGAGCAGACGCAGACCGACGGCGTCGACCTCGCGCTCTCGGTGACGCGTAGCTTCGACAACGACCCGCTCTCCTGGCACCTCGGTGAGCTGACGCGAGAGACGACGTGCAGCAAGGCAGGCGGCGAGACGCAGTGCCGGGTGATGCACCGGAGCTACGATGGCCGCGGACACGTCCGCCTGGAGCGCGTTGGAGGAGAGCCCTTCGACACCGAGATGCAGCTCGATGTCTGGTTCTCGCGGGACGAGCTGGGCAACATCCACAGCACCCGGTCGCGTGACGGCACAGGACAGGTGCGTGCAACCTGCACCAGCTACGACGCGCTGGGCCTCACGCCGTATGCCCACCGCAACCTGGAGGGGCATCAGAGCTACACACGTTACGACCCGGCGCTGGGCGTGCTGCGGGCGTCGGTGGATCCCAACGGCCTGGTGAGCCGCTGGGCCTACGATGGCTTCGGGCGGGTGACGCTGGAGAGCCTCCCAGGGCGCATGCCCACCGCCATCCGGCGTACGTGGACGAAGGATGGAGGAGCGGCTGGCAACGCCTGGAATTTGAAGATCCGCACCGCCTCGGTGGGGGGCCAGGACGAGACCGTGCAGTTCGATGGGCTCGGGCGGGAGGTGCGCTGGTGGTGGCAAGCGCTCGACGTGGGGGCAGAGCAAGCGCCGCGGATGATGCAGGAGGTCGGCTTCGATGCACGGGGCGAGCACCTCGCGTGGCGTTCGCTGCCGATCATGGATCCCGCACCACCAGGCTCGGTGCAGGTGCGAGAGACGTGGCAGTACGACGGGATGGGGCGGGTGCTCCGGCACGTCACGCCGTGAGGGGCGGTGACGACGCACGAGTACGTCGGGCGAGACGAGGTCATCACGGCGCCCGGGCAAGCGGTCACCCGCATCGCCAGCGACTCTCTGGGCAGGCCCACGGCGGTGGGCGATCCTGAAGGTGGTGTCACCCGGTACACCTACGGTCCCTTCGGTGGGCTGCGGACGGTGACCACGCCTGCTGGCGCCACGACGCTGACCGAGCGGGATGCGTTTGGCCGCGTGCGACGGCAGGTGAGCCCGGACCGGGGGGTCTCTACTGCGCGTTACGATGGCTACGGGCAGAAGATCGCATCGCTCGACGCGGCAGGCCGTGAGGTCACGACCCGCTACGACACGCTGGGTCGGATTTACAGGCAGGTCGACGACGACGGCGTCACCGAGTTCCGGTGGGACGATGCGCAGCATGGGGTCGGGCAGCTCGCGCTGGTGGTCAGCCCGGAAGGGCATCGGCTGCGCTACGGCTTCGACCACCTCGGGCGACCAGCGACGACGACGCTGGAACTCGGCGGGGAGAGCTTCACCAGTCGGCTGTCCTATGATGTGAGCGGGCGGCTCAAGCGGATCGAGTACCCGAGTGCGCCGGGGATCGGCAGCTTCGCCGTCGAGCGGGAGTACGATCCCTATGGGCGGCTGCGGGCGCTGAAGGACACGGGGTCGGGAGCGGAGTTCTGGCGCGCGACGGCGATCGATGCGGGCAACCGGGTCACGGGGGAGCGCTTCGGTGGGGGGACGGCCACCACGCTCCGCGCGTTCGACGCAGCGCGGGAGCGGGTGAGCCGCATCGAGACGCAGGCAGCGGGGGTGGCCGTCCAGGAACTCTCCTACCTCTGGAACGATCGTCGCAAGCTCGTCGAGCGCTCCGATGGGATCCACGCCAACGTCGAGCGCTTCCGCTACGATCTGCTGGACCGGCTCACCTGTGCGCAGTTCGGGCTGATCAACGCCGCCCTCTGCCAGCGTCCGTTCACCTACGGACCCGACGGCAACCTGCTCCAGAAGCCCGGCGTTGGCGCCTACGAGTACGACCCCGCGCAGCCCCACGCCGTCGTCCGAGCTGGCAGCGCGTTCTACGGCTACGACGCCATCGGCAACCAGACCTCGCGACCAGGCGCGACGATCGCCTACACCGCGTTCGACCTACCGAAGCAGATCTCCCTCACCAGCGGCGACACCGTCGACTTCGAGTACGACGGCCTCCAGCAGCGGGTGCGCAAGACCACGGCGACGCAGGAGATCGTCTCCTTCGGGGAGCTGTACGAGCGCGTGGCCGATGTCGTCACGGGAGCCGTCGAGCATCGCTACCACGTGCGCAACGACGAGCGCATCGTCTCTCTGGTACGGCGCTCGACAGCACAGGGCACACGCACGCTGCACGTCCATGCCGACCACCTCGGGTCGATTGACGTGCTCACCGACGGCGTGACCGGGAGCATCGCCGAGAAGCGTAGCTACGATGCCTTCGGGGCACCGCGCCATCCCGACTGGGGTTCGGGGCAGACGCCATCCCCCCACGAGCTGTCCTCGCTGGGCTTCACCGGGCACGAGGCCGACCTCGACCTCGGCCTCGTGAACATGAAGGGGCGCATCTACGACCCCAAGCTCGGCCGATTCCTCACGCCGGATCCGCTCGTGCCGCGGCCTCTCTTCGGGCAGAGCTGGAACGGCTACTCGTACGTGCTCAACAGCCCGCTGTCGCTGGTCGATCCCAGTGGGTTTCAGGAGCAGCCACCTGCCACGGAGGACGGGTGCTCGCAGGGCTGCACCATCTGGGTGTTCGGTCCCCCGCGCGAGCCCAAGCCACCCGCACCGCCCAAGGTCGTCGAGGGCAACCTGGAGGAAGCCGCGGGCGTCGGTTCGACCCAGGCGCCGGTCGATGTCGGGACCTCAGGGGTACGTGGCGGGTGGAGCCCGCAACTCCCGGCCCCGCTGCAAGCCCTGGGCCGTGGTGACGCCATCGCCAGGCGCATCATGGATGGCGTCCGCATTGGTATGGCCAGGATGCTGCTGGAATCCGCAAAGCTCGGCATCCTGGGTGGCACCAGCCGCGTCTACGTCGCCTTCACCACCCTCACCGCCGCCTGGAATGGCTACAAGGAGAGCGGGCTCCCCGGCGCTCTCGACGCCGTCAATCCCGCCAGCCAGATGGTCGAAGCTGGCGTGGAGGCCTACGAGGCTGCCGCCGCCGAGGACTGGGAGTCGGCTGGCGCAAGCTTGTTCAAGGCCGGATCGATCGGAATGTCGATCCTGGCGACGGCTGTTGGGGTCGGGGGCGCGATCACGGCCACCGTCGGGTCGACGGCGAAAGCGGCGGGGAGAGCGGTGGGACCCGCAAGGATCGTACCGAACCCTCATGGCAAGGCAGGCGGTCCGGCGCACCAAGGGAAGATAGCCCAGGTCGTGGCCGAGGTGAGATCTCGCGGCCTCAGGGCGGATACGGAGTACAGAGTCGTCACTCCGGCCGGAGCCAAGGGCTCGCGCTATGTCGATGTCATCGGAAAGGACGCCCAAGGAAACGTTGTGGAGATGCATCAAGTTGGACGCCAAACGAAGAATGGGCAGCCAGTATCTCGTGAGGTCAAGGCACTGGACGACATCGAGGGCGCGACCGGCACACGTCCCCGATTTCATCCTTACAACTGAGCGCAACCATGGGACATCAGGTGAATTTCTACGTCACGCCAGCGGACGTCACACAGCTGCACCTGCGCATCAGTGAGATCGAGCCGATGCGCATTCTCCACGATCGTTCATCCACGGCCAGACCACGGGAAGTGCGCAGTCTCAACTTGGTGGAAGAGACGCAACCCTTGCTTTTCTACTTCCTGGTGCGTGAGCGCGACCTGGCACTGGTCGCCACCGAGCACGTTCCTGCACAGGGGTACTGGACGGTGGACTACCTACGATCCCCAGTCGTCCAGTTCAACAGCTGCTACTTCGACGGCAAGATCCTTCGGCGCGGCCGTGTGTACCATGTTGATGGCTTCTACGGGGCGGATGACACCTGGGTTGATAAATCAGAGAGCTTCCGCTCCTGGGCCAAGGCTGTGCTGAGGACGACGAAAAAGGTCCTGCAGAAGCATGGGTCCGAATACATTGGCGAGGACGCGTTGGCTTGGCTCGAACGCGAAAACGGTAAGCTCGTGACATGAGTCCATGCCCGCCTATGCCGCCATCCAGCGAGCGGGTCGGACACTGACCGAGCGTGAAAGTGACCGGCGAGCACCGCGCCCGTGGGCATCACGCGCAACGACGGAATAGCTAATCGCACGTGCTCAACGGTTCGCTGTCGGTCGTGGAGCCGAGGAGCATCGGGAGCAGCCACCTGCACCGAAAGACAGGGGCTTCGTGCAGGTGCGCTACCAGCAGGTCCACGTCTGGTTCAACCGCGCGGGCAGCAGATGGACGGTGAGGACGACGGTGAGCGCCCCCTTCGTGCCGAGCTTAGGCCCGAACATCACCTTCGCCGTCATCGACGGCAGCGGCACGACGGGCCTCGTCTACGGCGCCTCGCACGTCTGACGCTACATCGATCTGCTCGGCGGCGCGCTCGCGTCTCCTCGTCGCAAAGCAGGTCCTGGGCCGTGGCGACGTAATCGCCGGTCATATGGAGACGCCAGGGGGCGCGACGGGGAGAGTCTGCAGCGCACAGGCTTTCACGTTGAGCCCGACCAGATGCGATCTCGATGCGCTTGGTCGAAGGACGAGCACGGTCCCGGTGCAGGGGCGCGTGCCCCTGCCGAGGGACTCAAAGCGAGCGGATCGCCGTGAGGTCCTGCACGATGTACCGGCCCTTGTTCGAGGCCGTGGTGCCCTCGATCTTGAACTGACTGTTCCGGTCGTTGCCGTAGCGGCCGAGGTGCAGGTGGGGCCCCCCGGTCGACGTCTGCGTGCCGTGCCAGATCAGCTCGTAGTCGAGGCTGACCAGACCGCTCAGCGCGATCTCCTTGAAGCCTTGCTTGTCGGAGATCATCTGCCCCTGCGCGTTGTAGACGTGGAAGTCGGCCGCGCGCTTCTGGAGGTGGAGGCTGGTCTGGCTGCCGCCCGAGGGCACGTGGTTGCGGTCGCCGCTGTGGACCTTGATGCGCCACCCGAACAGCATCGCCAGCTCGGACAGCTTCGCGCGGAGCTTCTGGTCGGAGACCGTCTTCGTGTACTCCACCCGCGAGTTGCCTGGCGCAGGCGTGCTGGCTGGCAAGGGGACGGCGTTGCCCCCCTTGGCGAGCGCGCCCCACGTGTCGCGCCCGACGATGCCGTCCGGCAGAAGGCCGCGCGAGGACTGGAACGCCCTCACGGCGTCGTCGGTCCCCCGGCCGAAGAGACCGTCGGTGTCGAGGCGGAAGCCGAGCTGCACGAGCAGCCTCTGGAGTCGTCGCACCTCTTCCCGCAAGTTCGGGGAGACGTCGGGGAACCCATCCCTGATGCGGAGCGTGCTGTTGCTCATGGTTCCATCTTCTCCCGGGACGTCGCGGGCGTGAATCTCTTCGTGCAGGGCTGGCGCGCCAGGAGCCGAGCGAATGTGGGGAAGGTCACGGAGAGCGAGGGGATGGGGGGTCGGATGGGTGGATTCCGCCAGGTCCGGAGCGTGCACAGGCCCCGTGAGTCGTCGACGGGCCCCAGTTCGGAGCGTGCACAGGCCCCGTGAGTCGTCGACGGGCCCCAGTTCGGAGCGTGCACAGGCCCCGTGAGTCGTCGACGGGGACCTGTGTTCCGGCGCAATGATGCCGGAGTCGACCTCCCACGCCCGGGTCGGCCCTCGACCAGCCCCCGGCAACCCTCGCCTGGACCAGGTCACTGTCAGGATCAGCCGTCCGTCGTGTCATCCGCTGCCCTTGCGCACGGACAACGTGCCCGTTGGCCGTGTCCTCGGCCTGGTCCACAGCGCTCCATCACCCCAGCGCCGCTTCCCCGGCATCGGTCCCGAGCCGGGTCATCCCCTCTCCTCGGGCGACGGCACCTGTGTTCGCAAAGGACCTCCCCGTCAGCACGTCCGGGCAGCCAGGTCGTGCCCATCAGCAAAGGGCTTCCGTGACCCGAATGCAGGATCCACCATCCCACGCAATTCATGCGCCAATGACCGGAGCGTGGGGTCACATAGGGTCACATAAGTGAGTTTGTTACAGGCTGAAATGGACTGAAATGGACTGAAATGGCGAAATGGAAATCTCCGCGTTAGAGACGTCCTGCGCGTGCCACTCAGGCGCTCGCGAAATCAATCGATACTGGAATTGCATTGTTGGAGGTTTCCGATGGGTTCCATCAGGACGCTCAGGGCTCGTCTTTCCTTTTCGTCTTACATTCATCATATCCGCTACACCCTGGTCCGACTGCGGGCCAACCCGCTCACGGCAGCGCACATTGCTCCCTTCGAGGCCCTGCGGGACGAGTGCCTGCAAGCGCAGCAGGAGGAGCTCACGCTGCTGGAGGAGCAAGCGGAGGCCCAGGCACGTGTGGACATCGCCGATGACGCCTTGAACGCGCTGGCGAGCCGTTTTTCTCGTGAACTGATGAACATCACGGGGGAGCGACGCGACCACGTCCTCTATGTTCATTACTTCAAGGACAAGAACGTCACGGAGCTGCGCCGGCCGGTGCTGGGGGAGCAGCTCGACGCGATGCGGGACTGGATCCCGCCCACGCAGACCAGCCCGCACCCGACCCTGCGAGCCATGGCGCCCGAGCTGATGGCGGCAGTGGCGGCTGGAGACGCGGCGGCGACGGCAAAGAACGACGTGGCCCGGCGTCGCCGGGAGTTCCGCGATCTGGGCGCGAAGTACCAGTTCGTCGAGCGCCTGAACGCGACGCGGAAGGAGATCCACGGCGCCCTGGCGAAGATGTCTCACGAGCACACGGGGCTCTCGAGCGACTTCGCCGACCAGTTCTTCCGGCGGGATGAGTCGCGCGGCGAGGAGGGGGAGCCCTCGACGCTGGAGGAAGCGAACGCGCTGGTGGAGGAGCTGCTCGCTGCCCTGGAGGATGCGCGGGAGCTGGTCGCCGTCTTCGAGGCGGAGGCCGCTGCGGAGGCGGAGGCCGAGGCGGCGCGGGTGGCAGATGAAGCGGCCATCAAGGAACTCGACAAGGCGATGGCCGCGCTGAAGGCGCAGAGGAAGGTGCTGGAGGAGCGCGTCAGCGATCGCTGAGCGAGGGGGAGAGCACGCCCGTCTTCGCATGATCTCGTGATGGCGTGGGGTGCGGTCGGTGGGCTCGGCCTTCAGGGGTCGGGTCTACCACCGCGCATCCTGGCGGACTGGCGGGCGCGCTTGGCGTGACTGGCCCTTCCCGCTCCGGCGGGGCGGCGCGATGCGCTCGGCATCATGGTAGCCTCCAGCTCTGATGGCATCGCGGAACGAGAGGCGCTCTCCCGGCCCTCCCACCTCGTTATCCTTGCCCTTCGATCGGGCAGAATCTCCCCTTCCGGACGTCGGTCCGCCGTGCAAGCAGGATGCTGCCCCGAGCCCCGAGATCAAAAAGCCCGTCACTTCACCCCTGCCTCAGAGTGCGGCTCCAATCGCGCCGCTCTCCGTTTCCTTTTTTCAGAGCCCTCCGCCGCTATCGGACATCGAGAGCGACTGGTTCACCCGGGGATTCGACGGCGTGTTTCTTCGCAAGCAAGGGACTGCTTTTCAGGACTTCTTCGCGGACATGATGGACGCCGTGCACCCGAGCGACTTCGAGCGTGTGCGACCCTACGGCAACCACGGCGATCTGAAATGTGACGGATACCTCCGTTCCCGGGGGCTCGTCTTCCAGGTATATGCGCCGCGCGAGATGAAGCTCCCGGCGCTGAAGCGGAAGATAAGCGTCGACTTCAATGGTGCGAAGAAGCACTGGAAGAAGGAAATGCGGGGCTGGGTTCTCGTCCACAACGACGCAGACGGCCTCCCTGCGGAGGCCGTGAAGTTGCTCGAAGACCTCCGAACGCAGAATCCCGATTTGAGCATCGACCAGTGGGGCTGCGAGCAGATGCAGCAACTCGCGTTGTTCATGCCCCGGGCGAGCCTCATCAAGCATTTCGGACGACCACCCACCCGGAAGGACTTCGATGTGCTCGGCTTCGAGAGCCTTGCGGAGGTGCTGATGACGATCCGCACGGCAGCGCCGACGCCGCCCGACGAGATCCTGCCGGTGTCTCCAACCAAGCTGGAAGCGAATGCGCTCTCCAGGACGGTCGCCTCGTATCTTCAGCTGGGTCGTGAACGGGATCGTCTCGTCGAGCGGTACTTCGAGAAGCATCCGAACCCCCTGTTCGGTGAAGAGGTGGCGACGGCTTTTCACTCCGAGTACCTGCGGCTGCGAGCGGAGCGCCGCCGACCCGACCAGGTCTTCGCAGCGTTGCAGTCATTCGCCGGGGGCAGCACGAGAGGCGACGCAGAGCACGAGGCTGCGGTCCTGGCGGTCCTTTCCTACCTCTTCGACCGCTGCGACATCTTCGAGCCCGCAGACAACAAGGCCGCCTCGTCATGATCCTGCCGAGCAAGCACCTTCGTGAAGATCGGGCTCTCATCACGATCGGCGCCGAGGTTTTGCAGCTTCTGCGCGAGCCCAAGACCGTTTCACGGCTCTGGTCCGAGACGAAGCGACGTCGGGATACGGCGACGCCAATCACGTACGACTGGTTCGTGCTGGCTCTCGACCTGCTCTTTGCAATGGGGCTCATCGCATTCGAGCGGGGCAAGGTCCAGAAGACGCGGAGTGCGACATGATCGGGCGCATTGAAAGCTCGTTGCCCACGTTCAAGCCCCTCCGTTTCGGGCCAGGGCTGAACGTGCTGCTCACGCAGAAGAGTCCAGGAGCGACGGAGCGGCAGACCCGCAACGGGGCCGGCAAGACGAGCTTCGTGGAACTCGTCCACTTTCTCCTTGGAAGCAACGCAGACCCCAGACACTTTCTGCGAGCAGAGAAGGCGCTCGAGACGGCGACGTTCAGCATGGCCTTCGACCTCTCCGGGGCTCGTGTCGAGGTGGAACGGAGCGCTTCACGCCCGAACGAGTTCGTCATTGCGCAAGGCGATCCGTCGCAGTGGCCGTGCAAGCCGAAGCTGGACAAGAAGACGGGTCACCTCACGTTGAGACGGGAAGACTGGAATGCCAATCTCGGGTGCTTGATGTTCGGGCTGCCTGCGCCAGCCGGTCAGGAGGAGCGCCGCTTCGGACCGACGTTCCGCTCGCTCTTCTCGTACTTCGCCCGTCGCCAGGGCTCGGGTGGGTTCCTTCGCCCGGAGCAGCACGCCGAGAAGCAGTCTCCCTGGGATCAGCAGGTCGCAGTCACGTTTCTCCTTGGCCTCGATCCGGCCATCCCGCAGGAATTGCAGGAGGTGCGCCAGCGCGAGAAGGCGCTGACGGAGTTTCGGAGAGCCGCTCGCGAGGGCGCTTTCGGCGAGCTCATCGAGAAGGCTGCGGATCTACGGACCAAGGTGACGGTGAGCGAGGCGCGGGCAGCCCGCCTTCGTGAACAGCTCGCGACGTTCCACGTCGTCCCGCAGTATCGCGAGCACGAGCAGGAGGCCTCTCGGATCACGGTGAGACTCGCGGAGCTGGCGAACGACAACCAGGCCGATCGCCAGCTCGTCCTCCAGCTCCGGGAGGCCGTCACTGCCGAGGCACCACCGCGGTTCGCCGAGGTCAAGCAAGCCTACGAGGAGGCAGGGGTCGTCCTCCCCGGGCTCGTGGTGAAGCGCTTCGAGGACGTCGAGCGATTCCACCGGTCCATCGTGGAGAATCGCCGGTCACACCTTCGCGCAGAAATCGATGCGGCGGAGGAGCGCATCCGAGCCCGGGATCATGAGAAGCAAGGGCTCGATGAGCGGCGTGCTCAGATCATGGGGCTCCTCGAATCGGGTGGCGCACTGGAGCATTTCTCGCAGCTCCAGGCCGAGGTCGCGCGCATCGAGAGCAACACGGAGAGCCTGCGCCGACGCTACGAGGCCGCCGACACGCTCGAACGAAAAGGGGCGGAACTCGAGGTCGAGCGGGCGAGGCTGCACCAGCGTCTCCAGGACGATCATCACGAGCAGCGAGACGTCATCGACGAGGCCGTCCTGACGTTCGAGAACCTCTCGACGGCGCTGTACGAGAAGGCTGGGAGCCTTACCGTCGAGGCTACGGTCAATGGCCCTGTGTTCGAGATCAAGATCGAGGCATCACGGAGCAAGGGCATCAACAACATGCAGATCTTCTGCTTCGACATGATGCTGATGGAGCTGTGGGCCAAGCGCGGTCGAGGCCCGGGGGTCCTCATCCACGACTCTCACTTGTTCGACGGCGTCGACGAGCGTCAGGTGGCGCACGCCCTCGAGATCGGCGCCGAGCGAGCGAAGCTTCACGGCTTCCAGTACATCGTGACGATGAACGAAGACGCGGTGCCTCGCGCGGCGCTTCCAAGCTCCTTCGACTTCGATCGCCACGTGCTCGACGTCAGGCTGACGGATGCCTCGGAGGGCGGCGGGTTGTTCGGCTTCCGGTTTGACTAGGAGATGCCTACCAGTCCTCCCTTGCCTTGAGGGGATCACGCCAGACCGTCCTCGGGCATTGTCAGCCTGGTCGAGGCCCGACAGAAGCCCTCGTTCGCGGCCCGACAGACGCCGGACCGTCGTCACCGCTTCTCGAACCGTCGTCACCGCTCTCTCCTCCAGCCGTCCACGCCTCTCCACCGCGCTCTCCCCGGACCCTCGCGCCAGCGCCTTCTTGCGAGCGCTTTCGTGCCACGCTCCTCGTGCCAACGACCGTCTCCAGGGCCCGCTCGCTTCGCGGTGAGAGAGCGGGTGGCCTGGAGACGGTGACCCTTCGCGGAGCATCCAAATCAGGACTCGTGGGCTCGTCAGGGGTTCTCTCGCCCGCCTCGTCGCTGGGCGGATCTGGCACCGCCGCGCCCGACGTGCGTCTCGAACTTCGGCTTCGTTTCGAGCTTCGACGCATCCCCTCGATCGAACGCGCGGTCCCCCACTACCGACCGCGTGCGCCCCAATTACCAGGAGCGTATGCACCTCACTGCCTCACGTCGTCCTCTGCTGCTCGCGTTCTCTTTCACGGCCACTGCGCTCGTCGCTCCGGGGTGCTCCCCGGACGAGTCTCCGCCTGACAGTGGCTCCCTCGTGGGGACCCAGGTGGATGGTCCTGACCTGGGCCTACGCCGTGGGCTGCGCGGCGACATCCCTGCCCTGGCGAGGCCAGAGGATGAGGTGGCGCTGGGTGGCCATGATGGTGGTGGTCAGGGCCAAGGTGGCCACGATGGCGGCGGTCAGGGTGGCCAGGGCCATGAAGGCGGGGCGTCGGGTGGCCAGGGGGGTGCTGGAGGAGACGACCCTCGCGGGAATCAGCAAGGCGCTGGCGGGCTGGGCAGCTCGGGTCCAGGTGGCGCCGACCAGGGCGCTGGCGGCCACGGGGTGAGCGGCGCTGGCGGCAGCGGGACGAGCGGTGCGGGAGGCGACCTGGGCTCGGGTGGCGCAGGCCCTGTCGAGGTCGGTGCGGCTGGTGTCGGCGGTGCGGCTGGTGTCGGCGGTGCGGCTGGTGTCGGCGGTGCGGCTGGTGTCGGCGGTGCGGCTGGTGTCGGCGGCGCAACGCCTGGGGGCAGTGGAGGCGCTGGCACGGAAGGCGGGGGAGGCTCCGGTCAGCCCGCCAGCGCCGTGCCGAGCTGCCTGTCCGGTGCATCTGGTGCCGGGCGGAACTGTGGCCGCGACGGCAACGATGGCTGCTGCGACGTGCTCACGGTGCCGGGGGGCTCGTTCGACCGCATGAACGACCCGGCCTACCCGGCCACGGTCAGCTCGTTCCGGCTCGACAAGTACCCGATCACGGTCGGGCGGTTCAGGGCCTTCATCGCGTCGGGCCACGGGACCCAGCAGAACCCGCCGGCCGCGTGGTCGGGGGCGAACCCGTACACGAACGGCCTGGATACGGGCTGGAACCCGGCCTGGAATGGTCGGCTGGCGGCCAGCGAGGCCGAGCTGATGGCGGCGCTCAAATGCGATCCGTACGGCACGTGGAACACCTGGACCGACGTGCCCGGCACGCTGGAGAAGAAGCCGATCGTCTGCGTGACCTACTACGAGCTGCGGGCGTTCTGCGCGTGGGACGGGGGCTTTCTGCCCACCGAGGCGCAGTTCAGCTACGCCGCCGTGGGCGGGGCCGAGCAGCGTCCGTACCCGTGGGGCGACGACGAGAGCGGTGTGCCGCTGCGCGCGGCGTACGACTGCACGGCCGACGGCTCGGAGCCTCAGAACTGCAAGGCGACGGACCTCACCGAGGTGGGTGTGTTCCCGCTCGGCGTGGGGCGCTGGGGGCACATGGATCTGTCGGGCAATGCGTACAACACCACGCTCGACAGCGTCGACGACTACCTGCCCAAGGTGCCGTGCGTCGACTGCGTGCGGTACGACGAGGGCATCTCGACGATCACGTTCTCGGGCAGCTGGGTCGCGAAGCTGTTCAAGCTGAAGAACGACTTCCGGGCCGGCTACGCCAAAGACGCGCGCCGCTATTACCGGGGCGGGCGCTGCGCTCGGGCGATGTAGGCGCGGTGCCGGCGTGATGTGAGCGCGGCACCGGAAGCGTGTTCGGTGCTTCCGGCCGCCGAGCGTGCGCTCATGCCGCAGTGCATCACGGCGTCGGCGAGGCTGGATTTCGTGAGTTCTCGCGCGAATGCGCATGCTTCGGCGGGCTGGGCTCGCTTTCTGCGCGAGGTGCCGTGCTAGGGTGCGCCCCACCATGAACGCTGCCCCTTTCGATCTCGAAAACCCCACCGAAGAGCACCGGATGCTCCGCGACATGGTCCGCGATTTCACCCGTGAGGTGGTCGAGCCTCAGGCCGAGGAGCACGACGCCTCGGGCACCTTGAACATCCCGCTCTTGCGTCGCGTGGGCGAGCTGGGGCTGCTCGGCATCACCGTGCCCTCCGATCGTGGGGGCACGGGGCTCGACGCCACGGCGGCCGTGATCGTGCACCACGAGCTGTCGAAGAGCGACCCGGGCTTCGCGCTGGCGTACCTGGCGCACGCGATGCTCTTCGTGAACAACCTGTGCTGGGCGGCGAACGAGGAGCAGCGGGCGCGCTACCTGCCGAAGTCGATCTCGGGGGAGTGGATCGGGGCGATGGGAATGACCGAGCCCTCCGGCGGGACGGACGTGCTCGGGATGAAGACCACGGCGCGCCAGGACGGGGATCGGTTCTTCCTCAACGGCCGCAAGACCATGGTCACCAACGCGCCCGAGGCCGACGTGTTCCTCGTGTACGCGACGGTCGAGGGCAAGGTGACGACCTTCGTGGTGGAGCGCGGGTTCAAGGGATTCTCGACGAGCGCGAAGATCCCGAAGATGGGCATGCGCGCGAGCACGATGGGCGAGCTGATCATGGACGACTGCGAGGTCCCCGCGAGCAACGTGCTCGGTGGCGTCGGCGGCGGCGTGCGCAACATGATGCGGAACCTGGAGCTCGAGCGGCTGACCCTGGCGGCGATGAGCCTGGGGATCGCCGACCGCTGCGTGGAGATCATGACCCGGTACTCGACGGAGCGGACGAGCTTCGGCAAGCCGATCCACGAGCACGGGCAGATCCAGCGGTACATCGCGGAGAGCTACGCGAAGACGGAGGCGGCGCGCGCGCTGATCTACACGGTGGCGCGTGCCGTCGGGCCGGAGTTCCGCAACCGGCTGGGCACGGACTCGAGCAAGCTGTTCGCGGCGCCCGTGGGCAAAGAGGTGGCGGACAACGCGATGCAGGTGCTCGGCGGCTGGGGGTATTGCACCGAGTACAAGGTGGAGCGGTTGCTGCGCGATGCGAAGCTCCTCGAGATCGGGGGCGGGACGCTGGAGTCGCACCAGAAGAACATCACGAAAGAGCTGGTCCGCCGCGTCGAGGGATGAGGGCGGCGCTGGTGCCCTCGCGCCGCGGGCGGCGAGGGCGTGCCAGCGCAGCGCGCGGTGATGGCGCGCCAAAGCGACGCGCGGTGAGCCGGGAGGATCGACTACACTCCCGGCCTCACGATGCCGAAGCCGGGCGATACGTTCGAGCGTTACAAGATCGAGGCTGCGATCGGGGAAGGGGGAATGGGCGCGGTGTTTCGCGCCTACGACGCGCGGCTCGGGCGGCGGGTGGCGCTCAAGCTGCTGTCGGGCGCGGCGACCAGCGAGGAGGCGGGGGCGAGGCTCCTGCGCGAGGCGCGGGCGGCGGCGGCACTGGATCACCCGAACGCGGTGTCGATCTTCGACATCGGTGAGCTCGAAGGGGCGCCATACATCGCGATGGAGCTGGTCTCCGGGCGCACGGTGCGGGCGCTGCTCGGGGAAGCGCCTGTGCCGGCGGCGAGTCAGCGGAGTACGTGGCTCGTGGATGTGGCGCGGGTGCTGGGGGTCGCACACCGGCGGGGGCTGGTGCACCGGGACATCAAGCCCGAGAACGTGATGGTGCGCGATGACGGGGTGGTGAAGGTGCTCGACTTCGGCATCGCGCGCCGGACGGGGGGCGGGGCCGATCCGAGCGCGTCGACGCAGGCGGCGGCTTTGCCCACGCTGACGACCGAGGGGGTGAAGCCAGGGACGCCGGTGTACATGGCGCCCGAGCAGATCCGAGGGGAGCCGCTCGATGGGCGCGCCGATCAGTTCGCGTGGGGCGTGCTCGCGTACGAGCTGTTCGCGGGAAAGCCGCCGTGGCGGGGGGGAAATGACGTGCTCGCGGTGCTGGCGTCGGTGCTGACCGACGAGGCGGACATGGAGGCGATGACGTCGGCGCCGGAGGGGCTGCGTGCCGTGGTGCAGCGGGCGCTGTCGAAGCGGCCAGCGGACAGGTTCGCGTCGATGGAGGCGCTGATCGAGGCGCTCTCGTCGGGTTCGGCGGCGTCGCCGTCTCCCTCCGGTGGGGACGCGGCGAAGGCGTTGCTGTCGGCGCTGCCGGCGGCGTCGGCGGGGGCGGTGGGCGAGGGGGCTGGTGGTGGTGCCGTCGAGCGCGCTGGCGGAGGGCGTGCAGCGGAAGGGCAGGGGGCAGGCGCGACGCTGGCACAGCGGTACGCGACGGCGGAGGTGAGCGAGGTGCTCGCCCAGGCCATCGAGCGGCAGGCGGCGAAGCGGGGGGATGCGCGGCTGAGTTTCCAGGAGCTGCTGGCGGTGGCCGAGGAGGTGGGGGTGGACGCGGAGTCGCTCCGCGAGGCGAGCCGCGCGCTGCGGGAGCGGAAGGAGCAAAGCCAGCGTCCCGGTGCGGCGCCACCCAGGCCGGCCGTGGCGGATGACGCGCAGCTGGTGGTGGCGCCCGAACAGGCGCTGGACGACGACGCGCAGCGTGATGCGTGGTTCCGGCGATCGCGCCGTGGGTTTCAGCGGCACCTCGGGATCTTCGTGATCGTGAACGTGGCGCTCGGGATGATCCTGCTGCTCTCGGGGGCGCCATTCTTCGTGACGCTGATCCCGGCGCTGTCGTGGGGGATCGGGCTCGGGATCCACGGTCTGGTGGCGCTGACGAAGAACGATGACGACTGGGCCGATCACAAGCGGTCCCGGCGGTGGTGGAAGGAGCAGCAGCGGCGGCACCACGAGATGGTGATGGCGCGGGCCTCCGGGCGAGGCTCCGAGCAAGCGTGGTCGTGGGTGCCTCCGCCGAGGGGTGGCGCCGCGGGCGCTGGTGCGGGGGGCTTCGGGAACGGGGGCCCGGGGAGAGGGAGAGAGAAGCGAGGGAAGCGGCGCGTGGAGGTGAGCGCGGGGGGGGAGGACGCGCGGCTGCGGGTCTCGGACGAGGGGATGCGGGCAGGCGCGGAAGCGGAAGACGAGGCTGCGCGCGCGGAGGCGGAGCACGCAGAGGCGGAGAGCGCGGAGGCGGAGCAGGCGGAGGCAGAGCGCGAGCGACGGCGCGGGAAGCGACGGCGATGAGCGCGGAGCTGATGAGCGTGATGCGCGCAGGGGTGGCGAGCGCGATGAGCACGACGCGATGAGCACGAGGGTGGCGAGCGCGATGACGCGGGGAGCGATGGGTCACGCCGGGGAGCGCCATGCCGAGCGAAGGCCGCTGGTGCCGCCCTGCGGCAGGGGGCCAGAGGGCGGAGAATAGGTTAAACAGGTCGAGCACGGTCCGCAGCCAAGGGAGGCGATCATCCTCGTCGAGATCCTCATCATCGTGGCCCTGATCCTCACGAACGGCGTGCTCGCCGGCGCGGAGATCGCGGTGGTCTCGCTACGGAAGAGCCGGCTGGAGCAGCTTCTCCAGAGCGGCAGTCAGCGGGCCCACGCGATCCACCGGCTGCGCACGAACCCCGAGCGCTTTTTCGCCACGGTCCAGATCGGGATCACCGTCATCGGCTCGTCGGCCGGGGCCTTCGGTGGTGCGAGCATCGCAGGGGACATCGAGCCTCTGCTGGGCCACGTGCCCGTGCTGGCGCCCTACGCGAAGGAGTTCGCGCTGGCGATCGTCATCGCGATGATCTCCTTCCTCTCGCTGGTCCTCGGGGAGCTGGTGCCCAAGTCCCTCGCGCTGCGGCAAGCGGAGGGGTACGCGATGTTCATCGGGCGTCCGCTGGAGGGGCTCGCCTGGCTCGCGCGCCCTCTGGTCTGGCTGCTGACCGCGAGCTCCAACGTGGTGCTTCGGCTGTTCGGCGACAGCACGAACTTCGTCGAGGCGCGGCTGTCGCCCGAGGAGATCCAGCAGATGGTCGACGAGGCGGCGCAGGCGGGCACGATGGACAAGAGCGCCGGCGAGATCGCATCACGCGCGATCGACTTCGCGGAGCTGACGGCGCTCGACGTGATGGTGCCGCGGCTGAAGGTGGTGTCCGTGCCGAAGGGGGCGCCACCCCAGGAGGTGCAGCGGGTGGTGACGGAGCACGGCCACACGCGCATGCCGGTGTACGAGAACACGCGGGACAACGTGGTCGGGTACATCACGGTGAAGGACGTCCTGGCCTTGCTCTGGGGTCAGAAGCCGTTCGCGCTGGAGGGGATCATCCGCTCCGCGTTCTATGTGGCCGAGACGATGCGTACCGTCGACATCCTCGCCGAGATGCGGCGGAGGAAGGTGCAGCTCGCGATCGTGGTCGACGACCGGGGAGCGATGAGCGGGATCATCACGCTGGAGGATCTGGTCGAGGAGCTGGTGGGCGACATCGTGGGCGAGCACGACCACCCGACACCAGAGCCGATCCGGCGCGAGGAAGACGGGTCGGTGGTGGTGCAAGGCGACGTGCCCGTGCGCGAGGTGAGCCGGGTGCTCGGGGTGGAGCTGCCCGAGGGAGAGCGCTGGTCGACGATGGCCGGCCTGTGCCTGGAAGTGGCGGGGCGGATTCCGACGGTGGGCGAGCGCTTCACCGCGGAGGGAGGCGTGGAGCTGGAGATCGTCGACGCGAGCCCGCGTCACGTGCGGACCGTGCGGGTGCGGCTCCCTGCGGCCGGGGCACCCGTGCTGGTGAACCCGTCGGAGGCGAACGGCGGGGGATGAGGCACGCGGTGCTGGACGGAGGGGACGCTCCGTGCCCGGCGATGGGGTCGATTCGCCGCCGTCCACGGGTCGTCGTCACTGCGCGGGACAGCCACCCTGCGGGGATCCCCTCGGGGTCGTCTCCGAGCTTGAAACCCACGTCTCGCGGTAGCTCGAGCGGCTTGCCGGCGTCGCGGTAGCAGCTAGAAATTGCGGTAACCACGCGGGAGTTTTCGAGGCGCGCCGATCGGGCGCCGGGCGCGTGGAAGGAAGGGGAGGGGTCCCGATGTGCGCGCGTGATCTGCCGAGGCCCGGGCAGCGCTTCATGGGCTTCACGCTGGTGCGCGTGCTCGGTCGGGGTCGGATGGGCGCGGTGTTCGAGGCGACCGGGCGCAGTGGTCGCAGGGTCGCCCTCGAGATCCTCCAGCCGACGGGGGAGGACCGCGAGACCCAGCTGCGCCGCATGCTCGACGAGGGGGTGGTGATGGTCGGCATCAAGCACCCCAACTTCGTGGAGGTGTACGATCACGGCGAGCACGAGGGCCTGGTCTGGCGGCTCATGGAGCTGCTCGAAGGCGAGACCTTGCGCGCGCGGCTGCTCCGGGAGGGGCCGCTCTCCCTCCAGCGCGCGTGCGCCACGCTCCGTGCGGCGTCGTATGCCGTGGAGCAGTGCCACGTGCTCGACATCGTCCACGGGGACGTCAAGCCCGAGAGCTTCTTCATCACCCGAGAGGGGCAGGTGAAGCTGCTCGACCTGGGGATCGCTCACCGCCAGAAATCAGCGCTGGCGCAGGAGACGATCGGGTCGCCGGCATACATGGCGCCGGAGCTGTTCACCCCGCGCCTCGGAGGGTCCCCCGAGAGCGATGTGTACGCGCTGGGGCTGATGGCGTTCGAGATGCTGGCGGGCTTCCATCCCTTCCTCCGCGATGACGCCGGTCACGAGCGGAGCGCGCGGGCGCTGTGCTTCGAGCATGCCTTCACGGAGACGCCGCGGCTCGATGCGCTGGGGGTGCCGTCCCCGATCGCCGAGGTGGTGGCGCGCGCGACGGAGAAGGATCCTCGGGCGCGTCACCCGAGTGGCGGCGCGCTCGCCGCGGCGATCTGGACCGCCTGGAAGCAAGTGCGAGCGAACATCAGGCCCAGACAGGCGTCTTTCGGCTCGGATGTCGGCGTGCCGCGCCCGCGGTCCGAGCAGCCCGTGCGCCGCCTCCCGGAGGTCGCGCGCAGGCCTGCGCAGCGAGGCGAGATGGGGGCTCCGTGTGGCGATGGGGGGCGGCGGAAGGAGAGACCTGCGCTGAGCGCCTCCGCATGCGCCTGGGGGACGCAGCCGTCTTTCCCTGCCCACCTGTCCCTCCCCGACCCCCTGGAGGAAACGCCGCTCGTCGGGGTCGGCGACGACGCGCCCCCTGCGCCGTCGAGGAGGAGCCCGGGGCCAGCTTCGCCCGCCTCGCTCCCCGACGTGCTCGTCGAGCCGACCCGCTCGGCGGCGTGGATGCGCCTCCTGCCCGTCTACGTGGTGGGGATGGGCGTCGGCGTGCTGCTCTTCGCACTCTTCTTCGGGGCCGTGCGGTGGGGCGCTGCGTTCTTCTCCGAGGTCGAAAAGACCTTTCCATCGGCGGCTTCCGAGCGGCAGCTGCTCACACCGACGACCGTTTCACGTGGGAGACCGCTCGTGCCTCCCGGGGACGCTCTGGTGCAAGCGCTCATGCCGCCAGAGAGCGCTCTGGCGCAGCGGATCACGCCTCCGGTCACCGCTCTGGCGCAGTCGCTCACGAAGCCCGTGACCTCGCTGGCGCAGGCGCTCACGCCTCCGGTGATGGCGCTGGCGCAAGCGCTCTTGCCGCCCGTGACCGCGCTGGTGCAGGCGCTCATGCCTCCGGAAAGCTCTCCGGGGAAGGCGCTCGTGCCTCCCACGCAGCGCTCCCCGGCGAGCGCGGCATCGACAGCGCCGACCACGGACCCGTTCAACCAGTCCCTCCCTTGAAGGGAAGCGATGAAGGCGATGAAAGAGCGCCGAGAGAGTTCTCCTCCTCCTGTCGTGCACCCTGGTGAAGACCCGGTGCTCGATGCCGCCCTGGCGCGGTTGCGTCGGCACCCGGGCAGGGACGGCACGTCGGTGAAGGCTGGCGCGGCGCGTGGTCCCGACGGCTCACGCGCTGTCGCGGCCCGTGGAGGGAGCAGGGCGCGCGCGCCGAGGGGGCCCGACCCCGCGCGCGGATGGTGGATCATCGGCTTCTCGGCCCTCGCGATCGTGGGGTCGGTCGTGGTGATGAGCCTCGCGGTGATCGGACGTCGCCAGGGCCCGATGACGAGTCACGGGCCTCTCGGGGACGAGGCCACCGCGCCGCGGGACGCGGCAAGGCGTACGTCGACCCTGTTCACGCCGACGCGCGGTGCGGACGCACCGACCGCACGCCCCGTGGGGCCTGACGCTCGGCCGAGCGAAGCTCCTCCCGAGGCAGCGACCTCGGCACCGGGGCCCGGGCCCGACGCCGTCGAAATGCGCCGCTGACGTCCGCGCTCGGAGCACTGCGGACGTGCCTCGTCTGGTCCGTGGTTCGCACCGTCGGCCGGCGCGCGCGGGATCGCGTGACCATCGGTGGTTCGTTCTGCGTCGGCCTGAGTCGAAGGAGCACATGATGATGCGCAAGTCGTTCTGGATGGCTTGGTTCGCGGTCGGGACAGGCGCTGGTTTCGCGACGGTCGTGTCAGGCTGCTTCATCAACACGGACCTGAGCTGCGAGCACACGCAGGTCGGCTGCCCGACGTCCGGTGAGCTGGAAGGTGGGCGTGTCGAGGCATCCGTCGACTGCAGGCCGAGCGCTGCCGCAGAGGTCGCCGAGGTCTGCGGGGTGTTCGTGTCGAGCGCGGGTACGGAAGGCGGGGCCGGGACGAAGGCTGCGCCCGTGAAGACGCTCGCGGAGGCGGTGAAGCACGCGCAGGAAGGCGGGACGGGCCGCGTGTACGCGTGCGCGGAAGCGTTCGAGGGCGCGGTGGAGGTGCCCGCAGGGGTGACGGTCTTCGGCGGGCTGGACTGCCAGAAGGGCTGGCGGTGGGCCGAGGGGACGCGCAAGACGCGGGTGACGGCGCCGATGGGCGAGGTCCCGCTGCGGCTGCGCGGCGGTGAAGGCGAGGCGCGGCTGGAGGATGTGGAGGTGGAGGCGAAGGGGATCATGGTGGGCGGGGACGCCGCGCTGAAGGGGGCGTCGTCGATCGCGGTGGTGGCGGAGGGGATCCGGGTCTCGCTGGTGAGATCGACGCTGGTGGCGGGGGACGGCGCCGCCGGAGAGGAGGGGGCGGGGCACGGAGCGCGGGCCGGCGCAGGCGCGGACGGGACGGCGGGGAGGCCAGCCTGTGCGGCAGACGGTGGGGAGCCCCAGGTGGAGAACCTGTGCGGCACGGCCGACGACGTGACGGATGACTCGATCGGGGGTCTCGGCGGTTCGGGTCGGGTCTACAGCGGTGGCGGTGGCGAGTCCGGTCTGCCGGGCCTCGAGAACGCGGGCACGGGCGCCGATGTCGAGGCGCAGTGCGAAGGGAAGGCAGGCGGGGACGGCGAGTCGGGGGAGGGGGGCGACGGCGCGCGAGGCCTCGGGTCGCTGAGCGCCGCGGGGTACGTCGGCGCGAAGGGAGCCGATGGCGGCAAGGGGGAGCCCGGCCAAGGAGGGGGCGGCGGCGGCGGTCGAAGCGGCGGCAAGGGGGTGGGCCAGTGTCCGCAAGCGTCGACGGGCAGCGGCGCGAGCGGCGGCAACGGCGCCAGCGGTGGATGCGGCGGCGCTGGTGGGCGCGGCGGCGGCGCGGGCGGCGCGAGCATCGCGCTGGTGAGCCTGGAGGCGCAGGTGGTCTTCGACGACGTGGTCTTGCGGACGGGCCGCGGCGGCGTCGGCGGGTCGGGGGGCCCGGGGCAGAACGGAGGTCTCGGGGGCGCCGAGGGAGGCAAGGGGGGCGCGGTGGACCCGGCGTACACCCAGCTCAAGGAAGGCTGCCCTGGGGGCGCTGGAGGCAACGGCGGAAAGGGCGGGCAGGGGGGTGGAGGCCTGGGTGGGCACGCGATCGGCGTCGCGTTCCGCGGGGTGGCGCCTTCGCTGGAGGGGGCCGTCGTGACGCTCGGTGAACCTGGCGCGGGCGGCACGAGCGCCGACGCCGAGCACGCTGGCGCTCCGGGGACGAGGGCGGACCTGGCAGCGTTTCCCTGAGCGGTCGCTCGGGTGACACGTCAGACTGGGGCATGCGCTCCCGAGGTCTCCTCGCCCTTCGCTTTCTCCTCGCCGCTCGATCATCCCGCCTCGCTCTCGGCAGCCTCCTCGGCAGCCTCGCCCTCTGCGTCACCGCCTGTGACGCGAGCCCCTCTCCTCCCGAGCCTGGCCCGTCCTCGCCCACCCCGATCGCAGCGCATCCGGCATCGAGCGCAGCAGCCGCTGGCATCACCTCCGACGCTCGTCCCGCGCTCCACGCGGCCGACCCGCCGGGCCCCGAGCACGCAGCCGCGCCCGCCGCTTCTCTCGCGACCCCGCCGTCCTCGGCGCTCGCCCCCGCCGCCACCTCGGCCACCTCGGCAGAGACCGCCGCCAGCTACCCCTGGCTCGGCGACCCTTCCCTCGCAGCGGCCGCACCACCACCCGTCGACACGCTCCTCGCCCGCTTCCCCTCACCCCCACCGGGCTTCACGCGCGTCGACCTCGCCGGTGGTTCCTTTGGCGCCTGGCTCCGGCACCTCCCGCTCGCGGCGCCCGGCACGCCGGTCCTGCGCCACAGCGGCGGCGTCATCCTTCCCCCGGACCACAGGAACCTCGCTGCGGTCGTCGCCATCGACATCGGCCAGGCCGACCTCCAGCAGTGCGCCGACGCCATCATCCGCCTCCACGCCGAGTGGCGCTGGGCGCGTGGGGACCGCGACCTGAGCTACCGCGCGGGGGCGGGCATCGAGCTTCCCTTCGACCGCTGGGTCCGCGGCGAGCGTCCCGTCCAGCGCGGCGAAGCCCTCGTCTGGGAGCCGAAGACCCGCTCGAGCCCGAAGGACCATCCGACCTTCCGCGGCTGGCTCGACGGCGTGTTCATGTGGGCCAACACGGGCGCCCTCGCGCAGCAGGCCCAGCCCGTCGCGGTGGAGCAGATCGCTCCTGGCGACTTCGTCGTCCAGCCTGGCACCCCCGGCCACGCGGTCCTCGTCGTCGACGTGGCTCGCGCGAGCGATGGTCGCGCCGCGCTCCTGCTCGCGCAGAGCTTCATGCCGGCCCAGAACGTCCACGTCCTGCGACCGAGCGTGGACGCCACCTGGTTCGTCGTCTCGCCAGACGATCAAGCGCTCGTGACGCCGTTCTGGAAACCGTTTCCGTGGCGATGGCTCCGACGCTTCGAGCAGGGATGAGCCCCGTCGTGTCGGTCTCTGGCGATCGATGCACGCGCCGCTGCGCATCCGACGGCGGCGCGTGATCCCTGCCTGCGGCCTGCGCGGCCTGCGCGGCCTGCGCGGCCTGCGCGGCCTGCGCGGCCTCAGCGCATCACTTCACGTAGACCTGAGCCGCCGCGATCCCCGCGCCCTTCGTCGCCTTCAGCACCACCTTGCCGGGCGCGCCGAGCGGGGTCGGGTTCTTCCAGCAGCCGCTCGCCTTGCCGCCGATCGTCGCCTGGGGACCGGTCGTCGCGTCCTGGGCCAGCATCACCGGCGGCACCTGCGGCACCGGCTGGGTGAGGAGCTGCATGTCCAGCTCCTGGATGCCGAGGCCCACGGCGACGATCGTGTAACACTTGCCTGGCGAGATGGTGATGTCCTGCTCCAGCGTCTGGCCTTCCTGGAACTGACCGGCGAACGGCCCGCCCTCGGGGGACATGCCGGGCGCTTCCTGGAGCGCGAGGCCCTGCATCACGGGGGTGGCGGCTGCCGCGGCGAGCGGCGGGATCGAGGTCGCGGTCGCGCCCGTGGCCGCAGGCGTGGTCGTCGTGGCGGTCGAGGTCACCGTCACCGTCGCCGCGGGGGGCGGGGCGCAGAAGACGCCGGGGGGCGCCTGTCCGGCGGCGCAGAGCGCGGCGGAATCCTGCTCGTTGGGTTCGGGCGTGGACGAGCACGCCGCGACGAGCAGGGCGAGGGGGGCAAGGGCAGCGAAGGTAGTACGCTTCATGCGAAGGGCTCCTCTGGCGGAAAGGGTCCGCCGGACAGCAGCCGAAACGGCCGTCAGGGCGCCCTTCTTACACCGAGAGAAGCTCGGGTGCACGGCAACCCTCAGGACGGACGCGCTGCACACCTCTTCTCGTGTCAGGCGTTGCCTCACTTTTTGCAGAAACGGTAGGGCGACGGGGTCATGCCTGGCGTCCAGGGCACGGGTTCGGGCATCGAAGCGCGAGGAGGGTTCGTGCACGGGCGAGAACGCAACGCTGGGCATCCCTGGGAACACATGGTGGAGCGGGGGCATCTCCGGGTGCTCGTCGAGCGGGTGCGGCCCGAACTCGACGGTGGGCGCTTCCCGGTCAAGCGGGTGATCGGGGACCCGCTCGAGGTGGAGGTCGACCTCATCCCCGATGGTCACGACGCCGTGGGAGGCGCGCTGCTCGTGCGCGCGCCAGCGCCTGCGTCCTCACCTCCAGGAGGAGCACCCGACGCGGAGGCCAGGCCCTGGCAAGAGGTGCCGCTGGCGCGCGTCGACGCGAACGACAGGTTCCGCGCGACCGTCACGCTCACGGCCCTCGGCATCTGGGAGTACACCGTGGTCGGCTGGATCGAGCCCTTCACCACGTGGCAGCGCGGTACGCGCCGCAAGGTCGAGGCCGGTCAGGACGTCGCCGTCGAGCTGCTCGAAGGTGCAGCACTGCTCGCCGCCGCAGCGAAGCGAGCTGCCGACGCCGACGCGCAGGCCCTCGCGACCGCAGCGGCCACGCTCGGGAGCACCGCGGCGCCGCTCGAGACCCGCCTGGCCGTGGGCCTCGCGGCCGAGACGGCTGCACTGGCGGCGCGTGCACCCGATCGCGCGCGCGCCTCGACCTACCCGCGCGTGCTCCAGGTGATCGTCGACCCGCCGCGTGCCCGCTTCAGCGCGTGGTACGAGTTCTTTCCGCGCTCGTTCGGCGACGCCGGCCAGCACGGCACCTTCGCCAGCGCCGAGCGGATGCTCCCGTACGTCGCGGGCATGGGCTTCGATGTCGTCTACCTGCCTCCGATCCATCCCATCGGGCGGGCGCACCGCAAGGGCCGGAACAACACCCTCACCGCGGAGGCCGACGACCCGGGCAGCCCGTGGGCCATCGGCGCGGCGGAAGGCGGGCACACCGCCGTGCATCCCGCGCTGGGCACCCTCGCAGACTTCGATCACTTCGTGGGCACGGCGCGCGAGCACGGGCTGGAGATCGCGCTCGACATCGCGTTCCAGGCCTCGCCCGATCACCCGTGGGTGAAGGAGCACCCCGCGTGGTTCAAGGCGCGTCCGGATGGCACCATCCAGTACGCGGAGAACCCGCCGAAGAAGTACCAGGACGTCTACCCCTTCGACTTCGAGTCGAGCGACTGGCAGGCGATGTGGGAAGCGCTCCGGGACGTGTTCCTCTTCTGGGCCGACCACGGGGTGAAGATCTTCCGCGTCGACAACCCGCACACCAAGGCGCTGCCCTTCTGGGAGTACTGCCTGCGCGAGGTGAAGGCCGCGCACCCGGACGCCATCTTCCTCGCCGAGGCGTTCACCCGCCCGACCTTGATGCACGCGCTGGCGAAGCTCGGCTTCACCCAGTCGTACACCTACTTCACGTGGCGCACGACGAAGGACGAGCTGACCGAGTACCTCACGCGCCTCACCCGGACCGAGGTGGCCGAGTTCTATCGCCCGAACTTCTGGCCGAACACGCCCGACATCCTCCCCGAGCACCTCCAGACCGGCTCGCGTCCAGTGTTCATCGCGCGGCTCGTCCTCGCAGCCACCCTCTCCAGCAATTACGGCATGTATGGTCCCGCCTTCGAGCTGATGGACCACGTCCCGCGCCCGGGATCCGAGGAGTACATCGACAACGAGAAGTACGAGCTGAAGCGCTGGGAGCTGGACCGCCCGGGCAGCCTGCGGCACGTCATCCAGCGGGTGAACGAGATCCGGCGCGAGAACCGGGCGCTCCAGCAGACGAACCGCATCCACTTCCACGAGACGGGCAACGACGCGGTGTTCTGCTTCAGCAAGACCTCGGACGACGGGGAGAGCCTGATCGTCGTCGTGGTCAACCTGGATCCGGACCACACCCAGTCGGCCTGGCTGGAGCTGGATTTGCCTGGAATCACCGACCAGGAGCGCTCGTTCCAGGTGCATGACCTGCTCTCGAACGCGCGCTACCAGTGGAAGGGTCGTCGCGCCTTCGTCGAGCTGGATCCGCGGGTCATGCCGGCCCACATCTTCCGTGTCCGTCGCTTCGTCCGCAGCGAGCAGAACTTCGAGTACTACCTATGAGCAGACCCTCGATGCCACCCACCCTCGAGTCCAACCCCCTCTGGTACAAGGATGCGATCATCTATGAGATCCACATCCGTGCATTCGCCGACTCGAACGGCGACGGCATCGGTGATTTCCCAGGTCTGATCGAGAAGCTCGACTACCTGCAGGATCTCGGGATCACCGCCATCTGGATCCTGCCGTTCTATCCCTCGCCGCTCCGCGACGGGGGATACGACATCTCCGATTACACGGACATCAACCCTTGCTACGGCACGATCGACGACTTCAAGCGGCTCCTGGACGAGGCGCACCGCCGTGGCATCCGGGTGATCACCGAGCTGGTCATCAACCACACGTCGAACGAGCACGCCTGGTTCCAGCGGGCGCGGCGCGCGCCGCCGGGGAGCCCCGAGCGTGACTTCTACGTCTGGAGCGACACGCCGAAGCGGTACGAGGACGCGCGCATCATCTTCAAGGACTTCGAGACCTCGAACTGGGCCTGGGATCCGGTGGCGAACGCCTACTACTGGCACCGGTTCTACTCGCACCAGCCGGACCTGAACTTCGACAACCCGGCGGTGCACGAGGCCATCCTGCAAGCCGTCGATTTCTGGCTGGAGATGGGCGTGGACGGGCTGCGCCTCGACGCGGTGCCGTACCTGTACGAGCGGGAGGGAACGATCTGCGAGAACCTCCGCGAGACGCACGAGTACCTGCGGGACCTCCGGGCGTACATCGACGGCAAGTACGCGGACCGGATGCTGCTCGCCGAGGCGAACCAGTGGCCGGAAGACGCCTCGGCCTACTTCGGCAAGGGCGACGAGTGCCACATGAACTTCCACTTCCCGCTCATGCCGCGCATGTTCATGGCGGTGGAGCTGGAGGACAGCTTCCCGCTGATGAACATCCTCAAGCAGACGCCGACCATCCCGGCGAACTGCCAGTGGGCCACGTTCCTCAGGAACCACGACGAGCTCACGCTCGAAATGGTGACCGACGAGGACCGCGATTACATGTACCGCGTCTATGCCGAGGAGAGCCGCGCGCGGATCAACCTCGGCATCCGGCGGCGGCTCTCGCCGCTCATGCGGCTGCGTCGCCGCACGGAGCTGATGAACGCGCTGCTCTTCTCGCTCCCGGGCACGCCGGTCCTCTATTACGGCGACGAGATCGGCATGGGCGACAACATCTACCTCGGCGATCGGGACGGGGTGCGCACGCCGATGCAATGGAGCGGGGATCGCAATGCGGGCTTCTCGCGGTGCAACCCGCAGAAGCTCTACCTGCCGGTGATCGTCGACCCCGAGTACCATTACGAGGCGATCAACGTCGAGGCGCAGCAGAGCAATCCATCGTCGCTCCTGTGGTGGAGCAAGCGGCTCATCAACCTGCGCAAGCAGAACCCGGTGCTCGGCCGCGGCGACATCGAGTTCCTCCAGCCCGACAACGGGCGCGTCCTCGCCTTCCTGCGCTGCATCGACGACCAGCGGGTCCTCGTGGTGGCGAATCTGTCGCGGTATGCGCAGTTCGTCGAGCTGGACCTCTCCCGCTTCAAGGGCGCCGTGCCGGTGGAACTGTTCGGGAGCACGCGCTTCCCGGAGATCGGCGACGCGACGTACCGGCTGACGCTCGGGCCGTACGACTTCTTCTGGTTCGCGCTGGAGGCCACCACGGCCATGGGCCAGGAGGAGGGCGACGTTCTCCCGTCGCTCGCCGTGCAGGGCGCGTGGACGTCGGTGCTGGAGGGCGCCTCGCGGACGGCGCTCACCAAGCTCCTTTCCCAGTACCTCCCGGCGCGGCGCTGGTTCCGCAGCAAGGCGAGGACGCGCAAGCTGACCTCGATCGTCGACGTGGTGCCCTTCCCGTCCGAGGGCGAAGGGAGCTCGGCGTCGCCCTTCTTCATGCTCCTCGTGCGGGTCGAGTTCGCCGACGGCGTGCCGGAGACCTACGTGCTGCCCGTGGGGTTCGCCACCGGCGAGCGTGCCAAGAACCTCGTGTCGCGCAGCCGGCACGCGGTGATCACCGCGATCGACGTGCGGGATCCGGGCCCGGGCATGGAGACCGAGGGCGTCCTCTACGACGCGCTGCTCAGCCCCGAGTTCGCCGAGCGCTTGCTCGCGATGATCCAGGGCAAGCAGGTGCTCTCGGCGAGCCGAGGGAAGCTCGTCGGCATCCCGTTCGCCACCTTGCCGGACCTCGACCCGGAGGTATCGCTCAAGGTGCGGGTCTCCGAGACGGAGCAGACCAACACCACCCTGTTCTTCGAGGACCGGCTGATGCTCAAGGTCTTCCGCATGGTGGAGGAGGGCATCAGCCCCGACCTGGAGATCGGCCGCTTCCTCACGGCGCGGGGCTTCACCGGGACGCCGCGGATCGCAGGCGCGATCGAGCTGCGCGACGGCCGGGAGCCGGCGGCGGTCGCCATGCTCCAGGAGTACATGCCGAACCAGGGCGACGTCTGGACGGTGACGATGGAGTCCGTCGACCGGTTCTTCGAGCGGGTGCTGGCGAGCGAGGAGGCCAGGGGGATGAAGCCGCCGACGCCCGAGGGCTCGCTGATCGAATCCGCCAACGCAGAGCCGCCGCAGTTCGTCGTCGACATGATGGGGACCTACCTTCAGCGCGCGGCCTTGCTCGGGCGGCGGACCGCGGAGCTGCACCTCGCGCTCGGGGCCGACACGAACGACCCGAACTTCTCCCGGGAGCCGTTCACGGCGATGCACCAGCGCTCGCTGTACCAGTATGCCCACTCCATGCTGGCGCGGAACTTCGCCGCGCTGCGGCGCCGGGAGAACAGCCTGCCGGAGCCGATCCGCGAGATGGCGGCTTCGCTCGCCCTGCGCGAAGCAGAGGTCGATGCGCAGCTCGCCGACGTGTTCGGGCGCCGGGTCATCGTCGACCGCATCCGCAGCCACGGGGACTATCACCTGGGGCAGGTGCTCTACACGGGCGACGACTTCGTGATCATCGACTTCGAGGGGGAGCCCGCGCGGCCTCTGAGCGAGCGGCGCTACAAGCGTTGCCCCTTGCGTGACGTGGCGGGGATGCTGCGCTCGTTCCACTACGTCGGCGCCTCGGCGCTGCGGCGTGGGCGGGTGCGGCCCGAGGACGTCCCTGCGCTCACGCCCTGGGTCGATGCCTGGGTGGCGTGGACCTCGGCGGCGTTCCTGAACGGCTACCTGCCGACGATCCGCGCAGGGAACGAGCTGCTCATTCCCAGGACCGCAGCGGACACGGAGCTGCTCCTCGGCTTCTACCTGCTCGAGAAGTGCATCTACGAGGTGGGCTACGAGCTGAACAACCGGCCTGACTGGCTGGAGATCCCCTTGCAAGGCCTCGCCCAGATCCTCTCCGAGAGGTCGCCGGTATGAGCCGGGCCTCCACGCCGCCTTCGCCGTCCACGCCGCCCGCAGCTCCCGTCGAGGCCATCTTCGCCGTCTCCGAGCCCCCTGGGCCGCCGGCGCCGGCGCGCGGCGACGGCGCGGCGACGGCGGGCTCCTCGCTGCCCGACGTCGCGCAGCTCGCGATGGGCGAGGTCGATCTGCACCTCTTTCACGAGGGCCGGCACCTGCGCCTCCACGAGAAGCTCGGCGCCCACCTGGCCCGGCGCGGTGACGAGGAGGGCGTCTTCTTCGCCGCCTGGGCGCCCAACGCCGAAGCGGTCGCGGTCATCGGCGACTTCAACGGGTGGGACCCGGCGCGTCACCCCATGCAGCGGCGAGGCATCCTCGGCATCTGGGAGGTGTTCGTGCCCGGCGCGCAGGCGGGGCAGCGCTACAAGCTGAAGATCGTCTCGCGCGACGGCGACTACACCATCGACAAGGCCGATCCGTTCGGCTTCCGCCACGAGGCGCCGCCAGGCACGTCCTCGGTGGTGGCCGACGTCGCCTACCGCTGGGGCGACGAGGCGCACATGAGCGCCCGGTCCAAAAGCGGCCTGCGGAACGCACCCATGTCCATCTACGAGGTGCATCTCGGCTCGTGGATGCGCATCCCCGAGGAAGAGGACCGCATGCTCACCTACCGCGAGATCGCCCCGCGGCTCGCCGACCACGTCGCGAAGCTGGGCTTCACGCACGTCGAGCTGATGCCGCTCACGGAGCACCCCTTCTACGGCTCGTGGGGCTACCAGACCACCGGCTACTTCGCCGCGACCGCGCGCTACGGCGACCCGGCCGACCTGAAGTTCCTGATCGACACGCTGCACCAGCGGGGCATCGGGGTGATCCTCGACTGGGTGCCGGGCCATTTCCCGCACGACGCGCACGGGCTCTCGTTCTTCGACGGCACGCACCTCTTCGAGCACGCGAGCCCGCTCCAGGGCTATCACCCCGAGTGGAACACCTACATCTTCAACTACGGCCGGCACGAGGTGCGGAGCTTCCTCCTGTCGAGCGCGATGTACTGGGTGGAGCAGTTCCACGCCGATGGCCTGCGCGTCGACGGCGTGGCCTCGATGCTCTACCTCGACTACGGGCGCGAGGGCGGGGAGTGGGTCCCGAACCAGCACGGCGGCCGGGAGAACCTGGAGGCGGTCGCGCTGCTGCGGCAGCTCAACGAGGCGGTGTACCAGCAGGTCCCGGGGGTCGAGACGATCGCCGAGGAGTCGACGGCGTGGCCTCTGGTCTCGCGCCCGACCTACCTCGGTGGGCTCGGCTTCGGCTTCAAGTGGGACCTCGGCTGGATGCACGACACGCTGAAGTACCTCGCCCTCGATCCCATCCACCGCAAGTTCCACCACCGGTCGCTGACGTTCCGGGGGATGTACGCCTTCAGCGAGAACTTCGTGCTGGCGCTCTCGCACGACGAGGTCGTCTACGGGAAGGGCTCGCTCATCAACAAGATGAACGGCGACCGCTGGCAGAAGTTCGCGAACCTGCGGCTCTTGTACACGTACATGTGGACGCAGCCCGGCAAGAAGCTCCTGTTCATGGGGGGCGAGTTCGCGCAGTGGCGGGAGTGGAACCACGACGTGAGCCTGGACTGGCATCTCACGAACGAGGATGCGCACCGGCAGATCCAGCTCCTCGTGGGCGAGCTGAACCGGGCCTACCGCGAGGAGCCGGCGCTGCACGCGCTCGACTGCGATGCGCGGGGGTTCCAGTGGATCGACGCCAACGACGCCGACCACAGCGTGCTCGTGTACGAGCGCCGGGGCACGCGCGAAGAGGACCGGATCGTGGTGGCGCTGAACTTCACCCCGGTGCCCTTGTACAACTACCGGATCGGGGTGCCCGGGGCGGGGACGTGGGAAGAGCTGCTGAACACCGACGCGACGACCTTCGGGGGCAGCGGGCAAGGCAACCTCGGCGCGGTCGAAGCGGCGCCAGTGCCCTGGCAGAACCGCGACTTCTCGCTGGCGTTGACCTTGCCGCCGCTCGGGGCCGTGCTGCTCAAGCCGCGAATCGAGCCGCGGGTCGATCCAGGGCTCAAGCCACCGGAGGAGGCGCCGCCGGAAGCGCCATGAGCTTGTCGGCGAGGGCCGCGCGCTCCTCGCTCGCGCCGGCGCCGCGGGCCCGGAGCGCCATCGCCAGCACCCGGGGCAGGTCGAGCGCGGCGCCCCGGGTCGCCTGGAGCGCGTACTTCTGCTGGTAGTCCCGGGGCACGCGGAGCGACCAGTTCTCGTCGCTCACCGTCCCCGGCTGGTTGTAGGGCTCCTTCATCCCCAGCAGGTCGGCGAAGAACACCGACACGTGCGCCGCGCCGCTGGCGAAGAGGTCGGCGAACTTCGCGCGGGCGAGCAGCGCCTGGTCGCGGGAGAGCGCGCGCGCGAGCGAGGCGACCTGGTCCTCCCGGGGCGCGACCCGCTCGGCCAGGTAGGCGGCCTGCGCCTCCACGGATTTCTCCGCGCGCCATCGGTCCAGCACGCTCCAGAGCGACGGCGTGTCGTGGGTCCCCACCATCACCCAGTCCGCCGGCATGGCCCGCTCGGAGCGGTAGACGTCCATCGGATCGGCGAGGTTGGCCTTCTGGGTGACGCGGAAGCGCCCGAGGCCGTGGCGCTCCAGCGCCGCCCGGACGGGCAAGGGCAGGGTGCTCAGCACCTCGAAGGCGAGGTCGGCCTTCTCCCAGCCCCGGGCGCGTGCCGCGCTGACCAGGCCGTCGACGAGGACGGCGTACTGCTCCACCTGCGTCGGCGAGAGCGACGTCACCCAGGCGTCGGCGTGGCGCGGCAGGCCCCGGTCGAGCTGGAACGGCGCGGCGATGGCGAAGCGCGAGAGGGTGGGGTGATCCGGCAAGGCGGGCGACGAGAACAGCCGGGCACCGCGGCGCACGGACTCGCCGGGATCCGGCGCCTCGTCCAGGTAGACCCAGGGGTCGACCAGCCCGTGCGGGTGGTCGACGCGCAGGCCGTCGTACTCGTCGAGGGACTTGTCGATGCGGGCCCGGAAGAAGCCCCCGGCCGCGCCGCGGAGCTGGTCCGGGTCGAGCAGCGGGTAGCCCCACGGCTGCCCTTCGGGGTTCGTGCGGCTGGGGGGCGCGCCCATGCGGTAGTCGCGCAGCAAGAGCGCGCGGTACGCCCAGTGATCGCGCGGGGGCATGCCCACCTGGAGGTCGCCGTAGAGCCGCAGGCCGATCCCCGCCGCCACCTCGCGCAGCGCGCCGTGCTGCTCGTGCGCGAGGAGCTGCTGGAACGCGACCGCCTCCGCGTGGCCCGCGTGCTCCGCCGACAGCTCGCGGACCCGCGCCAGGCACGCCACCTCCTCGCCACGCGCGGGCGCGAACAGGCGCTGATCGAGCGTCTGCGGCCACCGCAGGAAGTGCCCGTCGCCGTGCAGCGTGCACAGCGGGTCGTACAGCACCTCGCGCGTGAGCCAGCCCGCGTGCCGCCGCCGGAACGCCGAGAGACGCGCGGCGAGGTCGAGGACGCTCGGGTCGGGCGAGGTGCTCACGCGCTCGCGCTGGAACGTCTCCCAGGCCTCGGCGAGCGCCCGCTGCTGGGCCACCCAGGCCGACCGGTGGTGCGCCCGCAGGAACCGCTTCGCGCGCCCACCACCCCCCGCCACCTCGGCTTGCGCCTCGACCAGGGCGGCGAGCGTCTCCGGAGAGAGCAGTCGACCCCAGCGCCCGGGCTCGGTGAGCGGCGCGAGCGCGATCGACAGCGTGCTCCGCGCGAACAGCGCGCCGTCGTACGGCGACGGGTTGTCCGGGGACAGCTCCCCTTGCGGCCCGAGCTGGACGGCGTTGAACCCGAGCGCCGCCGCGAAGCGCAGGAAGCGCTGACCTCCTGCGGTGCAGGGCGAGCCTCGGCCGAGTTCCTCCTCGGCTTCCGACGGGAAGCTCGGGTCGTGCAGGGCGAGCACGAGGCGCTTGATGTTCAGCGCTCGCAGGGCCTCGGTGATCAGGGTGCGATGGCTGCCGTCGTCTCCTGGCATCAGGAGACCATCGGTACACCGACGATGTGCGTGGGTCGAGAGCGTGCGCTCACGCGCGCATGCGCTCATGGGCCGATGCGCTCATGTGCTCATGCGCTGACGCCGGGAGCGCGCTGTTCCGCAGCGCCCGCAGCAGGCAGGGTGAAGAAGAAGGTGCAGCCCGTCCCTGGCGCGCTCTCGACCCAGATGCGGCCCCCGTGCAGCTCCACGAGGCCCTTCGCGATCGACAGGCCGAGCCCCGTGCCCTGGTGCGCCGTCTCCTTGGCCTGCCAGTAGCGCGTGAACAGCGAACCGCGCTGCTCCTCGGGGATGCCCGGCCCCGTGTCCCGCACGGCGAACACCACCTCCTCGCCCTTCGGCTCGGCGCGCAGCTCCACCTCGCCCCCGGGCGGCGTGAACTTCACCGCGTTGCCCACGAGGTTGCAGAGCACCTGGAGCACGCGCTCGTGATCGCAGCGCACGGGGGGCAGGTCCCCGGCCACGTGCTGCTCGAGGCGAACCGACTTCTCCGCGGCGGGCTCCTTGAGCAGCTCCATCGCGTCGGCGAGCAGCGCCTCCGGCTTCTTGTTCACCGGCTCGATCACCAGGTGGCCCGCGTCGATGCGCGCGAGGTCGAGCAGGTCGCGGATCAGCCGTTCCATCCGGTCGGCTGCGCGCTTCAGGCGCTCGAGCGGCGCGTGGGCCCCCGGGAGCTGCTCCTCGGGCGGCAGCTTCCGCGACAGCACCTGGAGGTTCATGAAGATGGTCGCGAGCGGGTTCTTCAGATCGTGCGAGACGACGGCCACCATGTCTTCCCGGGCGCGGATGGCGCGCTGGGCGCTGTCGTAGAGCCGCGCGTTGTCGATCGCCAGCGCTGCCCTCCGCGCGAGTTCCTCCGCAAGGGAAGCGTCCTCGGCGCCGTAGCAGAGATCGTCTTCGCCGCAGCCGAGCGTCAGCACGCCGAGCGTCGTGCCCCGGCTGACGAGTGGCACGGAGAGGAAGCGCTCCAGGTCGAGCTGCCCCAGAAGTTCCGCCTCCTCGGGCGTGCCGAGGGCCGCAGGATCGCCGTCCAGATCCCAGGGTACCGGCTCGCCCGTGCGGAGCGCCTGGGCGACGGCGAGCGGCGTCACCGACCCGACCGTCGCGCGCCCTTCGAGCTTGCGCGCCGAGAGCGAGCGGGAGGGATCGGCGTGGACGACCACGGCCCGGCGCAAGGTGGACGCGCCCTCCAGCACATCCACCATGCAGAACGAGGCCACGAACGGCACCGGCAACCTCGCCACCCGGGTCAAGGTCGCCTCGTAGTTGAGCGACGTGGACAGCCGACGGCTCGCCTCGGCGAGGAACGCTGCCCGGCGCTGCGCATCCTCGGCGGCGGCCCGGGCGTGCCGCTCCTGCTCCAGCCGGAGCGAGCGCTCCCGCTCGCTGTCGAGCGTGCGCGCGTAGAGATCGCGGTGGATCAGGGCAGTGCGCAGGATCGAAACGAGCCTGCGCATCATCCCCCGGTAGTGCGGCGCGAGCTGCGGCTCACCGTCGAAGCAGAGCAGCAGCGTCACCACCCGGTCGACGTGGCTCCTCGGCGTGTCGGTGGGCCCCGCGCCCGGGACCTCGGCTTCCGCCTCGGCCTCGTGCCCCGACCCCGAGAGGCGCCACGTGACCAGCCCTGGCCGCGCCAGCTCGGGGTACGGCAGCGGCTCGCCTCGGGCGAGCGGGAGGCTGCACGAAGTGGCCGGCAGCCCCACCGCGCCGAGCAGCCGCGGAGCGGGCTCCGAATCGTCCAGGAGGATGGTCGCCGAGCAACCCAGCCGCTCTGCCACGCGGTCGAGGAAACCGCTCATGGGCCGCCTCGGGTCGAAGAGATCGAGCGCCGAGACGGTCAGTTCCTGGAGCACGCTGAGCAGCGCGACCCGGTCGTGGAGTTCGCGGTTTTCCGCCATGACCAAGGTCATGCCCCCAGGGCCAGCACCACCGCCGTCTTGTTGTGGAACTGAGGCACCCCGGGTCCGATGGCGCCGATCTCCCCGAACGTCAGGCAACCGATGACGGGCGCCCCGAGCTCTGCGCTGAAGGTCTCGATCTCGGCCTGCACCCCTTCCCCGAGGACCAGCGACCGCGAGACGCAGTCGAACACGATCGCCCCGCCCAGCGGGCCGTTCACCGCCTGCTTTGCCGCGCGCGAGGCCTCTCGGGCTGCGAAGAGCAGGCCGGCACGCTCGCCCTCCATCACCCGCACCAGGCACCCATCGGGCACCTCGCCCACGCAGTGCAGCGTCCCTGCGGCGTCGACGCGCATCGGGTCGCGGATGACGTGATCGCCCCCGGCCTGAGGGATGCCGAGCGGGTGGGACATGGCGAAGTTCACGAACTCATCCTGACTCACCTGGTCGCCTCGGCCAGCGGCGGCGCGCTGGTAGACCGAGAACGCCGGCTCGAACTCCAGCTCCGAGATGGAGGCGCCCTTGACGCGGGTCACCATCGACGGCGGTCCGTAAGGCCTGAACCCGTGGCGGGTACCGACGGCCATCCGGGACCGCGTGTCGAGCGCGATCACCACCGCGCCGTCGACCCACGCCTTGCCCTGAGCGAACTGCGCACCCCGGGCGAGGCGCAGATCATCGCCCGCCCCACCGCCGGCCCAGGCCACCCCCGTGCCGCCCACCTGCACCGCGCCGCGCACCACGTCGGCCGCCTTGCCCGAGAGCACGTCGGCGAGCACGATGCACGCGCGGTTCCAGCCCGGAGGCACCACGGCGGGCAGCTCCGCGAGGGCCTGCGTCGTGGCGGCGACGCCCGCGGCGCGCCCATCCACGCTCACCCGGTCGGCGACCCCGATCCCGAACCGCACGCCGCTCCCGCTCACCACGCCGACCACCAGCCCCAGCGAGAGCATCTCGGTCCCGGCGAACACCCCCGCCGTCGTGCACCCGGCCCATGGCACCTCGCCGAGCTGCTCCGACACCGCCGCGGTGAGCGCGTGCGCATCGTAGCCCGCCGTCGACAGGACCAGCGCGAACACCGGCTCGACCGCGCCCGTGAGCGCCGTCCGCACCGCCTCTCTCGCAGCTTCGGCTGCATCCCGGGACGAGCTCGACCCGACTGAGATCTGCGTGCTCACCGACCACCCCCTGCGTGTTCCCTATCTATAGTGGATCGCCGCGCGTCCGTCATTGTGGCACCTCGCTGCGTGCGCTGCGAATCCGTACCGGGCGAGCAAAGAGAGCGGAGGCTCACCATCATCGCGTCATCGCGTCATCGTGCGAGCGCGAACCGCACCGCTTCTCCTGGCCGTCGACGCGCGAGCTGCGCTTGCCTGGTGGGTCGCACGACAGCGAGCACCGGATACCCGCCCGTCACGGGATGGTCAGGACCGAGAACGATCGGCGTGCCATCCGTCGTCACCTGCACGGCGCCGCGCACCATGGGCGCAGGGAGCGCGAGATCCGGCCCTTCACGCGGCACGCGCGCCCCTTCGAGCCGCATGCCGACGCGATCGACGTGGCGTGAAACGTGCCAGGTTCCGTCGACCAGCGCATCGAGGGCACCCGGAGGAAACCGGTCCACGTGTGGTCCAGGATCCAGCGTGATGCACTCCTCGTGCTCCCCGCTTCCGTCGGGGTTCCCGCCTCCGCCTTCCTTGCCGATTCCGCCGCGCTCTTCGCGCTCGTCGTCCGCACCATCTCTGCGACTCTCCTGGTGCGTCTCGCCCACGAGCAGTCGATCCCTGCGCCGCAACGGGCGCCCCTCGAACCCACCCAGCCCCGCCGCGAGCAAGGTGGCGCGCGCCCCGAGCTGCACCGGCACGTCGATGCCCCCTTGCACCGCCAGGTAGCGCACCGCGACGTCACTCGACGGAACGCGCAGCCGCTCTCCATCGCTCAACCGGACGGCGCGCGCCCCGTCGATGGACACCACCACCTCTCCGACCGCCTGGACCTCCAGACTCCCCAGCGGAATCTCGATGGCTGCGGCGTTCGACGGGTTGCCCACCGCGCGGTTCGCTGCCGCGTGCGTCGTCGCGTCGAGCGGGCCCGAGGGCGGCAGCCCCTGAGACAGTCGCCCTGGCCGACCTCCATCCTGGATCGTCGCCACCGCCGACACCGCCACGAGATCGAGCGCGCGCTGCCCCGAGCTTGCACCCTGCACGGCACGAGACCCGCCCGCCGTCCCACGCGCCCCTGGGCTCACCGCTGCGTGCTCGCTCGACGGCACCTCCGCCCGCGCGAAGCGCACCCGATCGCCAGGCGCGAACAGCATCGCGGGCTCTCGGCCAGGATCGAACGGCGTCACCCCGAGGGCGCGGCCGAGCAACCACCAGCCCCCGGGTGAAGCGCGCGGATAGATCCCCGTGAACCCTCCCGCGACCGCCACGCTCCCCGCGGGCACGCTCGCCCTCGGCGACCCTCGCCGCGGCAGCGAGAGCCGCGGCGCCACGCCACTGCAATACGCGAAGCCCGGCAGAAAGCCGAGCAGCTCCACCACCACCTCGGCGCCCGTGTGCAGCGCGATCACCTCCTCCGGCGACACACCGAGCAGGGTCGCCACCTCGGTGAGATCCGGCCCGTCGTAGACCACCGACACCACGTGGTGGCGCACCGTGGCCTCGGCCTCGCGCCCCGACGGAAGCGCTGCCGCGGACGCGCTCACCCCTTCGCTGCCCGCCGCGCGCTGCGTCCCGGCCGCCCCAAGCGCCTCCAGCGCCAGCGCCTCCACATCCACCCCACGCGCGATGTCCGTGACCAGGATCGCCCCCGCCCCGACCACCACCTCCAGCGCCCGCGCGCCCAGCCGCTCGCGCAGCGCTGCCGCCGCAGCGTGCGTCCGCGTCGCGCGATCCGGTGCCTTCTCCAGCCCCAGATCGACGTAGAGCCCCCGCTCCCCGTAAGGCGTCCAGCGTCCGCTCATCGCGCGCCTCCTTCCCCGGGTCTCCCCGGTCTTCCCGGTTCTCTCCGCCTCAGCCCCGCTCCCCCGGCTTGGTCCCCCCCGCGGCTGCCACCTGGGTCGATGCCGCTGCCGGCCCCGCCGCTGCACCGAGCAATCCCCGCGCCGCCAGCGCCTCGCGCACCGCCCGCGCGATGTGTTCCGAGCCGGGCGTATCGCCGTGAACGCACAGCGTCTCGAGCCCTCCCGCGTCCGCGAGCCGCAGCGCCTGCGCCACCGCCGCGGCGGGCTCGACGAGCAGCGCCCCGGGCGCACTGCGCGGAAGCAACCGCCCTTCCGCATCGTAGCCGCGGTCTGCGAACCCCTCTCGCTCGTACCGCAGCCCCAGCGCCTCGGCCTCTGCGGCGAGCGACCCCCAGGGCGGCCCCACCACGATCTCCAGCGACCCCCCGAGCCCCTCCACCGCGCCGCCGAGTGCCGCCCGCGCCCGCGCCGGATCCTGCGCCGCGTCCCCGTAGAGCGCCCCGTGCAGCTTCACCCGCCGCACGCGCACCCCGGCCACCTCCGCCACGACCTGCAGCGCCGCGCACTGGGATCGCACCGACGCCCGCAGCACCTCCTCCGGCAGCTCCAAGCTCACCCGTCCGAACCCCTCGCGGTCCGGGTACGAGGGGTGCGCCGCCACCTCGGTGCCCGCAGCGCGAGCCAGCTCCAGCGCGCGCTCCATCGAGGCCTGATTCCCTGCGTGACCGCCGCACGCGACGTTGACCACCGTGGCGAGCGCGTAGAGCGCCTCCGGCTCGCCGGGGAGTTCACCGAGATCGATGTTGAGGTCCATGGGATGACCAGAGCATACCCCCACCGCCCAGGACCACCCTCGTGGCGCCCTGCACGAAGGCTCGTGGCGCCCTGCACGAAGGCTCGTGGCGCCCTGCACGAAGGCTCGTGGCGCCCTGCGCGCGAGGCCCCGCCCTGACGCCCGGTCGCGCCCAGGTGTAGCCTTGTCCGAGGGGGGACGATGCACGAACGAGGCAAGCCAGACGAGGCGAACCGCTTTCCTCCGCGGCCACCGCACCCCTATCTCCCCCGACGCTACGGCGAGCACGCCCACGAGCCGGCGCGCCACACCCCGGGCAGCTTGAGCGTCCTCTCGCTCGGCGCCCTCGGCGTCGTCTTCGGCGACATCGGCACGAGCCCCCTCTACGCCCTCAAGGAGTGCGTCAACCCGCCTCACGGCGTCAGCCCCACCGAGCCCCACGTGCTCGGCGTCCTCTCCCTCGTCTTCTGGTCGCTGATCCTCGTCGTCACGGTCAAGTACCTCACGTTCATCTCCCGTGCCGACAACGAGGGCGAAGGCGGCGTCCTCGCCCTGCTCGCCCTCGTCCCTGCCGAGCTGCGCCCCATGGAGTCGGCGCGGCTCGGCGTCGTCCCCGCCCTCGTGCTCTTCGGCGCGGCGCTGCTCTACGGCGACGGCGTGATCACCCCCGCCATCTCCGTGCTCAGCGCCGTCGAGGGCCTGGAGATCGCCACCCCCTCCCTCCAGCGCGCCGTCCTCCCGCTGACCTGCGCCATCCTTCTCGGCCTCTTCTCCGTGCAGAAACGCGGCACGGCCGGCATCGGCAAGGTCTTCGGCCCCATCATGGTGCTCTGGTTCGTCACCCTCGGCGTCCTCGGTGGGGTCCACCTCGTGCGGAACCCGGCGGTCCTCCAGGCGCTCGACCCGCTCCACGCCGTGCGCTTCTTCCGCGACAACGGCGCCCATGGCGCAGGCATCCTCGGCGCCGTCGTCCTCGTCATCACCGGAGGCGAGGCCCTGTACGCCGACATGGGCCACTTCGGCCGCGTGCCCATCAAGCTCGCCTGGTACACGGTCGCGCTCCCGGGCCTCGTGCTCAACTACTTCGGCCAGGGCGCGAACCTCCTGCTCCACCCCGAGGCCGCCGCGAACCCCTTCTACGCCCTCGTCCCCCGAGGCGCCGCCACCTACGCCCTCGTCGCCCTCGCCACCGCCGCGACGATCATCGCCTCCCAGGCCCTCATCTCCGGCGCGTACTCGCTCACCCACCAGGCCGTGCAGCTCGGCTACCTCCCGAGGACCCGCATCAAGCACACCTCCTCGCAGGCCGAGGGCCAGATCTACATCGCCGAGGTCAACTGGATCCTCGCCGCCGGCTGCATCGCGCTCGTGCTGATGTTCCAGCAGTCGACCCGCCTCGCTGCCGCGTACGGCATCGCCGTGACCGGCACCATGGCGATCACCTCGATCACCTACGGCGTCGTCGCGCGCCGCACCTGGCGCTGGCCCTGGATCAAGGTGTTGCCCTTGCTCGCGTTCTTCCTCGCGCTCGACCTGCCCTTCTTCGCGGCGAACCTCGTCAAGATCCACGACGGCGGCTACGTCCCGCTGCTGATCGCTGCCGTGATCTTCACGATGATGGTCACCTGGAAGCGAGGCCGCGCCTACCTCGCCGACAGCGTCGACCGGCTCCTCGCCCCCATCGGCGACTTCCTCGCCCGCGTCCGCGCCCCCGGGGGCCCGGTCCGCGTCTCGGGCACCGCCGTCTTTCTCACCACGCGCCCCGTGGATGCGCCGCCCATCCTCACGCACCACGTGGAGCGCAACAAATCCCTGCACGAGAGCGTCGTCCTGCTCACCGTCTGCACCGAGCGCGCCCCTCGCATCCACATCGATCGACGGGTCGAAGTCGAGCACCTCTCGTGTGGCTTCTACCGGGTGCTCATCCACTCCGGTTTCATGGAAGGGACGCGCGTCCCGGTGCTCCTCCGGCACGCCCAGAAGGCGGGCGCACTCCCCGAGGGCGTGAACCTCTCGGACGTCACCTATTACCTCGGCCGCGAGACCTTCCTCGCGACCGAAAAAGGGAGAATGGGGCGATTCTCGGAAGGTCTCTTCGGCTTCATGGTGCGCAATGCCAGCTCGGCGAGCGCGCACTTCCATTTGCCCTCGGAGCAGGTCGTCGAGCTCGGCATCCAGCTCGACCTGTAGCCCGATCCGCGGCTCGAACGGCGGGGAGGCACGTCCTGCCGACAAACGAAGCCGTCCATCCTGGGCCCGGATCGCCCTGCTTCGCGCATTCTGCTCGGGGCGGCGCGCTTGACGCAGATGGCTGGCTCGCGGATACGCTTTGCGGGATCGTGCGGTCTCGAACGTGCTTTTGCAGCAGGATGAGGTGGGTATGAGGCGGCGAATGCGCTGGTTGGGGTCTGTCGCGCTGTTGGCTGGCATTGCTGGATGCGGGACGGCATCGGAGGTCGGGGTCGAAGAGCCGGGGCAAGCGACGTTCGACGTCGACGAGCTGACGGAGCTGTACCTCGTGGAGTTCGAGGAGCCCTCGATCACCCGCGGTGGCACCGAGGCCGTGCTCGACCTGGAGCGGAGCGCGTTCCGCTCGAGCGCCGCGAACCGCGGCCTCCGTTACCGGGAGCGGTTCACCTTCAACCGGCTCTGGAACGGCTTCTCCGTCGAGGTGGGCGTGGCCGACGCCGCCGATCTCGCGCGCCTCCAGAACGTGAAGGCCGTCTTCCCCATGGTCCACTTCGAGCCCGACGGCGGTGACGACGGCCCCGGCAACACCTCCAACCCCGAGATGGCGAGCGCGATCACCATGACCGGCGCCGCCACCGTGCGGCAAGACCTCGGGCTGACGGGTGAAGGCGTCGTCGTCGCCGTCATCGACTCGGGCATCGACTACGACCACCCCGACCTCGGCAACGGCTGCTTCGGCCCGGGCTGCCGCGTCGCCTACGGCTACGACTTCGTGGGGGACGCCTTCAACAGCCAGAACTCCAGCTCCCGCCCCGTGCCCGACCCCTATCCCGACGACTGTGGCGGCCACGGCACCCACGTCGCCGGCATCATCGGCGCGAGTGGCGTCATCACCGGCGTCGCCCCCGAGGCGACCCTCGCTGGCTACCGCGTGTTCGGCTGCTCCGGCTCGACCAGCGCCGACATCATGATCGCCGCCATGGAGCGCGCCCGGAACGACGGCGCCCGCGTGGTGAACATGAGCATCGGTTCCCCCTTCGCCTGGCCCGAGTACCCGACCGCCGTCGCCGCCGACCAGCTCGTCGAGGATGGCGTCGTGGTGGTCACCTCCGGCGGCAACTCCGGCACCAGCGGCCTCTGGGCCACCGGCGCACCGGGCACCGGCAAGCGCGTGATCGCCACCGCCGCCGTCATCAATCTCAAGTCCACCGCGCCCACGTTCGAGGTCGAGCAGACGCTGTACTCCTACAACCAGGCCACGGCCTCGGCGCTCCCGCCCTCCAGCGGCTCCTTCCCGCTCGTGCGCACCGGCGCTGCCGTTCCCGAGAGCGAGGGCTGCGCCGACCTCCCTGCGGGCGCCCTCGCCGGCAAGGTGGTGCTCGTCCGACGCGGCGGCTGCACGTTCCACGTCAAGGCCTTGATCGCGCAGAACGCGGGCGCCGCCGCGGCGATCATCTACAACAACCAGGGCGGCTCCCTCTCGCCCACCGTCGCGGGCACCCCGGCGATCACCATCCCCGTCGTGGCCATCTCCCAGGACCTCGGCGACGCGCTCAACGCGGCCATCGGCCAGGGCGCGAACACCCTGAACTGGAGCCAGCAGGTCATCTCCACCCCGGCCGACGGGGCGAACATGATCGCGTCCTACAGCTCGTACGGGATGACCGCCGAGCTGGATCTCAAGCCCGACATCGCTGCTCCTGGCGAGTACATCTGGTCCACCTACCCGCTGGAGCTGGGCGGGTACTCCTCCCAGGGCGGCACCTCCATGGCCTCGCCCCACGTCGCCGGCACCGTCGCCCTGCTCCTCCAGGGCCGCTCCGGCATCCCTGCCTGGCAGGTGCGCGACGTCCTCCAGAACTCCGCGGTTCCCGTGGCCTTCCGCGAGAACGTCGCCAGCGGCCTGCCCGACCACACCTTCCGTCAGGGCGCCGGCATGGTCCGCATCGATCGCGCCATCGCGTCGACGGTGTTCGTCACCCCGGGCAAGCTCTCCCTCGGTGAGGACCTCCCCGCGCCGCACGCCGTGACGCTGCACCTCCAGAACGTCGGCGACACCGAGCAGACCTACACCGTCTCGCACCTCGACGCGCCCTCGGCGACCGGCAACCACTTCACCCCGACGAAGCTCATCACCAACTTCGCCACCGTGACGCCCGCGACCCCGACGGTCACCGTCCCCGCCGGCGGCACCGCCGACCTCGAGGTCGCCATCAGCTCCAACCCGGCGATGCCCGAAGGCACCCTCTACGGCGGCTACGTGGTCCTCACCCCCCAGACGCCCCCCGCCCACGGCGACGGCGTGCTGCGCATCCCCTTCGCTGGCTACAAGGGTGACTACCAGCTCATCCCCACCATCGACCCCAACAACAACGGCTACCCCTGGCTCGCGCGCCACTCGGGCAGCAGCGACGCCAACGGCCGGCCCATCTTCACCAACCAGCCCAACGGCGGCACCTTCTCGTCCTTCAGCGGGACCGACCTGCCCTACGTCGTCGCGTTCATCAACCACAGCCCCCGCAAGCTGATCCTCGACGTCTTCGAGGCGACCACCCAGAAGCCCTGGGGCCGCGCCCGCGAGGTCGACTACGTGTTCCAGAACGCGGCGGCCACCGACTACAGCTACTACTCGTGGAACGGCACCACGACGCTCAACAAGAAGTCGGTCAAGGTGCCCAACGGCCGCTACATCATCAAGATGAAGCTGCTCCGCGCCCTCGGTGACGAGAACAACCCGGCGCACTGGGACAACTGGACCTCGCCCGTCATCACCATCAACCGACCCTGAGGCTTCACCGGCGAGGGGCCTCGCGCCCTCGCCGCCTGCCCCCTCGGCGACCCACCTCGCGATGAAACGCCGGCCTCCCGCCCCTCGGCGAGGCCGGGGCCATCGCGGCCTTCCCGAAACGAAAAGGCCGGCCCTCCGCATGTCGGAGAGACCGGCCTCTTCACCCTGCGCAGCCACCTCCACCGCGGCGCGTTCAGCGCGCGGCGGAGGGCGTCACGCGCTCGTTCAGCGGATGGTGACCGCCAGGCGGTAGTCGAACTGCCCGTTCGGATCGCCGGGCTCCTGCACGAACGGCGAGGCCAGCACCTGCAGGTAGTACCTCCCCGAGAGCGCCCCCGCGAACGGGTCGTGCGCCGGGGTCCCGATGCCGTCCATCCGCGCGCAGAACCCGCGGCCGCCGTCGTCGTCGAACCCGATCTCCTGGCCGGCCGCGTCGTACAGCACCAGGTAGCTGTCGGCCTCGCCCGACTCGCAGGTCTTCGCGTCGCCCTCGATGATCTCCGCGCGCAGCGACTTGCCCGCCGGCACGTTGATCTCGAAGAAGTCCGAGTCCTCGTTGTCGAGGTGCCCGCCGAACACGTACACCTCGGCGCCCGTCAGCGGGTTCGCCATGCTCAGCACGTCGTTCACCTCGGCCTCGGCGCCGCCGCTCGCCACCTGGGCCACCTGGAGCGCGTACGCTGCGATGGCTGCGTCGTTCCCGCGCTCCTCCACCTGCACGTAGTACGTCCCGGCTTCGAGGTGCACCATCAAGGCCGAGCAGGTCGACACCCCGCTGTTGTCGTCGTCGTAGAGCGCCACCCCGGCCGCGTCGAACAGCCGCAGCGTGGTCGCCATGCTGACGCAGGTCCGCGCCGTCCCGTCGAAGGTCTCGAACCGGAACACCCCGTCCTGCGCGAGCTGGAGGCGGAACAGGTCGAGGTCTCCCGCCGCCGCGATGCTGCCGGTGATCAGCGCCGAGCCCGTGAGCTGGAGCGAGGAAGCGTCGGCCGCAGCCGCGGTGTTGTTGGGCTCCACCTCGGGCTGCGTCTCGAGCTGGCAGGTGGCGCTGCAGCCGTCGCCGGGCGTGGTGTTGCCGTCGTCGCACTGCTCCGCGCCATCGATGTACCCGTCACCGCAGGTCGGCACCCGCTGGCAGTCCGCCGTGCAGCCCGGGCCGCCGTCGCACGCCTCGCTGCCCTCCACGACCCCGTTGCCGCAGCTCGCGGTGACCGCGATCTCCAGCCGGTAGACCGGGATGATGGTGTTGTTCCCGAAGTCCTCCACGTCGACGTAGTAGGTCCCGGGCTGGAGGCGCCGCGCCCCTGCGTGCGTCGTGCCGGAGATGCGCGAGCAGGTGTCGATCCCGCCGTCGTCCGCGGACGCGATCACCGTCTGCCCGTCGGTCCCGAGCAGGAAGATGTACGTGTCGACGTTGTTGCAGGAGCCTGGCCCGTTGCCGTCGTACGTCTCGATCCGCACGTCCGACAGCGCGGTCAGCGTGAAGGCGAAGTAGTCGACGTCGTTGCCCGGGTTGATCGAGCCCTGGATCAGCGCGTAGGGCGTGACCGGCCCGTTCGCCGTGGCCGACGTCCCGTTCGGCTCCGTCTCCAGGAACAGCTCGCGCATGCACGAGGAGTCGCAGCCGTCGCCGCTCACCGTGTTGCCGTCGTCGCACTGCTCGGGGCCATCGACGAACCCGTCACCGCACACCGGCACCCGGTCGCAGGTCGCCGTGCAGGAGGGCCCGCCGTCGCAGGTCTCCGCGCCCTCGATCACGCCGTTGCCGCAGAGCGCGTTGTACTCCACGAGCAGCGTGTAGGCCGGGATGAGGTCGTTGTTCAGGTAGTCCTCGACCTTGACGAAGTAGGTCCCCGCGGGCACGTGCCGTGCTGCCGCGTCGCTCCCCTTGCGCGAGTCGATGGCGCCGCAGGAATTCACGCCGCCCTGGTCCCGGCGCAGCAGCACCGTCGTCCCGTCGGTCCCGTAGAGGGTGACCACCGTGTCGATCGGGGCCGCGCAGGTGCTCGGCCCGTTGCCGTCGAAGGTCGAGATCCGGAGGTCCGCCGTGGCAGGCACCTCGATCGCGAAGTAGTCGACGTCGCCGACCGGGTTGATCGCGCCACCGAGCAGCACCGGCGCGCTGTGAGGCCCGCTCGCCGTCGCCGCCGTATCGTTCGGCTCCTGCTCCGCGATCAGCTCGTACTGGCAGGTGGCGTCGCAGCCGTCGCCATCGACCGTGTTGCCGTCGTCGCACTGCTCCCCGCCGTCGACGAACCCGTCACCGCACTCCGCGATGCGCTGGCAGTCCTGCGCGCACCCGGGCGTGCCATCGCACTGCTCCGAGCCCTCGACCACACCGTCGCCGCAGAGCGCGTCGTAGCTGACCACCAGCTCGTAGCCGGGGATCGCCAGCGCCGCCGAGCCGACCCGCACGTAGTACGCGCCCGCGGCGAGCCGCGACGCCGCCCCGCCGGCGATGAGCGAGCACGCCCCGGGGCCGCTGTCGTCGTCCTCCGCGAGCTGCGTCGTGCCGTCGCCCGCGAACAGGGCCAGCGCCGTGTCGATGTTCAAGCAGGTCCGCGACCCGCTCGCGTCGTAGGTCGCGATCCGCAGATCGGAGGTGGCCGGCACCTCGATCCGGTACCAGTCCTGGTCCGACGCCGGCGTGATCGCGCCGCGGACCAGAACGTCGGGCGAGAACGGCCCGTCCGCCGTCGCTGCCGTGTTGTTCGGCTCGCTCTCGGTGAAGGTGTCGACCTGGCAGGTGGCGCTGCACCCGTCGAGGTTCACCTGGTTGCCATCGTCGCAGTCCTCGTCCCCCGCGATGATCCCGTCGCCGCACACCGTGGCGCAGGCGCTCGGGGAGCCACTGCACGCATACCCGGGCTCGACCGTGCAGGTGGCGCTGCACCCATCACCGGCGACGATATTGCCGTCGTCACAGGCCTCGCCCGCGCCGACCACGCCATCGCCGCAGAAGCCGGGGATCACGACGCCGCCAGCACCCCCTTCGCCGCCACCTTCACCCCCAGCGCCGCCGGTGCCGCCGGTGCCGCCCATGCCGCCGGTGCCGCCCATGCCGCCGGTGCCGCCCATGCCGCCGGTGCCGCCGGTGCCGCCCATGCCGCCGGTGCCACCCATGCCGCCGGTGCCGCCCTCACCGCCAGTGCCACCCATGCCGCCGGTGCCGCCCTCACCGCCGGTGCCACCCGTGCCGCCGGTGCCGCCCTGGCCACCCGCGCCGCCGGAGCCACCTTCTCCTTCACCGCCAGTACCCCCGGCGCCGTCGCCTTGAGGGATCTTCGATCGATCCACGGACGCGATGAGCTCGCACCCCATGGAGCCGGTGGCTCCCAGGGTGAGCAGCACCGCTGCTACAGCACGATTCACGAAGGACGTCATGCGCCTGATCCTCGGGTGTTGGCCCTGCCGACCACGGAGCTTGGATGCCGCGGTGACCGCGCTGCGCGGCGAGGGCGCTGATTCTCGAGGCTAGAAGAGGAACGCCTGGGGCGGGCGTCAAGCCAGAACCCGCCCGTTCCCGCGACGTGCTACGCCCGCGACGATGGCCCCCGTCCGCGCCTGCGCGGCGCGCCGCCGACCCTGAGTGCGACGTCGTTCGTCCAGGCCCGCTACGGCGCGTCGCCGAACACCAGCTCGATGTTCTTCTGGTCGCGCGAGAGGGTCGCTGGCTGGGTCTTTTGCTGCACCCCGTCTGGCGCGCCGGGCGGCGCGATCGAGCACCACGTCTCGCCGGGCGCCTGGACGCACGGGCAATCCACGCGGGTCCCGCTGTCGTCGTAGCAACCGCGCTGCTGCGTGTAGACCAGCCCCGTCATCGTCAGCGCATCCGGCCGCGCGACCTTCTGGTCACAGACGAGCGTGGACGTGGCCGTCGTGTGGCACTCCGCCTCGATCGTCAACGTCCGCAGGACCGTGCCGTCCCAGACCATCGTGTACTCGCTGCCGGGATCGACGCCGAAGAACGGAGGCTGCTCGCAGACGGTGAGGCAGTCGCTTCCGCGCTCTGCTTGCTCGGTGCAGGTGCCTGGACACGAGTCGAGGTACCAGGAGATGGGCGCGCCGGAGGCGTCCTCCAGCGTGAAGGCATCGAGCCCTCCGCAGCTCTGCTGGCTGCTGATGTAGATGCGCTCGGGGCTTTGGTTCTTGAACCGCACCGTCACGGGGCTCTTGCCGCTGTCGGTGTGGTCCTCGCAGAGGGGAGCCGGTCCGGGGAGCGCCTGGACCGACAGGTCGCACCCGGCGGTGAGCAGGAGGACTGCCGACGTGAGCAGCCCTCGGCTCACCCGACCCGCAGCGAAGGAGCGCATACGGGAGGGGATAGCACGGGCGGTGCCAGCCCCGGGAGTTCCCGGCTCGCCGAGGGTGTGCTCGACCCGAGGGCGCTCGCGCCGGGTCACGGCGTCGCGCGGGCCTGCTGCTGGCGGCGCTGCTCGTCGACCCACGCCTGCGCTTGCGCCTCGGTCTCGACGCTCGCCAGATGAGGCGCGTGCTGCCCTCGACGGAGCATCCTCACCGCGTTCCAGGTGGTGGCGCAGATGAGCCGCTGGGCGAAGCTCGCGCCCCACACCACACCGCCGTGGAAGAGCCAGATGCCGCTCACCTCGAACGCCGACCGGCGGGTCTCCGCGGGGATGTCGCCCAGGCGGGAGACGTCGGCCGACAGCACGACCCAGGAGGCCTCGCGGACGAACCTGGAGAAGACGTCGCCCATCAGCTCCATCTCGTGCGGGCTGATGTCACCGACGAGCTGGAGCTCGAGGAGGTCGGGCGACACGAACTGGAAGAGGTGCGCTCCGACATGCTGCCACGAGCGTGACGGAGGGCTGGACTCGGGGGACGCCTCGAAGCCTTCTCGTCCCTTCCCTGCGCTGCTGATTCGCTCCACGGTGACCCCGACTGAACTGCTCGGTGCCTCACGCCGCTCATGTAGGGCGAGCTGAGGAACCGTACTACGAAGGTTGCTCGCCCACAATCCAGCCGTCGACCGCACGTTCGGGCCCATCGAGCGCAGGATGAGGGACCGTGACAGGGCACAGGGGCGCATCGAGCGCAGGATGGGGGACTGTGACGCGTCACAGGGGCGCATCGAGCGCAGGATGAGGGACTGTGACGCGTCACAGGGGCGCATCGAGCGCAGGATGGGGGACCGTGACGCGTCACAGGGGCGCATCGAGCGCAGGATGGGGGACCGTGACGGGGCACAGGGGCGCATCGAGCGCAGGATGGGGGACCGTGACGGGGCACAGGGGCGCATCGAGCGCAGGATGGGGGACCGTGACGGGGCACAGGGGCGCATCGAGCGCAGGAGGAGGGGCTGAGCCTCGTCACGGTGGCGCGTCGAGCGCAGGAGGAGGGGCTGAGCCCCGTCACCGGGGGGTGGCGGTCAGCGGAAGACCAGCTCGACCATCGCCTGGCCGTCCTCGTAGGCCGCGCTGGTCGTGGGCTGCGCGCCCGAGAGGGTCACGCGATCGCTGGAGCCGACGCGGGGGATGAGGCAGGAGGTGGCGGGGGCGACGGGCTCACAGTCGCAGTTCTCGTTCGCGTTGCAGTCCAGCACCTGGGTGTAGATCTGCCCCGTCACGGTGAGCGGACCCAGGTCGGCCGACGGACGCACGCGCTGCGTGCAGCTCGTCTGGCTCTCCCCTTCGCAGGACAGCGCCCGCGTTTGCCGGATCAGGCCGTTCCAGCGGATGTCGATGGAGCCGTTCGCCTCGATCTTGTAGACCGGCGGCTCGGCGCAGTCGGCGAGGCACTCGGCGTGCAGGGTCTCGCACGTGGTCTCGCAGGGGTCGAAGTACCACGGCACGTCGTCGCCGCTCGCGGTCTTCAGGCTGAACCCATCGAAGAAGCCGCACGCGGCCCGCGTCCTCGGACCCAGGTAGATGGGGTCCGCGCTCTCGTTCCTGAACCGCAGGGTGACCTCACCCTCGGCCTCGTTCTTGAAATCTGCCGGGCACTGCTCGTCCAGGGGGCCCTCGCAGCCGGCCCCTTCGTCGCCGTCACCGCCTCCGCCGCAGGTCTCCTGCAGGCTGCACCCGGTGAACGACGCTCCCGCCGCCGCGAGCGCCAGCCAGAGACACGCAAAGCCCTTCTTCCAAGCCCTCATGGCCGGGCATTTAGCAGGAGTGATGCCAGCGGCGAAGTGCGCGTTCTCCCGGGAAAACCCGGCGCCGCAGGGCGGTCGCGGGCCGGGCAGGGCACCCTCGTCCGGGTTGAGCTACTTTGTGTCACGCGCGCGGACGCGGGAGGGGCTCACGTCGGGGGCGCGCCGCCGTCCGACGGCGCGAACGCGGAGGAGCGAGGCCGCCGTGTCCTGAGCCAGGCCCGCGCCTCGGCCTCGGTGGTGAACACGCTGAGGGGGTACTTGCGCTTCTGCAGCATCGCCACCGTGTTCACCACCATCGTGGCGAGCAGCCGCTGGGGGAAGCCGAGGCCGAAGGCGGCCGCGCCCAGAAAGGTGGGGGGCAGGGGGGTCTCGGCGACCTTGCGGCGCACCACGGGACCGATGTGACCGATGTGGGTCGCGTCGAAGAGCCAGAAGTGCGGCGACTTGCCCACCATCTGGTCGGCCCACACGACGATCTGCTCGTTGTCCTCGAGCGTGATGTCGCCCTTCAGCCGGAGCACCACGAGGTCCGGCGCTTCGAGCACGACGTGGTGGTGGCCAATGGCCTGGCTGGTCTCACTGTTCATGACACGGCTCTCTCGGATCACGGCCCAGCTCAGGGGGTCTCAGGGCAATTCCCCCAGTGTAGCCACTTCGTCCCGGCCCGCATGCAGCGTTCCTGCCTGTTCGTTTCGGCCCGCATGCGGCGTTCCCGCCCGCTCTCGGGGTAGGGAGGCACACGGGGGTCTCGCCGAGCTGGTGCGGAGTCCGCTACGTTTCGTGGATGCTCCACGGCGGCAACGAGGCCGACCCTCCGATCGGTGCGCAAGGAGGAGGCGCGCAGGCGGTCGTGCAAGGAGGCGCACAGGACGCGCAGCGCGATGCCTTCGAGCGGGATCTGACGCGAGAGATCCTGATCAGCGAGCGGCTGCGGGTGACGATCCTCGCGGCCATCCCCGGCATCGCGCTGATCCTCTTTCTCGCCGCGACCACGCAGTACCCGGAGCAGGTGGAGTGGGCGCTGCAAGGCGAGATGGATCGTCTCCGGGTGGGGCTCTTGCTCGGTGGGTTCGCGACCTACGAGCTGTTCGCGCTGCACTCGGTGGAGCGGCTGCTCCGGAGCGGGCGAGAGCCGCCGCGGCTTCGTCGTTACCTGAACGCGCTGGTCGAGGTGAGCCTGCCGACGCTGGCCATCGTCTACTACATGACGGTGGTGAGCCCGGTGGAGGCGCTGCTCCTGCCGCCGGTGTTCATGTACTTCGTGTTCATCCTGCTCTCGACGCTGGGGCTGGACTTCAAGCTGTGCCTGTTCACGGGCTTCGTCGCGGCGGTGGAGTACGCGCTGCTGGCGCTGGGGGCACTGGATGGGTCGGTGTCGTCCCCGGACGCGCCGCTGTCGTCGATGGGGCACCACCTGGGCAAGGCGGCGATCCTGGCGGTGAGCGGTGTGGCCGCAGGGTTCGTGGCGCGGCGGCTGCGGAGCGGGTTCGTGAACACGCTGGCGTCGCTCGAGGAGCGCAACCGGGTGGTGAACCTGTTCGGTCAGCACGTGTCGGCGGCAGTGGTCGACGATCTGCTGGCGCGCAAGGCCGGGGCGCAGAGCGAGGTGCGGAAGGTGTGCGTGATGTTCCTCGACATCCGCAACTTCACGGCGTTCGCGGAGCAGCGGAGCCCGGAGGAGGTGGTGGCGTACCTGAACTCGGTCTTCGAGTTCATGATCGAGAGCGTGAACGAGCACCGGGGGATCGTGAACAAGTTCCTGGGGGACGGGTTCATGGCGGTGTTCGGGGCGCCGCTGTCGGACCCGGACTACTGCCGGAATGCGGTGGCGGCGGGGCTGGAGATCGTGGCGAAGATCGAGGCGCGGGTGGCCTCGGGAGAGATCCCGCCGACGCGGGTGGGGATCGCGCTCCACGCGGGCGAGGCCGTCGTGGGGAACGTGGGCTCGACGATGCGCAAGGAGTACACGGTCATCGGCGACGTGGTGAACGTGGCCTCGCGGGTGGAGGCGCTGAACAAGGAGCTGGGGTCGCAGCTGCTCGTGACCGAGCGGGTGTGGGAAGCGAGCGGGAAGCCGACCGCCGACGTGACCCCGCCGATGTCGGTGCGCGGGCGGAAGGAGCCGCTGCGGTTGTTCCAGCTCGCGTGAAGGCGGGGGGCCGCGCCGAGGCTGGGCGCAGGGAGAGCGCTGACGCTGGGCGCAGGGAGAGCGCCGACGCTGCACGAAGGGCGTGAGGGTCAGCTCACCGGGGAGCGGGTGGAGCGGATGCTCCTGGGCTCGCGGGTGGCGAGGGCCTCGGCGACGGCAGTGGCGAGGGCCGGGCGACCGAAGGGGATGCCCGCGAGGGTGATGGCCTCGGCGAGGGCCGAGGTGAGTTCGGCGCGGGCGCGCGGCTGGTCGGAGATGACGGAGACGGCGTAGCGGGCGCTGTCGCTGTCGAACGTGAGGAGGTCGGCCTCGGGGGTCTCGCCGACGGTGGCGGCGGCTTCCAGGAGGAGGTCGATGACGTCGAACTGGCCGACGGTGCTGGGGGCGAGGGAGACGGTGACGGTGACGGGGCGCCGGGGGCCGAGGACGCGCACGGGGTGGACGAGGCAGAGGAGGTGGGGGACGCGGATCTCGTGGCCTCGCTCGTCTTCGAGGCGGGTCTCGAGGAGGGTGATGGCGCGGACGCGGCCGGCGCGGCTGCCGATCTCGGTGAAGTCGCCGGCGCGGAGCCTGCGGCCGTAGACGACGGTGGCGCCGACGGCGATGGAGGCGAGCAAGGGGGTGATGGAGAGGCCGAGGGCGACGACGGCGACGATGCCGACGCGGGCCATGGTGCCCTGGTCGTCGCCGGTGACGAGGGGGGCGGCGACGATGAAGAAGGAGAGAAGGAGGCCGGCGCGGACGAGGATGCTGGTGGGGGCGGCGAGGTCGGCGGGGAGCCACTCGACCTCGGTCTCGCCGCGGGCGACGCTGTCGAAGAAGAGGCCGACGAAGCGCACCAGCACGACGAGGGCGATGCCGACGATGACGGCGACGACGAGGAGGGGGAGGGCGCCGACGAGCCGGACGAGGAGGGCGTAGAGGGGGCCGAAGACGAAGCCGGTGAGCTGCTCGGCGTAGCCGCGGGTGGGCTCGAAGAGGGAGAGGGTGATGAGGACCCAGCCGTAGGCGACGCCGATCTGGGCGAGGGCCTTGGTGGCGCCAGCGCCGATGTGGATGGCGGCGCGGAGCGAGGCAGGGCGGATGACCTCGATGGAGCGGAGGCGGATGGCCGGGATGCGCTCGGGGTGCTTGGCGATCCAGGTGCGCATGGCGTCGGCGACGAGGCCGGCGCGGCGGATCAAGAACAGGGCGAGGAGCCCCGAGAGGATCATGAGCGCGAACGAGAGGAGGGTGACCAGGGTCGCGCTGCGCGAGCGCTCCTTGCGGAGGGCGTCGCGGATCTGAGGAGCGATGCGGGCGGCGTGCGCCTGGACGGTGGGGTCGCCCGCGGCGAGGGCGTCCTCGGGGCCGAGCTCGATGATGGGGCGGGTGCCCACGAGGACGAGGGCGTTCACGCCTTGCTGTTCGACGCGGATCTCGGCGGTGTCGCCGTCCTCCGCAGCCCGGCGCAAGGCGGCGCTGGCCGAAGCGGCGCGCTGCTCGGGCGAGAGGCCGGCCCGGGGGGCGCGGACGAGGAACGCCGGGGTGCGGATGACGAGCACGGTGGCCGGCGGCGGGGGGTCGTCGGTCGCGCCGGGATCGGCCTGGAGAGCGGCAGGCGCGAGCGCGGTGGGGAGCGCGATGGCGTCGGGGGTCGAGGCGGCGGGCAGGACGGGGGCGGGCTGGGCGCTGGGGGTCGCCGGCTCAGCGGCGGCGGCGGGGGTCGAGGAGAGCGTGAGGAGGACGAAGAGCGCGAAGAGAGCGAGGCCGCGAGCTGCTGCCCTTCGGGGGGCAGCCGCATGCAAGGCGCCGATCTTCGGGGTGGGCTCGCGTTGCCTCAAGAGCGCTAGCTTCGACCGCGGCTGTCGCGCAGGTCAAGCCGCGCGCTCGCCCGAGGGGCGTCATGGGACGCCCATCCGTGCGTTTCCAGAGGTGTGCGCGACGGAGATGGAGGGATGCGGTGGTGGAGAAGGAAAGTCGAAGGTGATGGACTGTCGGAGAGCTGGACCGGAGGCGCCGGGCCAGCAGCGGCGTGGGTCGGGCAGCCGCTCGGGTGGGTGCGGTGCGCGGCAGGTGCGGTGCGCGGCAGGTGCGGTGCGCGGCAGGTGTGGTGCGCGGTCGGGGAGAGGGGGGGTGACGGCCTCGACCCTGCGTGGCCTCGCGCGCGAGGCGAGGTTTGGTGATATGGACATCATCCCATGCGAAGCTTGCTCAACCACCGAGGACGTGCCTGGATCGTGATCTCGCTCGCGGGCCTGGGAGGGCTCGTGGCCGCTGTCGGCGCCTGTTCACCCCCCACGCCGACCCCGACGGCAGAGAGCGCGCCTGTCCTCCCTGCGGCGCCGGCGCCTGCTGCACCCCCCGAAGGGGCTCCCGGGGCAGCTCCCCAGGGCGAGCCCGGGTCTTCGCCCGAGGCGCGGCCGTGCATGGACATCCGGGCGGCGCTGGTGCGGTGTCCCGATGGGGAGGAGATCACGCACGAGGGCTGCGCCGGCGAGGAGTACAACAAGCGCTGCGCCCCGAAGCGCGGGCCCTGAGGCGTCGCCGTCGAGGCCGTGCCGACCGGAGGGATCTCGCTGGGGCTGCTGGTCCTGCGCACCCGCGATGTCCCTCGTCTGGTGGCGTTCTACCGCGCGATGGGGCTCCCGTTCGTCGAGGAGCAGCATGGCGCGGGTCCGACGCATTTCTCCTGTGAGCTGGGCGGGCTGGTCGTCGAGATCTATCCCGCCCGTCCCGGCACGACGGGAGCCTCCGAAGGTGCCGCGGATCTGCGGCTCGGTTTCCGTGTCCCTTCCATCGAGCGCGCGCTGGCGGCCCTGACCCAGACCTCTCCTTGTGTGCGCTCGGGGCCTCGGGCGGATGCCTGGGGTCGGTGCGCGGTGGTGGTGGATCCGGACGGGCGCGCCGTCGAGCTGCGGGAGGTCGACGAGGTGGGCGAGACGGGCGAGGCGCGGCGCTAGCCTTCTTCGTTCGGGTCCTTGTGCTGGGCCTGCAAGTCCTCCCGCAGCAGGCCGTAGACGGGCGTGTCGGTGAAGCGCCCGTCGAAGAACCAGTTCTGGCGCATCACGCCCTCCTTCACGAAGCCGACCTTCTCGAGCACGCGGGCCGAGGCGGTGTTCTCCGGGTCGATCCGGGCCTCGATCCGGTGGATGTCCGTATGGGCGAAGGTGTAGCCACAGATGGCGCGCAGGGCCTCGGGCATGTAGCCCTTGCCCCAGCGCTCGGGCGTGAGTTCGTAGCCCGTCTCGGCCCAGCGGTGCTGCTTGTTCCAGTTCCAGAGGCCGCTGGTGCCGATGAGCTCTCCGGTGTCGCGCAGGGTCAATCCCCAGCGGATCGAGACGCCTTCGCGGATCCCGGCGTGAATGCGCTCCAGGTGCTCCTGGCACTGCTCCCGGGTGTACGGCGCGCGGCCGGAGTAGCGCATGACCCGCAGGTCGGCCTGGATGCGGAAGAACACGTCGAAGTCCTCGGACGTCAGCGCCCGCAGGCGCAGGCGCGGCGTCTCCAGGACCGGGAACGGATCGAAGAGCGGCATGCGCGAGAGGGGACGCGAGTCCCTCCGCACGGTCAAGCTCCCGCTGGGACTGGAATCCGTCGCGCTCTGTTCGCGGCGCTTCGAGGTGGGGAGCCTCTCTGCGCCGCGCTCTGTCCGCAGTGCTTCGAGAGGGGGGACCTTTCCACTGTGCTGGCGAGCACCTACGTTTCCCTGAGCCGGCGAGCACCAGGAGCCGGCGAGCACCAGCGTCCCTCTGAGCTGGCGAGCACCAGCGTCTCCCCTGAGCTGGCGAGCACCAGCGTCCTACCGGTCTGCGACGCGCGGCGCTGGTGAGTCGCAGACGCTTCACTGCACTGGCGAGCAGCCTGCGTGTCGCGGTGCGGAGCGGCGCCGCAGGGGGTGGCGTCTTACGAGCATGCGGGGTGTTGTGCCTCGGTGCTGTGCTGTGAAGCACGGAATCGACGCGGTGCTGGGGCTCGGGGGGATGGCTCGGAAACGATCGAGAGCCTGAGAAAGCCGATGTGAATGAAGCGACGCACCCGTCCGTGAGGAGCATGGAGGTTGAGAAGCGCGTGGCGTGGGCGCGCGAGCAAGCCGGGGTGTTCGAGAAGGAGGTCGGAGACATGTCGATCCCATGGAAGGGATGCAGTTAAGCTTGGGTGGTCGGACCACGGACAGCGCTCAGGGGGGACGGCGCGTGCTTCGGATGCGGCAACGTAACCATGGAGACGGATGATGAATGACGATGTCTTGACTCGCTTGCTGCGTCCGAGCGCAGTGGTGATGTCCCTCGCGCTGGGTACCGTTGGACTCGGGTGCGCGACGGACAACTCGGGGACGACCGCGACGACGACGACGACGACGACGTCCGGGACCGGCGGCGGCGGTGGCAGCGGTGGCGCTGGCGGTGAAGGCGGTGTCGGCGGCGAGGTGTACACGGGGCCTTGTGACCGTGACTGCTCGAAGATCGACACGCCGCTGTGCAAGAAGGCGGTCTGCAACGAGGGGCAGCTCAACGGGCCGGTCGGCTTCTGCATCGTCGTCGACGACGACGGTGCGTCGTGTGACGACGGGCTGTTCTGCACGGTGAACGACTCGTGCATGGCGGGCGCTTGCATCGGCGGTCCGCAGAACGACTGCGGCATCACCCCGGTGTCGTGCCAGTCGATCGTGTGCGACGAGGCATCGAAGAGCTGCGTCGACGGTCCCCACGCGGACACCAACGGCAACCCGTGCACGCCCGCGGACCTGTGTCAGACGCTGGGTGCTTGCCAGAACGGGACCTGCGTCGGCTCGCCGAGGGACTGCACGTTCTCGCCTCACACCGAGTGCAACGTCGTGGCGTGCAACCCGGCGACGGGCGCGTGCGAGCCGACGGCGGACACGTCGAAGAACGGCGCGGCGTGCTCGCTCACGGGTGACCTGTGCCGGGTGGGCAAGACGTGCAACAACGGGCAGTGCGGCGCCGGTAACCCGAAGGACTGCTCGGCGTTCACGGCGGGCTGCGTGAACGGGGTGTGCAACGCGCAGAACGGCCTCTGTCAGGCCGAAGCCATCGCGCCAGGCGGGACGTGCATCGAGGCCACGGACGCTTGCAACGTGGGCATCTGCAGCGCGGGCGGGCTCTGCGAGCCCGTGCCGGTCGCCAACGGGACGGCCTGCAACGACTTCAACACCTGCACCGACGGCGACGTCTGCATGGCGGGCACCTGCGCCGGCGCGCAGGTCGCGAACTGCACGTTCTACATGGAGGAGGGCTTCGAGTCCTGCCCACCCTCTGGCTGGACGCTGAGCGGGCCCTGGGAGTGCGGGGTGCCCACCACCGTGGGGCCGAGCGGCGCGTTCGAGGGGTCGAACGTCATCGCGACCAGGATCTCCGCGAACCACACCACCAGCCAGACGTACGCCGTGGCGTACGCGCAGACGCCGCCGATCAACCTGAGCACGGCGACGAACCCCATGCTGCGGTTCATGGCCTGGGTGAGCACCCATGGCCGGACCAACGTCGGGTTCAACCTGAAGGTGAGCACCGATGGCGGCACCACCTGGACCGTGGTGAACACGGTGAGCCCCCGCTACCCGCTCGCTGCCGTGGACACGCAGCCGGCGTGGGGTGGCCTCGACATGACGAACGGGACGTACCAGCCGTTCGTCGCCGATCTGTCGGCCTATGTCGGGCAGACCGTGCTGCTGCGGTTCTCGTTCCGCTCGGACACGAGCACCGTGCAGCCGGGCGTGTACGTGGACAACGTGATCGTCGCCGAGGCGGACACGGTCCCCATCGACATCCTGCGGGACCACCTGCCGCGAGGGGTCATCGGGCAGCCCTACCACGCGCTGATGGCCAAGCGGGGCGGCTCCACGGCGTCCGTGTGGAGCATCGTCAGCGGGACGAACCACGCCTGGCTGACGATCGATCCGGCGACGGGGACGCTCAGCGGCGCGCCCACCGCAGCCGAGGCGGGGCCGTTCAGCATCACGCTGCGGGTCTCGGAGCCGACGCGACCGTCGAACTTCACGGAGAAGACGCTGAACAGCGACGTGTTCAGCCCGATCTACGCGCAGAGCTTCGAGGGGGCTTGCCCGGCCGGCTGGACGCTCTCGGGAGACTGGGAGTGCGGCGTCCCCGTGAACGTGGGGCCCATGACGGCGTTCCAGGGGACGCAGTGCATCGCGACCAAGCTCGCCACCGAGTACAGCAACAGCCAGGCGTGGACGACCACCAATGCGACGTCTCCGTCGATCAGCCTCGTCGGGGCGACGAATCCGCAGCTCTCGTTCTTCATGTGGGTCGAGACCGAGGGCAGCACGTACGACGGCGCGAACCTGAAGATCAGCACCAACAATGCGACGTACGCCGTGCAGACGAACGTGACGCCGGCGTACAACCTGACCTCGGTGAATTCAGAGCAGGCGTGGGGAGGGTTCCAGAGTGGCCGAGGCTGGCAGAAGGTGACGGCGAACCTGAGCGCCTTCGTGGGCCAGAGCATCAACGTGCGCATGAGCTTCAGGACGGACGGGTCAATCGTATTCCGAGGGGTCTACGTCGACGACCTGATCATCGTCGACATGCCCTGAGCGATCGCCGGGACGCGCGCCGCCGTCGGGGTCCGGGCCCCGGCCGCGGTGGCGCGTCATGCACTTCTCATCCCCTTCTGAGCCATCCCTGACGAGACTCCCTGAACCGTCGCAGGTCGGACGCGCGCCGTCGGCCTCTGCGCCCTCGCTTGCACGACCGCGACCTCTGGCCTCCTGGAGCTGCTGAAAGCTGGAAGCGTGGTGGAGCCGCCCGCCGGACGGCGAGGAGGGTCACCCCCAGCTTCTTCGGTGGTTTCCCCCTCGTGGTCGGGTCGGGTCGGGTCGGGCGGGGAGCGGCACCTGTTCGGGACGAGGCTCGCCTGGCGCTCGTCGTGAATCGTCCGGCGCGTGTGAGGAGGGGGGGCGATGGGTAGGATAGCGGACGTGATTGTGTCGGTTGATTAGGATCTTTCCGCGATGGACTGATCTCGTGATACGCCTGATAGGTCGAGGTGTGGGAAGCGAGACGACCCTGACGGAGCGTCACTCACCTACTCGTCGTCGGGCGCTCAGACTCTGCGCAGTCTCGATGAGGGATGCGCATTTCGCAGGAAGACGGGGACCATGAAACAGGACGGCCTGATTCATTTCATCCGATCAGGGATGGTGTGGGGGGCGATCGCGGCGGCAGCACTGATGGGCTGTGCGTCGGACACGGCCGCTCCTACCAACACGACGACGACGACGACGGTGACCGGAGAGGGGGGCGGCGGCGCGGGCGGCGGCGGTGGCGCGGGCGGCGGTGGCGACGAGGAGTACACCGGGCCCTGCGATCGCGACTGCTCGAAGATCGAGACGCAGGCGTGCATGAAGGCGGTCTGCAATGAAGGGCAGCTCGCCGGGCCCGTGGGGTTCTGCATCGTCGTCAACGACGACGGCGCGTCGTGCGACGACGGGCTGTTCTGCACGGTGAACGATACGTGCCAGGGCGGCGTCTGCGTCGGGGGTGAGCAGAACGACTGCGGCCAGACTCCTGCGTCGTGCAGGTCGATCGTGTGCAACGAGGGGACGCAGACCTGCAGCGATGGGCCCGCCGCCGATACGAATGGCAACCCCTGCGTTCCCACCGACCTCTGTCAGACCGCCGGCACCTGCCAGAACGGTACGTGCAACGGTCTCCCGAAGGACTGCACCTTCTCGCCGCACATCGAGTGCAACAACGTCGCGTGCAACCCGGCCACGGGGGCGTGCGAGCCGACCGCCAACGCCGCGAAGAACGGGTCGACCTGCTCGCTCACGGGCGACCTGTGCATGACGGGCAAGACCTGCAACAACGGCCTGTGCGAAGGGGGGTCGGCCAAGAGCTGCTCGGCGCTGACGGTCGGCTGCTACAGCGGTGTCTGCAACGCGCAGAGCGGCATCTGCCAGGCGGTGCCGATCGCGGCAGGCGAGACCTGCGCGTCGGCCACGGATGCGTGCAACGTGGGCATCTGCAACGCCGCAGGGTCGTGCATCGCGAACCCGGTCGCGGACGGGACGTCGTGCAACGACTTCAACGTCTGCACCGACGGTGACGTGTGCACGGCAGGCATCTGCGGCGGTGCTGCGGTGGCGAACTGCTCGTTCTACCTGAACCAGAGCTTCGAGGGGACCTGCCCTCCCGCGGGCTGGTCGCTCGCCGGAGACTGGGAGTGCGGAACGCCTTCGGTGGTGGGACCTGCTGCCTATTCCGGCACGAACGTCATCGCCACCAAGATCGCGAGCAACTACAGCAACGACCAGACGTACACGGGTTCCTATGCCCAGACGCCGCCGATCGATCTCACCGGCGCGACCCAGCCCACCCTGCAGTTCATGGCCTGGATGTCGACCGAGGGGGAGACCTATGACGGTGTGAACCTCAAGGTGAGCACGAACAATGGTTCGACCTGGAGCGTGCTGACGACGGTGACGCCTGCCTACACCCTGACGGTGAACAGTCAGCCCGCATGGGGAGGTGAGAACTACACATCCGGTACATACCGGCGCTTCTCGGCCAACCTGTCGGCCTATGTGGGTCAGACGATCATGCTGCGGTTCTCGTTCCGCTCGGACGTGAGCTACACGCTCCCGGGCATCTACGTGGACGACGTCGTGGTCACCGAGCCGTATGCGATTGCCTTGTCCCTCTCGAATGTGGCCCCGGTGCGCGCGACCGTCGACAAGCCGTTCAGCTTCTCGGTGCCGAGGTCGGGAGGCTCTTCGGCGGCGGTGTGGAGCATCGTCAGCGGCACCAACCATGCTTGGATGACGATCAACCCGGCGACGGGGATGCTCGCAGGTACGCCCACCGCGGCGGAGCTCGGTCCGTTCAGCTTCACCGTTCGGGTCCACGAGCCTGCGCTCCCCAGCAACTATGCCGAGAAGACGGTGACGGGTGAGGTGACGGGGGCCGCCATCTATACGACCGGCTTCGAGGGGACCTGCCCAGCCGGCTGGACGATGGGCACGGCCTGGGAGTGCGGTGCGCCCTCCATTGTGGGGCCTGCGTCGGCCTACGAAGGCGGTCACTGCATTGCCACACGGCTCGCCTCGAACTACCCCGACTACCTGACCTGGGCGAGCTCCATCGCCACCTCGCCGGCGATCAGCCTCGCCAACACGCAGAACCCGAGGCTCTCGTTCCGCATGTGGGTCGAGACCGAGTCGGGCTGGGACGGCGCCAACCTGAAGATCAGCACCAATGGTACGACGTACACCGTGCTGACCAACGTGGTGCCGGCCTACAACACGACCGCCGACGGGCAAGCGGCGTGGGGCGGCCTGCAAAGTGGGCAAGGGTGGCGCCAGGTGACGGCCGATCTGAGCGCGTATGCCGGGCAGACGATTAACCTGCGATTCGCCTTCCGAAGTGATTCGGGGACGAATTACGCCGGCGTCTACATCGATGATCTCGTGATTACCGAAACCAACTGACGTTCGTTGCCGAAGAGACCGCGCCAGGTGTTCCTCCGGGCGCGGTCCGGCGGTCTCCCTCCTCCTCCCATCTTCTCTGTCGGCGCAGCGCACGTGAGCTGGCTCGGTGCCGAGCCGAACCGTCGTGCGCCGTCGTGGTCATTGCTGTCGTCGATCTTGCGCAGAAGGGTGCGATTTCACGGGCGTTTCAGCCCTGAGACGAGCTGGGGACCTGGGCCGCACGGTTCCAGCGAATGGGCTGTGGCGAGCCGCCCGGGCGCGCATCGCACGGAGCGATCCCGGAACCCCTCCGCAGATGACGAGATCTCGTGATACTCGTGGAAGGTCGCGGTGTGTGTTGCGAGGCGACCGCGACGGAGTGCGACTCACAAGGTTTTGAGCCCGCGACCTCCGAAAGCACGGTTCGCCCAAGGCGCGAGCCCGCTTCGCAGGAATGACGAACATGAGACAGGACAGCCTGATTCGTATCATCCGCCCATGCGCGGTCGGGGCGTTGCTCTCGATGACGGCGTTGCTCGGATGCGCTTCCGACACGACGCTTCCAGGGGGCAATACGACGACAGTCAGCAACACCGGAGGGAGCGGCGGCGAGGGGGGAACCGGCGGCGGTGACGGGGGAGCTGGCGGCGAGGTCTACACGGGGCCTTGCGATCGCGACTGCTCGAAGATCGAGACGCTGCCTTGCAAGAAGGCGGTCTGCAACGAGGGGCAGCTCGATGGGCCCGTCGGGCTCTGCATCGTCGTCAATGACGACGGCACCACGTGCGACGATGGCCTGTTCTGCACGGTGAACGACACCTGCTCGGGCGGTCAATGCGTCGGCGGTCCGCAGAACGACTGCGGTCTGACGCCGGCGACGTGCAACGCGGTCGTGTGCGACGAGTCGTCGAAGACCTGCGTCGAAGGGACCGACACGGCGGCGAACGGGACGCCGTGCACGCCCGCAGACCTGTGCCAGACGCTCGGCACGTGCCAGAACGGGACGTGCAACGGCCTTCCGAAGGACTGCTCGTTCTCGCCGTTCGCCGAGTGCAACAGCGTGGCGTGCAATCCGGCGAACGGTCAATGCGAGCCGACGGCGGACACCGCGAAGAACGGCAATGCCTGCTCGCTCACCGGCGACCTCTGCATGGTCGGCAGGACCTGCAACAACGGGCAGTGCCTGGGCGGGACGGCGAGGAACTGCTCGGGGCTGACGTTCGAGTGCTCGCTGGGCGTGTGCAACGCGCAGAACGGGCTCTGCGTGGCGCAGAACGTGCCCCAGGGGGGCTCGTGCGCGGAGGCGGCGGACTCCTGCAACGCGGGGGTGTGCGACGCTGCGGGGACCTGCGCGCCGGTGCCGCTGGGCGATGGCACGGCCTGTTCCGACTTCGATCGCTGCACGGCGAACGACACTTGCTCGGCGGGTGGCTGCGATGGCACGCCGATCGCGGGCTGCGCGTTCTACCTGGAGGAGCACTTCGAGTTCGGGTGCCCGCCGAGCGGCTGGACGCTGGCCGGGGACTGGGAGTGCGGGATGCCGCGCGCGGTCGGGCCGACGTCGGCCTACGACGGCAACCGGTGCGTCGCGACCAAGCTCGCGACCAACTACAGCAACAACCAGACGTACACGGCGTCCTACGTGCAGACGCCGCCGATCAACCTCACGACGGCGACGAACCCGGGGCTCCGGTTCGCGGCGTTCATCGCGACGGAAGGCGGTACGGCCGACGGCGTGAACCTGAAGGTGAGCACCAACGGCGGGACGACGTGGACCGTCGTGACCGGCGTGCGGCCCGCCTACAACCTGACGGTGAACAGCCAGACGGCGTGGGGTGGCGCGAACTTCACCGGAGGCGGCTGGCGGCTCTTCGACGCTGACCTCTCGCCCTACGTGGGACAGACCATCTCCCTGCGGTTCTCTTTCCGCTCGGATACCTCCGTGAACGACTACGCAGGCATCTACATCGACGACGTGCTCGTCGGAGAGAAGCCGACCCTGCCGCTGGCGATCACGACGACCGAGCTGCCCAGGGCTCCGAGCAGCCTCGCCTACACGACCACGCTGCGCCGGGTCGGTGGATCGGCGGCGGCGACGTGGAGCATCGTCGGCGGGAGCAACCACGATTGGCTGACGGTGAACCCCACCACGGGTGTGCTCAGCGGAGATCCTTCGACGGCCCAGCTCGGCCCGTTCATGGTCACGCTGCGCGTCGAGGAGCCGGGCGTCCCGGGTAACGCCGACCAGGTGGTGCTGACGAACGAGGTGGTCCCGACGATCTTTGCCGAGGGCTTCGAGGTGTGCCCGAACGGCTGGACGTTCGGCGGTGACTGGCAGTGCGGGGCGCCCACGTCCGGTCCGAACGCGGCGTACTCCGGCTCGAACGTCCTCGCGACGCAGCTCGCGACGAACTACAACTACAACCAGGCCTGGGCGACGACGATCGCGACCTCGCCGGCGATCAACCTCACGAACGTGCAGTCCGCGCATCTGACGTTCAGGGCGTGGGTCCACTCGGAGTCGTCCGTCCTGCTCACGGGCTACGATGGCGCGAACCTGAAGATCAGCACCGACGGGACGACGTACACCACGCTCACGAACGTGTCCCCGGGCTATACGCTGACGCTGAGCAGTCAGCCGGCATGGGGCGGGAACCAGTCCGCGCTGGGTTACCAGCTCTTCTCCGCGGATCTGAGCGCCTACGCGGGGCAGACGATCCGGCTGCGCTTCGCGTTCTACAGCGACGGCCTGGTCAACCTCCCCGGCTTCTACATCGACGACATTCTGATCACCGAGTGATCTCGTGCAGCGCTGCTCGCGCCGCGCTCCGGACTTCCGGGCGCGGCGTGGGCAGGCTTCGTTCTCCGCGAGAGCTCCTCCCGACAGCTACTTCGCCGCAGCTTCCGGCGCCGGTGTGACACAGCGGATGCCGAGGAAGCCGCAGCGGTAGGTCACCTCGAAGCCACCCGGGCGCGCCACCTTCACCTGCGAGGCGATGCCATCGCGCCAGCTCCCGCCGCGCGCGACACGCATCTTGCTCTTGCCGTCGTTGGCGCTCGTGGTCCACTCGAAGACGTTGCCCGAGAGGTCCTGGATCCCCTGCGGGCTGGCGCCTGCGGGGAACGTGCCGACCTCGCAGGTGCCGGTGCGCGGGGTGCCTCCGCCCGACCAGCAGAGCTGATCCTTGGGGTCGGGTGCGCCCCAGGGGTACGCGCGTCCTTCTTCGCCGCCGCGCGCTGCCCACTCCCACTCGTCTTCGCGCGGCAGGCGCTTGCCGTGGGCTTTGCAGTAGGTGTCCGCCTGCGCGTAGTCGACGCAGACCATGGGGTGCTTCTCCTTGCCGGGGACGCCGTAGGTGGCCGCGTCGGCGCACCTGGCAAAGGCGTCGTTGCACTGGCCGGACTTGACGCATGCGGCGTACGCCTCGGCGGTGACCTCGGTGCGATCCATGCAGAAGCTGTCGATGCTGGCCTTCACCTTGAGGGGGCCCATGACGAAGTCGCCGCCGTTCATGCGGACCATGCCGTCGGGACAGCCGTCGCCCACGACCTTGGCAGGCTCTGGCGTGGGCGAGGTTTCGCTGGTCTGCGCCGTGGTGGCGCTGGTCGTGCTGGCGTCCGCGGGGGCGGCGTTCGTGGGCTCAGGGGGCGTGGGTGGGGCGGGTTGCGCGACGTTGGGAGCGGCAGCAGCAGGGCCGTCGGTGGGGGCGGGGGCCGCGCCGCAGGCGAGGAGGAGGGCCGTCAGGGGGAGGGCTGCGAGGACAAGCGAAGAGCGCATGCGTCAATCTCGTGGGGCTCAGGTGGATGGAGAGGGTGTCGAGGGTGGTGCGACCGGGACTGGCGGGGTGACGTTGAACGCCTTGGCCGCGGGGGACTTTTCAGCGCGCGATGAGCGTCGGCTGCGGGTCGCCGTCGAGCCACTGTTCCTGGAGGATGATGGCGGGCAGCAGGGTGAACGGTCCGTCGTAGCCGGCGCCGAACGTGAGGATCTGGAACACGCGGCGATCGCCACGCCGGATGGGGAACATGACTTCGCCGCCGCGGGGTAGGTCGCTGTCCTTGGGCGGGGTGATCCAGAAGGCGACGCCCTCGGTGCGGCCACCGAGGTGAGAGATGGCGGAGACGGTCAGGTGAGGGCAGCGAAAGCGGATCCACTCGCGCACGCGGTAGGCGCGGCAGCCGGCGGCCGCAGGGCCCATGCGGGTGAGGCGGACGGTGGGGGCGCTCGCCCACTCTGCGGGGGTGGGCTGCTTGGAGGGGTCGGTGGGGAAGGGGAGGTCGCCGAGGGGGCGCTCGCTGGGGGCTTCGGGCGGGGTGGACCCAGCGGCAGGGCCAGCGCCCGTGACCGCGGTGGCTGGCTGGACCGCGGGGACGGTGCTGGCGGTGGGCGGAGGATCGGCGTGCGCTGCGCCCTGGTCCTGCAAGGCGAGCAGGGCAGGGGCGAGGAGGAAGGGGAACGCGGTGCGCGATCTCATAGCGTCTCCAGGAAGGCGACGAGGGCGGCGCGGTCGTCGGGCGAGAGGTGGCTGGTCTTGCCCATCCAGTCGGCGTTGCGCTCGATGAGATCGGTGAGGGTGCCGTGGCGGCCGTCGTGCAGGTACGGGGCGCGTCCGGCGACGAAGCGGAGCGAGGGGGTCTTGTACTCCCTGCGCGGGTCGTCGTCGTAGCCCGGGGAGGGGCGCTTGGGCATGGGGTACGCGGTGCGGTCGGTGTACTGGGTCTCGGGGACGTGGCACTGCGAGCAGCGGGCGTCCTTGCTGGTGAAGATCTGCTGTCCGCGCATCGCGCGTTCGTCGAGGGGGGCGTCGCTGCGGGGCGGGGGGACGAGGCCGCGGCGGAGGAAGGCGCTCAGGTGGTGGGAGCGCGCGATGAGGCCGTTGGGGTCGTGGCCTTGCGGGAGGCCACCCCAGCGGTGGAGGCCGAAGCCGGCGCGCATGCGCGTGGGGAGGTCTTCGCTTTCGCCGTGCCAGCCGTACGGTCCAGGCGCGGCGACGTTGCCGGCGAGCAGGGGGGTGCGCCGGGCGTAGCCTTTCTTCTTGGCGAGATCGGGCATGAGTTCGGGGCGGCCGACGAAGTTGGTCTGGATGCCGTCGGAGGTGTCGAACGTCGCTTCGCGCCAGACGTAGCCGTCGTCGCGGCCTTCGGGGTGGCAGCCGGCACAGGCGAGGTTGCCGCTCATGACGGCGTCGGTGGCGCTGTAGAACAGGCGGCGGCCGGTGGCGGTCTCGGGGTCGAGCGGGTCGTCGGCGAGGTGGACGAGGGCGACGGGCTTGTCCTCCGGGGGTGGGGGCGGGACGCCGGCGCTGGCGTCGGGATCGACGGCAGGCAAAGGGGGATCGGCGTCGCCGAGGCGGAGGGCGACGAGGTCGTAGGTGGCGCGGCAGAAGACCCAGGCGGTGGTCTCGTCGGCGGAGAGGGCGAGGCCCGTGGGGGCGCCGCACGCGCCTGCGACGCGGAGGTGCGGGTCGATCTGGCTGCCGACCTTGTAGGTGCGCACGATGGCGAGCGAGGGGTCGACGGCGAGGGCGTCGAGCTCGGCGACGAGATCGTCGCCTTCGGCCGCGACGAGCAGGGTGCGCGTCTGCTTGCGGTAGGCGAGGGCGCGTGGCTGGGTGAAGGGGGTGACGCTGGCGCCCGGGACCGTGATGACGCTGTCCGGGGTGATGACCTGCTCGGCGAAGGTGGAGCGCGCGACGGGGAGGCCGCCCTGGTGCAGCGGTGCGAGCGGGGTGTCGTCGCCAGGGACGAGTACGTCGACGGTGGCGGCGCCGAACCAGGAGGCGTGGCCCATGGCGCCGAGGGCATGGCGCGCGGCGAAGAGGCGGCGGCCGTCGTCGGAGAAGGCGAGGGCGTACCCGAGGGAGGCGGCGAGGCGTACGGCGGAGGGGGCGCGCAGGGGAGAGGCGGGGAAGGGGATGCGGCGGGGGGTGGGGGCGCTGGTGAGGCCGTCGAGGCGCGTCAGGTCGGCGCCGATGAGGTGGCTCACGTAGGCGCTGTGGCCATCGGGGGTGATGGCGATGCCGCGGGGTTCGCGCGGCAGGGGGACGGTCCACGTCACGGTGGCGGACGTGAGGTCCACGGCGGAAATCTTGGCGGTCCAGGCGGAGGTGACGAGGGCGGTCTTCTCGTCGGGCGTCACGGCGAGGCCCCAGGCGTCCAGGGGCAGCGCGATGCGTGCGGTTTCGACGAGGCCAGCCGTCGGATCGGGGCGGAGCACGAGCAGCAAGCCCGGGTCGCGCACGGTGACCAGGACCTTTCCGTCCAGGGGCAGGACCTGCGCAGGTCGTCCGGGAAGCGTGACGGCCACGCCGGGGCGGGCGGGATCGAGGGGGAGAGGGACGACGCGCACGACGCCGTGGTCCTCGTCGGCGACGACCAGGGCGTCGTCGTCCACGGAGCGGGCGAGCGCGCCGCCTTCGCGGACGGGTGGGGGGCGGTGCTTCGGGGCCGGTACGCCGGGTGGAGCGATGGCCGCGGTCTCGCTGCTGCTCGGGGCGGCGCCGGCGTCAGGGGTGGAGCTGGGGCTCCCGGACGAGCAAGCGGCGGCGGTGGCCGCGAGGAGGAGGGAGGGGATGAGGGAGCGCATCACGGGTCGGGGGAGCCGGATCTTCGGCGCTCCCCTCGGTGTGGTCAACGCCGCGAAAACCGGGGGCCATTCCAGGTCGGTGCCGTGTTCGGGGCCTGACGGGGCGTCGGGGCGGGCCGGCCCCCGTGAAAACCGTGGCGGCGTACGCGAGAACGGTGACGGCGTACGTGAAAACAGGGCGGTCGATGGGGGTTCGTGGAGTGCGATCGTCGGTTCGCAGGGGGCAAGGAGCGCCTCGATGCGCAGAAAACGCAGCGATAACCGGCTTTAAGCAAGGGACCTGGGCTGCGCCTCGGCTCGACTTTCCCGGGGTGGTGGGCTAAGCCTGCCGCGCGTATCGAACATGCAATTCTCGGATTTGAACCTCATCGATCCTTTGCTCCGTGCCGTCGCGGCCGAGGGATACGAAACTCCCACCCCCATCCAGCAGAAGGGGATCCCGCCGATTCTTGCGGGACATGATCTTCTCGCCTGCGCGCAGACGGGCACCGGCAAGACGGCCGCCTTTGCCCTCCCCATGCTCCAGCGGCTCGCTGCCGCGCCCGTGGAGGGCCGCGCGCGCCCCATCCGCGCGCTCGTTCTGACGCCTACCCGGGAGCTGGCGGCACAGATCGGTGACAGCTTCACGGCCTACGGTCGTCACCTCGGGCTCCGGAACACGGTGATCTTCGGCGGCGTGGGCAAGTCGGCGCAGATCGGGGCGCTGCGTCGTGGTGTGGAGGTGCTCGTGGCGACGCCCGGGCGGCTCCTCGATCTGGCCGCGGATGGCGTGATGCAGCTCGGGCGTCTCGAGATCCTGGTGCTCGACGAGGCGGACCGGATGCTCGACATGGGGTTCATCCACGATGTCCGGCGGGTCATCGCGCTGCTCCCGCAGCAGCGCCAGACGCTGTTCTTCTCGGCGACGATGCCGCCCGACGTCCAGGAGCTCGCCGAGCGGATCCTGGTGAAGCCGGAGCGGATCGCCGTCGCGCCGGTCGCCACGACCGCGGAGAAGATCGCGCAGAGCGTCTACTTCGTGGAGCGCACCGACAAGCGCGCGCTGCTCGAGCACGTGCTGCAGGATCTCGCCATCCGCCGCGCGATCGTCTTCACGCGGACGAAGCACGGCGCGAACCGCGTGGCCGATCAGCTGAACCGCGCCAGCATCGGCGCTGCGGCCATCCACGGGAACAAGTCCCAGAACGCGCGGGAGCGGGCGCTCGCGGATTTCAAGCGGGGCGCGACCCGCGTGCTCGTGGCGACCGACATCGCGGCCCGCGGGATCGACATCGACGACATCTCGCACGTCATCAACTACGATCTCCCGAACATCCCGGAGAGCTACGTCCACCGCATCGGCCGCACGGCGCGCGCGGGGGCGTCGGGAATCGCGCTGTCGTTCTGCGACCAGGAAGAGCGCGCGTTCCTCGCCGACATCGAGCGGCTGATCCGGATGCGCGTCCCCGTGGTGGAAGACCACCCGCACCGCTCGACGCTCCCGCTTCCGGGGCAAGGGCGGGCCTTCTCCCCGGACCGTGGGCAAGGGCCGCGACCGCAGCAGCCCGGGCGGCGACCGCAGCAGGGCCCCCCGTGGGCGCAAGGTGGCGCGCGTCCCCAGCAAGGTGGCCCGAGGCAGCAAGGCGCCGGGGCGCGACCGCAGCAGGGCGGCCAGCGACCCCAGGGTGGGCCGAGGCCTCCGCATCCGCAGAGCGCGCACCGGCCGCAGCAGGGTGGAGGGCCGCGCGTGCAGCCCTCGTCGGCTCCTCCGGGGGCATCCGGCCGCGACGACGCCTCCGCCGTGGGGCAGGCTCAGGGGACGCCGCGTCCGAGCAGCCGCCCGATGTCCTTCAGGCCCCGCGTCTGACGGTCCCTCGCTGAGTCGACCTCTGGCCCGCCGCCTGCGGGCCTTCCTCTCCAGACCTCCACCGCCTTTTCCAGCCGCAGCGCCGTGCGTCGACACGGGCGCATTGCACTTGTCCGCCCCGCCTTCGTCCGCCTCGTCATGGTGACGCTGTGGATCGCCGCATCCAGGCATCCACCCTGGCGATTCTCCGGAGCGGCCGGGAGCGGCGCGTGGCCGTCCGTTGACGGAGTACGCAATCGTCCGTTATCAAGGATGGGTGTCTGTAGAAGCGGCCATCGACACCAGCCCGACCGAGACGCGCTCGAGACCGCACATCCTGCTCCGCGACGACTGGCTGCACGTCCACTTCGGTGCTGGCACCCCTGCCCACGCCGATTTTCACTGGTTCTGGCTGCGCCACCAGTGCGACGGCGAGCGGCATCCGGTCACCGGCGAGCGCACCCTCGACGCCTCCGAGGTGCCCCTCGACATCCGGCCCAGGAGCGTGACGCTGGACGAGGGGGCGGGCCGTCTGCACGTCGTCTGGGACGAGCCGTCGGGTCGGCAGAGTCATTACGATCTGAGCTGGCTGCGCGCCCACGCGTATGCGCCGGACCGCCCCCAGGTGCCACCGCCGCCCTCCGATGTGGCCCGCGTGGCGCTCGATGCGCGTCGGCTGCCCGATGCGGCGGCCGTCGTCGAGGCGTGCCTCGGCCTGCTCCGGCGCGAAGGGCTGGCCGTGGTCCGCGGCTTCGCGAGCGCACCCGGGCGCGCACCCGAGGACGACACCGACGCGCTCGTCGACGCGTTCACCGCCGGTGGCCTGGCGCTGATCTCCACCCATTTCGGTCGGATCGAGGACCTGCGCACCGACAACACCACGAACCAGAACACCGACCAGCTCGGCTACACCGATGCGGGCATCGACCTGCACACCGATCAACCTTTTCTGGACAGGCCGCCGCGCTACCAGCTCCTCCAGTGCGTCCGCCCTGCCACGCTCGGCGGAGAGAGCTACCTGGTCGACGCCCTCGCCGCGGCGCGGCTGCTCCAGGCGATCGATGCGCCCGCCTTCGAGCTGCTCACCACCGTGCCGGTCCGGTTCCACCGCAAGCAGAAGGCATTCGAGCGCGTGGTCGATGCCCCGCTGCTGACGATGGAGGGGCCAGAGGGCTTCCAGTCTCGCTACTCGTACTTCACGCTGGCGCCCTTCGACCGCCCCTTCGCCGAGATGGAGGCCTGGTACCGTGCGTACACCCGCTTCGCGCGCATCGTGCGCGATCGGCGGAACCAGTACCGCTTCGAGCTGCAACCTGGCGAGTTCGTGATCTACGACAACTACCGGATGCTGCACGCGAGGACGGCGTTCTCGGGTCCTCGCTGGCTCCGAGGCGTTTACTTCGACCCGGCATAGAGGCCTCCACAGCGCAGCGGCGCTCGCTCCACGTTCCGAGGGGCCGTCGGCATCGACCTGGACGTGGTGCCTCCGGAACCATCGCACCGGCCGAGCCGGAATGTCCCGAAGGCGTCCGCCTCCGTCATCTTCCATGGTTCGCACGGCCGCGGAGATCGCGGACGAGGAGGCTCGATGAAGCAGGAGGCGTCGAAGACGGATCCCAAGGATCTGGAGAAGAAACCGCCTTTCCCACCCCAGGAGCAGGACCGGCCCGGCGTGGAGACCAAGATGCGCCCGCGGCCGGACCACGGAGAAGACGACTACAAGGGGCTCGGCCGCCTCAAAGACCGTGTGGCGCTGATCACGGGCGGTGACAGCGGCATCGGTCGAGCGGTCGCGCTGGCGTTCGCCCGTGAGGGGGCCGATGTCGTCATCTCGTACCTGAGTGAGCACGGCGACGCCGAGGACGCGAAGCGCTCGGTCGAGCAGGCAGGGCGCAAGGCCGTGCTGATCCCTGGTGACCTCGCGGACGAGGGCCATTGCAAGCGGCTGATCGAGAAGACCGTCGAGGCGTTCGGTCGGATCGACATCCTCGTGAACAATGCTGCCGAGCAGGGCAAATCGGTGGACCGGTTCGAGGAGATCGACGCCGAGCGGGTGGAGCGCACCTTCCGCGTCAACATCATGGCGATGTTCCACCTCGTCCGGCATGCGCTCCCGCACATGAAGGAGGGGAGCACGGTCATCAACGTTTCCTCGATCCAGGCCTACCAGCCGAGCGCCGAGATCCTCGACTACGCGACCACGAAGGGCGCCATCGTCACCTTCAGCAAGGGGCTGGCGCAGTCGCTGATCGAGCGGGGCATCCGGGTCAACACCGTGGCCCCGGGGCCCGTCTGGACGCCGCTGGTGATCCAGTCGTTCGATGCCGAGAAGAATGCCGAGTTCGGCAAGGACTCGCCCATGGGGCGTCCGGCGCAGCCCGGAGAGCTGGCGCCTGCGTTCGTGTTCCTCGCCTCCAACGAGTCGAGCTACATCAACGGCGAGGTGCTCGGTGTGACCGGAGGCAAGCCGCTCGGCTGATGCGGTGAGGAGGGGCGCGCGGCAGATGCCCTCCCGGCGTAGATCGCGTACCGTGGGCCGCCATGCTGCCCCTGAATCCGGCTCGCCGCCGCTGGATCGCCTGGACCGCCTTCGCTCTGAGCGCGGGCGCTTGCTCCTCTTCGGACACGCCCGTGGACAAGCCGCCGCCCGGCCCGCCGCCCGGGCGTGACCCGGCGCATTGCACCTTCGAGGAGCCGCCCGCCCGCGATCCGCGCCCCGCGTCGGGTCCGGCGCGGGTCCGCGCTGGCCTCGGCGTCGCCACCCTGCCGGTGCCCATCGGCGCACCGCTCGGCGGCTACGCCTCGCGCGTCCCCACGCTCGGCGGCAAACCGGCGGACGACCGCGCCGGCCGCTTCGTCACGGGCATGGTCCCCTCCGTGGGCGTCCACGATGCCCTCCTGGCCGAAGCGCTGGCGATCGAGGCAGGCGAGGAGCTGGCGGTGATCCTCCGCGTGGACGCGCCGCTCCTCAACGAGAACACCCTCTTCGAGCTGGAGTCCGTCGCCGCGCCGGACGGCTCCTTGCGCGGACGCATCCTGCTCACCGCCTCGCACAGCCACGGCGCCTGGGCGGGCTGGCAGCCGAGCCTCATCCTCATGCCGGGCGTCGACGCGCCCCACCGCGCCCTCGCCGATCGCGTCATCGGCGCCCTGGCCAAGGCCGTCCAGCAGGCCGTGGCGAGCCTCGAGCCTGCGCGCGTCGGCGTCGCCGTCGACACCGACTTCGACCCGACCAACAGCGTGAACCGCGACCGGCGCGACGAGAACGACGCCATCCTCGACCCGCACGGCGAGGCGGCGCACGGGGGCAAGGACGCCACGGCCTGGGCCCTCCGCGTCGACCGCGAGGACGGCTCCCCGCTCGCCGCGCTCGTCAACGTCCCCCTTCACGGCACCATCGGTGGCGACAGGAACCTCATCGCCTCCACCGACGTCGTCGGTGGCATCACCCGGGCTCTCTCCGCCGAGCTGGGCTACCCCGTGCTCCACCTCCAGGGCGCCGCGGGCGACGTCTCCCCTGCCGGCGAGCAAGGCCGCGCCGCGTGCCCCGACGCCTACCGCTGCCTCGACATGCCCCGCATCGAGGCGCTCGGCGCCCGCGCCGCCACCCTGCTCGCCCCCCTCGTGCAGGGCGTGCAGACCGGCGCCGAGGCTGGCCTCGAGGTCGTCACCCGCACCTTCTACGTGGGCCGCGAGGCCGAGGTCCATCGTCCCGACGGCACCACGCTCGCCTACGCGCCCGTCAGCACCGATCCGGACTTCATCGCAGACCGTGTGATCTTCGACGAGCGCGGCCGTGCTGCCAGCCCGATCGACGAGTTCAACACCGCCGTCGGCGCGGGCCTGTGTGGCGACGGCGAAGCGGGCTCCTTCGCGCCGATCCCTGGCGCGCGGAGCGTGCCCCCCTACTCCTCGTGCCTGGAGCTGACCCAGGGCAAAGACCTCGTCTTCGGCCTCTTCGAAGGCGTCCCCACCGACGTCCCCTTGCCCCTCTGCGACAGCATCCGCGCCACGGGTAGCGCCATCCGCCTTTCCGGCACCCCCTCGGGGGACTGGCTCATCCTCGGCATCCCCGGGGAGCCCACCGCGCCCTTTGCCCACTACCTCCGCAGCCGATCTCCCGCGGGCCCCGAGCGCACCTTGCTCGTGGGGTACGCCGACGATCACCTCGGCTACCTCCTCACGGCCGAGGACTGGCTCTCCGGCGGCTACGAGCCGAGCATCAACATCTGGGGCCCCCTCGAAGGCGAGATCGTCATCGACGGCCTCCTCGAAGCCGCCAGCATCGCGTGGACACCCGAGCGCGAAGATCCCGAGGCCGGCAGCTCTCGCTGGCTCGACTGGACGTACCCCATCACCACCCCCATCGAGCCGGGCGTCACCTCCGACCATGGCCAGCCTTTCACCGGCACCGCCCCCCTGTTCTGGCCGGACACCGCCGAGACCTCCGTGCCGTTCGCGACCACCGTGCCGCGCGCGGTCGGAGCTGCGCGCTTCGCGTGGGCGGGCGGTGACCCTGCGATCGACGCCCCCGAGATCCTGATCGAGCGCGAGATCTCTCCCGGCCTGTTCGAGTCCCTCACGAACGCCCAGGGGCGGCCCGTCAGCGCAGCCGACGGCGCCTTCGTGCTGACCTACACCCCCGACCCGCTCAACGCCGCCGCGCCCACGCGCCACCTCTACGGCGTCGTCTGGCAGCCCGTCCCCTCCGACCCCTTCACGTTCGCCGCGCTGGATCGACCCTTCTCGCTCCCCCTCGGCCGCTACCGCTTCGTCGTCCGCGGGACGGCCCAGGCGAGCAGCGGCGCCGCGCCTTACGAGGTCACCTCGGACCCCTTCGAGGTCGTCGCGGCAGCGCTCGCGGCGTCCTCCTCGGCCTCCCGCGCGGCGACCGGCATCGACGTGGTCGCCCTCGTCGGCGGCGCACCCGGCATCCGCGCCCTGCGCGTGGGCCCGAGCGACGTCGACGTTCCGCTCCCCGGCCCCTGGACCGCCACCGTCGTCTCCAACGGCGCGCCGCCGCAGTCCTTCGCCCTCACCCCCGACGCGGCCGGTGCCGCCACCCTCTCCCTGCCCCCCGCGGAGCTCGCGGCCGCCGTCTCCATCGAGATCCGCGACGCTCACGGCAACGGCGGCGTGCTCACCCTGTGAGCCAGCGTCGCCGCCTCACACCGTGAGCTCACGCAGGCTCACGGCGTCGTCGCCGCGCGCCCGCACACCTCACCGAGCAGCACGAGCGCGTCTCCGAGCGCGCTCTCCGCGTCCCGCTCCCGCTGCTGCTGATAGGCCGCCTCGGCGCGGCGTTCCCCGACCAGCGCCGTCACCATCGCCTGCGCCTTCGGATCCTCGCTCTTGTTCTCGGCGCTTCGCTGCGTCAGCTCGTCGACCGCCGTCACCGCGCGCTCCCGATCACGCCGCGCCTCGGCCAGCTGCTGGTACGCATCCCGCACCGCGAGCCGCCGATCACGGATGCGCTGCTCCCGCTCGTGAATCGCCGACGACCCATGATCGGTCGCCAGCAGCACGCCGAGCGGTACCGCTGCGCCCGCCGCGCCCACCGACAGCGGCACCAGCACCGTCCCCTTCGGGGAAGGATCGAGCCCTGCATAGATCGCCGTCCCCGTGGCGAGGGCACCGGCCGTGAGCGCCAGCGCGACCTCCGCCACCTGCCGCTTCGTCGCGCGGCTCTTCGCGACCTCGTGAAGCCGCACCTCTTCGGCGCGACACGTCGCCTCGGTCGCGCGGAACGAAGCATTCAATGCAGTGCCTCCTTCCGCCGCAGAAGGGAGTTCGAGCGCGCTCTGCTGTGTCGCGCGCGGCAACGACGGCGCACATCCCGCGGCGCCGAGACCAGAACACAGAGCTACCGTGAGAATCGTCAGCGTTCGCATGATGGGCGTGCGCCACTCTACACGAGCTTCGTAGGGGGGCTGTCCGCATTGCAAACTTATCGCCCTCGAAGTGTGCAGACCCGGACGGGAGGTTCAGGGGGGGCCGGATGGGGCGCCCTTCGAGCGGCCCGTATCATCAGCTCCGTTCCGGATCGTCGGGGCAATCAGAGGGAATCCACCATGCGAATGGCTCTCGACGCGAGCTGGCCAGATGATCGAGCCGACGTCCTGCGACCGCGGTCGTTCGAGTTCGACATCCGGGTGACGGATCTGGACGAGAATGGCCTCGACGCGCAGCCGTTCGGCATCATTCGCCTCGACCGCGAGGGCACGATCCTCTCGTACAACCTCTACGAGGAGAAAGAAGCGCGGCGGAAGCGGCAGGATGTCGTCGGCAGGAACTTCTTCACCGAGGTCGCCCCCTGCACCAAGGTCAAAGCGTTTCACGGCCGCTTCCGCGACGGGGTGAAGCGCCGCGAACTCGAAGCCACCTTCGGCTTCGTCTTCTGCCTGCGCCACGTCACCCGCAACGTCGACGTCTCGCTCTTCTACAAGCGCGCCGAGAGCGAGGACAAAGACTCCATCTGGGTCTTCATCCGCGGCTGAGCCTCAGCCCGAAACTGCATCTCGACGCTGCACACGGAACCCTCGATCCGGACGGGGACCCATCACGTGGTCCCCGTTCCTGGCGCGTGCGAGGCGTCGCCAGCCGGCTCGCACTCATCGTGCGACGGCGCCAGCGCCCCCTTCCCTGACCAGTCCAGCTCAGCCCAGCCCACAAACGGCGAACGCCGCTGCGGTGGGCAGCGGCGCTCCGTCAGAGGCCGAGAGTTGCGCTGAGGATCAGTCGCACCACTCGTGCAGCTCGTACGTGCAGACGCAGGGCGACTGGGGCGACCAGTTGCAGCTCGTCGCGCCGGGGGGCGGCCCGCAGTGCTCACACGTGGCGTAGATGCAGTTCTCGCCCGTGGTCTGCGCCTTCGCCTCGTTCTTGGAGATTTCCTTGTAGAAATACCCCGTCTCCTTGAGCACCTCGAGCTCCTCGGCGTTCAGCACGCCGAAGTTCGCGGGGTCCGAGGAGATCCGGAACTGGTTGTCCGGCGAATCGGTCAGGTCGACGGGCACGTTCGACTCGTAGTCGAACTGCTGGAGGTTCTGGATGTGAGCCTCCATCGTGAACGTCGTGCTACCGGCCGACATCTCGATCTTCGCGAAGTCGATCGGCTTGCGGTAGTCGAAGTAGTAAACGACGTCGTCCCGCAGCGCGAGCTTCAAGCTCTCTCCGCCCAGCTTCTCGACGTCTGCTGCCGTCACGCGCTGGTTCTGAACGCCATCGGGAACGATCGGACCCTCATCGGACCCCGTATCAGCGGTGCAGCCGATCAGGGAGAACGCCAGAGTGGTGCCGAGAACGAGAGATTTCGCAATGCTCATGGACTGTCGAAACATGGGACGCCCTTCCTATCTACCGGACCGAATCGCCGACCCCTTTTGACATCGTGCGGGGGCCCCTGCTCCCCAGGTCTGAGTTCGTCATCGTCATCTGCGACGCCTTCGACCTTGCTGCGCGACGAAGGGTTAAGAGTTCCAAGACGGATGGTGGCCGAGGTGGGGTGGACATGACAAGTCCATTCCTCGATCCGCCGAATTTCGATACTCCTTCATGCTCCGAGGTAGGTTGAACGGCACCGGTACGCTCCTGACGCAGCGTGTACCGGAGAGCCGCAGGGTAGGATGCGGCAGTGCCTGTTTTCGCTGCGCAAAAGATGGCGGCGGCCCAGACGATTCTTCTCGATGGGCCTTTGGGGACCGAGCTGGCCGTCCGAGGTGTACCTACACCGCCTCCACAATGGAGTGGGGAAGCCATCAACACCGCGCCTCGGGTGATCGAAGCGATTCATCGGGACTACGCCCTGGCGGGGGCGACGGTGCATACCGCGGCCACGTTTCGCACCCACGCTCGGCAAGCTGGCCCTGGCTGGGAAGCGCTCACGGCACGTGCGGTGGCGCTCACACGCGGCGCGATTCCTCGCCATCACCTCGTCGCCGGAAGCATCGCGCCGCTCGAAGACTGTTATCGCCCCGACCTCAGTCCACTCGATTCGCGTCCGGAGCACCGGGCCATCGCCCGCGCGCTCGCCCGTTCCGGCGTCGATTTGCTGCTCTGCGAGACCTTCCCGCACGTCGGTGAGGCCCTCGTCGCCGTCGAGGAGGCCGTGGCCACCGGCCTTCTGGTGTGGGCTTCGTTCACGGCAGGCCATCGCGCCGACTTGCTCACCCCGATCGAGGTGGGCCACGCCGCCCGCGCGGCCGTCGCGCGCGGTGCGAGCGCTGTCCTCGTCAACTGCATCCCGGCCACCCGCACGCTCCCTTACGTGGAACAGCTCGCCACCGCGGGCGTCCCCTTCGGCGCCTACGCCAACGCGGGCGCACCCGAAGAAGCCCTCGGCTGGGACACGGCGCGTGAGCCTGTGGCCTGCGCTCGCGCCGCTCGCGTCTATGCCGAGCTGGCCAGCACCTGGCGCGCTGTCGGAGCCACGCTGCTCGGCGGCTGTTGTGGCACCGGACCTGCGCACATCGCTGCGCTCGCGGCCTCGATCACCCCGCCCTCCGCGCCTCGATTTCCCTCGGAAGCAGGCTGAGCTTCTGCGTCGCTCCGGTCAGCGTCGGAGGAACACCCGCTGCTCCCCGTGCGCCACGATCTGCACCTGCTCCTCGCCGAGCTTCTGCGTCGCCATCACCTTCCGCAGCTCGCGCAGATCATCGCCGACTTCGTCGAGCGAATTCACGAACGTGTCGTAATGGACCGGCACCATCCACCGTGCCCCCAGATCGAAGTAGATCTGCACCGCTTCCACCGGATCGACGTGCTTGGACGCCATGAACTCGCGCGGCGCAATCGGCGCGATCGCGATCAGCGCCAGATCGATCCCCGGGAACCGTTTCCCGGTGTCCTTGAACATCGCCGGGTCGTAGCCCGTATCCCCGCTGAAGTAGACCTTGAGCCCATCGTACTCGACCACGTACCCCGTGAACGACTCCGTCATCCAGCTCTGGTCGACGCCGTACCGGAAGCCGCTGTGCTTCACCGGCGTCGGCGTCACCCGCAGCCCATCGTGCTCCCACGTCTCCCACGGCCCCACCTCCACCGTCGGGAAGCGGTAAGGCGGCACGTACACCAGCCCTCCGGTCGGCACGATCGTCGCACGCACCTTGTCCTCGATCATCTCCAGCGACCCGAGCGACAGGTGATCGAAGTGCATGTGCGAGATCAGCACCGCGTCCACCGGCGGCAGGTTCGCCGGATCCAGCCCGGGCTCCACGAAGCGCCGCGACACCATCCCCACCGTGTCGGTGAACACCGGATCGGTGAGGATCACCTTGTCTCCGATCTGCACCAGCGCCGTCGCGTGCCCCACCCAGAGCACCGACAGCCGGACCTCTTTCCGGAAAGGCTCGCGCACCTTGTTCTCCACCTTCCGCGGGGCGGTGAAGAGCGGCGCGAAGTTCCGGAACAGGATCCCCTGGACCGAGCACGACGACGCCCCGAACAAGGCGAGCGAAAGGAGCAGGGAGTGCGCGCGTCGCATGGGTTTCAGAAGTACCGGATGTTGAGGGTCAACGATCCCATCCGCAGATCGCGCGTCGGTGTGTAGGCCGCTTGCAGCCCGAGCACGCCGAACAGCGTGTAGATGCCCGCCTCGTACGCCACCCCCACCTCGTCGCGGTGGTACACCAGCGCCCCGCCCACGGAGCACGACAGGTATTCGCCCCGATCCAGCAGCGGAAAGTACGCCCGAACGCCCGAGCGGAACAGCCAGCGGTTCCCCAGCGAGCCACCGCCGGCGAGGTAAGTCGGCGACACGAACAGCTCCACCGAGCCCGCGTGCCGCACGATCGGCTCGGCCACCATCGATCGCCACGGCGACAGGCGCGGATCGATCCCGAACGAGTAGAGCAGCGGCGTCGCCTGCCATCGCCCCCCGAACCGCACCCCCTCGTCCGAGATCACCCACTCGGGGCTGGGAATGAGCTGCGTCAGCAGCCAGGGAAACGTCGCCTGCACCCGGGGCTCGGTGACCCGACCAGTCGTGAAGGTCCGCACCGTCTCCTCTGGCGCGCTCGCTTCATCGGCGCGAGCGGGCACACCCCGGTCCTCCGAGGTCACCTCCAGCGGCCCTCGTTCCCCCTCCGCCCAGGCCAGCGCCGTGGCGGGCGAAAGAGCCAGCGAGAGCGCCGTGGCCATGGCGACCCGACCTGACCCGAGCGCGTCCTCGTTGCCTCGGCGCGGGCGGCGTGCCACGGAACACCACCACGTCGCCAGCGCGTCAGATCCGCCGCGCAGGCGCCGCAGAGCGGAGCGAACCATGATCGACCTCTACTACTGGCCCACGCCGAACGGTTGGAAGATTTCCATCATGCTCGAGGAGACGGGGCTCCCCTACAAGCTCGTCCCCGTGAACATCGGCCGCGGAGAGCAGTTCAAGCCGGAGTTTCTGGCCATCAGCCCCAACAACCGCATGCCCGCCATCGTCGATCACGAGCCCCTCGGCGGCGGCGAGCCCGTCTCGGTGTTCGAGTCCGGTGCCATCCTCGTCTACCTCGCCGAGAAGACCGAAAAGCTCCTGCCCAAGGACGTGCGCGGTCGCTTCGAGGTGCTCCAGTGGGTCATGTGGCAGATGGGGGGCCTCGGCCCCATGGCAGGCCAGGCGCACCACTTCCGCCACTACGCACCCGAGAAGATCCAGTACGGCGTCGACCGCTACACCAACGAGGTCAACCGCCTCTACGGCGTCATGAACAAGCGCCTCGCCGACCGCGACTACCTCGCGGGCGACCTCTCCATCGCCGACTTCGCCGCCTTCCCCTGGGTCGTCCCCTTCGAGAACCAGGGCCAGAAGCTCGAAGACTTCCCGCACCTCAAGCGCTGGTTCGAGGCCCTCAAGGCGCGTCCCTCCGTCGAGCGTGGCCTCGCCGTGGGCGCCGAGCTGCGCCAGCAACCGAACATGGACGAGGAAGCCAAGAAGATCCTCTTCGGCCAGAAAGCCCGCTCCTGAACCTCCGCCCCTGACCCTCGGCGCGACCTCCTCGGAGTCCTCGCGCCGCCCGTGTCGCGCCGCCGGAGGCGTGGCACGCTGAGCGTTTCCCACGCCGCCTCACACCGCCTACGCACCTCGCTCCGACGCCGCGCGACGCCCGCACCGTCATGCCTCCCCCCATCCAGCTTCCTCCCGTTCAGCTCACCCCCATCGGCATCGCCCGCACCCCGCACCCCGACCGGGTCAGCGCCCCGCGCCAGCCCTACGCCGCGCAAGGCACCCCGGGCACCATCGAGCTGTTCCCCGGCAACCACTACGAGCACGCCCTCTGCGACCTCGAAGGCTGGGAGCGCATCTGGGTCGTCTTCCTTTTCCACCTCAATCCCCCGGGCGTCTTCCGGCCCAAGGTGCTCCCCCCTCGCAGCGCCGGCCAGCGCCGCGGCGTCTTCGCCACGCGCTCCCCGCACCGCCCCAACCCCATCGGCCTCAGCGTCCTGCGCCTCCAGGCCGTCGACGGCCTCGTCCTGCACGTACTCGACCTCGACCTCGTCGACGGCACCCCCGTGCTCGACATCAAGCCCTATGTCCCCTGGGCCGACGCCTTCCCCTCCTCGCGCACGGGCTGGCTCGCGCCCCTCGCCCCGCTCGCGCCCACCGCTGCGCTCGCTGACGACCCGCGGAACGCCACCGACCTCACGTCGAGCAGCGCGGCGCCTCCCTCGCTCCTTCATCCGGCCTCCCTCGACCCCGAGCCGGGCTTCCACGTCACCTGGGCCCCCCTCGCTGCCGAACAAGCCGCATGGCTCCAGCGAGAGCATGGCGTCGGCCTCGTCACCCCCGTCGACCGCGCCCTCTCTCTCGGTCCCCAACCGCATCCTTACCGCCGCATCAAGCGTGACGGCGACGCCTTCCGCCTCGCCGTCAAGGACTGGCGGATCCGCTTCCGCGTCGAGGGCCGACAGGTCACCGTCGAGCGCCTCCAGAGCGGCTACCGACCCGCGCAGCTCGCCACCTCCACCGAGCCCGCCATCGTCCTCCAGGCCGCGTTCGTGGCGCACTTTCCTGGCTGATCTCCCCTGCGTTTCGAACGTTCCTGGAAGCGTCACGGTCGCCTTCGCGAGGAGCGTGCAGACGAGAAGTTCGCTATCTTCGACAAAGGAACACGATGGATCCAGCTTTCGCTCCTCTGCGCGGTGTGGTGTTCGACATGAACGGCACGCTGGTCGACGACATCCCATTTCATTTCGCGGCCTGGAGGTCGCTCGCGAGCGAGCTGGGCGTGCTCCTCAGCGACGAGGACCTGCAGTCGTTCAATGGGTTGAAAAACGAAGACATTCTGCCGAAGCTGGTGGGCTCGGATGTCACGCCGGAGCGAGCTGCTCGGCTCATCGAGCAGAAAGAAGAAACCTACCGCCGGCTGTACCGACCTCACCTTGCCCTGATGGACGGCGCACGGGAGTTCCTCGCGGCGTTGCGAGCGGGCTCGGTCCGTGTCGCCATCGCGAGTTCCGCGCCTCCGGAGAACCGTGCGATGGTCATCGACGGGTTGCAGCTTCGCGACGACATCGACGTCGTCGTCGCGGCGGAGCACCTGCCGGGCAAGCCGGCCCCGGACGTGTTTCTCGACGCGGCTCGTCAGCTCGGGATCGCTCCCTTCGAATGCCTGGCGTTCGAGGATGCCGTGAGTGGCGTGATGGCGGCTGTTCGAGCGGGCATGCTGGTCGGCGCGGTGACGACGAACAATCCGGCAGCGACCTTGCTGGCGGCCGGTGCGGCGTTCGCGGTCCACGACTTCACCTGCATGCCGCCCGAGGTCTCCGCCCGTCTACCGCAAGCGCCCCGTTGAGCCCACCCGCGTCACGGGCGCAGCGATTTGCACGCTGCGACGACCGCGTCGCGCTGCTTCTCGTGCCCCACCGACGTATCGCAGATGTAGCTCTTCCCGCCGAGCTCCCGGCGCACCATCGCCCAGTAGTTCTTGCCCATCGAGCCCTCGTTCTCGAACGTCAGCACCCACCCGTCGGGCAACGTCTCCGTCTTGATGTTCTGCGGCTTGAAGTCCTCGAACTCCTTCTGTGCCGCCTCCAGCGTCTTCGGCTTGTTCTCCCCGGCCGGCGCCACGTTGAGCGGCGCGCTCGCCCCCATCACCGTGTGCCCCTCGCCGATGATCGCGTCCGTCACCGCGGAGTCCTCCGGCAGATCGATCTGCAGGTTGAGCTTCGGAAGCTTCGTCGCCTTCCCGCCCCCCAGGATCGTCTCCCCCTTGCCCTCTGCGGCTTTGCCCTCTGCGGCCTTGCCCTCCTCGGCCTTCTTTCCTTCTGCGGCCGGCTTCACCGCGCCTGCGCTGGTGGCTGCGCCCGATGCGGCGTCGGGGCTCTTTTCGCCCGAGTTGCAGGCCACGAGGCAGACGGCGAGCGCGACGGCGGAAAGGCTCTTCGAGATCATGATGGCTCCTCGCAATGGCAATCCCGGCGCAGGTGGACACCCGGCATCCAGAGCCCACCCCTGCACATCGCATCGACGTGCCGCGCGGCGCGCGCGCCTGGGTTGCATTAGAGCCGAGCACCTGGGTGAAGTCCAACGGCGCGCTCCCACGCGTGTGGGCGCGCCCCCTCTGCCGACGACGCACCCGCATCCACTTGTGCGCTGTGGCATCCAAGACAGCGTCTGCTACGCCAACTCGGTGACCCGGCTCGCATCGACGATCCCGGGCACGTCGATCATCTCCGCCGGTGATCGGCCTCGCGGATGGACCCGCTGCGCGAATGGACCCGCTTCGCTGATGGATGGCCCCCGTGACGCAGACCCGCACCCCCGAGACCCTCCAGGACGTCGACGCCTGTGTCGACGCCATCCTCGATCGCGTCGGCCGTGACGTGCGCATCGCCCTCCCCCTCGGTCTGGGCAAGCCCGTCGAGCTGGTCAACGCCCTGTACGCGCGGGCCTGCCGCGACAGCACCCTCCAGCTCACCCTCCTCACCGCCCTCACCCTGGAGCCACCGACCCCTGCCCAGGGCCTCGAAGCCGCGCTCCTCCAGCCCTTCCTCGACCGCGTCTACGACGGTGTCCCTCGCCTCGACTACGCCGCCGCCCAGACCGAAGGGCGCCTCCCCCCCAACGTCCGCGTCGTCGAATTCTTCTTCCGGCCTGGCAGCCGCCTGCGCGACGCCCGCGCCCAGCGCGACTACATCAGCACCAACTACACCTTCGCCGCGCGCGACGTCTTCGACCAGGGCTGCAACGTCGTCGCCCAGATGGTCGCGCGCCGCGACACCCCCGACGGCCCCCGCTACAGCCTGAGCTGCAACCCCGACCTCGGCCCCGACCTCGTGCAGCGCCTCCGCGCCGCCGAAGCCGCTGGCGAGCGCAAGGCCGCCGTCGTCGCCGTCGTCAACCAGCACCTCCCCTACTTCGGCCGTGACGCCGAGGCTCCCGTCGACATGTTCGACCTCGTCGTCGACCACCCCCGCTACACCACCCCCCTCTTCTCCACCCCCAAGACCCCGGTCGCCCTCGCTGACCACGCCATCGGCCTCCACGCCACCGCCCTCCTCCGCGACGGCGGCACCTTGCAGCTCGGCATCGGCAGCCTCGGCGACGCCGTCGTCCACGCCGCCCTCCTCCGCCACCGCCACCCCGATCGCTACCGCGACGCCCTCGCCGCCACCGGCGCCCTCACCGCGCACGCGCCCCTCATCGAGCGCATCGGCGGCCTCGGCCCCTTCGAGCGCGGCCTCTACGGCGCCACCGAGATGTTCGTCGACGGCTTCGTGCACCTCCTCGACGCCGGCATCCTCACCCGCCGCGTCTACGACTTCCGGGCCCTTCAAGAACTCGTCGACGAAGGCCACTGCGACCCCCGCGCCCTCACCCCCGACCTCCTCGACGCCCTCCTCGAGCGCGGCGTCTCCCAGCTCCGCGCCGAGGACTTCGCCCCCCTCCAGTTCCACGGCGTCTTCACCGACGCCATCCGCTACGACGCCGGCCACCTCGTCCACCCGGACGGCGACCGCATCCCCGCGAACCTCGCCGACCCCGGCGCCCGCGCTGCCATTGCCGCTCGCTGCCTCGGCACCACGCTACGCCGCGGCGTCCTCCTCCACGGCGGCTTCTTCCTCGGCCCCCGCGCCTTCTACGAAGCCCTCACCACCATGCCGGACGACGCACGCGACGCCCTCTGCATGACCGGCGTCGACAAGGTGAACCAGCTCGACCTCGACCCGCCCCTCTACCGCGCCCAGCGCCGCCACGCCCGCTTCATCAACACCGCGATGATGGCCACCCTCTCCGGCGCCGTCGTCTCCGATGGCCTCGACGACGGCCGCGTCGTCTCCGGCGTCGGCGGCCAGTACAACTTCGTCGCCCAGGCTCACCAGCTCCCCACCGGCCGCTCCATCCTCCTCGTCCGCGCCACCCGGACCCCCAAGGCGGGCGACCCCCAGAGCAACCTCGTCTTCGCCTACGCCCACTGCACCATCCCGCGCCACCTGCGCGACCTGGTCGTCACCGAGTACGGCATCGCCGACCTCCGCGGCCGCACCGACAGCGAGGTCGCCAAGGCCCTGCTCCACATCGCCGACAGCCGCTTCCAGCCCCAGCTCCTCGCCGAAGCCCAGCGAGCCGGCAAGATCGAGCCCGACTACACCATCCCCGAGCCCCACCGCCACAACACCCCCGACCGCCTCGCGCGCGCCCTCGCCCCGCACGCCGAGCACCTGCCCACCTTTCCCCTCGGCACCGACTTCACCGACCAGGAGCTTCGCCTCACCCGCGCCCTGGAGCGCGTGAAAGCCCGCGCCGAGAGCACCCCGAAGTGGCATCTCCTCCCCGCCGCCCTGCGCTTGCCTCAGCGCGACGAACCCCAGCTCCGCGCAGACCTCGAGCGCATCGGCCTCCTGCGCCCCACGACCCTTCAGGACCGCATCACCCGCGGCCTCTTGATCGACGCCCTCCGCGACCCCTGACCCCGCCCCTCACGGCGTCACCACGCCCCCTGCACCCCCAGCATCGCCCCCGCGGGCCCTGCGGACAGCACCCCCGCGCTCACCCAGCGCCTCGCTTGCCCCGTGTCCGCCTCGCCCCCGCGCGGCTCCGTCAACAGCAGCACCAGCGCCGTCCCCACCCCGGCGGCTCCCACCGCGAACCCGATCGTGCTCACCAGCCCGGTCATCTTCACCCGGTCCACTGCGGCAAGCCCCGCCGCATCACACACCCGCGCGTCGCGCTGCCCGATGGCCCCACCGCAGTGGTCCCCCATCGTCCCCTTCGCGCCGAGCGCCAGCGCGCCCATCACCCCGCCCACTGCGAGCCCTGCGATCCCCAGCCCCCCGACCGTGAACGTCAGCGCCCGCCGCCCCGTCGACACCTCCTCCTCCGCGACCACCGGCGGCGGCTCGGGCGGCGGCTCGGGCGGCTTCGGCAGCTTCACCTCCAGCCGCAGGTGCTTCTTCTCCTTCGGTGCCAGCGTGAACGCCACCTCCCACGCCTCGGCGCCCGCCACCTCCGTCGACACCCGGTGCTCCCCCGGGTCCACCGGCAGCGGCACCTCGAGCGCGGCGCTCCCCACCACCTCACCGTCCCGCTTCACCACCGTCTCCCTGGGCGCCGTTGCCGGCAATGCCAGCGTCAGCTCCGGCGCCTCGGCCCGCAGCCGATCGCGCTCCTTCTCCGCCACCTGCGGCCGCCGCCCTTGCCTGAACTTCTGCGCCCGCGGCAGCTTCTCGTAGATCTCCAGGTAGTCACTGAAGTGCGCCGCCGCCGTCGCGCTCCGACCCCGCCGGCTCTCGCACTCCGCCAGCGTGAACAGCGTCCCTGGCCGCGGATCGATCCGCTGGCTCTCGGCGATCGCCGCGCACCCCGCCTCGTAGCGACCCGCCAGCATGTCCGCCTTCCCGCGGTTGAACAGCGCCTCCGCGCTCGCCACGTCCTCCGCCGCGGCGGGCCCGACCCACCCCGTGAACACCACGCCGACGCTCATCACGGTGCGGCCGACGCTCACGACGGCGCGGCCGACGCCCCGCCCTCGAAGCCCGCTCCGCCGCTCACCGGCTCGACCCACGCCCCTCGCCGCCATCCCCCAGCTCAATCGCGTCCCAGCAGCGACGACGTGTCCGCGTGCGACGGCTTCTTCGTCGTCCCCGCCTTCGCTCCTGCGCTCGCCGCCCCGGATCCGCTCGCCTTCGCGCCCACCCCCTTCGTGCTCGTCGCCGTCGCCGTCGCAGTCGCCTTGGCCGCTGCCACGCTCGCGCTCGCGCTCCCGGGCGCCACGCTTGCCGCTCCTGCCGCCGACCCCACCCCCTTCGCGCTCGCCGCCGTCGCCGCCGTCGCCGCCGTCGCCGACGCCCCCGTCGCGCCGCCGGGCGTCACCACCTGCCCCTCGACCGCCTGCGCCTTCTCCGCCTCACCCGCGCCCTGCGCTCCCGCGCGCCCCGATGCCCCTTCCCCGAGACCTGCCGCGCTCTCCCCCTGATTCCCCCGCGTGAACCACCACAACCCCGACACCACGAGCCCCACTGCGACTCCCAGCGCGACCACCTTCGCGATCACCGAGGACGCCGACCTGCGCGGCGAGAACGGGGGCACCGCCAGCGTCGCGCTCGTCGGGTTCGCCGTCCGCTCCAGCGCCGCCGTCGACGCGTGCACCGCCCCGCTCGGCGTCGTCCGGAAGGACGGCACCGAGCCCGACGCCGACGATGGCCCCGACGACGGCATCGGCGTCGCGAGCGCGAAGCCCGGCACCGTCGACCCCCAGCGCGACGCGCTGCCGAGCATCACCTCGTGCAGCGCATGGACCGCCTCGGAGGCCGACGCGAACCGCGCCCCTGGATCCACCGCCGTCGCCCGCGCGAACCACCCATCGAACGCCGCCGGCAGCGCCACCCCCAGCGCCGCCGCCCGCCGCACCGCCGACTCCTGCGGCCCCTTCAGCGCCACCAGCGCGAACGCCAGCGGCTCCTTCGCCTGCTTCGCCTCGGGTGCCCAGTACGCCACCCCCACGAGCAGCGTGAACGCGATCATCCCGAGCGCGTAGATGTCCGCCGCGCCGCTCAGATCCGGCCCCACGAGGAGCTGCTCCGGCGCCATGTACAGCGGCGTCCCCACCGTCTGCGTCGTCCCCGCGCTCGACGCCCCCTCGGCCAGGAGCTTCGCCACCCCGAAGTCGATGATCTTGATCCGCGGCGTCCCGTCTTGCCGCAGCGTCAGGAACAGGTTTGCCGGCTTGAGATCCCGGTGCACGATCGACGCCGCGTGCGTGAGGTCCAGCGTCGACGCCGTCTGCTGGAGGTACGTCAGCGCCTCCTCCACCTGGAGCCGCCCCGACCGCTTGAGCCGCACCCCCAGATCTTCCCCGCGCAAGAACTCCATCACCAGGAACGGGATCTGCGTCTCCTCGTCGATGCCCGCGTCGAACACGTCGACGATGTGCTCGCTCTCGATCGCCCCCGCGATCCGCGCTTCCCGCTGGAACCGCGCGCGCAGCTCCTCGTTGTGGATGATGTGCGGGTGCATGATCTTGAGCGCCCGCCGCCTGGCCGTCTCCAGGTGCTCGACCTCGTACACCGCCCCCATGCCCCCGCTCGCGATGCACCGGACGACCCGGTAGCGCTGCGCGAAGAGGAGGCCTTCGGGAAGGACGGCCAGCATGCGCGGAGGATCGCGTGCCCCTGCCGAGGGTGTCAAGCGCGCATCCCCGACGATCCTGAGCCGATCCTGAGCCGATCCTGAGCCGATCCTGCGCGATGGCGCCTTCTCGTCGCTCGTTCACGCACATCACGCCGCGCTCGTGGCGCTCGCCGATGCGCGGGGCAGGCTTTACTCGGCGGGAACCTGCGGTGTCTTCGCGTAGCGCAGGATTTCCTGCTTGCTGCTGTCGACCCAGTAAACGCACTCCCCTTGATCGAGGAGAATCTCGCCCGGTTCCATGGTCATGGTCTTGTCGGCGTAGACGACCTCCGCCGTGTCGAGGACGTCCATCCGAGCGCGTGAGATCTCCCGCTGGCCGCCACGATGGGACCAGTAGACATGGGTCTGGTCGGCGTTGATCGACCCCGGGCCGCTCTTGACGCCGGGGCCGGTGATGGCGACACCTTCATTTCCACCGGGCGAGTAGGCCCAGACGCGGTCGGGGCCACGCGTCGTCCAGAAGAGGCGCAAGTCGGGTGACTCGACGAACTGCATGAAGGCGAGTTTGAGGCCCGGCAGCTCACTCGTGGATTCCTGCTCCGGGACCGGGTCGAGCCCGTCGTGGAACTGGCCGAGGTAAACGAGCCCCATGCGTCGCCACGCGACCCAGACAGTCGAGTCTGTCTCGATGGCGTCGATGTGCTCGGGTACGCCGCCGGTGTTGATCTGACTGTAGTTCGTGCCATCGGTGCGTCGGCGGCGCAGGTAGTTGTGCTGCGACGCGGCCCAGTAGGCGAACCCGTGACGTACGGCCATCTCCCGGATGCTCGCCTCGACCGTGAACCCCTGGAGCGCGTCGAGGTTTGCCGGCGAATCCACAGGCGTTCGCTTGATGGACGCGTTGCCAGCGATGTGGAGCATGTCCCCCCAGAGATCGATGTCGACGATGGGCTCCGAGGAGCACCCGTGCTTCTGCGGTGTGGTCGTCTGGGCGTCCCTGGCCGGCGCCCTCATGATGCAGTCGCCCTCCGGCCCGCTCTCGACCCAGTAGAGGTGCTCCAGGTAGAGGCGCGGGCGCTCGATGCGCGACGGCCGTGTGGCCACCACCCGCATGGGTTCGCACTCCCCCTCGACACACGCGCCGCACGTGCACACCCGCCCACACGCGCCGCAGTTCTGCGGGTCGGAGCGCGTGTCCCCGCAAGGGCTGACCCCCCCGCCGTCCCCTCCACCGCCGCCGCCTTCGACGCTGCCGCCCAGACCCATTCCGCCTTCACCCCCGGGGACCGGCGTGTACTCACCGTCCACCCCGAGCAGCATCGTGCAGCCCACGGGCAGCGCCACCGCAGCGCTGCACAGCGCCGCTCCGCACACCATGGCGGCGAGGCGATCCCGGGAACGCTTCGTGAAAGCTACTTCCTGTTCCACCGAGATCTACCCTTCCGGCGTCGTCGTGACCGTCAGGGGAGAGGGCGAAGGCCACGCCGCACGACGCTTGCACGTGGCAACCCCGCCTGGACGGCCACCCTACCACGACGGCTCGGATCGCTCATCGACAAGCAGCGAGCGCGCGGCTCAGGTGTCCGTTCGGTTCACCCGAGGCCCTGACGCCCGCCGCTCATCGGCCGCTCTCGGCCTCGACCTTCACCAGGCGCCCTTGGCGCCCACCCAGGCTCCATCCGGCCCTGCCGCGAGCAAGCAGCTGCTCGTCCAGGAAGCCCCGCTGCCCTCCACGGCCGTCGCCACGCTCGCGCCGTTCGACAGCGTGACCGCCGCGCTCACCAGGCCCGTGGCGCCGGCGGCGAGCCCCACCGCGCTGCTGCCCGAGCCCTTCACCCGCTCCGTGGGCCCCATGCCGGAGGCGTCGCAGGCGGTGTCGTGGCGCCGCGTCACCGTATCGCGACAGTGCTTCTCGACCGACCCCTTCGCGTGCAGCGCGAGCGCCCCCCGCACCCCCCCCACGGCCCGATGGCCCACCTGAAGCCCGCTCTTCGCGTGCCCCGACGCGTGCCCTTCCAGGTGGACCATCGCCCTGGCAGCGGCGTCCTCCGTCATGACGGGCGGCACCGGCGCCAGGGGGACCAGGCGCGCCGCGAGCGCCATCGCGGCGGTCGTCACCGAGGAGGCCGGGCATGGCCTCGTCACCACGGTGAATCCATCCTCGAATGGCCTGGTGCACGTCGCACCGAATGCAGCATGCAATGGCGTGGTGAAGGCACTCCGGAGCGTCGACAGGTACGCCATCAGCCCGAGCGTCGCCGTGGGTGGGGTCGCAGGGGCGAGCGCCTGTCGCCGCACCGCAGGCTTCGTGGGCGCCTTCGGCGCATTCACCCGCAACGTGACGTGCTTCTTCTGCTTCGGCTTGATGGTGACCCGTCCCTCCCAGCTCGGCACCCCGGGCGCCTGCGTGGAGAAGAGGTGCTCCCCCGGGTCGACCGGCACCGCCTGGTTCAGCGCGTCGGGCCCCAGGACCTCGCCGTTCCACGTCACCACCGTCCCCGCGGGCGTCTGCGCCGGCAGCGATACCGTCAGCATCGGGATCTCGGCGCGCAGCCGGTCCCTTTCGCCCTGCGCGACCTGCGGGCGCTGACGCTGGCCCGCCTTCTCCGCCCGCGTCATGCCCTCGTAGAGCGCCAGGTACTCGTCATAGAGGGAAGTCGCCGTCGCGACCCGACCTCGGCCTGCCTCGCACGCCGCCAGCGTGAAGAGCGTCTCGGGCTGCGGGTCGAGCCGCTGGCTGTCGGCGAGCGCCTTGCACCCCGCCTCGAAGCGACCGGCCGCCATGGCCGCCATGCCGCGATCGAAGAGAGCCGCCGCGCTGGCGGTGTCCTTCGCGCCGTCCACCTTCTGCGGGCTCGTCGTGGCCTTCGGGTTCCGAGGCGCTTGCGCGCGGGTCGCATCCGCTGGCCTTCCGCCTGGCGTGACGTTCCTGGCGCTCCCGGGGCTGCGCGCGTCGGTCGCGGCGCGTGGGCTTTCGCTGCGCTGGGCGAAGGCCAGAGAGGGGGTCAGCGTGGCGGAGAGCGTCACCGCGAGGGTGAGTGCGACGGAAAGAGAATCACCAGCTCGGCGGCTCAGCCACCTCGTCCTGTACAGCATCATTGCCTCCAGCGTGCGGGCATGAATTCGATGGGGTCGGTGAATGGTGATCGAATCGATCGCGTTCTCGGAGCACCTCTCGAAACCTCGCGTCGCCGACCTGCCGCGCCGCGACGTTCGTCTGCGCTGCTCGTGTCTCTGGTCGGTTCGAACCAGGGTGTTCGGTGCTCTTGGGGCGTCGGCGCTGCTGCGTGCGCAAGCGCGCACGGGTGTCTCCGACGCTTCGGCTCTTCGCTGCGCTACCTCCTTTCTTCCTCGCCAACCCGGGCGGAGCGCATTGCTCGTTTGCTGCTCGCCCGTCAGGGAACATTCAACGTGCGTGCCTCTTGCTTCAATGAGTTCACTCCCTCGCCGAGGGGTGAGCGTTCGTTCTGTCAGCCGTGAAGTTCGAGCCTCTGCTCCGTGCTCGCTCTGCGGGCGCAATGCGGCGCTCGCGCCGACCTCCTGGGTGGCGGTTCTGTCCTCGGCGAGGCGCCCTCGCTTCCGCTCGTCCGAGGTCGTCTCGGCTGGAGGAAGTGGCGCCCGTGGCGCCCATGACGACGGCGTGGTCTCGGCGTGGGAGAGGCGGCCCTCTCCTGGCCGCGAGGTGCTCGCTGCCAGGCGCGTGAGCTGCGTCTCTGGTTCCTGTGGGGGGGAGAATCGGTGAGCGCGCCCCACGGGGTGCGGCTCGACCTATAGCCTAAGCCCCACCCGAGGTCGGCGCCACGGTGGATGAGGGGTCGAGTGCGAGCTTTCCTCTCTCGGCGCGAGGGAAAACGTCGTGCCAGGGCATGCGCGGTGGCGTGGCGCCCGGGTCGAGGGGTCGGAACGGCGAAATCGGCGTTCCCACATGTCGGAGCGGCGCGGGAAACGGCTCGGGCGGCGTTTCGACAAAGTGCAAAGGGGGCGGAGCCGGTTCCTGCGACATTGAGAGATGTGGAAACGGCGCGGGAAGCGGTTCCTGCGACATTGAGAGATGTGGAAACGGCGCGGGAAGCGGTTCCTGCGACGTTGAGAGATGTGGAAACGGCGCGGGAAGCGGCTCCTGCGACGTTGAGAGATGTGGGAACGGCGCGGGAAGCGGTTCCTGCGACGTTGAGAGATGTGGAAACGCGTTTCTGGAGGAGTCCACGCCGTTCCGCATGCGCGGAGGGGGCCGGAGGCGCTCGACGCCCGGGTCGAGGGGGGTCGGGGCTCGGCACACAGGGCCTCGGGCGGGCGTGCAGACGGGCGGTGGGCGTCACCAGGTGCCGCGCACGCCGAGCAGGCCGCCCTCGGGGCCGGCGAAGACCACGTCGGGTCGGAGCGTGGGGGACCTCTGTCCGGTGGTCTTGCTGGATGAGCCGCCGTCGGTGAGCAAGAGGACGACGGCGGTGCCGAGTCCCACGGCGCCGACGCCGAAGCCGACGGTGCTCACCCAGCCCAGCGTCTTCGTGCGGCCCAGGGCGTCGAGGCCCTCCTGGGTGCAAGCGAGCGGATCGCTGGCCCCGATGGCCGCGCCGCAGCGCTCGTCGACGTCGCTCTTCGCGCCGAGGGCGAGGGCGCCGGTGACGCCGCCGAGCACGAGGCCGAGGCCGCCGAGGCCGCCGACGACGTAGGCCGCCGTCCGCTGTCCGGAGCCACCCGGGGGGGCTTCGAGGTCCACGGCGGCGCGCTCGACGGAGGCCTGGTCCGGGTCGGACGAGGGGCGCGTCGGTGAAGCGGTGCCTTCGGGGCGGCGGAGCTGCAAGACGATCTCTCTCTTCTCGCCGCGTGCGAGCGTGATCCGTTGCTCCCAGCGGCGGCCGCCAGGGACCTGCGTGGCGAGGGTGTGCTCGCCAGGGTCCATGGGGAGGCTGAGCCCCAGTGTCGCCGCGCCGAGGACGGTGCCGTCGCGCTCGACCACGGTGCCCGCCGGCGCGTCGGAGGGCAGCGTGAGGGTGAGCTGCGGGATCTCGCCGCGCAGGCGCTCGCGCTCCCCCCGGGCGACGCGAGCCCGCTCGCGCTGGCGGGTCTGCTGTGCAGGCGGGAGCTTGTCGTAGAGCGTGAGGAAGTCGCCGAAGCGAGACGACGCCGAGGCGACGCGGCCCCAGCGCGACTCGCACACCGCGAGCGTGAACAGCGTGCCCGGTCGTGGATCGATGCGGTGGCTCTCGGCGAGGAGGGGGCAGCCCTTCTCGTGGTGACCGGCCTCCATCTCGGCGAGGCCGTGGTCGAAGAGGGCCTCGGCGGTCGCGACTTCCTGGGCGTTCGCGGGGGCGCCGAGGGTGATGGCGGTGAGCAGGGCGGCAAGGCCGAGAGGGCGTGCGCCGTGTGCAAGGCCGAGAAGGCGTGCGCCGTGTGCAAGGCCGAGAAGGCGTGCGCCGTGTGCGAGGCGTGCGAGGCCGAGAAGATGTGCGCCATGTGGGAGGCGTGCGCGGGAGCGGTGGGACGGCGCGCTCATCGGTCGCTCGGTGTCTGCATGGCGGCGTGCTCGGTGGAGGGCGCCTTCGAGAAGGCGTGGATGCTGCCCGTGGGCTGGTCGACCCAGTAGAGGCACTCGTCCTGGACCATGAGGTGGCTGGGCGATGACGTTCCTGTCGGGACCCTGTGGATCCTCTCCGCCTTCCAGGTCGTGCGGCTGGCCCGCCGGATCTCGCCCGACCTGGTCTCCGACCAGTAGACGTATTCGTCGTCGAAGGTGAAGCCGGCGGGGAGGTCGATGCCTTCGAGGGTGACTTCCTCCTCGGTCTCCAGGTCGTGGACGACGATGGCACGGTCGGCGGTCCAGAAGACGTGGTGCCGCTGGCCGTCGAGCCGCACGTGGATGGGCAGGTCCCAGTCGGCGACCTTGCGGACCAGGTTGTCGACGGTCGACGAGCGCACGATGCCGTAGGGGGTCATCCACACGACGACCTCGACGGTCTCGTCGCGGTAGGCGTCGATGCGCAAGGGGTTGGGGTCGTTCGATACGGTGCCGAGGTCGGTGCCGTCTTCCCGGATGCCGTCCACGGTGCCGACCATGGGATCGACCCAGTAGACGTAGCCACCCGACGTCGCGATGTCGGTGGCGCCTTGCATGTCGACGTCGTGGAAGCGGGTGGCGCTGCCGCTCGGCGTGTAGGGGTGGAACCAGATGGCGGTGGCCGCGAGCCAGTACATGCCGTCGTCGGCGAGCGCGAGGCTCCGGATGGGCTGCGGCGCGAGGTAGTCGTCGATCGACGCGTCGGCCGGGGTCCGCGGGTCGGCGAGGGCGGAGCGGATGTGCTGGCCGTCGGCGGAGATCCAGTAGGCGCGGCCGTCACGCAGGATGGCGCCGGAGGGACTGTCGGCGATCCCGAGTGGGTCCCGGACGATCTCGAGGGGGGCGCACGCGCCGTCGAGGCACTGGCCGCAAGGGCACACGTGACCGCAGGTGCCGCAGTTGTCGGGGTCGGAGCGGGTGTCGCCGCAGGTGCCGACGCTGCCTCCCTGGCCACCTTCGCCCTGCGCGCCGGCGTGTCCGCCGTCGCCGGGGTCGTGCAGGTGGTAGTCCTGCTCGGCGCCGAGGAGGAAGGTGCAGCTCGATCCGAGAGGGAGCAGGGCGAGGGGGAGCAAGGCGGCGCAGAGGGCGTGGAGGGCGCCGACACGCCGAGGGAGTGGGAGCTGGCGCGGTGGATGGCGCGCTCGGTCGTTCCACGGAGAGCGCGCAGTCCGCGGAGCGTGCGCCGTCCGCAGAGCGCTCGGCGGCGGGCGCTCCTGGGGAGGGATCGGCGGGGGAGGGGCGGGCTGCGTCATGACTGTGGTGCGCTGGGGTCCGGGGTGAGCGAGCGGCTCGTCGCGAGCAGGTCGATGCTACCCCGAGGGCGGGAGCGGTGGGTGGCACCATGCGCGTGATGAGCCGCTCCAGGCGAGCGGTCGACGGAGGGATGGGCGTGACTCAGGGATCGGCAGGCGTGGCGTCGAGCTGGCCGTCTTGCCAGCGCACCACCCGATCGATCGTCGTGACGCGCTGCCAGTCGAAGGTGCGCAGGAGATCGGTGGGCGTGCAGTCCTCGGGCGCTGGCAAGAGGCCGACGCAGGCGGCGAGCTGGCCGCACAGGCGCGGGGCAGAGAGGCCGAGGGCCGCGCCACGCGGGGCGAGGTGGGTCTTGGCGAGCTTGCCGCCGCGGGCTTCGAGGAGGAGCAGGTGGTGGCGGTAGACGGGCGCGGGGAGGCCGAGGAGGGTCTGGAGGGCGGCCTGGGTGGCGGTGCTCGGGGCGATGTCGCGGCCGCGGACGATGCGGGTGACACCGGAGGCGGCGTCGTCGACGACGACGGCGAGCTGGTAGGCGATGGCGCCGTCGCGGCGGCGGACGACGGGATCACCGAAGGCGAGGGCGGGTTCCTGGGCGAGGTCGAGGCCGCCTTCGTCGAAGGGACGGAAGGTGCCGGCAGGGAGGGCGACGCGGATGGGCTCGTGGCAGGCGCGCCAGCCGCCCGGGGGAAGGGGTCTTTCGCGGCTGCGGTTGTCGTAGGCGAAGCCGCCGTCGGGGGCGCGGCGGCCGATGGCGCGGAGGGCCTCGCGGGTGGCGTCGCAGGGGTAGAGGGCACCTCGGGCTTCGAGGTGGTCGAGGGCGGCCTCGTGCTGCGCGGCGAGGGTGCGCTGGGCGAGGATCTCGTCCCAGTCGAGGCCGAGCCAGGTGAAGTCGTCGAGGAGGCTCCGGGCGTGCTCGGGGCGGCAGCGGTCAGGGTCGAGGTCTTCGAGGCGCAGGAGGAGGCGGGCGCCGCGGCTGCGCGCGTCGAGCCAGCAGAGCAAGGCGGCGGCGAGGGTGCCGAGGTGCGCGGGGCCCGTGGTGGAAGGGGCGAAGCGGCAGACGGGTGGGGGGCTCGTCTCGGCCCCGTGGTGCTGGAGGGATGTGCCCACGTGCGTGCCTGGCCTCGGGCGCGACGCGCTCGGGTGGGGCTGCCTCAGGTGGGGCCGAGGAAGCGGGAGAGGCGGGCGCGCACGCGATCGAGGCCCATGACGGCCATGACCTCGCGCAGGTCGGGGGTGTTGCGGGTGCCGCAGAGGGCGACGCGCAGGACCTGGGAGACGTCGCCGACGTGGCCCTTGTACGCGCTGGGGTCGGCCTTGTGGACCTTCACGTCGGCGGCGTAGCCGTTCGCGGAAGAGACGGCGCGGATGCGGTCGAACCAGGCGTCCTTGCCGTCGGCCGGGTCGTAGGTGTCGAGGATCTGGCGGAGCAGGGGCGCGCGGTCCTCGGTGGGCACGTTCTCGGGGAAGTCGTGCGTGTCGAGCGCGTCGTACAGCTCGTCGTAGAAGTAGCCGAGCTGAGGGCGGAGGTCGGGCCAGGTGACGATGCGCTTGTTCTTGGCGCCGGCGCGCTCGATGGCGAGGGCGCGCAGGGTGTAGTCGGCGTGCTGCTCCATGAGGGCGGCGAGCGGCGCGTCGAAGCGCTTTGCCCAGCGCAGGCCCTGGGCGTACACGTCCTCGGCGCTCATGCGGGCGACGACGCCCTGGCTGATGTTCTTGAGCTTCACGAGGTCGCTCAAGGCGCCGCCAGAGGCGAGCTTGTTCAGCTTGAGGGGGAAGTCGGTGTACGGCTTCGCCGGGTTGGCGCGGCGCCAGTCCTCGAAGGCGGAGTTGGCGATGTTGAGCAGGTACTCGATGGTGCCCGCCTCGGGGACGCCGGCCTCGTAGTAGTAGTCGACGTTGGCCTCGGGGTCGTGGCGCTTGCTGAGCTTACGGCGCGAGTCGGTGACCTTGGTCTCGCCGCTCTCGGCGTCCGTCTCCTCGACGCGATCGAGCTTCTGGATCGGCGGGACGTGGGCGTAGTTCGGGGCCTTGAAGCCGAGGTAGCGGAAGAGCTGGAGGTGGAACGGCATGCTGCTCATCCACTCGTCGCCGCGGATGACGTGCGTGGTGCGCATGAGGTGGTCGTCGACGGCGTGGGCGAGGTGGTAGGTGGGGATGCCGTCGGACTTGAGCAGGACGTGATCGACGTCGTTCACGGGCATGGAGATGGTGCCCTTCACGCCGTCCTTCCACTCGATGCGGCCGTTCGGATCGTCCGGGGCGCGGAGGCGGATGACGAAGGGCTGCTTCCGGGCGAGGGCTTCCTCGACCTTGGCCACGGAGGCGTCGCGCCACCTGGCCCAGCGACCGTGGTAGCCGGGCTTGGCCTTGAGGGCCGTCTGCTCTTCGCGGATGGCGTCGAGCTCTTCGACGGTGGCGAAGCAGGGGTAGGCGAGGCCGCGGCGGATGAGGTCGATGGCGTAGGCGCGGTAGATGCTGGCGCGCTCGGTCTGCACGTAAGGGCCGTACGCGCCTTGCTGGGTGAAGGTGCCGTCCGCGGCGCGGAGGACACCCTCGTCCGGGTCGAGGCCGTAGCGGCCGAGGGCGTCGACGATGGTGTCGAGCGCGCCCGGGATGGAGCGCTTGACGTCGGTGTCCTCGAGGCGAAGGTAGAAGACGCCCTTGCTCTGGACGCTGAGCCGCTTGTTGATGAGCGAGACGAAGATGCCGCCGATGTGCATGAACCCGGTGGGGCTCGGCGCGTAGCGGGTGACCATGGCGCCATCGGGCAGGGAGCGGGGCGGGTAGAGCGCTTCGTACGCCGCCGGGGTCTTCGCGGAGGTGCCCTCGTCGCCGTAGAGCAGGCGGATGAGCGCCTCGCGGTCTTCAGCGTTGGCTCCGGGGGTTTCCTGCTTCTCCATGGGCGGCGCGTCGCTCCTTGTGCGGTGAGGGGCGGCTGCCTTTGCATGCCGTACATCACCTGTCAACGTTGGCAGTCCGGCCGCTGGAGGCGGCCACGACACGGATGCGGCCTCGGCGTGGATGCAGCCACGACGCAGATGCGGCCTCGGCGCGGATGCGGCCTGCGAAGAGACGGAGGGGTGAGGTGGAGGGGAGGGAGGTGCCGTCGAGGCGCAGCGCGCTCAGGCTGGCTCTGACTGGCCTGGAGGTGGGGCCAGAGCGGTTTCGGACGGGGCCAGAGCGGTTTCGGAAGTCGAGGCGCGGCGCGCTCTGGGGGGCCTGCGGAAGGCGCCAGAGCGCGCGCGCGAGGGGAGGTGGCCGGGTGGAGGCGGCCCACCGGGTCAGTTGACCTTGATGGGGATCTGCCGGGGCTTGACGGCCTCGGCCTTGGGCAGGTGGATCGAGAGGACGCCTTCCTTGAGATCCGCGGAAATCTTCGCGGAATCGATGCCGCGGGGCACGAGGAAGGTCCTGCGGTAATCCCAGAGGCCTGCCACGTCGTTGCCGGGGGCGACCCGGGCCGCGTCCACGCGCCTGCCTTCGATCGTCAGCTCGCCCTTCTCGAGGTGGACCGACAGGCCGTCCTGGAGGACACCCGGGAGATCGGCGAGGACGAGCAGCTCGTCCGCATTCTCGTAGATGTCCACCCGGGGCGCGACGGCGGGGCGCTGCTGGATGGTCTCGGCCTGGTTGCGCTCTCGGTTGGTGACGTTGTTCTCGGTGCTCATGATGTCATCTCCTCCAGTGGTTCGTTCTCGGGTGGCTGGGGCTGCTCGCGGTCACGACGAGACGGTGATCTTGCGCGGCTGCGCCTCCGGGGCCTTCGGCAGGGTCAGGGTCAGGACGCCGTTCTTGAGGGACGCCGTGGCCGTGCTCGCATCCACCTTGCTCGGCAGCGTGAAGCTCCGCGAGAAGCGCACGGCGGGGCGCTCCTGCCGGTGGGTGGAGTAGCCCTCGGGAACGTCGTTCTTGCGCTCGGCGGCGAGGGTCAGGACGTCCTGGTTCAGGGAGATCTGGAGGTCCTTGTCCGCGACGCCGGGCAGGTCCGCCTTCACGATGAGGGCCTCCCCGCTGTCGAAGAGGTGGATGCGGGGACCCGAGGCCGCGAGCCGAGGCGCACCGTCGAAGCCACTGCGGAGCTGACCTCGCGGGGGAGCGAAGGTGTCGAAGTCCTCGAACATGCGATCCATGCGGTGGCGCAGGTCGTTCATGAGGGCAAAGGTGCGGTCGATCTGGTGATGGTTGCGAGCCATGATGTCGTTCCTCCTGCTTCGTTCGTGTGCAGTTCGGCTCGCCGTGCCGCGGTCGAGGCGCACCAGCATCGTGCTCGGGTGCCCTCTGCAATCCGTGCGGCAACGGCGAATTCAGCCTGTTTCGCGGGGCCCGTCGCTCTCGTGGGCGTCGTCCTCGCGCCTCCAATCTCTGCACGCTCGGGGGGGTGTCAAGGCCAGCCCCGCACAATCTGGAGAGAGCCCACGGACTTCTGGAAAACCTCGCCTCCCACCCCGAAACCCTGCGGAAGTCTCGATGAAAGGGGGCTGGTCGCGGCGGTCCCTTCGAGGCTCAGCCGTATCGACCTGGATGTCGTCTCGACCTCGACGTCGTTTCAACCTGGATGTCATCGCGGGTGCCCAGCCGTCCGAAGCGCTGGTCCGAGGCGCCTCAGCCGTCGGACGTTCGGGTTCGAGACCTTGGCCGTTCGAAGCTCAGCCGTTCGAGACCTTGGCCGTTCGAGACCTTGGCCGTTCGAGGTCACGCAGCTCGAGGTCCAGCCTTTGCCCTGCCCGCGTGCTCCCCCAGGTCAAGGCGTTTGCTTCAGAAACGCGGCGGTTCCGCTCAGGAGCTGCCTCTTCCGTCTTCGGAACATGGTCGTCTCGGCCCGAGACCCCCTCGAACCTCTCCATCCTCTCATCTCCTGGTGGGCCCCCTCCCAGGTGACGGCGGGAGGAGGCTCATGATTGACGTGTCGCCTCAACTTGATACAAACATTGAACATGAAGTCGCGCCCCAGCTCCCGGACCCTCCCTCGATGTTTCGCGGTGATGGCCTGCGTCATGGCGCTCGGCGCGCCGGTCGCGGCGCTCGCGTTGCCTGCCGAAGGGGAGAAGGTCCCCAACGCGCGGGTGGAGGACGCGGATGGGCGCGGGATGGAGATGAAAGGGCTGCGGGGGAAGCCGATCCTCATCGTCTACGAGGACAAGGGGTCTTCCGAGCAGAACAAGACGCTGAAGGACGAGCTGAGCAAGCTGGCCAAGGGGGATCGCTACAAGACGGCGATCGCGCTGGCGGCGATCGCCGACGTCAGCTCGTACAATTTCTGGCCGGTGAAGGGCTTCGTCAAAGACGCGATCCGGGACGAGTCGAAGAAGGCGGGGACGACGATCTACTGCGACTGGGATGCGTCGTTCCGCAAGAAGTACCGGCTCCGTGAGGGGGTGAGCAGCGTGGTGCTGGTGGACAAGGCCGGGCACGTGATCTTCGCGGCCGATGGAGCGCTGTCCGCGGAGCGACGGGCGCAGCTCCTGCAGATGCTGCGCGCCCAGGTGGAGCCGTAGGGAAGCGCGCCCGGGTAGAGGTGCGCGGAGCAAGGGCGTCGCGCGACGTCGTGGAGGTGCGCGGTGTAGCGCGGTGCAGTGAGGCGCAGCGGATCAGCGCGGTGCGGCGCGGCGTCCGCGGCGCTGGGCGGCGAGGGTGCGCTCGATGGAGGTGCGCAGGTCGTTGAGATCGCCGGCGACGAGGCCGCCGCGGGCCTCGACGAAGGGGCGGAGGGGGTCGGCTCCATGGCCGCCGACGATCCACAGGGTACCGCGGCAGGCGTCGGCGTAGGCGTCGACGAGCTCGCGGGCCTGCGGTGGGGCCGGGGGGATGGAGACCGTGAGGGCGACGAGCTCGGGGGCGAGGGCCTCGACGGCGCGGGCGATGGCGGCCGGTGGGGTGCGGGGGCCGAGCAGGATCACGCGGAAGCCCCAGGTGCAGAAGCGCAGGCCCACGCCGACCAAACCGAGGACGTGGTCTTCCTCGGAGAAGCCCGCGAGCAAGGCGCGGCGCGTGCTCTCCGCAGGCTGGGAGAGGCGCAGGAGGTGGTGCAGGGTGGTGCCGAGGATCTGCGCGGCCAGGTGCTCCTGGGCGACGGTGAGCTTGCCGGCGTGCCAGAGATCGCCGATCTGCTCGAGGGCCGGGCCGAGGGCGCGCTCGAAGATGGCCACCGCCGGGCCGAGGGCGAGGGCCTTGGCGACCTCGGCTTCGAGGCGCTCGGGGTCGAAGCGCAGGGCGGCGTCGACGATGCGGTCGCGGGTGTCGGTGAAGGCGTCGTTGTCCGAGGTAGGGAGCGGGACGCTGGCCCCGCGGGCTTCGAGCACGGCCTGCGCGGCCTCGGCGGCGGCCATGCCGCCCGCGACGAGATCGCGCATCCTCCGGACGAGGGCCACGTCCTCGTCGCTGTAGAGCCGGTATGCCGAGGCGGTGCGTGCGGGCGTGGGGACGCCATAGCGACGCTCCCAGGCGCGGAGGGTCGCGGTGGAGACCCCGCTCATGTTGGACACGGCCTGGATTCGGTAGCGGCTCAACGCAGATGTCTCTTTCCGGGACCGCGGAACGGGGACCGGAACCTTGCCGGCTCGGGCGCAAATGCCTTTATCAAAGAGTGTACAAACATTATACTCATTCAGTGACAACTTCCAGTGATTCGTTGCTCGGGGGGCGTGGAGGGGTGCGGTCTGGATCGGAGGGGAGCGGGAAGGCAACGCGCTCGCCGCGTGCGGTGGTGATCGGGAGTGGGTTCGGGGGGCTGGCGGCGGCGGTGCGGCTGGGGGCCCGTGGCTACCAGGTGACGGTGCTGGACAAGCTCGATGCGCCCGGGGGGCGCGCGTACGTGCACCATCAGGACGGGTTCGTCTTCGATGCCGGTCCGACGGTGATCACGGCGCCGTTCCTGTTCGAGGAGCTGTGGGCGCTGTGTGGTCGGAAGCTGTCGGATGACGTGGAGCTGCGGCCGGTGACGCCGTTCTACCGGATCCGGTTTCACGACGGCGAGACCTTCGATTACACGGGCGACGCCGCGGCGATGCGTGACGAGGTGCGGCGTCTGTCGCCAGGCGACGTGGAGGGGTACGAGGCGTTCGTCCGGACGAGCGAGGAGATCTTCCGCGTGGGCTTCGAGCAGCTCGCGCATGTGCCGTTCGGCTCGTGGAAGGACATGGCGCGCATCGTGCCCGACATGGTGAAGCTCGAGAGCTACCGGACGGTGTACGGGCTGGTGTCGAAGTACGTGAAGGATGAGCGGCTCAGGCAGGTGCTCAGCTTTCACCCGCTCCTGGTGGGGGGGAATCCGTTCTCCACGACGTCGATCTACAGCTTGATCGCGTTCCTCGAGCGGCGGTGGGGGGTGCACTTCCCGGTGGGCGGGACGGGGGCGCTGGTGAACGGCCTGGTGTCGTTGATCGAGGGGCTCGGTGGGGAGGTGCGCTGCAACGCGGAGGTGCGGCGGATCCTGGTGGAGCAGGGGCGCGCGAAGGGGGTGGTGCTGACGTCGGGTGAGACGGTGCTCTCGGACGTGGTGGTGTCGAATGCCGACTCGGCCTGGACCTACCGTCACCTGGTGCCGCCGGAGCACCGGAAGCGGTGGACGGATGCCCGCATCGAGCGGCAGCGGTACTCGATGAGCCTCTTCGTGTGGTACTTCGGCACGAAGCGGCAGTACGAGGACGTCAAGCACCACACGATCCTGCTGGGGCCGCGCTACAAGGGCCTGCTCGACGACATCTTCCAGAGGCACGTGCTCGCCGACGATTTCAGTCTCTATCTGCACCGGCCGACGGCGACCGACCCGGGGCTCGCGCCGCCGGGCTGCGACACGTTCTATGTGCTGTCGCCGGTGCCGAACCTGCTGAGCAAGACGAACTGGGCGACGATGCAGGAGGCTTACCGGGCGTCGGTCGCGCGGCTCCTGGAGAAGACGGTGCTGCCCGGGCTGTCGGAGGCGATCGTGACGTCGCGGCTGCTCACGCCACAGGACTTCCAGGACCGGCTGCTGTCGTTCCGAGGCGCCGCGTTCGGGGTGGAGCCGGTGCTGACGCAGAGCGCGTACTTCCGGCCCCACAACGCGAGCGAAGACGTGGAGGGGCTGTACCTGGTGGGGGCGGGGACGCACCCCGGTGCAGGGTTGCCCGGGGTGCTGTCGTCGGCGCGGGTTCTGGACTCGGTGGTACCGGATGCCTCGTCGATCGTCTGACGCCGAGGCGGACCTCGCGGCCTGCAAGGCGATCTTGCAGCAGGGGTCGAAGAGCTTCGCCGCCGCGTCGCTGCTGCTGCCCGAGCGGGTGCGGAACCCGGCGGCGGCGGTGTACGCGTTCTGCCGGGTGGCCGACGACGCGGTGGACGAGGGGGTGGGGGGCCTCGACGCGGTGCGGGCGCTGGAGGGGCGGCTGGCGCGGGCGTGCGCGGGGACGCCCGACGATGGGCCGGTGGACCGGGCGCTGGCGCGGGTGATCGAGGCGCACCAGTTGCCGCGGGTGTTCCTGGAGGCGCTGCTGGAGGGGTTCGCGTGGGACGCGGAGGGTCGGCGCTACGAGACGCTGTCGGCGCTGAACGCGTACGCGGCGCGGGTGGCAGGGGCGGTGGGGGCGGTGATGGCGACGTTGATGGGGGTGCGGTCGGCGCGGGCGCTCGCGCGGGCGTGCGATCTGGGGGTGGCAATGCAGCTCACGAACGTGGCGCGGGACGTGGGCGAGGACGCGCGGCGAGGGCGGCTGTACTTGCCCGAGGCGTGGCTGCGAGAAGCGGGGATCGCGCCGGAGACGTGGCTGTCGGCGCCGTTCTTCGACGCGCGGGTGGGGCTTCTGGTGGCGCGGCTCCTGGGGACGGCGGAGGCGCTGTACCGGCGGGCCGATGCGGGGATCGCGATGCTGCCGCGCGACTGCCGGCCGGCCATCCGGTCGGCGAGCTTGATCTACGGTGACATCGGTCGGGTGATCGCGGCGCAGGGGTTCGACTCGGTGTCGGGGCGGGCGGTGACGTCGAAGAGGCGCAAGGGGGTGCTGCTCTTGCGGGCGCTGGTGTCGCCGACGCCGTCGGACCCGCTCGCGCTGGGGGCAGAGGCGCCGGCGCTGTCGGAGACGCGTTTTCTGGTGGAGGCAGGGGGCGAGCCGTGATCCGTCGTGAGGTGGCGCGAGGCCTGGTGCGGGAGGCGGGAGGCGAGGCGCTGCTGGAGCGGCTGGAGCACCTGGACGCGGTGCGGTCGGCGCGTGCTTCGGGAGCGGCTGGGGCGCCTGGAGCGGCTGGAGCGCGGGGTGAGGGGTTGCGTGCGCCGGATCGGGGAGCGCGGCCCGACCATGACGTGGTGATCGCGGGCGGGGGGCTGTCGCTGCTCCTGGCGCCGCTGCTCGCGGCGAAGGGTCTGCGGGTGGCGGTGCTCGATCGGGCGCGGGTGGGGGGCGCGCACCGGGAGTGGAACGCGGGAGAAGCCGAGGTGCAGGCGCTCGTGGGGTGCGGGCTGTTCTCGCGCGAGGAGGTGGAGCGGCTGATCGTGGCGCGCTACCGGGAGGGGTTCTGTCGGTGGCACGGGGGAGGGACGTACCCGGTGCGCGGGGTGCTGGACCACGCGATCGATGCGCGGGGGCTGCTGGATGCGGCGCGGGCGCAGGCCGAGGCGCGTGGGGTGTCGCTGCTCGATGAGCACGCGCTGGTGGCGCACGCAGAGGGGCGCGATGCGGTGGCGCTGTCGGTGGAGTCCGGCGGGGTGCGGCGGTCGCTGTCGACACGGCTGCTCGTGGACGCGCGGGGGGCGGCGAGCCCGTACGCGACGGCGGACCTGATCTGTCCGACGGTGGGTGGGGTGATGGAAGGGCTGGAGGTGGGGCCGGGGCCGCGGCAGATCCAGCCGGACGTGGGGGAGATTCTGGTGTCGACCGAGGGGATCGACGGGGGCTTCCAGCACCTGTGGGAGGGGTTCCCGGGGCGGCCCGGAGAGACGACGGTCTACCTGTTCTACTACGCGCGCGCAGAAGACGTGGGGCCGGGGGCGCTGGTCTCGCTGTACGCGCGGTTCTTCGCGCAGCTCGGGCGCTACAAGGCGGGGGAGCCGCAGCTCGTGCGGCCGACGTTCGGGTACATCCCGGGGTGGTCGCGGCTGTCGCCGGCGCCGCGGGCGAAAGGGCGTCGGGTGAAGCTCGTCGGGGACGCGGCGGCGCGGCACTCGCCGCTGACGTTCTGTGGGTTCGGGGCGAGCGTGCGAGGGCTCGCGCGAACGGCGAAGGCGCTCGGCGAGGCGGTGGAGCGGCCGGAGGTGAGCGAGATGGGCGAGGACGCGCCGGTGCACGCAGGGACGGGGGCGCTGGCGGCGCTGATGGCGCGTCCGCCGCGCGGGATGGGCGCGGAGGGGATGAACGCGCTGCTCGATACGGCGTTCTCGGTGCTGCACGCGGAAGGGGACGCGTTCTACGGGGCGCTCTTGCGGGACGAGATGAGCGCCGGGGATTTCGTGGGGTTCCTGCAGAAGACGGCAAGGCTTCGCCCGAGCGTGTACCGTGAGGTGTTCGGCGCGCTGGGGGCCGGGGCGCTGGGGCGCTGGGGGGTGGGGCTGGCGCGAGAACTCTTGCGGGTGGGGTAGCGGGTGCGGGGCTTGGTCGGTCGAGGGCGGTCAGGGGTGAGGGGATCGCGCGACGCGGGGGGTGGGCGCGGGGTGCGGGGTCGAGGCGGGCGTCGGGGTGCGGGGTCGAGGCGGTGGTGGATGGGGGAGGCGGGCTGCGACCCAGGGGCCGAAGAAGAGGCCGTGGGGCGCGGCGCCCGTGCGGTGATGCACGAGGTGGGCTTCCCGGACGCGGGCGAGGTAGGGAACGCGGGCGAGCCAGGCGACCGGGAGTCGCTGGTGCACGAGCCCGTCATGGACCACCACGTACGCGACGCCGAAGAGGGTCATGCCGATGCCGACGCCGAAGGCGAGGTCGCGGTGGACGCCTGGCGACGCGAGGCAGCCGTAGAGGATGAGGGCGATGGCGATGGGCGCGTGCAGCACGGAGAGGGCGTCGTTCAGCTCCCAGGCGCCCTTGCGGCGGCGGTGATGCGAGCGATGAATGAACCAGAGGGCGCCGTGCCAGATGCGGCCGTGGAGCAGGGCGGCCCAGGCTTCCATGGCGAGGGCGGTGGCGAGGGCGGCGCCGATCCAGATGGCGATCGAGGTCAGCATGGGGGGAGCTCGGGGCGTGGGCCTCGGGGGGCGTGGTGGTCTCGCTGGGAGCGAGCGGGGTGCTGGATGAGCGAGGCGCCGTCCGTGCGGAGGGAGGCGCGATGATCCCGGCGCGGAAGGGGCGCTGGTTCAACGCGTGGTTCTCGGGTCATGCGCGGGGGAAGATTCACGGGACGTTCAGTGAGGTGTGGATCCACGGGCTGGCCGAGGCGCGGGCCCTGGCCGCGGAGGCGCCGCTGCTGCTGCTCGCGAACCACACGTCGTGGTGGGATCCGCTGGTGATCTTGCACCTGTCGCAGCATGTGCTGGAGGTGGACGGTCACGCGATGATGGACGCGAAGAACCTGCGGCGTCTGCCGTTCTTCGCGAAGGTGGGGGCGTTCGGGGTGGATCTGGAGAGTCCGGCCGATGGCGCGGCGGCGATCAAGTACGCGGTGAAGCTGCTCGATCGGCCAGGGCGCGCGGTGTGGGTCTTTCCGCAAGGGAGGGAGCGCCCGGCAGGAGAGCGGCCGCTCGGGTTCCGGCCAGGGGCGGCGGAGATCGCGCGGGTGGCGCGGCGCGCGCGGGTGGTGCCGGTGGGGCTGCGGTACGAGCTGGGGGCGGAGGAGCAGCCGAAGCTCTACGTGTCGTTCGGGGCGCCCGTGGCCGCGCTGCGGGATGCGGTCACAGGGAGGCGGGTGCAGGAGCAAGCGGTGGAGGCCGAGCTGGACCGGATCCATGAGGCGCTGTGCGCGGTGGCGGATGGGGGCGAGGGGTTGGCGGCATTCGCGCGGGTGCACCGGGCGAAGGAATCGGCGGTGGGGCCGCTGCTGGAGAGGTTGCTCGCGCATTGGACCCGGCCTCCTGGCGTTCCTAGGCCCCAGCTTCCTGGAGGAGGCCGCGGCGGTTGACCTCGAGGACGGTGTCGCGCCAGCGGACCTTGCGGCTGGCGAGGGCGCGCGTGAAGGCGGCGAGGAGCACGAGGTCGGCGAGGAGGGCGTCCGCGAGGGCGGTGCGGAGCGCGGTGGGGCGGCCGGCCGCGCGGGCGGCGCCGAGGGCCGTGAGGAGGCGGGCGCCGAGGGCGAGGGTGAGGGCGGCGCTGGCGAGGAGGGGGGTGAGCGGGGCGGTGGCGAGGGCGAGCGCGGTGATGAGGGGGGTGGCGCAGAAGAGGGCCGGGTAGCTGGCGAGAAGGAGCGTGCGCTGGGCGCGGATGACGCTGAGCCAGCGGGCGTAGCGGCTGACGACGGCGGGGAGGGAGCGGCCCGCGGCGAGGGAGGAGGCGACGAGGGGGGCAGGCGCGACGTGGCCTCCATGGGCGCGCAGGCGACGGGCGAGTTCCATGTCTTCGCCGAGGTGGGCGACGAGGGCGCCGAAGCCGCCTGCACGCGCGAGGTGGTCGGCGCGTACAGCGCAGAGCTTGCCGACGAGGGCGGAAGGGTCGAGGTGGGCGAGCAGCGGGAAGGCGTGGAGGGATCCGCCGAGCACTGCGGCCGAGGCGCGGTCGCCGAGGGTGTGGGCGGGGGCGCGCTCGGCGGGTGGGGCCCAGGTGGCCGACGCGGGCCGAGGGGCGGTGAGGGGGGCGAGGAGGAGGTCGAGGTCGAGGCCGTCGAGGTCGACGTCGCTGTCGGCGACGAGCAGGAGGTCGAAGGGCTGCGCTTCGGTGGCCACGACGGCGGCGAGCTGGGCCGCTTTCCGGTTGGGGTCGAGCGCGCGTGCGCCGTCGGAGGCTGGCCGGGTGAAGGCGAGGCGGGCCTTCAGGCCGGCCTGTTCGAGTGCGGTGATGGCGGCCCGGGCAGCGGGGGTGGCGGTGTCCTCCTGGGTCTCCACGGCGACGACGCAGCGCAGGGTACCGCGGGTGCGGGCTCCCGCGAGCGAGCGCAGGGTGCGCTCCAGGTGGGGCTCGTGGCCCGCGCAAGGGCGGACGAGGAGGACGCGGGTTTCGGAGGGCAGAGGCGGGATGACAGGTGCGCGCCGTGCTGCCGCGCGGGCTCGGCGCAGGGCCTCCAGGGACACGCTCGCGACCACCGCCGCCCAGGCGAGCGGAATCCAGCCGGCGGTTTGCGCGAGCGAAGGCTCCATCAAGTCGCTCTCCGCATGCGAAACGGAATCAAGAAGCGCACCCACGAGCACTGGAAGCGCTCCAGCGAGAGCTGCTCGTGGACCACGGTCGCCTGGCGACCGCCGAGCGTGGCCGAGGCGAGCGAGCGCGCGTAGAACGGCGTGTCTTCCAGGGTGCGGACGAGGTGCGGCGAGGTGCCCGGGTCGACCGCGATGGACCGCGAGAGGCCCCAGCCCGTTCGACCGAAGGGGCGCAGGGCGTGGGCGCCCAGCTCGCGCTCGTCGCCCCGGCGGTCGAAGGTGCGGGCGATGCGCAGGCGAGAGCCATCACGCCGCTCCACCTGATAGGACACGGCCACCTCGTCGTGCGCTGCGCTGGCGTGAGGATGGCGATGGCCTTCTCCGGTCGTTGCCCGTGCCCAGCTCCAGCCCGTGAAGGCGTCTTCCAGTGGCTCGTCGCCCGCGTTGGCGTCGAGGTACGCGCTGCCAGAGAAGCGGAGCTCGGGGTGCGAGAGAGTCACCTCGGCGCGTGCGATGGGCGCGATGGGGGTCCAGAGGTGCCGCCCTGCCGCGTCGAGCCGTACCGGGGCGGGCGGCGCGCTGTGCGGGATGAGGCGCACCTGCCCGCGGAGGCGGGTCGGCAAGAGCGAAGGGAACGGCGAGGTGGTCTCATCGAAGGAGACGAGCAGGTCGTCGCTCTCCCACCGCATGGCGCTCGGGCCGATCTGGAGTGCGCTCGGGCTGCGGGTCACGGCGGTGCGGCGCCGCTCGGTGAGCGCCCAGTGCGAGGCGCGTGGTCCGTAGAGGGCCACGTTCATGGCGCAGTGATCGAGTGGCTCGCCCATCCCGAGACCTCGGCTTCGAGCCGCGGCATAGTAGGGGGAGAACACGCTGCCGAGCAGGGCGATGAGGGTGAGCGCGTGGCGCCCGTCATCGCTCACGACGTCGAGATACCACCAGGCGTAACCCGTGCGCGTGAGGGGGTGGTCGAACCGAGGTCCTCGAGGACGCTCGTCGCCGCGAGCCGTCCGCTCAGCATCGCCATGGGGACGCCCGCCCCCGGATGGACGCTCCCCCCCGCCAGGTACAGGCCCGCGAGCTTGGCGCGAGAGCCCGCCCTGGCGAGCGGTGCGCTCCAGCCATGCGAAGCTGGGCCATAGAGAGCCCCGCCCGTGCCCGGGAACAGGCGCTCGAAATCGTGAGGCGCCGTCGCGATCGGTTCGCTCGAGGGCTCGAGCGAGAGCCCCAGCCGACGCAGGTGAGTGAACGTCCGAGCTTCGCATTCGCGGATCTCCTGGGGGGAAAGAGGGCGCTTGTCGCCGACGGCTGGGGCGTTGATGAGGCACAGAAACCGCTCCGGGGAGGCTTGCGCCGCGTCGGTGGGAGGGGGAGGGGCGGAGGGGGCGGCGAGGGACGCGCCTCGGTCCTGAGCGCACACGTAAACGGTGGGCTCTTGCGGCACGGAGGCCCTCTGGAAGAGGGCGTCGAACTCGGCCGCGTAGTTCGAGGAGAAGAACACGTTGTGATGAAGAAGCGGAAAGCCGCGCGGCGTCCCCGTCAAGGCCCAGGTGATGGCCGAGAGGGACCGTGAGTCGCCAGGATCGGGCATCTTCTTCGCTGCCGGCTTCCCCAGCAGCCCCCGTGCCAGCGCCCCCACGTCGCCATTGAAGATCACCGCCCGGGCGCCGATGACCTCGCCATCGTCGAGCCGCACGCCGCGCACCTGTCCACCACTCACCACGATCTCGGCCACGTGCGCGCCATAGCGGAAGGTGGCTCCTGCGCGCGTCGCGGCCTCGGCCAGCGCGTCCGCGACGCGGATCATGCCACCCTCCACCAACCACACGCCCTCGCGCTCCACATGGGCCACCACGTTGAGCGTCGCGGGCGCGAGGTACGGCGACGAGCCGCAGTAGGTCGCATAGCGCCCGAAGAGCTGGAGCAGCCGCGGATCGCGAAAAAAATCACCCAGGGCTTTCCACAGTGTCCGGTAGCCGTCGATGCGAAGGATGCCGCCGATGCCCAGGCTCCCCGCCGTGTCGAGCAAGGTGCGCATGGTGGGCCGCTCCGACTGGAGGAAGGGACTGTTCACCGTACGGAAGATGTCGTGGGCATAGCGGCAGAATCGGCGGTAGCCGTCGGCGTCTTCGCGGCCGCTGAATGCCTGAATGGCCTCGACGGTGCGCTCCTGATCGGCGAAAAGATCGAGGCTTGCGCCGTCGGGCCAGGCGTGTCGGGCGAGGACCTCGGCCCGCTGGAGATGTAGATGATCGTCGAGGCGGAGGCCGCAGGCGGCGAATAGCTCCTCGATGACCCAGCGCATGGTGAGGACGGTCGGGCCGCCGTCGATCAGGCGTCCCCCGACCGAGATCTCCCGCATTTTCCCACCAGCCCGCGCGGCCCGCTCGAGGACGGTCACCTCCACCCCGCGCGCTGCGAGCAAGGCGGCTGCGGCGAGGCCTCCCGCACCTGCACCGACCACGAGGACACGTTCCCGATCGTTCACCACAGGCTCAAGCTAGCGGAGCGAGCAAGCTGTGTCCAATGTTTGTCATGGTTTGTATAATCCGTTGACAGCCCATAAGCCGTCATCCAAGAATCGAGCTATGGATTCAGCCGACCGGATCGAGCGCGCCTTGCGCGCTGCGGTGGCTCCACTGGCTTCTCCGGACGCGCCTCCAACATTGAGCGCAGCCGTCCAGCACGCCCTGTTCCCCGGCGGTGGCCGCATCCGTCCACGGCTTTGCCTCGCGGTCGCTTCGGCCTGTGGGGATGCTTTGCCGCCACTCGCCGAAGCGGCAGCAATTGCGGTGGAACTGGTGCATTGCGCGTCTCTGGTGCACGACGATCTTCCCTGCTTCGACGACGCGCCCGTGCGTCGAGGGCGGCCTTCGGTGCACGCGGCCTTCGGAGAGCCGCTGGCCGTCCTGGCAGGCGATCAGCTCATTGCCCTCGGTTTCGAGGTGCTGGCTCAGGCTGCCCTCGTCGAGGGCGCGTGGGCGCCTCACCACGCTCTGGGGGCTGCGCGGCTGGCGCTGGTGCTCGGCCGGGCCGTCGGCGCTCCGTACGGGATCATCGGAGGGCAGGGGTGGGAATCGGAAGCGCACATCCCCTTTGCCGCTTACCGGCGCGCGAAGACCGGAGCGCTGTTCGAGGCCGCTGCCGTGAGTGGCGCCGTCGCGTCCGGGCAGGAGGGAGGAGCGTGGCGCGCCTTCGGGCAGCGCATCGGGGAGGCGTATCAGCTCGCCGACGATCTGCTGGATGTGGAAGGCGACGCCGAGGCGATGGGCAAGCCCACGGGCAGGGACGAGGCGCTGGGGCGTCCGAATGCGGCCGCGCACCTCGGTGTCCATGGCGCGCGGCGCTTGCTGCGCGAGCTGCTCGCCGAGGCGCATGAAGTCATCCCTGCCTGCGTGAACGCGGAGGCGCTGCGCGGCTGGCTCCGTGAGCTGTCCGAGAAGCTCGCCGTCGCGCATCGGCCCGCCGTCACCATGCACGTGGAGGCGGGGTCGGCCTGACCGCGACGCGCCTCGGTCGCTCCGCGTCAGTCCGCCATGCTGAGTCGCTCCCCCTCGTTTGGCAGCGTGTGAGAGAGACGCTGCCGTCCCAGGGCGGGCAAGGAAAGGACGAAGGTGCTGCCACGACCGTCTTCGGTGATGGGGCTGCGCACCGAGACGCTGCCGCCGTGGCTCTCGGCGATGTGCTTGACCAGCGCAAGCCCGATCCCGCTTCCACGCGCGCGGTGCTCGGCGGCGCGGCGGCCCCGGACGAAGCGCTCGAAGATCTGCTCTCGCTCTTCGGGGTCGATCCCCGGGCCGCGATCGCTCACGCGGACCTCGATCTGGCCTGCCTCCGCTCTCGCGACCATGACGTCGACGCGCCCGCCTTCCCGGGCGTATTTCGTGGCGTTGTCGAGCAGGTTCATGATCGCCAGCTCCAGCGCGCCAGCGTCGAAGCGGGCCTCGAGGCCCTCGTCGTTCACTTCGAGGTGGGCCTCCATGCCCTCTCGCTCTGCCCGGTAACGGTACAGCTCGATGGCGCGCGCGGCGACCTCGCCGACGTCTCCTTCATTGAACTCGTACGCGGTCTTGCCCCCCTCGACCTTGGCGAAGTCGAGCACGTTCTCGATGAGCGCCGTGAGCCGCTCGCTCTCGCCGACGATGATCTGCAGGTACTGGCGTCGCTTCTCGTCCGTGGGGACGCGGCCGCCGAGCAGGAGGTCGCCGAACATGCGGATGAGCGAGAGCGGTGTCTTCAGCTCGTGGGACACGTTGGCCACGAAATCGCTCTTCAGCACCGCGAGGCGGCGCTCCTTGACCGAGGCGAGCACGACGATGGCGATGCCCGCGAGGGCGACGAGGCCGGCGATGCCGACCATGCCGATCTCGATCAGGCGCTGGCGCTCCACTTTCTGCCCGAGTTCCTCGGCAGTGGTGAGCGCAAGCTGGAGGCGCCAGTTGTAGAGGGTCGTCGGGAAGGGGCGACCGACGGTGAACTCGCCTTCCTTGATCGGCGGTCCGAACACGATGCGGCCGCTCTCGTCGATGACGTTCATGCGGCTGTTGCCGCGATCGAGGTCCCGGTAGAGGCGGGGGAGCACCTCGTGGACCAGCCTCGGCACGTCGTGCCAGGCGACGACGAGGTAGCGCTGTCCCTCGCGGCTCCGCTGCCAGTAGCTGAGCAAGAGGCTCTGCTCGCCGACGACGTGGTGCAGGTGCCGCAACTCCTCGACGGGGCCGTCGAAGTTGAGCTGGGGGAGGAGCCGGGTGACGAGGAGGCGTCGGATCGCGTCGTCCTCGCGCCCCGGGGTGCCGCGCGAGGTGAAGGAGAGGACCTCGCGCTCGGGGCTGTCGAGGTCCAGGACCAGGATGGCGCGCACCGTCGGCGTTTCGCGGGCGGCGGTGGGCAGCCAGCGCTGGGTGATCAGGGCCAGGTTGGCGACGTCGACGTGGGCGGCGACGACGTTGTCCTGCGCGATGATCAGTTTGTCGAGACGGTCGACGCGCTCGTCGGCGAGGGTGAGGGTGGCGTCGAAGACCGTCTGCTGTCGGGCTTTCTCGATCTGCAGGGTGGTGCGGAGGGCGATGCCTCCGAGCACCAGCACGGCGAGCACGATCGCCGGGACCAGCGCGAAGTAGAGCAACCGCTCCCGACCGACGTGGGGCTCGCTCATGGGTCAGCCGCCGCCTGGTGGTGGCTCCTGCAGCGCCAGCACGCCGTTCTGCACGATCCGGTCACGGTCGATGGGGGGCGCGTGCTCGCCGAGGAAGCCGGCGAGCTGCTCGGCGAGGTAGGTGAGCGCCTGGCCTTCGTCGTCGGTGAAGGGGTTTCCATCGAGGGGGTTGGCCAGCTCCAGCAAGCCGAGCCGGCGGCCGGAGGCTCCGAGGGCGGCACAGAGGACGCTCTTCGGGGTGATGCCGATGCGGCGCCACCGCGCATCCATCACCCGGGGGTCCGCGGCTGCATCGGGGATGACGAGGGCGGCGGACGCGTCGAAGGCCGCCTGGGCGAGCGGAGCCGTCGCCGGCTGGCTCGCGAGGAGGGCGCTCTTGCCTCCGGCCTGGCACACGACGACGAGTTCGCGTCGGGCCTCGTCCAGGAACGAGACCAGCCCGACCGCGCTCGGGATGCGGGTCTGGACCAGTTTGAGTACGAAGTCGGCGCCCTCGAGCGGATCGCTCATGAAGTGCAGATCGACGCAGGCGTCCGTGAGTTCGGGCTGGAGGTCGCGCCAGGGTCGCCGTGCGGGAGCTGCAGGGGGCGACGAAGATGATGCGGCCGCCGGGGGGGCGGGAGGAACAGCGGGGAGCACGGCGGCGGTCGTCTTTGCGGGGACGTCCGTGCGTGCGGGGGGCGTGTTGGGGGCCTGAGGAGCGCGGCGTGCTTCGGCACTCGGCTTCTCGGGGGTGGCGGAGTGGGGAGCACGTTCGCGGGAGGTCGCAGGTGCGGTCGCAGTTGGAGATGCGGTCGCGGTTGCTGCAGGTGCGGTCGCCGGCGCGGGAGAGGTCGAGTTCGCGGGCGACGGCTTGGGGTTGGACTTCGTGGCTGTCGAGGGAGAGGGCGAGCTGGTGATGGGGCGGGTGACGGCGGGCCGGTTGCTCAGGGGATAGGTCACCTCGACGCTTTCGGCGCGCCAGTCCTTCCAGGCCATGGTGATCAGGGGGCGTCGGAGTGGGCGCCCCTTGAAGGTGTGATCGAAGACCGCGAGGCGGACCAGCCGGCCAGGGCGCACGCCCTCCATGGACTGCCGCATCTCGACCATGCGCGCGTCCAGCAGCGCCTCTGCCCTGTCCTCCTGCGTGTTCCGCGCGACCGTGTAGACGACCTCGCGGTAGGTCAGGGGAATCTGCTCCGTCGGCGCTTGCTCTTGTCGAGACAGGATCTCGAACGAGGGAAGCTCGGGTCGGAGCGGGGCGTCGCCCTGCGCCGTGGTCGACGTCTGGAGGCCTGCGCTGGTCTTGCTCTGCCCGTCCTTGCTCTGTCCGTAGAGCAGGGTCGGCGTGCGGTCGCGCCCTCCTCGCGGCGTGGGAAGCCTGGGTGGGCTGGCTTCCGGGCGGGGGGCCGCGTCCCGGGGGCCGGACGTTGCTCCTTCCCTGGCCGCGTCGCTCGGCTGTCGTCTGGCACCTGCGCCGCTCCGTCGGGTGATCGAGGAAGAGGTGATGCCGGGAGGGGGAGGGACCGACGGCGCGCGAGGTGGCGCTGCCTGCTCGCTCTTCGCTGAAGTGGGCTCACCCTGGCCCGGAGAACCGTCCTCCGGAGCGTGGCGGATGAGGTACTTGAGCCGCGCGGCACCATCCGTCGCTCGGTAGCCGTCGTCGAGCAGCTCGATGGAGACGTTGCTCATCGAGCCGTCCTGACCCGAGAGCGCCCGCGCTTGCTGCAGCGCGAGCTGCCACTGGTCCGCTTCGACGTGCAGACGCTTCGTCGGCTGCTGGCCCTGACCCGTCGGCGAGATCTCGACGTACCAACGCATGGTGGTGGCGCCCCGGTCTGCGCTGGCGATGCCACGCCGGCGGCCACGCGGTGGCGCGGCCCGTCCTACTTACCCGAGCCCACGGATGGGGGTCAACGCGGGGCTCCCCGGCTGGTCGAGGCGCCTCGGGCCACGCCGCGCCGCCGCAGGTCGTGTAATAGAGCCGCGTGGTTCCCCCTCGCGAAGAGACAGAGGCCGCCGCGGAGGCGCCCGCCGGGCCGACCAGCTCTACCAGCGAGCATGCGCCGGTCGCGTCGGAGCCGCGCCCCTCCTCGGCCTCGGAGCCGCCGCTCTCCGAGCGCCGTGAGCGGCTCGTTGCCCTCGGAGCGCACCTCGAACCGACCGTCTACTTTCTCTGGGCGGGTGCCTGTGTGCTCTACGCCGCCGTGGCGTTCTATGGCGCGATGCACCGGCAGACGGGGGGCGTGTGGTCGGCGCCACTCGACGATGTGTTCATCCACTTCGACTACGCGCGCGCTGCGGCGCGTGGCTACCCCTTCCAGTGGACGGAGGGCAACGGGTTCTCGAGCGGCAACACGAGCCTCGCCTACCCGTTCGTGCTCGCGATCGGCTACCTGCTCGGCTTTCGTGGCCTCCTGCTGATGGAGTGGGCTGCGCTCCTGGCCTGCCTGTCCATCCTGGGTTTCTTGCTGGTGGGTGGCAGGATCCTGGAGCGCGTGGGGCCGTGGGCGAAGTACCTGCTCCCTCCGGTCGCGCTGGCGGTGGGGGCGCTGGACTGGTCGCTGTTCAGCGGGATGGAGAACGCTTTCCACCTTGCGGCGTGGGCGCTCGCGGCCAGCACCGCCTTCAACCTGGTCGATGCTGCCGAGGGGGGAGCGCCGCCGCAGCGCATCGCGCGCCTGGGGTGGATGGCGGGAGCGGCCGGTGCGCTGCTGTTCGCGACGCGGCCCGAGTCGGTGGTGTGCGTGGCGTCGTTCGGGACCTGTGCGGCCATCGCCGTCCTCCGCAGCAAGACGGTGCTGCGCGCGCCGGGTCGCGCCGCCGTCGCGACGCTGCTCCGGGTGGGCATCCCAGGGGGGCTCGTGCTCGTCGCCCAGTCGATCGCGAACCGGGTGTTCACGGGCGAGTGGTCGGCGAACGGGGCCATCGCCAAGCTGGCGCTCAACAATCCCTACATGACGGCCGATGAGAAGTGGGACACGTACGTGTCGCTGCTCCAGTACGTGGTCGTCCGCAACACCGAGCATCACTTCTCGGACGTGCGCCCCTGGGGGTGGATCGTCCTCGTGCTGGCGCTCGTCCCGTTCGCTTCCAGAGCGACGCGCCGGTATGCGGTGCTCCTCTGGGTGCAGATCGTCGGCTGGCTCTTGCTCGTCTCCCTGAACGGGCAGGTCCGCTGGCAGAACGAGCGCTACACCATGCCGGCCGTCGCCTGGCTCCTCGTGCTCGTCGCGACGGGGCTCGCGCTGATCGTCAGCCGCACCTGGGGGCGCCGCGAGCCGGTGTCCTGGCGCGCGACCAGCAAGGCCGCCCGCGTGGCCTGGGGCGTCCGGGTTGCCTTCGGGGTGACCCTCGCCGGGATGCTGTGGCTCCACCAGCTCCCGCGCATGCGGGATCAGATCTGGTTCTTCGCCCGGGCCAGCCGCAACATCCGCGACCAGCACCTCGTCGCAGGCTCGATCCTGAAGGAGATGAACGTCCGCCGCATCCTCGTCGGCGACGCCGGGGGGCTCATCTACGCGGCGGATCGGCCCGGGCTCGATCTGATCGGACTGGGGGGCTACCACGACCTGCCGTTCGCGCGCGCCGGGATCCATGGGCTCGGCGCGTCGCTGGAGCTGCTGGAGCGCATCGCACCCGGGGACCGCCCCGATGTCATGGCGATCTACCCGACCTGGTGGGGCAACCTCCCCGCAATCTTCGGCAAGCGGCTGATCGGCGTCCCCGTGATCGGCAATGTCATCTGCGGCGGGGCCGAGAAGGTCATCTACCGCGCGGACTGGAGCCCTCTCGAGCAGCGCGCCGTCCCGTTCTCCTTGAGGAAAGGCGAGCGGATCGTGGACGAACTCGACGTCGCCGATCTGATGAGCGAGCGCGCGCACGGCTACCAGCACCCACGTCCTCAGGGGGGCTTCGTGGCGTTCAATGTGTTGCCGGAGCCTCTCCCGGGTGGGAGCGACCGGTTCGACGCAGGCCGCGTCATCCATGGCGGTCGCAGCGAGTCGGCGAAGATGCGGGCGCCAGCCGGGGCAGGGCGGCTCGTGGCCCGCACGGTCACGCCGAAGCCGGTGACCGTCGAGGTGCGTGAGGGCGCTCGGGTGCTGGGTGTGCTCACCTTCGCCGGCAAGCAGGGGTGGTCCGAGGCGAGTCTGGACCTCCCGACCGGACTTCCGGAGACGCTGGCCCTCACGCTCACGCCCGTCGACGGGGAGTGGGTCGACCACCACGTCTGGATCCTGGAGGGGGGGGTCGATGAGGCCTCACCGCGAGAAGGGATCGACTCGAAAGGCGCGAAGGGCGCCAACGAAGAGCCGCGGCGCGAGCGCGTCGAGGCGCAGCCCGGACGCTGACCGTGCACTTCGGCCTGCCGCGGGACGTCGCCCCGTGGATCTGCCTCGGTCTGGCTGCCCTCCTGGTGAGCATCCTCGCGCTGACCGCGCGCATGCGGCGGCGCAGGGCCCCAGCGATCTCCGTCGCCGGGCCGAGCGCACCTCGCCCCCTCTCACGACGCGCCTCTCGGCTCTTTCTCGGCGCTGCAGCGTTCTCGGCCGCCGCGTTGTCGGTCGCGTACGAGCCGACGTACCTCCGCGGTGGTCCCCGCATCATCGATGCCACCAGCTACTGGCTGGAGGCGCGCGCCATGGCGCGTGGGCACCTGTCCTGGCCGGTGGAGGAGCCTGTCGCATCCACGCTCGGCCGCTTCCTGGTGCGTGGCGACAGGCTGCCTCCCACCACGCATCCGGTGACATCCGGAGCGCAAATGGGAAGCGAGGACGCCACCCCTGCGCCCGCCGCGCCGACGGTGCCCACGCGGGTGGCCGTGATCTTCCCTCCCGGTTACCCAGCGGTCCTGGCCCTCGGCTTCGTCCTGGGCCTCCCGGGACTCGTCGGGCCTCTCCTCGCCGCCGCGCTGGTCATCGTCACGTGGGATCTCGCGGCGCGCCTTTTCCCCGACAGGAAGGGCGGCGTCCCGCTGGTCCCCGCGCTCGCCGCGCTCTTCTCGGTCACCTGCGCCGCGCTTCGCTACCACACGGCCGACACCATGTCGCACGGGCTTGCCGCCCTGTGCTTCGCTGGCGCGCTCACCTGCTCGTTGCGCGCTCTGGCGTCCCCTGGCTCTCCTCTCCCGGCAGCGCTGCTCTCTGGATTCTTTGCTGGCTGGCTCGCTGCGACGCGACCACCGAGTGCGCTCGCCCTCGCCGTCACCTTGCTTTGCCTGATGGTCTCCCGGTTTCGTGCGGCGCCCGGGGAGGGACACCGTAACTCGTCGCGGCTGGTGCTCGTGACACTGCTCGGCGCCTTGCCCGGCTTGCTTCTCCTCTGCGCCCACCAGCGCGCGGCCACGGGGAGCTGGGCGTCCTCGCAGTCCCTTTACTACGCCGTGTCCGACGGCCCACCGGGCTGCTTTCGCTATGGCTTTGGCGTTGGTATCGGCTGCCTCGGCGAGCATGGCGACTTCGTCCGCCACAACCTCGCGCGCGGTTACGACGCCCTCGCCGTGGCGGGCACGACGCTGCGTCGGCTGAAGATGCACCTCGTGGATCCGCTCAACGCCGAGCCGCTCGCCGCGCTCGTGGTGGCCGGCGCCTTCGTCGTGTGGCGCACGCCGGGCGCGCGCTTCTTGCTCCTGGCGCTCTTGGCGCAGCTCGCCGCGTATGCGCCGTTCTACTTCGACGGCAACTACCCGGCAGGAGGTGCTCGCTTCTACGCGGACGTCCTTCCGCTGGAGCACGTGCTCGCCGCGGCGGCCCTCGCGGCCTGGGTGGACCGTGCTCCGCGTTCCACACCTCGACTCTCGCGCTTCTTCGGGCTCTCACGTCCTCTCGCGCCGCTCGCGCTCGGCGTGGCGCTCCCGCTCTCCGGGTTTGCGTTTCGCGGTGGCTTCGACCATGCGCAGCTCCGTGATCGGGATGGCGGACTTCCCATGTTCGATCCTGCCGTCCTCTCCGGGAACGGCATCACCCGGGGGCTCGTCTTCGTCGACACGGATCACGGCTTCAACCTCGGCCACGATCCCGCCCGAGAGGCGCCGCTGCAGGTCCTCCGCTTCCGGGGGGACGCGCTCGACGCCATGGCCTGGGAGGCGCACGGGCGCCCGCCTGCCTACCGGTATCACTTCCGCGGTTTGCCTTCCCCGACGCACGCGCCACGCACCGCGCCTCCCTGGCTGCCGCTCTCCCATGACCCGGCCGCGGAGGCTGCGCAGAGTGCTTCGGAGTTGCTCTCTGTTGCCTGGATCGAGCCCCTCTCGTTCGAACCGATCGGAGATGGCGAGAAGCCCGCCATCATCGAAGGCGAGTCGCTCTGGCCACCGCGTGATCAGCGGCTCGCCTGGGCGCTTCCGGAGCATGCGGCGGGCACCTGCGCCTCGGCAGGCCGCTGGCTCGTCGTCCGCTCCGTCAGCGAGGTGGGCCCTCCCGAGGACGTCGCCGCGCACGATGACTCCGAGCGTGATGTCCTGGCGCCGAGCGCCACCGACGCCGCGGCCCGTCTCGTTCGCGTCGCTCTCCCCACCCCCTGGCTGCGAGGTGCTTTCGTCGCGCCCAGGATCGCCATCGAGGGCGCGGATCCTGCTGTCGTTCGCCTCCTCGTCGACGGCGTGGTGCATCACGAGTGGCGCTGGCGAGCCCCCGAGAGTGCTTCATCCGACGAGGGGTCTCGCATCCACTGCGCCTGGCTCGACGCTCAGCCCGTGGCAGAAGACGCCGCGGAGGTCGAGCTGGCCCTCGTTCCACCGGGCGGGGCTCCCGCCGTCTTCGCCCTCGATGCGGTCCGGATCGCCGGCGCGAAACCGGTTGACCGAGACGGCCGTAACAGGTGAGCATTGCAGGAGTTTCCGGTGCCGGACGGTCGTTGGATCGAGACCCGACGTCTCCGTGGGTGCCAGCGAAGGGTGGGGTGACGCACCATGACGAAGAGCGAGCTCATCGACGCGATCGCGGGACGCGGCGAACTCACCAAGGCCCGCGCCGAGATGCTGGTCAATTGCGTCTTCGACGCGATGACCGAGGCGCTGCAGCGCAACGAGGGCATCGAGATCCGGGGCTTCGGCAGCTTCACGGTGCGTCCGTACAAGCCCTACAGCGGTCGTAACCCGCGCACGGGTCAGCCCGTTCCCGTCCCGGCCAAGCGGCTGCCGTTCTTCAAGGTCGGCAAGGAACTGAAGGAGCTCGTCAACAACAGCCGCCAGTTCGCCATCACCGGCGGGGACGACGGGGACGACGACGGGGACGACGACATCATCGAGGACGACGACGACGAGTAGCGTCCCCGCCAAGGGCGGCCTGTGCTACGCACCGCGGCGCGATGATCCCCGCAGAACGCCAGATGGACATCCTGTGCCGCGGGGTGGTCGACCTCCACGTGCGCGCCGAGCTCGAAGAGCGCCTGCGTGAAGGCCGTCCCCTCCGGGTGAAGGCCGGCTTCGATCCCACCCGCCCCGATCTGCACCTCGGCCACACCGTGCTGATGCAGAAGATGCGGCAGTTCCAGGAGCTGGGGCACCACATCATCTTCATCGTCGGTGACCTCACGGCGATGGTCGGTGACCCGACGGGCAAGAGCGAGTCGCGCCCTCGGCTCACCCGGGAAGAGGTCATGGCCGCCGCGGAGACCTACAAGGCGCAGGCCTTCAAGGTCCTCGACCAGTCGAAGACCGAGGTCCGCTACAACTCCGAGTGGCTCGACGAGCTGGGCACCGTCGGCATGGTCGAGCTGGGCGCCAAGTACACCGTCGCCCGCATGCTGGAGCGCGACGACTTCTCGAAGCGCTACCAGGCGCAGCGCCCGATCCACGTGCACGAGTTCCTCTATCCCTTGCTCCAGGGCTACGACTCGGTCGCCATCGATTCGGACATCGAGCTCGGCGGCACCGACCAGCTCTTCAACCTCCTCGTGGGCCGCGACCTGATGCTTCGCCATGGCAAGCGGCCGCAGATGGTGATGACCACCCCCATCCTCGAGGGGACGGACGCCCGCCTGGTCGAAGGCAAGATCACGGGCATCAAGATGTCGAAGAGCGCGGGGAACTATGTCGGCATCAGCGAGCCGCCCTTCGAGATGCTCCAGAAGCTCATGCTCATCGATGACCTGGTCATCTGGCGGTTCATGGAGCTGCTCTCCTCGCGTTCGAACGAGGACATCGTGGCGCTGCGTGAGGCAGTGCAGCGTGGCGAGCAGAGCGTCATCGCCGTGAAGGAGGCGTTCGCCGAGGAGATCGTCACCCGCTTCCACGACGCCGAGGCTGCCCGCGCCGCGCTCGAACGGCGCCGCAGCGTGGCCGCCGGCGGGCTGCCCGAGAACATCGACGAGATCCACGTGGAGAGCCCGCAGGACACGATCCTCATCGGAAAAGCTCTCTCCCTCGCCAAGCTTGCGCCCTCCACCTCGGAGGCGATGCGCCTGGTGAAGGGCGGGGCGGTGCACGTGGATGGTCAGGTCATCAAGGACGAGCGTCACGTCCTGGCCAAGGGGAAGCGCTACCTGATCCGCGTCGGTTCCAAGAACCGTCGCTTCGCGAACCTCATCATTGACTGACCCCGTCGCCACGAGCCGCCGTCGCTGGCTCGGTGGCGCCCTCACCGCGGCCCTCGGCCTCCTCGTTCCAGCGTGCGGTGGCGTTCCACCCGCGCCGCCCCCCCGCCTCGCTGCTCCTCCCCTCCCGCCGCTCGCCACGGCCGATCTGACCCGCCTCTTGCCCTCCGCGGGCTTGCGCTGGCTCGTCCTCGTCAAGCCCCGCGAGATCGCCGCCATCCCCTGGCTCATCCCCTGGCTCGGCCTCATCGCTCCCGAGCCGAACCTCGACCGATTTGCCGCGAGCACGGGCCTGGATCTCCGTCAGGTTCCCGACGCGGCCGTGGCCAGTTACGACGACGCCTCGCTCTACCTCGCGCGCCACACGGGCGACCTTCGGACGGTCGAGCGCCTCTTCCGCGAGCGCCTCACCCGCGATGTGCGCAGGACGGTCGAGCGCCCCGACCTGATCCGGCTCTCCGGCGATCTCGGCACCGCTCCTCGCGTTCTCGCCTTGCTCGGACGCGATGTCGTCGCTTTCCAGGACGGCGGCAGCGCGACCCGCGGCCTGGCCCGCGTCGCCACCCTCTACGCCCTCGGCAAGCTCCGGCGCTCACCCACCGCGTTCGACCAGGAACCCCTCCATTCCCTCGCGGCGCGCCTCGGTGAGGCCCCGCTGCGCGCCTTCGCCAGAGGGCCGTTCGACGACGCGCTGGGGCGCGGCGCGCGCGGCCTGCTCGCGGCGGCGACCGCCGTCGGCGCGACGGCACGCCCTGGCGACCGCGAGACGATCCTCCTCGACATCACCCTCACCGGTGATTTCTCGGCGAGCACCTCGGACGCGACGGACACCTTGCTCGCGGCCTGGGAGGAGCTTTCCCGCTCGAGCTTCGGTCATCTTCTCGGGCTCGACGCGGGGAAAGCGCCTGCGTCCGCCACGCCGAGCGCCGCTGGGGATGCGCTCACCTTGAGCGTCGCGCTGGACCCGGCACCCCTCGCCCGCGGGCTCAGGGCGCTGACCAGCGCGGAGATCGAAGAGATCATGCGTTGATGCCAGGATCGTGGATCGGCGGAGGCAAGCTCTCCCTGCCTGGCGGAGTGTCCCCCCAGATCCGCTCCTTCGCGCGGCTCGTCACCACATAGAACGCCGGCACCACGAAGAGGCTGAGCAGCGTCGACACGGTGAGCCCGCCGAGCACCACCGCCGCCATCGGGCTGCGCGTCTCCGTGCCCGACCCGATGCCCAGGATCGGGGGAACCGCTGCCATCATCGTCGCGATGGTGGTCATCAAGATCGGCCGCAGCCTGAGCGGCCCCGCCTTGAGCATCGCCGGCAAGGACCGCAGCCCCTCGTGCTCCCGTACCTGGTTGGCGTACTCCACCAGCAGGATCGAGTTCTTCTTCACGATCCCCATCAGGAGCAGCACGCCGATCATGCTGAAGATGTTCAGCGTCTTGTCGCCGATCAGCAGCCCGATCGCAGCGCCGGAGAGCGCGAGCGGCAGGATCGTCAACACCGTGACCGGATCCAGGAACGAGTTGAACTGGCTCGCGAGCACCATGTACGCGACCAGGATCCCGATGATCAGCGCGAACACGAGCCCGCTCGTGGTCTCGGCGAGCTGGGACGCCTGCCCGCTCGGCACGGCCCGGTAACCGAGAGGCAGCTCCCGCGACAGCTCCTCCACCTTTGCCATCGCCTGGGCCTGCGAGTACCCGGGCGCCACGTTCGCCGAGATGCTGATCGCTCGCTCCCGATCGACGCGGCTGATTGCCTGCAGCACGCTGACTTCCTGCTGCGTCGTCACCAGCGACAGCGGGATCGTCTCCCCGTTCTGCGCGCGCACCCGGATCGCTCCCAGGTCTTCTGGCCGCGACCGCTGCGCGGCCAGGAGGCGCATGCGGATGTCGATGCGCCGCCCCTCGGTCGCGAACTTCCCGACCACGTTCCCGCCCACCAGCGCGCTCACCGTGTTCGCGATGTCGTTCACGGTGACCCCCACATCGTTCGCGCGGCGGCGGTCGGGCACCACCTGCACCTCGGGGTTGCCCACCTGGTAGTCCGTCCGGATGTCGGTCACCATCCCGCTCTTCTCCAGGTCGTCCTGGATCTTCAGCGCCGCCTCGACGAGCTTGTCCCAATCCCCGCCGCGCACGGTGAACGACACGGGCGAGCCTTGCTGGATGCCGAAGCCCTGCTGCGAAGGATCCTGCACCGATGCGCGGATCCCCGCGATCGACGACAGCTCCTTGCGCAGGTCGGCCATCAGCTCCTGCGCCGTCATCTTGCGCTGATCCGGCGGCACGAGCGTCAGATCGATCGATCCCGACGACGACGACAGTGTGCTCAGTACCCGCTCGACCTCCGGGCGCTTGGCGAGCATCTCCTCGGCCCGGTTGATGAGCGGCGTTGCCGCGGCCACGCTGGTCCCCGTCTCGGTCCGGATGCGCACCGTGAGCCGGCTCTGGTCCTGCGAGGGCACGAACTCCGTGCCGATCCTCGGTACCACGAGCACCGTGCCCACCATCAGGAGCATCGCCGCGAGAAGCACCTTCCACGGGTGGTGGACGGCCCCTCCGAGCATCCAGGCATAGCCCCGCTCCAGCGCCTCGAAGCCCTTGTCCACCACCCGGCCGAGCCAGCTCCGTCCCTCGCGCGACGTCGAGAGAATCTGTGCGCACCGGGCCGGGGCCAGGGTGATGGCCTCGAAGTACGAGATCATCACCGCCACCGAGAGCGTCACGCCGAACTGGAAGAAGAACCGCCCGATGACGCCTTCCATGAAGACTACGGGCAAGAAGATCGCGACGACGGCCAAGGTCGCGGCCAGCGCGGCGAAGGTGATCTCCTTCGTCCCCTCGGCGGCTGCCCGCCGACGTGACTTCCCCATCTCGGCGTGCCGGTAGATGTTCTCCATCACCATCACCGCGTCGTCCACGACGAGCCCCACGGCGAGCGACAGACCGAGCAGCGTGAAGGTGTTGAGCGTGAAGCCCAGGAAGTAGATGACTGCCACCGTGCCGAGCAGCGACATCGGGATCGCCAGCACCACGTTCAGCGTGCTCGACAGCGACCCCAGGAAGAGCCAGCACACCAGCGCCGTCAGGAGCAGCGCCAGCCCGATCTCCAGCTCGATGTGGTGGACCGACTCCTCGATGAACGTGGTCGTGTCGAAGAGCACCTCGACCTTCATGTCCTCGGGGAGGCTCTTCTGGATCTCGGCGACCTTCTCCCGCACCCCGGTGGCCACGGAGACGGCGTTCGTGCCGCGCTGCTTCAGCACCCCGAGGGCCTGGAGCGGTACCCCGTCCAGCCGCGCGACGGTGGTCACGTCCTCGAACCCGTCTTCCACGAGGGAGACGTCTTCCAGGTACACCGGCGTGTTGTTCACCCGGCGCACCACGAGCTTCCGCAGCGACTCCAGGTCGAGCGCTTCGCCCAGCAAGCGCACGCTGAGCTGCCGTCCACCGGCCTCGAGCTGCCCGCCAGGCACCTCGAGGTGCTCGCGCTGCACCGCGCCGATGACGTCGCTGGCCACCACCTTCTTCTCGGCCAGCCGGCTCGCATCGAGCCAGATGCGCACGTTCCGGTTCAGGTGGCCGTTCAGCGTGATCTGACCGACCCCGGGCACCGTCTGCAGCTTCTCCTGCACCTGGTAGCGGGCCACGTCGGAGAGCATCTGTGGCGAGTACGGACCTGACACCCCGATGGTCAGGATGGGCGTGTCGTCGGGGTTCGACTTCGACACCGTGGGTGTCGTCACGTCCCTCGGGAGCTGCCGCTGCGCCTGGGCGACGCGCGCTTGCACGTCCTGCAGCGCCAGGTCCACGTTGCGGGAGATGTCGAACGAGGCGGTGATCCTCGCCGAGCCCTGGCGCGCCGACGAGGTGAGCTGCTGGATGCCCTCCACCTGAGAGAGCGACTGCTCCAGCGGCTCGATGATCTCGCGCTCCACGGCGGACGGCGAGGCGCCCGACCACGATACGCTGACGCTGATGTTCGGGTAGTCGACGTCCGGGTACTGGCTGATCCCGATCCGGGTCACCGCCACGATCCCGAAGAGGATCGCGCAGGCCATCAGCATCCAGGCGAAGACCGGGTTTTTGATCGAGACGTCGGTCAGGTTCATGGCTGCGCCCCGGTCCCCGCAGGCGCCGCGGTCCCCGCGTTCGCCCCGGGTCCCCCGCCACCCTTGCGCTTGTTTCGCCCCGCGGCTGGCGCGCCCGTCGCTGCGGGAGCAGCGGAGCCTTCCGCGGCCGGGGGTTGCTCACCGCTCCCTGGCTCGCCTGCGCCCGGTTTGTTCCCCTCGCCGACCCCTCCTCCATCGGGGGTGCGCGTGCCGAGCTGTGCGGCGATGACCCCCGCCAGCTCCTCCGGCGTGATCTGCTTCGACTTCACCCGGGCGCCCTCGCTCAGCGCCTCGGCCCCGCGCACCACCAGCATCGAGCCCGCCTGGAGCCCCGATCGCACCTCGACCCAGCCGTCCTTCGTGCTCATGCCGAGCGTGACCACCTTCTCGTGGGCCACGTCGTCCTCCACCACGTACACCACGTAGCCGTGGTCGGTCGCGCGCACCGCCAGCCGCGGGATCACCGGCGCGTCGCGCTGCGCTTGCAGGTCCAGCGCCACGTCGCAGAAGGACCCGGGCCGCAGCCAGTACTTGTTCGAGTCGGCGATCACCTCGCCGGTCACGGCGACCATGTGCGTCATCGGATCCGCGGCGCCCGACACCAGCGTGATCTTCGCGCTGAACGTGCGGACCGTCTCCCGCATGGTGAACGTCGCGATCATCCCCGGCTTGATCCGTGGCGCCTCCAGCGGCTCCACCTGGAACCGAAGGAGCAGCGGCTCGCTCCGGATCAAGGTCGCAAGGATCGTCCCTGCCTGCACATACTGCCCGGTCTCCACCGTGCGCGTCTGGATCACGCCGCCGAGAGGCGCCCGCACCTGCGAGTCGCGCAGGTTGAGCTGCGCCGTCTTCAGCGCCTGGGAGGCCACCTCCTGGTCGGCCTTCGCGGTGAAGCTCCGCGTCCGGTACGTCTCGATCTCCTCGCCCGGGATGAGGCCCGGGTTCTTGCTGCTCGCCCCCTCGCGCCGCGCCAGCATCGCCTCGGCGTCGCGTACCGCCGCGTCGGCCTTGTCGACCGCCGCCTTCGCGCTGTTCACCGCGAGCCGGAAGCGCTCGGAGTCGATCAGCACCAGCGCGTCCCCCTTCTTCACCTCCTGCCCTTCGGAGAACGCCACCTTGTCCACGGCGCCAGCCACCCGCGCGGTGACCTGCACGCGCTCGAAGGCCTCGATGGTCCCGGGCGCGTTCACCACGTAGGCGACTTTCTTCGCCTCCACGGGCATCACGTCGGCCGCGAACGCCGTCACCTGCCGCCCCCGGCCGCCGCCACGCCCCCCGGCTGGCTTGGCCTCTTCCTTCCCAGCCTCCGCGCCCCCCTTGCAGCCAGCGCTCGCCAGCACGGAAGCGCTCGCCAGCACCGAAAGGTAAAGCGCCATCGCGATCGATCTCACGGGTTGTTCTCCTGGGATGCAGTCGTTCCCGATGCGGGCTCGTCCAGCGGATCGAGGCCCAGGGCGAAGCGAAGCTCGAGGTACGCCTGCTCCATCGCGAGCCGCGCCGTCTCCAGGTTCACCTCGGCCTCGTACCGGCTGGCGTTCGCGTCGACCAGCTCGATCGCGCGCGCGAGCCCCTGTTGATAGAGGATCTCCGTCTCCGAGCTGTTCGCCCGTGCCGCCTCCACGGCCTGCTCGGCAATCAGGTACGCCTCCCGCGCGGCCCGCAGCGCCGTTCGTGCCAGCTCCAGATCGACTGCCACCGAGCGCCGGAGCTGTCGCTCCACCAGCTCCTGCGACTGCGCCTGCGCGAGCCGCGTCCGCCGGTCGGCGTAGCGCACGCCCGCGTCGTAGATCGTCCAGTTCAGCGTGACCTGCGCCGTGAGGTCGTACACGCGCCCGAACTGACCAGGGACCGGGTTCACCCGGAGCTGGCCGGCGGCGCCGAGCGTCGGCGCCAGGCGGTAAAGCGGCTCCTCGGCGGACGACTGCAGCGCCGCCGTGCGCTCCTCCGCGGCGCGCAGGTCCGGGCGACGCTGCTGGGCTCTGCGGACGACATCCTCGGACCGCCTCGCCCCGCCGGTCCGCGCCGCGCGCGTGGTGCGCTCCGGCGTCACCAGCGGTCCGTTCACCGGCTTGCCCACCAGGAAGCCCAGGTTCAGGTACGCCTGCTGCATCGAGCCGCGCGTCCGCACCACCTCGCGTGACGCCGAGGCCACCTCGATCAGCGAGCGCGTCGCGTCGTTGGAGCTCGCGAGCTGCGCCTCCGTTCGCGCCACCGTGTTCGCCTGGTTCGCGCGGGCGCGCTCCAGGCGCCGCTGCGCCACGTCGAAGAGCCGCTCGGAGGTGAGCACCACGAGGAACGACCGGGCCGTGTCGAAGGCGACGAGACGCCGATCCTGGACGGCCCCCCATTTCTCCGCCTCGCGGGTGTGGCGCGCCTGCGCGTACAGCGGGAAGGCCGTGGGCGACAGGAGCGGCTGGCTCACGGTGACCGCCGCACCCGTGGTGAGCAGGCTGCCTGCGGCATTCTCTCTGGCCGAGAGCGTCGCCGTGCCGCTGGTGGTCAGCGACGGCAAGAACGCCGCCCGTGCCCTTTCCACCTGCCCTTCGGCGGCCTCGACGCGGAGGGGCGCTTGCAGCGCGCGCTCGTTGTTCGTGAGCGCCATCTTGATGGCGTCTTCCAGGGTCAGAGCGCCATCCGCGCGTGCCTCCCCCGCAAGGGGAAGAGGGATGACGCAAGACAGCAGGGTGACGAGAAACCAGCGGAGCGCCGGGGTGCGCCTCATCCCGTTACCTCTACTGCGAGCGTGGACCGGCGGAGCCGCCTCCGAAGCGCGGATGAGCCACTTCGTCACGGGTCATGACACCTGTCAGGATTCGAGACATCATCCGGGGCGTTCATGAGGTTGCCGCGCGTACCCCTGACCTGGCTGCTCGGTGCGGTCGCCATCCTCGCATCCCTGATGTTCGTCGTCTCCGTGGCATCCCTGACCCGGGTGATCTCCATGTCGAGCGAGCAGCGCATGGAGCGCAGCCGGGAGCTGATCCACCGTGAATTCGCCCGCTGGTTGACCGAGCCCGACGCCGAGGACCCACGCGCCCGCTCCATGGTCGTCGGGCTCCGCGGCGGCCTGGCGAGCCCGCCTTCTGTATCGGACGGCCCCTGGTCGCTTCGCGCGGGCCTCTCCGTCGAGGTCGACGATGCCCTGAATGCGCTCGCCAGCTCGGCGAACGGGGACGGCATCTCCTTCACCACCATCGAAGCCAGCGAGGGCACGATCCTGCTGGGCACGAGACGTCACGACGATGGACGGCTCCTCTGGGCGGCCTACTCCATCGGGCGGCCCCGCTTCCTCGATACCTGGCGCAACACCGTCGTCGTCCTCACCCTCGCGACCGTACTGCTCGGCGCCATCGCCCTCGTCGCCGTCGTTGGCACCACCCGCGGCGCCCGCGCCCTCAAGCGCTCCCTCGCCGCGCTGGAACAAGACCTCTCCGCCGACGTCGCGCGCCCGGCCATCGCCGAACTCGCCGGTGTCGCCGACGGCGTCTCCAGCCTCGCCCGCAGCCTGGCCGAAGCCCAGCACGAAAGCGAGGCCCTCTCCGTCGAGCTGCGCCGCACCGAGCGCGTCGCCGCCCTGGGTCGCGTCGTCGCTGGCCTCGCGCACGAGGTCCGCAACCCCCTCGCTTCCATGAAGCTCCGGGTCGACGTGGCGCGCGGCGCCGAGGACGTCCCTCCTGAGATCGTCAGCGAACTCGAGGCCGTCGACGAGGAGATCGCCCGTCTCGATCGCCTGGTGACCGACTTCCTCCTCGTCAGCGGTCGCCGCCTCGGCCGGCGCATCGACAGCGATCTCGGCGAACTCACCCGCCGCCGCGCGCTCCTGCTCGCCCCGTGGGCCCGGGAGCGCGGCGTCTCCCTCGCCGTCGAAGGCAACGCCCACGCTCACGTCGATCCTGACGCCTGCGCCCGCGCCGTCGACAACCTCCTCAAGAACGCCGTCGAGGCCTCTCCCACCGGCGCCCAGGTGCGCGTCCGTGTTTCGCCCTGCGACGACGGTGCCGCCGTGGAGGTCGAAGACCGCGGCCCGGGTGTCCCCGAAGCGCGCGTGGCCGAGCTGTTCGAGCCCTTCTTCACCACCAAGCCCGAGGGCACCGGCCTCGGCCTCGCCGTCTCGCGCGCCATCGCCGTCGCCAGCGGCGGCCAGCTCTCCTACCACCGCGAGGAGGGCGTCACCCGCTTCGCCCTCCACCTGCCCCCGACGGGAGCCCGAGCGTGAGCACCATCCTCATCGTCGACGACGAGAAGGGCATCCGAGACGGCCTGGCGACCGCGGTCGCCCGCGTCGGCCACCGCGCCGTCACCGCCCAGAGCCTCGCCGAAGCGCGTGCCAAGCTCGCCGAGGGTGGCACCTTCGACTGCGCCCTCGTCGACATCCGCCTCCGCGACGGCAGCGGCCTCGACCTTTTGCGCGAGCTCCAGGCGGGCCGCCACCGCGACATCCCGGTGATCATGGCCACCGCGTACGACGACAGCGAGCGCACCATCGAGGCCATGCGCGACGGCGCCTTCGACTACCTCACCAAGCCCTTCGACCTGCCTCGCCTCATCGCCACCGTCGAGCGCGCCATCAAGCAGCGGCGCACCTCCGAAGCCGCCGTCGAGCTGGCCGTGGAGAGCCCACCCCTCGTCGGCCGCAGCGCCGCCATGCACGCCGTCTGGAAGCGCATCGGCCGCGCCGCCAGCTCGGACGCCCCGGTGCTGGTGAAGGGCGAGGCGGGGGCGGGCAAGAAGCTCGTCGCGCGGGCCGTCCACGACTACTCCCACCGCGCCGGCGCCAAGCTCCACACCGTCCGCGTCGACGCCTCCACCGACCTCGCCGAGCTGCGCGCTGCCCTCGCCAGTGCCCCGGAAGGGGGGACCCTCCTCCTCGATGGCGCCGGCGATCTCTCCCCCGCCGTGCAGAGCCACCTCGGCGCCTGGGTCGCCGCAGCGCCCCCCGTACGCGTCATCGCCCTCGCCCGCCTCGTCCACGGCGTCGCCGAACTCTCTCTGCTCCCCGAACTCTACTACCAGCTCGCGGTCATCGAGATCGCCGTCCCCCCCCTGCGGGAGCGCCGCAGCGACATCCCCCTGCTCGTCTCGCGGGCCCTCTCGGGCACCCGCGCCCGCGCCATCTCCGAAGAGGCCATGGCCGCCCTGGTGCGCCACGACTGGCCAGGCAACGTGCGTGAGCTCTTCCTCTGCATCCGCCGCGCCGCCGAGATGTGCCGAGGTGAGGTCATCGATGCCGACGACCTCCCCCCCGAGCTGGCCATGCCAGCCACGGCCTCGGAGCCAGCGGACCACTACATGGGCCTCCCCCTCCGTGAAGCCCTCGCTCGCCTGGAGCGCGATCTGCTCTCTGCTGCCCTGCGCCGTGCCGACGGCAACCGCACCGTGGCGGCGCGCCTCCTCGGCATCCCGCGCCCCCAGCTCTACACCAAGCTCGAAGAGCACGGCCTCTCCGAGCGAAAACCAGGCCCCGTCGGAGGAAAAGCCGCCTCCTGAAGCGAACGGGAGGGCCGACCGGACACCGCGACGGAAACCCCCCGAAGCCGCCCCGAAACGGGACGAACGGGAGCGGTGCAGCGACGACTGCACACCGTAGCAACACCGCCCTCACTGGATCGCTCCGCGAACGATCCGCCGCACCACGGCGTGACGCGCAGGGAGATGAACGCCGAGACGCCGTCGGCCCGCGCGCCGTTCGAACCCTCCTCCTGCGAAGCCGAGCGCCACCGGTCTTTCACCCTGCGGACCGCTGTTGACTGGCATGAGAGGGATGGTAGTGGCCAGGGGCCATGAAGATCTTCGTGAGCCATGCGCCCGCCGATCTCGCCCTCGCGAAGGCGCTGGTGGAGTGCCTCGCCGGCTGCCTCGAACTCCAGGAGGGGGACCTTCGTTGCAGCTCCGTACCTGGCCACAAGCTGCCAGCGAGCGTCGACGTCGCGCAGACCTTGAAGGCCGAGTTCCCTGCGCCCGGCGCAGTCGTCGGCCTCATTTCACCGAGCGCCCTCTCGGCCGGCGGCGTCCTGTTCGAGGTGGGGACGGCCTGGGGGGCCGGCAAGCGCCTCTTCCCGCTCCTCACCCAGGGCGTCGACCTCGGCACGATCCCCAGCCCCCTCGTGAGCGAAGACGCCGTCCGACCCTTCGATGCCGCGGAGATGCACCGGCTCATGGACGCGCTCTCGGCGGTGACGGGCGTGCGCCAGCGCCGGGAAGAGGTGCTGCAGGCGGCGATCGACGAGTTCGTCAAGGGCCAGCCGAGCTACAGCGCCGCTCAGGCAGCCCTCGATCTCGGCCGCGCGGCCAAGAAGGGCTCGGAGCCGTACTTCGACGGCTTCTCGTACTCCGAGCTGATACAGGCCCTCGAAGGCCTGGAGATCATGGTGCCCGCCGACGTCGCGAAGAGCGAGAACCCCGTCCGGAGCAACGCGCTCCAGCTCTTCGTCCACAACGCCGACCTGTTCACCCAGGGCCTCGTGAGCGCCTGGGATCCGGAGAAAGGCGGCGGCTTCCTCTACCACCAGGTCGCCCTGAAGCTGCTCCCCTACCGGCTCGTCCAGTTCGACAAGCTGCACCCGCCGCGCAGCTACAAGCAGATCAGTCTCAGCCCCATGGGCGACAAATTCATCGCCTACTGGAACACGCAAGAGGCGCGGAAGAAGTCCGGCTGAGCGCGTGCTTGCCGTGGGCGCCCGCGGTGTGAGCTACCGCGGCGACTTCGCTCAGACGCCCCAGCGATTGGTGGAAGACTGCCGGTTCGTGCTGGACTCCGGCGCCGGGGGAGGTGCCGCCGGATGCTCCGAAGGTGAGGACCGACTGGGCTCCCCGGCTGGATACACCGACTCTGGGGGCCGACCTGGCTTCTGGGTCGGCCGTGGCGCTCCAGGTTGCCCGGACTGCGCTGGTGGCTGCGCCGACGCCGCGGGTTGACCGGATGGCGCCGGGGGACGAGTCGACTCCGCGGATGGACCTGACGGTGCGGTGGAACGTCCCGACTCCGGCCCCGGTCGCGCCGTGGCAGGCTGATCCGGCGCTGCGCCGGCGAGCGCCGACGCGGGCGCGTCCGGGGACCAGACGAGATCGCCCTCTTGCGCTCCTGGCAGGGGAGCGGCGGGCATTCGTTGTGACCCGATGGGAACGCCGTTCTCGCCCTTGTCGTGCTGAGACGGCGCTGACGTGCTCGGGGGGGGCTTCAGCATCTCGATCGCCGCCGTGCTGGGAGGTGGTCCCCCGAGCGCCACTGGTCCCTCCGCTCCGGGGATCCCACCACTGCCCAGCTTTCTGCCGGCGTCTTCGGGCTCTGACCCGAACAAGCTCTTCCGGTTGACGGTCACTCCGCCTGCGACCAGCGCGATCATGGCCCCCGTCATGACCGCCAGCAGCGTGGACAGCGTGCGCCGCTGCGGCGTGGAGGACGTCGTGCCCCCGCCTGCACCCGTGGCGGCGCCTCGAACCGAGCCCACCGTGACCACATCACCCGTGGACGAGGGGCTCGAGCTGGGCACGGGAGGAACCCAGGACCCCATCGCGCGCGGGCTCCTCGACGTCGCCGGGATCGGCGGGACCGGCTCTGACTCGGGTTCGGGCCACAGGGTGACCAGGTGCTCTGGCCCGAGCTCTCCGATGAGCGACTCCATCGCCGCACGGGTCCGCGGCTCCAGCTGCCCCTGCGAAGCGGCGATCACCTGGAGCGCCGCGAGCATCGCCTCCACCGACTGGAAGCGCTGCTCCCGTGCGCGCGCCAGCCCCTTCTCGAAGAAGCTGTCCATGGCCCTCGGCAGCTGTGGCGCGGTGCTCGACGCCCTCGGCACTGGCAGCGACAGCACCTTCCCGAGCACCTGACCTATCTGCTCGCCGGAGAAAGGGAGCCTCCCCGTCAGCATCCGGAACAGGATGACCGTCAGCGACCAGAGATCGCTGCGATGGTCGATGTCCCGCTCCCCTCGGGCTTGCTCCGGGCTCATGTAATGCGGTGAGCCGAGCACGTCCCCGACGCAGGTCCTCTCGCCATCGAGCGACTGCTTCAGCCCCTGGATGACCTGCCCGCTCACCTTGACGATGCCGAAGTCGAGGACCTTCGCGATCTCCTCTTGCTCGTCGACGCGGGACAGGAAGATGTTTCCCGGCTTCAGATCCCGGTGAACCAGCCCGCGCGCGTGCGCCCGCCGGATGGCCTTGCCGACCTGCGTGATGATCTGCACCGACGGGCCGAGCGCCATGATTCCGACGCGCTGGAGGCGCGCGCCGAGATCCTCCCCTTCCAGAAGCTCCATGACGATGTAAGGAACGGCGCCATCGATTCCGTAATCGTGGACCTGCGCGACGTAGGGACTCTTGAGATTCGCGGCAATGCAAGCTTCTCGTTCGAATCGTCGAACGAAGGACGAAGACGCTGCCAGCGCCGGGTTCATGAATTTGACGGCGACCGTGGAGAAGAGATGGATGTGGCGCGCCACCCAGAGAGACCCCATCCCGCCCTGGGAAAGTGGTCGTTCGAGACGGTATCTGGCGCCGACGATGGCGCCCGGTGCGATCTTCATGTGCCCAGCCCCCGCCGACACCCTGAAGCGCCATCGCGCTCGACGCCAGAGGAAATGACCACATCGCGGCGCATGTCGAACCATGTGGTTCGATCTCCAGAATTGCTATTCAGGGGCTGATGCAGCCATTGATGATTCTATGGCGAGGACGTGGTGATTGCGGTGCTTGTTCGGCATTCCCAGCTCCAGGGCGCCGGGTGCGTTCTGCACGTCGCTTTTCCCAGGCGTCACCGGTGCCAGCGGGTGTGCCAGGTGAGGAGCGCTCACCGTCCCGACGGCCGATGGGCGTCGTCAGGCGGCCGACCTGCCTCGCCGCGGCCAGGCGCCGAGCGTGCGGGGGAGCGCGCCATGGGCATCGCCCCTACGGTATTTCGCCGAACGTGATGCGGGGGTTCATTGCACCGCGCTGCGCGACTCCGGCGTCGTCTTCGGGAACTCGTCGACGACCTTCTTGAGCCAGTCGGGGGGCGCAGCCGGCGGGATGGGCGGCTGCTGAGACGTCTTCCCGGCCTTCGTCTGCGGGTGGGGCTTGCCGTGCAGCACCGACGATGCCGAAGGCGGTGGAGTCAGCGTGCCGCCGTCAGACGGAGGAGGAGCCAGATGCACCGAGTCGCTGGGGGGAGCGACATGGCTGGGGGGCTCGACCACGAACACGAGCAATTCCGCGTCCCCCAGCTCGCCGGCGTCCCGCTGCTCGCCGGCGTCCCGCTGCTCGCCCGCATCTCGCTGCGTCGACCACCAGCCCACCGAGGCCGTCAGGGCGCCGTGCACCCGGTCGAGAACCCTCTCCTGGTGCACCGCGACGCCTCCGACGATGGCGAAGAGCAACATCCATGTGAACGTCGCCACCACCACCGCCCGCATGCGCCTCCGGGGCGCCTGGGTCGCTGCCGTCTTGTCAGCGCTGGTGAGCAACGTCGGCTGGCCCGAGGCCCGAGGTGGCGCCTCGGAGGACGTGACGCGAGGTGGCGCCTCGGAGGGCGTGACGACCGGGACCGCGCCGCTGGGAGCTGGGACCGTGGACTGGACGCTCTCGCGACTCCACGCGTGTGGAGGACGCCGGAACGGGTAGCTCGCCACCCCTGGGATCGCGCTTGCGGCAACCGCGCGCAGCGCGTCCATCATCTCGCCGACCGACTGGAAACGGTGCTCTCGCGCTCGCGATAACCCCTTCTCGAAGAACGCGTCGAGCTCCACGGGCAACTCCGGGACGAGCAGCGTCGCCCGGGGCACGGGATCGCCCAGGACCTTCCCGATGATCTCCGGCAGCTGCTCCCCGGGGAACGGGAGCTCCCCCGTGAGCATCCGGAACAGGATGATCGACAGCGACCAGAGATCGCTCCGGTGGTCGATCTCCTTGCCCGCGAGGATCTGCTCCGGGCTCATGTAATGGGGCGACCCCAGGAGCGCCCCGGCGCACGTGATTTCACCCTCGAATCGCGGCTCGATGCCCGCGAGCTGCTGATCGCGCACCTTGGCGATCCCGAAATCGAGCACCTTGACGATCTCGTCCTCGTCGGTGCGCGCCAGGAAGATGTTCCCGGGCTTCAGATCCCGGTGGACGAGCCCCGCCTCGTGGGCGCGCCGGATTGCCTTGCCGATCTGGACGAGGAGCTGCACCGCCTGGTGCAGCGGCAGGCGCCGGACGGTCTGGAGACGATTGCCGAGATCCTCGCCCTCGAGCAGCTCCATGACCAGATAGGGCATGCCTCTGTCGAATCCGTAATCGTGGACCTGCGCCACGTGCGGGCTCTTCAGGTTCGCCGCAATGCACGCTTCGAGCTCGAAGCGACGATTGAACGACGCCGACACCGCGAAGGACGGGGCCATGAACTTGACCGCGACCCTGGACGACAGGTGCACATGACGCGCCACCCAGACCGTGCCCATGCCCCCACTGGAAAGAGGACGCTCCAACCGATACTTGCCGCCGACGACGACGCCCGGTGCAACCTGCATGCTGCCAGCCCCCAGCGACACCCTGGATTGCTGCCTGGCGAGTCGCCAGCAAAAACCACGCGAACTCCGGGCCACGGAAGGCCCGCGACACCACGGGCAAGTCCCGGGCGGAGCCCGCCTTCCTCCCGCGCATCCTCATCGCCGGCTTGCGTCGCGTGTGACGGCGAGAGTATGCCGTCGCGCCGTCTCGGGCGCCGCGGCTCACCTCGAGGACGACGCGCCGAGCAGCACCATCCAAGCACCCCCATGCACTTGCCACCTCGACTCCCTCGCCTCTCGCCCCTCACGGCCCGCGGAGGCGCCCCGTGAGCCCCTCGCGGCGCGACGTCGACCTCTTCGCCTTCCAGATCATGCTCGTGCTCTGCGTGCTCTGGGGCATGCAGCAGGTCGCGGTCAAGGTCGCGGCCCCGGACCTCCCGCCCATCGTGCAAGCGACGGCGCGCTCCGCCATCTCCGCCGTGCTGGTGGGCCTCCTGATGTGCTGGCGCGGCGGCTGGGAAGGCGTCCGTCAAGGCACCGTCCCCGCCGGCGTGCTCGCGGGCGCCTTGTTCGCCCTCGAGTTCCTCCTGATGGCGATCGCCCTGGGCTACACCTCCGCCTCGCACGTCGGCGTCTTCACGTACACCGCGCCCATCTTCGCCGCCCTCGGCCTGCACGTCCTGCTGCCAGGAGAGCGCCTGCGAAGACTTCAATGGGTAGGCATTGCCGTTAGCTTCGTCGGCATTGCGATCGCATTCGGCGGCGGCATGACCCTCTCCGACGTGAACCCCCGCACCCTCCTCGGCGACGGCCTCGCCGTGCTCGCCGGCCTCGCCTGGGGCATGACCACCGTCGTCGTCCGCGCCTCGAAGCTGTCCGAGGCCCCGCCCACCCTCACGCTCTTCTACCAGCTCTTCGTCTCGTTCCTCCTGCTGCTCGGCGCGACCTTCGCCATGGGCGAGCACACGCACCTCGCGTGGACGCCGCGAGCGACCCTCATCCTCCTGTTCCAGGCCGTGGTCATCTCCTTCGCCAGCTACCTCGCCTGGTTCTGGATGCTGCGCCGCTACGTCGCCGCGGGCCTGTCCGTGTTCTCGTTCATGACCCCCCTGTTCGGCGTCACCTTCGGCGTGCTCTTGCTCGACGACCCGCTGAGCTGGAACTTCGTCACCGGCGCGCTGCTCGTGCTTCTCGGCATCGTCCTCGTGAGCAGCGAGCCGTACGTGCGCCGGCTCCTCCGGTGAGCGGGACGTGATGTGCTGGCACAAGGCTTCCGGGCCTGGCCAGCGCTTCGTGCGGAGTTACTGCGGAGGCTGCAAATCGCGCCGTGGAGAGGGCTTCAGCGGGGCGGGCGCCACCGGAGGCCGCGGCGTGGCGGGGGCGAGCGAGGGCTGTGGAGCGGCGGGGACGACCAGCGGCTGCTCGAAGATGTCGGGCAGCTCGTAGGGAGTGGGAGGGGGTTGCGGGCGCGCGCCGACGTCCTCTTGAAGCCACTCTGGCGGCTTGTCTACCGATGCACGGGAAGAGCCAGCGGCTGGCGCGTACGCTGCTCCCGAAGGCAGAGCCGCGCCCTCCCGTGCCTGTCCTGCGGGCATCGCATCCAGATCGATGACCTTGTCGTCGGCTGGTACATGCCCCGCGGACGGCGCTTCTTGTCCAGACGTGTCGGCGCCTCCTGCCAGCGAAGCGGGGCGTGATGAGCCACTGGCGAGGGGCCTGGCGCTCGAGAGTACGTCATCCGCATCCTGCGCTCCGGACGATGCGCCACCCTGCGCGGCGGACGCGATGGCCGCAGGAGCCAGCGACGCCCTTGAGGAAGCGCCTTCACCGGCCCCCACGAGGCTCGTCAGCTCTCCTCGATGGAGCGCCACGCCTCCCGCCCCGACCACGAGCAGCACACCCACCGCGAGCCCCCAGAGCACCGCCTGGAGCTTCTGCCGCGTGGCGCTACCGCCCCCTCCCGCATTCGGCGCAGGCAGTGTGGTGGCGTGGGTCGACCCCGTCGTCGGTGCGCCCAGGTTGAGCGTCGTGGCACCGGGCGGCGCTGCCACTCCTGGCGATCCTGGGACGGGCGGCGCCGACCTCCCTGGCGACGACCCCGGCGCGAGCGGCACACCCGCCACGGGGGCTGGCCATCCCTCCTGGAGCGCTGCGGGATGGCTGGGCCGTGTCACCACAGGCGGCATCGAGTTCCAGGAAGCCCTCGGCGGCTCCCCCGCGACCACGTGGAGCGCATCCAGCATCTCCTTCACCGACTGGAAGCGGTGCTCCCGCGCGCGCGCCAGCGCCTTCTCGAAGAAGGCCTCGATCGTCACCGGCAGCTCGGGCACGAGCCCCGTCGCCGGCGGCACCGGCTGCGTCAGGATGCTCGCGATGATGTGGCCAATCTGCTCCCCTGCAAACGGAAGCCTCCCGGTGAGCATGCGGAAGAGAATGATCGCCATCGACCACAGATCACTGCGGTGATCGACGTCGTTGTCCCCCCTGACCTGCTCGGGGCTCATGTAGAGCGGCGAACCGAGCACGTCTCCCGGGTTGGTCATCTCGAAGACCGAGATCCGCAGCGGCCCCCCCGCCCCCTGGTCGAGGACCTTGACGATGCCGAAATCGAGGACCTTGACGATCTCCTCGTCCTCGACGCGCGCCATGAAGATGTTTCCAGGCTTGAGATCGCGGTGGACGATGCCCACCTCGTGGGCCTTGCGGATCGCCTTGCCGACCTGCGTCAGCACCTGCACCGAAGGCTGTAACGCCAGCCGACCGACCCGCTGGAGCCGGGTGCTGAGATCCTCCCCTTCGAGCAGCTCCATGACCAGGTACGGCATGCCGCGATCGATGCCGTAATCGTGGACCTGCACCACATGAGGGCTCTTGAAGCTGGCCGCGATGCGCGCTTCCCGCTCGAACCGGCGCGCGAAGGTTGGGGACGCCGCCAGCGACGCATTCATGAACTTGATGGCGACCGTCGACGCGAGGTGAACGTGGCGAGCGACCCAGATGGCGCCCATCCCGCCCGCCGATAAAGGTCGCTCCAGACGGTACTTCCCGCCGACGACCGCCCCCGCTCCGATCTGCATGTCCCCGACCCTCCCAGGACCCCCTCTCGCGAGTGTAGGTGGTCGCCGCACGGGTGGAAATCATCAGGTGGGGCGAGCGAAGGAGAGCGGGAGAGGGCAGGGCGACCGTGAGGCGCGATGCAGTCTTGGACGAACGTCCCTCGCTTCCTCCAGTGCCTCAGCCGCTCTCTTCCGGCGCCTCCGTCTCCTCCGGCTCCTCATCCCCGAGCCGATCCAGCTCGGCCCACAGCGCATCCAGGTCCAGGCTCAGCCCTTCACACCCTGGCACCGCTTCCAGGCTCCCCGTGTCCGCGCCTGCGCCCGTGGCCCACGCATAGCGCCGATCCGACCCCAGCTCGTACACCTCCAGCGTCCTCATGGTGGGGTCGAGCAGCCAGTACCAGCGCACCCCGAACGCTGCGTACTCCCGCAGCTTCTCGATGCGATCGCGGTGCGCATCCCGCGGACTCGGAGAGACCACCTCGACGGCGATGTCGGGCGCCCGCCGCACCGGCCCGCGCCGTGGCGGAGGCCGTTGCCCGGGCAGCACCACGGAGACATCCGGCTTTCGCCCGAGCCCAGGCCGGAGCAGGTACTTCAGCTCCGAGCCCGCGACGAACCCCCCTCTCGGCGCCGCCCACGCTGCCAGCACACGGATCAGCCAGACGACAGCGCTCTCGTGGACCCAGTCCGGCACCTCTTCCTCCGCGAGCACGCCATCGACCAGCTCTCCGAGCTCGTCCTCGCGCATCTCGGCCCAGGCGCTGTCGCTCAGGGCAAGCTCAGGCGCTGTGAAGACGGGGGCGCGGGCGACCATGTCCGAAGGCTAGCACGCAAAAGCAGCCGGCCTGAAATCCCGTCCTTGCCGAGGGGTCCGATGGCCCGCTGGTCGAGCAAAGTGATTCAGACTCTGGCTCTGAATGAATGCGACGAGTTCCTCGATTCTCTTACGAGGTCCCCGACCCTCTGCCATTCGAGGATCAAGTCAGTAGTTCGACCATGATTTGCCGCGAAGTTTCTCCGCCAGGTCAGCGGCGTCGATCGGGGCGAGCTTTTCCACATCGAAGTATTGCTTGGGGGGCCGCATACCGCCCTTCGTCGTTTTCATGAAGTTGGTCTCGTGCAGCTGCCCGAGGAGGAAGAATCGATGGGGAGGCGATCCTGGTCGAAGCCTGTTTCGCTCGTCGATCGCGAGCGAGACGAGTTCAGCATCCGGTGTCCCTACGTTTCTCCAGAGGATCTTGGCGGGGCTGTCCTCGCCGACATCGATGACGGCCTCGATGACGGCCACCTGGCGGACCGACTTCATACGATACATGCCGAAGAACATCGCTCTCAAATGGGTGTATGCACCGCCCTTTGCCGGGCAGATGTAGACGTTCTCATCGATGATATCGTGAGGAAGATGGATCGCGAGACGTCACGTGAGTACGTGCGAGAAGGTGAATCAACCTCGGAGAAAGCATCAATCGCCAACCCCGCGCTCGCTCAAGCGATTGAGCCCGCACCCTCGCCAATTTTCGAGCGCCCGTAGCTCGCGAGGAAGCTCCTACGGACCGCGCCGGAGAGAGCAGCCCCCGCCTCTCTCCACCACCAACGTATGCCAGAGATGGGGGCTTGCGGCAAGCCCCGGTCCATGCCGCACATTGCTCGGCCACAACCGAGCACCGAGAGGTGCAGGAGGCTCGAATGCACGACGAATCCGCACGTGACGTGGCCGTGACGAAGCATGCCGTGGTGATTGCTGGAGGCGGCCCCACCGGCCTGATGCTGGCCGCCGAGCTCGCGCTGGCCCGCGTCGACGTCGCCATCGTCGAGCGACGCGCAACCCAGGACCTCGCCGGCTCGCGCGCTGGCGGCCTGCACGCCCGCACCATCGAGGTGCTCGATCAGCGCGGCGTCGCGGACCGCTTCCTCGCCGAGGGGAAGACCGCCCAGGTCGCCGCCTTCGCGACGACCCCGCTCGACATCAGCGACTTTCCGACCCGCCACAACTACGGCCTCGCCCTCTGGCAGAACCATTTCGAGCGCATCCTCGCCGCCTGGGTCGACGAGCTGGGCGTCCCGAACTACCGCGCCCGGGAAGTCACGGACTTCGAGCAGGACGACACCGGCGTCGACATCACCCTGTCCGATGGCCGCTCGCTCCGCGCGCAGTACCTCGTCGGCTGTGACGGCGGCCGCAGCTTGATCCGCAAGAAGGCCGGCATCGAGTTCCCGGGATGGGATCCCTCCGTCAGCTACCTGATCGCCGAGGCCGCGATGGCCAGCGAGCCGAAGCTGGGCATGCGCTGGGGCGACAAGGGCGTCTATGGCATCGGCAAGCTCGACGACGGCAAGCGCGTGCGCGTGGTCTGGGGCGAAGTGCAGGTCAAGCAAGGCGACGAGCCGACCCTGGACGAGCTGCGCGAAGCGCTCATCGCCGTCGACGGGACCGACTACGGCATCCACGACGTCACCTGGCTCTCGCGCTTCACCGACGCGACCCGGCAAGCGGCGTCTTACCGAAAGGGCCGCGTCCTCCTCGCTGGCGACGCGGCGCACGTGCACTCTCCGGCCAACGGGCAAGGCCTCAACCTCGGCGTCCAGGATGCCGTGAACCTCGGCTGGAAGCTGGCCCAGGTCGTCCAGGGCCTCTCCCCGGAGAGCCTCCTCGACACCTACCAGGCCGAGCGACACCCCATCGGCGCGCGCGTCCTCAAGCACACCATGGCAGCGACCGCGATCAACCGCGGCGACGAACGGACCCAGGCCCTGCGCGAGACCATGGCCGAGCTGTTGAAGATGGACGCGCCACGCAAGCGGTACGCCGGGATGATCTCGGGCCTGGACATCCACTACGACCTCGGCGCGGGACACCCCTTGCTCGGACGCCGCATGCCCGATCTCGAGGTGGTCACCGAGAGTGGCTCACGGCGGGTGTTCACCTTGCTGCATGAGGCTCGGCCCGTGCTGCTCGACCTCGGCGAGCCTGGCGCCCTCGATATCGGTCCCTGGGCAGACCGGGTTCGAAAGGTCGACGCGCGCTACGAGGGGGCGTGGGAGCTTCCGGTGCTCGGCGCGGTCGCGGCGCCCACGGCCGTGTTGGTCCGGCCTGATGGACACGTCGCCTGGGTCGGAGAGGGTACGGACCACGGGCTTCGTAGCGCGCTGACCACCTGGTTCGGAGTGCCGACAGCGCCGTAGCTCATTGAGCGGAGCGGCGTCCAGCCAACCTAAAGAGTTCCCGTCCCGAAACGACCCTTCTCGACATCAGAGACCTCAAAACTGCCGCGAAACAGGAGGTAGAAGTCTCGCGTCGAGGACTTTTGGGACGGGAACTAAAGAACGGTCGATGGAAGGGTCATGTGTCCATTGAACAACCGCTTGACGAGGCTGGAGAGAGTTCCTCCGCTTGGATGTTGATGTTGGGGTCGAAGACCAGATAGCGACGACGTGCTTCGTCGAGCTTCTTCCAGGACCACCAGTCGGGAACTTTGCGCCGACCCTGCGCCCACTCCCAACCCACAATCGGGCCATCAAAACCCAGATATTTGGCGATCACAGCAATCAGCAAGGTCTGGACGATCGCAAGCCGGTCCGCCAGTTCTTGGCATCTGGCTGTAGATTCCTTGGCCATGACAAACTGATGTGCCGCCGCGTTTCGTCGTTTTATTTCGCTGATGGCAACTTGCGGGATGTTCAACGCGAAGTGCTTCAAGGCGGTGAGTACACGGTCGGAGCTGGGAGCCTGGTGAGCGTTGAGCACCTTGCCCAGGAGTTTGCGTCCAGCATCCTCGTCGATGGCATGTTCGAGGATCTGGCTTTTATGTTCGTCAACGAAATGCTTCCAGGTCTTGGAATCCTTCACCAGCACATGCGTGTTGGCTGCCACTAGCTGCGAACAGAGCGCTTCAAGGCCGACCTGCACGAGCAGGTAGCTCGCGTGGATGTGGCTCGATAGGGAGTGGAGATAGGCCGCAATTCCAGTGAAGAGTGGAGAATCCTGTCTCTCGTCGTGCAAGTGTCTTGCGACGCGCTCGAAGAGCGAAGGGATCCAGATGTGCTCTTCGGGCGACTCGTCGTTGGTTGCGAGAAGCTCCGATGGCCCCGCGACGGGACAGCGCCTATTCCATTCTCCGCGCTGTCCACTTCCAAAATCCAATCCCGCCGCGCCTACAATCTGGCCATGCGTGTCAATCGCGGTGAGTCGGTGGACTTGTACGTGGCAACCCAGCACGAACTCCAATGCAAGGAGGTCCGTTCCGAGAATGTCATGGTCAAGTGGTCGACCATGGGTGTCGATGACCAATGTTACAGCATCGCCCTTGCGCTGGGTTACGAGGTAAAGGTCGTATTCTCCACGGAGCCGAAGGTGCTGTGAGGACCACCAGCCCTGGCCGTGCAGCACCAAGTTGGAGACGTTGAATTGTGCGCCTTCGAGCACGCCTATCCACATGCAGCTGGTGCCCTTTGGTTTCCATGTCCACGAGTCGAGGCGCAACGTGTGGGTGCTGTCGAGCGTCTTGTGCTCGAGGTCGAGCCTGGTTCCACGGGCTCGGATGTGAACGAACCGAGCCTCAACCACGTCGCCGGTCTCCAGTGCGAACTCAGCTCGCTGGTTCAGATCGCCGAACATACCGTTGAGCGCGTCGCACATGCCGACGGAACCTGCTCGAAGAACGAGGTTGAGTTCGTGTTCTTGAAATACCCATGCCCAGTCGCCGCCCTCCAAGGCGAGCTCACCCCACCGTCCGGAAACAGCATTCGGAAGCTGTGGAGTTGCGGGAACCAAGTGTCCCAGGCAGACGGCAAGCAGAACCTCTGCGCGTCTACCTTGCACAACCTCGGAGTCCGCGGAGTTCGGATCAAAAGGGAGAGGGTCTCTCATGCTCTCGATCTGCTTGAGTTCGCAGGATTTGTCGATGCTGCAAGAGATGCGGCATGGGTTCTCGGGAAAACTTCCCTCCGCCCTCTGGTACGTCCATCGGGAAGCCGGAAGCTATGCGTCGAGCGGACCCCTTGAATGAGTTGGGCGATGATTGTTCCGGCATGCGCGTAATACTCTTCGGGCTATGCGAGTGCAGGGCGCTTATCCCCAAAGAAGCTCCCCTCGCGCGCAAAGATCCCCAAAGAAGCCGAACTGAGTGAGTGCGTGTGGACACCCAGATAGGCATTGTGGGCTCATGGATTGGCTTTATTCTCGAACCGATGCGTGAGTCGTCGACCGTAAGGCACTACAGGCAGCGAGCTGACTCGTTCTATCGCGCAGTACAGCTTCTCGACCTCGACGAGACGTACGGCTCGGCTGTGGGCCTTCTTGCTGTGCACAGTGGTATTGCGCTGACGGACGCGGTCCTCGTTGCCGAAGAGGGCTTGAGAAGCAAGGCAGAGGATCATGGCGTGGCAGCGAGAGCGCTTGAAAAGCTATGCGCTGCAAGGCGGCTCGACGACCACGGTGTCAGACATCTCCGCGAGCTGATCGCGAGGAAGACGCGCTTCTCCTATGGCGAGGATGAAGTGCGCGGCGATGAGTTCAAATGGGCGAAGATGAAGATGGAGCAGTTCTTCAAGTGGGTGTACAGCACGTTCCCCGAGCTTGCTCGGGTCGAGGAGGCAACCGATGCGGGATCGAGTTGAGTTCCGAGCGAAGGAGCCTATCGCGCGCTGCTTGATTCGACGGCTCGTCGTGCCACGCATCTACTTCGATGCACCATGGCCGAAGGACGAGTCCCCCCTTTATGATGTGCTCGCCATCGATCGTGACGGCAACGGTGATGCGCACGTGGTCCAGGTTCGCAAGATGGCCGGTGATGCGCTTGCGGAGGTGCCCGCATTGCTCTCGGTTGGTGCGCCGTTCCGATGGATAGCCTTCCTGCAGGGGACTCAGGACGAGAAGGCGGCGCTCGCCCTCGTGTCGAAGGAGCTGTTGTACGCGAAGGGCTCGGCGGGGCGCGTCGGGGTCATCGAGATCGTCACGATGTCCGGTGGCGATCTCGGGGCGAATGTCGTTGTCACAGCGGAGCGCTTCCCGGGCTCCTTCTATGATCTGTCGACCGCGTTCTCTGGCTCGCACAAGGCTGACATTCAGTACTGAGTTCGTCATTCCGTCGGTCGTCGAGAGGACCAGCGACAACGCGGCCACCTGAATGCCAAGGACCGTCCCCGTGGCGAAGCGTGCTCGTGGAGTGCCGAGGCTTTTCTGCGCCTCATCTCACTGAAAGTTGCCTCGCGCATTCTCACGCCTGTGCGCGTCTGGACTCAGGCAGTGGACGCACCGACGAAGGACACCTTCGCGTGGTTACATTAGCTGGGATGGGGTCGTGCTGCGGGAGGGCGATGAGCCCCACAAGGCGACGATAAATTTCTCTTGGTCGTGCTGGGAACCACGACCAGAAACGACGAAGCCCCGGTCTCTCGACCAGGGCTTCAGCGTGAACTTCGTAGGCTTGGTTGCGCGGGCAGGATTTGAACCTACGACCTTCGGGTTATGAGCCCGACGAGCTACCAGGCTGCTCCACCGCGCGACGCCAATCTAGCGACGGCCCTCTTTCTGTCAAGCGCACGGGTCACGATTCCTTCGACTTCGTGCATGCCGTCGTCACGCCATCGAAACGGCCACGCATCGAGGCCACAAACGCCGAAGGCCCCGACATCGCGGGGCCTCCAGGGAAGTGCCAGCTTCATGAACTGGCTTTGGTTGCGCGGGCAGGATTTGAACCTACGACCTTCGGGTTATGAGCCCGACGAGCTACCAGGCTGCTCCACCGCGCAGGGCGGAAACTAGTCACATCCCCCGTACAGTCAAGCGCTTTGTCGGTGCATCGATCGACCTCGCGCAGAACATCGGTCCGTCGCGTACGGCGACCGCCTCGCTCTCTTCGCGCGCACTGGTTCTTCGCACGCGGAGCACCGGTCCATCACGCAGGTCGGACCGTCTGGGCGTCGGGCGAACTGGGCTGGCTGGCATGACCTGACCCGACCTGCGTGAACTGCCCCGGCCCGCGCGAACGACCCCGGCTGCGTAAACGACCCCGGGCCGCGTAAACGACCCCGGGCCGCGTGAACGACTCCGGTCCGCATGGCCCGACCCGGCCCGCAGGAACGCTCCTCCACTCCTCTCCTCCAACCTCCACGACCTGCGCCTGGACTGCACCCGACCCGCACGCATCCGACCGGCCACCTTGGAGCGATGTCCGTCCCCGCGGGCCGTCTACCCTCAGATTGTGCGGCAGGGACCCGCTAGCCCGACGGAGCGAGCGAAAACTGCTCAGTCGAGCTGGTCGGACGGTTCGACGCTTCAGCTGAGCCATTCAGTCGAGCTGGTCGGGTCGAGCTGGTCAGGTCGAGCTGTCGAGTCGAGCTGCTCGGGCGGCTCGGCGCCTCATCCGAGCCATTCCGTCGAGCGGGGTGGGTCGCGCGGGTCGGGTCGACCTGCTCGGGTGGCTCAGTCGAGCCAGGCGGGCAGCAGCGGCGACGGCGCCCCGGAGGACACCACCCACAGCTGGTGCGCCGCGCGCGTCGCCCCGATGTGCAGCAGGTGCCGTGACTCATCGTCGGCCGGATACGTCGCCGCGTTCACGTCGAGCAGCACCACGTAGTCGTACTCCAGGCCCTTCACCTGCCGGATCTCCGTCACCTCCACCCCCGGGCGGAACGCGAACTCGTACGACCGGATCCGCCGCAGGTGCGGGATCTCCGCCATCCGCAGCGCCTCGTAGTACACGTCGGCTTGCTCCGGGTGCCGCGACAGGATGGCCAGCGTCGCCCGCGGCTCGCGCTGGATCAGCGGCCGGATCGCATCCGCGAGGAACGCCGCGGCAGCTCCCTGGCTGGGGAAGTGGTGGTGCTCCACCGGAGCACCGGACCGGGGCGCCACGGGCGGCGTCGGATCGGCCAGCGGCCCGAGCACCGCGCGCGCGAACTCCATCACCTCGCGGGTCGAACGGTAGGCGATGCGCAGGGGCTCCACCTCCACGCGCGACAGCCCCAGCTCGTCGAGCGTCTGCCGCCAGTCGCGGAAGCCCGAGTCCATGAACAAGCGCTGCGCCGTGTCGCCGGCCAGCGTGATGCTGCGCGGCTGGTTGACCACGTGCATCAGCACCGACAGGTCCACGGGCGCGAGGTCCTGCGCCTCGTCGACGAACAGGTGCTCGTAGAGCAGCGGTTGCTTGCCCTTCTTCAGCTCTCCGCGCAGGAGCTGGTAGGCGCGCAGCAGCAGCGAGTCGTCCTCCACGTCGAGCGTGGCGCGCTCGTCGCGGTCGGAGGCATCCTGGCCGTCCACGCCCTGGCGGCGCTTGTGCTCCTCTTCGCTGTACTCGGGCTCGTCGGCGGAGGCGGCCTTGCGCTCGGTGCGATCGCCGGGGTCGAGGTCGAGCACGGCGGGGCAGCGGTCGGCGCACCAGCGCCAGGCGCGCTTCACCTGGTCCATGGGGAACTCGGGGTCGTTCGCGGCCTCGAAGGCGGCGAGCACGCGGTCCTTGTCGCTCAGCACGTCGGCCCAGAAGTAGAGCACGCCGCGCACGTCGCGCCGGATCGTCCCGTCCTCGAGCACCTCCTTCGCGCGTCGCTCGAAGAGGCCGAGCATCGCGGGGTGCGTCTTGTAGCGGGTGACCACGCTGGGGGTGTTCTCTTCGACGGGCGCCTCCAGCCACGGGAACGTCTTGATGCGCACCGAGCGTGCCCACTCGGCGTAGGTCTCGACGGCGATGCCGGGCAGGCCGAGGGCGGGGAGCACCTCGCTGATGTACGCGCGGAGGGCGGGGCTGCCGACGACGACCAGCATCTTGTCGGCGGTGAAGCGGCGCCCGCCGTTGTAGGCGAGGAACGCCATGCGGTGCACGCCGATGGTGGTCTTGCCGCTACCGGCGCCGCCCTGGATGACCACGATGCCGGTGTCGGGCTTGGAGATCAGCTCGAACTGACGCGGATCGAGGAGCGCGGCAATCTCGGGCAGGTGCCGGTCTTCGCGCGCGTGGAATGCGGCGCCCGTGCCCAGGGCGCCTGCGCGGCCGGCCATCTCGCGCATGTCTTCCGGGCGGATGGCGACGCCCTGGCCGCCGGCGAGGGACGCGGCGCGGACGTCGAGCGAGCGCCATGCCCCGCTCATACCGCGCACGAACGTGCCCTGCGGTGCGGAGATCCGGAGCAGCTCGGACTCGTCGATGGTGACGGTGCGGCGGGCGAGGATCGTCCCCTCCACATCGCGCTCGCCGAAGGTCTCCTCGTAGTCGGTGCCCTCTTCGTAGCGGTAGTAGATCTGGCTGACCGGCGCGTGCCGCCAGTCGACGATGCGCACACCGGCCTTCGCGTCCACGTGCGTGGTCTTGCCGATGAGCACGTCGCGGTCGGGCCTGCCCTTCTCGCGCAGCCGGAGGTGACCGAAATACGGTGACTTCGGATCCACCGGCTCGACGACGTGCGCGTTGCGCTGCGCCGCGATCCCGGTGACGCGCTCCATCTGCTGCACCAGGGCCGGCACGTCCTCGAGGCGCGCCGAGGCGATCTGGTCGCGCAAGGACAGGAGCTGCTCGTCGTAGTCGGACTTCGGTGCCGGCTTGGGCGGCGGGAGGGTGGCGAGGTGTGCCTTCACCCGGCTGAGGAGGGCTTCTTCCTCCTGCACGATCTTCGCCGCGTCCTCGTCGAGGGAGGCGGTGTTGCCAGGCTGGGGGGGGTCGAGGGGAGCTTGGAGATCGTTCGCGTTCACGTGGGTGTTTCGGTGAGGAATGCTGGGCAGAGCCGCTGCAAGCGCCGGTTCTTACCGACAGGGGCCGGACCTCATGGCTGATTCGGCGTCACAAGGCAACAAGAGGCGACACCCCGCCCCGTTCCGTCTGCACCCTCGTCACGTCCAAGCAAAACCTGCGCCTCGTGGCTTCTCCAGGTCTCTCACCACCCATCCGGCGGGGGCGTGCAACTGTCGCGCTCTCGGGTTGGCTTGCCCCCTGCTAGGAACCAACACGCCGCACGGAGCGGCAGGCCGCCGCCCTCGACGCGCGGTGCGCGCGGTCACCGAGCGCACCGGCCGGAACTCGCCGGGCGCCGGAGTCTTTCTGGAGGAGCGCCATCCATGTTTGACGCCACGACATCCGCCAGAGCCATCCCGACCCCGACGTTGCGACCCGCTGCGGTCCCGGTGCAACGGGTCGCGGTCAGCGCACCCATGCGCGTTTCGTTCGCAGGGGGGGGAACGGACCTGCCTCACGTCGCGCGCCGCACGGGCGGACGCGTGGTGGGTAGCGCCGTGAGCCTCCGCACCACGGCCGTCGTGGAGCCCTTCGACGCGGGCTGGGTGCGCCTGGCCGCGCCCGGAGGAGGTGTGCTCAGGCGTAGCGGTGATCCGCCGCGACATGATCAGTCTCTGCGCTTGCTGGAGGCAGCGCTCGCCGTCACCGGCGTCGGCGATGGGGTGTCCCTCGAAATCGACACCGATGTCGAACCGGGTGCAGGTCTGGGTGGGAGCGCCGCCGCCACGGTCGCAGCGCTGCTCGCGCTGAGGGCCGCCATCGGGGAGACGCCCACGCCTGCCGACCTGGCGCGTGAGGCTGCATTCCTGGAGCGGGGACGGCTCCGGATTCCGGGCGGCGACCAGGACCCGATCTTCGCGGCGCACGGGGGTGTGCTGGATTTGACCTTCGATGGGCAAGGCTGCTCCGGTGTGCGCGCGATCGGCGGGCACGACGGGCGCGCCGAAGCAGTCCTCGCCGAGCTTCAGGCGGGGCTCCTCCTCGTGGACACCGGCGTGCGTCGGGTCTCCGGGGAGGTGCTCCGGCGCCGAGCGACGCCGGATCCGCGGGTGACCTGGTCGCTCCTGTCGGCCGCGGGCCAGGTGGCGCGCGGGCTCGCGCAAGGCTCCCTGGAGCAAGTGGTCGAGGGCATGCGGCTGAGCGCCGAAGCCAAGGCGAAGGCCGCTCCTTCCGCGAGCGTCGCCGGTCTGGAGATCGCCGAGGAAGTGAACGGTCTCGGTGCCGAGGTGGTGCGCGTGTGCGGCGCCGGCGGTGGCGGCCACGTGCTCGTGTGGGCGCCGCCGGAGCGCCACGCCGATCTCTTGCCGAAGCTGTCCCGCTGGACGGTGCGGCAACCCTCCCTCGACGCACCCGGCGCACGGATCGAGGAGAGCTGAGGCGCGTCGCGGTGGCGTGACGCGCGGCGAACCATCGCCTAGGGTCGCGCCCATGCGAGGACGTGCGCCGCTGTCGACGACCCTGCCCCCTCTGGCAGCGCTTTCCACCGTGGCCTCCCTGCTGGCCACGGGCTGCGTCTCCCCCGAAACGACCGCGACCACCTGCGCCGACGTGCGCGTCGAGCAGCCCATCCTGCTCCTGGAGAGCGACCTGCGGACCACCAGCGGCCTCGGTCGCATCGATGGCGAAGGCTGCATGACCGAGACCGCTGGCGGGCTCGCGCTGAGCGGGGACACCACCCTCTCCTCGTCGTCACGGCAGCTCTTCGTGCTCGATCGCTCCGCGGGTCTCGTCCACCGCGTAACTGCCGAGACCACGCAGCTCGACGAGACCTTTCGCGCCTTCGACGACACCGAGGGCCGCGCCAACCCGCAGGACGTCGCCGTCGACGCCGAGGGACGGCTCTGGGTGACGCGCTTCGACCATCCCTCGGTGGTGGTCCTCGATCGCCGCGGCGCGATCAGCGCGCGGGTGGACCTCGAACCCTACGCCGACGCCGACGGCAACCCCGAGGCGGCCGCGATCCACATCGCCGACGGCACAGCCCACGTGGCACTGGAGAAGCTCGACGCGAAGGCGACCGACGCCATCTACCCGCCCACCGGCCCTGGCGTGGTGCTGGCCATCCCGACCCGTCTCGACGGCGCAATCACACCCATCGAGCTTGCCGGTCGCAACCCCTTCGGCCGCTTCGTCGAGGCCCTCTGGGACCCGAAGCTCCTCGCCATCGCCACCCCCGGCGACTTCGGCGAGCTGACCGCGGGCGATGGCATCGACCTCATCGACACCGCCGAAGGAAAGGCACGCCAGATCATCTCGGAAGTCGCCCTCGGCGGCTCTGCCACCGACGTCGCCCTGGTCGGCCCGAACGAGGCCTACGCGCTCGTCGCCGGCCCCGAGGACGGCGTGAACCCCACCCGCGTCGTCGCCTTCGACCCCGAGCGCGGCGAGGTCACCCGCGTGCTGGCGAAGGCCGAGGGCTACTACCACTGGGGCCTCTTGATCGTGGGCGACCTGCTGGTCGTCGGCGACAGGACGCCAGGCCGCGCGCGGGTCGTCTTCTTCGACCGGAGCACCGGCAGCGAAGCGGGCGAGATCATCGCGCAGCGCCTCTCCCCCGTCTCCTTCGCGCTCCTGCCGTGAGAACAGCGGTCGACGGGACGACCGGCGGCTGACGCCTCCGAGAGGGCGCGCGTCAGGCGCTGAGGCGCGCGTCAGGTGCTGAGGCGCGCGTCAGGCGCTGAGGCGCTCGTCGGGCTCTGCGAGGAACTCCAGGATGGCCGCGACGGCGGCCTCGGGCGCCTCGATCGGGAAGAAGTGCCCCGCCTCCGGCAGCAGCACCACGCGGCCGTGCGGCAGCACCTCGGCGAGCAGTGTCGCGTTTCCTGGCGGCATCACCAGGTCCAGCGCGCCCGACAGGAGGAGGGTCTTGGCCTGCACCTCGCGCAGGTGCGGCTCGAAGCTCGCCTTCTCGTCGAACAAGGCCAGGCCGATGGCGAGCTGCGCCCGGTACGCCGTCGGGTCCACCGGGTGCGTGACCCGGCGCTGCATCCACGCCGCGATGAGCGCGGGGTTCGCCTCGACGAACCCGGGCGCACAGCTCACGGCGAGCCCACGGCGGAACCGCTCCGCTGGATCCACGCCCACGTCGGTGAGCACCGCCAGCGCCTCGGGGGAGATCGGCACATGCCGCGGACCTCCGAAGTGCGTGGCGCTGAGGATCAGCCGATCGATCCGCTCGGGCCACGTGATCGCCAGCGCCTGGGCCACGAAGCCGCCCATGGAGTGACCGAGCACGTGCGCGCGCCCGAGCCCGAGCCCCTCGATCAGCGAGGCCGTGTCCCGCGCGAGCTGCTCGGCGCTGTACGGACCCGGAGGCGCATCCGACCCCCCGACCCCGCGGTTGTCGAAGGTGATCACGCGGTGATGCCGCGAAAGACCCGGCACCATCCGGTGCCACGTCCACCGGTCGTACCCGAGGCCGGCGACGAGCACGAGCGGCGCACCCTCTCCATGAACCTCGTACTCCAGCCGGATCCCTTCCGGCGTGCAGAACACCGCCATGGCGGCAGAGCATGCCCGAAGCCCCGCCCCCGAGGCCAGCCGAAGCGAAGGAGGCCCTTCACGTCAGCCGAAGCGAAGGACGCCTTCACGCCAACCGACACGAACGAAGGAACGTCGCCTTCATGCCCGCTCGACGCGCTTCGTCTCAGGACCAGGACGGCTGCTGCATCCCGCGGAGCGCGGCCCCGGCAGCGAGCCCACCGGCCGTGTACCAGGCGACGGCCATCGCCTTCGTCGCCGGCGTCGCCTGGCTCGGCTTGCGCCCGAGCCCCATGCGAGGCGGCAGCATCACCGCGCCGAACCCCGCCAGGAGTCCCAGCACGAGCCCCCGACCCGGCGCCCGACGACTCGCCCCCACCCCGGCGAGCGCGAAGTACAGCGCGTTCGACACGAGATCGCCGGCGAGCGCCACCTTCTGCAGCGATCGCTTCCGTGGCGGCGCGAGCCCCACCTGGCGCAACGTCTTCGCGATGAAGCGGCGGCCCACCACATCCATCCGCGGCGCGTTCGGCGTCAGCTCGCGTGCGACCTGATGCACGGCGGTCAGCACCGCCGCCCCGATCAACCCACTGCCGAGCGCGCTCAGAAGTCGGAACTGTCGTGTGGTCACGAAGAGCACCTCCGCTGCCCCGCATCGGCAAGCCTCATGCCCCCGACGGGTGCTCCCGATCTTCCCGGAGATCAGCGAAGCGCAGCCGCACGGATGACCCTGGTGCCACGTCGCGACAGCGCGCTACCTGGACGACGGAGGGAGCGCCGCCGTGGTGCGCAACCGCCGACGTCGCTCTCCTCGCTCCAGTGCCAGCTCGATGAGGCGCCGCACCAGCTCCCGCGGCGAGATCCCGCTCGCCTCCCACAGCTTCGGGTACATCGAGATCGCCGTGAACCCGGGCAGCGTGTTGATCTCGTTCACGTAGATCCGCCGGTCGGCGGACATCAGAAAATCCACCCGCGCGAGGCCCGAGGCCTCCAGCGCGCGGAACACCCGGAGCGAGAGCGTCTGCACCGTGCTCAGCTCCGCTGGATCCAGGTCCGCCGGGATCTTGATCGTGGCTCCCCGCTCGTCGATGTACTTGGCTGCATACGAGTAGAACCCGTCGGCGTGATCGATCACGATCTCCCCCGGGATGGACGCGACGGGCTCCTCGTCCCCGAGCACCGCGCACTCGATCTCCCGCGCGTCGGGCAAGCCCTGCTCGCACACGACCTTCAGGTCGAACTCGAAGGCATGATCCACCGCGGCCTCCACCTCCGCCGGGTCGCTCACGCGCCGGATCCCCACCGAGGAGCCGAGGTTCGCGGGCTTGACGAAGATCGGCGCCGACGCGCTCGGTTCACCTCCCTCGGCCAGCGCGCAGATGCGCTCGATCCAGCCTGCCCTGTCGCGTTCCCAGCCCTGCTTGCGCACCGTGAAGTGAGGCAGCACGGGCAGCTCCGCCTCGCGCAGGAGCCGCTTCATCACATCCTTGTCCATCCCCACCGCGGAGCCGAGCACGCCCGAGCCCACGTACGGCACGCCGGTCAGTTCGAGCAGCCCCTGGACGCTGCCGTCCTCTCCTTGCGTCCCGTGCAGCACGGGGAAGACGACATCGATCGGTTCGGCGTCACCGCCCGTGTGCTCGACGGCCTTCAGCAGCGTCTCGCCTTGCTCGCTCGGGTGCGTGGCGAGCGCGACTTCGGGCATGGCCTCGTTGAGGCGCGCGAGCCTGGGATCGCGGTTCTCGCCGAGCAGCAGGGCCTCCTCCTGGCGCAGCCAGCGGCCTTCCTTGTCGATGCCGATCAGCACGGGCTCGAAGCGCTCCCGGTCCAGCGCCTCGGCGACGAAGCGCGCGGAGAGAAGCGAGATCTCGTGCTCGGCGGAGCGCCCTCCGAAGAGCACGGCGACGCGGAGCTTGCGCGGGTTCCCCTGCATGGCGCGGAAGGTAGCGTGGGGGGCGGTGCGGAGGCGAACAAGCGGCGCCGGTTGTGCCGACGACCGGACTTCCTGGGTGTCTCGGCGTGCGGGCAGGGCATCGGGGTCGCTGGGGGCGGTGCGGGGGGAAGGGGCGTCGGGAGAGAAGAGAGGTTGGCGAGGTGTCGACGAGGAGGGGACGGCGGCGTGGGCTTGGCGGAAGCAGCGCTGGCGAAGCGGGGCCGAGAGGAGAGGTGACCGGGAGCGCCGAGGGAAGCGCTCGGGAGCGCGGAGAGGCGTCGGCGGGAAGGGTCAGGGGAGGGGTCAGGAGGGGTTGGGGAGGTGTTCGGGGCTGTTTTGGGAGGTGTTCGGGGCTGTTTTGGGAGGTGTTCGGGGCTGTTGTCGAAGTGCACGGGCGCGGTTTGGGAACTACCCAGGAGCGGCTTGGGAAGTGCACGGGAGCGGTTTGGGAAGTGCCCAGGAGTGCTTGGGGAACTACCCAGGAGGGCTTGGGGAACTACCCAGGAGGGCTTTGGGAACTACCCAGGAGCGGTTTGGGAAGTGCACGGGAGTGCTCTGGGAACTACCCAGGAGCGGTTTGGGAAGTGCACGGGAGTGCTCTGGGAACTACCCAGGAGTGCTCTGGGAACTACCCAGGACCGTCGCAGAAGTGCACGGGTCCGTCGCATGGGTGTCCTGAACGGACTCGAACGGTGTCGGGCGGCGTGGGACGAGTTCCTGGGATGAAGCGCGTGCGGCGAGCGCGTGTGCCGGGGTGAGGCTGCGGCGCGCGCCGAGCGATGCGTGTGGACGTGATGCGCGGAGGTACGGCTCGACCCGGAAGGGGAGCTCAGTTGTCGATGACGCGGAAGGCGGCGCGGGCCTTGCTGATCGGCACGCGCGCGATGAACCCGTCGGCCAGCTCGACGTCGATGCTGGCGAGATGGCCCTGGCGATGCTGCAGCTTGATCACGCTCACCTTGGAGCCCTTGGCGATCTCCGCTTGGGAGATCGTCACGCTGTCCACGGCCTGCAACCGCGCGCCGACGGTGAAGTCGGAGCTGGTCTCGGTCTCGGCGTTCTGGCGCGTCTCGGCGGCAGCGAGGGTGCTGCCGAGGGTGAGGGCCAGGGCCAGCCCGAAAGCGACACTCATGCGGCGGCAGGGGGTTGCGATCGACTGCATGGGGCTCCAAAGATACGCCCCTCGCTCTGGATGTCACGCACCGCGTTCGTTGGCCGGGACCCATCCGTCGAGGGCTTTCTCGACGAAGAGCAAGCGATCCTGGCCCCAGAAGAGAAGTCCGTTGACGATGAACGTTGGTGCTCCACAGACGCCGAGATGGATGGCTTCTTGCGTGGCCTCGTGCAGCTTGGCCTTGACGTTTTCGTCACGATTTGCAGCGAGCAGCGGCGCAGGATCGAAGCCTTCGCGCGTGGCGATGTCGGTGAGGGTCGCGTCGTCGGAGATGTCGCGGTCGTCACCCCAGTAGGCGCGGAAGAGGGCGTGGATGAGGGGCGGGCGCGCGGCTTCGTCGAGGGCGAGCAGCATGCGCAGCGGCTTGATGGTGTTCATGGGGAAGCGCGAGGGGAAGCGGAACGGCACGCCGTGGACGTCGGCCCAGCGCACGATGTCGGTGCCGATGTAGCGGCGTTTGGCATCGCTGAGGCTGAAGAGCGGGACCATCGGGGTGCCGATGCTCTTGAAGAGGGCGCCGAGGAGGAAGGGGCGGTAGTTGACCTTGGCACCATGGCGCGCGGCGATGGCGTCGATCTGGGTGGCGCCGAAGTAGGCGTAGGGGCTCGAGAGATCGAACCAGAAGTCGACGGTCTTCACGGGGTCACCTCGGAGGGAGCGGCGCGGAACTCGGGCGGGATCCAGCCGTCGAGGGTGCGCTCGACGAGGTCGAAGCGGTCCTGTCCCCAGAAGAGGGCGCCCGAGACGCTGGGTGTGGTGACGAGGAACGCGGGGGCGCCGAAGACGCCCGCGGCGAGCGCGGTGTCGGTGTGCTGGCGGAGCTGGTCCTTGATGGCCGGATCGTCGGCGCGGGCGACGAGGGCGCTTCCGTCGAGGCCTGCGCCGTCGAGCGCGTCGCGGACGATGGAGGGCTGGGAGACGTCGAGCGATTGCACCCAGTAGGCGTCGAAGAGGGCGCGGCTCGCGCGCGGGAGATCGTGGGAAGCGAGCGTGGCGCGCAGGGCGAGGACGGTGCGGTTGGGGTGGGTGCTCGGCATGCGCAAGGGGACGCCCCAGTGGTCGGCCCAGCGGTGCATGTCGAGGTCGTTGTGCCTGGCCTTCGCGGGCGGCATGCCTTCGGCGGGGACCTGGGGGACGCCGAGGGCCTTGAAGACGCCGCCGAGCAGGAACGGGCTCCAGACGAGTTCGGCGCCGGCTCGCCGGGTGACGGCCTCGATCTGGGTGTGCGCCAGGTAGGCGTACGGACAGGAGAAGTCGTAGAAAAAGACGACGCGCTTCACGCGAGCGACCTTACCACGCAGGCAGGGCGTCGTGGTCGCGAGGTCCCTTCGAGGGGGCGTGAGGGGGACGTGAGTGACGTCGTGAGGGGCGCTGCGAGAAGCGACGGCGTGCGCGCAATCCTGCCCAAGCGCGCTCGTGTCCGTGTGTCGGAGAGTGCGAGGAGGCGATGCATGAGAGCACGGTTCGTCGCGGTGGGCCTGGCTGCGCTGCTGGGGATGTCGATCGCTGGGTCGGCGAGCGCGCAGGAAGGGCGCGACAAGAAGAAGGACGACTCGTACGGCTACATCTTCAAGGACGACATCCTGAGCGCCGACACGCAGGGGGCGAGCACGGCGCAGATCCGGGTGATCAAGGTCGGCCGGCGTGATCAGCTGCTGCGCCCGCGTGTTCACTTCGTGCCGGAGATGCTGAAGTCGGTCGAGAACATGTAGGTCGTGGCGCTGGCGCGCATCGTGCTTTCTCCGTCTGCCGTAGAGGCTGCGTAACGCCTCGGGACGGTCAATGGAGGGAGCACATGGCACGCGTTCTTGATGAGGTGGCGTCGAGCGCTGCGCGGGCGTGGAGCTGGTCCGCGGTGCTGAAGGGAAGCTTCGCGGGGCTGGCGGTGTACGTGGTGCTCCGCTACCTGGGGGCTGCGTTCGGCGCATCCACCGGGGATGGGGTGCTCGCAGAGGGGTTCGCCGTGTGGACCGTCGCCGCGCAGGTGGCGGCGATCTTCGTCGGCGGGATGGTGACGGGCTTCGTGCTCGGGTCGTTCCGGCCGCTCGATGGCGCCCTCGCGGGGACGTTCACCTGGGCGGTGGCGATCGTGCTGATGACGGCGTTGCTCGGTTCGCCTGGGCTCCAGGTCGCCGAGCCAGCGTTGTGGGGCGCGTTCGCTGGCGCGGTCCTCAGCTTGAGCGCGGGCATCGCGGGCGGGATTCTCGGCGTGCAGCGCTCGCGGACGGCGATGCGTCCGGGGCCCACGTCGATCCCGAACAGTTCAGACAGGTTCGGGTGAGCCTGGGGGGCGACGCGAGGAGACGCGTCGCCGTGGTGTGGCCTTCATGATGGTGCGGTCATGATGCAGGCCGTTGTGATGTGGCTGTCCCGAGATGGCCGTCGCGAGATGGCCGTTGCGAGATGGGATGCCGTGATGTGAGCCGTCGCGGCGACGATCAAAGAGAGAGGGCAGCAGAAGAGGCGAGGACGCCGCGCTCGACGAGGATCTCGGGCGCGTGCTGCACGGAGAGGATGAGCGCGCGGGCGTAGAGGCGAGCGCGCTCCTCTTCCGGGAGATCGCCAGGGCGGCCATGGGTCGCGTGCTGCAAGAGGATGGCGGCGCTGACGCTGACGTTGAGGCTCTCGGCGAAGCCACGCATGGGGACGGAGACGGTGCGGGTGCAGGCGGCGGCGAGCTCGGCGTGGATGCCGAAGCGCTCGTTGCCGAGGACGATGGCGACGCGCGGGATGTGACGCAGGTCTTCGGGGGTGAGCTGGCCGCGCGGGTGGGTGGCGACGAGTTCGTGGCCGCTCCGGGCGAGGCTTTCGAGGGCCTCGGCGGAGGTCTGGTGGGTGTGGACCTCGACCCAGCGCTCGGAGCCGCGGGCGACGGTGGTGGAGGCGAGGAAGCTCTCGACGCGCTCGACGACGTGCAGGCGCTGGAGGCCGAAGGCGTCGCAGGAGCGGAGGACGGCGCCGCCGTTGTGCGGGTCGTGCGGGGCGTCCATGAGCACGGTCACGGCGTCGAGGCGGGCGTCGAAGGCGGCGCGGAGGCGCGCGACGCGCTCGGGGGTGGCGAAGGGCTCCAGCTCGCGGGCGATCGCGACCACGTCGAGGGAGTCGAGGACGGCGAGGAGCTTTCGCTGCTCCACGGCGACCGGGCGGCAATCCGGGGTCGAGCGGCGCATCTTGGGGGCGCGGGCTCTAGCACATCTACGCGCGGTGTGGGTCGTCCGGGTACACCCATGCGGCGTTACGTCACGCCCCAGGTCGCGTAGGCTTCGTCACCGAGGAGATGGGACTCATGGCTTGGAATGGTGCGAAGCGGGTCAGCGTGGGGTTGGGCGTCGGCGTGGTGCTGGCCGGGCAGGTGGCCGGCGCAGCAGAGAAGGAGATCGGGCCGGGGGATGATCTGATCGCGGAGATCGCGGCGCTGCAGCCAGGGGACGAGCTGGTGCTCCAGGGCGGGACGTACAGCTTGAACCCGAAGCTCACCATCGCGGTGAGCGGCACCGCACAGGCGCCGATCGTGATCCGCGCGAAGGCGGGCGAGGTGCCGGTGATCACGCGCCCGAACGCGAACCAGAACGTGATCAACATCGAGGGGAGCGAGCACGTCGTGCTGCGGGGGCTGGAAGTGACGGGTGGGTCGCACGGGATCCGGATGAACCAGGCACGGTTCATCACCGTCGAGGACTGCGAGATCCACGAGACGGACGACGTGGCGCTGAGCGCGAACTTCGCGGGGTCGAGCTACGAGGGGCTGATCCTGCGGCGGAACCACATCCATCACACGAACGGGACGGGCGAGGGGATGTACCTCGGCTGCAACAACAACGGCTGTCAGGTGTGGAACAGCGTGATCGAGGGCAACTGGATCCACGACACGAACCGCGCGAGCGTGAGCCAGGGGGACGGGATCGAGCTGAAGGAGGGCAGCTACAACAACATCATCCGCGACAACGTCATCCACGACACGAAGTACCCGTGCATCCTGACGTACAGCACGGTGGGCAACGGGGCACCGAACGTGGTGGAGCGCAACGTGATGTGGGGCTGTGGTGATCACGGCATCCAGGCAGCGGCGGACGCGGTGCTGCGCAACAACGTGATCCTGAGCGCGGCGCAGGACGGGATCCGCAGTCAGGTTCACCAGAGCGGCGCGCCGTCGAACCTGATCATCGCGCACAACACGATCTTCAAGGCGCAGGGGAACGCGGTGCGGATCAGTGGCGCGACGGGCTCGGTGCTGATCGCGAACAACGCGCTGTACGCACAGAACGGGGCGGCACTGACGGTGGCGGGGGATCTGGCGCAGCTCGTGGTGGCCGGGAACGTGGGCGTGGGGAGCCTGAGCGGGACGAACAGTGGGTTCGACGGCACGGGTGAGCTGGGGGCCGATTTCGTGGCGGGGACCTACGGTGGTGCGCCGCCGGTGGATGCGTTCCCGGCGGTGGGATCGGCGCTGATCGCGGCGGGCGTTGCGGCGCACGTGGTGGGCGACGACTTCAACGGGGTGGCGCGGGAAGGGCACGCGGATGTGGGGGCGTACCGCTTCGACGAGGGGGGAAACCCGGGGTGGACGATCACGGCGGGGTTCAAGGATCTCGTGGGGAGCGGCGGGAGCGGTGGGTCCGGGGATGGGGGGAGCGGCGGGACGGGAGATGGCGGTGGGGGCGAAGGCGGCGCGGGGCAGGGGGCTTCCGGCGGTGGCGGACCGGGAGGGGCGTCGGGCGGTGAGGGCGGTGGTGAGGACGGCGGCTGCGGCTGTCGGGTAGGGGGCGCGAGCGAGGGGACGGGGGGCTTCCTTCTCGCGGGTTTGCTGGGGATGGTGGCGGCGCGGTGGCGGCGACGCGTGGCGAGGCGGGATCGAGGCGGGATCGAGGCTGGCTGAGGTCGGTCGAGGCGGTGCGGCGCGCGAGAGGTGGATCTCGCGCGCTGGGTCGCTAGAGTGCGGCCATGCCCGCTGCTCTTCGCTCCGTGTACGTCGTCGATGCTGTCAGGACTCCGATCGGTCGCTACGCCGGCGGTCTCGCCACGGTGCGGCCGGACGATCTCGCCGCGCACGTGATCGATGCGCTGGTGAAGCGTCAGCCCGGTCTTTTGCCGCGGCTGGATCAGGTGGTGTTCGGGGCGACGAACCAGGCCGGTGAAGACAACCGGAACGTGGCGCGCATGGCGTTGCTGATCGCGGGGCTGCCGTTCGAGGTGCCCGCGGTGACGGTGAACCGGCTCTGTGGGTCGGGGCTGGAGGCGGTGGCCGACGCGGCGCGGATGATCGCGGTGGGCGAGGCGGAGTGCGCGATCGCGGGCGGCGTGGAGAGCATGACGCGTGCGCCGTTCTCGATGCCGAAGACGGCGGAGAAGTTCGATCGGACGCCGCCGCCGGTGTACGACACGACGCTGGGCTGGCGGTATCCGAACCCGCGGATGAGCGCGCGCTTCGAGCTGCAGTCGATGGGGGAGACGGCCGAGAATGTGGCGAAGAAGTACGGCGTGAGCCGCGAGGATCAGGACAAGTTCGCGCTGGGGTCGCACCAGCGTGCGGCGGCGGCGTGGGAGGCGGGGGAGTTCGCCAGCGAGGTGGCGAAGGTGGAGGTGCCGCAGCGGAAGGGGGCGCCGGTGGTGGTGGAGCGCGACGAGTCGATCCGGCCGGATGCGTCGCTGGAGGCGCTCGCGAAGCTGAAGCCGGTGTTCCGCGAGGGCGGGACGGTGACGGCGGGCAACTCGTCGCCGATCAACGACGGGGCTTCTGGGCTGCTCCTGGCGTCGGAGGAGGTGGTGAAGGCCGCGGGGGTGACACCGCTGGCGAGGCTGGTGAGCACGGCGACGGCCGGCGTGGAGCCGAACCTGATGGGGGAGGGGCCGATCCCGGCGGTGAAGAAGCTGCTCCAGCGGGAAGGGCTGCGGGTGCCGAACCTGGACCTGGTGGAGCTGAACGAGGCGTTCGCGGCGCAGGCGCTGGCGTGCCTGCGGGCGCTGGAGCTGGATCCGGCACGGGTGAACGTCCGGGGTGGCGGAATCGCGCTTGGACATCCGATCGGGAGCTCGGGGGCACGGATCGCCTGCACGCTGGTCCACGCGATGCGGGATCGAGGGGCGCGTCTCGGGGTGGCGGCGCTCTGCATCGGGGTCGGGCAGGGGATCGCGACGCTGTTCGAGCGAGCCTGAAGCGCTGGCTGCGGGGCGGCGTGATGTGTGGCGGCACGATGTGCGGCGGCGTGATGTGCGGCGGTGCGATGCGCTGCGGCGAGAGATGAGCTAAGAGCACCCGCTCATTTCCCTCAAAGGAGAAGCTCATGGAATTTCCCCCGATCAACGTGCCCGGCAACGGGCAGCTTCACGCGCGCCTCAGGACTTCGCTCGGTGACATCGTGGTCGCTCTGGAGGAGCACCGCGTGCCGGAGACGGTGAAGAACTTCGTCGGGCTCGCGACGGGGGCGATCCCCTGGAAGGATCCGGTGTCGGGCGAGAGCATGAGCGGGACGCCGCTCTATGACGGGGTGCGGTTCCATCGGGTGATCCCGAACTTCATGATCCAGTGCGGCGACCCCTTCACGCGCTACCCGGAGATGGCAGCGAACTGGGGCCGAGGGAACCCGGGGTACAAGTTCTCGGACGAGTTCCACCCCGAGCTGCGTCACAAGGGGCCGGGCGTGCTGTCGATGGCGAACTCGGGGCCGAACTCGAACGGGGCGCAGTGGTTCATCACCGAGAAGGCGACGCCGCACCTCGACAACAAGCACTCGGTGTTCGGGCACGTGGTGAGCGGGCTGGACGTGGTGAACAAGATCGCGACGACGCCGCGTGGGCCTGGTGACCGGCCCGAGACGGACGTGGTGCTGGAGCGGGTGGAGCTGTTCCGGCAGTAGCCGCGCTGGCGTGAGGGCGTCGCGATGCGCTCGCGGCGCCGCGCGCCCTCCGGCTACGTGGCGTCGGAGGGCGCTTCGTCGTTCGTCGGTGGGGTGATCGCTGCCACGATGGTCGGCAGCTCCTTGTCCAGATCGAGAGCGACCTTCTCCGCGAGGTGGGCGCGTTCCGCGGTGAGGGCCTCGTGCAAGGCGGCGCGCGCGCCGGGGTCGAGGTCACGCGCGTTCCACACGCGGTCGAGGGCCTCGTCGACGTCGTGCAGGTGCCCGAGGCGCTTCTGCAGCTTGGCGGCGGAGCTGGCGACCTGCTTGGCGGCAGGGCCGAGGACGGGCGCGAAGGCGTCGGCGGTGTAGCGCAGGCGCTTGAAACGGATGCGGAGCTCGTGCATCGCGATGGCGTCGGCGGTGTAGGCGCCAGAGAGGGCCTGCACCTTGTCGAGCGCCTCTTCGACGGCGCGTTGCGCGAGCTTGCGGGCGCCGAGGCGCTTGCGCTCGGGTCGGTCGAGGCGTCGCGTGAGCGCGTGGAGGTGGACCTCGAGGGGAAGGTGCTTGGCCTTCTTCTGCTTCTTCTTCTTGTTCTTCTTGCGGGAGGCGTCGGCGTCGCCGTGCGGCGTGGTGCCTTCGAGGCGGCGGATGACCTCTGCCCGCTGGGTGCGTTCGAGCGCGGCGCGGTGCTCGATCCAGAGGGTGGCCTGGGCGCGGGCGGCGCGGGGGAGGTTGAGGCGGTCGATCGTCTCGCGCAGCGCCTCTTCGTCGCGCAGGGCGCTGGTGGCGCGCGCGTCACGGCGCAGGGCCTCTTCGATGGGCTGGAGCCGCTTCCTGCCGAACACGCGCCGCGCGGGGCGGAGGAGGGTGCGCAGCTTGCGCAGGGCGACACGGAGATCGTGGACGGCCTCGGGGTCGAGGGAAGGGGCGCGGGTGGAGGCGCTCTCGTCGCTGGCCGGGTGGCCGCTCGAGGGAGGGTCCTTCGCGGCGTGGTCGCCGGAGGTCTGCGACTTCCAGGTGTCGTGCTCGGCGGCGTGGTCCTTCGCGGCGTGGTCCTTCGCGGCGTGGTCCTTCGCGGTGTGGTCCTTCGCGGTGTGGTCCTTCGCGGCGTGGGCCTCTTCGGCATCGTGGGTGGCGTGTCCGTCCGAGGCTGCGTCGGCTGCGGTCTCCTGGGACGGTTCCGGCGGGGCGTCTTCGGCCTCGCGGTTGGCGGCGTCCGAGGCGATCACCCGCGCCGTCGTGTCGCGCACGGTGTCGAGGAGGGGGCGCATGGCGGCGGCGAGGAAGGCGGCGGCGGTCTGTTTGCCGTCGCGGCTCGGCTCGTCGCCGTGGGTGGAAGAGGAGGGCTCGTGGTGGGTCTTGGGGCTCATAGGCGCGTGAGCGCCACCGTCACGAGGGGGCGCCTTCCTGTCTTTGCGTCGATGGTCCTGCGGGCGGTGAGACGTGCCAGCTCGATGAGATCGGGGTCGCGGCGTCGCTGGCGTGGGTCGGCGTCGCCGATGGCCTGGGCCACGGCGCGGGCGGCGGCCTTGAGGGCGCCGGCCATGGCGATGTCGACGACGCCGTGCGCGAGCACCTGAGGCGGCGCGGCCAGCGCGCCCTGGGCGTCGAGCACCAGGGTGACGAAGGCGACGCCGGAGCGGCCGATCTGGCCTCGCTCGCGGAGGACTTCCTCGGTGAGTTCTTCGCCGGCCGCGGTGGCGACGCGGCCCACGGGGACGCGGCCGCCGCGGGTGAGGGGAGTGCCTCTGGCGAGTTCGATGACGTGGCCGTTCTCGGCGACGGCGACGTCGGTGATGCCGCGCTCGCGGGCGAGCTGGGCGTGGCGGACGAGGTGGTGGAGGGTGCCGTGGAGGGGCATGAACGAGGTGGGTTCGGTCAGCTCGATCATGCGCTGCTGCTCGACGCGGTGGGCGTGGCCGCTGGCGTGGATGCGCTTGTCCGTGATCCAGGTGACCAGCTCCACGCCGAGGCGGATGAGGTTGCCGATCATGTCCATCACCGGGCGGTCGTTGCCGGGGATGATGCGGCTGGAGAGGATGACGCGGTCGCCTTCGTCGAGGCGGAGGAGCGGGTGGGTGCCGGTGGCGAGGCGCGCGAGGCCGGAGCCGCGCTCGGCCTGGGTGCCGCCGGCGATGACGAGGAGGCGCTCGCGGGGCATGGAGGCGGCCATCTCCGGGGGGACGAGGAGGTTGCTCGGCCAGGGGAGTCGGCCGACGGCCTGGGCGGCGCGGACGTGGGCGGAGACGCTGCGGCCGAGGAGGCAGATGCGGCGGCCGGTGCGCCTCGCGGCCTCGCCCATGGCGAGGAGGCGGTGGACGTTCGAGGCGAAGACGCCGACGACGACGCGGGCGCGTGCGGACTCGACGAGTTCTTCGAGGGCGATGCCGACGTCACGTTCGCTGCCGGCGGAGCCAGGGGAGTCGACGTTGGTGCTGTCCGAGAGGAGGAGGCGGACGCCTTCTTCGCCCAGCTCGCGCAGGCGCGCTTCGTCGGTGGGTTCGCCGTCGATGGGCGAGGGGTCGAGCTTGAAGTCGCCAGTGTGGAGGACGAGGCCCGCGCCGGTGCGGATCGCGAGGGCGGTGGCGTCGACGATGGAGTGCGCGACGCGGATGGGCTCGACGCCGAAGCGGCCGACGGCGATCTCGCGCCCGAGCGTCGTCGGGATGAGTTCGACCTCGTCCGGGCCGAAGCCGTGCTCTTCGAGGCGATGGCGCACGAGTTCGAGCGTGTGCGGGGGGCCCCAGACGGGGACGTCGACGTGACGGAGCAGGTACGGCAGGCCACCGATGTGGTCTTCGTGGCCGTGGGTGAGCACGATGCCGCGGAGCCGATCCTTGCGCCCGAGGACGTAGTCGAAGCGCGGGTGGTAGATGTCGATCCCGAGGTCGGAGCTGGGGAACGTCACCCCGCAGTCGACCAGCATCATCTCGTCGCCCTGCTCCAGGGCGAGGCAGTTCATGCCCACCTCGCCGAGCCCGCCGAGAGGAACGAGGCGCAGCGTGGACGGTTCCGTCGGTTCCAGCGGGGGTTGAGGAGGGGGCTCGGATTGCACGGTCGGGTTGCGAGGTGCCCTGGCCCAGGCACAATGCTCGCTTCAAGGGGGGTTGGGGTCGCCGCCGCAGTGTACTCGCCCCGCGGCACTTGGGGGCACGTTCGCAATGATTCTGTCGCTTCTTCTCAACCTCCTCCGCCTCCTCCTGTTGCCCTTCAACCTCCTGCGCTGGTGGCGCGCGGCGCCGCAGGGCGGTTACGTCGTCCTGGAGATCGATCGGGCGCTCGTCGACCTCCCGCCCCCGAAGCGAGCCTGGTCTCCGCTGCGGTTGATGCGCTCGTCACCACCGCCGCTGTCGGTGGAGCGGGTCCGCGAGCTGTGCCAGCTCATGGAGAAGGATGCTCGCGTGAGCGGGCTGCTGCTCGAGATCCACGCGGTGCACTGCGGGGCTGCGGCGCTCGCTTCGCTGCGTGACGTGCTCCGGCAGCTCCGCGCAGCGGGCAAGGATGTGGTGGCTTACCTGCCGAGGGGGGCCGACAACCAGGCGCTCCTCCTGGCCGCGTCGGCGCGGATGGTGATCCTCGGGCCAGGGACGCAGGTGGCGGCGCTCGGCTACGCGGCCGAGGGCGTCTACCTGCGGCGGGCGCTGGAGCAGCTCGGGGTGGAGCCCGAGGTGATCGCGCGCGGTGAGTACAAGAGCGCGGGCGAGATGCTGGTGCGGGACGAGATGAGCGACGCGCAGCGGGAGCAGTCGGGGGCGCTGCTGGATGCGCGCTACAGCGATCTGGTCTCCGCGATCGCCGAGGGGCGGAAGGTGGATCGGGCGACGGCGGCGCGCTGGATCGACGAGGGGCCGCACGGTGCTGCGCAAGCGGTGGGGCTGGGCATCGTGGACGCAGTGGCTTACGAGGATGAGCTGGAGCGGGTGCTGGGGGCGCCGCCGCGGGTGCCGGCCGCGCGCTACGAACGGGCGAGGCGCGCGCTGCGCTTCCGGCCGCTGCTGCCACGTCCGGTGCTCGGGGTGATCGAGGTGCACGGCGCCATCGTCCACCGCGCGCCGCTCACCGAGGTGGCGTCGCCCGTGCGGCCGGGGCTCGTGCCCGGGGTGTCGATCCCGCTCGCGAGCGAGGAGCGGCTCGTGGCGAGCTTGCGGGCGGCGCGGCAGAACCCGCGCATCCGCGGCGTGGTGCTGCACATCGACTCGCCCGGGGGCAGCGCGCTCGCCTCCGACCGGATCCACCACGAGGTGACGCGCCTCGCGGAGGTGAAGCCGGTGGTGGCGTACATGTCGAACGTGGCGGCGAGCGGCGGCTACTACATCGCGGCGGGCGCGCAGGTGATCGTCGCGCAGCCGCAGTCGGTGACCGGCTCGATCGGCGTGGTGTCGGCGCGCATCGCGCTCGGCCCCTTGCTCGCGCGGCTGGGCGTGTCGATCGACGTGATGAAGCGTGGCGCGCGCGCGGACATGCTCACCGCCTCGCGCAAGCTCGACGACGAGGAGCGCGCGGTGCTGGCGCGCGAGATGGAGTCCATCTACCAGACCTTCCTGGAGGTGGTTGCGCGGGGGCGCCGCAAGACGGTGGCGGAGATCGAGCCGCTCGCGGGCGGGCGCGTCTACAGCGGGGTGGAGGCGCATGCGCGCGGGCTGGTGGACAAGCTCGGCGGTTTCGACGTGGCCTTGCGCGCGCTGCGCGATCGCATCGGTCCCCCCGCCGCGCGCCTGGAGCCGGTGATCGTGCGGGTCAGCCGGTACGTGCCGCCGCCGCCCCAGCTCCCTCAGGTGCCCACCCCGGTCCCGGCGGTGCTGTCGGCCCTCGGTTTGCGCGGTGCATCCGAGCTGCTGTCGATCGCGTCGCAATCCGGCGGGGAGCGGGCGCTGACCTGGTACCCCGGCGAGGAGCATTGAGCCCCAACCATCTCCAGAAGCGTCCAGAGGGACTGGATAAGAGGATCCTGTGTGGAATCAGGGCACAGCCTGGGGAGGCGCAGCCGTTCAGCGCGGAGTTGCTGTGGATTGAATGCTGAAAGAGGGCATAACTACCCCTAATGGCCATCCTGATTGACAAGGACACCAGGGATTGTGTCTTATGCGCTCCTGGTTGCGACGCGCAGCCAGAGTGACGGGCAGAGAACTGGCGCCCACGATCGAGTCGCGGTACTACTCACTTAATCAGTAAGTGCTGCGGCGACGTGGGCGCATTGCGTTTGTCCTGGAGCTACCGCCTGGTGTGGTGGCTTGCATGGAGGCATTGAATGGGCCAGTCGGAGATTGTGGGCGAAGCGGGCAAGGTCGAGGGACTGAATGGCAAGGCAGCCCGCGCATCGAGGTCGACATTGGGGAACGGTACAGGGGGGGGCCCTGTGACATCCTCGAGCGCCCGGAACGGGACCGGACGGCGTCCGGTGACCGGGAGCTCCGCGGTGAAGGTGAAGGTGAAGAAGGGGGTGACTCGGACGCGCGGCCTGAGCTTCGAGCGGCGCTACACGACGAAGGGGACGGACCCGCTCGACGAGGTGACGTGGGAGCGTCGGTCGAGCGTGATCAACAACCCGGATGGCTCGGTGGTCTTCAAGATGGAAGGCGCCGAGATCCCCAGCGATTGGTCGCAGCTGGCGACCGACATCGTCGTCAGCAAGTACTTCCGGAAGGCGGGCCTGCACGGGAACAAGGACCTCGGAGAGACGAGCGTCCGGCAGGTCGTGCACCGGCTCGCGAAGACCATCCGTGAAGCGGGTGAGCGTTTCGGTGGCTACTTTTCGAGCACGCGCGAGGCAGACGCCTTCGAGGCCGAGCTGTCGTACCTGCTGGTGAACCAGTACGGCGCGTTCAACTCGCCGGTGTGGTTCAACTGCGGTCTGTTCCAGCGCTACGAGATCACGGGCAGCGGCGGGAATTATGCCGCGAACCTCGACGCGAAGGCGGGGGCGCCCGACGAGATCGTCGAGACGCAGAACGCTTACGAGCGGCCGCAGTGCTCGGCTTGCTTCATCCAGGCCGTGCAGGACGACCTGATGAGCATCTACGAGCTGGTGAAGAGCGAGGCGCGCCTCTTCAAGTACGGCTCGGGGACGGGGACGAACTTCAGCTCGATCCGCGGCAAGCAGGAGAAGCTGTCGGGCGGCGGGACGAGCTCCGGGCTGATGAGTTTCCTCGAGGTGTTCGACCGTGCGGCCGGCGCGACGAAGAGCGGCGGCACGACGCGGCGGGCGGCGAAAATGGTCTGCCTCGACATGGACCACCCGGAGATCGTCGACTTCATCAACTGGAAGGTGCGGGAGGAGAAGAAGGCCCACGCGCTCATCGCCGCGGGCTATTCGTCCGACTTCAACGGCGACGCGTACCACACCATCAGCGGGCAGAACTCGAACAACTCGCTGCGCGTCACCGACGACTTCATGCGCGCCGCGACGACGGGCGGCATCTGGGAGACGCGCTCGCGCACCACGGGCGAGGTGATCGATTCGCTGAACGGCAAGGAGCTGTGGCACATGATCGCCGAGGCGGCGTGGGGCTGCGCAGATCCTGGCGTGCAGTACGACACGACGATCAACAAGTGGCACACCTGCCCGAACACGGGGCGCATCAACGCTTCGAACCCGTGCTCGGAGTACATGTTTCTCGACGACTCGGCCTGCAACCTCTCCAGCCTGAACCTCACGAAGTTCCTGGGCGAGGACGGGACGTTCGACGTCGAGGGCTACCGGCACGCGGTGCGGGTGTTCTTCGTGGCGCAGGAGATCCTGGTCGACTACTCGTCGTACCCGACGAAGCCGATCGCGAAGAACTCGCACGACTACCGCCCCCTCGGGCTCGGCTACGCGAACCTGGGCACGCTGCTCATGCTGCTCGGGCTGCCCTACGATTCGGACGAAGGGCGTGCGGTGGCGGCGTCGCTGACGTCGATCATGTGCGGCCACGCCTACAAGGTGTCCGCGGAGATGGCGGCGACGAAGGGGCCGTTCGCAGGGTTCTCGCGCAACCGGGAACCGATGCTGCGGGTGATGGGGATGCACCGCGAGGCGGCATACGCGATCGATCGCGACCGCTGCCCGGAGGCGCTGTGGCGCGCGGCCTGCGCCGACTGGGACGAGGCGCTGAAGCTGGGGCAGGAGCACGGCTACCGCAACGCGCAGTCGACCGTGCTCGCGCCGACGGGGACCATCGGGCTGCTGATGGACTGCGACACCACGGGCGTCGAGCCGGACTTCTCACTGGTGAAGTTCAAGAAGCTGGCCGGTGGGGGCTACTTCAAGATCGTGAACCAGTCCGTGCCGGAGGCGCTGCGTCGCCTCGGCTACGCAGAGCTCGAGGTGCAGGAGATCGTGGCCTACGTCTCCGGCACGAACACCTTGCTCGCCGCGCCGCACGTCAACCGTGCGTCCTTGAAGGAGCTCGGCCTGACCACGGAGGACCTCGCCAAGGTCGAGGCGACGATCCCGGGCGTGTTCGACCTCGATCTCGCCTTCGGGCCCTGGATCCTCGGCGAGGAGACGTACGACCGACTCGGGGTGACCCGGGATCAGCGGGCGCGCTTCGGGTTCTCGCTCCTCGAGTACCTGGGCTTCACGCGGGCGCAGATCGAGGAGGCCAACGAGACCATCGTCGGTCGGATGACCATCGAGGGCGCGCCTCACCTGCGCGACGAGCACTACGCGGTGTTCGACTGCGCGAACCGTTGCGGGAAGAAGGGCAAGCGGTTCCTCGCGCCCATGTCGCACGTGAAGATGATGGCTGCGGTGCAGCCGTTCCTCTCCGGCGCGATCTCCAAGACGGTGAACCTGCCCAACGATGCGACCGTGGAGGACGTGCAGCGCATCTACGAGGAGGGGTGGCGGCTCGGGCTCAAGGCGGTGGCGCTCTACCGTGATGGGTGCAAGGCGTCGCAGCCGCTGTCGTCGACGAGCGACAGCAAGAAGGCGGACAAGGCCGAGGCCGCGATGCCCGTCGCGAGCTCTCCGGCGGCCGTGGTGGTCTCCCCGCGCTCGGCGCGCGAGGCGGATCGCAGCCGGCTGCGGCTGCCCAAGAAGCGCCGTGGGTTCACCCAGGAGGCGCGGGTCGGTGGGCACAAGATCTACATCCGCACCGGCGAGTACGTGGACGGGTCGCTCGGCGAGATCTTCATCGACCTGCACAAGGAAGGTGCCGCCTTCCGGTCGCTGATGAACTGCTTCGCGATGGCGGTGTCGATCGGTCTCCAGTACGGCGTGCCCCTGGAGACGTTCGTCGAGCAGTACACCTTCACGCGGTTCGAGCCGCAGGGCATCGTCGAGGGGCACGAGTACATCCGGCTCTCGACCTCCATCGTGGACTACATCTTCCGGACGCTCGGGGTGGAGTACCTGGGGCGCTACGATCTGGCGCAGGTGCAGCCGGCCTCCAACGCGATCCAGGATCCTTCCGAGTCCCGCGCGCAGGAGAGCCAGACGCCGGCCTACACGGCAGAAGTGCCGGTGCCGCACGTGGAGCGGAGCGCGAGCGCGCTCGATGCGCAGCTCGAAGACATGATGGGCGACGCCCCGGTCTGCGATGGCTGCGGCCACATCACGGTCCGCAATGGCGCCTGCTACAAATGCCTGAATTGCGGCAATAGCATGGGCTGCAGCTGAACCGCCGCGTCGGTCTGGTCGCGGGGGGCGAAGCCGAGTAAAAGTCGGCCCATGCTCCCCCGCGTCCAGCCTCTCTGTCTGCTTCTCGGCGGCCTCGTCCTGCTCAGCGCCTGCAAGAAGGACGAGCCCGAGCCCCAGACCATCCCTCTGAGCGCCGGCGGGTCGGCCGCGCCCGTTGCGGCGGATCCGGCCCCTGAGGCCACGGCGAACGTCGCGGCCGACACGGCGGCCACCGCAGACGCGCTCGCGGTGCCGCCCCCGGCCGAGACGGCCACGGCGCCTGCGACGCCAGTGCGGACGGGAGGCGCGTCCATCGAGGGGTGCTGCGCCGCGCTGCGGGCGATCGGAAGCTCGGGCCGCCCCGCCGACGTGAAAACAAAGGCGAACACGGCAGCGAAGCTCTGCAACGGGCTCAACACCCGCGTGAAGAGCGGCGAGGTGACCCGCTCGTCGGCGATGGTGACCATCAAAGGGACGCTCGGCCCCGTCGCGGCGCCGGCCGAGTGCAAGTAGCGAGCGGCTCGGTAGGGGCCGTCAGGAGGGGTCGGGCGCGAAGTGATCGAAGCCGCGCTCGACGATCTTCGTCGATCGTCCCTCGGCATCCACGAGCACGACGCCCGGCTCTCCTGCGACACACCGACCGATGCGGGTGAAGCCGGGCAGCGCTCCCACACCTGGCCCTGCGACCAGCAGCGCATAGTCCTCGCCACCTTGCAGGGCGAGTTCGAGCGGATCGGCGTCGAGCAGCGCCGCCGCCTCTTGCAGTGCTGGCGTGAGCAGCGCCGAGGCCTGTACCTCCGCGCCGATCCTGCTGGCCCGGGTGAGGTGGCCGAGGTCGGAAGCGAGACCGTCGGACACGTCGATGGCCGCCCGCGCCACGCCACGCGCGGTGAGCCCAGCGGCGATGCGCGCGCGGGGTCGACGAAAGGCGAGGATCGCTTCCTCGTGGGCCGGGTTCTGCTGGAGCAAGAGGCGCAGTCCGGCCGCCGAGAGCCCCACGGGCCCGGCGATGGCGAGCTCATCGCCCGCGCGCGCCCCGTCACGCCGCAGGGGGGATGCCGCGGCTCCGAGCGCGGTGGTGGTGATCGACAGCTCCATTCCTCGCGCCAGGTTGCCGCCGATGAGCGGCGCCCCCACCTCGTCACAGGCGGCGCGCTGGCCTCGGACCAGGGCCTCCACATCCGCGTCACTCACCTCGCGGGGGAGAATCAGGGCGGCGAGCAAGCCGAGAGGTCGGGCCCCCATGGCGGCCAGGTCGCTCGCTGCGGCCATCGTCGCGCGGTAGCCGGCGTCCTCCAGCGTCATCAGGTCGCGGCGAAAGTGGATGCCTTCGACGGCGCTGTCGATGGTCCACACGAGCGGCTCGTCGACCGGCGCGAGCGCGGCCGCGTCGTCTCCGATGCCGAGGAGCACCTGCTCCGACGAGGCCACGCCCTCGCCGAGAAGACGCTGGATGATCTCGATGCGCGCGAACTCGGAGCCCGGCGTCGGCGCGTGACGGCTCACTGGAGGATGCGCGCGGTGGGGATCTGGATGCTGCTCGCGGGGGAGACTCCGCTGCCGGCGGTGGGCAAGGTGACCACGAAGACCGCTCCGCGCGGGTGGTTCTCTTCGATGCGGATCGAGCCGCGGTGGGCCTCGATGAGCCGCTTCACGATCGACAGGCCGAGCCCGGTCCCGCCGTGCTCCCGCGTCGAGCTCTGATCGATCTGGTAGAAGGGATCGAACACCTTCATCCGCTGGCTCTCGGGGATGCCGATGCCGGTGTCGGCGACGCGGATCTCGATCTCGCTGCGCAGGGGGGCGACCAGGATCAGGCCCGGCAGCTCGTCCGGATCTTCGACCAGCCCGCGGGCGTTCAAGGTGACACGGCCACCCGGCTCGGTGAACTTCACCGCGTTCTCGAGCAGGTTGATGAACACCTGCCGCAGCCGATCGCCATCTCCCAGGATGGCAGGCAGATCGGGTTCGCACGTCACCCGCAGTTCGACGCCCTTCTTGCCGGCGGTCGGCGCGATCGTGGAGGCCGCCTCCGAGAGCACCTCGTGGATCGTCACGTCGGCTCGCCGGATGGCGAGGGTGCCGCTCTCGAGCTTCGACAGGTCGAGCAAGCTCATGATCAGGCCGAGGAGCTGATCGCTCTTCGTCCGGATCGTCTGCACGAACTCGCGCTGCTCGACGTTGAGGGGCCCGCCGATCCCCTCGGCCAGCATCTCGCTGTACCCCATGATCGAGGTGAGCGGTGTCCGCAGCTCGTGCGAGACCGTTGCCAGGAAGCTCGACTTCAACCGATCCAGCTCCTGCAAGCGCTCGTAGGCCGCCCTGAGTTCGGCGTTCTTCTCGGTGAGCTCTCGGTAGCTCTCGCGGATGGAGGCCACGTGCATCGTGGAGGTGAGCAGCGCCCGGTGCCCGCTGAACAGAATCGAGTCGAGCACCGCGCGGAGGTGCTCCGCCGCGTGGTCGAGCTGCAGCTCGGTCATCCGCGGTAGTGGCGCGGACGAGGTCGAGTCGATCGGGAGGTAGGGGCCCAGGACGATCTGCCCGATGACCCGCTGGTCGTACTCGATGGGCTGCGTCCGGTACTGCGCGCCACCCGGCTCCCCGGGCGCGCTGCCAGTCGATTTGGCGAGCACAGCGCCGTTCGCCGCCAGGATGCGCAGCGGGACCCCGAAGACCTTGTGGAAGGAGGTGACGAGTTCTCCCAGCGCCTCCTGGTCCACCAGATCGGCGAGGGCCAGCGGACCAATGCCGATCCAACCCACGTCGGGCGCTGCCGCCGGGGGGGGAAGGGTGATCGCCGCCTCTTCGCTTTCAGGTGCTGCTTCCGTGCCTGCGCTCTGCGTCACCGAGGCCTCCGCGGGCCCCGAGGGCGCATCCTCCGCACCCTCGTCAGCCCCGCCGTCGCTGTCGCGCCTCATCGGACAATCCGTGCGCTCCGATCGAAGTTACCGCCCATGCGCTTCGCCAGGATGTCGGCCACCGGGCCGGTCACCCCGAGCTGTCGTGCCGCGCTCGCGAGCAGATCATCGCCCGAGATCGACATCCGTTTCGAGAGCTGATTCTTGTTGTCGAGCTTCTCCCACGTGAGGTGAAGCAGACCCATGAACGTCTCTACAGTCCCGATGCCGCGGGTGGCGATCGCCTTGTAGACCGGCTCTCGGCCACGCGCGGCGAGCTTTTCCAGCTCGTCGTCGCTGCGGATCTCGTGCTCTGGCAGGTCACGCTTGTTGAACTGGATGACCAGCGCCATCTCGGACAGGTCCTGCCCGTTCTCCTCCAGGTTCTCGCGGAGATCGAAGAACGAGTCGGCGTTGCTCTGGGTGGCCGCGATGCGCGAGTCCGCGATGAGCGCCACCCCGTCCGCCTTCTTCAACACCAGCCGTCGGGTCGCCGCGTGCATGGGCTGCCCGGGGACCGTGAACAGCTTGATGCGCAGCGAGACGTCGCCGTCCTTGGACCGGAAGGTCAGTGGCAGGAGATCGAAAAACAGCGTTCGATCATCCTGCGTGTTCAGCGTCATCAGCCTGCCGCGGGCGTCGGCGCCCGCGGCGCTGTGCAGCGCTTCGAGGTTCGTCGTCTTACCACTGAGCGCAGGGCCGTAATAGACGAGCTTGATCTGCACCTCGCGGGCCGTGAAATCGAGCTCCACGTCCGCATCATCTCACGGTGCGGGGCCCCGAAGCCAGACGGCTTCTGCGGGCCAGGCGTGAATCGATGGGCGCCAGGGCTCACTCCCCGAGCAGGCCAGGCACCGCCGGCGTCGGCACTTCCGGGGGCGGCGCTGCGGCCGCCGGCGTCCAGAGGCTGCTCCGGAGCGACTCCAGGCGGCTCAGCACCCCTCCCAGGGCCTCGGCCTGCTTGTCGCAGTCGACCAGCGCCTGCTCGTTGCCCGGCTGCGCCTTCGAGCGGTCGTCACGGGCCGACTTCAGGACCTCGATGACCTCCCGGTGGAGTTCCTCGCCTGCCGTGACCACCCAGGCATCCAGCCGTGACGCGAACTCCTGGATCATCTCGTCGAGCTTCGGCCCGATCCGGGTCGCTGCCTCCTTGAGTGCCTCGGGGGCCAGCTCCTTCGCCTTCTTGCGGGTCTCCGCCTCGACCTTGTCCCGCACGTAGATCGCCAGCACCGGCGCCGCGAGCGTGAGCAATCCACCGAGCAGCGCGTTCGTGAACATCACCCCCACGCCGATGGTGAGCAGCGCGAACACCCCGACGTCGTAGCGGAACGTGTCCACCTCCACGTTGGGCGCCCGGAGGTCCATGCCCAGCGTGTCGCCCAGCCGCCTGGCCACGTCGCGCGCGTCCTCGCGCACCAGCGCGATGGTCTTCTCGGCGAGCGCTTCCAGCGCGTCGGCGATCTCCTTGGTCTCGGACTGCGCCCACTCCGTCAGCGTCTTCTCCAGGAACGCCCCCAGGTGGACCTTCACCTCGTCCGCTTTCGCCTCGTCGATGATCTTCGGCAGTTGCCGCCCCACATCGTCCACGAAGCGCTCCAGATCGCGCTTCACCCACGCCCGGATGGCCGCGACTTCCTCCCGGATGCCGCTCCTCCGCTCCTCGATCGTCCGCGTCTGGCCCGCCAGGTCCTTCTCCAGCAGGTCGATGCGGCGGCTCAGCTCTTCCTGGGTCATCTGCACGGCGCGCCGCCGCGCATCCAGGCCCTTCCGGAGGAGCTGCGCCCCACCGAGCCCCTCGCCCAGCGCGTTGTCGAGCAGGATCCGGCCCCGCTCCTCCGCGAGGAACGTCGTCAGGTGCCCGAGCAGCTCGGGCATTCCGCTCAGCTCGACCTTCCCCTCCAGCGACCGCTCTGCCGACACCGGGAACACCACCGGCACCTTCACCAGCCGCGCGAGCTCCCCCCGGATGTACGAGAGCGCCTCGGCCTCTTCGTCCTCGTCCCAGATGTCGCGCTTCGTCACCACGAAGATGATCTTGTCGCGCGACTGCCCGAGCAGCTTCTCCTGCAAGAAGACCCGCTCGCTCTCCTTGAGCGGCTGCCCCGCGTCGAGCAGGAACAGCACCGCGTCCGAGCGCGGGATGTAGCTGTAGGTGATGTCTGCGCGCTGCAGCGACAGGTCGTTCACCCCTGGCGTGTCCACCAGGACGACCCGCTCCTTGAGCAGATCGGCCGGGTAGTACACCTCGAGGTGCTTCACCTCCTCGTGGCCCTCACCCGCCGCCCCGTGCGCGCCTTCGTGCCCGCCTCCGTGCGCGGCCTTCTCCCCGCCCACCGTGAACGACCGCACCTCCTCGAAGGGCACCGGCGCTCGCTTGCCTGAGGTGTAGACCACCTCGGCCCGCGCCTCGGGGGCGTACTCCAGGTGGTGGATCACCGCCGTGGTCGGCGTCACGCCCGAGGGCAGCACCGGCTTGCCCAGCAGCGCATTCACGAACGTGCTCTTACCGTGGTTGAACTCGCCCACCACCACCAGGTGGAAGCGATCCTCTTCGAGCTTCTGCACCAGCTCCGAGCGGATCCGCTCGGCCAGGCTGCGCGCGCCGATGGCCTCGCCGAAGCCCACGAGATCACGGAGTGCGCCGATGACGTCAGCCCTGCGGCTGTGGAAGGATTCGAGCATGGGGGTTCCTCGCCGGGTGGCCCTGAGCGTGAGCGATCAGTCCCAGATCTTGATGATCTCGTGCACCTTGGTGTCGACTTCCTGCATCGCGATGCCGCCGCCGCCGATCCCGGCGTGCCTGCGGTACAGCTCGCTCTCGGCGAACGCACGGAGCGCCAGCACCCGCTTCGGCAGCCACGGGTGGCTTTCCCGCAGCTCTGCGTAGCGGCCCACGCTCGCCTGCGCCTCCTCGTATTGCGACACGAACGCTTCCACGTTCAGCTCGTCGTGCAGCTTGATCGAGCCCAGCGCCAGCCGCGTGAAGCTCCGCGTCGCCACGTCCAGGTTCTTCGCGCACAGGAGCCCGGCCCGATCGCAGGTGATCTCCGCGCTCCGCGACCAGCTCGACAGCGCCAGGAGCGCCGGCTCCACGAGCCACTTTGCGAACGACGACGCCATCTGCGTCAGCAGGTACATCGCCGTCAGGTACACCACGTGGCTGTTGTGGATGTGCCCGCACTCGTGCCCGAGCACGTAGAGCAGCTCGTCGTCCGAGAACTGATCCACGAGCGCCGAGTGGACCATGATGAACGAATCGTCGTTGGTCCCGTACGTCGACGCGTTCATGTACGGGTTGTTCACGATGTACAGGGTGGGCGTCGAGATCCCCAGCGTGTCCGCGCACTGCTGCGCCAGCCGGTGCATCCGCGGGAACTGGTTCGGACCCACCTTGATGCTGTGGCCCAGAAGCGGCGCCTTCCCCGTCGACCGCAAGAGCCGCACCGCCGCGGTGACCGCGTGCTCCACGGGCTTCGCCTTCGCGATCGCCGCCCGCGTCTTCATATCGTAGGCGTAGGCGTAGGCCGTCGCCCCCCCTTCGCCCATGGCGGCGGAGAGCTCGGTGCGCCCCTCGACAAAGGCCTTGAAATCGAGCGTCCCGACCTGTGCCATTCAGCGAAGGTAATGGGTGCCAGGCAGCGGTGCAACCTCGGGGGCCTCGTGTACCGCCCGCCCTGCTGGCGCGAGTAGCCGGGTCAGACCTTCCGGCCCGAGGCGTTCCACCGCAGCGAGGCGCGCGAGGAACCGCCGGTAGTCCCGGTACTGACGACCTGCCGGGCGCAGCTCGTAGTCCGTGAGCCGAGTGACCGCGAACCGCACCGCCGCCACCCGGGCCTCATGCAACAACCGCCCCCGCTCCTCCTCCCCGAGCGTCCGCACCGACGCATACCCCTCTCCCAGAGCCTGGACGAGCGACTCGTCCAGAGCATCCCCGAAGCACCAGGCCAGCGCCGTCACCGCCAGGTCGAACGCCGCGTGCCCCCGTGACGCGCTCTCGAAGTCGAGCACCCCGGCGATCTCGCCGCCCTGCCAGAGCACATTGTCCCGGAACAGATCGCCGTGGATCACCACCCCCGCCTTTCCCCCCAGGGCCTCGGCCTCCGACGCCAGCGACGTCACGAGCGCCGTCAGCGCCTCCGCATCCGCCCGCACCGCCGGGGTGAGCGCCTCCGCGCCAGCGCCACGCACCCCCTCCAGCCGCTGGGCGAGCGCCTCCAGGCCGAACCGGCTCTCCGACACCCCCTCGGCCCCCCTCGCCCCCGCCACATGCACGCGCGCCAGCGCCACGCCCACCTTCCGGGTCACCTCGGTGGTCACCCGCGCCTGACAGAGGACCTCCCCCGCCACCCACGGCATCACCGCCACCGGCTTCCCCGCGTGCATCGCCAGCGCCTCGCCGGGCGCGTCGGGCGCACCGCCCGTGCCTTGCCCATCACACCGACGAAACGGGCATGGCGTCGGCACCCCGCCTGCCGCCATCGCCTCGATCAGCGCCACGTCCCGCGCCGCCCCCGCGACATCCTGCTCCTCGTAGATCCTCAGAAACGCGGCGCCCCCGCCCTCCAGCGCCAGCCTGAAGTTCGAGTTCACGCTCCCGGCCAGCAGGCCCTCCACCCCCACCACGGACAGCCCGTAGAGCGCCCCCAGCGCCCGCGCCTCATCGCCCGACAAGGGCGTCAGCATCGCCATCGGCCCAGCGTACCCGAAGGGGCTCGCCAGCGGGCTCGGCGTGCTTATCATTTGCGGGCACGGTCCGGGGACCGCGAGCGCCACCCACGGCGCCCCCGACCCCGCCCTCCGGCAGCGCTGAACTCCACCGAATGCCTACCCTTTACGGAAACACCACAGGTCTCAGCCCCAACGCCACCAAGCTCCTGGAGCGCATCTACCGACGCAAGGTCCCGCTCCACGTCATCGCCACCCCCGAGCTCATCAGGGCGCTCGCGGAGGCCTCCCACGAGACGGGCCGCCAGGTCGGCGCCCTCGTCCATCGCTCGGGCGAGATCGACTACGTCATCGTCGGCGACGCCACGCGCCTCATGCTGCCCGACATCGGCCGCCTCCGCGCCGCCCAGGGCCGCTTCCGCGCGCTCCGCCTCGTCCACACCCACCTCTGGAACGAGCCGCTCACCCGCGACGACTTCGTCGACCTCGTGCGCCTGCGCCTCGACCTCGTCGCGGCCATCCAGCTCAACCCGGGCGGCGAGCCGCGCACCCTGCACTACGCCTACAACACCCCCGCCCGCGAGACGGCCCCGGACGACGACGCCCCCGCCGAGCACCTCCCGTACACCGCGGTCGGCCCCGTTCTCATCGGCCGCGTCGACGTCGACTTCGGCGGCCTCATGCAGGCCCTCGAAGACGAGTTCAACAAGCACAGCCGCACCCGCTCCGTCACCGGCAAGGACGGCCGCGCCCTCCTCGTCCACGTCTCCGAGAAGACCAAGCACGGCGCCCTCGCCCGAGCCGAAGAAAGCCTCCGCGAACTCGCCGAACTCGCCGCCACCGCCGGCGTCGAGGTCGCCGACAACGTCCTTCAGCTCCGCGAGCGCATCGACGCACGCCACGTCATGGGCAAGGGCAAGCTCGACGAGGTCCTCCTCCGCGCCGCCGAGCTCGACGTCGAGACCCTGGTCTTCGACCGCAACCTCACCCCCTCGCAGGCCTCGGCCATCGCCAAGCACACCGACCTCAAGGTCATCGACCGGACCCAGCTCATCCTCGACATCTTCGCCCAGCGCGCCGAGTCCCGGGACGGCAAGCTCCAGGTCGAGCTGGCCCAGCTCAAGTATGCCCTCCCGCGCCTCGCGCAGAAGGACGACTCCCTCTCCCGCCTCACCGGCGGCATCGGCGGGCGCGGCCCTGGCGAGACCAAGCTCGAGATCGGACGCCGTCGCGCCAAGGAGCGCGTCTCCTTCCTCGAAGACCAGCTCAAGCGCCTCTCTCGCCAGCGCGAGCAGCGCCGGCGCCGCCGCACCCGTCAGCGCGTCCCCGTCGTGTCCATCGTCGGCTATACCAACGCTGGCAAGAGCACCCTGCTCAACACCCTCACCGGCGCCGAGGTCCTCGCCGAAGACAAGCTCTTCGCCACCCTCGACCCGCGCTCACGGCGCCTCCGCTTCCCCGAGGAGCGCGAGGTCGTCCTCACCGACACCGTGGGCTTCATCCGCGAGCTGCCCCCCGACCTCTTCGCCGCCTTCCGCGCCACCTTCGAGGAAGCCGCCGACGCCGACCTTCTCCTCCACGTCGTCGACGCCAGCGATCCGGCCCGCGACCAGCACATCGAGACCACCGAGGCCCTCCTCACGGAACTCGACCTCATCAAGCTCCCCCGCATCCTGGTCTTCAACAAGGTCGACCGCGTCGACCGCGAAGAAGCCCGCTGGCTACAGCAAGGATCTCCAGGGGCCGTCCTCCTCTCCGCCACCCAGCGAGAGACCGCGCATCCCCTTCTCTTGCGCATCGCCGAGCACCTGAAGAGCCGCTGGGAAGAGGCCGCCCTCGTGCCCACGTACGTGGCTGCCGCCGACGACGAGCTGGCCGACGACGGCGATCACGGAGCGAGCGGCGATGGGGACCAGGCGCCGCACGAGGACCCCGTGCTCCACGGCGATGGCGACGGTGACGCACCCTGGTCCGAGGCGACCGAAGAAGGCACCTCGCTCACCACGCTCGCCGAACTCGGCGCCCGCCCTCGCCGCACCGTCCTTCGCATCTGACCGAGCGCCGCTGGCCCGAGCCAGCCCTCCGCGCTCACTCCCCCACCCAGGCCCCATCCCCCCCTGGGGCCTGATCACGTGCCTTTTTCAGGGCACCACGTACACGACGCCCGTCATCCCCATCTGCGCGTGCGGCACGCAGTAGTAGGGGTACGTCCCTGCGTCGTCCAGGGTGACCGCCTTCGAGTTCCCCGAGTTGGTCACCGTCGCGAACGGGCCCGTCGTCGCCGGCTCTCCCGACCCATTCTCCACCACGCCGCCCTGCAGCGGATGGTTCTGGAAGCTTCCGGTGAAGGTGACGACGGTCCCGACCGACACCGTCACGCACTTCGGGCTGTACACCTGCCCGAGGCCCCCACCGAACGCGACGCTCACGGCTGCCTCGCCGGTCCGATCCTCTGCCGTCTCGGGCGCGCAGCCGTTCACCGCGCTCGCGCCGCCACCCTCACCGCCCGCGCCGCCCTCACCACTGGTGCCGCCTTCACCGCCGGCACCGCCGGTCCCACCCGCGCCGCCCGCGTTGGTGTCGGTGGTGGTGGTCGTCGTCGTCGTCCCGCCACCCGCGCCGCCGCCGCCGCCGGTATTGCTCGACCCATCGTCATCCGAGCAACCCACGCTGGCCATGGCCATCACCAGCAGTCCAGCGGCACCGAGCAAGCCCAAGCGATTCTGAAGCTTCATCGACGTTCTCTCCTGTCCTCGATCTCAGCACGGCCCCGCAGCGCTTCTGCGCTTTGCGAGATCGTCGCTGCTTTGCGACCCACACCAGCGCTCACAACCACGCTGGCCGTTCGGCCGCAAGCTACCGGAGAGCAGGAACACGGGTCCAGTCTGCTGCAGAGACGGCGGCGCCACCGACCGACGATTCCCTTCGTCGTCTCCCTCGACGACCGATCCCCGACGTCGGCTGCGCCCGCGAGCAAGCTCGTGCGTCTGCCGCAGCGACGAGCGAGCCCCTACTTCCCCCCGCTGCCCCCGTCGCCCTTTCCCCCGTCGCCCCCCTCGCCCCCTTCACCGCTGCCGCCCTCACCGCCGAGGCCACCGCTGCCCCCCTGACCCCCGGAGCCCCCATGGCCCCCGAGCGTGCCCGTGGTCGTGGTGCTCGACGGCCCGCTCGTCGCGACGAACTCGTAGTCGTTCACACCCGAGATGGCGTTGCACCCCACCACCAGCGCCGGCGAGAGCCACACCGCAACCAACCCGATCGTCGAGAGCTGCACCGAAGAACCTTCCACGGCGACTGTACCGGAGAGCCGGCGCATCCCGCCAGCAAACCGCCGCCTCAGAGGCAGACCTCTGCGCATGCCGTGCGCGAGCACGCCACCACGCGCTCGTAGGCCTCCACGCCCGCCTCGAAGATCTCCCGGCACCCTGTCTCTCCGAGCAGACAGTCCTCCTCGCAGACCTGCTCCCCGCCGCACGACTGCATGCACAGCAGCGAGCACTCCAGCAGCTGCGCGCAGTCGGCATCGTCCTCGCACCGCGCCGCGTCCTCCTCGCACGACGCCTCGACGGCGCACGCCACACAGCCCGTGCAGTCGTCGAAGCGCTCCGCGCAGGGCGCGCCCCCTCCCTGGCCCCCCGACCCCCCTCGACCCCCGTCCCCGCCCGCGCCGGAGGGCGTCACCTCCCCCGAGGAGACGAACTCGAAGTCGTTCACGCCCGAGAGCGCGTTGCACCCCATGGCAACCCACCCCATGAGGAGCGCGGCGTGGCGCAAGATGCTCGAGAGCCGCACCCCCCGACGTTACCGCACCTCGATGGCCGCCTCGACGGCGACCGCCTCAGGGACGCAGCACGTGCGGCAGCAACCACGCCGGATTCCCTGGCACCACCGGCGTGGCCGCGTCCCGGGGACCTGCCGCGTGTTCCATCGGTGCGGGCTGCGCGGCGGCTCCTCCCGTGCTCCCGCGCCGCGCCCCGGGCCGCTTCGACCGCTCTCCCCCGGCCGACTTCCCGTCCAGCCCCTTGCCCGCACTCCTGGCGTCCGCCACGTCCGCCTCGTGCCCCTCGCTGCGGACCTCTGCGCTCTCCGCGCCCGCCTCCGGCCCGCGCCGCGCCGTGTCCTCCACGCCGACGTTCCCTGAGGTCTCGGTCGCAGCCCCCACGGGGACGTCGGCCACGCCGTCTGCTGCGACCTCCGTCGCGACCTCTACCGCGACCTCGGCCGCCTCGCCCCCCTCGTCCCCGGCCTTCACGCCCGCCGCGCCCGCCTCACCCGAAGCTTCCCTGCGCCCCGGCTCCTTCCGATCGCCCTCCCCCGCCAGCACCGCCACCTTCACCAGCGCCGAGCGCCGCTCCACCGGCGGGACCCCGTGTAACGTCGTCTCTGCCGACGCGCCGTGACCTCCCTCCGAGCCGGCGCCGCGCGCCACCTCTCCCGGCGGCGCCTGGCCTGGCCTGTCCAGCGCGTGCACCTTCATCAGCGCGATCCCTCCCCCCAGCGAGATCAGCAGCACGCTCGCGAACGTACCCAGCACCACCGGCGACAACCCCCTGGCCGCGGGCCGTTGCGACGCCCCGAGCCCGGCCCCCACCAGCGTCCCTGGTGTCGGCGAGTCCACCGCGGCCCGTGGCGCGTGCTCGCTCGCGGGCAGCAGCTCCGCCACCGACCCCGACCGGTCTGCCCACCCCGCCTCGTCGAAGCACAGCCCGCGCGGCGACTCCGGCGGACTCACCGTGATGTCGTCCATCCCCCAGCTTCCCGACCCACCCACGCGCGTGCTCACCGGCCCGTGCCCTGCGATCGCCCGCAGATCATCGAGCATCGCCCGCACCGACTGGAACCGCTTCTCCCGAGCGCGCGAGAGCCCCTTCTCGAAGAACAGATCGATCATCGGCGGCAGATCCGGCGCCAGATCCGTCGCCTTCGGGACCCCTTCCACCAGGATCTTCGCCATCACCGTCCCGAGCTGCTCACCGGGGAACGGCAGCACCCCCGTCAGCGCGCGGAACAAGATCACCGACAGCGACCACAGATCGCTCCGGTAGTCGATGTCCGCATCCCCCCGCACCTGCTCCGGGCTCATGTAGTGCGGCGACCCCAGCAGTTCCCCGGGCCGCGTCGCCTCGCCCGCGATGCTGCTCCCGGGCACCTTCACGATCCCGAAGTCGAGCACCTTCACGATCTCCTCGTCCTCGAAGCGGGCGATGAAGATGTTGCAAGGCTTCAGATCCCGATGCACCAGCCCCGCCTCGTGGGCGCGCCGCAGCGCCCTGCCGATCTGCGTGAGCAGCTGCACCGCCGTCGACAGCGGCACCCGCCCGACCGACTGCAGCCGCGTCCCCAGATCTTCCCCCTGGAGCAGCTCCATCACCAGGTACGGCATCTCCGCGTCGAACCCGTAGTCGTGCACATGGACCACGTGCGGGCTCTGAAGGTTGGCGGCGATGCGCGCCTCTCGCTCGAACCGGGCCAGAAGCGCGGGCGACGTCGCGTACGACGCGTACATGAACTTCACGGCGACGGGAGAGGCGAGGTGGACGTGGCGTGCCAGCCACACCGCCCCCATACCACCCCGAGAAAGAGGCTTCTCCAGGCGGTATTTGCCCCCCACGACGACCCCCGCCGCCACCTGCATGATCCTTCCCTCCGCAGCCAGGAAGCTGGCGGTCGGCAAGGGCGAGCGCCACCGCAAAGCAGCGACATCCGCCACCGTACGCGCTGATTCCGGCACCTCTCATGAGGCCAGGGCGGACCTCCCGCGCAGCGTCTCGCGCGGGCGGAACCTCCCCCCACGACGTCCGATCACACCACACGCCCGAGGCGCATCTCCGCCTCAGCGCTTCAGCCCCACCGCCCCGCGCTTCGCACCTCGCGCGCCCGCGTCTTGCTGCGCGAGGCGGCCCTGCGCATGCGCGAGCCCGCTCTGCAGCGTGCCGTGGGTGACGACGCGACCGAGATCCACCTCGAGGTGCACCAGCGTCTTCGCGATCTCCGGACCGATCCCCACCAGCGCGCACGCGCAACCGAGCAGCTCCACGGCCTTCACGGCCTTCACGATGTAGTGGGCGATCGCCGTATCGATGATGGGCACACCGGTCAGATCGAGGAGCAGGAACCGCGCCTGATCCCGCGCCACCGACTCCATCAGGTTCTCCAGCGCCAGCGCTGCGCGCAGGTGGCTGATCTCCCCGATCACCGGCATGAGCAGGATCCCCTCCCAGATCTGCAAGACCGGCATCGCCATGCGATCGATCAGCGTCGCTTGCGCATCGATCGTCGCCTGCTGCTTCAGGTGATCGGCCTCGAGCCGCTCCGCCTCCTGGAGCCGCTCCTTCATCCTCGTCACGTCGGTGATGATCCCGCAGAGCCCGGCGACCTCGCCTGCTTCGTCCCGCAGCGGGAACTTCCGCGTCCAGATCGTCCTCAGCGCCCCTTCGGCGTTCGTCACCACCTCCTCGTTCTCGTCCGGCGCACCCGAGGCGAACACCCGATCGTCGTGCTCCCAGAAGACCGTCGCCTCCTCCGCCGGGTGGTAGTCCGGATCGCTGCGCCCGAGGAGCTCCTCGGCCTCGCGCCCGTGCAGCCCGCAGTAGGCCTCGTTCACCGCGATCCAGCGGTGCTGTCGGTCCTTGACGAAGATGGGATCCGGGATGGTGTCGATGACCCGCTGCAAGAACTCGGCGGGCCCCCAGGTCGCATGGTCGAGAAACCGACGTAGGGCGGGCATGGAACTGTTCTTACCGGTCCCCGCGCAAGGGGGCGCGGCAAATCCGGTGAGCCGCCATGGCTTGGTGGACGGCATCACCCATGCTGCGTCTGCGGCGCGCGGGTTGCCGTCGACGACATCCCCGCGCGCTCCCTACACGGCGTCGAGCACGACCGCCGCGACGCCGATCGACCTCACCGCGCCTGTGCGGGACGTCGCGCGTGACCGCGGATCAGTTGCCGCACAGGTTGCCCTCGTCACACGAGAGAGGGCAGACGTCGCAGACGACGCACCCCGAGAGGTTGTCGTAGTCGGTCTCTCCCTCGGGGTAGGTGTCGTAGCAGTCATCGATGCAGGCGTCGTCCTCGCAGTCGTTGACGCAGGTGTTGAGCGACGCACACGACGTGTTGTTGGTGCACGCCGTGACGAACGCCGCGCAGGGACCGGTGAGCGCGCAGAGCCCGCACCCCTCGTCGGGCGAGCAGACCATGGTCTCGTCATCGGTACACGTGTTCGTGGTGGTCGTGGTCGTCGTCGTGGTCGTCGTGCCCGTGGTGGTGATGGTGGTCGTCGTCGTGGTCCCCGGCGTCGGGTCCTCGTCACCATCGCTCCCGCTTCCCACGATCACACACGCCGCGCTGCTGAGCATGATGGCCGTCAGCGCCACCGCTGCGAACCCAGTTCCACGATTCTCGTTCTTCATCTCGTCTCTTCCTTTCTGCCGCACCAGCCGTCTCTCTCTCCAGCGCAGCCAGGAGGCCCGACCCTCATGCGGCGTCGTGCTCCTCGTCGCGACCCACCAGACTGGAATCACGTGCCGTGAGCAGGGCTCCGAGCATACCCGAGAACCTCGCATCCCACGCGCAGGAACACGCCCTGAAGTGTGCTTTCTCCCCTCGCCATGGTGCGCTCGATGTCGTCTCTCGCATCACAACCGTTGCATGCGGCGTGAGCACGCGAAACGGTGGAGCAGGAAACAGTCATCGTGCAGGCACGGACACGACGATGACGCCGTCCGCACCCCTTGCGCAAGCGGCACGGCGATACGGCACACGGCGATACGGCACACGACGACACGCCATGGCAGCGGCGTCATGCACTGCTCCGCTCGCTCCCCGCTACGGCGCCTGCACCTGCACCTGCGCCTGCGCCTGCGCCTGCACCTGCGCCTGCGCCTGCGCCTGACGTCGTGCTTCACCTCATGTCACGGAGCGCAAGCCGCCTGGTTGTCGGCATCGCAGGCGAGAGGACACACGTCGCAGACGACGCACAGCGCGATGTCCTCATAGGCGGACTCACCGTCGGGAAGGCCCTCGTAGCAGTCGTCGATGCACCCGTCGTCGTTGCATGCGTTGATGCAGCTGTTGAGCGCTGCACACGACAGGTCGTTGAGGCACGCAGCGACGTAGGACGCGCAAGGCCCGTTGACTGCACAGAGCCCGCACGCTTCCGTGGGCGAACACGCCAGGTTGCCGGCATCGAAGCATTCCCCCGACGTGGTCGTGGTCGTCCCGGGGTCCGTCCAGGTGGTGGTCGTCGACGTCCCTGGCGTGGTCGTCGTCCACGTGGGGGTGCTCGTGGTCGTGCTCGTCCCTGGGGTCGAGGTGTCGCCTCCATCCCCCTTCTCCACGACGATCATGCACGTCGCGCTGCTGAGCACGATCGCGGCCCACCCGACCACCGCAAACCCGCTCCCTCGATGCTCGAAGCTCATCCGTTTCTCCCTTTCTGCGGACCCGACTCCTGCGGAACCCGACGGCCCTTCCTGCCAGCGCCGCCAGGGAGCCGACCCCCTCACGCCGTGTCGTGCTCCTCGCCGCAGCCTTTCAGACGGAATCCGCGCCCCATGCAGGCGCCGAGCATACCCGAGCCCCTCGCTTCCACGCGCGCGAACACACCGTGAAGGAGAGCTCTCCTCGCTCCGATCGCGGCGCGACATCGCCACTCGTCGCGATCGACACGAGAAGAGCGAACGAGCGAAACGCTGGAGCAGAAACAAATTCCGTGCAGGCGTAAAAGCTCGCATCCATCGGCTGCACCATCGCGCCGCCCTGCGGTGAGCCTCGAAGCCTGCTGCACGAACCTCTGGACCCTCTCTCGCCGCCAGAACCTCTTTCGTCAGCGACACGCCCCGTCGTCAGCGACTCGACGCGTCGCCTTCACCCCTCACCCCCCACCGCCTGCTCCTCCAGACCCGCTTGCCCCTCCAGCGCCGCTTGCTCCTGCAGCGTCCGGACACGTGGGATCGCAGCTTCCCATGCAACAGACATTCATCCCACTCGACCCGCAGGGCGTGCCATCGGGAGCGGGTTTCACACCACAGGCATTCGCATTGCACACGGCGACACGGCACGTCATCTGCGTCGTGCAGTGGCTGTCCTGGATGCAACCCACGCAGTTCCCTGCGTAGCAGACGCGGTTGGAGGGACAGGAGACTCCGTTTGGTCGCGGAGTGAAGGTGGGCGTCATCCCGACGCAGCTGTCTGCCGTGCACGGGTTGCCGTCATCCGGTGTCTCCCCAGGTGCCGCCACGACCACAGCCTGCCCCGCTCCGTTGCACTCGATCTTCCTGCAGTCCGTCGGGCTGTCATTGCTCACCGGCGTTCCGCTGGGCTTCGGGATGCCGATGCATTCGTAATTCTCACAGCGCGGCACCATGCACTCGTTCATCTGCTGACACTGCTCATCTCGCGCACAGCCGGTGCACGTACCGCTCACGCAACGCAGGCTCTGCTCCACCCCGCATTCGCTGCCATCGGCCTCGGCGACATGGCGCGGCACGCCGTTGACGCAGCTGTCGACCGTGCAATCGTTCCCGTCGTCGGGAACATCCTCGTCGTTCGCCTTCGAGATCGGCACACCCGCAGGGCCACAGACCACGTCCTGGCAGTCCCCGACTGGCGTCCCCACGACCGGCGTGCCCTCCGCGGCGAACGTCACGCGGCACGCCCCATCCACACACTGGTACGTCGCGCACGCCGTATCGGCGCTACAGGTGCAGACGCCGCTTCCGCCAGCGCCCCCCTGCCCACCAGCGCCTCCTCTTCCGCCCGTCCCGCTCGCGTCGCCGCCTGGAGGTGGCCCCTCCACCCGCTCGTAGTCCCCGTAGGACGAGAGCAGCGTGCAGGCCATCCCCGTGCTCATCACCGCGATCCAGCCCAGCAGCGCGATCCGGCCGACCATCGTTCCATGCTCCATCAGAACGTCCCCTCCACGCCCATCCAGCCTGGCGAGACGCGCAGCGCCACCGCGGGTCGCCCGTCACTCTTCGCAGGCCACAGCAGCAGTCCGACGCCGACCCCCGCTGCCACGCCTGCCACCACGAAGCTCACCGTGGACACGGCTCCCAGCGCGCCTGCCCGATCGTGGTGTTCCCCCCCGGCCCCGTCGTAGCACCTGAAGTCGAGGCACTCCTTCTCCATCGAGGCCGTCGCTCCCAGGGAGAGCGCCCCCGTCACGGCCCCCACCCCCACCGCGACCCCGGCCAGGCCAAAGGCGCCGACCGCCGGCAGCACGTTGCGTCTCGACGACCGAACGGCGCCGCTCTCCTCCGGCTCATCCACCACCGGCGTCCCGCGCTCCGACCCGGCTTCTGGCGTCGAGTGCGGCGAGCGCGTGGAGGACGGCGCCAGAAGCCGCAGCGTGATCACGTGCCGGCGCCCCTCCTGGAGCGTCACCTTCTGCGTCACCGAGGCGCGACCTGGCGCCGTGGCGGTCACCGTGTGGATCCCCGGGTCCAGCACCACCACACGTCGCTCCGACGCACGACCATCGATCACCAGCCGCACCTGGTCCGCCGGCGCCCCGGTCACGCTCACCTGCAACGACGGCAACCGAGGCAGCAGCGCCTCCAGCTCGACCTTCGCCTGTTCCTGCGTCTCGAAGAACGCCCTCGGCGCATAGAGCGCGAGCTTCTCGTCCACCACCCGCAGGTAGTGTCGCCGGGCCTCTCGCAGACGACCGATCCTCGCATTGGCCTGCGCGAGCTTCAGCAAGATCGTCGGCGCCGGGTACTTCGCGTGCGCTTCCTCGAAGGCGCGGATGGCCTCCTCGAACCGGCCTGCCTCGAAGTGCTCGAACCCTCGATCGGCGCTCGCCCGCGCCTCCTCCTTGGCCTGGTCGAGCGCGTCCAGCGACGCCTGCGTGGACTGCGCGTTCGCCTCCGAGCCACCCAGCCAGGCGCCGAGCAGCATGACCATCGTGGACCCCAGCGTGACCAATCCAGATCGCATCGTCGCTCCCTCGCTCCACCGAGGCCACCTCTTCGCCCCTCGACGCTGGCCCCGTGACCCGCTCACCCCTTCAAGGTGCACAAGCTGGTTCGTTGGCCGCTCGACAGGCGAGTGGACAGACCTCGCAGAAAACGCATCGCAGGAGGGTCTCGTAGGGGGCGACGCCACCCGGATGAGCCAGGTAACAAGCGTCAGGGCATCCGTCGTCCCCTGCGGGGCACTCGTTGAGACAGTCGTTGAGCGCGACGCACTCCGCGTCATTGATGCAGGCCAGGAGCTGCGTGTGGCACACCTCCGTGATCGCGCAGCTGGCACAGGGGTCCGTGAAGGTGCACTCCTGATCTGCGCCGTCCTGACACCGGCTCGTGGGCGTCGTCGTCGGTGTCGTCGTCATGGAGGTCGTCGTCGTGGAGGTCGTCGTCGTGGAGGTCGTCGTCGTGCCCGAAGAGCCATCCTCCTCCGCATGATCGACCACCACGATCGCGCACGCCGTGCTCCCGAGCGCGAGCGCGAGCCACCCGGCCACCGCAAACCCACCCCCCTGAACGCCCAGCGTCATCCGCGCCTCACCCTCGCATGTACCGAACCCACTTTCCCCGGCCGTCGACCCACCAGGGCTGCTCAGGTCGAGCCTAACGTCGTTTGCGACGATGTGTCGCCTTCTCTGAACGATCCCACCGTCGATCCACCGAGCGCAGAGCGTCGAGCGCCGAGAGGGGTCACGGCAGCGTGACGTCACGAGCGGTGGTCAGGTCGTCAGCAGAGACGGCCTCCTCTCCGCGCACTTCGCTCGCTCATCGAGCGTTCGCTCCAGCGAGGTGGCCTTGACGCCACCGTTCGTGGGGGGGCGCGCTGTCGCTCGATCCTAGGGGACGATGAACAGCGCCCCCGTCATGCCACCCAGCGCATGCGGGACGCAGTAGTAGGGATAGGTTCCGGTGAAGTTCAGGCTGATGATCCGTGACGTCCCCGAGTTCGTCACGTTGGCGAACGGGCCGGTGGTTGCCGGTACGCGCGTCCCGTTCTCGACGACACCCCCTTGCAGCGGATGCCCGGAGAAGCTGCCGCTGATGGTGAGTTCCGTGCCCTGTGACACCTTGAGGCATCTCGGGACGTAGTTGCTCCCATGCACGCCACCGAACTCGATGGTCACTGTCGACATGAGCGTCCAGTCCAGGGCGTTGTCGAGATCGCAGCCGTTCACTTCAGCCACGCATACGCTGCCGTGACACATGCCGCTCGAGCACTCGGCATCGCTACCGCAGGGGTCGCCGAGGCCACCACTGGAACCACCGCCCGATCCGCCATCGCCACCGGAGCCCCCAGCACCACCGGAGCCCCCAGCACCACCGGAGCCCCCAGCACCACCGGAGCCCCCAGCACCGCCCGATCCGCCATCGCCACCGGAGCCTCCAGTGCCTCCAGCGCCAGTGCCTCCAGCGCCAGCGCCTCCAGCGCCTCCCATTCCACCCGCACCTCCAGAGCCCCCCACGGAGGTCGACGATGGGCTCTCTGCACCACTCCCGCCGGCGCTCGCGTCGGCGTCTCCAGGGGCCAGCGCGTTCAACCGCTCATACTCATCGAGCCCCAGCAGACCCGTGCATCCTCCGCTCCCCACGCTCACCAGCAGCCATCCGGTGACGACGACCCCTCTGGCACCTCTCGTCCTCCCCATCAGAACCTCCCCTGCAGACCGATCCAGCCCGGCGCCACGCGCACCCCTGCTTGCACCTGCGGCTTCTCCCCGGCGGGCCAGAGCAGCAACGTCACCCCCGCCGCCGCGGCCACGCCCCCCACCACGAAACCCACCGTCGCGATCGTCCCCAGCGTGCTCGCGCGATCGTAGGCGTCACCTCCCGCATCGTCGAAGCAGCGGCCTCCGACACATTCCTCGTCGAGCTGACCCGCAGCGCCCATCGCGAGCACCCCGGTCACCGTCCCCACCCCCAACCCGATCGCCGCGAGCCCGAACGCCCCGAGCGCCGGCGTCACGAAGCCCCTTCTCCCCTCCGGACTCGTCGACACGGGCGACGACGCTTGGTGGGTCACCGAGTTCGTCTCCGCCGACGAAACACCCGCAGGTGGCGCTGGCGCCTTCAACGCCAGCACGACCCGCTCCTTCGCCCTCTCGGCGAGGTCGAGCGTCTGCGTCACCGTCACCCGGCCTGGCGCAGCCGCCGTCACCGTGTGCTCGCCCGGGTTCATCGCCTGCACGCCAGCCTGCGCGGCACGCCCGTCCACCAGCACCGAGATCCGATCCGCCGGGGCGCCCGTCACCACCACCTCGACCCTCGGGATGCGCGGCGTCAGCGCCTCGATCCCCGCCTTTGCTTGCGCTTGCGCATCGAAGAACACCTTGGGGGCGTAGTGGGTGAGCTGCTCGTCGAGCACCCGCTGATACGAAGCCCGTGCCTCGATCAGCCGACCCAGGTTCTCCTGCGCCTGCGCGATCTTCACGATGAACGTGGGCGCCTGGTAGGCCCGGTGAGCCTCCTCGAACGACCGGATCGCCTCCTCGTACTGCTCCGCGGTGAACTGCTCCATGCCCCGCTCCGCGGAGGCCTTCGCCGTGGCCTTTGCTTGCTCGATGGCTTCGAGCGACGCCGGTTGCGCGTGCGCGGGGGGCGCGAGGCCGACCGCGAAGAACGCTGCCTGAACGGTCAATCCCACCGTGATCCATCGTGCGCGCATCCTCATCTCCTTCGTGACCCGACCTCGGCGTTCTGGGCTACCGATCAGAACCAGGGCGTCGTGGTGCCTGCTTCGCGAGGCTTCGATCCCTTCGACCCCTCCGCCTTCGACGGCGTCGCGCCGCCGGAAGGCTTCGCTCCACCCGCCGTGGTCGTGCTCCGCTCGATGGGCAGCGAGCTGGCTGCCCCCGGAGCGCGGACGGTGCTGGCGGGCGTCGCCGGCATGGGCGACGGTGCCGCGCTCCCGGATGCCGCAGGCCCTGCTGACGACAGCGGCCCTGCCAAGGTCGCGGGCGAGCCAGCACTCGTCGAAGGCGCCACCTCCACCGCTGGCGTCGGAGAAGGCGCGGTCGGCTGGGCTTCGCCGGCAGATGCCGCCGGAACGGGGTCTGCTACCCCCTCCGCGCTGGGTGCCGGTATCGCCTCCGCCGCGCTGGATGCCGGTGTCGCCTCGAGCGTCGGCGTCTCCGTGACGTCCGACATCAAAGCGTAGGGATCGACGCCCAGCGATCGCAGCACGAAGACCCCCAGCACGGCCACGATGGCGATGCCCACGAGCGCGCCTCCTGCGGCCACCGCGATGACGCCGGTGGCCCTTTGTGGCGACGCTCCCGACGCTCCATCGCCCGTGGTGCTCTTCAACGTGCTCGACGTCCCTGGAGACGCTCCCGGCCATGGGCCCTCTCGCAGCGCCCCTGGGGATGAGCCGCTCGGCGAAGCCTCGGGCGCTCGAAGCGATGAACCGCTCTGCGAAGCCTGGCCAGCTTGCAGCGACGAACCACTCGGTGACGCGACCCCGGCGTCCGCGCTCCCGCCGCTCGGCGTCATGCCCCACGCTGGGGACATCGGCCCTGGCGTGGCTGCCACCTCGTTCGTGTACGAATGGATGGACGACCGCTCCGCACCGCGCGGGCTCGCCGGCCCCGTCCCGGCGATCGACCGCAGCTCGTCGAGCATCTGCACCACCGACTGCATGCGCGTCGCCCGGTCTCGCGATAGCGCCCTCGCGAAGAACCCATCGAGCGCTGGTGGCAGATCGGGCGCGAACCGCGTCGCTTGCGGGAGCGGATCGACCAGGATCCTTCCCATCACCGTGCCGAGCTGATCCCCCGGGAACGGCAGCACCCCCGTGAGCATCCGGAACGTGATGACCCCCAGCGCCCAGAGATCGCTCCGGAGATCCACGTCGGCCTCGCCGCGCACCTGCTCCGGACTCATGTAGTGGGGCGAGCCCAGCACCTCTCCTGGACGCGTCAGCTCCCCCTGCATCTGCCCCGTCCCCTCTTTCACGATGCCGAAGTCGAGGACCTTCGCGACCTCCTCGTCCTCCACGACCGAAAGGAAGATGTTCCCCGGCTTCAGATCCCGGTGCACCAGACCGGCTTCGTGCGCGCGGCGGATCGCCTTCGCCACCTGACCGAGAACGTGCACCGTCTGCGCGAGCGACAGGCGACCGACGCGCGCCAGCCGGGTCCCGAGGTCCTCGCCCTGGAGCAGCTCCATCACCAGGTAAGGGACACCCTCGTCGATCCCGTAGTCCTGCACGTTGACGACGTGCGGACTCTGCAAGTTGGCTGCGATCCGCGCCTCCCGCTCGAAGCGCGCGACGAACGCTGGCGACGCGGCGAGCGTCGGATCCATGAACTTCATGGCCACCGGCGACCCGAGGTGGACATGACGGGCCAGCCAGACGGCGCCCATCCCACCCCGGGAGAGAGGCCGCTCTAAGCGGTACTTGATGCCAACGATGGCGCCGGGCGTGATGTGCATCGCCGAGTCCTCGTCAGGCGAAATCGCCTGAGATCAATCGTCGACGACCTTAAGGGAGCGACGCCGGGAGGGCCCACTTCACAGCGGAAGACCTCCTCTCCCTTTCTTGCGGCTCGGCAGCCTCCTGGCTTCGTGCAGCGCGGCAGCCTCTTGCCTTCGTGCAGCTCGGCAGCCTCGTGGGCGCCCAGCAGCTCGCCCTCAGAACGTCCCCTGCACGCCCACCCACGCGGGCGACACGTGCAGCGCCGCCTTCGGCTCCGCCGCCGTGGTGCTCGGCCACAGCAGCAGCGTCGCGCCGGCCACCGTGGCCGCGCTGGCGACGACGAAGCTCACCGTCGACACCGCCCCCAGCGTCCTGGCCCGATCGTACGTCGCTCCCCCTGCATCGTCGTAACACCGAGCGCCGACGCACTCTCCCCCGAGTGACTCGGTCGCGTTCAGCGACATCTCCCCCGTCACGGCGCAGACCACCGCGGCCACACCGGCGAGCCCGAAGGCCCCGAGCGCCGGGATCAGGTACGGCCGCGACGAACGCTCCGTTGCAGCAGACGGTGGCGCCGCAGGCGGTGCAGGCGCAGGCGATGGCAGCGCGTGGGGTGCTGGCCCGAGCGTCGCTTCCGGCGCCGCCAGCGCCAGGGTCACCTGCACGCGCTCCCCTTCGGCCAGCGTGAGGGATCGACGCACCCCTTCTCGACCCGGCGCCGTCGCTTGCAGCGCATGCTCCCCGGGGTTCAGCCGCACGACCCCCGCGCTCGCCGCCTTCCCGTCCACGAGCAGCGTCACCTCGTCCGCGGGCGCGCCGCTCACCGCCACCTCCACCACCGGGATGCGCGCGTCGAGCGCCTCCAGATCCACCTTCGCGCGCACCTGCGCCTCGTAGAACTCCTTCGGCGCGTAGTGGGTGAGCTGCTCGTCGATCACCTGCTGGTAGTGCGCCCGGGCCTCGACCAGGCGCCCGAGCTTCTCGCTCGCCTGCGCGATCATCAGCAGCAGCGTTGGCGCCCGGTACCGCTCGTACGCCGCCGAGAACGCCGCGATGGCCTCCTCGTGACGACCCGCCTCGAAGTGCTCGAACCCCTGATCCGCGAAGCTCCGCGCCGAGCGCTTGGCCTGCTCGAGCGCCTCCACCGTCTCCACGCTCGGCTGCCCCTCTGCGACGGACACGAGCGAGAGCACCCCGAGCTGGAGCAACGCCGCGACGACGACGGACCCTCTGACCATCTCTCCCTCGATCCCGCGCCTGAAGCTGGCGCCTTCGATCTTGCGCCCAGCTCGGCGCCTCTCGCCCTCGTCCCTGAGCGCGACGGCCCGTGCACGCCCGGACACGACCTTACGCGAGCGCGTCCACCGCGGTCCACTGCGCGAGCGCCACCTCTCCGGCGCCCGCTCCCGCGAGCCCTGAGCCACCACGGACACGAAAAAGCCCCGCACGTCGTCCATACGCACCGTGGACGACATGCGGGGCGGGTATCGCGTTCGCCTCGCGCTTCAGCTCATGGCCGACGCGCCCTGCTCCTTCGCGATCTGCTCCTTCAGCGCCTCCAGCTCGGCCATCGCGGCGGCGGCCCGCTTCTCGGCCTCCACCACCTTCAGCCGACGCTCTTCGAGCTGCGCCTCTTGCTGCGCCTGCCGCTGCTGGTCCTGCTTCGACTTCATCTCGGCGAGCCGCGCCTCCAGCCGGTCGAGCTTCGCCTTCTGCCGCGCCACCAGCCGCTCCATCCCCGCGATCGTGGGCGTGCGCGCCGAGGGCCCGTGCTGGAAGAACCGCTCCGCGTAGCTCGACGTCAGCTTCCGGCCCGGCGTCGCGTGGATGATCTCCCCGATCCGCCCGAACGCCAGCTTCCGCTGACCGTTCACCCGATCGACGAACGCCTTGCGCGCGCCCCGCTCGAACACGTCGAGCCGCTGCTGCGCCACCGTCTGCGCGTCCACGACCTCGTCGGCCCTCTGGATGATCGGCGCGAGCCGCACCCCGATCTCGGCGAGCACCGCGCTGCCTTGATCCGCGAGCAACGCGACCCAGGTGCGCATCGTCTCGAGCTGCTCCCCGAGCACCGGCCGCTTCAGCGCGCTCGGGCTCTGACCCGAGTAGAACTGCCGGTAGAGCGGGTGCTGGTAGTTGTTCTCGGCGAGCGCGAGCACCGCGACCTTCACCTCGTCGCTGATGGCGTTCAGCTCATCGTCGACGGGGTAGGCGCGCGCGTCGGCCGCCTTGACGGCATCGTGTCGGCTCACCTCCTGCGCCCGCACTTGCAACAGATCCTGGCGGAGTTGCGTGAACGCTGCGGTCAGGTGCAGCGTGAGCGGGTCGGCAGCGGTGCTGATTTCGGTCTGAGCGAGCTGGCCATCGATCTCGTCGAGTTCCTCGTCGAGACCGATCGTCTTTAATTGGTTCATGGCGGAAAAATACGCACATGAGCCTGTCTGTCGAGTGCAGAAACCTCCGCCGAAGGCAGAATGGTGCGAGAGGGTGAGATGATGTCGCTCCGTTCCGCGCGCTCGGAGGTGCCTCTCCCGGTGTGAACGCTCACAGCAGGAAATCGGCGGGGTCGCGTGACGAGAGCGCTGCGAGGTGGTGGCGACCTGTCTGGGGCTGCGCGGGGGACTCGTCCGCGGCGGGAGGAGGCGAAGGCAAGTGCGATCCAGGGCTGGATGGCGGGTCGGTGGCGGAGCGAAGTTGCGATCCAGGGCTGGATGGCGGGTCGGTGGCGGAGTGAAGTTGCGATCCAGGGCTGGATGGCGGGTCGGTGGCGGAGCGAAGTTGCGATCCAGGGCTGGATGGCGGGTCGGTGGCGGAGCGAAGTTGCGATCCAGGGGTGGATGGCAGGTCGGTGGCGGAGCGAAGTTGCGATCCAGGGGTGGATGGCGGGTTGGTGGCGGAGTGAGGTTGCGATCCAGGGGTGGATGGCGGGTCGGTGGCGGGGCGACGTTGCGATCCAGGGGTGGGGGACACGTGGACGACGGACAGCGACGACCGGCCGGCGCTGGCGACAGGAGTGATCCATCACGGTAAGGCCCCGCGACGACGGGCAGGTGCGCGCGATCGAGATGACCAGCCGCCGTGCGCGCGGCGATGACGGCTGCCAATCCGCGACCGCCTCAGCGAGCGATGGCGCTGATCTGCTGCGCTACCGGCAGCGCAGGAGGCGGTTGTTGTCGGTGACCTGGGGTGTGCAGGTCATGTTGGCGGCGTCGTAGATGCAGCGACCGAAGGGTCCACTCTGGCCGCAGTTCAGCGGGGTGAGGAACACGTTGTTCGACGTGCCGGAGCAGGCGCTCGAGCAGTCGACCGTCGGGAACTCGCGGTTCTCCAGCCCGTCGCAGTTGTAGTCGAAGCCGCCCGAGAGGCGCGGGATCACGTGCCACACGGTCGCGCCGCCGTACACGCGCTCATCCGCGTCGTCGCAGTCGTCGCCGACGAAGCCGGGGCAGTACGGGACGAGGTGGCCGTCGCCATCGTCGTCGCAGTCGAGGCCACCGCAGGCGAGGGAGAGGACGCCGTCACCGTCGCGATCGCACTCGGGCGCCACACCGCCCACGCCGCCCATGCCGCCGTCGCCCCCCATGCCGCCGAGGCCTCCTTGACCGCCGATGCCGCCCGCGCCGCCGAGGCCTCCACCGCTTCCTCCCATGCCGCCGTCGCCGCCGGCCGTGGTCGTTCCGCCTCCCTCGCCGCCGGACCCGCCCTGGCTGCTGGTGGAGGTGGTGGTGTCGCCGGGCCGCGGTCCGCCGATCTTGTCGAAGTCGTCGAAGCCGAGCACGAAGCCGCAGGCGCCGAGCAGCGATGCACTCGTCATCGCGAGCAGCGTCGTCCACGCCGGCGCGGTGGCTGCGCGAGCGCGTGAGGGGGAAGAGGGCACGGCAGGCGAGGTCGCTGCGGGCGTGTGGGCAGGCGAAGCGTTCGCGGCGGGCGTGGTCGCCGTGCGCTGGGGGCGCGTCGGGCGAGGAGCGCGAGGTTGCATCAGAACGTCCCTTTCACGCTCGCGAAGCCGAGGCCTGCGGTCACTTGCAGGCCGGTCTGGGTGGTGGGGCTCGGGCGCTGCATGTCCCAGATCAAGAGGCCGAGGCCTGCGGCGGCTGCCGCGCCGCCGAGGAGGAAGCTCACCGTGGAGACGGTGGTGAGGGTCTGCGCGGCGTCGTAGGTGGCCGAGGCGTCGTCGTAGCAGCTGCCGGAAGGGCAGGTCGACTTGAGCTGGCCGACGCGATCCGCGGCCATGGCGCCAGTGATGGCGCCGGCGCCGATGCCCACGGCCGAGGCCGCGAACAGGACGGTGGTGGGGACGAGGAAGCGGCGCGTGGAGGGCGGCTCGGCAGGCGGTGGGGAAGGCTCCGCGGGAGGCTGCGGCGCGCTGGCGATCGGTGCGCCGGGCTGCGCGCCAGGTTGCGCAGCGGGCTGCGTGCCGGGCTGGAGGACGAGGGTGAGCTGCGTGGTCTTGCCCTCGCGGAGGTCGACCATCTGGGTGGTCGGGGTGCGGCCAGGTGCCCAGGCAGTGATGGCGTGGTTGCCCGGGTCGTGGAGGACGGGGACGTCGTGCGGCGCGGGCTTGCCGTCGATGAAGACCTGGGCTTCGCCAGGGGCGGCGCCGGTGATCTTGATCTGGATGGTGGGGATGCGCGGGAGCAAGGCGTCGAGCTCCTTGTCGGCCGCGGTCTGGGCGTCGAAGAACGCCTGCGGGGCGTAGTCGGCGAGCTTCTCTTCGAGGACGCGCTGGTAGTGGGTGCGGGCCTCGCGCAGGTGGCCGAGCTTGAGGTGGGCGCGCGCCATCATGAGCAGGACGGTGGGGGCGCGGAACTGTTCGTCGGCCTTGCGGAAGGCGATGAGGGCCTCCTCGTACTTGCCGGCGTCGTAGAGGGCCTGGCCTCGGTCCGCAGAAGCTGCGGCGGCGGTCTGGGCAGGGGTGCGCGGCTGCTGCGCGCCCTGCGCTGGGCGTGGGGGGGGTCGCGCAGGGGATGCGGGCGGCGCGGGTGACGCGGGTGACGCGGGTGACGCGGGTTGCGTGGTGGCCGGTGGCCTGGGGGCGGAGCTGGGCGATCGCTGCGCGTGCGCGGGGGTCGCGGGGAGGGCCGCGAGCAAGGGGAGCGCGAGGCAAGGCCACAGGGGTCGAGGGAAGGTACGCATGGGAGGCGGCGCGGCTCGCTCCAGAGGAGGCGCTCCAGGATGGGCGCGGTGGAGGGGCGCGTGGTCAGGCTAGCGGACGGGTGGGTGGCGAATCCAGAAGGGAGGCGATCTCGAACCTGACGAGACGCGAAGTGTGGAAAAGGGGCTGCTGGGAGTGTCCATCAGCGGCAAGTGGGTCCGCGCTCGGGGAGGACTCGAAGGGGCAAACTCGTTCGAGATCCGCTTTTGCGCGACGTGTCGAAGGACGGTTGGGGCCAGGGGCACTGCCGAGGACGGAGGACGACAGCGCAAAGAGGGCGAGGCCGCACCACGAGAACTGGGTGCCGGCTGATTACTCACAGCGGCTCCCGATGCAGGTCGCGCCGTCGTCACACTGACTGTTGGACGAGCAGGTTGTGTGACAGGCGCCTGTGTTGCACGTGTAGTTGAGGCATTCGGCGTCGGGATCGGTGTCGGTCAGGACGTTGCCACAGGTGCCGTTGAGTCCGGAGCCCTTCTTGGCGGCGGAGCATGTTCGGCATGCCTCACCGCATGGCTCGTTGCAGCAGACTCCGTCGACGCAGTGGCCAGTCGCGCATTCGCCCCCAACAGCAGCCGAGCAAGGCTGCCCCTGAAGCTTCTGCGGTATGCACTCGTTGATTGCGTTGCAGTAGGCGCCGGCCGTGCAGTCGGCGAGCGTGGTGCAAGACGCTCGGCAGGCCCTTCCCTGCGCGTCACATCTGTAGCTACCGCAGAGCTGTGCCCCACCGATCACACACTCGCCATACCCATCACACTGGTCGGGGTGGATGGCCTCGCCACCTTGACACGATGCGAGCGCACCACACGGCGTGCCTGCAAGGTAGAGGCGGCACGCGCCTGCGCCGTCGCAGGTGCCATCCTTCTTGCAGCCCAGCGAGCCCTTGTCTTCGCAGTCGGCATGAGGGTCCAGTCCGGGAGCCGTGTTGGTGCAGGTGCCGTCGACGCCAATATCGTTGGTGGCTGCGCTGCAAGCCTGGCAGGTGGTCGTGCAGGCGGTGTCACAGCAGACCCCATCGACGCAGAAGCCGCTTCCGCACTGGGTTGGGATGCTGCATGGCGACCCGAGCGCCAAACTGGCACCACCCGTACCACCTTGGCCTGCGGTGCCCTCCTGGCCTCCACCGCTGGTGGAGGTGCCCCCCAAACCGCCAGGGGTTCCCCGCGGAGCGTCGCCATCGATGCGCTCGTAGTCCGAGAGCCCGGAGATGAGCCCGCAGCCTGCCGCAGCAAGGAGACCCATCGATAAAACTGCGTGGTGAATCGTCATGCGCATGCTCTTTCCTTTCCGTCGACGAGCAACACGACATGCAATGCCATCGTGTTGCACGCGGAAGGATGAGCTTACGAAAGCCGTGCGCTCGAGAAGCGAGATGTCGTGAGGTGACTGCCCTTGCACGATGGCAAGCGATGACCCAAACAGGCGTGGGGGGTGTCGCTGCATCTGTGGGGCAGCGCTGGATAGATGAACGACGCCGTGAGAAGCGAGGGCTTCCCTGCGGCGTCACTCAGTTGGGAACGCAGGCGTTGCTGGTGCAGGTGTAGTTGACGACGCACTGGGTGCTGCCGGAGCAGGTCGTGCGGCAGGCGCCACCAGAACATGTGAAGCCGTTGCACTCGGCGTCGGGATCGGTGTTGATGGCGACGTTGCCGCAGGTGCCGTTGGAGCCAGTGCCCTTCTTTGCCGTGGAGCAAGCCCGGCACTCGCCGTCGCAGGCGTCGTTGCAGCAGTATCCATCGACGCAGTAGCCCGAGGCGCACTCGCCTTCGAGCCCCGCCGTGCAGGCCTGGTTGATGCCTGTCTTCTGTGCGACGCACTCGTTCTGCGCATTGCAGTAGAAGCCCGTGGCGCAGTCGGCGATGGTGGTGCAGGAGCTGAGGCAGGACATGCCTGTCGGATCGCAGGCGTAGCTGCCACAGCTCTCGGTCCCACCGATGAGGCAGGTGCCCGCACCGTCGCATTGATCGGGCGAGGTCTGCACGCCGCTGTCACAACCCGCCGTCTCACCGCAGGAGCTACCCGTGGGGTAGAGCCGGCAGGAGCCCGCTCCATCGCAGGTGCCATCCCTGCCGCAGGTCGTCTGGTCTTCGCTCTCGCAGTCGTTGTGCGGATCCTGGTTGTCGGCGGCGTTGCCGCAGGTGCCGTCCTCGCCAGCGCCCTTCGCGGTTGCGCTGCAAGCCTGGCAGGTGGCGTTGCAGGCGGTGTCGCAGCAGACGCCGTCGACGCAGAAGCCGCTCTGGCACTGGCTGGCGGTGCCGCAGGGCTCACCGACTTCGAGGTTGGTGCCGCCTTGACCGGCGGTGCCGCCCTGGCCGCCGCCGGTCGTGGTGGCGTCACCACCGCTGCCGCCCGAACCCCCGGAGGGCGTGCTGGGTGCATCCCCACGGAGCCGCTCGTAGTCCGAGAGCCCGGAGAGGAGCCCGCAGCCTCCCGCGGTAACGAGAACCATCGTGAGAACCGCTCGGTGAACCATCACGCGCATGCTCCTTCCTCCCCGCTGGAGGACAACACGATGCGTAGGAGCGATCGTGTCACACGGGCATGGACGAGCCTACGAGCGTCGTGCGCTCGTAAGCCGACGGATTGCGACGTTCAATTTCGGTGAATGATGGCAAACGACGACTCCGGCAGGGAGAACCCGGCGTCGTTGCAGCTGCAGGGCGGTGATCGATGGGATGAACGACGCCGAGAGAAGCGAGGGCTTCCCTGCGGCGTCACTCAGTTGGGAACGCAGGCGTTGCTGGTGCAGGTGTAGTCGACGGCGCATTGGGCGCTGCCGGAGCAGGTCGTGCGACAGGCGCCGCCGCTACAGGTGTAGCCGTTGCACTCGGTGTCGGGATCGGTGTTGGTCAGGACGTTGCCGCAGGTGCCGTTGGGACCGGAGCCCTTCTTCGTGTTGGAGCAAGCCCTGCACTCCCCATCGCAAGCACTGTTGCAGCAGTACCCGTCGACGCAGTAGCCGGTAGTGCATTCGCCTTCGATGCCACCCGTGCAAGGTTGGCCCTGAGGGCGCTGAGTCGCGCACTCGTTGGACGAGTTGCAGTAGTTCCCTGCTGCACAGTCCTCGATGGCCGTGCAGGTGGTCAGGCAGGACATGCCCGTGCTGTCACAGGTATAGCTACCGCAGAGCAGCGTACCGCCGATGACGCACTGGCCGTCACCATCGCACTGGTCAGGGAAGGTCTGCTCGCCGCTGTCGCAGCCGGCGGTGGCGCCACAGGACGTCCCCGCCTGGAAGAGACGGCAAGCGCCATCGCCGTTGCAGGTGCCATCCCGGCCGCAGGTCGTCTGGTCTTCGTTTTCGCAGTCGTTGTGGGGATCCTGGCCCGCGGCGGCGTTGCCGCAGGTGCCGTCTTCGCCAGCGCCCTTCGCGGTTGCGCTGCAAGCCTGGCAGGTGGCGTTGCAGGCGGTCTCGCAGCAGACGCCGTCGACGCAGAAGCCGCTCTGGCACTGGCTGGCGGTGCCGCAGGGCTCACCGGTCTCGAGGTTGGTGCCGCCCTGGCCGCCTTGACCGGCGGTGCCGCCTTGGCCGCCGCCGGTCGTGGTGGAGTCTCCACCGCTGCCACCCGCACCGCCCTGGGCCGTGAGTCCCGAGCCGTCCGGGATCAAGGATCGATCGGGGGCGGCGATGAGCTCACAGCCGGTGGTCGAGGCGAAGGCCGCCCCGAGAAAGAGCGTCAGAGCGATGGGGGTGTGCCAGCGCCTCATGGTGGGGTTCCTCTCAGAAGGTGAAGCGGGCTGCGGCGCCGCCGCCGGTGGGGGTCGCGTACGGGGTCGCGATCCAGTTGCGCTTCTTCGAGGGCTTGGTGGTGAGGCCGGTGGTGGTGGCCGGGGCGTCGTCGCGGCTGAGGAGCAGCACGGCGCCGGTGACACCGAAGGTGATCGCCACGGCGAACGACATGTCGGAGATCAGGGCGTTGCGATCCACCGCGTCGGCGTTGTCGACGGTCGGGTTGTCGTCGAACTCGCTCTTGGCGCTGAGGGCCATGGCGCCGAAGATCGTGCCGACGACCGCGCCTGCACCCGCGAGGCCGAGCGTGACGTACGCCGGGATCGGCGAGCGGGGCTCGGAGGGCGGGGGCGGGGGCGGGCCGATCGGCTCGGGCGACGGGGGCACCTCGGCGATCGGGGCGGGGGGCGGCGGCGGCGGGGGCGCCTCGGTCAGCGTGACGCCGAGCTCGCGGTTCTCGGCGAAGGCCACGTCGACCTCTTGCGTCGACTCGACGAAGCCGTCGGCGGAGACCTTGATGACGTGCTTGCCAGGCGTGAGCGCGAGCTCGGTGCCCGCTTGCTGCACGTCGTCGACCAGGATCTTGACGTTGGGCGCGGTCTCCGGAGCGACGGCGACCTTGACCTTGGCAGGGGTCTTCTTCAGCTCGTCGATGCGGCCCTGGGCCGACGCGATCTGATCCTTGAACTTCTCGGGGTCGGGCTGCGCGTCGAGGTACGCCTGGTACGCCGCGACGGCCTCGCTCACGTTGCCGAGCTTGTCGAGGCTCTGCGCGACCTTGAGCTTGGGCGGCGCGCCGGGAACCAGCTCGTCGGCCTCGCGGTAGAGCGGCAGCGCGCCCGCGAAATCACCCTTCTCGTACTTCGCCTCGGCCTCCTTGTAGGCCTTCTTGGCGCCGTCCTTCTTCTGCTTCTCGGTGAGCGGCTTCTTCGGCTTCTCGGGAGCTGCAGCAGGTGCCGGCGCAACGGGTGCGGGGCCGCCCGGCTTCGCGGGAGCGAGATCGCTGGGCGTCGCGGGGGCAAGGCCTCCAGGAGGAGGCGCCGCGGGCTTGGCGCCAGTGGCGGGCTGGGCCATCGCAGAGCCCAGCGCCAAAAGCCCTGACAGCACTGCCGCTGAAGTGGACGTCATCAGTCGGCTCGATCGTGAACGCATACCCCAGGTCCTCCTCGCGGATTGCTAACTCGCGTGTGGGCTCACGAAACCCCCGAAACGCGGACGATGCAAGGGTTTTCGCGTCCAGGTCGTCCACTGTCGGTGGCCGGGTCCCGAGGGGGGCGCCGGTCATTCTCCACGACGACTGGAATCTGCTGAACGGGAGGCGAGGGGCGTGGTGTCCGGAGGGGGGGCGCCCGGGCCAGAGGGAGGGGTCGAGAGCGAGGGGTCTGCGTTCGCGGTGTCGGTGATCGGGGCCTGGATCTCGATGTCTGCGACCTCGGACGCGGTGTCTGTTTCGGTCGCGGTGCTCTCCATCGGGGCCGTGCGCTTATCGAACCAGTCCGCGGGCGTGTGCTTATCGAACCAGTCTGGAAAGCGGAGGCGCGCCTCGATGGCGAAGCCCTCGACGGCGGCGCGCATGCGGGCCATGCGCTCCTCGCCGCGAGGGAGCGCGGCACGGGCCTGGCGGAGCGCGTCGAGGTAGCGGGCGAAGCGGGGGTCGGAAAAGAGGGTCGTGAGGTCTTCGCGGATGCGGCGTGCGGTGGAAGGGCTCACGCCGTCGGTGCCGAAGGCCATGGTGAGGCCGGAGACGCGGGCGACCGCCAGGTTCGCAAAGGTGGAAAACTCGGGGCGATCGAGGGTGCAGACGAGGCGGCCTTCGGCGGCGAGGCGCTGGTGCAAGCGCCGGGAGAGGTCGTCGTCGAAGGGGGCGAGGAAGACGATGGCGCGTCCGTCGAGATCGGTGTCCTGAAAGGGGCGGCGGTGCAAGGTGAGGCGGCCTCGGGCGGCGGCCTCGGCGATCGTCTCGTGGACGGAGCCCGGGGCGATGACGGTGACGCGGGCGCCAGCGGCGAGAAGGCGCTCGGCGGTCTGCGGGGCTTCGCCGTGCGCGCCGAGGATCAAGGCGTCGCGGTCGCGGAGGTCGAGGGCGATGGGGAAGCGCTGCATGATGCTCGATGGATGGAGGAGGGTTACTTGCGTGGCGCCGGGGCAGGTGGCGGAGGTGGTGGTGGCGGCGGTGGATCCGGGGGGAGGAAGGGGGCGGTCCGGAAGGTGATGCGTCGGTCGGCGCTGTCGATGCGGGTGACGAAGAGGCCGACGAAGGATCCGAAGAGGGCGTCGCCCGGGCCGATGGCGTTGGCGCCGTTCGGGCGGGTGACCCAGCGGGTGATGCGGTCGAGGGTCTCGGCGCTGACGGGGTTCACCTCGACGAGGGCGGCGATGAAGTAGCGGGCGCCGTCACGGAGGAGGGAGCGCTCGATCACCGGGAGCTTGCGGGTCTCGGCGCAGTTGCGGAGCACGCCTTCGACGTTGACGGCGACGGTGCTGAGCTGTCCGCCGGACTGGGTGAGCTGGATGCGGAAGACTTCGTCCCAGAGGTCGTAGACGACGCGGCAGGTGCGGGCGGCGAGGGCGATGGGGTCGCCGCCGGCCTCGCGGAAGAGGTAGCCGCGGAAGGAGATGACGGTGGGCAGGCCGCTGAGGAGCTTCTTCGAGATCTCGGCGTCGACGACGTCGCGGAAGTTGGTGCCGAGGTGGACGAGGGTGGTGTCGATGCCGATGCTGGCGGCGCGGACGGGGAGGGCGCTCGGCGTGGTGGGGATCGTGGCGGGCGGGGTCTGGGCGTGCGCGCGCGTCGCGGCGAGCTGGGCGCTGGTGAGCGCTGCCGCGGCGAGGAGCGTCGCACGGAGCTGGGTCATCGGCCGGCCCCGGTGCGTGAGGGCAAGAGGCCGATGAGGTTGGAGAAGGCGAGGGTGACGCCGCCGACGCTGGTGTCGATGCGGAGGCCGAGGTTGCCGGTGAGGTCGACGGGGGCGCGGGCGAAGCCGGTGTAGCCGCTGGGGGGCTGGCTGAGATCGCGGGCGCTGGCGACGCTGTAGATGCCGAGGGTGGCGAAGAGGTCGATGCCGTAGATGGAGCCGCGGCCGGTGTAGACGGGGATGCGGTACTCGCCTTCGAGGCGCGCGGCGAAGTCGCCGTAGCGGACCTCGACGATGTCGGTGCCGAGGAGGTTCGGGGGTTTGCGGCGATCGGGGGCGAGGTCGAGGACGCGATCGGGGAGGAGGTCGGTGAAGTCACCGACGTAGAACTTCTCGAAGAAGGGCGCCTTGCCCGCGATGGCGCCGGCGAAGGCTTCGAGGCGCAGGACGTGGCGCGCCCAGGGGAGGCGGAGCCAGTGCGCGGCGCCGAGCTCGATGCGGGCGAAGCCGTAGTCGCTGCCGAGCGGGGGGAGGCCGGCGGTGATGCTGGCGGAGGCGTAGGTGCCGCGGGTGGCGAGGAACGGGGCGTCGCGGGTGTCGTAGGTGAAGGCGGTGCGCAGCGTGGAGAGGACGGTGGTGCCCGGGAGGATGTCGAAGTCGAGGGGCTCGCGGGTCTGGCCGCGCAGGTGGGAGGCGACGGTGGGGACGACGGCGTCGATCTGTTCGAGGTGGTAGTCGAGGGAGAACCAGGAGGAGATGCCGAGGTCGTGGCCGGTGCCGAGGGTGGCACCGAAGCGCTTGTAGGAGACGACGGCGTAGCGGGTGACCTCTCTCTGTTCGAGCAAGGGAGACTCGAATGAGACGTCGCGGCTGCCGAAAAAGTCGCGGGCGTCGTTGTAGAGCAGGGTCGCGGCGGCGGACCAGCCGGTGCCGCCGAGCGAGGGATCGAGGAAGCGGGTGCGCAGGGCGAGCTGGTCGGCGGCGAGGCCGATGCCCGCACCGAGGGTGATGCCGGTGCCGGCGAGGTTGGTCTCGGCGACCTGGACGCCGGTGAAGGCGGACTGCGGTCGGGCGTTGCCAGCGGTGTCTTCGTCGGCCGCGAGGGAGAGCCAGAAATTCTGGACGACGAAGGTGTTGCGCTCGACGACGTCGATGACGAGGCGGGCGGCGCCGCGGGCCGAGCCCTTGAGCAGGGAGAGGTCGACGGAGGAGAAGAAGCCGGTGCCGAGGAGGCGGTAGCGGGTGAGTTCGATCTCGGGGTCGTCGACGTCGAGCACGTCGCCCGCGCGGAAGCGGACGTAGCGGAGGAGGACGCGCTCGGCGGTGCGGGTGTTGCCGCGGATCTCGATGCCTTCGAGGTGGTAGCGGAGCCGGGTCTTCTCGGTGGAGGTCGGCGGGCCGAGGGAGGTCGATGGCGTGAGCGAAGGCGGCGATGCGAGCGAGGGCGCCTGCGTGGAAGCGCCAGGTGGAACCTGCGCGGCAGCACCTGAGGAGGTCAGGGCGGCGAGGAGCGCGCAGGTGAACGGGAGGCGCGGGCGAGAAGGCACGGGGGAGACGATACCGAGGGATGGGCGGCCTGGCCTCGAGGCTGGCCGCGCAGGGTCACTGGATGACAGGGATGTACTGCGGGATGACGAAGTACACGAGCTTGATGCCGTCCTTGCCTCCGAGGAGCTGTCCCGTGGGGGTGACGACGCGGATCACGGCGCGGAGCACGGTGAGGGTGCCCGGGCGCAAGGTGGTGTTCGCGGCGTGGACGCGGAAGGAGACCTGGGTGTTGCCGCGGACGCCGCGGAAGGTGGTGTCGTCCAGGCTGGTGTAGGGGAGGGGAGGCGCCGAGACGGGGATGGGTCGGACCGCGGTGATGAGCTGGGAGGCGTTGAAGGGGCCCTGGCCCGGTTCGAGTTCGGGGTTCTGGAAGGCGGGGTCGATGATGCCGTCGCCGTTGCAGTCGACGCCGCCGGCGCACTCGTAGGTTCTGCGGGTGGTGGTGACGTTGTTGAGGCCTGCGCCGGCGAGGCGGCCGAGGAGGCGGACGACTTCGCTGGAGACCTCGCCCGAGCTGACGTCGGAGGAGGCGACGAGGGGGCGATCGATGCCGCCGGAGAGGGACTCGTGCCAGAGGCTGTTGGTCTGGGTGGCGAGGTCGACGAGGTCGAGGCGGGCGATGTTGGGGGTGCCGGTGTCGACGGGGACGCCGACGATCTTGGCGTCGAGGGCCTTGATGGCGGCGATGGTCTCGGCGTAGGTGCGGGCGCCGCTGGCGAGGGAGGGGTTGTACGCGCGCTGGGCGACGGGGCCGTTGTGGAACGGGGCGTCGGTGACGAGGACGAAGATGGGGAGCGCGCCTGGTCGGAAGCAAGGGGCGCCGCGCATGGCGAGGTCGGCGCAGGCGTACGGGGTCTCGGCGTTCCAGATGCCGCCGCCGGTGAGGTTGTAAGGCTGGTTGGTGGCCGCCATCCAGAGGGCCTGGGTGGCCGCTTCGGGGGCGTCTCCACCACCCGAGGCGGTGAGGCTGGCGAGGATGGAGGTGACGTTCGGGGGCGGCTGGTACGCGCCGCCGTTCAGCACGGGGGCAGCGACGTGGCCGGTGACGGGCTGGCCGTTGAGGGTGAAGCGGTGGCGGTAGACGGTGTCGCCGGGTTGTCCGTACGGCGCCCAGGGGACGTCGCCGAAGGCGCCAACGCCGATCCAGGCGTCGCTGATCGGGGGGATCGGGGGGACGGCGCTGGGGTTGCCGTTCAGGAGGGCGGGGAGGACCTCGTTGCTGAGCGACTGCTTGAGGTCGTCGATGGCGGGGCCCATCGTGTTGGTGGTGTCGACGAGGAAGTAGATGTCGGCGCGCTCGATGCCCGTGGCGAAGGAGAAGTCGCGGGTCTGTTCGCCGCCCTCGTAGGGGAGGACGAAGTAGAGGCCCGGATCCTGGGGGACGGAGGCAGGGTTGGTCGGGTCGGTGCCGGCGGCGAGTTCGATGAGGTCGATGACGCCGTCGCCATCGCAGTCGACGAGGACGCGGCAGCGGCCGTCGCCAACCTTGGCTTCCTCGGCGTCGGGGACGCCGTCGTTGTCGCTGTCGAGGTCGCGGAGATCGGGGATGCCGTCGCCGTCGGTGTCGGCGAGGGGATCGCAGAAGGTGGTGCGGGTGCGGCCCGGGGAGGCGATGGGGAGGAGGGGGTTCGCAGCTTCCTCGGCGTCGGGGACGCCATCGCCGTCGCTGTCGAGGTCGGTGTAGTCGGGGGTGCCGTCGTCGTCGGTGTCGGTGCTGGGGGCGAGTTCGAGGAGGTCGGAGACGAAGTCGCCGTCGGTGTCGGTGGCGTCGTCGCAGTCGGTCGAGGGCTGGAGGATCACGCCTCCGGAGCCGCCGTCTCCGCCGTAGCCGCCGCCTCCGGGCGGGGCGGCGGAGTTGGGAGCGCAGGCGGCCTGGAAGGTGGCAGCGGCTGCGAGAAGGAAGATCGTCGTGGCAGCAGAAGCGCGGAGCCGCATCGCGGGGGCCCTCCGTGAAAGAGCGTCAGCGTCGCAAGGGTACATGATCGGTCGGTGGGTTGCTTTCGGCGAGGGCTTCTTCGGTCGCGGCGGCTTCCTCGGTCGCGGCAGCTTCTTCGGCGGCGGCAGCTTCCTCGGCAGCGGCGGTGTCGTCGGGGGGCTGGCGCGCGGTGAGGGCTGCAGGGGCAGGGACCGGGGAGGCGGGGAGTTCGGAGTCGGGAGGGGGGAGGAGGCGGCGGAGGTCGGCCTGGGCAGGCTCGGGGTGATCCAGGTGCGCGGCGGCCGCTTCGAGGTGGGCCAGGATGAGCGCGCGCAAGCTGGGGTCCTGGGCCCAGTGCGGGCCGGCGTTGGTGGCGAGGGCGCGGGCGAGGAGGAGCTCGGCCCGGCCGCGCACGTCGTCGGGGATCCAGGTGGCGATGGCCGGGTCCGAGAACTGGTGGAGGCAGGTCTGGAGGGACGAGGTGGCGTGCTGGTTGAAGCTGCCGGGGCGGCGCTCGGCGCGTCTGGCGAGGACGGCGGTGTGATGGAGGACGCGGCGGGCAGCGCGTCCGACGAGATCGCCGCGGAGGGTGTGCTGGACGCGGGGGGCGTCGAGGGCGCGGAGGATGGCGGCGAGGGCGAGGCCGCCGGCGATGACGAAGACCACGACGACGGCGGCGCCGAGGGGGGAGCGAGGGGTCCAGCCGGCGGCGCGGGCGGCGATGGCGCTGGCGAGGATGAGCGTGAGGCAGAGGGAGCCGAGGGCGCCGAGGGTGTGGGAGGCGCGTCGGGAGCTGGGTTCGAGGAGGCGGCCGCCGCTGGGGAGCGCCTCGAGGGCGCGGCGCGCGGCCTGGTCGAGCCCCACCGCGAGCGGGCCCAGCTCGACTCCGGGCGGCTCGCGGAAGGGGTTCATCGTGGGGGGCGCGAGGCGCGCGCGTGGGGCGCGAGGGAGAGCATCAGGCGTCGTTCTCGGAGGGCTCGGCCGCGGGGCGCTTTCGTTTCTTTCCGGCGCTCTTCTTGTCGGCCTTGCTGGTGTCGGCCTTGCTGGTGTCGTCGGCGTCGGACTCGTCGGCGTCGCCCTTGGTGGCGTCGGACTCGTCGTCGTCGTCGGACTCGTCGTCGTCGTCGGACTCGTCGTCGTCGGTGTCTGCCTTGGCAGCAGTCTTCTTCGCGATCGCCTTCTTCGCGATCGTCTTCTTCGCGGCGGTCTTGGTCGCGGGAGCCGGCTTCTCGTCGTCGGCGTCCTCGTCGTGGTGGTCGTCCTCGTCGTCGTGCGCCGGAGGAGGCGCGGGGAGGTTCAGCGCCATCGCGGCTTCGGGGTGGGCGAGGGCGGCGCCGTGGTAGACGGCGAAGGCGATCGAGACGGCGAAGGCAGTCACCAGGGCGACGGCCTGCGAGGTGGAGTAGCGGTAGAGGACTTCGGCAGCGAACGTCTCGGGCTTGAGCGCGAAGTAGAGGAGCACGGCGGGAACGAAGGCGAGGGCCTGCGTCACGCGGCGCACGGTGAGGTTCTCGATCTTGTTGGAGAAGCCGATGACGTAGCCGATGGCGAAGATGATCATGCCGATCGGGATGAGCTGGTGCTCGGGCATGGCCGGGGGGATCGAGCCGCGCTCGGCGTCGTCGCGGAGGATCTCGAGGAGGAAGCGGCAGACGCCATAGGCGAAGGTGAAGAGGAAGAAGATCTCGCCGCGGAACTGCTGGCGTCGTCGCGCGAAGAGGAGGAGCGCGAGGAGGCTTGCACCGACGAGGGACTCGTAAACCTGCGTCGGGTGGACGGGGAGCGAGTACTCGGCGGACTCGGGGAGGCCGCGGGTGGCGACGTGCTGCGCCCAGGCGGGGGAGCCGCGGCCGTGCTCGAGGGTGCCTTCGGGCCAGTGGGGGAAGGAGCCGAGCTTCTTCAGCCAGGCGGGAGCGGCGTCGGTGAGGGGGCGGCCGAAGTCGCAGCCGAAGAGGTAGCAGCCGATGCGGGTGATCAAGAGGCCCGAGGCGAGGCTCGGGACGGCGACGTCCGCCCAGGGGAGGAGGGAGATGCCGTGGCTGCGGAGGAAGAGGAAGGAGCCGATGAAGCCGCCGAGGAAGCCGCCGTAGGCAACGAGTCCGCCGCTGCGCATCGCGAAGAGGGAGGCGATGGAGTCGAACTCGTGGAGGTTGGTGAGGATGTAGAGGATGCGCGCGCCGGCGAGGGCGGCGAAGGCGGTGACCACGTAGCAGTTGGCCATGGTCTCCTTGGGGAGACCGTCGCGCTCGGCGAGGCCCAGCGTGAGATACCAGCCGACCACGAGGGACAGGCCGAGCATGACGCCGTAGCTGTAGATCGGCAGCTCGCCCGGGGTGGTCCAGGTCTGGCCCTGGTTCTTGAAGGCGAGGACCACGGCGGCGGCCGTGGCGGCGCCCGCGATGAGCGCGCCGCTCCGGCTCTTCGTGACGAAGAGGCCGACCGCGATCACGCCAGCCAGGGCCGCGAGCGCCAGGAAGGTGGCATAGAGCGGCAGCGTCCAGGGGCCTGGAAGCGGGATGCGGAGCATGATGGGATGCATGACGCACCCTCCTTACGCCCGGCTCACGAGGCCAGCAAGCACGCCGGGAGGGGGAGATCGTCGGGGGAGGACGAAGGCCGCAGGGGGGCCTCGTAGTCCGGGGCGGTCACTGCTAGCCTCCGGAGGTGCCCCGCCGCTGTACCGGCACCAAAATTGTTTTGCTCATCGCGCTGTTGGGCGCTTCTTCGTGCGTGCCGGAAGGGCCGCCCACGGGGGATGGCGCGCCCGCTCCGGCGCGGAGTACGGCGTCGGTGGTCCGTGCGAGCACCGAGCCGGCCGGGAAGGTGTTCAGCGATGATTTCGAGCGCGCGGAGCTCGGGGCGGCGTGGAACGCGCTGAGCCCGAAGTGGAAGATCGTGTCGGGGCGGCTGTGCGCGCGCGGGGCGCGGAACCAGGGGGTGTGGCTGAAGCAGCCCCTGCCGATCAACGCGGTGGTGGAGTTCGACGCGATCGCGGAGACGGACGTGGGGGATCTCAAGGCGGAGATCTGGGGGGACGGGAAGAGCGGGGCGACGCAGTCGAGCTACGTGAACGCCACGAGCTACCTGACGATCCTCGGGGGCTGGAAGAACTCGAAGCACGTCCTGGCCCGGCTGGACGAGCACGGGGACGATCGGCTGGAGATGGACGTCGAGGCGGAGGGGGACGACGAGCGCGCGCGGCCGGTGGCGCCAGGTCAAGTCTACCGCTTCAAGGTGGAGCGGAGCGATGGCCGGACCGTTCGCTGGTCGGTGAACGGCTCGGAGTACTTCGAGTTCGCCGATCCGGAGCCGCTCGTCGGCTCCGGTCACGAGCACATGGGGTTCAATAACTGGGACGCGCCCGTGTGCTTCGATAACGTCCGGATCACGTCGCTTTAGCCTCACCATGGATTCGGGCCAGATAGAACACGAGCTGAGCGAGCTGGAGACGCGGATGGAGCGCCTTCGGGCGCTCTACGAGCAGTACTTCATGGGCATCGAGCGCATGGAGCCGACGATCCCACGGAAAGACGTGGATCGTCGGATCTGGAACCTGCGACGCGAGCAGATCCGGAACACGGGGCTCAGGTTCAAGTTCCAGATGCTCATCCAGCGGTACAACACCTTCCAGCAGTACTGGGGGAGGATCACCCGCGAGATCGAGAACGGGACGTACCGGCGTGATGTGGTGCGCGCGGCGCAGCGGGTGGGGGCGCACGAGGCGCTGACGATCGTCGGGAGGAGGCGAGCCGAGAAGTTCGCGCTGCTGGCGGAGCAACAGGCTGGCGGCGCAGAGGCGCGCGGAGGGCGCGGTGGTGAGGCGTCGGAGCGCGGTACCGACGAGGTCGAGGAGGTCGAGGCGGTCGAGGAGGTCGAGGCGGTCGACGAGCTGGACGCCGATGATCTCCAGGAGCTGTTCTCCGAGCCGCCGCCACCGCCACCACCGCGACAAGGTGGAGCACGTCCGGGAGCGCCTGGTGGTGTGGCGGAGGTGCGACGTGTGCCTCCGAAGCCGCGGGTACACGAGCTGGTGATGGACGACGCGCCTGCGCTGGAGGCCGTGGCGGGGGCCGCGTCTCCGGGAGCGGCGCCTGCGATGGCTGCGGCCTCCGAGGGCAGCGTGGAAGCGCCTTCTCCCGGAGCGAAGGCAGGCGCAGGAGGGAAGCCGCTCTCGCCGCTGATGGGGTTTGGCCTGGGTCTGGGCGGGAAGGGACGCGCTCCAGCACAGGGGGCTGGTGCGAAGCCCGCAGGGGCAGCGGCACCCGTGGTGACCGGAGGGTCTTCGCAGGCGGGGGCACCGCCGCAGGGGCGCAGCCGACTTGCTGAGCTGACGGCGGAGATGCGGCGTCAGCGGGAAGCTCAAGGCGGCGCGACGCCGCCAGCGACGTCGAGGGAAGCGGCGGCGCCAGCGCTCCCAGCACCTCCCCGTGCAGAGTCCGTGGGCGCATCGCCGCGTGCGGATGCCGTGATGGCGTCGAGGTCCACGCAGGTGACGGCGGCGTCAGCGCGCGCAGAGGCGACGCCATCCCGTGTGGCGGCACCACCAGCGCAGGTCGACGCGGGCGCGGCGCAAAGGAGTCGGCCCGGAGCTGCTCCCTCGGTCGAGCGTGGCGAAGGAGCCGCAGCAGCTCCCCCGCGCGCGGCAGCGGCGACTCCTGCGCCGCGCACGGAGACATCCACCGCGCCGAAGCCGCGTCCCTCTCCAGCGCAAGCTCCGGCCGGCTCCGCCGGAGAGCTGAACGATCAGCGGGTGCGGCAGATCTACGGGAAATACGTGGAGGCCAAGCGCGCAGCGCAGGAGTCGACCGCCGGGATCACCTACGAGCGTCTCGCGGAGAGCCTGAGGAACCAGGCCGAGAAGCTGCGGGAGAAGAACCCGTCGAAGTCGGTGGACTACGAGGTCGTCACCCGAGACGGGAAGACGATGCTGAAGCCGATCCTCAAGTGATGGGCGGAGCGTGACGCGCAGCGCGTCCGCGTCCCAGCACGTCCGCGTCCCTGGGGATCGGTTTCTCCCCGGGACGCAGCGGCAGGCGGAGGGTCAGCGAGCGCTGGCCAGGTCAGTGGTGGGCTGCTCGGGGAGGGAGAGGGGAGGGGCGCCTGGAACCAGGCGAGAACTCAGGCTCGTGCTCGACGAAGAGGATCGCGCAGGCGGTTCTGTCCGCGGAGCGGATCCGAGCACATAAATCAGCGAGGTCCTCGTCCGCGTCCACGACGTCCGCCTCAAACGGCTGCGAGCTGCCGGAAGCGTAGCGTACGTTGTCGAGAGCGACCCACCGCCCCACGAGATCCGAGGAGCGGCAGATGTCCAGCCACGTCATGTGAATGGCCATCCAACGGAATTTACTGCCCATACGTGGTGAGCGACCTTTTCCCCCAGGTTACGAAGTCAAGACGTGGGAGAGCGGAGCGCAGGGGGCCTGAAGGGGCCGAGCGCTACCGAGTGCGGAAGGGAATGCCAGAAGTGCGTGCAGGTGGGTTACTTCAGGGCATCAGCTCCGGGCGGAGATCTAGCACCCGCTAAAATCGGGCGTCAAGCGGTGGGCGTCGAGGTAGGAGTCCGGGGGCGGGAGGTCGGCTACGCGGAGCGGGCTGGCAGGAGGCCAGGTCGGCTGACGCGGAGCCGGCTGGCGGGAGGCCTGGCCGGCTGACGGGAGGTGGGGCTGACGGGAGGTGAGGCTGGCGGGAGGCGAGAAAGGGTCCGCTTCTTCAGCGGCACTTCTTCTTCTGGAGATCGGCCATCGCGCCGCTGGCGCCAATCCTCGCTGCCGCCTGCGCATCCGCCTTCGCCGCGCACCCTTTGGCTGCGACAGCACGCTTGGCGCTGCCGTCGATGGCATTGCGGGCTGCGGTTTTGTTCGGACCGTCGCAGTTGGCGTAGTGGTTCACGGCGCGGGCCGTGTGGCCTCCAGCCGCCATGTTCATCGCGGCCTTGCACGCTTCATCGGCGGCTGCGCTGGCTCCGGTGGCAGCAGGCGTCGCGCCAGTCTGAGAGCCCGCCTGAGAGCCTGAGCCCTGTGCGGTCTGGGTGCCCTGGCCGGCCTGAGAGCCTGCGTTGGTGGTCGGCGCTTTCGTGGGCTCGGTCGGGACCTCCACGGCGGCCGCCGATGGTTCGGAAGAGGCGACAGGGTCCGCGGCGACGATGGCGGTGGAGGCGTTGCTGCTGGGGAAGGCGATGGGGGGCGCGCTGTCGTCCGTCTTGGAGGAGGAACCCTTGGACATCATGAGAATGCCCACGACGCCGAGGACGACGACGAGCCCGCCGCCAGCGATGAGCGGGACGGGAAGCTTCTTCTGGGCTGGCGTCGGGGTCGGGGGAGGCGGATAGACCTGGGCGCTGCCGGTGGTCGCGTGCACGCCGTGGTGGGGGGCGCCTGCGAGAGGGCCTGGCTCCATCAGGGTGTGCCCCGCGCCAGCAGGAGAGGCACCCGGGGGAGCGCCGCCCATGAACAGGGGTTCGCCGATCTGGGTGCCACCAGGTCGAGCGGCAGGGGCGCCCGGAGCGACGGGCATCTGCGAGGTGGTGGGCGGGGCCGAGGCCAGCACGGAGAGGCGAGGGCCGGCGCCCATGGTCAGGTCCTCGTAGAACTCACGGACGGTCTGCTGCCGCTGCTCCGGGCTCTTGGAGAGCGCCTTCAAGATCGCTGCTTTGAGCTTCTGTGGGGCAGCGGCGCCGACGGGGGTGCTCTCGAAGGGCGCTGGCGGCGCGGTCATGTGCTGCGTCGCCCAGGCCCAGGGGGTGTCGGCATCGAAGGGGAGGCGTCCGGTGAGCATCTCGTAGGCGACGATGCCGAGCGAGTAGATGTCGCTGCCGATGGTGAGTTCCTTGCCCATGAACTGCTCGGGGCTCATGTAGGGCGGCGTTCCGAGCACGGTGCCCTGCTGGGTGAGCTTCTGCTCCGTCTTCGAGCCGCGCTCGTCGCGACGGGCGATGCCGAAGTCGAGCACCTTGACGTAGTCGGTCTCGCCGCCTCGCTTCGTCAGGAAGATGTTCGCAGGTTTGAGATCGCGGTGGATGATGCCCTTCTCGTGCGCCTCCTCGAGGGAGCCGCACACCTGACCCATGATGCGATCGACGCGGTCGGCCGCGAGCGGCCCCCCTTTTTCGAGCGCCTCCTCGAGCGACTGGCCGTTGAGAAGCTCCATGGCGATGTACAGGTCGCCGGTCGGCGTCTCGCCGAAGTCGTAGAAGCGGATGGTGTTCGGGTGCTCCAGCTCGGCGACGGTGCCGCACTCTCGCTTGAACCGCGCCATGACCTGCGGGTCCTTCGCGTACTGCGCGAGCAGCACCTTGACGGCGACCTTGCGGACCGAGGTCCCCATCTGTTGCTCGCCGAAGTAGACGCGCCCCATGCCGCCTTCGCCGAGCACGCCCGTGATACGGAAGCGTCCGCCCACGACCTGGTTGATGAGCGGGTCGGCGCCCTCGGGCGCGTTGACCGGGAGGAGGCTGCCGCACTTGGCGCAGAAGCGCGCTCCTTCGACGTTCAGCGTGTGACAGGCGGGACAATCCATGCGTTCGATCCTCTAGTTTGCCGGCGGGTGGCGCGCGCGGTGGGCGTCGCCTCCTGTTGCGACACGGGTGCGGCTGTGCGGGGCGGTCACGTGAGACTCTCCCGGAGAGCAGATGCGGGAGCCAGAATCGCAAGAGGCGTGCGGCGAACGCAAGCGATCCTCCGCGCTGTCTGGGTCGGTCCCAGAGAGGCGATCGAGCGCTGGCAAAGTCCGAGATCCAGAGCCAGTTCCCGGCCCAAACAGGGGTTCCGATGGTGACCCGTCGAAAAGGAGATTCTTCAGCTTGACACGCCTCTTGCAGGGGGCTAAGAGCCTGCCTCCCTTTACGGGACCCGTCTACCTTCGAAAGCAAACAGGGCTGCGTGGTTTTGCTGGCGTAGCTCAACTGGCAGAGCACCTGCCTTGTAAGCAGGGGGTTAGGGGTTCAAGTCCCCTCGCCAGCTCCGATTCGCTGGAAACAACGAATTGGCAACAGAGCGCGGGGCCACGGATCGTAGACCCGCCGAGCAGCAACAAGAGAAGGCGACGTGCCACAGAATGTGGTGCGCAGCGAGAAGAAGTAGTAAAGGGGGCGGCGCGTAACGAGACGGCGTGCGAGGAGACGCAAACCGGCTGGTAAAACGAACCTGGTAGACATAAAGAACGGTGAACCCATGGAGGGTTGCCCGAGCGGCCAAAGGGAGCAGACTGTAAATCTGCCGGCATAGCCTTCGATGGTTCGAATCCATCACCCTCCACCGAAGCAGACGCTCTGCTTCGAAAATGCTGTGGATCAGCCTCAAAATCTGCGCGGAACTGCAGTAACTCCGCGAAGGTCTCCGCGGGCGTAGCTCAGTTGGTAGAGCGTCAGCCTTCCAAGCTGAACGTCGCCGGTTCGAACCCGGTCGCCCGCTCCTGAGGTCGGTTCATGACATTGCCCACCTAGCTCAGTTGGCAGAGCACGTCCTTGGTAAGGACGAGGTCGTCGGTTCAATCCCGATGGTGGGCTCCAGACGCAGTAGACGGGTTGTAGAAGACACGCAGTCGCGAACTTCAGTCGGCAGGAGAGATCTCGATGGCCAAGGAGAAATTCAATCGTACGAAGCCCCACGTGAACGTGGGGACGATCGGCCACATCGACCATGGCAAGACCACCCTGACGGCCTCGATCGTCAAGGTGCAGTCGAAGCGCCAGATGGCCAAGGCGATCTCGTACGCCGACATCGCGAAGGGTGGAACGGTCCGTGACGACACGAAGACCGTCACGATCGCGGCGGCTCACGTCGAGTACGAGTCGCCGAACCGACACTACGCGCACGTCGACTGCCCCGGGCACGCCGACTACATCAAGAACATGATCACCGGCGCCGCGCAGATGGACGGCGCGATCCTGGTGGTCTCGGCGCTCGACAGCGTCATGCCGCAGACCCGTGAGCACGTGCTGCTCGCGCGTCAGGTCGGCCTGAACCACATCGTCGTGTTCCTCAACAAGTGTGACGCAGTGGACGACCCCGAGATGCTCGACCTCGTCGAGATGGAGGTCCGCGAGCTGCTGAACAAGTACAAGTTCGACGGCGACAACGCTCCCGTGATCCGCGGTGCGGCGCTCCCCGCGCTGCAGGGCGAGGAGAAGTGGGAGGCCAAGATCGGCGAGCTCCTCGCGGCGCTCGACAGCTACATCCCCGAGCCGCAGCGCGACATCGACAAGCCGTTCCTGATGGCAGTCGAGGACGTGTTCTCGATCAAGGGCCGCGGCACGGTTGCCACGGGTCGTATCGAGCGCGGTGTGGTCAAGGTCGGCGAGGAGGTCCAGATCATCGGCTTCCGCGACACCAAGAAGACCACGGTCACCGGCGTCGAGATGTTCCGGAAGCTGCTCGACCAGGGGCAGGCCGGCGACAACGTGGGCTGCCTGCTGCGTGGTGTCGAGAAGGAGGAGATCGAGCGCGGTCAGGTGCTCGCGAAGCCCGGCTCGATCACGCCGCACACCAAGTTCACGGGTGAGGTGTACGTGCTGAAGAAGGAGGAGGGCGGCCGTCACACGCCGTTCTTCACGAACTACCGGCCTCAGTTCTACATCCGCACGACCGACGTCACCGGGACGGTTCAGCTGCCCGAGGGCGTGAAGATGGTGATGCCGGGCGACAACATCACGATGACCATCGAGCTGATCGCTCCGGTCGCGCTGGAGGAGCAGATGCGCTTCGCCATCCGCGAGGGTGGGAAGACGGTCGGCGCCGGCGTGGTCACCAAGATTCTCGCCTGAGCTGGAAGTAAAGCTCTGCCCGGGACCAGGATGGCCTAGACCTGGCTGTCCTGGTCCGGTACGGGGTTTCGAACGACGAGAATCCTAGGGGTATAGCTCAGTTGGTAGAGCAGCGGATTCCAAATCCGCAGGTCGGGAGTTCGAGCCTCTCTGCCCCTGCCGAGATGGACAGGCATCTGCCTGGACTGACGCGGCGTTGCTGGTGTGATCATGGCCAAAGGCAAGAAGAGCGAGAATGCGCCGGAAGGCGACGAGCCTGTGGACCGAGAGGAAGACCTCTCGGACGCAGAGCAAGAGACCGCGCTTGCCGTTCATGAGAATGACGCCAAGCGCAGCGCGATTGCCCAGGGTGGCACTGAAGAGGTCGTAGCGCCGGGTGAAGAGGACGACGAGGACGATGAGTCCGACGGGGCGGCCGCTCAGCTGGGCATCGATAAGTATGTCTTCGCCGCGTTCTTCGTGGCGGGGATGCTCTTTGCCTACCTGATTGGGCGCCTGGTCCATGGAGTCTGGGCCACCGCAGCGAGCACGGCGTGGTTCAGCCGAGCCGTCCCAGTTCTCGCCAACGTCGCTGATGAGCAGAAGACGACCTACGGGGTCGTCATCGGCGGCATCATTGCTCTGATTCTGGTTCTCAGGATGTACCGAAATCCGGAGATCCGAACCTGGGCGGACGAAGTCGCGACCGAACTGACGAAAGTAAAGTGGCCCACGAAGAAGGATGTGACCAACGCGACCTTCATCGTCATCACGGCGACGACGGTGGCGACCATCTATCTGACGCTGCTTGATCGATTCTGGGCATTCGTAACTAGCATCGTTTACGGCGATGGTAGTTGAGGCAGCAGTCCTGAGGGAGCCACGCGCCATGGCGAAGAAGTGGTACGTCATCCACACCTACTCGGGATACGAGGCGAAGGTGCGCGACGCGCTACTGCAACGAATGAAGCAGTATGCGATGGAAGATCGGTTCGGGGAGATTCTGATCCCGAGCGAGACCGTGACCGAGACGCGCCCTGGTGGAAAGACCAGGGTCAGGCAGAAGCTCAGCCTGCCCGGATACATCTTCGTCGAGATGGAGATGGGCGAAGAGGCTTGGCACCTGGTGAAGGAGACGCCGAAGGTGACGGGTTTCATCGGAAACCAGTCTCCCCAGGAGGTCCCCCTCTCTCAGATTGAGAGCCTGCGCAAGGGGATCGTCGAGGGTGCGGTCAAGCCCAAGCCGAAGCTGACGTTCGAGGTCGGCGAGGAAGTCCGGGTGCTGGACGGGGCCTTCGCGAACTTCACGGGCACGGTCGACGACGTGAAGATGGACAAGCAGAAGCTCAAGGTGAAGGTGAGTATCTTTGGGCGTCCCACGAGCGTCGAACTCGATTTCTCTGCTGTAGAGAAGCGATAGACGCTTCACGAAGCCGGAGTCGCCGTGAGCGCCGAGTTGGCTGCCAGCGGCGGAGTGAGAGGGTTCCTGAGAGTCCTCTGCATCGATGGATGAGAAACCCGCCCGAAATGGCGGCGGGCCGATAGGGTGCGAAGAACATGGCGAAGAAAGTCACCGGTTTCGTGAAGCTGCAGCTCCCGGCGGGGAAGGCCAATCCGTCGCCGCCCGTTGGCCCTGCGCTCGGTCAGCACGGCGTCAACATCATGGCGTTCTGCAAGGACTTCAACGCAAGGACGGCCTCGCAGGGAGACATGATCATCCCGGTGGTGATCACGGTCTATTCGGACCGCTCCTTCACCTTCATCATGAAGACGCCTCCGGCGTCCGTTCTGCTCAAGAAGGCCGCGGGTCTGCCCACGTCGAAGAAGCCCGGCGCTGGTTCGAAGGAGCCGAACAAGAACAAGGTCGGCAAGATCACGCAGAAGCAGCTTCAAGAGCTCGCTCAGCTCAAGATGCAGGACATGAACACGACCAACCTCGAGTCCGCGATGCGCAACATGGCGGGCACGGCTCGGTCGATGGGGATCGAGATCGGCGATTGACGGTCGTCGCTCCGTCCTGGAGCGAAGAGTTTGCCGGTTGATCGTCGCGCCAGTTTGCTAACGATGCCGTCAACGCCATACGTCAAGGGCAATCAGGCATCGGAGAAAGTTCACCACGGTCTGAGGCGCACCGTGGGAGGCGAAAGCCGTTACGCAAGGAGGATATATGCCTAAAGTCGCCAAGAAGAAGGCTGCGGCGCGAGCTGTCGTAGATCGCGGCCAGAAATACGCCCTGCTGGAGGCGTGTGGGCTCGTCAAGAAGGCGGCTTCGGCCAAGTTCGACGAGACCGTCGACATCGCTGTCCGGCTCGGGGTGAATCCCAAGCACGCTGACCAGATGGTCCGTGGTGCTGTCGTTCTGCCGCACGGCACGGGGCAATCGCTTCGTGTCCTGGTCTTCGCCAAAGGCGAGAAGGCACGGGAGGCTGAGGCCGCCGGTGCCGACTCGGTGGGTGCGGAGGAGCTCGTCGCGAAGGTCCAGGAAGGCTTCCTGGATTTCGACCGAGTCATTGCGACGCCTGACATGATGGGCCTCGTCGGGAAGCTGGGTCGGATTCTCGGCCCTCGTGGGCTCATGCCAAACCCCAAGGTCGGCACCGTCACCTTCGACGTGAAGACGGCGGTGAACGAGGCGAAGGCGGGCAAGGTGGAGTATCGCGTCGAGCGCGCTGGCATCGTCCACGCACGAATCGGCAAGTGCTCCTTTGCAGAGGACAAACTGGCGGCCAATGCGGACGCACTGCTTCAAGCGCTCATCCGCGCGAAGCCCGCAACGGCCAAGGGAATCTATCTGCGCAGCATCACCATGGCCTCCACGATGGGACCAGGGGTCAGGATCGATCCCCTTCAGTTCAGCGCGAAGGAGGTATAGGCCATGGACAAATCGCAGAAGGAAGTCATCGTCAGCTCGGTCCGTGAAAAGTTCGAGCGGATGACGTCGGTGGTCTTCATCGACTTCAAAGGACTCAACGTCGAAGCGGTCACGAAGCTGAGGCAGGAGTTCCAGAAGTCAGGCGTGGAGTACAAGGTGGTCAAGAACACCTTGGTGCACCAGGCCGTGAAGGCTCTCCCTTGGGCCAAGAAGCTCGACACGACGCTGCGGGGAATGACCGGAGTTGCGTGGAGCTTCGAGGATCCGAGCGCTGCGGCCAAGGTGCTCAAGGCGTTCAGGAAGGATAACCAGAAGCTTCAGATCAAGGCGGGCTTGATCGAGGGTGAGCTCCTCTCGGCGGAAGCCGTGGAAGAGCAGCTCGCGACGATGCCTGGCAAGGATGAGCTTCGGGCGATGCTCCTGGCGACCCTGCAGGCCCCCTTGCAGCAATTCGTTCAGCAGCTGAACGCACCGCTTCAGAACTTTGCCTACCTCTTGAAGGCGAAGGAAGACAGCGCTGGCGGCGCAGCGAGCTAGTCCGGCATGAGTTTTGGGCTTGCGCCCAGTGCAAATTGGTTTATGTGGCCAACCTCCTACGGTTGGCAGGCAGTTTGTCGAAGGAGTCCGTGTCATGGCTGAGATCACCCGCGAGCAGGTTGTCGATTACCTCTCCAACCTCCCTGTCATTCAGATTGCAGAGCTCATCAAGGAGCTGGAAAACAAGTGGGGCGTGAAGGCCGCTCCCGCTGCCGTCGCTGTGGCCGCCACCCCCGGCACGGCTGCTACTGCCGAGAAGGCTCCTGAGCAGACGGAGTTCGATGTCGTCCTGGCGAACGCCGGTGGCAACAAGATCGCCGTCATCAAGGCCATCCGGGAGATCACCGGGCTGGGCCTGAAGGAAGCGAAGGACCTCGTCGAGGCTGCCCCCAAGACCGTCAAGGAGCAGGTCTCCAAGGCGGACGCGGAGGAGATGAAGAAGAAGCTCGTCGAGGCTGGTGCGACCGTCGAGCTCAAGTAAGGACGACGCTTCCCGCCTCGAAGGTATGGAAGTGCCACCTAGCTTGCTGGGGGGTATGCCAATCGTACCTCTGATCTCGGGAACCGCCGCTCTGAGGCGGCAGGGAGTTCTATCCCTGCCGCAGCCCTCTTTTTTGTCTCGATCCCTCACCCGGAGCCCCGGGCGTCCTGCCCTTTCAGGTTGGCCGAGTCCCCGACCGACCCGATCGCGCTCCACCACCCGGGGACGTTCACCCATCTCTGTTCCGTAGCTTCGTCGTGTTCGCTGCTCGGATCGCGCCGTGCGTCCGCCCCGTGCCGTCCGTGAGAGCTGGAGGAAATCGATGCCGCCCGTCGTCCAAAACAACTTCCGCGTCCGCAAGAACCTCGGCCGCGTGCGTCGCATCATCGACGTCCCCAACCTGATCGATATCCAGAAGTCGAGCTACGACAAGTTCCTGCAAATGAACATCCCCCCGCACGAGCGGGAGGAAGTCGGCTTGCAGGCGGTCTTTCGCTCAGTCTTTCCAATCAAGGACTTCAACGGCACGAGCGAGCTCGTATTCGTCTCGTACAACCTCGAGCCGCCGAAGTACGACGTGGAGGAGTGCCGGCAGCGGGGCATGACCTATGCGGCGCCCATCAAGGTCACCAATCAGCTGATGATCTACGATACGCGCGATGGCGGTGAGCGCATCGTGCGGGACATCAAGGAGCAGGAGGTTTACTTCGGTGAGCTTCCGCTGATGACCGAGACGGGTACGTTCATCATCAATGGTACCGAGCGCGTCGTCGTCAGCCAGCTTCACCGCAGCCCGGGCGTCTTCTTCGATCACGACAAGGGCAAGACGCATTCGAGCGGCAAGCTGCTCTATTCGGCGAGGGTGATCCCTTATCGCGGCTCCTGGCTCGATTTCGAGTTCGATCCGAAGGACATCATTTACGTTCGAATCGACCGTCGACGGAAGATGCACGCCACGGTGCTGTTGCGCGCGCTGGGATATACGACCCAGGACCTGCTCAACTATTTCTATTCGACGGAGACCGTGTACCTCGAAGAGGGCGGCAAGTACGCGAAGAGCATCGAGTACGACCTTCTCCCCGGCCAGCGGACGACGAAGGACATCAAGGTCGGCTCCGAGGTCATCGTCAAGAAGAACACCAAGTTCACTCGCGCGGCCATCCGGAAGATGAAGGAAGGCAAGCTCGACCGCCTCTCGTTGGAGCCCGAAGAGCTCACGGGGAAGGTCGCTGCGCACGACGTCTTCGATCCCGAGACGGGTGAGGCCATCCTGGGGGTGAACGAGGAACTCACCGAGGCGAAGCTCGAGCGGATTCGCGAGGCGAACATCGAGCAGTTCAAGATTCTGTTCATCGATGGCCTGAACGTCGGCTCTTACCTGCGAGATACGCTGCTCGCGGACAAGGTGAAGACGACGGACGATGCGATCCTCGAAATCTATCGCCGCCTGAGGCCGGGCGATCCGCCGACCCTGGAGACGGCGAAGACGCTCTTCCACAATCTGTTCTTCAATCCGGAACGTTATGACCTTTCGAAGGTCGGCCGGCTGAAGCTCAATTACAAGTTCTATCGTGACGTGGTCGACGAGCAGCGCCCGTCGCTCGACATGACCGTGCTCACGCCCCAGGACATCCTGGAGACGGTGCGCCACCTGATCGAGCTGAAGAATGGTCGCGGCTCGGTGGACGACATCGATCACCTCGGCAATCGTCGCGTGCGCGCCGTCGGCGAGCTGATGGAGAATCAGTATCGCATCGGACTCGTCCGCATGGAGCGCGCCATCAAGGAGCGCATGAGCATGTCGCAAGAGATCGACACGCTCATGCCGCACGACTTGATCAATGCCAAGCCGGTGAGCGCGGTGGTGAAGGAATACTTCGGCAGCTCCCAGCTGTCGCAGTTCATGGACCAGACCAACCCGCTCTCCGAGGTCACCCACAAGCGGAGGCTCTCGGCCCTCGGGCCGGGCGGCTTGACGCGGGAGCGAGCGGGTTTCGAGGTTCGTGACGTTCACACCACCCACTACGGTCGTATCTGCCCGATCGAGACGCCGGAAGGGCCGAACATCGGCCTCATTGCGTCTCTGTCGACGTTCGCTCGTGTGAACGAGTTCGGCTTCGTCGAGACGCCCTATCGGAAGGTGATCGACGGGCAGGTGAGCGGTGAGGTGGTCTGGCTCTCTGCCCTCGAAGAGGAGGGTAAGTACATCGCCCAGGCGACCGTGGAGATTGGCGAGAACGATCAGTTCCGTGAGTCGGCGATCTCTGCCCGCTACAACGGTGAGTTCAAGATCGTCGCGCCCGAAATGATCGAGCTGATCGACGTGGCGCCCAACCAGATGGTGAGCGTCGCGGCCGCCCTGGTGCCGTTCCTGGAGCACGACGACGCCAACCGCGCGCTGATGGGTGCGAACATGCAGCGGCAGGCAGTGCCGCTGATCAAGTCCGAGGCACCCCTCGTCGGGACCGGCATGGAAGCCCGGCTGGCGCGTGACTCTGGCGTCTGCGTGGTCGCGCGGCGCCCCGGTGTGGTGGAGAGCGTCGACGCCACCCGCGTCGTCGTCAGGGCGCTCGGCGGCGAAGGCGCCGAGGTCCCCGACATCTACCACATGATGAAGTTCCAGCGCTCCAACCAGAGCACCTGCTACACCCAGAAGCCCATCGTTCGGACGGGCGATGTGGTGAAGGTCGGCGATGTGCTCGCGGACGGGCCGTCCTGCGACATGGGCGAGCTGGCCCTCGGTCAGAACGTGCTCGTCGCCTTCATGCCCTGGCAGGGCTACAACTTCGAGGACTCGATCCTGGTCTCGGAGCGCATCGCGAAGGATGACGTATTCACGTCGATTCACATCGAGGAGTTCGAGTGCGTCGCCCGCGATACCAAGCTGGGCAAGGAAGAGATCACCCGGGATATCCCGAACGTGGGCGAGGAAGCCCTCAAGGACCTCGACGACTCGGGCATCGTGCGCATCGGCGCCGAAGTTCGGCCGGGCGACATCCTCGTCGGGAAGATCACGCCCAAGGGTGAGACGCAGCTCTCCCCCGAGGAGAAGCTGCTGCGCGCCATCTTCGGTGAGAAGGCCGGAGACGTCCGGGATAGCTCCTTGAAGGTGCCGCCCGGGGTCGGCGGTATCGTCATCAATGCGCGCGTGTTCTCGCGCAAAGGGACGGAGAAGGACGAGCGCGCGAAGGACATCGAGGACCAGGAGCGCGCTCGGATCGAGCGGACTCGTGACGAGGAGATCAAGATCCTCCGTGACTCGTTCTATCGTCGCGTGCGGGAGATCCTCGTCGGCAAGGAGACCAACGGCAAACTGGTCGACGACAAAGGCAAGGTCCTCCTCCAGAAGGGCATGATCGTCGACGACGCGGCGCTCGCCGAGATTCCGCGCAAATACTGGGGCGAGGTCCCGGTCGAAGAGGCGGAGCAGGCGCAGCAGATCCTCGGCGACCTGGAGGAGCTGGTCCGGGCCCGGGAGGAGCACTTCCGCGACAAGATCGAGCGCTTGTCGAAGGGAGACGAGCTGCCGCCGGGCGTGATCAAGATGGTGAAGGTCTACATCGCCATCAAGCGAAAGCTCCAGGTCGGCGACAAGATGGCCGGGCGCCACGGCAACAAGGGCGTCATCAGCCGGATCCTCCCGGAAGAGGACATGCCGTACCTGCAGGACGGCAGCCCCGTCGACGTCGTGCTGAATCCCCTGGGCGTTCCCAGCCGCATGAACGTGGGCCAGATTCTCGAGATTCATCTGGGGTGGGGCGCCTATGAGCTGGGCCGCCAGGTGACGAGGATGCTGGAGGAGCAGCGCGCGGTCGCTGAGCTTCGTTCGCAGATCCGGGCGATCTATGGCGGAGACGAGTCGGTCGAGCAGATCGTCGACGTCATCCAGGACGATGAAGTGAATCGCTTCGCTCGAAAGCTGAAGCGAGGCGTCCACATGGCCTCTCCGGTCTTCGACGGCGCGCACGAGGCCGACATCAAGGGCGCACTGCAGCTCGCGAAGCTGCCGTCCACGGGGCAGACCATTCTGTTCGATGGTCGAACCGGCGAGGCGTTCGATCAGGATGTGACGGTCGGCATCATGTACATGCTGAAGCTTCACCACCTGGTCGACGACAAGATCCACGCACGCTCGATCGGGCCGTACTCGCTCGTTACCCAGCAGCCCCTGGGCGGTAAGGCACAATTCGGCGGGCAGCGATTGGGCGAGATGGAAGTGTGGGCGATGGAGGCTTATGGCGCGGCCTACGCCCTCCAGGAGTTCCTCACGGTCAAGAGCGATGACGTCATGGGCCGTACTCGGATGTACGAGGCCATCGTCAAAGGCGAGTACACGCTCGAGGCGGGGCTTCCCGAGAGCTTCAACGTGCTGATCAAGGAATTGCAGTCGCTGTGCTTGAATGTGGAGTTGGTCGAGACGAGCGGCCTCGAAGCATCTGCTGCAGAGGAGGAGTGATGCGGCTCCTCAGCACACCGCAGATGATTCGGTATGTCGCCACGGCGGCAGTCCGTGGGTCGCTTCTAACTGACGTGGTTTCGCTTCCGGGAGGTCTACATGCGTGACATCTTCAGCTTCTTCGAGAAGCCCAAGGACCCGCTGTCTTTCAGCGCGATTCGTATATCGCTCGCAAGTCCTGAGAAGATCCGCGAGTGGTCTCACGGCGAGGTGAAGAAGCCCGAGACCATCAACTACAGGACCTTCAAGCCCGAGCGCGACGGCCTCTTCTGCGCGAAGATCTTCGGGCCGGTGAAGGACTACGAGTGCAACTGCGGCAAGTACAAGCGCATGAAGCACCGTGGGATCGTGTGCGAGAAGTGCGGCGTCGAGGTCATCCAGTCGAAGGTGCGGCGCGAGCGGCTCGGCCACATCTCGCTCGCGACGCCCGTCGCCCATATCTGGTTCCTCAAGAGCTTGCCGTCGCGTATCGGCAATATGCTCGATATCACCTTGAAGGATCTCGAGAAGGTTCTCTATTGCGAGGCCTATATCGTCATCGATCCCAAGGACACCCCGCTGCAGCGGGGCGATCTGCTCAGCGAAGAGCGCTACATGCAGATCATCGAGGAGTATGGCGATGACAGGTTCGCTGCCGGAATGGGCGGTGAGGCGGTCCTCGAGATGCTCAAGCAGGTGGACGTCCATGCGCTGGCGGAGCTGCTGCGCACCGAGATGCGGAGCGCGACCAGCGAGGCCAAGCGAAAGAAGCTCGCCAAGCGTCTGAAGGTCGTCGAGGCATTCCGCGAGAGCGGGAATCGGCCGGAGTGGATGATGCTCACGGTGATTCCCGTGCTGCCGCCCGATCTCCGCCCCCTCGTACCGCTGGATGGTGGGCGCTTCGCGACGAGCGATCTCAATGATCTCTATCGCCGCGTCATCAATCGTAACAACCGATTGAAGCGTCTTCTTGAGCTGAATGCTCCTGAGATCATCATCCGGAACGAGCGTCGCATGCTGCAGGAGGCGGTCGACGCGCTGTTCGACAATGGCCGCCGTGGCAAGACCATCACCGGGCCCAACAAGCGACCGCTCAAGTCGCTGTCGGACATGCTGAAGGGGAAGCAGGGCCGCTTCCGCCAGAATCTGCTCGGGAAGCGTGTCGATTACTCCGGCCGTTCCGTCATCGTGGTCGGACCCACGCTGCGTCTCCACCAGTGCGGTCTTCCCAAGAAGATGGCCCTCGAGCTCTTCAAGCCGTTCATCTACAACAAGCTGGAAGAGCGCGGGTACGTCAATACCATCAAGAGTGCGAAGAAGATGGTCGAGAAGGAGCGTCCCGAGGTCTGGGACATCCTCGAAGAGGTCATCAGCGAGCACCCCGTGCTGCTCAATCGCGCGCCGACGCTGCACCGACTGGGTATTCAGGCATTCGAGCCGGTCCTCATCGAAGGAAAGGCCATTCAGCTTCACCCTCTGGTCTGCGCTGCGTTCAACGCAGACTTCGACGGCGATCAGATGGCGGTCCATGTGCCGCTGTCGATTGAAGCGCAGATGGAAGCGCGCGTGCTCATGATGAGCACGAACAACATCCTGTCTCCCGCGAGCGGGAAGCCGATCATCAACCCGACTCAGGATATCGTGCTCGGGTTGTATTACGCGACGCGTGAGCGGAAGTTCGCCAAGGGCGCGTTCCGCGCTGGCTCGCTGACGGTCGGCGAGGACGGGGGCACCTCGGGTTACCTGCGAGGGGTCTATGCCTCGAAGGAAGAGGTGCGGATGGCCTATGACCATGGGGCGGTCACGCTCCATGCGGGCATTCGCGTCCGGGTCCCGATCATCGACGACGATGGCAAGCCGGTCCTGGACGAGAATGGGCACATCAAGCGTACCGTCGTGCAGACCACGGTCGGGCGCGTGCTCATCTCGGAGGTTCTGCCGAAGAAGCTGCCTTTCGAGTACGTGAACAAGGTCCTCGACAAGAAGGCGCTGTCCCAGCTGATCGACGTTTGCTACCGCATCCATCGAAACAAGGAGACGGTGCTGCTTGCAGACCGTCTGCGTACGTTGGGCTTCGATCACGCCACCAAGGCGGGCGTCTCGATCTGCATGGATCACATGGTGATCCCGCCCGCCAAGAAGGTCCTCCTGGGCGAAGCTCAGAAGGAAGTGGAACGCGTCATCGAGCAGTATCAAGAGGGCTTGATCACCGACGGCGAGCGCTACAACAAGATCGTCGATATCTGGGCGAGCATTGCCGACCAGGTCACCAGCGAGATGATGGGCGGGATCCGGAACGAGACCGTGGTCGATCCCGAAACGGGCGAGGAGCAGCAAGAGCAGAGCTTCAACCCCATCTACATCATGGCCGACAGCGGAGCGCGCGGTTCGACGCAGCAGATCCGGCAGCTGGCCGCAATGCGCGGGCTGATGGCGAAGCCCTCTGGCGAGATCATCGAGACGCCAATCACCGCGAATTTCCGTGAAGGACTGAGCGTGCTCCAGTACTTCATCTCGACCCATGGCGCTCGGAAGGGTCTGGCGGATACGGCGCTGAAGACGGCCAACTCCGGGTACTTGACCCGGCGCCTCGTCGACGTCGCCCAGGATGCGGTCATCTCCGACTTCGATTGCGGGACACTGGATGGCATCCGCGTGGCGAAGCTGGAGGAGGCCGGTGAGGTCATCCAGCCGCTCGGCGAGCGCATCCTCGGCCGCGTGACGCTCGATGATGTCGTCGACCCGCTGACCGGCGAGGTCCTGGTTCGGGCGAACTCGGAACTCGACGAATCGGCCGTGAGGATCATCGAGGACGCCGGTATCGAGGAGGTCGCAATCCGCTCCGTGCTGACTTGCCAGCTACGGCGGGGAGTCTGCGCGCTTTGCTACGGACGCGACCTGGCACGCGGTTACCGCGTGAACATCGGTGAGTCGGTGGGCATCATCGCCGCTCAGTCGATCGGCGAGCCGGGCACTCAGCTCACCATGCGCACGTTCCACATCGGTGGAACGGCCGCGCGCGGGAAGATCGAGGCCAGCTACCTCGAGGCTCGGACCGAAGGGACCGTTCGGCTACGTCGCGCCGTCATTCAGAAGAAGAAAGACGGCACCATGGTGGTGATGAACCGCCACGGCGAGATCATCGTGGTCGACGAGACGGGCCGTGAGCGAGAGCATAATCGCCTCGTTTACGGTGCAATCCTCAAGCTCGCCGACGGGGACCGGGTGAAGCCTGGTGACCTGCTCGCCGAGTGGGATCAGTTCGCGACGCCCATCCTCACGGAGGTCTCCGGGATCGTGAAGTTCGGCGATCTCATCGAGGGTGTCAGCGTTCAAGAGCGTGTCGACGAGGTGACCGGCCTCTCGCGAAAGGTCGTCATCGAGTCGAAGGCGACGGACGTTCGTCCTCGCATCACCCTCAAGGACCAGGTGTCCGGGGATACGCTGAAGCTGCCGAACAGCACGCTCGATGCACGCTACCTGTTGCCCGTCGGTGCGCACATCGTTGCTCAGGAGGGTGACCTCATCGAGGCAGGCGAGGTCATCGCAAAGATGCCGCGCGACACGACGAAGGTGCAGGACATCACCGGCGGCCTCCCGCGCGTCGCGGAGCTCTTCGAGGCGCGGAAGCCGAAGGATCACGCGATCATCACCGAGATCGACGGCGAGGTGAACTTCGGCAAGGACACCAAGGGCAAGCGGAAGGTCATCATCACGCCGATGGGTCCTGATAGCGCGATGCTCAGCGATCAGGCTCGTGAGTATCTCATCCCGAAGGGGAAGCACATTCAGGTCCAGCCTGGCGACCGTGTTCGTGCAGGTGATCCCCTGATGGATGGGCCGCCCAATCCGCATGACATTCTGCGCGTCAAGGGTGAGAAAGAGCTGGCCGCATGGCTGGTGAACGAGATCCAGCAGGTTTATCGCCTGCAGGGCGTGACCATCAACGACAAGCACATCGAAGTGATTGTGCGGCAGATGTTGCGTCGGGTTCGCGTGCGCGAAGTGGGTGACACCAACTTCCTCGTGGATGAGCAGGTGGAGAAGCACCTCTTCGAGCGCGAGAACGAGCGCGTCCTGGAGCGCGGAGGCAAGCCGGCGATCGCCGAGCCGCTTCTGCTCGGTATTACGAAGGCGAGCCTCTCGACGGAGTCCTTCATCAGCGCCTCGTCGTTCCAGGAGACGACGAAGGTCCTGACGGAAGCCGCGATCAACGGGAAGACGGACGACCTGCGCGGCTTGAAGGAGAACGTCATCATGGGACGTCTCATCCCGGCCGGGACCGGACTCCCGGCATACAAGCGTCTCCAGATCGTCATTGATGGCGAGGCGCAGCTCCCGCCGGCGGCTCCAGCCGTTCGGCCCCGCCCCGAAGAGACGCTCTCGGCGGTGAACGAAGAGTAGAACGCACATTCCCTGCGATGCCTCGGTCCTCCATGGGAAGACCGAGGCATTCCCTCCCTCCCTCGCTACTCACTTCATTCCCGACTGGGTCGCGTCGAGGGGCTTGCTCGAAGCGCGCCGGTCGATGGGCATCCTCCTGACGATTCGGAACCGTTGTGGGAACGGTCGAGGTTTTCCGTCAGCAGGACGCGCGGTGTGAGCTTGGCCATAGCCTTTCAGAGGCATGGGAAGCGCTCATCCTGTCGCTTGGCTCGCTCGCCGCGTGGGACCCTACCGACTCCGGTGGCGCCCCATCACGGAGATCACGGTCATGTCCTTGCGTGTGGCGAGGTGCCTCCTCCTGGGAACTCATGAGGTCCGGCTCGACGAGAGGCGTTTGACCCTGTAATCTCTCGGACACCTCTGCCGACGCGTTGAGGTGCTGCGCTGGCGTGCGGCATGACGCGAGGAGTGCTGGCCTGGACGGCTAGGAGGCTTGCGAGCGACGCTGCAGCCCAATTTCCAGCCGTTACCGCTGCTACCCTACGCGCCGCGCTCGGATTGTGGCTACAATCAACGGATCGATGGTTGCGTTCCAGGGCATCAACCAGCGGATCGCGGACCGCTTGCTTCTCGATGGGCGGATCGCACATGACGACTACCGCCGCGCAGTGGAGCACGCGACACGGAACCGCTCGCGTATCGAGGACGCGATCATAGAGCTCGATATTCTGAGCGAAGCGGATCTGTTGAAGTTCATCGCGACGCTTCACAACACCCGCTTCGTCTCGAGCGAGAAGCTGTCCAAGGCGATCATCGATTCGAGGGTGCTGTCCAAGGTTTCCGCCGTCACCGCGACGCTGCATGGAATGTTTCCGGTGCTGCTCGACGATCGAGCGTCGACGCTCTCCGTGGCGACTGCGGATCCTGACAATGACGCTGCACTGCACGAGGTGAAGCTGGCGGCGGGGGTGCGTGACGTTCGAGCCATCGTTGCGCGACCAGCCGCTGTGAGAGCCGCGATCTCCTACCACTACAGAGGAGATGCGACGGCATTCAACGCGCTGCTTCGGCCGGTGCACAACTACGAGGACTTCTTCTACAAAGAGCCCCGCGACCCCTTCGAGCGTACCCAGACGGGGGTAACGACCAGCTTTCAGATTCAGCAAGCACCTCCTGCGGTCACCTCGGTCCCGCTGCCCGCGCCTGCGCCCACGCCCCCTGCAGTCCCCTCCGTGGCGGTCACGCAAACGCCTCCGCAGCGTCCACCCACGGTGCCGCCGCGGGTCCTGGCGCCTCCGACACCACTGCCTCCCGCACCAACGACTGCGCAGAATGTCACCGCGACGGGACCGGCGCTTGCGCCTGCGCCTGTGCCTGCTCCTGAGCCGCCGCCGCCTCCGACGACGACACACGAGTATCTCGAGACGCTCAACGTCCTCGTGACGCTGCTGGAGAACAACCGGCAGGATCTACGCGGCCACTCTTCCACCGTTGCTCGTCTGGCGCGCAAGCTGTGCGAGCGCATCGGGCTAGCTCCGGCGAGTGTCGCGTCCTATGTGGCCGCTTGCTACCTCCACGATCTCGGCAAGGCGGGGCCTTACCATCTGACGGCGCTCAATGTCGCAGAGTACGAAGGCCATCGGCTCGCGGCGACGAAGGCTGTCGAGCTCCCTGCCCAGCTCATGGAATCCGCTGGCATCCCCCAGGAGATCACCGGGGCCATCACGCACATGTACGAGCGATACGACGGCACCGGCTTCCCCGACGGTCTGGCAGGGAAGGAGATCCCCCTCGGTTCACGCGTCCTCGCGGTCGTGGATACCTACGCCGATCTCTCGCAGAACCCGAGAAATCCCTACCGGAAGACGCTGCGGCCGGCGGAAGCGTGCGATGTCCTCGCCCAGTACAGGGGGACTGTCTTCGATCCCAACATCGTCGACCTCTTCCGCCAGGTGATGACCGGTGACGACATCAAGGCGAAGCTGCTGGCGGACCGCCACACCGCGCTCATCGTGGATCCCGATCCGGAGGAGACGACGGTGCTCGAACTCCGGCTCATCGAGCAGGGCTTCGACGTGTACATCGCTCGTACGGCCGTTCAAGCGCGACGTGAACTCGAGTCGCGTGAGATCGAGATCGTCGTCAGCGAGATCGATCTCGAAGAGCCTGATGGGGGGCTCACGCTGAGGAGCGAGTCGCTCAAGGCTGGAATCGGCCGGGACAAGGCGTGGGTGATCCTCACCTCGAAGACAGATCGACAGACTGCACAGCGCGCTTTCGATCTCGGCGTCGACGACATCGCTTCGAAGCCGGTAACTGCCGATATCTTTGCCGTTCGCTTGCGGCAGATCATCGAGCGGAAGGCTTCCAGTAAACCGGGCAAGGGCGTCACGGGTTCCCTCTCGGAGATGGGGTTGCCCGACATGGTGCAGATCCTGTGGCACGGCCGCCGAACCTGCGCGCTCAAGATTCAGACGGTCTCGGGACCTGGCGAGATCCATTTCGCCGATGGCCAGATCATCCATGCGCTCTACAGCGGTGTGCAGGGCGAGGACGCGTTCTACAAGATGCTGACCCTGCACGAGGGCGACTTCCGGCTCGACCCGAACTTCACGCCGGGCGCACGCACCATCAAGCAGTCGCCGGAGGGGCTGCTGCTGGAAGGGATGCGGCGCCTCGACGAAGGGACGATCGGATAGGGCGTTCGCAGAAGCAGGCGCCATGCTGGGGGGATGGATATGTCCTCACAGCCGTGGCGCGTTCACCCCGCACCGACCCTCGGATGCACGGGGAGCTGGTCAGTTTACGGAGACGTCAGCCTCGCAAGCTGAGACCATCTTCTGGTCCGGCTCTGCACGACCTTCAACAGCCGTAGCTCCTGAGGACTCATGCGACATGGAAGTCCCCTCATCGCGCTTTCGCTCCTCATCTGTGCGGCGACTCATGTCGAATCCGCCTGGGCCTGCGGGGCGTGCATCGTCGCGCAGAGTGAATCGACCTTGGTCACAGGGCATCGGATGGTGCTGTCCGTGTCCCAGAACGCCACGACGCTCTGGGATCAGTTTTCGTACACCGGTGATCCGGTCTCGTTCGCATGGGTGCTGCCGATCAAAGGTGTCGTTGAGGTCGGGCTCTCTTCCGATGCGCTGTTTCAGACGCTCGAAGCGCTGACTCAGGTCACGGTCAGCTCACCCATCATCAACTGCCCGCCTCCACCCCGTTGTGGGGACGATGCACCTCTCGCGGGCGGAGGAACCGGAGCTGATGGCAGCACGGACTCCGTTCAGATCCTCGCTCAAGAAACGGTGGGACCTTACGAGACGGTTCAGCTGTCTTCCAATGATCCCGCTGCGCTCTACAGCTGGCTCCAGCAAAACAACTACTTCATCCCTCAGGATCTGGCGCCGGTGATCACCTCTTACGTCAACGAGGGATTCGGCTTCCTCGCACTCAAGCTGGTGCCCGGGGAGGCTGTGGATGCAATGAGACCGGTTCGCGTCACTTCGCCAGGCGCGACAGCGACCTTGCCACTGCGCATGGTGGCGGGAGGCACGGGCGCGGTGACGCCCATCTCCCTCTGGGTCCTTGGCGAGGGGCGCTACGAGCCAGCAAACTTCCCCTCTTTTCAGATCGAGCCCTCCAGTCTCGTCTGGGACTGGGCGGCGAGCCGGAGCAATTACGGTGAGCTGAGGCAGGTTGGCTACAGTGCAACAAACGGCCGTGGATGGCTCCTCGAAGCAGGAGAGCCTGTCTCATCCTATGCCATCGAATATCCGCTCACCGATCTGGTCAACTATAGCCCTCAAGAGAGTGGGTATTTCGGCGCACCGGAGAAGGACATCACCGCGTACCGAGAAATGCTGGACGATCTCGATAAGCTGTACGGGCAGCTTCCACCGGGCTCGCTCTGGGTGTCCCGGATGACTGGTGAACTGACCCGTGCAGCGCTCGATGATGATCTCGATCTCACGGCGTCGTCCGATCAGTCGCCCATTCCTCGCTTCCTCAAAGCTCAGAACGCGATCGGTCTACCGCCAGCGTGTCCTTCCACGCCGAGCTGTGATCCCTGGCAGAGCGGCGATGTCTCCGGTGGTGGAGGCATCGACCCTCCTGGCGGTGACGATATCTGGGGGCGCCCTGGGTCCTGCTCGATGGGCTCTGGTGCAGGTTCCCCCGCTTCGTTCGGCAGCCTCGCGGCCGCCGCAGCTCTCGCGCTTTCGCGCCGACGTCGCCGCCACGACTGAGGCCGCTGCCTGAGCTTGCCCTCGTCCAGAGCAGGCCTTAGCCTCCCGATCAGGCGTGGACCGCATCACGCGGCCGCGACCCGGAGGCAACATGTACGGTCCCCAGGGCAATAATGGCGGTACGCCCAACCGCTCGTCCAGGTCTCGCTCCACGAAGGTCACCGTCCCGGAGATTCGCTCCCGCAAAGGCGGTGAGCCCCTGGCGATGGTCACCGCGTATGACTTCACCATGGCCCGGTTGCTCGATGACGGAGGCGCCGACATCCTCCTCATTGGCGACTCTCTCGGGATGGTCGTGCAGGGGCACCCGACCACGCTCCCGGTGACGGTCGAGGAGATCTGCTATCACGGACGCGCGGTGGCCCGGGGGGCGAAGCGCGCGCACGTCGTCGGCGATCTCCCCTTCATGAGCTTTCAGCTCTCGCCGATGCACGCCCTCGAGAACGCCGGCAAGCTGATGAAAGAAGGCGGTTTCGAGAGCGTCAAGCTCGAGGGCGGCGCGGAGATCGCGGAGCACGTGCGCCGGATTGTGGTCGCTGGAATCCCGGTGATGGGGCACGTCGGACTCTTGCCGCAGTCCGTGCATGCGATGGGCGGCTTCAAGGTTCAAGGCAAGGGCGAAGACGCAGCCGAGCGTGTGCTGGCGGATGCCCGCGCTCTCGAGGAAGCTGGCGCATACGCCATCGTCCTCGAAGCGATCCCGCCCGATCTCGCCGAGGCCATCACGGCCGCCATCTCGATTCCCACCATCGGCATCGGTGCTGGGCCCGCGTGTGATGGGCAGGTGCTCGTCTGCTACGACCTCCTCGGCATGTTCCGCGAGTTCTCCCCGAAGTTTGCCAAGCGGTTCGCGGAGGTCGGTGAGACCATCGTCGACGCGACACGCGCCTACGTCGACGAGGTAAGAAGCCGCGCCTTTCCGGCCGCTGAACACAGCTTCAAGCCGAACGCGCCGCGCCCGCTTCCCGTCCCCCCTGCGCCCGTCGAGCCCGCTCACGAGGGCGTCCCGCCCCACTGGCAGACGCACTGAGCACGCGCTCACGCAAAGCGGGATCGGGTGACCTGACCGACGACGCTGCCGCTCGGGTCACCTTTCTCCTTCGCACCGCCTGAACGGCTCACGCACCACCCTCCGCGGCAGCTTCTTGCTTCAGCCGGGTCCTCCCCAGCAGCCGGAGCAACAGCTCCAGCGTGACCAGCCCGAGCAACACCAGCGCCACGTGCGGTGACGCATCGACCGAAGCGCCGACTCCTCCGAGCGACGCCGCGCTCGCGCTCTCTTCCACCCTTCGCGGCCGAAGATCGATCTCGCGTTCTGGGATCGACACCACCCGCGACGACCGCTCACCATCCAGCGTCAACTCATAGAGACCTGCGAGCCCCGGCATCGCGCGCAGACGACGGTCCACCTCCACGACGGGTACGGGCTCGCGCCGCTCACCATCTCCCGGGTTCACCAGCCCGACCTTCACATCGCGGTACCCATCGAACGTCCACGTCTCCCCCGCCTCGATGCGACGCGCCCCCCCCCGAGCGCGGGCCGTGGAGACGAACTGCTCGAGCAAGGTCAGGAACGCCGGCCGCAGCACAAGATCGCTCTCCTCCGTGCTGAAGGGGAGCGTCGACGCCAGCACCACGCCTCGGCCCAGCGGTCGTCGTAGCAGCAGCGGGGCGCCATCCTGCCAGCGCACGAGAACCTCGGCGGGCGTCTCCAGCGCCACCGGCTCCAGCGATGCACGCCCCCGTGGCGCGACATCCTCCAGGCTCGCGGCGGATCCTCCGAGCAACGACGCTGTGGTCGTATCGATCCCTTGGACCGGGCTCGGACCCCAGCGCACCACCCCGGGCACGAGCGGATCGAAGCTCGCTCCGAGCGGGGCGGCCGCGGCTCGGGGGCCGAGCGTCAGCATGGCCACGCCCCCTCGCTCCACCCACGCCACGACCGCTCGACGGACCTCCGGTGTGAACCCAGGAGCATCGTCCACGACGAGCGCTGCATGCGTGCCCAGGGCCTCAGGGCTCTCAGGGGCCTCCGGCAAGGGGCGTATCTCCGCATCCAGCTCCAGCGCCGCGAGCGCCTGCTCCAGCGGAGGAGGCCCTCCGGTCACCACCTGGGTCGACGCCTGGTCGGCGACGACTGCAATCGACAGAGGGCCCCCGGCTGGCGCCAGAGGCGCCACGTCGTCGCTCCCGATGGCATCGCTCCCCGTCAGGGCCGCGGTCAGCGCATCCGGCGCCTGCTCCGGCAGCTCCGCGACCAGCTCCCCCGAGCGCAGCCCCGCATCGAGCTCCACCCTGGCGAGCACCGCATCCTTCGAGCGAATCTCCACCCACCTCCCGGCTGCGACCGGGCCCGTACAGGCGACCCTCACCCTCGCCCGTCTTCCTGTGCGCTCCGCCCTCAGGACCGCGCAATCGTCTCCCGAAGCAACCAGCTCTGGGAGCGGGACCCACAGCGCCACATCGCCGCCTCTTCCGAGAGGCGGCCCATCCGGTGCGCCATCGGCGAGATCGCTGAACAGCACCACCCGCTTGTCCACCTGCTGCAGCCCTTCGAGCAGATCGTGGGCGAGCGCGAGGGCGCCATCGAGATCCGTGCTCCTGTCGGAGGGCGTGAGCCCATCGAGCGCATCGTCCACCGCCGCGAGGTTGGTGGTGGAGGCCAGAGCAACCCTCGGCGGAGAGCCTGCAAGCACGACGGCAGCGGCATCTCCGGGGGCCAGCCCCCGAGCGAGCTGGCGCGCACCCTCCACGGCGCGCTCGAACCGTCCCTGCCCGCTGGGCAGCGGCGCGCGCATGCTCAACGAGTCATCGAGCACCAGCACCATGGCGATCGAGGCGCCACCCTGACGGGCGAAGGAAAGGTGACTGCAACGCAAGAGCGGGGTCGCCCCCAGCAGTGCCAGCGCCGCGATGGAGAGGGCCCGCACGGCGAACAGCGTTCGGTCCTCCAGCGCACTCCGCCGTCGAGCGGCGGGCCTCGTCGCAGGAACGAGGTGAGCCGCAGGAAACGACTGTTCCTCTGCGTAGCGTCGCCGAAGGAGGTGCGCTGCCACCGGGGCTGCGACGAGCAGACCGACGAGCAGCGCGAGCGCCGTGACGAACCCCATCGTGCGCCTACCTGTTCACCAGTGCGAGCAGGCCAATCAAGCCCACAGCCAGCGCGAACAGCGCCTCTCCGGCGATGAGCCCCCCGCCCACGAGCGACGTCGAGCTCATGTCCTCGGGCAACTCGTCCCCCTCCACCTTCTCCTTCGGCCCGGCCGCGTCGGCCATCTGCTCCTTCGCCTCGCCCTCTGCCGAGCCACCCTCGGCCGCCATCACCTTCGCCGGCTTCGTCGTCAGGGTATTGATCAGCGACGACAGCGCGCCACCCGCCGCGAACCACGCAGCCACCACGAGCTCCACGAACCCACCGAACGACGAAGCGTAGGGGCTCGGCAGGAGCACGGTGTCGAGCACCCAGCCCGTCGCGAACCCGCCGCGCGAGCCATGGACGAACGCTTTGTAGCGCTCGCTCTTGTGCAGCGACTTGCGCACGATCTCCGTCACCAGGCCGATGGCCAGGCCCAGCCCCAGGGCCTTCACCTTGTAGGGGGGAAGATCCCCCAGATCGCGGAGCGCGCCGACGAACTTGTACGTCATCGCGCTCTGCCACTGATCCACCTTCGCCTCCGGGTGCGCGAAGGTGTCGATCGTCAGCACGGGATAGGCCTTCATGAAGACGTTGGCGAGCACCACGCAGAGCACCGCCCCCATGAACACGCCGACGACCTGGAACCTGAACTGGATCACCCGGTTCGTCCCCAGCCGCCACCCCGTCGACCGGTCCTGCTGCATGTCCACGCCGGTCGAGCATGACGCGAGCAGGATCGCGGCCGCCATCAGCCCGACCGTCGGATCCTTCAGCCCCAGCCCCGACATCAGCAGCACCGAGATCACGAAGGCGCTCGAGATGGGGTTCGAGTCGCTGATGCCGCACGAGATGCCGTTGATCAGAACGAACACCGACGACAGCGCGATGGCGAACAGGATGAACCCGAGAGGCTGCCCGAGCAGCAGCGTCGCCACCAGTACGAGCGCCACGCCCCAGAACAGGACCCAGGCGATCAGCCGTCCCATGTTGACCTGCTTCCAGGCGGGTTCTTCGGGCTGAGCAGCCTGCTCCGCGGCGGCGGTACGCAGCCGGCGCACCGCCTCGACGCCGATCAAGCTCAGGTCCACGATCGCGGCGCCCAGGATCATCGCCAGCGCGATCAGGAACCCGATCTTCCGGAACGGCTCACCCTCCTGGAGCCACCCGATCGACACCAGGTAGGGCGTGATCGCCCAGCCCACGAGGCCCATCGTCAAGCCCGCCCCTGCGATGCGCGAGCCGACCACCATCCCGGCCCCGATCGTCGAACCGCTGATCCCCGTCGCTCCGAAGAACTTGACCTTCTCCACCAGGAAAGCGAACGCCGCCCCCAGGCCGACGCCGCTGCTGAGCTGACCGATGGACTTCTTGAGCAGCCGCTTGTCCGTCAGCGCCCGCAGGATGTTGGCGACCGCATGTCCCGACGGGTACTCCAGCTTCAGCCGATCGACGAGGATCGGCGTGTACAGCATCCCGAGTCCCACCCCGAACATCCCGATGCAGCAGAAGAACAGCACCAGCGGCCCCACGGGCGGCATGGGCATCTTCATCCAGACCATCGCCTGGATCAGCACCGCCATCGCCGACAGCGAGGCCACCGACGCGGCCATCGTCTGCATGTAGTTCGCGCCGTGCTTGCCTTCCGGTCCATAGCCGTAGGTGACAGCGCTACCGAGGATGCCCGCGAGCACCTGACCCCCGACGAAGAAGCCGAGGCTGAAGTTCATGTACGCCGCGGCGATGCCGCCCAGCGGCCCGAGGATGAAGATCGCCACGGCCGCCAGCAGCAGGTAGTACCCGGGCGATCCGATCGGCGGGAGGAACTTGAACTTCGGAGGGCTCTCTCCGACGGCGTCCGGAGCAGCTGCAGATGAGGAAGTGGTGGACATGCGCGCGGCAGTGTATCCCGGCTCGCGGGGGTGATGGCGGTTCATCCCCACCCCTCACGGCGTCGTCTTGACAGCACCTGGAGGGTTCGCGCAACCATGCGCTCCACTGGCACGAGCGCGAGGGGGGGCCCACCGGAGACGCATGAGTTCGACGCACGAGAAGCTGTTCGACCTGTCGATGGGGCTCCTGGTCACCATCACCGCCGAGGGATACTTCAAGGAGCTCAACCCCGCCTGGATCGACCTGCTCGACTGGAGTCTCGACGAGCTACGCCGCACGCCCTTCATCGACTTCGTTCATCCCGACGACCGGGAAGCCACGCTCGCCGAGGCATCGAAGCTGCTCGAGGGGCAGCCCACGATCCACTTCGAGAACCGCTACCGTCACCGGGACGGCTCCTACCGCTGGCTCTCCTGGACCGCGAGCGCGGACATGGACGCCGCTCCTTCCGAGCGACTCATCTACTGTGCGGCCCACGACATCACGTTGCTTCAGGAGTCGAAGCTCCAGCTCGAACGAGCGCTGGAGGAGACCCAGGCCCTCGAAGCAGAGCTGCGGATCCAGCACGAGCGGCTGCGCAGCACCCTCGATTCCATCTCCACACCCCTCATCCCCATCACCGATCGCGTGACGGTCATGCCACTCATCGGCCAGATGGATCCCGACCGGGCCAACCGGGTCATGTCGGGGGCCCTGGAAGGGGTCCAGGCGCGTCAGACCAGCGTGGTCATCCTCGACGTGACCGGCCTCGTGGAGATCGACACCCAGGTCGCCTGCGCGGTCGTGAACACCGCACGCGCGCTGCGCCTGCTCGGCGCGCAGACGATGCTCACCGGCCTTCGCCCCGCCGTCGCCCAGACCCTGGTCAACCTCGGCCTCGATCTTCAAGGCATCGTCACCCATGGAACGCTCCAGGCGGCCATTGCCTCCGCCTTGAGCGAGGCCGTCCCGTCCCGCTCCTCACGCCTGTCCAGGTGAGCGCCCGCTCGACGTACGTCACCTCCCGGCAGCCTGAACCGTACGCTCCTTCCCCCGAACCGCTTGACGCCTCCGTCGCTGTGCGGAGGATACCTCTCGTGCCTCGCCTCTGCGCGCCGACGCCGCCCTCCTTCCTGAGGGCCGACCCGTGAGCTCCAGCGCCGGGCGGAGCCGCGCCAAGTTCCCCATCGACTGGGGCTCTCTCGCCCCCTTGCGGATCCGCGCGCGCATCGTCGCCGACGGTGTCTTCGCCGGCATGCACCGCAGCGTCCGCAAGGGCGCTGGCGTCGAGTTCGGCGGACAGCGTCCCTATGTGCCCGGGGATGACCTGCGCTTCTTCGATCGGCGCGCCTTGCTTCGCCACGATCGCCTCATGGTCCGCGAGTTCGAGACCGAGACCGATCGCGCCGTCTGGCTCTGCGTCGACGCCAGCGCGTCCATGGCGTGGCGAGGCCCCAAGGCGCCCGGCGCCAAGCTCGCCTATGCCGCGCTCCTGGCCGCGGCGACCGCGCGCGTGGCCGTCGCCTCGGGCGATCCCGTCGGCCTAGCGTGGCTCGGTGGCGACGCCACCCGGGATCTCCCCGCGGTCGCGGGCCGTGAGGGCTACGACCGCGTGCTCGGCGCCCTCGAGTCTGCTGCCGGTGCCCTGGACCTCAGTGGAAACGACGCCGCCGTCGAGCGTGCCCTCGCCCCCGTCGCCCGCAAGGCGCGCCGCGGGGCGGTCATCGTCCTCTTCTCCGACCTGCTCGACCTCCCCCCGCGCACCCTGTCCGCCTTCAGTGCCCTCGCCACGGGCGGACGAGTGCTCGTCGTCGTCCAGGTCCTCGACCCCGCGGAGGCGACCCTCGATTTCCAGGGCCATGTCCGCTTGCGCGCCGTCGAAGGCGACGCCGTCGTCGAAGCCGACATCGAGGCCGTCCGCGCCGAATACAAGAAGCGGCTCGCCGACATCGCCACCACCTGGGATCGCGAGATCACGGGGCGTGGGGGCCGCTTCCTCCAGGCCACCACCGATGCCGACGCCACCGAGATCGTCCGCGCCATCGTCACGGCCTCGGCCACCGGTCCACGGTAACGGCGCGACCTCCGCCCATCCCGACCGCGCTGACCGCGCGTCGGCCCGTGCACGCCAGCTCAGCCGCCCGAGGCCCCGTGATCACAGTGGCAGTCACGGCAGCCCTCGGTCGCACACGCCCCGCAGCACTGCACGACCTGCTTGCGCAGCGCCTCACGCGCCCGGTGCAGGCGCACACCGGCGTTGTTCGGCGTGATCCCGGCCTCCTTCGCGTAGACCTGCACACTCATCCCTTCCACGTCGACCCGCTGCAGGGCCTCCGCGTAGCTCTCTTTCAGCGTCCCCACCAGCGACCCCACGCAGGCGCACACCACCCCGAGCAGCTCCGCGTCCGGCGCCGCTTCCACCGGCTCCGGCTCCTCCGCGAGCGTGTCGAGCGCCCGCCGCTCCGCCCCGCGCCGACGGAAGTGATCCACCAGCGCGTTGCGCAGCAACCGGTAGAACCAGGCCGTCGCCGACTCCCCGGACCGGAGCGTCCCACCGCGCGCGATCCCTCGCACGAACGCCTCTTGCAGGATCTCCTCCGCCACCTCGCGCCGCTCCACCCGCCGCTCCAGGAACGTCAGGAACCGCGCGTGGTTTTCGACCAGAAGCTGCATCGCCTCCGGCGTGAGCCCCGTGCTCGGCCCCTCCTCGCCCTCGAGGGACACCGACGGCTCCGTGGACGCGACTTCCGACATGCTCCTTCTCCTCGTCTCGTCACGAAACATGACGCCTCGCAGCGGAGACAGCCAGCTCCCTGCGAGACGCCCTGCTCTCTTCCATTCGCCTCAGCCGCCGCAGCACGACCCTTCCGGGCACGCGCAGCCTGCACCGCACGGGCAGCTCGGACCGCAGGGGCACGTTGCGGGCGCCCTCTCGACGACCTCGACCGGGGTGCGGTCGGTCTCACCGCAACCGGCCTTGCAGCCACAAGAGGAAGCGTTCGATGCCTGATGCTGGGTCTTGCTCATGATGCTCTCCATCCGGGGAGGTGACCGATGACGATGCCCGCCCCTACGGCGGCGCTCCCATCGTCCTCCTTGCCCCTGCTGACGCACCAACGCCGAGGGCATTACACCTCCCGGACGGCCCCCTCGAACATCTCGTCGCTGTCCCGTGGTCCCTGCGGACCACCGCTCACCGGATCACGATCGAGTACGGCGGTAGGTTCCCCTGCGTCGGCGCGTCCGCTTGACCCGCCTGGAAGAGCAGGTAGCCCGCCGTGAAGCCCACCCCGGCGGCCAGCGCAGCACCCCCGGCGACCAGCAGCCACGCCGGCAGACCCGTGCGTGCCGCGGGATGCAACGTCACCTGGATCAGCCGCACCTTGTCGTCCTGGATCACCACCTCCGACTGGTACGGCTGCATCCCGGCGCCCGTCACCCGCAGCGTGTGACCTCCACTCTGCAGCGTCCCCGCGTACCGCCCCTGCCCGACCACCCGACCATCGATCGCGATCAGATCGTTGGCCCCCGCCGTCACCTCCAGGCGGCCCTCGTGCACCTCGGCTTCGAGCTTCACCTTCAGATCGAAAACGACCCCCCCGACCACCTGATGCCGCTCGTCGAAGGGCAAGAACCCCTTCTTCGTCACCCGGATCCGCCGGAACCCCATGTCCACCAGCAGCGGCCGGTTCAGTGGCGTCACCCCCACCGACTCGTCGTCCACGTGGATGGTCGCGTCGCGCTCGTTCACGATCAGCTTCATCGTGCTCACGAACGCCCGCATGGTGGTGATCAGGTAGAGCGCGCCCTGCCGGTCCTCGTCGGTGAGCTGCTCTCCGCGCTCCACCTGGTAGCGCTCCAGCAAGCGGATCGCGCGCGCGTAGTGCCTCAGGTTCTTCTCGCAGAGCGCCATGTTCCAGAGGGTGTTGGCGTTCCCCGAGAGATCGTACGCGCGCTGGAATGAGACCAGCGCGCCAACGTAGTCCCCGTCCTCGTACAGCACCCGCGCCGCGTCGTAGGCCGATTTCGACGGATCTGGCGCCCTGTTCTCCGACCTGAGAGAGGCGGCTCTGGCCCCCTCTGCTTCGTCGGACTTCGCCGCGCCAGGCTCCTCCGCTCCCGAGCCTGCTGCGCTCGGAGCCGGCTGCGCCGCAGCTCCAGCCGGCGTGAAGAGGACGACGAGGACCAGGGCGACGCAGCGGTGCAGCTTCACGGAGATCACTTGAGCGGGGGGGCACTGTACAGGAACGGCACGGAAGACGACGCGGCCGGAGGCGCCGACGCAGGTCGAGACGATGACGTCGTGGTCGACGTCCCGGTCGGCGTTGGCTGGGGGGCACGCCGCCATGAGGCCGACGCTCGCGCCGCTGGAGATGCCGAGGGCCCCAGGGGTCGCACCTCTGCCGTGAGGGCCGCCGCCATTGCTGCCGAAGGCGCAGAGGGGGCTGAAGGCTCCGAGCCTTCCGAGGCGGGCATCGGGTTCAAATCTGCCGCGTCGCCGGGGGAGGGGGCGTGCCCGTGAGGCTTCATGTTCTCCCCGGTGCCAGGCGGCGTTTCCGGGTCTGGCGTGAGCGCCCCCTGCGCCCCCAACGGGCCCCGGTCTCCGAAGCGCACCCCGACCACGATCCCTCCGACGAGCACGGCCGCACTTCCGAAAAGCGCCCAGCGAACGCGGCCCTGACGCCCCGTCGGTCGGCGCCTCCCCGAGAGCGCCTCCTCCGCTCCAGCGTGAAGGAGGATTCCCCGCACGCGCCCTGCCGTGTCCCGGGCGCGCTCCGAGCCGAGTTCCGCCAGCGCCTCGGCGAATGCGGCGACATCCTCGAAGCGTCGCGCGGGGTCCTTCTCCAGACACCGCTGCACGATCGTCTCCAGCCGCCGCGGCAGATCCGGCCGTAGCCCCCGGAGGGCCGGCGCGTCCTCGAACAGGATCTGACGCCGCAGCTCCCCGAGGGTCGCCCCGGCGAACGGCGGCGCTCCGGAGCACAGCTCGAACAGGATCGCGCCGAGCGACCAGATGTCGCTCGCGGGCACCACGCTGCGCGCCGACGTGAGCTGCTCGGGCGCCATGTAGAGCGGCGACCCGAGCATCTGCCGCGGGTGCGTGACGACCAGCTCCTCCGCGCTCGTCACCCCGCTATCGGGTTCCAGCACCTTCGAGATCCCGAAGTCGAGCACCTTCACGAACGGTGAGCCGTCGGGGCGCCGCGTCAGGAACAGGTTCGACGGCTTCAGATCGCGGTGCACGATCCCCAGCGCGTGCGCCTCCGCGATCGCCTCGCAGGCCTGCAGCACGTAGTCCGCTGCCATCTCGGCGGAGAAAGCGCCCTCTCGGCGCAGCAGCGACCCCAGGTCTTCACCCTCCAGATGCTCCATCACGATGTAGGGCTCACCCGAATCGAGCCGCCCCACATCGAGCACACGCGCGACGTGATCGCCTTTGATCCTCACCGCCGCGCGCGCCTCACGCAGAAAACGTGCGTCGGCACCCGGGCGCTCCAGCGCCGCCGGCAGCATCAGCTTCAGCGCGACCCGCCCCCCGAGCTCCACGTGCTCGGCGGCGAGCACCACCCCCATGCCCCCGCGGCCGAGTTCGCTCTCGATCCGGTATTTACCGGCCAGCAGCGTCCCTCTCGCGATCTCGTGAGCCTTCGACGCGACGCTCACGGCTGGGCTCTCTCGCACCGATGACCTCATGACGCCCCGGCTGACTTAACACCGCACCTGCGTCGAAACGTCAACCGCGCCGCGGCGTGATCACCTCGTGTCTCCAATAACGCCTGTCGCGCGCCTTTTGCTCGACTTGCGCATCTCTCGCTCGTTGCCACGCCTCACCCCCTCGAGCGCCCGCTGCTCCCCTGCGCTCGTCTGGGCCTCACGGACCGGCGGCTTGAACCGCGCCCGTGATCCACGCACGCAACCCCTCTGGATCGCGCGGTAGATCGTCAGGCCACAGACGCACCGTCCCATCCTCGCCCACCGACACGAACCCACGCCCTTCGGGCAGGACACGTGCGTCGTACACCTTCCCCGCGTGACCGCGCAGCACCATGGACTGCGACGTCACCAGATCCCACACACGCACCGTCCCGTCCTCGCCTGTGGAGATCGCCGTTCGACCGTCGGGCGCGGGGTGGAGACTCAGGACCCTCCCGGCGTGACCGCGCAGCTCTTGCGTCAGCGCGCCGCGTTCCACGTCCCACACCTGAGCGTTCGCCAGGCCGTTCAGACCGAAGAGGAGCCGGCCATCACGCGTGAACTCCAGGTGCGCGGCCCACGCCCCACCCGTCTCGATGCTTCGAGGGGGCGCACCGCCGAGATCCCAGAGCCGCAGCAGATGATCGAACCCGCCCGTCGCGAGCAGGCCACCCGCTGGCGAGAACACGAGTCCCGTCCCCCACCGATCGTGCCCCCCGAGGACCCGGACCTCCTCCCCGTCCGGATCCCAGAGCCGTACTGACCCGTCCGCGTGCGTCGTCCCGAGTCGACGTCCATCGGGAGAGAAGGCGATCCACTCCACGTCGCTCGTGACGCTTTGCAGCGCCCGCGACGTCCCGTCGGCGAGGCGGACGATGTGGACCGCCGCGCCAGCCACGGCGAGCCGTGTCCCATCGGGTGACAACGCGAACAGAGGATGGGCCGACCCTCCCGGCCGGTGCTGGTGCCGCGCGCGCCCCTCCCTGTCCCAGACGCGCACCATCCCATCATCGCCCGACGACACCAGGTAGGTCCCGTCGGCCGTGAACGCGACCCGGAGCACCCGATGCTCTGCAGACCCCTGAAAAACCCGTTGCTCGCCCGTATCGAGCGCCCGCACGTGGACCTCGCCCCTCGCGTCGCCCGTCGCCACGCGGCGGGACTGCGCGTCGATCTCCAGGGCGAGCGCCGGTGCCGCATGGCGCCCGAACACCTGACTCAGCCCCGCGTCCACCCGGAAGAGCCGTACCACCCCGTCGAAGCTCGCCGCGGCCAGAGCGCGGCTGTCGGGCGAGAAATCCAGGGCGAACACGGTATCGCGAGCGCCCGACAGCGTTCGCCGTTGATCGGTCTCCAGATCCCAGAGGCGCGTCGTCCAGTCACTGCCCGCGCTCGCCAGCCACCGTCCATCGGGCGAGAACATGAGTCGCGTGACGAGCCCCTCGTGCCCCCGTGCCACGCGCGACGTCCCCGTCGCGAGATCCCAGAGCCGCACCGTCCCGTCCACGTCCGCCGAAGCCAGCCGTCGCCCATCGGATGCGAACAGCATCCGAGCGACGGGCGCGTCGTGACCGACGAGCTCCTGGACCCGTCCTGTCGCAGGCTCCCAGAGTCGGACGATCCCGTCGCCGCCTCCGGCAGCGATGCGCTGGCCATCGTGCTGGATGTCGATGGGAAGGATCCCCAGGAGCCGCACGATGTCGGCATGGACGCTCACCGCGGCCGGAGCGCGCCGGACGGTCCCCGCGCCGACGTCGAGCCACGCCACCGCACCGGGACCCCTGCGCGACACCACCTCGGGGCCGGTCTTCCCCCCCAGGCCTGCGCTGACCCCGTACCGCCGATCCCTCGTGAAATAGGCCTTCACACAGAGCTCGGCGTCGTCGCACAGGGTTCGCCCCTCGCCCGTTTTCGCATCCCACCACCGCACCGTGCCGTCGTCGCCGTAGCTGAGCAGCGCCCCCTCGTCCGGCGTGAAGACCGCGTCGACGACCGCCTCCGTGTGCCCGAGCAGCGCCTTCACGGTGCCCTGCTCCAGATCGTGGACGCGGATCTGCCGGTCCAGACTGGTCGTGACCACGTAGCGGCCCGAGCTGGACACCCGCACCCCCCACGCCTCGTCGCTGTGGGTCGTCAGCACCCGATGCTGACCTCGCTCCAGATCCCACAGCCGGACGGTGCGGTCGTCGCTGGCCGTGTACAGAGTCCGCCCGTCGGGGGCGAAGACCATGCTGTTGATGTACATCCGGTGACCGCGCAGCACCCGCGCCACCCCGCGGCCTCGAGCGTCGGCGGCGAGCGTCCTCACCGCGCTCCACTCCGTGAAGCCCGGCGAGAGGCTCTGCAGCCAGGTCAGCGACTCGTTCGGATCACGATCCAGCGCCGTGCGCGCCTGCACGAGCAAGAGCTGATCGGCGCGGTCGACGGCGGCCTTGCGCGCCTCCTCGACGAGCACCAGCGCCTGCTCGGCCCGCGCCTGCTCCTCGGCGGCGTGATCCCGCGCGTGCATCACCCGCACGAGCCCGTAGGTCCCTCCCGCGAGCAGCACGAACAGCGCGGCGGCGGCGACCGACAGCGTCCCCCGGTGACGGCGCGCGAAGCGGAGCGCGAGCTCTCGCATGGAATAGCGGTGAGCCCCCACGAGCTGGCCGGCATGGAAGCGCCCCAGATCGTCCGCGAGTTCGCGCGCCGATGGGTATCTCGCCTCCGGACGCCGGGCCATCGCCTTGCCCACGATCGCCAGTAGATCCTCCGGTACCCCCGGCGTCCGCCCGGCGAGCGGCGGTGGGGGCCGCTGGAGCACCTCGCTCACCACCTTCCTCGCCGTACCCTCGTACGGCGGCGCGCCTGCGAGCAGGTGGTAGAGCATCGCGCCGATCGCGTACACGTCGGCGCGCTCGTCGACGGCGCCTCCCGCAGCCTGCTCCGGCGGCATGTACGCGGGCGTTCCCACCACCGTGCCCACCACCGTGAGCGCTGCCGTCGCTTGCTCTTCCGGAGGGGCCGCGTCCGACGGCGAGGCCGACGCCGACGCCTCACCGGGCGCCGCGGACAGCTCCTTGGCGAGGCCCCAATCGATGACCACCGTCTCGCCGAAGTCGCCGACCAGCACGTTGGCGGGCTTCAGGTCGCGGTGGATGATCCGCTCGGCGTGCGCGTAGGCCATCGCCTGGGCGACGGCGAGCACGTGGGTCACGAGCGGTAGCCGCTCATCGAGCCCGCGCGGCTCCTTGATCACCTCCGCGAGGGAGCGACCCGAGACCAGCTTCATCGCGTAGAAGGGCGCTCCCGTCGGCCATCGACCTGCCTCGTAGACCGGCACGATGGAGGGGTGCTGGAGGCGCGAGGTGAGCAGCGCCTCTCGCACGAAGCGGTCCTCGGCCTCCTGCTCCCGATCGATCAGCTCCTTCAGCGCCACCATGCGGCCCATGCGCACGTCCTCGGCGCGCATCACCCGGCCGAGTCCACCCTGCGCGATCTGGCCCGACACCACGTAGCGCGCCGGATCCACCTCCGACAGGAGGGCCGACGTCCACTGCGTCTCCTTCGTGGACGACAGCGATGCCGAGTCCGGGCTCGAGCGGATCGTGTCCGCCTGCATGGCCTGACGCGCTCAGCGACCCCGCCCCCGCCGCACAGCGGAGAGGGCGAGCGTGGCAGGGGCTACCAGAGGAGCGGGAGAGGGCCACGAACGAGCGCAGCCAGGAGGAAGCGAGGCCATGAACGCGGGGGGGATTGTCATCAATTTCATCCCCGCTCACCAGCGCCCTCTCGCGACGTGCTCGCCCCCTCGCGTCGTCACCTCGGGGCTTGGCGTCACCTCAGGGCTCGGCGTCGTCCTCTCGCCGGTCGGCGCCGGCCAGCCCGGCCGACGTCACCGTGGCGGCGATCCACGCACGCAGTCCCACCGGATCACGCGGCAGTGCGTCCCGCCACAGGCGCACGGTGCCGTCCTGGCCCACCGAGACGAAGCCGCGCCCATCGGGCAGGATCCTCGCGTCGTGGACCGTCCCCGCGTGACCGCGCAGGATCTGAGCCCGGCGGGTGGCCAGATCCCAGACGCGGACCGTGCCGTCGACGCTCGTGGAGACCACCGTGTTCCCATCGGCGGATGCGTGCGTGTTCGTCACCACACCCGCGTGGCCACGCAGCTCATGGCGGAGAGAGCCCGCCTTCACGTCCCACACCAGGATCGTCGCCAGCCCGGTGAGCCCCAGGAGCAGCTCGCCACCGCGCGCGAACTCGAGCGCGCCCACCCACAGCCCACCTGGCTGGATCGACCGGCGCTCGCTGCTCCCGAGCGTCCAGAGATCGAGCTGGTGATCGTGTCCCCCGGAGGCGATGAGGCCCCCCATGGGCGAGAACGCGATCGACACGGCTTCCCCCGTGTGCGCACCGAGAACCCGAGGCGGCGCATCGGACGCAGCTCCCCAGACGCGCACGATGTGGGCCGCATCCGTCGCGGCGATCTCCTCCCCATCGGCGGAGACGTCGATCGCGCGCAGCTCGCGCTCGAACCCCCGCAGCGCCTTCGAGTCGCCCGTGCTCAGGTGAAGGAACCGAGGCGCATCGCCGGCCACGGCGAGCCGCGACCCGTCAACCGAGAACGCGAAATCCGGAGCGGCTCCCTCCGTGTCGCTCAGCTTGCTCTCGACCTCGTGCAGCGTCCGGCCTTCGGTGTCCTGGATGCGCACGACGCGATCCTCCCCGGAGGACACGATGCTCGCTCCATCCGGCGAGAACGCCACCTGCCGCACCTTGCCTCGGTGCCCAGAGAGCGCGCGCGCGGACCCCTCATCCACGCTCCAGAGGAGGACCTGACCATCCGCCCCTCCGGTCACCGCCCGCGGCGCGCGTCCCTCCCGCGCGTCGAGCCCCAGCGTGAGCGCCGGCCCCTCGTGACGTCCGAGGATCCGGCTCGACCCGGCATCGACCCGGAAGATGCGCACCACCCCGTCCACCCCCGACGCCGCGAGCGAGCGACCGTCCGGCGAGAACGCCAGCGTGAGCAGCACGTCCCGCGCCCCGTGCAGCACCCGCCGCTGATCCGTTTCCACGTCCCAGAGCCGCGCGCTGTGATCCGCGCCGCCGCTGGCCAGCCAGCGCCCATCGGGGGAGAACACGAGTTCGTAGACTGGACCCTCGTGGCCACGCGCCACCCGCATGGTGCCGCGCTCCAGGTGGCGCAAGCGCACCACCCCGCTCTCGTCGGCCGAGGCGAGCCACTGCCCGTCGGGAGAGAAGCGCACCCGGAACAGCGGCGCCTCGTGATCCGCGTAGCTGCGGAGCGTCCCCGTCCCCGGTTCCCAGACCCACAGCCGCCCGTCCTCGTCGCCCGCCGCGATCCTGCGCCCGTCGCGCATCAGATCCATCGGCATGAAACCCATGAGCCGCACGATGTCCGGGAGTACCTTCACCGGCAGGGGAGGGCGCTTCAGCGCGCCCGTCTCCAGGTCGAGCAGCGCAAGCTTCCCCGCGAGGTCCGCGACCACCGCGCTCCGCCGATCCTGTGACACCACGACCTTCGTGCAAGCGCCGCTGTCCGCACACAGGACACGCGCCATCCCGGTCGCGAGATCCCATCTGCGCACGGTGGCGTCTCCCGCGAAGCTGAACAGCGACTGCCCGTCGGGCGTGAACACCGCCCCATTCACGGAGCCCGTGTGACCTTTCAAGGTGGTGGCCGCGCCGGTCGCCACGTCGACCACCCGCACCTCCTGGTCCTTGCTGGCCGTCGCGATCCTCCGCCCGTCGGGTGACACGCTCAGCCGCCAGACCTCGTCGCCGTGGGTGACCAGCTCACGGTGCTTGCCGCCCACGAGATCCCACGCCCGCACCGTCCGATCGTCGCTCGCGCTGTACAGCGTCTTGCCGTCGGGCGCGTAGACCACCGTGCTCACGAGCTTCCGGTGACCACGCAGCATCCGCGCGATCCCGCGCCCCTCGGCGTCGACGGCGAGCGCGCGCACCGTGTCCCATGCCTCGAACGACGACGACAGGCTGGCCAGCCGGACCAGCGTCTCGTTGGGATCGCGCTCCAGCGCCGTGCGTGCCTCGACGAGCAAGAGCTGATCGGCGCGATCGACGGCGGCCTTCCTCGCTTGCTCCGCCTGCTCCCGCGCGCGCTCGGCCATCACCCGCTCCTCGGCCTCCCGATCACGCGCGTGCATCACACCGAGCACACCGTAGGTCCCCCCCGAGCCGAGCACGAGCGCCGCCGCCGCCGCGACCGACAGCGCCGCGCGATGACGCCGCGCGAAGCGGAGCGCGAGCTCCCGCCTGGAGTAGCGGTGTGCCCCCACGAGCTGACCGGCGTGGAACCGCCCCAGATCGTCGGCGAGCTCCCGCGCCGACGGGTATCGCTCCTCCGGCCGCCGCGCCATCGCCTTGCCGACGATGGCCAGCAGATCCTCCGGCACCCCTTGCGCCCGCTCCGCGAGCAACGGTGGCGGCTGCTGGAGCACCTGGTTCACCACCTTCCTCGCCGTGCCCTCGTACGGCGGCGCGCCCGAGAGCAGGTGGTAGAGCATCGCGCCGACCGCATACACGTCCGCCCGCTCGTCGACGGCGCCTCCCGCAGCCTGCTCCGGTGGCATGTATGCCGGCGTCCCCACCACCGTGCCCACGACGGTGAGCGCATCCCGTGCCCACTCCTCGGAATCCATCTCGTCCGTGGGCGCGACCGACGTGCGCACCTCGGACCGGTCCGGTGGCAGCTCCTTGGCGAGCCCCCAGTCGATGACCACCGTCTCGCCGAAGTCGCCGACCAGCACGTTGGCGGGCTTCAGGTCGCGGTGGATGATCCGCTCGGCGTGCGCGTAGGCCATCGCCTGGGCGACGGCGAGCACGTGGGGCACGAGCGGCAGCCGCTCATCGAGCCCGCGTGGTTCCTCGATGACCTCGGCGAGCGAGCGCCCCGCGACCAGCTTCATCGCATAGAACGGCGCTCCCGTCGGCCAGCGCCCCGCCTCGTAGACCGGCACGATGGAGGGGTGCTGGAGCCGCGAGGTGAGCAGCGCCTCCCGCACGAAGCGGTCCTCGGCGTCGCCACCGCGATCGATCAGCTCCTTCAGCGCGACCAGACGGCCCATGTGCACGTCCTCGGCGCGCATCACCCGGCCGAGCCCACCGCGCGCGACCATGCCGCTGACCACGTAGCGCTTCGGATCCACCTCCGGCAGCCGCGCCGCCGTCCACCGCGTCGTGCCCCCCCGGGATACGGGCGCCGCGTCTTCGGGCGGCGCGTCGAGCGTGTCCGGCAGCGTCTCCGCGTCTCCCCGCGTCTTGCGGAGCGGCGCTTCGGTGGCCCCCTCGGCGCGTGGGTCCTGAAGCGTGTCCGCCAGCATCGACTCCTCGCTCAGCGGACCCGCCTCCGTCGCGCCGCGAGCAGCGCCAGCCCTGCGACGGCGGCAAGGCCCCCCTCACGCCGTCCCTCCGAGCCCCCGCCCGCCGTGCGGCAATCGCAGCCAGCATCCTCGGCGATGGCGGGCACGTCCACGCCCCCGACGACCTCGTCCTCGGGGCCGCCGTAGCCCACGCCGCGCACCGTCACGATCTGCAAGGGCGCGTCGGGATCGTTCGAGCCCACGAGGACCTTCGCCACGAACTCCCCGTTCTTCTTCGGCACGAAGCGGACCGCCGAGTCGACCGTGATCCCCGGCTCGATCTGCACCGTGGGATCGAAGACCTCGAAGTTCGTCGGATCGTCGGTGACCACGGTCGCCGCCACCAGCGCCTCGCCCGCGTTGTAGAGCGGGAACGGCTCCAGGTTCTTCTGCCCCACCTCCACGTTGCCGAAGTTGATCTCCGTCTCCGAGAGCACGAGATCGGGCAACGGCACCCGCACCCGCTTCGTGTCGAAGATCCAGTCGTCCTCGGTGATCGGGAACCCGATGGGGATGTCGACGATGGGGATCGACCACGTCTGACCGAGCAGCTCCACGTAGAACGCGGGGATCAGGTGGAGCGTCCCGTCGTACTTCACCGTCCCTTCGGGATGCACATCCAGCTCGATCGCAGGCCCGCCCGGGTACGTGGTGCTCGTCGCGTCGCCGTCGTACGTCAGCTCGCCGCCGGCCACGGTCGGTCCGTCGGCCTCGGCGACCACGATGCTGTGGGTCTGGTAACGAGACGCGACCTCCATGGCCACATCCAGCTCGAAGCCACCATCGATGCCCGGGATCGAACCACCGACGATGCTGCCGATGGAGACCTTTGCCAGCCGCACCGGGTTGGTGGTGCTCGACAGCCCGACGCCCGGATCCCACCCCCAGCCATCGAACGTCGTGTCGGCCTGCACCGCGAAGTCGATCTGGGGCACGTACGGCAAGTTGCCGACCCAGGTGAACGTCTGCCCGAGGACCGAGATGTTGATCGCGCCCTGCGCTCCGACGTCGAGCCCGTAGTGGTAACTGAACGCGCTGCCTGCGCGCGTCCCTGGCGCGGTCAGGTGGAAGACCTCCGGCCACGCCGTGTCCAGCGCGCCGCGGAGGCTCACGGCCGTATTGGCGTAGACCGCAGCCCAGAGGTGCACCTGGAGCGGCGAGCCTTGCGGGACCCACCCCGTGTCGAAGTTGAACTCGATGGGCAGCGCGTTGATCTTCTCGAAGTGCAGCCGGCCGGTCTTGCACGTGAGCGGCTCGTCCGCGCATGGCTCTGCGAGCACGTCGTATGCCGCGGCCTCGCCGGGGGAGAGGAACACGGCGGCGGCCGTGACCGCCGTCGCGAGTGGAAGCGCCAGGTGGAACGGCGAACGGCTGCGGGGCCTGAGCGGGTACATGGGCGGGAGCGTGATTGTCAGGGATTTCCCTCCGTCCGACCAGACGGCTGTGCTCTCCCGCTGGTGGTCTGGGCGTCCGTCAGGTGGCAGCGGGACGCCAGAGAGCCGCCATTTCCGGTGCGCTCGACCGTTCTCACGGTAACTCGACCTCCTGGAGGAGATGGGGGTGACGTCCTGGAGGAGATGGGGGTGACGTCCTGGAGGAGATGGGGGTGACGTCCTGGAGGACGACGGCGTCATCCTGCGGGTGATGAGGTTCCATCCCCGAGGACGACAGCGACGTCCTGGAGGACGACGGCGTCATCCTGCGGGAGATGAGGTCTCATCCCCGAGGACGACAGCGACCTCCTGGAGGACGACGGCGTCATCCTGCGGGATGTGGTGTGACGCCCTGGAGGACGACGACGACGTCCTGGAGGAGGAGCGCGTCATCCTGCGGGATGTGGTGTGACGTCCTGGGGGACGATGGCGATGTCATGGAGGACGTCATCGTCGTCCTAGAGGTGATGCGGTGATCTCCGCCTGGAGCACGCTGGCTTCCTCGAAGAGAACGCGACGACCTGGAGGAGAGGCGCTCGGTGGGGGTCGAGGGGAGCCGAAGCGTTGCGCGCGACGAGCTGGGGCGCGGCTCAGAGCCTCCCCACCAGCGTCCCGATGGCGATGCCGAGCGCGGCGAACACGACGGCGATCAGCAGCCACAGCGTCGTGTCGCTGAGGCGACGCTTCGAAACGGTGGGAGCCACGCTCACGACGGGAAGGGGCCGGGGCGCGGGCTTGCCGCCAGGCGGTGCGGAGTCGACGGGCAACGTCTCGGAGAAGTTCGCGGGGGAGCCAGCGGAGAGGAGCGTCGAGCCGGAGGGAGCCTCGCCCGGCACGGTGGCCGAGTGTTCGAGCGCGCTGCGCCGCATGTCGTTGATGGTCACCGAGTGTTCGAGCGCGCTGCGGCGCATGTCGTTGACGGTCGAAAGGCCAGGGGTCGCCACCACACGGTTTGCGCTGTGGCAGGCCGCGAGCGCCTCCCCGAACGCCTGCGCGCTCGGATAACGGTCCTCGGGGCGCTTGGCGAGGGCGCGCAGGATCACCGCTTCGAGGACGGACGAGATGGCGCCGTCGGCGCGCGCCGAGCGGGGCGGGGGGACCTCGTCGCCGAGGTGCGCCGTCATGGCGGCGATGGCCGTACGGCGCGGGAAAGGCGGCCGGCCCACCGTCATCTCGTAGAGGATGCAGCCGAGCGCATAGACGTCGCAGCGCAGATCGACCTCGTCGCCGCGGACCTGCTCGGGCGCCATGTACTCGGGCGTGCCGAAGATCATGTCCTGCTCGGTGAGGCCGGTGGTCATCTGCTCGCCCTGCATCACCTTGGCCAGACCGAAGTCCACCACCTTCACCTGCGGCGGAGCGGCGGGATCGCCGTCCGCGGGGGGCTTGAGCAGCACGTTGCCCGGCTTGAGATCCCGATGGATGACGCCAGAGGCGTGCGCGGAGGCGAGGGCGGCGCAGATCTGGAGTGCGAGCTCCACTGCGCGCGTCGGGTCGAGCGGCCCCTCACGCGAGAGCAGCGCCTCCAGGGAGGGGCCCTCGACGTGCTCCAGCGCGATCATCAGCAGGCCGTCGTGCTCCACGAAGTCGAGCAGGCGGACGAGGTGCGGGCCGTCCAGGCGCTTCAGGATGGTGGCTTCGCGGTGGAAGCGCTTGTGGACCTGCCGGTTGCCGCAGAGGTGACGGTGGATGATCTTGAGCGCCACGCGCTCGGCGACGACCTGGCCGTCGGTGCCACTGCCGCTGCCACTGCCGCTGCCGCTGCCGCTGCCGCTGCTGCGCGCGACGTCGCTGTCGCGCGTGCGCAGCGTCGCGGCGCCGTCCCCGCTCGCGCGCACGGTGAGCGCCTCGCCGTCGGTGTCGCTCTCGTCGTCAGGAGAGAACGGCGGCACGACGTCCTCGCGCGTGTCGCGGTCCCCGGCGCTGAGCGGGGGCTCCGCGCTCGCGAGGTAGACGATCCCGGAGGCGCCCTCGCCCAGCACGGCGTCGATCCGGTAGCGATCCGCGATCCGCTGTCCTGGCGCGAGCCGGCTGCGGCGCGGCTCGATGCCGTCGGCCATCGGGCTCACCGGCCACCGTCCGGCGGTGGCGCTCCCGCGTCGAGCGAGGCGTCCACCTCGGGGTCCGGCGGCGGCATCGCGCCGGGTGTCGTGCAGACCCGGAGGATCTTCGGGCTGATCTCCACGGGGTCGAGGATGGCCCTGGGGTCGGCCTTGCGCCACGCGCCGCATGCCGTCTCCGCAAGGCCGCCAGCATCGAGCGCGACGTAGGCCTCGACGAGCTGGCGCTGCACCGTGGCGATCTGTTGCGTCGCCAGTTCACCGAAGCCGAGCACCTTGTTGCCGCGCACCACGGCGTCGATGTACCGGCCGTTGCGCACGTCGGAGACCAGCAGCGGGATCTCGGCGTCGGCCCTCCGCTGCGCTTCGCGCACCTGGCCTGCGCCCTCCGACCGCACCAGGGCGCCCGAGCTGCTCGCTTCCTCACGGCCGGCGGCGGTGAGCGGCAGCTGGGTGATGGGGACCAGGATCACCGTGCCTCGGCGCAGCGGCTTCTGCTTCAGGTGGTTGTACTTGTCGAGCATCCACGCCTTGTCCCGTTCGCCCAGGAACCTGTACGCGACCGAGAGGAGCGTGTCCGTCTGGCCGACGACGTACCGGAGGTTGTACGGCACCAGGATCTCCTGGCCGTCGGCGGGCTCGATCCAGGGCATGGAGTCGTTCGAGAGGGCGAGGACGTCGCTGCGATCGGCGGCGCCGAGCAGCTCCTCGGCGAGGGACGCCCAGGTCTCGCCGCCACGGACGCGGCGGTGACCGACCGCGGGGATCTCCAGGCGCAGGCCCGGGGTGATGGGGACGCCGCTGCCCGTATCCAGGCCGTTGGCGGCGACCAGGACCTGTTCCATCTGGACCCGCCCGTACACCCGCTCGGCGATCTGGGCGAGGGTCTCGCCGCTGCGCACCACGTGCGGGAAGGCGACGGCCGCGTCGCTCGAAGCCAGGGCTGCGCTCAGCAAAGAGAAGGCGGCGATCCAGGATCTCCGGAGACTCACGGCCGCAAGGCTAACAGGCTCCGTGCAGGAGGGAACGGGGGCGCACGGAGCGGACGAGGTGGGCCTCGCTGCGTGCGGGAAGGACATGGCGCTCGATCGGCGCGCGTCATGCTGCTCGGATGGCGTGCGTCATGGAGATCACCGCGACGATCCCGAGCGCAGCCGCGGACGGCCACGCGCGGCCACGCGCGGCTGGTGGGCACGAGGCGGCAAGGACACCGTCGAATTCCACCCCCGGGCGCGATCCATGGCATGGTCGGCGAGACCCCATGAAGAGCTGCCTCCGCCGCGTTTCCGTCATCCTCCCCTTGCTGGGTCTCCTGGCCACCGGTTGCGTGAGCGCCGAGCGCTACGACAAGGCGATGGAGGAGTTCCAGCGCGTCCAGACGGAGAGCCGGCAGCGCGGGACGGAGATCGAGGGGCAGAAAGCGCAGCTCGCGCGCGCCGCGGCCGACCTCCAGGCGCGGGACGAGGAGCTGAAAGCGCGGGATGAGGAGCTGCGGGCGCGGGAGGTGCGGCTGCAAGAGGGGGCGACGGTGCAGGCCGATCTCCTCCGCCGGCTGGACGAGGCAGCGCTGCTCAACGCCGAGATGAGCGAGCGGCTGCGCAAGGCGGGCAAGAACGTGCAGGAGCTGGCCGGGGAGCGGGGGACGCTCGCCGCGGCGCTGGCCGAGACGCGCGGGAAGCTCGAGGAGCTGGCCCGGCAGCAGGCGGCAGCGGACGCGCGCGCGGCGGAGTTCCGCGAGCTGGAGGCGCGGCTGAAGCGGATGGTGGACGCCGGGCAGCTCCGGGTCACGAACCGCGACGGCCGGATGATCATCGAGCTGTCCAACGATGTGCTGTTCGACTCGGCGAAGACGGAGCTGAAGCCGGCGGGCAAGGCGGCGCTGGTCGAGGTGGCGCGGGTGCTGAGCACCATGGGCGGGCGTCGCTTCCAGGTGGCAGGCCACACGGACAACGTGAAGATGCAAGGGGCGCGCTTCGCCTCGAACTGGGAGCTGTCCACGGCGCGCGCGGTCGAGGTGGTGAAGCTGCTCGTCGAGAGCGGGATGAAGGCGGCGACGCTGTCGGCCGCGGGCTACGGGGAGTTCTCGCCGGTGACGAGCAACGACACGGCCGAGAACCGGGCGAAGAACCGGCGGATCGAGATCGTGCTGGTGCCCGACCTGGCCGAGATGGTGAAGGCCCCCGAGCCGAAGGCAAAGTAGCAGCCGAAGGCGAAGTCGTCGTCGAACGCGAAGGAGCGGCGCTGGGGGGACGCTCAGGGCTCGGCCGGAGCGAGAAACTGGAGCAAGCGCTCGTCCGGGTTCAGGCCGAGGTAGAGCAGCGCATCGAAGGCGCTGATGAACGCGCCGGCGACGATGCCGTCGTTGCGCGCATGGCGCTGCACCTGAAGCACGCCCACCGCGCTCTGCATGAGCAGCGCGTTCTGGCCGAAGTGGCTCATCGTGGCCTTCCGGAGCGGGGCGAACGCGACCTCGAACTCCGGGTCGTTCCGCGGGGGCGCCCGCCGTGAGTCGATGAGCAGCGACGTGCGGCCGCGGGGGATGCCCTGGAGGGTCTGGAGGACGCGCTCGAAGGTGCGGCGCAGATCGTCGAGCGTGTCGTAGTCCCTGCTCGTCCGGGTGATGAGCATCAGCCGGTGCTGCTCGGCGTAGCGGACGACGAGGTAGTCGTTGCGCTCCAGCTCGAACGCAGGGATCTCCGACGAGCGCGGTGGCGGCGTGGTGTAGGCGCTGGGAGGCAGGGTGTACGCGCGCGGCGGTGGCGGCGTGGTGGTGCCGGAGGGACGATCGGAAGGAGGACGCCGGCTGGGACCCGCGCCAGGGCGGCTGCCGTCGGCGGGGGGGATGAGGGTGCTGCCCGAGAGGCGGTTGCCATCGGCGTGCGGGTAGAGGGTGGGGTTGGAGGGGCGGCCACCGTCGGGCGGTGGCGTGGTGCCTCCGAGAGAATGGTCGGCAGAGGGTCGTCGTGTGGGGCGCGGGCCTCCTCGCGGCGGCGGCGAGTTGCTCATGCCGCGTCCTCCAGTCCGCGCGCGGTGCGCGGCGCGCGCGGCGTGCGTTCGAGCGGGGAGCGTTCCTCGCTGGAGCGGAGCGCACAGGCGGCCAGGATGCAGAGGGCGGGGGTCACGACCAGATGATACCGATCCTCGCCGAAGAACACTGCGTGTGTGAGCGCGACCGATGCGACAGCGAAGGCGAGGTAGCCAACCACGCCACCGTTGCGAGGACGGCCAGGGGTGGGGATCAAGGCGAGAAGGGGGATGGCCACGGCCAGCGGCCAGAAGGGGTGCTCGTCGGCGAGCGCCCCGTGGAGGCCGAGGCCGAGGACGAGCAGCAAGGCGGCGATCTGCGCGGCGAACCCGACGAACGCCCGGGTGGGCGCGGCCCGGCCCGGCCAGCGAGGTCGCGCCACGACGCCGAGGGCGGCGACCACGAGCAGGGCCCGGTGGGTGGTCGTGAGGACGCCGCGCCAGTGGGCCTTGCGTTCCTCGGGCCACGCCGGGGGGTTCGCCTCGCCGAGGTAGCCGACAGGAAAGGATTCGTGGTCGAAGGTGTACGCGAGCTTGGTCGGCATGAGCCCCAGCCACCGGATCGGATCCTCCTTTATCCAGTGGAGGCCAGCGTGCATCCAGCAGCGGTCCTGGTCGACCTGGCCGGTCACGACGGGGCAGCCGTCGGTGCCGCGCAGGGTCTCGAAGCGGCCGGTGGCGCGGGGGAACGCGCCGATCGCGAGGTTCCAGCCGCCGTTCGTGGAGACGAGGGCGCAGCCGTCCATGACCCGGCAGTTGCGCACGGTCCACGGGGTGATGACGAGCAAGGCGACGGCGAGGGTCAGGGCGGAGGCGAGGCCAGCGCGCGTGAAGGCCGCGGCACGAGAGAGGGCGGCGGGGCTCCGGGCGAGGGCGATCAGGACGAGCGCGGGTGCGCAGAGCAAGGTCTGCGGCCGGACGAGGGTGGTCAGGCCGAGGGCGATGCCCGCGAGGAGGGCGCCGCGCACGGGGCTCGGACGACGGAGGAGGTCGCGCAGGCGCGCCGTCCAGCGCCCGGCGCTCACGTCGGCAGGAGGGGCGGTGACGTCGCGCGCGAAGAGCCAGCCGGTGAGCAGCAACCCGAGGGCGGCGAGCGGCTCCGTCATCAAGACCGAGGCGTACAGGACGAGGCCAGGCGACAGCGCCGCGAGGACGGTGGCGAGGCGGGCGCGTCGGGGCGTGGTGGCGAGGCGCGCGAGGCGGTGGACGATGACGACGAGCAGGGCGCCGACGATGGCGCCTGCGATCGGGCCGACGTGCGGGCCGTCGCCGAAGATGCGGTAGATGATGCCGAGGAAGCCGCTGTAGCCGACGGGGTAGTGGCACCAGGGGTGCCAGATGGCCTGCCCGTTGACGATGATGTCGTCGGAGTAGCCGAGGCCTCTGGCGATGCGACGCGCGCCGAAGTCGTAGTAGTGGCCGTCCCAGACCGGCTCGCGCGCCCAGGCGATGGCAGCGTAGAGGCGCGGGGCGAGGGCGAGCACGAACGCCGCTGCCGAGAACGCGAGGTCGCGCTCGTGTGGGGTCGACCCGGGGGCGTGCTCAGCCATTCTTCGAGCGGGTGCCAGCGGAAAGCTCGCGCAGGCGGCGCATGTACGTCTTCGAGACCTGGGTGGGATCGAGCTTGAGGTACTTGGCGATCTCACGCACGAAGCCCTGCACGTACACGGTGGCGGGGAGATCGCCGACCGCCTCGTTTTCGAGGGCGCTCAGGTGGGTGATGGAGATCTTCGTGCGCTGCGCGACGTCGCTCAGCTCGATGCCCTGCGACTCGCGCACCTTGCGGAGCAAGGCGCCGTCGAACTGCGTCTCGGGGTTGATCTCGCGGGACAGCTCGGCCTGGAGCATGGCCAGCTCGGCGGCGGCGGCGGCGCTCTCCACGCGGCTCTGGCCGACGCGGCGGGGATCGTCCGAGTAGGTGGAGAGGTCGTACGCACGGCGGCGCACCGGATCGAGCAGGGTGTCGTGCGCCTCCTCGATGCGGGACTGCTCGCGGGTCAGCGTCTCCTTGCGCAGCACGGTGGCGACCGGGAGGCTGCCTTCGCGGAAGATGTCGCGCTGGCGCTTGTAGGCGCGCCGGATCTCGTCGTCGGCGGCGGTGCGGGCGACGCCGAGCGCGTCATAGAGGGTAGGGGGCATGGGCGGCCGGACGTTGACGATGGCGCGCTCCTGGTTGTCGGCAGGGCGGCTGTCGCGCGCGGCGAGCAGCGCGAGGATGCGCCGGGCCACACGCTCGACGTTGCGTGCGGCGCGCGAGGTGGGGCTCTCGACGAGGAGGGGCTGGCGGTGGCGGATGGTCAACCACACGGAGTCGTCGTGCTCGACGTGACCGAGGTAGTCCATCGAGATGCCGAGGAAGCGTTCGGAGACGTTGCTCATCGCCTGGCCGAGCTCGAGGTCGGCGCGGACGCGGGTCTGGCTGACCACGAGGCGCGGGTTGATGCGGGGGAGCTGCGCGGTGGCGAGCGCGGCGACGTTCTCGTCGAAGCGCTTCACCTCGGCGATGAAGTCCTTCGGTGTGGAGAGCGGGGGGAGAGACGAGGCGACCTTCTCGACGAGGCGCAGCTTGAAGCGCTCCTTCATGAGCGCGCGGCGGAGCGTGCGCTGGTAGAGCGCGCGGTAGAAGCGGTAGGTGTGCTCGACGGCGAGCGGCTCGGGCATGGTCACCGAGATGCCCACGTCGGCCCAGAGGTAGAGGTCGATGGTGGAGGAGCTCATCGACGGGCCGAGGTTGATCAGCACGTAGTCCACGTTCAGTTCCTGGATGAGCTTCATCCAGTACGCGGCGCGGCTCGGTCGGACGGGCGTGGCGCTGAGGGCGTCGAAGGCCGTGGGCACGAGCCGGAGCCCGGGGACGGTGGTCGCGACGGGCTCGGCGCGGCCCTCCTCGACGTCGGTGCGGCTCACGAGCGGCGGCGACTCCAGGCCGAGGGCGCCGTGCAGGCCGGTGCTGAACGGGTCGGTGTCGATGACCACGACCTCGCGCCCGAGCTGGGCGAAGTACACGGCGAGGTTGACGGTGAGCGTGGTCTTGCCCACGCCACCTCGGCCACCGCCGACGGCGATGACGCGGCGGGTGCGGGGGGCGCTGAAGGCGGGGAGTTCTCCCTGGAACTCGTAGTTTCCGGGCAGCGTCAGCTCGTCGTCCTCTTCGCCTGGGGGCGGCGGGAGCGTCGGAGGGACGGGCGGGCGGAGGGGATCGAACGGGGACGACAAGGCGCGTCACCGTGGTTTCTTGGTGCGCGTGGGTCAAGTCGCAGTTGACCCGTCAGTGCAGGAGGCGTGAGGGCTGCGTGGTGAGGGCGCGTCGCGCATGCGGAGGCCCGAGGCGAGCCCCGCGCTGCGCGAACACCCTCACTCGGCGAAGCAGGGTGCGTTGCCGCAGGGGTTGATCACCACGCCGTTCGTGCGGAGGAACTGGTCGATCTGCTCGCGCGCACCGGCCTGGAAGCGCGGGTGGTTGTGCGGATCCACGCCGACGCGGGGGGGCTGGTTGGTGGTGGGCGGAGGCGGCGTGCCGGTGTTGGTGCCGGCATTGAACGGGCCCGTGTCCCACACGAACATCGCCGAGCCCTGGAAGGGATAGCCGTCGATGGGCTGGATGCCGAAGTACGGCGTGGCGTCCTCGGACCGCCCGGGCGCGATGGCCGGCATGTGGATGCGCGCACCCATGGTGCGGGCCTGGATGTCGGCCGACCAGTGGGTGACCTGGTGATCGCCGAAGGCGACGTGCATCAGGACCTTGTGCGGCGGGGTGTTCGGCAGCGGGTCGTCGGTGAGGTGCGCGGCGTAGCCGTTGCCCTCCCCGCGATCCCAGAGCATCTGCATCGAGGAGAAGATGAAGCGACGGTCGAGCTCGTTGCCATAAGCGGCGTTCATGAGCGGCCGGAGCTGATCGAAGCCGATGGCCCGGTCGAGCAGGACGCTGTAGTTGATGCCGGGCACGCCGAGCACGCCGCGGGTGATGTCCTGTGCGACGGCGACGAGCGCCGCGCCGAGGATGCCGCCCTGGCTGATGCCGTAATAGAAGACGTCGCTCGTATCGATGACGGAGGTGTTCTCCGCGCCGTTCTGGAAGGCCGCGTGCGACCCGAAGCCCATCGGATGGATCAGAAGCCGGGCGAGGAAGAGGTTGTTGAGTAGCCCCTGCTGCAGCCGGTCCGCGAGGGTGTTCATCCGCGTGAAGTCGGTGACCAGGTTGGCGATGTTGAGCCCGTCGCTGCTGGCCATGCCGATGAAGTCGGTGGCGCAGAAGACGTAGTTGTAAAGGTTCGAGATGTCGCCGGTGGCCGAGGCCCCGTTGACCTGGCTGGCCGTGCCTTGCTGACCGTGACCGTAGAGCGCGGCGCGTCCCGGCGTGACGGGGGCGAGCGGATCGTTGCCGTCGGCGATCGCCGAGCGAGGGATGTTGCAGATGAAGTTCGCCTGCAGGGTCCCGTTGCCGTTGAACTGGTCAGGGAGACCGTCGTCGGGCTGAGCATAGTGGAACGAGGCGCCGGGGACGCCGTTGGCCTGGTTCAGGTAGTTGGGGACGGTGAACGTGCCCTGGATGCGGCGTGAGCGGTTCGAGTCCGGGTTCTGGGTGACGGTGGTGACGGTGAAGGCCGGCGCGGCCTGCCCCAGCTTGGCGAAGGCGTCGTCGCGGATGTGGAGCATGCGCTCGGTGAGGTTTTTCCGGCTGACGATGGTGAAGTCCCAGGCGAGGTAGAGACCCTCGCGCTGGATGCCTGCGGTGCCGAGGCGGCTGAAGAGGTCTTCCATGTGCTGGCGGCGGGACTCGAGCAGCTCGATGTCGGAGGGCGCACCGTCGCGGTAAACGGCGAAGGTCGGCGAGGGCTCGATGAGGTCGCCGTTCGCGCGGCGCAGGCCACGCAGCGCTGCGATGTAGCGGTGTCCTTCCTTGAAGTTGGTACCGGCGCGGATGATGAGTGCGCGCGTCGCGTCGGTGGTGGCGTAGGCGTCGAGTTCGGCCCAGACGAGGTGCCTCTCGCCCGTGTCGGCATCGATGACCACGACGGGCGCGTCGGGCTCGAGGGATCGCTCCATGTGGGTGATCCCGCCGATCCCGCTCCGCTGCAGGTCGAGCTCGGGAACCAGCGTGAGGAGCATCTGGCCGGGCGAGAAGCCGTCGTTGCGGTTCCACTCGGCCGGGTTCATGGGGACGTTGCCCGGGGTGACGACGGTGCCCGGCGGCTGGCCGAGGACGGCGGAGATGTCCACGGCGGCGTTGACCGGCATGGAGTCGACGCGCAGCGCGACGCGGCGGCCCGTCTCCGCGTCCTGGTCCGGGACGGTGAAGTAATCGTTGGGGAAGGGGAACAGGCAGTAGCCTGGATCGAGGGGATCGCAGCGGTCGGCGTTCCCGAGGTCGATGCTGCCCGGGTTGACGCTACAGCGCACGAGGACGTCGGTCACGTGGCTCTCCCCCGCGGTGCCCGTGCCGCGCACCACCCAGCAGCGCTCGTTGATGCCTTCGGGCTGGGCGGCGATGGTGACGTCGTAGGTGTCGCCGGCGGTGATCGGCGTCGGGAAGGTGAAGGGGCCGTCGGTGTCGAACGACAGGTCGTCGCCGCCGTTGTTCTGGATCACGAGGCGCGTGCCCTTCAACCCGACGACGGACCCGCCCACGGTGCGCTCCTCGTCGTCCGGCGGATCGGTCGTGGTCGTCGTGGTGCTCGTCGTGGTGGTCGTCGTGGTCGGAGGGTCGGGATCGTTGTCCGAGCCGCAGCCCGGAGCCACCGCGAGCAGCAGGGTGCAGGTTGCAATGAGTGAGGGTCGACGCAGGATCACCAGGGCCTCCAGTCAAGGTGGGAAGAGGTGGCGGAGGCTACCATGCTCGGCCCTGGATCCACCGCGCGCGTCGGCCTCGCCGCTCCCTCGGCGTGGAGGACGATCCAGACCTGGAAGCGGTCGAGGCGACGGCGGTGGGTTCAGAGCGGGGGGACGCAGAAGTGCGTGGAGAGGTCGATGCCACCCTTGTAGGCGACGTAACCCGCGGTGCGGCCAGCGGCGCACTGCGAGGCTGCAGAGGTGTACGGGATGCACATCGACTCGAGCGGACCGTCAGCGTCGTCGTCGTAGCAGACGCCGCGTCGCCCCGCGCCGCCGCAGTAGCCTGCGGAGGGGTTGTCGGCGCAGACCTCACCGGCGAGCGCAGGGTCGATGCCGCTGTTCTGGAGGATGGAGTGATCCAGGCAGAGGTTGTAGCCCCCGCCGCAGAGGGTCTGGGCAGGGCAGTCGGGCGCATCGGACTGCACATCACAGACCTGCATGCAGGTGGCGCTGCCCGCGGCGCCGAAACAGCGCAAGCCCAGCTCGCAGTCCGAGTCCCAGCTGTCGCTCCCCCGGGTGCAAGGATCGCCGATGCCTGCGGTGCCACCCGTGACGCACTGCCCGTCGGTGCCGATCGCGTTGAGCGGCATGCAGAACTGATCGGCCGGACAGGCGCCGTCGGCGTAGGGCACGCAGCCCCCGGGGAGGCGCACGTCGAAGGTCGCCTCTTCGACCCAGAGGCACCTGCCCTCGGGGACGAAGTCGTACAGCCTGGTGTCCGGATCCTGGGCGACCTCGCGCAGCTCCAGGTGGCGGACGACGCCCACGGTCTGGTGCGCGGTCACGCGCTCGGTGAGCTCGAGCTCTCCCGAGCGGGTCGTGAACCGCGTCGTGTACTGGCCTTCTTCATTACGGTCCTCCTGCAAGACGGCGCAGGAGGAGCAGTTCGGCACGAAGGTGGCCCGGAAGTTCGGGATGGCCATGTTCGGGTCGCCATCCATGGCGTGGACGCCGAGACCGAGGTCTCCGTCGTACAGGATGCGGAGCCGATCGAAGAGGGCGGGATCGCCGGAGAGGTTTTCGAGGGAGGTCGGCGTCCGGACCACCGGGACGCTGTCGTAGGAGTCGAACTGCGCCTGGAACTGGCTGACCAGGGTGATGCCCGTCAGCGAGAGGTCCTCGCAGTCGGCCGGCTTCACGGGGCCCTGTCCGCCAGCGCCACCGTCACCGCCCGTGGCTCCTGAGCCGCCGTCGCCAGCGCCGCCGTGGCCTCCCCCTCCCGTGCCCGTCGTGGTTGAGGTGGTCGTCGTCGTGCTTTGCGTGCCCCCCCCACCATCGTCCGAGCAGCCCAGGGCATTCACGGTGGAAGAGGCCACCGTCAAAGCGAATACCGCTGCTGTCACGCGATAAGCCCGTGTATGCTGTTCCGTTTCCCTCATGGGTTGGCGGTACCAGAGACCGACAGACGTCGTAAAGGCGGCTCGGTGCATGGCGGATACCGCGCTCGGGTCGTCGGCTCTCCGTCCTTGCGGGTGATGCTCCCCGTCGAGGGTGGTGCTCGACGCTCCGGTGGTTTCCGGCTACGCGATCGCCGTGGCCATCGTTCGACCTTTCAGCGCCTATCGACCTCCGCAAGCCCTCGCTTCGGACGTGGCGAGTCCGCCTTACGACGTGATCAACACGGCCGAGGCACGCGCGCTCGCCGAGGGCAATCCGCACAGCTTTCTCCACGTCACGCGGCCCGAGATCGACTTGCCGGAGGGCATCGACGAGCACGCTGACGAAGTCTACGCGCGCGGTGCGGACAACCTCACACAACTCATCGCACACGGGAGCCTGACGCAGGACCCGGAGCCACACCTCTACCTGTATGCCCAGAAGATGGGAAACCACCGGCAGATCGGCGTGGTGGGGTGTGCGTCTGTGGACGAGTACGAGCGCGAGATCATCAAGAAGCACGAGAAGACGCGTCCCGACAAAGAGGATGATCGGACCCGCCACATCGATGAGCTTTCGGCGCACGACGAGCCGGTGTTCCTGACCTACCGCGCAGACGAGGGCATCGATCGTCTCGTGGCCGAAGCCGTGGCGGGAATGCCCATCTACGATTTCACCACGCCCGACGGGGTGGAGCACCGCCTGTGGGTGCTCGGGCGCGAACTCTCGGCGGCACTCGAAGCGCGCTTCCTGGAGATCCCGACGCTGTACGTCGCCGATGGGCATCACCGGAGCGCAGCGGCCGCGCGGGTCCACCGGAAGCTTCGTGGCGATGGCCGAGAGCACGACGTCTTCCTCGCCGTGGTGTTCCCGCACGATCAGATGCAGATCCTGCCGTACAACCGGGTGGTGCGTGATCGCGAGGGACGCGGCCCCGAAGCACTGCTCGCGGCGCTCCAGGAGCGGCTCGACGTGACCCCGGCCGACAGCGGTGAGGCGGCGGCGCCGACGGGGCCGAAGTCCTTCGGGATCTACCTCGGTGGGCGCTGGTACGCCGCGAAGGTGCGCGCCGGGAGCTACGACGCCGCTGATCCGGTGGCGTCACTCGACTGTTCCATCTGTCAGGATCAGATCCTGGGCCCCGTCTTCGGCGTCGAGGATCCGCGGCGGGACAAGCACGTGGATTTCGTTGGCGGCATCCGAGGGATCAAGGAGCTTCAGCGGAGGGTGGACAGCGGAGAGATGTCGCTGGCCGTGCACCTGTACCCGACGCAGATCGAGGAGCTGTTCGCGGTGAGCGACGCGAGCCTGCTCATGCCGCCAAAGAGCACGTGGTTCGAGCCCAAGCTCCGCAGCGGGCTCTTCGTCCACGCCTTCTAGCGTGACGGCGAGGGGCGTCCGGTCGGGGCGCCCCTTGCACGAGACCGGATCCCTGCTGCGTGCGGGGTGAAGGGAGCGCGCATCCCCCAAACCCACCGTCGTCGAGTTCATGGTGCGATGACCATGAGGGCGTGATCTGGGACCATGACCTCGTGGTCGAGGATCATGAGGGCGTGGTGCGATGACCATGAGGGCGTGGTCTGGGACCATGACCTCGTGGTCGAGGACCATGAGGGCGTGGTGGGAGGACCATGAGGGCGTGGTCTGGGACCATGACCTCGTGGTCGAGGATCATGACCTCGTGGTCGAGGACCATGACCTCGTGGTCGAGGATCATGAGGGCGTGGTGGGAGGACCATGAGGGCGTGGTCTGGGACCATGACCTCGTGGTCGAGGATCATGAGGGCGTGGTGGGAGGACCACGAGGGCGTGATCTGGGACCATGACCTCGTAGTGGGAGGACCATGAGGGCGTGGTGGGAGGACCATGAGGGCGTGGTGGGAGGACCACGAGCTCGTGGTCATTCAGAGCAACGGCCTGGCGGGGGTTAGAGATGGGGCCATCTCGAACGCTTCGGTCCGTTCCTCATGCCCCTCGACCGTGCACCATGGCATCGCGCTCCTCGAGAAACGCGCATCCACCGCAGGTCATGGGACCGTCAGGGCTGCTGGGCGTGCTGACGGATGAGGCCCTCCTGCACCGTGGAGGCGACGAGGCGGCCGTCCCTGGAGAAGATGCGGCCGCGCACGATGCCGCGCGCGCCGTGTGCGGTGGGGCTCTCCATGACGTAGAGCAACCACTCGTCGACCCGGAAGGGCTGGTGGAACCACATGGCGTGGTCGAGGCTCGCGACCTGCATGCCCGGCGAGAGCCAGGTGACGCCGTGTGGGCGCAGGGCCGTGGTGATGAACGCGTAGTCCGAAGCGTAAAGGAGCAGGTAGCGGTGGAGGCCCGGATCGTCCGGGAGCGGCGCTGCGGCCTTCAACCACGCCGTGCGGCGCGGGGGGCGAGGCTCGGGCAGGAAGAGATCGGTGTCGGGGTCGAGGGGTCGGAGGATGAAGGGCCGCTCGGCGAGCGCGCGCTCGCGGAGCGGGCGCGGGAGCCGGTTCGCCACGGAGCTGACCAGCTCTTGCTCCGTGGGCAGCTCCTCTGGGGCGGGGACCTCCGGCATGGGATCCTGGTGCTCGAAGCCTTGCTCGACGGTCTGGAACGAGGCGGCCAGGTGGAAGATGGGCTTGCCGCCCTGGATGGCGACGACCCGCCGCGTGGTGAACGAGGCGCCGTCGCGGATGCGATCGACCTCGTAGAGGATGGGACGGCGCACGTCGCCAGGGCGCAGGAAGTAGGCGTGGAGCGAGTGGACCTGGCGCTCGGCAGGGACGGTCTGCACCGCCGCGGAGAGCGCCTGGCCGAGCACCTGGCCGCCGAAGACGCGGCCGGAGCCGATGTCGTGGCTCTGGCCACGGAACAGGTCTTCTTCGAGTCGTTCGAGGGCGAGCTGCTGGACCAGCTCCTGGAGCACGGTGGACACGAGGGGAGCCTACCACTCTGGCCGTGAAAGGGGCTGTCGGCACGAGTCGCGCAAGAGGTGCGCGCAAAGGTTTGATCTGGCGCTGCAAGGGGAGAGCGTGTGGCCTCGAACCCGCAGAGCGGCATCCTGCGTCTCGGCGCCGAGCTGAGCCTGCTGGAGGAGGCGCCGACGCTCAGCGTGTTCGAGTGACGGCCCAGTCGACCAGGATCTGGATCTTCTCGTTCGGGAGCTTCTTCTCGTAGCCAGGGGGTGGCATGGAGCCGTTGGTGACGCGCTCGAGGACGATATCGATGAGATCGACCATCGCGTCATAGGACTCGAGGGCCATCGGCGGAGCCCCTTGCGCCTTGTCGCCATGACAGCCGGCGCAGTACTCGTGCATGATCGGGCGCACGTCGGTCGCGAAGCTCAGGGGGGTGCCGAGCGCGAGCTTGCGCAAGGTGACGCGCGCTCCGGTCCAGACGTCGCCGAACTTGTCGACGGCCATGCGTCGCGGCTGCCCGGGGGACTCGGCCTGAGCCACGGCGTCCGGGCGCTCACCCGAGCGGATGCGCAGCACGTGCGAACCTGCGAGCGCGTAGAGGCGTTGCCGTGTGGTGTCGAGGGCGAACGCCTCCACGGGCACGGCGGGCTCTCCCTCGGGGGCGAGGGTGTAGACGGTGTAGCTCCCGTTCGGAGCGCGCTCCACGAGGCCTGCGTCGGAGGCAAAGTAGAGGAGCGACCCATCGCCGCACGCGAGGCTGTCGCAGGCGATGGCCGTCACGTGGCCGACGTCGTTCTGGAGGGGGAACGCCTTGCCGCTCGCCTTCACGACCTCGTACACCCGGCGGCCATAGGCGATGACGATGCGATGGCGCTGAGCCAGCATGGCGGTGGGGGCTCCGGTCTCGCCCTCGATGGTCCAGCGCACGGTGTCCTCTTCGCCGAGCTCGTAGGCGCCTTCGGTCGCGACGATGGCGAGGTGGCTTTCTGGCTCGTCGTTCTCGTCCTCGTCGGCAATGCGGGTGGTCATCCCGGTGATGGTGAGCGCGGCGAGCTCGGCGGAAGGAGCCGAGGGCTGGAGAGCGCCGCCAGCGGTGAAGAACCATCCGCGCTCGGCTGCGACCAGGACGCCGTCCTTGTAAGGAGTCATTGCCCGGATCGGGCCGGTCTCGCTGGGTAGCCCCGGGCCACCACCGACGATGGCGAGCCGGCTGGGTCCTCCGGTGGTGATTTCATAGACGGCCTTGGTGGTGCCGGCCGTCAGCAGGGCGCCATTCGACGCCATGGCCGAGGCATAGCCGTCGACCGGGTGCTCTTCACTCGCCGGCTCGTCATCATTGAACTCAGGCGCACCGTGGACGATGTGAAATTCCGGTCCGACGCTCCCGCTCGTATTCGGGTCCTTCTCGCCCCCGCCGCATCCAGCGACGGCCAGCAGCGTCCAGACGGCGAGTCTGCGTGTCAGGCATGCATTTCGGAGCACGACGCAACCTTATCAGGGAGTGAAGCCCGCGCGTGAGTCGTGAAGCGCTCGGTGCAGCGAGGGAGCGCGGTCGACTCGGGAGAGGAGCGGCCTCGGCTCGGCGGACCTGCGACCGGGGATTGTTTACGTAATGAGTGGGGAATGTCTTCGTGACGATGAGGTCCGGAGCATTGTTCACGTAACGAGTAGGGAATGTCTTCGCGACGATGAGGTCCGGAGCATTGTTCACGTAACGAGTAGGAAACATTGTCGTGACGGTTCTGAAGCAGGAGGTTGTCGCGCGTGGGCTCGTCACGACGCGTCGTATCGACGCGTGTCGCGATGCTCGTCGCGATGCGCGTCGCGTGGCGTGCGCAGGCTACGGCGATGCAGCGTGTCGAGCATCCGGAGCGCGAGGTTCCTGCTTGACGCGAGTACACTGCTCTGTTCGTGTAACGATAACGCCCGTACGAGTGTCTCGCCGTACGGCGCGGGTGAGAGCCGATCGCGAACATGATGAGTCATCGCTCCTGGCAGGCGCTCAGCTTTGCCCTCGTTACCTCTTTGTCTTCGTCGGCAATGGCCGAAGAAGATCAGTGCTATCTGCACCGTGAGCTGTCCGTCGAGCGTCAGCTCCGGCGGCTATCGCTCGACCTGCGCGGCGTCGTGCCCGACGTCGCGGAGTATGCGGCGGTCGAGGGCCTGGACGAGATCCCCGAGGCGATCGTCAAAACGTACCTGGAGAGCGACGAGTTCCGCATCCAGATGCGGCGACACCACGAAAATCTACTCTGGACCAATCCGAACGTCGCGCTGGCGAATGTGGGGTTCGCGCTGGGGTCGACCCGGTTCGCCGACACCACCCTCGTGTATCACGTCACCGCGGCGGGCACCTCGCGGCTCTATCGAGGTGGCGACGGTACGCATTACTGCCAGAATCGACCGCAGAGCGAGCTAGGGTATCAGCCGGATGGGCTCCCGGTGGCCGAGTCGATGGGGGTCGATGGGACCGGGGAGTTCTTCGCGGAGGGCTGGGTCGAGATCCATCCTTACTGGGAGGCGGACCCGAGCAAGACCATCAAGGTGTGCGCCTTCGACGCGCAGGCGACGACCGAGTACACGCTGCCGCCGGGAGACGTGGATGCCGGGACGCATACCTGCGACAGCCCCGTCTCGACGAAGTCGAAGTCGTGCGGCTGCGGCCCGGATCTGGCGTATTGCATGCTGACGAGCGTGGTGCAGCCCCAGGTGCTGGCCTCGATGCGCGAGCAGCTCCTGCGCCTCGTCGACGACTACACGGATGGAACCAGGCCTTACTCGGGGTTGATCTCGACGAAGCGGTCCTGGGTCAACGGGCCCCTGGCCCATTACTTCCACTATCTGGGCAGGCGGCAGACGTTCTCGCTCACGCAGAACATCCATCAACCGGCGGATGGCTTGCTCCCGGAGGTGCCTTATACGGCGGTCGACCAGTGGGTCGAGGTGGAGCGCGAGGCGCCGCACGCAGGCATTCTGACGCTGCCGGCCTTCCTGCTCCGGTTCCAGACCAACCGCGCCCGCGCCAACCGCTACCGCATCGCCTTCGAAGGGCAGCATTTTCAGCCGGCTGGCACCAAGGACACCGGGTGCGCGAAAGAGGGGGACGACCTGACCCAGCGCTGCGTCTGCAGGAGCTGCCACGTCACGCTCGAGCCACTCTCGGCGCATTTCGGGCTCTTCGTGGAGTCGGGCAGCACCGTGCTGAGCGATTTCGAGACCGAGTTCCCGACGGCGAGCGCGTGCGCGAATGGATATGCCCCCCGCAGTGCGGCCTGGTGCGCTCGGTACTACTCACCCGTGCCCGACGCGGTGGATCCCGACATTCGTCCCTATCGGCTGAAGGCCCTGGAGTACGACGATGCAGCTCATCCCCTCATCGGGCCCAACTTCTCCGCCGGGCCCGAGGGACTGGCGCAGAAGAACATCGAGAGCGGGCTGTTCCACGAGGTGGCGACGCGGAACCTGTTCGAGCTCTTGATGAAGCGGTCGCCAGACCTCGACCCGACGTCGACGCAAGGGGAGTCCAAGTTGATCCAGCAGCTCGCCGAGGAGTTCCGCGCGCACGACAACTTCAAGCTGCTGGTCGCGCGCCTCATCCAGCTACCGGCGTACCGGAGGATGCCATGAGCAAGCACGACCCGTCCCTCGTGGGACTCGCGGCGCTCCTCGCGTTCGCAGCGGGGTGCTTTCCGAACGGGGGATCGACGCCGCGCGACGAGGAGGAGCCTCCGTTCGTTCATCCCGGCGTCGGCGCCGAAGGGACGCCGGGGGAATCACCCGGTGATCTCGGCGGTGGAGCGCGGCCGGGGCAGTCTCGCTCGGTCCGACGCATGACGATCGACGTCCTGCAGGCTTCGATGGCGAGGGTCGCCGGGCGGGACGTGCACGGGAACCCCATCATCTGGCAGTTCAATGGCCGAGATGGTTTCAGCGACGGGGCCTTCGGGAGGGCGCTGGGCAGGCCGGACTTCCAGTCCTCCACGGAGGAGGGGACGGTCTCCAACGCGCTGTACCTGAAATTCGTGGGCGACGCGGCGCGCGATGTGTGCACGCAGATGGCGAAGAACGATCTGCTGAGGAACGACGCCTCGACGCGCTCGCTCTTTCCAGAGGCACCCTGGGACGGCGTGGCCACCGAGGCGCAGGTGACCCGCAACGTGCAGCACCTGCTCCTTCGCTTCCTGGGGCTGCGGGTGTCGGCCTCGGATCCGATGGTGCCCGCGCTGCGCGAGGTCTACCAGACGGGCGTCGACAGGTTCGCAGTGCCCGGGGGCGGGGGCGAGCTCACGCCGGCGGCCGAGGGGTGGCGCGGGGTCTGCGTCGCGCTGTTCGAGTCACCGCTGTTCCACAACGACTGAGGAGAACGAACGATCCATGAGCCACAAGGGCAAGGTCTCTCGCCGCGCGGCGCTCGGAGCGCTCGGGCTCGGGGCAGGTACGCTGCTCCTCGACGGTCTGCTCGGGCTGCGCCACGCGCGCGCCGACGTGAGCGATCCGGACAACGCGCCGCTGCTCGTGATGTGCGAGTTCGTCAGCGGCTGGGACACGCTTTACTGCCTGGATCCGCGGAACCACCACGATTTCGGTGAGCCGGCGGGCGGGATCTACACGGGCTTCGACCTCGTCACGGACGCGCAGACCAAGAACGTCATCGAGGCGACGGGGGGAACGGGGCTCGTTCGGCCGCCCGGGAGCAACGTGATCTACGGGCCCACGATGAGCAAGCTCGCGGAGGAGCACTTCGAGGACCTGTGCGTGGTGCGCGGGGTGAACATGGGGACGCTGACCCACGAGGTGGGGCGGCGTTACTTCCTGACCGGGAAGTTCCCGCGGGGGCTGGCCGCGTCGGGAAGTTCGCTGGAGACGTGGTGGGCTGCGGCTTCGGGGACCCTCGATCACCACGAGATCCCGAACCTCGTGGCCGGCGGGGCAGAGACGTACAACGAGGGGCTGACGCCGCTGGCGAGCGGGCTGCGGGTGCCGGGCTACAACGAGATGCTGCAGGTGCTGCGGCCGCTGAACGCCTCGGTGGCGCTGGACGGGAAGGTGGAGCAGGCGGCGGCGAAGTTCCATCACACGAACTCGTGCGTGCACCAGCAGCTCGACGCGCAAGGGCACCTGAAGACGCACCTGTCGGCGTGGGGGTCGGCGCAGACGCTGGCGAACGGGGGGCTGTGGAAGCACTTCGATTTCAAGGCGAACCCGCCCGCGGGGAGCCAGCTCGAGAAGCTGTACCAGGCCTTCAACGTCGACCCCACGAACCCGGCTGCGGCGCTCTCGGGGCGGCCGCGTGGGCAAGCGGCGCTCGCTGCGCAGGCGCTGGTGAACCGCATCTCCCAGGTGGTGCTGCTCCGGCTGGTGAACGTGACCGACGCGCACTTCGACGACGACTGGCCTTCGAACCATCCGGCGCGTCAGCGGCAAGGGTTCGACGCGGTGAGCGAGCTGATCACGTACCTCCAGACGACGGAGGACAAGAACGGGAAGTCCTTCTGGGACAGGACCACGCTGCTCTGCTTCTCCGAGTTCGCGCGCACGCCGCGCATCAACCAGCAGGGCGGGCGTGATCACCACCTGGCCTCGGCGTGCCTCGTCGCCGGCAACGGCATCCGCGGCAACCGGCTGGTGGGCGCGACCAAGGACACGAACTACGACGCGCGGCCCGTGAACCTGGAGACGGGCGCCCCCGACGACGAGATGGGGACGGTGATGAAGCCGTCGGATGTGCACGCGACGCTGCTGCACGCGGCCGGGTTGCCGTTCGATCACATCTCCAATCAAGAGCCGAAGATCATCAAGGCGATGATGACGAACCCCTGAGCGATCCTGCGCGCCGAGGGGGGCGCGCGGGATGCGAAGGGTGATCTCCTGCCGGGACGCACGTCACGTCGAGAGGTCGTCGCCAGCAGGGAGCGCTCCACACCGCGAGAGGCGCTCGCTGTGAGCGCTCCCGGGGGTTTTCGCGCTGTCGAGCGGCGGGCAACGCCGCCCCTGGAGATGCTCGCTGTTCCAGGGGCGCGAGGCGCTCAGCCGCCGGGCGCGACGACCCGCATCGGGGTCGCGTTGAAAGGCTGTCCACCGCCGAGCTGTGCCCAGGTGCTGGAGCCCCAGCAGAAGAGGCGTCCTTCGCTGGAGACGCCGCAGGTGTGCTCGTTGCCGATCGCGGCGGTGTCCCAGGGGGCCAGGCTGGGCACGCGCTGGGGGGTGTTGAAGGAGGTGAGGCTGCCGAGGCCGAGCTGTCCGTAGGAGCCCGCGCCCCAGCAGTAGAGGTCTCCGTTCGTCTTGAGCGCGCAGGTGAAGAGCCCCTGGCCCAGGAACGGGCGTGCCCAGTCGCTGTCCTGACCGACACGGGTGGGCTGGGTCAGGGGGTTCACGGCGTTGCCGATGCCGGCCTCGCTGTTGGCGTTGCGGCCCCAGCACCAGAGGCTGCCGTTCGTGTCGACGCCGCAGGTGTGGTTGGCGCTGATGTCGACGGCGGCCCAGGGGCCTCCGTCGACCAGCGTGGGCGTGTGGACCGGCGAGGTGGTGTGACCGAGGCCGAGCTGGCCGCTGCCGTTCCCGCCCCAGCAGTGGAGTGCGCCGCTCGCGCGCAGCCCACAGGTGGTGTCGCCGTGGGCGACGACGCTCGTCCAGTCCGTCGCGGCGGCGGGGAGCGCGCGCACGGGCTGCTGCCTCCCGGTGAGGGTACCGTCGCCGAGCTGGCCGCTGGCATTGCGGCCCCAGCACCACAGCGTGCCGTCCTGGCGTACGGCGCAGGCGTGGTTGTAGCCGGTGGCGATCTCGACCCACGGGACGTCGATGGGCACGGGCAGGACCACGGGGGCCGGCGAGGTCTGTGCGCCCAGGGCTGCGCCGTTGCCTTGCTCGCCGTTGTTGTCCCAGCCCCAGCAGAGGGGCTGATCGAGGCCGCTCTCGTCGGCGATGCCGCAGGTGTGGGTGCGTCCGAGGGCGATGCGCTTCCAGACCTTGCCCGCGCCGATGGGCGTGGGCTCGACGCGGGTCACGGTGGTGGCATCACCGAGGTGGCCGTACGCATTGCGACCCCAGCAATACAGATTCCCCGCGCCGCGGAGGCCGCAGCCGTTGTCGAGCTGGACGGCGATGGTGGTCCAGTCGGTGGCGGACCCGGCGGGCGTGGGCGTCGTGCGATCGGAGGAGAAGCCCAGGCCCGTGGCGCCCCGGCTCGCCGAGCCCCAGCAGGAGAGGCGTCCACCTTCCTGCACGCCGCAGGCGAAGCGGAGGCCGCTGGCCACGGTGAGCCAGTCGGTGTCTGCACCCACCTGCGCGGGCGTGGGGAGGGGTCCCTCCGCGCCTGGCTGGGCGGTCTGGCCGAGGCTCCCTTCGCCCCAGCACCAGAGGCTGCGATCGGCGCGGAGCGCGCAGGCGGCGTGCTCGCCTGCGTCGATGCGGGCCCAGGTGGTGTCCTCGTCGACGCGCTGAGGCAGCGTGAGGGTGACGGGGAGCTGCGCGCCGTTGCCTGCCTGTGCGAGCGCGTTCGTGCCCCAGCACCAGCGGGAGCCGTCGAGCTTCACGCCGCAGGCGTAGCCGCCGCCCGTGGACACCTGGGCCCAGTCGGTAGCAAGGGTGGCCTCGCGGGTCGGTGTGGGGCGGGTGCCCGCGCTGGTGTTGTCGCCGAGCTGGCGGCTGGTGTTGAGGCCCCAGCACCAGAGGGTGTGGTCGTCGCGTACGCCGCAGGTGAACTCGTTGCCCGCCGAGACGTCGAGCCAGTGGTCGGTACCGACCTGGACTGGCTGGTTGCGGTTGGTCGTGGTGCCGTCGCCGATCTGGCCACGGATGTTGTAGCCCCAGCAATACAGCGCGCCGCTCTCGCGGATCGCGCAGGTGTGTGCCGAGCCGGATTCGAGGGTCACCCAGTCGTCGATGCCGCCCGTGAGGAGGGTGGGGGCGTTGCGGTTGGTCGCGGTGCCGTCGCCGAGCTGGCCGGAGCCATTGGTGCCCCAGCAGAGGATCCGGTGGGCCTCGTTGAGGGCGCACGTGAACGAGCCGCCTGCGACGACGCGCGTCCAGTCCCTCGCGCCACCCACGGCCATCGGCTTGACGAAGAAGGGGTCGGCCGTGCCCGTGCCGACCTGGCCGCTCGTGTTGTGGCCCCAGCACCACATCGTCCCATCCTGGCGGATGGCGCAAGCGTGGTACTGGCCGGCGGCGACCGTGAGGTACAGGGGTTCGCAGGTGCGGCCGTCACCGGTCGTCCCGCTCGGGCACGAGCACGAGAAGCTGCCAGGCTCGTTGGTGCAGGTGGCCAGGGGGTCACAGTCGTCGAGGAGAGACGCGCACTCGTCGATGTCCGTGCAGGTGCGGCCGTCGCCTTCGTAGCCCGGGTGGCAAGCGCACTCGTAGAAGGCGCTCGTGTCGATGCAGTCGGCGTTGGCGGCGCAGGTGTGCGTCCCCTCGGCGCACTCGTCGATGGCGAAGGGGTCGTCGACGCCACCTGCGCCGGCTGCACCACCCGTCCCTCCACCGCCGGTCGGCGCGCCACCGCTGCCCCCATCGTCGCCGCCACAGGAGGACACACAGAGGATCGACAGGACCAGCCAGGCGCGGCCCAAGGTTCGCTTCGTGATCACCGTGCTCGTTCTCCTCGCTTCCGTGCTGGAAACGTCACTGTTTGGCCGCCGCGATGCGGACGGGGGTGCCGGCGAAGCCATCGCCGCGCGCGTTCTGGCCGTTCTCGCCCGAGCCCCAGCAGCGCAGCGCCCCGCCTGCGCCGAGGCCGCAGGCGTACGAGAAGCCGAGGTGGATGGCCGTCCAGTCCGGCGCGCCTGCGAGCGCGAAGGGGACCCGGCGCTGTGTGGTGTCGCCGAGGCCGAGGTGGCCGGTGCCGTTCACGCCCCAGCAGGAGACTGCGCCGCTCGCTCTGCGTGCGCAGGTGCTGGCGTTGCCGGCGGTGACCTCGACCCAGTCGGTGTCGGCGCCGACCTGCACGGGCGCGGGGCGGTCGGTGGTGGTGTTGTCGCCGAGCTGCCCGTTCGCGTTGCGGCCCCAGCACCAGAGCGAGCCCTCTTCCTTGATCGCGCAGGTGTGGTTCACGCCAGCGGTGAGGGCGGGGCGCCAGCCGGTGCTCAGCAGGGTGGGCGTGTAGCCGTTCTTGCCTGCCGGGTTGCCCGCCGTGCCGACGCCGAGCTGGCCTTCGTTGTTGCGGCCCCAGCAGTGGAGGGAGCCGTCGTTGCGTGTGGCGCAGGTGTGGTACTGGCCGGCGGCGACGGCGGTCCAGCCGGCGGTCGGGAGGACCTCGCGGAGGGAGCCCGTCTGGGGGTTGGCCTCCGCGCCCGTCTGGTAGTTGCCGTTGCGGCCCCAGCACCAGAGCGTGCCGTTGGTGGCGATGGCGCAGTTGTGATCCTCGCCCGCCGTGAGGGTGCTCCACGAGAGGCCGGCGTAGGGCTTGGCTTGCGTGAGGATGGGCTCGAAGGTGGACCCGGGGACGGTGTTGCCGCGGCCGAGCTGGCCGCTCGAGTTGCGGCCGCTGCAGGCGAGCTGTCCGGCGCTGGTGATGCCGCAGGTGTGCTGTCGACCCAGCGTGGCGCGGGTGAACGTCGAGGCCGTGGTGGCCTGGGTGGGGCCGGCGCGGCTCGCGGTGTCGTCGACGCCGAGCTGACCCGACTCGTTGTTGCCCCAGCAGTGGAGGGTGTCGTCTTCGTGGATCGCGCAGCCGGACTCCCCGTACGCGGCGACGTGCTTCCACGTCTCGCCGGAGACCGGGGTGGGTCGGGTCTCGAGGCTGTTCTTTCCATCGCCGAGCTGGCCGTGGAGGCGCGAGCCCCAGCAAGCGACGTGGCCTTCATCGTCGAGTGCGCAGGAGTGGGTGGTGCCGAGGGCGACGTCGACCCACCTGCGGCCGACGGCGGCCTCCTTCGGATGAGGGGTGGTGACGAGCGCTGGCTGGCCTCCTGCGATCTGTGCGGCCTGGTTGCGACCCCAGCAACTGAGGGTGTCCGCGGTGTCGATGGCGCAGACGTGGGAGAAGCCGGCGCGCACCACCTTGAAGGTGGTCTCGGGAGCGATGTGGACCGGCGTCGCGCTCGACTGGAGGACGCCGTTCGCGAGCTGGCCTTCGACGCCGCGACCCCAGCAGAACAGCCGCCCGTCGCTCTTCAGGGCGCAGGTCGTGGGTCCGACGGCGACGGCCGTCCAGTCGGCGTCCATCGCGTCGGCGGAGGTCTCCACGAGGGAAGGGGCGGCGACGGTGCCGCCTCCCGCCCTGGCGATCTGGAGGTCGCTGTTCTGGCCCCAGCAGTACAGGCGCCCGTCTTGCTTGAGGGCGCAGGTCGACTCCCGGTTCGCGTCGACGAGGCGCCAATCGTTGTCCGGTGCGCTGGCGAGGGGGTCGACGCTGACGCGGACAGGGGACAGCTCCTGCACGACGCTCGCGCCGAGGCCGAGCTGGCCGGCGTTGTTGCGGCCCCAGCAGGAGAGGGTGCCGTCGCTCTCCACGGCGCAGGCGTGCTGTTCGCCGGCGGCGACGCGGGTCCAGGTGCGGTCGAGGCTGACGTACGCGGGCAAGGACTGGTTGTCGAGGGTGCCCACGCCGAGCTGTCCGACGTTGTTGGCGCCCCAGCACCACAGGTTCCCGTTCTGCTTGATGGCGCAGGTGTGTGCTGCGCCCGCGCCGAGCCGTTCCCAGTTGCTCGCCGCGCCGGCCCGTACGGGCGCTGGCTGGCTCGCGCCGAGGCCGTTCCCGAGGCGGCCACTGCCGCCGGCGCCGAAGCACACGATCGCGCCGTCCATGCGGAGGGCGCAGGCGTGGTAGGTGCCGGAGCTGAGGGCGGTATAGCGCGCCTCGCAGCCCGTGTACGGGTCACCGACCGTGCCGGAAGGACAGGCGCAGGTGAAGCCGCCTTCGGTGTTGGAGCAGGTGGCGCTCGGGTGGCAGTCGTCGAGGCGATCGAAGCACTCGTCGATGTCCTCACACGACTGGCCATCCCCCAGATAGCCCTCGTCGCAGACGCAGGCGCCATCGGGGCTGCAGCTCGCGTTGTCTCCGCAAGGCTCGCAGGGCGAGACCTCGTCGCCTCCAGCTCCTCCGGTCCCTCCGCCCTGACCTCCCGAGCCACCGGGAGAGAGTGTTCCCCCTTCGCCGGGGTCGGGACTCGGTTCACCCCCGCCACAGGCGAGGGCACTCCAGGTCAGAGGAAGGAAGGCGGCAATGAACCATCGCCGTGGCGTGCCGAGGCAGCGGGCAAATCGGGGCATCCTGGTTATCGGCGATGCTACGGGGAGGGCAAAGCGTGTCAATAGCGGGACTCCCCGCCATCCGACATTGCTGCCGTCATCCCATCGTCACCTGTTGGACGCAGGCGGCAGGTCCAGATGCAGACGAGAGGTCCAGATGCGGCCATCGGGTGGCGAGCCCGGGAGTGGTCACGGACCATGCCCCGTGGTACTGCCGCTGGCACTGGAGCTCTTAAAATGCTGGTGACGGAGCGGCGTTCGACTTGGTTCCGGATCCTCTTCAAATACCGCGGCACGGCCTTCGCTCGCATGCGCGGAAGGCTGGCCTACAGCACGCTGCTGGCCGTGGCGGTCACGTTCGTCGACCTGAAGTTCGGCTATTTCCACCCCGACCTCACCGTCATTCCGTTCACCCTCGTGGGGCTCTCGCTGAGCATCTTCCTCGGGTTCCGGAACAACACGAGCTACGACCGGTTCTGGGAGGGGCGCAAGCTATGGGGGCAGCTCGTCAACACGAGCCGGACATTGACCCGGCAGCTTCTCACCTTGATAGCGGCTCCGGGGGGAGATGCCGGCACCGCCGACACGGACGCCATCAGCGAGTTTCGGCGTGAAATGGTTTATCGATTGATCGCCTTCGTGCATTGCTTTCGCATGCACCTGCGCGATCAGGACAAATACGAAGAGCTTCGAGAGCTGCTCTCTGCAACGGAGCTGGAGAGTCTGAAGCCGGAACTCAACAAGCCCAATGCCATCGTTCAGGCCATGGGCTTCCGGCTGAGGGATGCCTGGCAGCGTGGATGGATTCATCCCATGCACGTCCCCATTCTCGAGCAGAGCTTGACGAGCTTGACCGACATCCAGGGCGGGTGTGAGCGTATCAAGAGCACGCCGATTCCGTTCTCGTACACGTCGCTCATTCACCAGATCGTCGCTCTCTACTGCATTGCCTTGCCTTTCGGCATCGTGAAGACGGTGGGGCTCTTCACGCCGGTCGTGGTCTGCATCGTGGCGTATGCATTTTACGGTCTCGATGCCATTGGCGACGAAGTGGAGAATCCCTTCGGTCTCGATCCGAACGATCTGCCGCTCTCGTCGCTGAGCCGGATGATCGAGGTGAACTTGCGGCAGCGCCTCGGAGAAACGGAACTCCCTCCTCTGCTCAAGCCCAAAGGCGGGCTGCTGTCCTGAGCTGATTGGCGGCCCGTCGTCGCATCGTGGCACCTTCCATTGACGCGGCCGGGACGCCGACGCAGCGTCTCGTGCGAGGAGGATCGAAATGGGCGCGAAGAAGATCCTGATGTTCGTCGGCGATTACGTCGAGGATTACGAGGTGATGGTGCCGTTTCAGGCGCTCCAGATGGTCGGGCACGTGGTCCACGCCGTGTGCCCCGACAAGAAGGCTGGGGACAAGGTGCGGACGGCCGTTCACGATTTCGAGGGGGACCAGACGTACTCGGAGAAGCGGGGGCACGACTTCGTACTGAACGCCTCGTTCGCGAGCGTGAAGCCCGAGGACTACGACGCGCTGGTCATCCCGGGGGGGCGCGCGCCCGAATACTTGCGGCTCGAGGGTCGGGTCATCGAGGCGACTCAGCACTTTTTTCGCGCCAGCAAGCCGATCGCGGCGATCTGTCATGGGGTTCAGCTGCTGGCGGCGACGGGCGAACTTTCGGGGAGGCGCTGCTCTGGATATCCCGCCTGCGCGCCCGAGGTGCGCCTGGCGGGGGGCGTCTATGTCGACGTGCGCGTGGACGAGGCGGTCGTCGACGGGAACCTGGTGACGGCGCCGGCGTGGCCCGCGCATCCGGCGTGGCTGGCGCGTTTTCTCGAGGTGCTCGGCACCCGCATCGCTTGAGGGCTCTTCACCATCGGAGCCTTGACGTCCCGCGGCGGTGAGGGTCTGGCTAGGGGCGATGTCCACCACCGTGAGTGACACCCTGCGGGATGTGCCCGTCCTCGTGACCGGCGCCAGCGGATTCATCGGCGGCCGGCTCGCCGAGCGTCTCGCCGTCGAGGCGGGCGCGCGCGTCGTCGGGACGGGGAGGAACTTCCGGGACGAGGCCAGACTCCGCGCGGCAGGCGTCGAGCTCGTGAAGGCAGACCTCCGTGACCGGGACGCGATGGCGCGTCTGTGTCAGGGAAAGCAGGTGGTCATCCACCTTGCCGCCTGGGTGCAGCGAGGTCGTGGCGGCGAGGCAGAAGCGCACGCGATCAATGTAGACGCGACGCGGATGCTGGCGGAGGTCGCGGCGGCGGCTTCCGTCCAGCGCTTCGTGCTGGTGAGCACGGTCTCCGCGTACGGCGTCCCCTCGGTGGACGACATCGACGAGACCGTCCCTCTCGACTTCGCGCAGGTCGATCTCTACGGCCGGACCAAGGCGCTCGGAGAGCAAGCGGCGCAGGCCGTGGCGAAGCGGACCGGGCTCGCGCTCTCGGTGATCCGTCCCGCGATGGTCGTGGGGCCTGGCTCCCCCGGCTGGACCGTCGGGATGCTGCGGCTCGTGCAGCGCGGGGTGCCCGTGCTCTTCGGTGACGGGAGCGGGTTTGCCTATCCGGTCTACATCGACGATGTGGTGGACGCGATCCTGCTCGCGGCGACCAGGCCCGAGGCCGTCGGGGAAGCCTTCAACGTGAGCGGTCCGTCCGTCGACTGGGCGACCTTCTTCGGGCACTACGGCCGCATGTGCGGCAAGCGCCCGCGGAAGGTGCCGATGGCGATCGCCCGCGCGATCGCGTGGGCCAACGAGCGGGTGAAGCTCGGCATCCCACTCACGACCGATCGCTTGAAAATCTACGTTCGTCGCCTGCGTTACCCGACCGAGAAGGCGGAGAGGTCGCTCGGGTGGACGGCGAAGGTCTCGCTCGACGAGGGGATGCGGAACAGCGAGGCGTGGCTCCGATCCGAGGGCCTGCTGCATCCCTGAGGAGAACGCCCCATGACGATCCCGCTCTGGTGCCTGCTGGCTGCCGTGATCTTGCCCTACGTGTGGCAGGTCCCCGTCGTCGCAGCGCGTCGACGACAGTTCGAGAAGCTCGACAACAACAATCCGCGCCAGCAAGTCGCGCAGCTCCAGGGCGTGGGAGCGCGCGCGTATGCAGCGCAGCAGAACGCATTCGAGGCGCTCGCCGTCTTCGTGCCCGCCGTGCTCGTCGCGCACGTCACGCACGCCGACCCATCCCAGTCCGCAGCCCTGGCGCTGGTCTGGGTCGTCTGCCGTGTGCTTCACGGCGTTCTGTACCTCGCGGATGTGGCCGCCGTCCGCTCCCTGGCCTTCGGGTTCGCGTTCCTCGCGGCGATCGGGCAGTTCGTGATCGCGGCCATGGCGAGCGGCGCCACGCCCTGATGCACGCGGCCGGTGACTTCGCCCGCTTCTCGATGCAACGACGTCAGGCCCGAAGCGGCGAGACATGCCAGATTTCCCGAGTGGATCGCGGGGTGGTGGGGCCCCGACGAGCTTTGCTCGGCGGGGCGGCGGGGGCGCGTGCCCCTGCCGTGTGAATGAGGCGAGGTCAACCCGGCGTCTGGAGGCGCCAGCTGGTCATGCGCAGCCGGGAGAGCGCTGGTTCATCCAGCCGGTAGAGGACGTCGAGAAGGTGCATCTGAAGGCTCCCGGGGCCTTCCGAGCGCTCGGCGGCGATCTCGCCGGCGATCCCGAGGACTGCCATGGCCTGCGCCGCAGCCCGAAGGGGATCGGGCTGCACGGCCAGAAAGGCCCCGATGAGCGCGCTGGCCGTGCATCCGAGTCCGGTGACCCGGGTCATCATGGGGTGTCCGTTCGCCACCTCGATGACCTGTTCACCGTCCGTCACATAGTCCACGGCGCCGCTCACCGTGACCACGCAGCCATGCGCCCGCGAGAGGGCTGCCGCCGTCTCCAGCGCGGAGCTGGAGGCCTCGGTGCTGTCGACGCCCCGGGTCGTCGCCTCGTTCTCTGCCACGAGCGCGAGGATCTCGGAGGCGTTGCCGCGGAGCACGGTGGGCCTCAGCCCGAGCAGGGCGCGGGCCGTACCCGTGCGGAGCGACGTGGCCCCTGCACCCACGGGGTCGAGGACCCACGGCACCCCCAGGGAGCGCGCCTGCGCGGCCGCGAGGCGCATGCCCACGATCCAGGGGGGAGAGAGGGTGCCCAGGTTGATGACCAGCGCCTGCGCGAGGGAGGCCAGTTCCTCGACCTCCTCGCAGGCATGGGCCATCGCCGGCGACGCACCGATGGCGAGCAGCGCATTGGCTGTGCTGTTCATGACCACGAAATTGGTGATGTTGTGTACGAGCGGGGCTCGGGTCCTGAGCTCGCTCAGCGTGTTCGACAGTTCTGCGATCTGGCTCATGAATCAGGTTCTTCAGCGCTCGAGAGAGGACATCAGAGCGCTTTGCCGACTGTCAAGCCGCCGGCCGCAGCGTGGGCCGTACCATCGAAGCTCGTCGTGAGCGCACTCCAGGGCTCCTCGTCGGCCCTGGCCTCAGCTAGGGTGCGCTTCGTGTTGCTGGCAACGCCAACTCCGTTCGTGTTCTTCGGGGCCGACCTGGCCCTCGGGGACCACGACGAGAATGATCGGTTCTCCTACGAATTGTGCTCTGCGAGCATGCTCCCGACCCGTCGCGGTCGTGGATCCGGAGAGCAGGTCGAGCCACAGCGGGTGTGAGATTGGCTCCCTGCGGAGCGTGGGTCTGGTGGGGGGCAGGTGATCGAGGGCAACGTTGGTGCGGGTGGTGACGTGAGTAACCTGGAAGAAGAAGAGGACATCGAGAGTGGCGAGGAGGGACCGCCGGAGGTCCTGGAGGGAGCGGTTCAAATCGCGCTCCTTTCTCGGTCCGAGTGGCCGCGGCCGATCGCAGTCTCCCGTGAACAGCGCAAGCCCTTCGGCGTCGAGAGCGACGTGACGTTCGGGCCTGGGGGGCTTCTCTACGGCGTCCTCAAGGATCGGCGGAAACCGCACGTCGCGGCCTGGTCGAGAGGCGGCGACTTCCAGACGGCCGAGGACACGCCCCTGCCCGGCGGGCGCACCGTGTACCTCGCGGCGCGCGACGACGGAGGCGCTGCGCTGATCGGGCTCGACTTCGACTCTCTCTGGGAGGTCACGTTCGCCGAGCGCACGGCCCGTCGGCTGCTGAAGCACGAGGAGTCGCTGAGCGACATTGCCTACGGCGCCGAGGGACGTCTTCTCATGCTCCTGGGGAGCCGCCTGGAGAGCTACCGGCGGATCGGCCTCCGGGCCGTGCTGGATCGCCAGTGGGAACTCGAAGGGTACGGCATGACGACGCTCCATCAGGGGCGGCTCGTCGCCGTGAAGTGCGTCGAGGGAGACCGTGACGGCATCACGCTCTACGGGTTCGATGGGGCGACGTTGCGGCGTCTTGCGCGCGTCCGCGCGAACGCGGGTGTGCTCTTCGGCAGCGACGAGCGCGTGTTCTTCGAGCACAACGGGGCCGAGGCGGAGCTCTACGAGCTGACGGGGACGGGCGCGCTGCTCGACGCCCTGGAAGGCCGCCCCACGTCCTTTGCCGAGATCCCGGTGACCGTGCGCTTCGATCCTTCGGATGTCCAGGGCGCGGAGAGCGAGGCGAAGGGCCTCAGCGACGAGGCGCCTCTCGAAGATCTGGTGGCGGAGGACGAAGAAGACGACGAGCAGGAAGGGGGAGCCCCGAAGAAGCCGCAAGACTTCGTACTCGAGCCCGCTCCAGGCCGGATCGGCGTTCGGTTCGTGGGCGCGAAGAGTCCAGTGCGGCGCTCGCGTGAAGAGGCCATCCCGAAGGAGGTGCGTGCCCTGTTCGGCGCCCGGAGCAACGTCTCCAAGGCGGGTGAAGGGGACCTGTACTTCGGCTGGAAGAAGGACAAGCGCAGTGCGTTCCGCTTCGCAATTGCGCGGGACGGGGCGGTGACCGAGACCGAGCTCAAGTCGAGCGCCCCCTCGACGCTGATCACGCTGGTGGCGGGTGAGCCGACGGCGCTCGTGGCCACGGACGACGACAGCAAGCTGTGGAAGGTGGCGCTGGATACGGGCAAAGCGAGCCTGGTCTGGGATTTCAGCCGGGAGCGAGACGAGAAGGAGATCTACGTCCTCCAGGGGCTGGCCCACGGCCGCGTCCTGGTCGGGACGGCCTCCGAGACCTGGATCTTCTCGCTGGCAGGACCACAGCCCACCGTCGAGGTGCGAGGGCAGCTGGACACGCGCGAGGCAGACCCCTTCTGCGGGGGGCGTGTGGTCGTCCTGCAAGCGCGGAACGGTCGACCGCTGCGGCTGTGGGGCATCTTTCCGGCCGGGATCAAGACGCTGGCTGGCCTCAGGGTGCGGCCGGCGAGCGTGCACACGTCGGAGGGAAAGCTCTACGTGAGCGCAGAGGCGGAGCTGGGCTGGTTCGAGATCCTCAACGTGGAGGACGCCTGGACTGCTGCCGAGCGTGATGTCGAAGGGACGCGCTACCCGCACGTGGATCTCGTTCGCGCCGTTGCTCCCGAGGAAGACGAGGTGGGTGACGAGGACGACGAGGACGACGACGACGAGAGCGAGGACGCGGAAGAGAAGGACGAAGACAGCGAGAGCTACGACGGCGGCGACGACGAGGACGACGACGAGAACGACGACGACGACGACGACGACGACGACGATTGAGGTCGGGAAGCGAGCCGCAGTGCCCCCGCGCCTCGCTTCGTGCCGCGGGGAGTCCCGATCTCGAGCCACGCGCTGGATCGCCGCGTGACGGCGTGAGCGACGCCTTGCCGACGAGGCGATGCGTCGCTCGGTGGCATCACATTCGACGTCTGGGGTGGGCGTACTGGACGGCGCGAGGTCGCACGGGCATTCCGCGCCGGACCGGGCTCGTCTCGAAGCGCTCCGGCTCGGGTGAGGCGCGCCCTGGGGTGGCCCGAGGCCGCAGCCGCGAGCGGCGCGCCAACCTCGAAAGCCGGCCTGTTCGAGCGAAGCTCCTGCTCGTGATGTCGCGCGTCAAGCGGTGCATGGCTGGCATCCTGGGAAGCTGGACTGCTCCGGAAAGAGCTGGTTGAAGGCCGCGGTCTGCTTCGCCGCATACTTCATGTGCGAGAGAACGACCTCGTCGATGAGCACCGGGTCGACAGGGCCAGCGGCGAGTTCGGCGGGCTCGATGCCAGCCTGCTCGCAGTGGTCCACGATGGCGTCATAGCCCGTGATGGACGAGAGGAAGGCTCGCAGCCGCGGGTTGTCCCAGCCGCGCGCGAGCTCCTCGATCATGGAAGGGCGCTCGGCGCTCGGGGTGAGCATCATGCGCGCGCGGCGACGGAGACCCTGCTCGTACGCCTTCACGCTGGTCATGCGCATCCGCTCGACGGTGACACCGGTCGTGCCGAGCAAGCTCTCCTCGATCAGCGCCTCGTTCAGGGAGATCGAACCTCCTTCGAGGATGATGAAGTCGTGATCGACGGCCAGCTTTCCCACCGTGCGAAGGAAGTCGAGGAGGGCGTCCTGCCGCGTGAGTTCCCCGTCCATCATGTAGCGGTGACCGAGGTAGAGCCGCGTCGTTCCAGCCACCTCGCGCGAGAGCGGCCGGCCTGTCCCCGACGCGAGATCTTCGAAGACCTGGAATCGATCCAGCACCAGGACCGGAGCCCCCGTTTGCCGCGCCAGCGATGTGGCTCGCGCCGTCTTGCCGGTGCCTGTCGCCCCGACGATACAATGTGCTTTCATGGCCCCTCCCCTTCACGAAACAGCTCCTGTTCGAGCTTCGAACGAGGTGCGACTCCGTGATCCGAATCGGTTGTCGTCGCCAAGCTGCCGCAGTGATGCGCGCCTTCTTGGGGGGCAAAGCCTCGAAAGCCGTCTGGCTCGGGCATCCGGTGTCGAGATTGCGGGCTCGTCAGGGTGAGCTGCACGAACGTCGCGAGCGCGATCTCGGCATTTCCCATCAGGGCATGCGCGAGATCGCTAGCACGACGGAACGAGCCGAATTCGACGAGGCCGCTGGCCTCTTTCTTCATGGCTACCCCCCCCGGAGTATCGATGAAGCAGACCGTGGTTCGACCCTGCCGATCGCCACGGATGCCTGACAACTTCTAGGCTGCCACGATTCCCTATGTCTGGGAACAGGGAAGTTCACCCAGGACCGAGCCCGACCTCGCACGTCATCAACCACTCCGATGTCGTCATCGACATCCGCGAGGGGTGTCGACCTCGACTCGTCGTGGGTCAATCTCCCTTCATTGAACGCCTCTACACCATTGTTCCGTGCTGGTTGCTCGACCCGCGCGGCCCACGCTTGGCTCAGCTCATAGTTCGATGCTTTGCACAGGGTTCGATCAACCTGTGGGTTGGAACGGGAGCGGCTCGTCGAGCGCGCAACGAGATTTGCGGTGCCACGAGACGTGAGGCTGCGCTCGGAGTCGGACCCCGGGATGAGTCCACGCTTCTCAATGCGCTGCCACCATACGCTTCCGCGTCATCAAGGGCTGTCTCCAGGCTGCGGACATAACGACTCCGGTCGTGATGCCCTGTCGAACGTCTGGCGACCTTGGCGGGTTGCCTCGGTCTCCTTTCGAAGCGCGAACTCCTCAGGAGGCACGGCATGCATGGTCTCCGGCACCCTTCGGGGCCTGCTTGCTCCCCGTGGCGCCCCTCTGCTAGCAGGATGTCCCGTGCGCATCGCCTTCGTAGCATTCGATTTTCATCGACTTCATGCGAGCGGGTCGAAGTTCGACGAATCGATCCCCCTGAAGGAGGCCTTTGCCTCTCGAGGGGCCTCCCTCGAAGTGATTGCAGCTCCCGACGCCTCCGTGGGCTGGGGACGGTTCGACGCCGTCTTGCCCCTGGGATGCTGGGGCTACCACGAGGATGTTCAGGGCTTTCTCGCCTGGGTGGAGTCGCTCGAGGCCGCAGGTGCGCGTCTGATCAATGCGCCAGCCCTCCTGCGCTGGAACGTGGACAAGGCCTACCTCCTTCGCCTCCAGGCTTCCGGCGCCCACGTCGCGCCGTTTCTCCATTTCGAGGCGCACAGCCGTCCCGACCTCGGACACGCGATCGAGGCGGAGGGGTGGTCGCGCTTCGTTCTGAAGCCGACCATCTCCGCGAATGCATGGAAAACGTTGGTGGCAGATGCGCCTCCAGGGTCAGAGGCCACGCAGCTCGCCGAGGACATCCTCCGCACCTCGGGTCTTCTCGTGCAGCCCTTCTTCGAGGAGATTCCGCGTCACGGTGAGCTGTCGATCCTGTTCTTCGGGGGAAAGCTGAGCCACGCCGTCGTCAAGCTCCCTCGGGCTGGTGATTTCCGTTCGCAACCCAGCCATGGAGCCTCGGTCCTCCGAGCCGAGCTGCCCCCGACCGTGCTGGAACGAGCCAAGGCGGTGCTGCGCGCCGTCCCTGGTGAGCCAGTTTATGCGCGCGTGGATGGCTTCCTCCGCGACGGGGAGTTTCAGCTCGTGGAGCTGGAGCTCATCGAGCCGTACCTCTTCCTCGACGGAGCCCCCCCGGAGGCCTGCGGTCGCTTCTGTGACGCCGTGCTGCAGCACCTGCAAGCGCGCTGAGGCGTCAGAACTAGGCCCCAGCTCGGCATGACGGAGCGATCTGCTCCCCATGCTCTCGGACTTCCCTGGAGCGCTCCACCCAGAGGTCGAACGCAGCCATGAGGCGAGTCTCGATGGCTTCCCCTTCCAGCACCCCCAGTGCGCGAGCGGCGGCCTCGAAGCTGGAGAGCGCCTCGGGGCGTGGGCTGCGCCGGAGCCCGTAGCGACTCGGGGCGCCCGGTGGGAGGTTCACCCGCTGGGCACCGAGGACCGCCGGGTCGCGCTGGGTGATCCGGCGCGCCTGCTTCCACGTCCCATCGGGGATGAGCAACGCGACGGGTTCGTCGTTGACCAGCTCGGGCGAGATCACGGGCGCCGAGGGATCCGGAAACAGCAGGAGGCGGCGCTCCGGGAGGAGAGGGGCCGGGGCTGGGCCCTCGGGCGCCCCGCGCAGGCGCAAGTGCGCGCTCGGGATCACCCGGTGGAGCAGGCGCCCGGTGCTGGTGCTCTTGTACAGCTCCGCGTGGTGCATCAGCAGGACCACGGAGGTGCGGGGCGTGACGGCCATCGCGTGGAGCTCGCCGCACAGGCACAGCGGGGGTGGCAGCGCGCAAGCGGTGCAGCGCGGGATCCGGCGTGTCCGGATGGCCGGTGGGCCTGGAAGGAGGGCGAGCGGGTCGGTCACAGAGGCCCGCAGCATGCCACGGGACGCCCGTCGATCGTGGCTGTCCCGGCAGGGTGTGGTACGGATGCGCCCTCCCTCGCTCGACCGATGAAGCGCCGCGCCGTCCTCGCCTCCCTCTCCCTTGCCGCCGCCGGAGGACTTGCGTGGAAGTTCCTTCGTTTTCCCCCGGACACCACCCCGGAAGGCGCCTACCTGCGCATCGCCCGCAACATCGGCCGCGGTGAGCCGCGGGTGGTGTTCTCCTATCTGGAAGACCGGGCACAGCACGCGGCGTACACCATCCGCGACTACCGAAAAAAAGCGCGTGACCGCGTCGCCGAGACCTACCCCGAGCCGGAGCGAGAACGTCTGCTCGCCCTCTACGGACCGGCCGCCGATGCCACCGATGGTGCCGACGTCTGGGTGGAGATGGCGACACGCCTCGGCTGGATCACCAGGCTGCGCCGGGACCTCTCGGGCATCGCCAAGGTCGACCTCGCAGGCGAACGCGCGACCATCGAGACGGCCCGAGGGACGCGCTACCCCTTCCGCTTGCGAGAGAACGGCATGTGGGGGACCTCTCTCTTCACGGCCGAGCTCGTGGCCGAGGCGGAACGAGCCGCGCGCGACTGGGATGTCGTTGAGCAGGCGGCGCTGGACTACGAGCGTGCGCGTTGAGCCGCATGGCCGGGCCGGGCCCCTTCCTCCGGAGCCCAACCTGGCGTTTCAGGCCGATGGAAGTTGCGCGCCCTGGGGGCCGGCTTCCCGGCGCAGCTCGGCGTACGAGCCACCTGGTGTGGCCTGCGCCACCGGCAACCCCGCGTAGCTCCAGCCGGGCTCGATGAGCTTGCCGAACATGTCACGCCGCCCATCGAAGCCCGCGCGCTGATCGATGACGTCGGTGTACCCGGCGCCGAGCAAGGCCTCTGCCGCGCGGAGCGAGCGCTGACCGGAGCGGCACCCGAGGATGAGCTTCGCGTCCTTCGGAAACAGGGCCTGCACCACGGGAAGGAAGTCCTGGTTCGCCTGCATCCCCCCGGGCCCCACGTTCTGGAAGGGCAGGTTCTTCGCCCCAGCCGGGTGTCCTGACGCGTACTCAGGCTCGCTGCGAACATCCACGTAGATGTAACCCTCCTCGTCGATCAGCTTCTTGGCCTCCGCAGGTGAGACGCGCCGGATGGTGTTCATGGCGGACGATTTAACCCGTCCGGGTGGGCCTCGCCAACCAACCCTCCCGCTTGCCAGCCACGAGGAGGCGCGGTAGCGGAGCCCCCGTGCTGCATGGAGCGCGCATCGCCGTGGTCCTCCCCGCGCGCGACGAGGAGGCGTGGATCCGCGAAGCGGTGAGCTGCGTCCCTGATTTCGTGGATCAGGTGATCGTGGTGGACGATGCAAGCCGCGATCGCACGGCGGCCGTCGCTGCCGCGGCGGGCGACGAGCGGCTTCGCGTCTCGACCCACGCCACCTGTCGAGGCGTCGGAGCCGCCATCGTGACCGGCTACCGGGTCGCCCTGGCGCAGGGGGCACAGGTCACCGCGGTCATGGCGGGCGATGCCCAGATGGATCCGCGCGACCTGCCACGCGTCGTCGCTCCGGTCGCGCTGGATCGGGCCGACTACGTCAAGGGGAACCGGCTGTCCCATCCGGACGTCTGGAGCGCCATGCCCCTCGGACGTCTCGTCGGCACGGCCACCCTTGCCGCCTTGACCCGCCGAGCGGCTGGCCTGGACGCTTTGTCGGACAGCCAGTGTGGCTATACGGCCGTCTCGACGCGCGCGCTGGAGGCGCTCGACCTGGACGCGCTGTGGCCGCGGTACGGCTACCCCAACGATCTGATCGTATCGCTCGCCGCTGCCGGGATGCGGATCCAGGAGGTCCCCGTGCGGCCCGTGTACCGAGGCGAAGCGAGCGGGCTGAGGATCGGCCATCTCGCGACCATCTTGCGGGTGATCGTTCGGAGCAGGCAGAGGGCCAGCGAGGCGCGTCGCTCAGGAATTGCCTGAGGCAGGACCCCGAGCTTCAGGAAAGGCCCGAACTGTCCCCTTCCATGTCGCCCTGTACCGACCTGACGCCCCTGGCCCCCTTCCAGGGAGATGGCACGCTGAGCGTGCCCGTGGTTTCAGGTTTCCCTCCTCCTCGGAGCCCTGTTTGCCAGCAGTGCCCTGGGGTCGCGCAAAGGGAGCGCCCGAGCGGGCTGCCGCATCATCTTAGGGAGGCAGTTCGTCGCGGGGAGCGACGCGCTCGCGAAGAGGGGGGTGACGGTGGGCAGGGGGGCGACGGTGGAGCGCATGCACGGGGGGGGTAGGGGCGACGAGGAGGCCCCGATCCGCGCCGACCGGGGCAGCGGCGAGGGGAGCGCTGCGCGGGTGCGTGCCCAGCCCCCCTTGCGCCTTCGAGCCGCAGGGAGCGTCTCGACCCCGCCGACGGCGCGGTCCGGGGTCGATACCCTCTCTTTGCAGCGAATGCGGCCGCGCTCCTCCTTTCGTCTCCGCGTCGTGGCGTACGCATTCGGCATCGAGCTTCCTTTCAGCTTGCTCGTCCCGGTCGCGTACCTCCGGCTGCTCAACATCGACGATCTCGTCGAGCAGACCCGGGTCCTGACGCTCATCGGGGCCCTCCATCTCCTGAAGACCGGAGCCCTCATCGCGGTCCTGATGCGTATGCTCCGGCCGATCGATCGGCTCCGCAGCTTCGGAGCGGGGATGCCGACGAGCCGTTCCGACGCTGCGGGTCGGAGCAGCAGCGAGCCAGGTAGCATCCCCCCCTCCTCGCTGATCCTGAACGCCGGACGCGCCGCTTACGAGACACCGCTCGCGTTCGGTGTCCTCTGGGCAGTGAGCTGGGCGCTGTTCTATTTCCCGGTGACCGCGGCGCTCCCCATGCTCGCGCCGAGCCAGGGGGTGGCGGGGCCTCGCCTCATGGCGGCCCTCCTCCTGTTCTCCCTGGCCCTCTTCGCAGCGGCGATGCCCCTCGGCTACAGCATCCTGGGGAGGCTGCTCTCTCCCGCAGCCGGGCTGATCTCGCTCGCGGCCCGAGAGCGCGACCTGGCCGTCCCTGGACGCAGCTTCTCCGTCGCCGCGCGGCTGGTCTTGCTCGGCGTCTGCCTCGCAGTCGCGCCGACGAGCTGGATGGTCGCGATGGTGCTGATGGAGGTGGGCCGCCCGGCAGAACCCGGTGGCTGGATCAGCCTGGTGATCTTCTCGATCGTGGCCGTGAGCTGGGCGCCCGTGTGCGCGGGCTTCATCGCTGGAGCCCTCGCCACGCCCCTGCGGCAGGTCGGCGCCGTCATCGAGAAGATCATCCAGCGCGGTGACGCGGAGCGGCTGGAGCGGATACCGATCCACTTCAAGGACGAGATCGGAGCCCTCGCCGGTGGCGTCAACGCCATGGTCGACCGCCTGCAGGAGTCGAGCGCCCGCATCCGGAGCTACCTCGCCGAACGAGAGCGCTTGCTGGAGGACGAAGCGCAGCGCGCCGCGCAGCTCCAGGCCATCCTCGACAACCTGGTCGAGGGCGTCATGGCCTGCGACGCGGAGGGGAAGCTCACCATGGTCAACGCCTCTGCGTTGCGCCTCCTCGGCCTCCCGACGCCTGGCGCGAGCGGCGGCGTGCCCTCCGTCCCGGCGTGCTCCGTCGAGGAGCTGCACGAACTCGCGCGGATGAGCCACAGGGACGGCCGCGCCTTCTCCCGCGACGAGCTCCCCATGATCCGCTCCCTCGCGGGCGAGACCATCGCGGCCGAAGAGCAGGTCCTGACCGACCCTGGGACCCAGCGCGAGGTCTTCCTCCTGACCAGCGCCGCCCCCATCCGCGGCGCCGACGGAGCCATCCTCGGCGCCGTCACCGTGGCGCGTGACGTCACCGAGTCCCGCGAGCTGGAGCTCGTGAAGGACCAGTTCATCCGCGTGGGAGCCCACGAGCTGAAGACGCCGGTCGCGATCATGAAAGGGTATGCGCTCGCCTTGCTCCGCGCGGGCGCCGATCTCCCCCCCGCGAGACGGCAGATGCTGGAGGCCATCGACCGAGGCGCCGATCGCATCAACCGCATCGTCGACGACCTGCTCGCCATCTCTCAGATCACCCTCGATCAGTTCGCGGTCTTCCAGGAGCGCGTCGACCTCGGGCGCCTCGTCTCCAGCGCCGTCGAGCGCGTCTCCACGACCGCCGCGCGTCACCACATCCGGCTACGCCTCCCCGCTGGCAAGCCGATCGTCGCCAGGGGAGACCCGGAGCGACTCCGCCAGGTGCTCGCGAGCCTCCTCGACAACGCCGTCAAGTACTCCCCCGAGGGCGGTGAGGTCGAGGTGAGCGTCGCCATCGCCCCCCGGTGTTCACCGACCGACCGAACGTCCGATCCCGCCCGGAGTGGCCCTGGGCTCGAAGCGATCGTCTCCGTCCGCGATCATGGAATCGGGATCCCGAGCGCCAAGCAGGATCGCATCTTCCAGAGATTCTTCCGCGCCCACACCGACACCACGCACGACTACGGAGGGATGGGCGTCGGCCTGTTCCTGGCCAGGGACATGATCACCCGTCAGGGAGGGCGCATGTGGTTCGAGAGCGAGGAGTGTCAGGGCAGCGTGTTCCACTTCGCCGTACCCCTCGAAGAGGGGGAGCTGGCCCACGGGTAGGTCATGACGGGCAAGCAAGCCAAGAAGGTCCTGGTGATCGAAGACGACCAGGATCTCGTCGCGCTGGTCTCTCTGCTCCTCCAAGGCGATGGCTACAGCGTGGAAATTGCGGGCAACGGACGTGAGGCGCTGGATGCGCTCGCCCGTGAGCTTCCCGACGTGATCCTGCTCGACATGAAGATGCCCGTCATGAACGGGCCCGAGTTCGCCCGGGAACTGGAGGTCCGCTACGGCCACCAGGCTCCGATCATCGTGCTCACCGCGGCCGCCGACGCTCATCGCCGCGCCGCCGAGGTCGGCGCCGACGCCTGGCTGGGCAAGCCCTTCGACCCCGATGTCCTGCTGTCGACGGTGCGCCGCTATGCGGGCTGAGGACACGCCGACGACGAGCGGAGCCGGCTGACCAGGAGACCGCGCCGCACCTCGGCCCAGTACCGCGTCGGAAAGCGACGATAGTCGAAGTCGAGGGTCCGCAAGACGCGCTCGATGCGTGCGTGCCGCCGCAGCGACCAGCTGCGCATGATCTCGAGCGAGGGGTGCACGCCTTCGGCCTCGATGAACGGACGAGCCCGCTCCCGCAAGGCGGCGAGGTGCTCACCCACCCAGAAGCGCATCATGGCCCTGAAGGCCGGCGTCGAGGCACAGCGACCCGAGAGCACCTCCTCGCGCGCCACCCCGAAACGACGGAGGAGATCGACCGGGAGGTAACAGATGCCGTGCTCGGCATCCTCCTGCAGATCCCGCAGGTTGTTGAAGAACTGATCGAGCCGCCCGAACTCTCCAGCGGCATCCCAGTGGACCGTCGTGAGGAACGGCATGAGCTGAAAGATCCTGCCGCTCAGGCGGAACAGCATCTCGTCGTGTTCGACCATCGTCCGGACCTGCACCTCGGGCGCGTGATACTCCTCGAGCGCCTCGAGGTAAGCATCCCAGGCGGCCACGACGCGCGGGTTCAGCTGCTTCGAGGGAGGGCCCACGTCTCCTCGCGTCGGGATGAGCCACGCGTCGCGGAGGCTCGACAGCTCGCGGTGAAACGGGTCCGCCGGATCGATGAAGTCACTCTGGCGCAGGCGCCGCCACCCCTCCAGGAAGGAGCGGAATCGTCGCCTCTCGGGCTCGAAACGTTCATTCTCCGCGAGCCGATCGACCAGACGGATCCAGTGAATGCGAGAGAGCCACGCCTGCCTCGCCTCGTCCGGCAGATCCAGCACCCACGCGGCGTTGTCCTCGTCTTTCAGCGTATCGTCCGATAGCGCGCGAAAACGAGAAGAGCCGAAGAGCGTCGAAGCATCGTCGACGAGCTTCCGGTCTCCGCCGAGCACCGCGCCACCACGCATCGCCGGCCCTCGCGCCGCTCGACATGGGGGCACAGGGGCAGCCGAAGCCGGGCTGTCCGACTGAGCATCCCGGTGTCGCCCCGGGACCATGATACCAACCGAGGCTTGCGTGGAATCCAGCGTCATAGGCTCGCTCAGGTCAAAGTGGTCACTGAAACGGCGTGAGATGCCAATCGTCTCAAATCCGTGCCCGTCAGGTAATGCGTATCATCACAGCAGTGAGCGATTTTTTCGTGGGCCAGCGTTGCTGGCTTCATCGCTTTTCCGGGCGCGTAAGTGCTCGCCCTGCCCAGGTACTCTGTTTGCCTGATTATCCTTATGCTGTCGGATCCGCTCGGAGTCGAACCCTCCAGGGAGGCACCGCTGTGCGCATTCGATTCAGAAGGCCTCGAAATGACGAGGTAAATATCTCCTAATCGGGCGCCCCTGCCATTCCAGGTACGGGCCATGGACGGGCCCCTGTCCGAATTGGCCTGACCATCATAGCGTGCTTCCCTCCTGACGGCGCAACCCCATCGCCCTCACGATGTAAAGGAAAGTCGTGACCGCTGTGGGGCGGATCCCTCGAATGCGCGTTGGTCGTCTGTTCCTCGCCCCGTGAATGAGCGCATTACGGTGTGGACAGCGAGGGTATGCTGACGACGGTCCGAAATCGTCGAAGGCAATGCGGGTGAAGAAGACGCGAAAGCGCTGATGTCCTCAGTGCGCCCGAGGATCGGGGCCCCTCAGGGCCACCCGAAAGCGTGGCGGCTGAGCAGACCGATGCTGAAGCTCGCCCCATTCGCGAGCAGGGACCAGAGGAGCGCGCGCTCCAGACGAAACCCGAAGCGGAGATAGACCGCCTCTGCCACGACGGCGAAGGCCTCCGCGACGGCCACCATGACCCAGTAATTGCCCGGCAACAGCTCGGGCATCACGAACCAGACGATCGGATGCGTGAGCGCGCTCGCTCCGAACGCAGGCCCCCACCCCGTCCTGGCGCACCGAGCATAGATGGGCATCTCCACGCACTGGGTGAAGAGGAAAGCGGAGAGCCAGGCAGTGAACATCTCCTGCCCGGGCTCACCCGGAGAGCGGCTGGCGAGCGCTCGGGCGTCGGTTCTTGTCGATGATGGCGTACAGGATGAGCACGTAAGCCAGGAGGCGGAGCAGGTACAGGTAGTGGAGATGGTCATCCGCCACCTGGACGGCGTGGACGGCGATCCTGCCCAGCGCCAGCAACCAGAATGCGGCCGAGAAGATGAAGAAGAGCCGATCGTTCGTCTGCCTCCAGAACCGGAGGAAGAACATGGCCACCACCGCGTAGCCCAGCGTGGATGCGCCGGAGATGTACTCGTTCACGGCTCCCACCTCGCGACGTTCATGCGCTCACGGTTCTCCTCGACGCTCGCGCGTGCCCTCGCGCATGTCCCAGAGCAGCCCATAGAGAAGCAGGAGCAACCCGAGCAGCGCGAAGGCGTTCCGCGGCATGGCCAGGCTGATCCGAGTGGGCAAAAGAACGAGATCGACGAATAGAAGGATGTTGTTGACGGCGAACCCTGCGAACCCGAGCCCGCTCCACAGGAGCAGGCGCACCCGGTTTTTTGCATACCCTCGAAGGAGAAGCACCATGCATGCGATGCTCGTCAGCGCGCACAGCAGGTAAACCGCGGCCGCCATGTTCAGTCGCCGTCTTTCTTGCGTATGAGGAATGCGTCAGAAAACGTCTCGATGTCTCCGGGCAGCTGCCTCGCATAGATCATGTCGATGATGGTCAGGCGGCGCTCCTTGTAGGCTCTGGCCAGCTCGTCCACGACATGCCGCACCTCGCTCTCGGGAGCGTAATGATACCAGAGGTCGTCATCGACCTCGCGCGTCGCGATCAGGTCCCGAGCCGCGAGGTTCGCGAGCCGGTCCCGGATCGACATCATGCTCGAGCCGATCTCTCGCGCCACGTCCGCCGGGCGCCACTCTCGCTCTCCGCTCTTCCGCAACAGCAGCAGCACCTCGAGCAGCTCGATGGAGGAGATGTGCATCGCCACGAATCGTTGCACTGCGTCCGGGACTCCACTTGTCACTACCTTCCCTCACCATTGGAGATTCCATTCCCGCATCCCGTGGTGCGTGTCGTTATGGAACCGTGAAGCGGGGAGGGCGCCCGAGCGCGCGGATGATGCCGCTCCCACCGGCCAGACAGGCGATGGCGGCGACGAGCTCGGAAGGCTCGATGGGCTTGGAAGCATGCATCTGGAAGCCCGCGGCCAGCGCCCGGGCGTGATCCTCTTTCCGGGCGTAGCCCGTGAGCGCCAGGGCGGGCACATCGCCGCCGGCCTTGGGCCCCAGGTTGCGGAGCTGGCGGATCAGCTCGAAGCCGTCCTCGTTGGGCATCGCGACATCGGTCACGAGCACGTGGGGCCGGCGCGTCGAGATGATCTGGAGCGCCTCGCTCGCCGAGGCCACGGTCGTCACCTCGGCCCGGTGGCGGCGCAGCACCTCACCCAGCATCTCGCGGGTATCGTCCTCGTCCTCGACGACGACGACGTAGAGCCCCTCGAGGGTATTGGCGTCGTCCTCGCTCGGCTTCGCCAGCGCCGGGTCTGCGCTCCGCGCCGTCGACGGGATCGAAGGCAAGCGAACGGTGAACGTCGACCCCTGTCCCTGACCGGCGCTGTCGGCCAGCACCGAACCACCGTGCAGCTCCACGATGTGGCGCACCAGCGCCAGGCCGATGCCCAGACCGCCTTGCGCCCTCTTGCTCGTGCTGTCCGCCTGCCGGAAGCGCTCGAAGACGAACGGCAAGAAGTCCGGGTTGATCCCTTCGCCCGTGTCGTGAATGACCAGCGTGACCTCCCCCTCGCCGAGGGACAGGCTGACATCGACACCGCCCCCACGCGGCGTGAATTTGATCGCATTGGACAGCAGGTTGGAAATGACCTGCTGGAGCCGCTCCGAATCGCCCTGGATCTCGCACCCATCGATCTCGGCTTTGAGCGTCACCCCGCGCGCCTCCGCCGCCGGGCGGAGTGTATCGATCACGGCCTCGACGAGCGGACCGAGCTCCACCGTCGCAACGGAGAGCTTCATCTTGCCCGTGGTGATCCGGGAGATGTCGAGCAGGTCCTCGATCATCCGGACCTGCGCGTTCACATTGCGCTCGATCACTTCGAACCCCCGCTCGAACTTCGCCGGATCCATCGGGCTCGTCTGCAAGAGACGGGTCCAGCCGAGGATGGCGTTCAGCGGCGTGCGCAGCTCGTGCGAGAGCGTCGCCAGAAACTCGTCCTTCAGCCGATTGGCCTCGCGTGCCTCCAGGTTCAGACCGTTCTGGAGCGCGATCGATCCGAGCTGCGCGAGCTGGACCAGAATGGCCTCGTCGTCCTCCGTGAACTCACCCTGGACCCTGTCGGAGAGCTGGATGAAGCCCATGTTGCGGCCCGTCACCTCGGTGAGCGGCGCGGCCAGCACCCCGCGCAGGGGTGGCCCCATGGGCTCATCGGGCTGCCACTCGGGGTGCGCCTTGAGCTCGGCCTCGGTGAGCCGGATGGGGCGATTGCGCGCGTAGAGCACATCGTGCAGGCGCGTGAGCCCCGTCCCTGGCGCCCGTGTCGACCGGAGCGCCGGCCGGTAGCCACGAAACGCCGGGGCGAGCTCCTCGGCCAGAGAGACCGCCACGCGCGGCCGCTCCCCGGGGTGCCCGAGCGTCGCCACCGAGAACGCCTGCTTCGCCTCCAGGATGTCGCGCGCCGACTCCGTGATCGCCCTCAGCGTCGCGTCCAGCGACAGCGAGGCGTTGATGGCGATCGACGCGTTGGCCAGCTTGTTGAGCTGCGCCGCGCGGCGCTGGAGCGCCTCGGCTTGCCGCTTCACCTCCGCCGTCTTCTTGAACAGCTCCACGAAGACGCCGACCTTGGTCTTCAGCACCTCCGGATCCACCGGCGCCAGGATGTAGTCGACGGCGCCCAGCGAGTAGCTCTTCAGCGCGTTGGGCTCTTCCCCGAAGGCGGTCACGAAGATGATCGGCGTGTGACGCGACGTCCGATGCTGCCGGATCAGCTCTGCCGTCTCGAACCCATCCATGCCCGGCATGTTGATGTCGAGCAGGATCACCGCGAACTCCTGCTGGAGCACATGGCGGAGCGCGTCGCGCCCCGACATGGCCCGCACGATGTTCTGCCCCAGCTCTTCGAGGATCGTCTCCAGAGCGAGCAGCTTGTCCGGCTTGTCATCCACGATGAGGATGTCCACCGGCCCGGCCCCGCTCGGGGCGGAAGACTGGGGCACCCTCGTGCCGCTGGGTCGACCGCTCGGCGTGCTCATCGGTGCAACCACAACCTGAGGGCGGCGAGCAGCTGCTCGGTGTCCACCGGCTTGGAGATGTAGTCGTTCGCGCCGGCCTCCAGGCACTTCTCTCGATCGCCCTTCATGGCCTTGGCCGTCAGCGCGATGATCGGCAGCGCGTGGAACCTGGGCTCCGCGCGGATCGCGCGCATCGTGTCGTAGCCGTCCATCTCCGGCATCATGATGTCCATGAGCACGACGTCGACATCGGGTGTCTGGCCGAGCACCTCGATCGCCGCCTTCCCCGTCTCCGCATAGACTGTCTTCATCTGATGCGCCTCCAGCAGCGTGGTCATGGCGAAGATGTTGCGGATGTCGTCATCGACGATGAGCACCTTCTTTCCCACGATAACCTTGTTCGACTGATGAAGCTCTGCGAGCAGCTCTTGCTTGGACCCGGGTAGCGCCGGCAGCGGGAGATGCAAGAAGAGCGACACCTCGTCGAGCAGCCGCTCTGGTGAGCGGACGTGCTTCAAGACGAGCGACTGCCCGAGCCGCGCGATCCGCTCTTCATCGCTGAGCGACAGCTCCCCGGGCGTGTACAGGACGAGGGGCCGCTCCTTCTGCCCTTCTCGCCGAGCCATCCGATCGAACAGCTCGAACGCGCGCATGTCCGACAGATCCAGCCGGGTGACCACCACCTCGGGTGACGCGCTCTCCAGCGCGTTCATCGCGCTGCCACCCGTCTCCACGTGCTGCACCTCGACCCCGTCGATCCCGAGCAGCTTCGTCAGGGCCGCGCGCTCCCCCTCGTCGGGCTCCACGAGCAACACCCTGCGCTTCGGCGCCTTCATGAACTGAATGAGCTGCTCGAAGGCGGCGTCCAGCTCGTCGCGCGCCTTGAGCGGCTTGTGGAGCACCCCACGCGCGCCCAGCCGGAGCGCCCGCTCCCGATCCTCGTCCGTCGTGATCACGTGGACGGGGATGTGCCGCGTCTCCAGATCGTGCTTCATCCTGGCCAGCACGCGCCACCCGTCCACATCGGGCAAGTTCAGGTCCAGCGTGACCGCCCCCGGACGCCGCTCCCGGGCGAGCGCCAGCGCCGTCGAGCCCCGGTACGCCAGCAGCACCTTGAGCCCGTGCTCTCGCGCGACGTCCATCAGATACCGCGCGAAGTTCACGTCGTTCTCGACGATCAGCACCACCTGATCCCCGGCCTCGATCGACGTCCTGTCATCGATGATCTGGTTGATCAGGTGCGACGGCGGCTCCGGCGGCGCCCGGAGGGCGAGCTCTGCGCTGACCAGCGGTTGAGACGGTCTCGACTCGGAGACCGGCTCCTTCCCCTTGCGCCCCTTCGCCGGCGCATAGCTGAGTGGCAGCAGCAGCGTGAACGTGCTGCCTTCCCCGGGCACGCTCCGCAGCTTCAGCTCCCCGCCGAGCAGCCGCGCAATCTCGCGGCTGATCGCCAGCCCCAGCCCCGTCCCCCCGTACTTCCTGCTCGTGGAGCCGTCCGCCTGCTGGAACGCCTCGAAGATGATCTGCTGCTTGTCCGGCTGGATCCCGATCCCCGTGTCCGTGACCGCCATCGAGATCGCTGCCCCCGCGCGCTGGAGCGTCTCGTTCTCCGGATCCCAGCCCGAGCGGATCATGCCGACCTGGAACGCCACCTTGCCCTTGTCCGTGAACTTGAACGCATTCGACAGCAGGTTCTTGATCACCTGCTGGACCCGCTTCGCGTCCGTGTAGACCGCCCGCGGCAGGTTGCCGTCGAACTCCAGCTCGAAGCCCAGCCGCCTCGACTCCGCCACGTGGCGGAACGCCCGCTCGACATAGTCGTGCAGGTCCATGAACGACACCTCCGTGACGTCCACCACCACCGTGCCCGACTCGATCTTCGACAGATCGAGGATGTCGTTGATCAGCGCCAGCAGCTCGGCCCCTGACGAGTGGATCGTCCGCGCGAAGTCGACCTGCCGCCCGGACAGGTTGCCTTCCATGTTCTTCGAGAGCTGGTCCGAGAGAATCAGCAAGCTGTTCAGCGGCGTCCGCAGCTCGTGCGACATGTTCGCCAGGAACTCGGACTTGTACTTCGACGTCAGCGCCAGCTGGTGCGCCTTCTCCTCGAGCGCCTGACGCGCGTGCTCGACCTCCTGGTTCTTCCGCTCCACCTCCGCGTTCTGCTCCGCGAGCAGCCGCGCCTTCTCTCCCAGCTCCGCGTTCGTCTGCTGCAGCTCCTCCTGCTGGCTCTGCAGCTCCCGGGCGAGGGACTGCGACTGCTTCAGCAGATCCTCCGTCCGCATGTTCGCCTCGATCGTGTTCAGCACGATCCCGATCGACTCCGTGAGCTGGTCGAGGAACGCCTGGTGCGTCGGGCTGAAGCGCTCGAAGGACGCCAGCTCGATCACCGCCTTCACCTGCCCCTCGAACAGCACGGGCATCACGATGATGTTGACCGGCGGCGCCTCCCCCAGCCCGCTCGTGATCGTGATGTAGTCCGGCGGCGCGTTCACCAGCAGGATCTTCTCCTTCTCCAGCGCGCACTGCCCGACCAGCCCCTCGCCCAGCTTGAACTGGTTGTCGACGTTCTTCCGCTGCTTGTACGCGTAGCTCGCGAGCAGCTTCAGGCGCGGCTCCTCCTTCGTCGTGTCCATCGTGTAGAACACGCCCTGCTGCGCGCCGACCACGGGTGCCAGCTCCGACAGGATCAGCCGCCCCACGGTGAGCAGATCCTTCTGCCCCTGAAGCATGCGCGAGAACTTCGCGAGGTTGGTCTTCAACCAATCCTGCTCGCTGTTCTTCAGCGTCGTGTCCTTCAGGTTGCGGATCATCTCGTTGATGTTGTCTTTGAGCGACGCCACCTCGCCCTGCGCTTCCACGCGGATCGAGCGGGTCAGATCGCCCTTCGTCACCGCCGTGGCCACCTCGGCGATGGCGCGCACCTGCGTCGTCAGGTTCGCCGCGAGCTGGTTCACGTTGTCGGTGAGGTCCTTCCACGTTCCCGCCGCACCGGGCACGCTCGCCTGACCGCCGAGCTTCCCCTCGACACCGACCTCGCGCGCCACCGTGGTCACCTGATCCGCGAACGTCGCCAGCGTGTCGATCATCCCGTTGATCGTGTCCGCCAGCGCCGCGATCTCCCCCTTCGCATCCACCGCCAGCTTCTGCTTCAGGTCACCGTTGGCGACCGCCGTCACGACCTTGGCGATGCCGCGCACCTGGTTCGTCAGGTTGCCACCCATCGAATTCACGGAGTCGGTCAGGTCCTTCCAGGTCCCAGCGACCCCCGGCACGCTGGCCTGCCCACCGAGCTTCCCTTCGGTGCCGACCTCCCGCGCCACGCGCGTCACCTCCGATGCGAACGCGCTGAGCTGATCCACCATCGTGTTGATGGTGTTCTTCAGCTCCAGGATCTCCCCCCGCACATCCACGGTGATCTTCTTCGAGAGGTCACCGTTTGCCACGGCCGTCGTCACCGCCGCGATGTTGCGCACCTGGGCCGTCAGGTTCGACGCCATCGAGTTCACGGAGTCGGTGAGGTCCTTCCACGTCCCCGCGACCCCGGGCACGCTGGCCTGCCCACCGAGCTTCCCTTCGGTGCCGACCTCCCGCGCCACACGGGTCACCTCCGACGCGAACGACCGGAGCTGATCCACCATCGTGTTGATGGTGTCCTTCAGCTCCAGGATCTCCCCCCGCACATCCACGGTGATCTTCTTCGAAAGGTCACCGTTGGCGACCGCCGTCGTCACCGCGGCGATGTTGCGCACCTGGGCCGTCAGGTTCCCCGCCATCGAGTTCACGGAGTCGGTCAGGTCCTTCCAGGTCCCTGCGACCCCCGGCACGCTGGCCTGCCCACCGAGCTTCCCTTCGGTGCCGACCTCCCGCGCCACGCGCGTCACCTCCGACGCGAAGGCGCTGAGCTGATCCACCATCGTGTTGATGGTGTTCTTCAGCTCCAGGATCTCCCCCTTCACGTCGACGGTGCTCTTCCGCGACAGGTCTCCCCGCGCGACCGCCGTCGTCACCTCGGCGATGTTGCGCACCTGCGCCGTCAAGTTCGACGCCATCGAGTTCACGGAGTCGGTCAGGTCCTTCCACGTCCCGGCGACCCCTGGCACGCTGGCCTGCCCACCGAGCTTTCCTTCGGTGCCGACCTCCCGCGCCACGCGCGTCACCTCCGACGCGAACGACCGGAGCTGCTCCACCATCGTGTTGATGGTGTTCTTCAGCTCCATGATCTCGCCCTTGGCATCGACGGTGATCTTCTTCGAGAGATCCCCGTTCGCCACGGCCGTCGTCACCGCGGCGATGTTGCGCACCTGGGCCGTCAGGTTCGACGCCATCGAGTTCACGGAGTCGGTCAGGTCCTTCCAGGTCCCCGCGACCCCCTTCACCTCCGCCTGCCCACCCAGCTCCCCTTCGGTACCGACCTCCCGCGCCACGCGCGTCACCTCGGCTGCGAACAGGCTGAGCTGATCCACCATCGTGTTGATGACGTTCTTGATCTGCAGGATCTCGCCACGCACATCGACGGTGATCTTCTGCGTCAGATCCCCGTTCGCGATGGCCGTTGCCACCTTCGACACGTCACGGAGCTGCACCGTCAGGTTGGACCCCATCGAGTTCACGGAGTCGGTCAGGTCCTTCCACGTCCCCGCGACCCCCTTCACCTCCGCCTGCCCACCGAGCTTTCCTTCGGTGCCGACCTCCCGCGCCACACGGGTCACCTCCGCCGCGAAGGAGCTGAGCTGATCCACCATCGTGTTGACGACGTTCTTGATCTGCAGAATCTCGCCACGCACATCGACGGTGATCTTCTGCGTCAGATCCCCGTTTGCGATGGCCGTCGCCACCTTCGACACGTCACGGAGCTGCACCGTCAGGTTGGACCCCATCGAGTTCACGGAGTCGGTCAGGTCCTTCCACGTCCCGGCGACCCCCCGGACCTCGGCCTGCCCACCGAGCTTTCCTTCGGTGCCGACCTCCCGCGCCACACGGGTCACCTCCGCCGCGAAGGAGTTCAGCTGATCCACCATCGTGTTGATGGTGTTCTTCAGCTCCAGGATCTCCCCTTTGACGTCGACGGTGATCTTCTGCGTCAGATCCCCCCGCGCGACCGCCGTCGTCACCGCGGCGATGTTGCGCACCTGGGCCGTCAGGTTCGACGCCATCGAATTCACGGAGTCGGTCAGATCCTTCCACGTCCCGGCGACCCCCCGGACCTCGGCCTGCCCACCGAGCTTTCCTTCGGTGCCGACCTCCCGCGCCACGCGCGTCACCTCCGACGCGAAGGAGTTCAGCTGATCCACCATCGTGTTGATGGTGTTCTTCAGCTCCAGGATCTCCCCCCGCACATCCACGGTGATCTTCTTCGAAAGATCACCATTCGCGACCGCCGTCGTCACCGCCGCGATGTTGCGCACCTGCGACGTCAGGTTGCCGGCCATCGAATTCACGTTGTCCGTCAGGTCCTTCCAGGTCCCGGCGACTCCAGGCACGCTCGCCTGCCCACCGAGCTTCCCTTCCGTACCGACCTCGCGCGCCACGCGCGTCACCTCCGACGCGAACGACCGGAGCTGATCCACCATCGTGTTGATGGTGTCCTTCAGCTCCAGGATCTCCCCCCGCACATCCACGGTGATCTTCTTCGACAGATCCCCATTGGCCACGGCCGTCGTCACCGTGGCGATGTTGCGCACCTGCGCCGTCAAGTTCGACGCCATCGAGTTCACGGAGTCGGTCAGGTCCTTCCACGTCCCCGCGACCCCCGACACACTCGCCTGCCCACCGAGCTTCCCTTCGGTGCCCACCTCGCGCGCCACGCGCGTCACCTCCGACGCGAACGAGGCGAGCTGCTCCACCATCGTGTTCACCGTGCGCGCCGTCCGCAGGAACTCCCCTTCCAGCGGCCGCCCACCCCCATCGAGCGCCATCGTCTGCGACAGGTCCCCCTTCGCGACCGCGCCGATCACCCGCGCCATCTCGCTGGTCGGCTGCACCAGATCCCCGACCAGCGTGTTGACCGAGGCCACCGTATCGGACCACGCCCCGCTCACCTCACCGATCCAGGCCCGCTGGTCGATCTTCCCTTCCTTCCCGACGACCCGCGCGAGCCTGTCCAGCTCCTTGGCCATTTTTTCGTTCAGGTCGACGACCTCGTTGAAGGTGTCGGCGATCTTCCCCTCCAGTCCCTCGAGATCGATGGGCAACCGGACCGAGAAGTCCCCCTTCTTCAACGCGACCAGCGCGGCCAGCAGCTGACGGCCATCCAGACTGGACTCGGACGCACTCGAGGATCGGAGACCCGCAGGCGCACGACGGCTGGTGTTCGACTTCCCTCGTGAGAGGCTGCCGGCAGCTTCCTTCTCGTGGCCATTCTTGCTGCGCGCCGAGCGCTTCCGAAGCGCTTCCGGCGTCCCGCGACCCTTCTCCATGTCGTCCCTTTCGAGGAGCGTGCACCTCGGCGTCCGAACCTACCGACCTCGGCAGAATCGCACCCTGGAGCCCGTACTCTACGGACGATCCCTGACGGCGGAGTGACAGGGCTCCGCTTCAAATCCCGTCAGGGCCGACCGGATGGTGCCCGGGCAGTCACTTCAGGACGACGGTGTGTTGCACCACGCGCGCTACGGACTGCTGGTCCCGTAGAAGAACTTCATCACCTCGGGAAAACGTCGGCTCCAGGACAGCTCATCGTGCTCTCCCTGCGGGTCCTCGTTCCACGCGAGTTCTCCGGCCCCGTACCCGAAGCTCGCCCCCAGCAGCGTCACCATCTCTTGCCCCCGCGTGGTGGCTGCCGCCTCGATCTCCGCGTTGTGAAACCCACCACTCCGCACGAGACCCCAGTCGATCCAGACCCGCGGCCGCATGGCAGGATTTCCCAGCGCCGCGCCCGTGAGATCGAGCAAGGCAGAGCTGGCGAGCGCGCCCCCCGTGTACGCCCCCCCATGCACCGCATCAAGCCCCACCCAGAACGACGGTGACAAGCTCCCGACCAGCCCGAAGCTCTCGGAGCGCAGCGCCCCCACCAGGAACGCCCCCAGCCCACCGTGCGACGACCCGACGATCGCCGTCACCTCGCGCTCCCGTCGCGTCCGGTAATTCGCATCGATGAACCCCTTCACCCGATCCGCGAGGTAGTCCGCATAGCTGCTCACCCCGCAGCACACCCGGTTCGGCGCGAACTCCGCGTGCGTGTACTCCCGGTCGCGCGCGAGCGGATGCACCGCGACCACGATCACCTGCGGGATCGCCCCCTCCGCGTACAGCTCCGCGAGCCGAGCCGCCACGTCCCACGTCTTGCCCACACTCCCCGGCCAGAACGTGGTGTCCCCATCGTTCATGTACACGACCGGATACTGCACACAGCTCGACCCGTAGTCCCGTGGCAAGAACACGTGCACCTTGCGCGCCCCCGCGCCACCCACGTCGAGCGCGTCGTACGTGTGGAAGTACCCGGAGGCGAACCCCTCATCGTGCGCCCACGCCTGCTGGCCCCCGAGCGTGAACGGGGTAGGAGCCGCCGGCAACGGCTCCCCGCTCCCATCGCAACTCCCGCCAGCACCGCTGTCTCCCATACCACCTCCACCACCTGCCCCCGCCTCACCACCCACTCCACCTTCACCCCCGGAGCCACCCGGCCCCCAGCCGCTCGTGGCGCTGCTGCTCGTCGCGCTCGTCGTGCCCGCGCCTCCCGCGCCTGCTCCGGGTTCGGGCGCAGAGCAGCCAACCGTGACCAGAGCCAGCGGGACCATCACCAGAAGCGCCAGGGATTGCATGAAGCTCGAGCGACAGCCTACCTCATCAGACCCACCCGATGCCCCTCATCCCATGAGCTCCGCGCGTCCCCTCCAGCCAGCGCGACGCGCCCCCCTTCGGCCCTCCCTCAGGACCGAGCCAGCGCCCGCCCCACGTGCAGCCCCAGCGCGTAGATCGACATCTGCGGCGGCACCCCGATCGACGTCGGGAACAGCGACCCATCGGCCACCCACAGCCCCTCGACGTGGTGATGCTTCCCCTCGCTGCTCACCGCTGCCACCGCCGGATCATCCCCCATCGGCACCGACGCCATCGGATGCACTGCCGTCACGTCCATCGACCCTCGCGTCAGATCGAACGCGAGCAGCTCATCGAGCGCATCCCCCCGCTCGTAAATCCGCACCGGCCGCGAAGGAATGATCACCCGCCGCGCCCCTGCCGCGAACAGCAGCTTCGCGCACCCGTGAACCCCGCGCAGCATCTCTCGCCGATCCCCCGCATCCGGCCAGTACTCGATCTGCAGCCCCAGATCCCCATCCGGCCGCACCTGCCCTGCCGTGTGGTCGTGGATCATCGCCGTGAACGCCGCCAGGTGCGCGTACCTCCGCATCAACGACCGATGCGACCCCCCGTGACCGGGCAGCAGCGTCGCCGTCCCCACCGGGTGCGCGAACGCCGGGATGATCCACGCCCGCGGCCCATCCTCCCGCTCCAGATCCAGCAGCTCCGTGCACTCGTACGTCTGCGGAATCCCCTCCCACGCCCGCACCGGCTCATCGAACTCCCCCGCCGCCACCAGCGCCGGATGGATCCGCAGCCCCATCCCCGTCTCCCCCCCTGGATCCCGCACCCCCGAGCGCAAGAGCAGCGCCGGCGTCGACGTCGCCGACCCCGCCACGCACACCCGCGGCGCCTCCACCATCACCTCCCCCCGCGGCCGGTTCGTCTCCGGCGCAAGCCCCACCGCCGACACCCCGACCACCCGCCCCCCCTCGTGACGCACCCGCACCGCCTGACAGCGCGCCACCACCTCCGCCCCTGCCTTCACCGCCCGCGGCACCAGCACCTTCGCCGCGTTGTTCTTCGCATCGTACGCGCACCCCACCTCGCAGAACCCGCTCCCCACGCACCCCGTCCGGTTGTGCGAAACCCCGCCCCCTCGCCACCCGAGCGCCTTGCACCCCGCCTCCAGCAGCTGGTTGTGCCGGTTCCACTGCGCCCGCGGCACCGCCTTCACCTCCAGCAGCGCCTCCACCTCCTCGTACAGCGCATCCCACGCCGACACCGGCAGATGCTCCAGCCGCCGCTCCACCGCCCAGCGCGCACGGATCGACGCCGGGATCCGCTTGCACAGGTTCAGGTTGTGCAACGTCGACCCGCCCACCCCCTTCCCCTGGTGGATGTGCACCGCCCTGTCGGCCGTCGTCCGACCGCCCGAATCCCAGTACAACCGCGGAAACATCACCTCCTCCCGCTGCACCATGTCCGCTGGCGTCAGGAACTCGCCTGCCTCCAGCACCACCACGGACAGCCCCGCCTCCGCCGCCACCATCGCCACCATCGCCCCGCCCGCACCGGCCCCGATCACACACAGATCGGCTTTCACCTGGAGCGGCAGCGCCAGCGTCCCCGCGTCGTAGATCATCGCTGCGCCCCCTTCGGCCGCGCCCCCACCGGCGCCCTCATCGCGTCGTACGTCGGCCACTCCCGCCGCTCCGGCCCGTGCGGATCGTACCCCAGCGGCACCTGCGGCCCCCCGTACCCGAGCGCCCCCCACGTCGACGGCTGCTGGTAGTACCCCACCATCACCAGATCACGCAGCCCCTGGTAGGCCTGCGACAGCAACCCACCGCGTGCGCCGAGCCCATCGAGGAACGCCGAACGCTCTCCGGCCGACAGGCTCGTGAAGCGTCGCAGGCGGCCGCCCAGCGGCGTCGTCCCGTGCTCGATGAGAAGGAGCATCGCCCGCACCTCGCGCTGCGTCCCCGCGCTCATCCCCGTCAGGTAACGATCCACCCGTTCCGGGACGGACGCCACCGCCTCCGCGCTCACTGGCGCCGGCAACATCGCCTCCGCCGCTGCCTCCAGGACATGTGCCTCACGCACGGACAGCACGCCCCCCTGGAACGACGGCCGCGCCGGATACCCCCCCAGGAACCGCGCCCCCAGCACGCTCGCCCCCACCACCGCACCGACCGCGAACAGCGCCCGCCGACGTGATGCATCCGCGCCGGCAGGATCCTCGATCCGTCGCGCCAGCGCCTTTGGAAGCTTCCCTCGCCAGCCCTCGTCGTGGGGCAGGGGAGCCCGTCGCGCCGTCTGCCACAGCAGCACCGATCCACCGCGCATGCGCCCCGCGTCGGCGAGCAACCCCGCCATCGCCTTCCCCACGTACACCGGATCCAGCGCCAGCCCCTCTGCGGCGAGCAGCTCGCACGCTGCCAGCGACTCGGCCGTCACCACCCCATAACCCCGCCCCACCTGATCCCGCGCCACGACCAGCGGCACGGGCGGCGGCACCGGCCCCAGCCCGCGCGCCTCGAGCAGCGTCGCCAGCCCGCGTTGCAACGACCGGAGCCGCATCCGCGTCGAGATGAACCGCTCCACCACCGCCACCGCGACGACCTGGGCATCCACCCCGGCGTACGCAAGCCCCACCGACAACCCTGCCGCGAGCCCACCCGACCCGAGCGGGACATAGATCCGCGACGGCGCTTCCAGCTCCCCCGCATCGATCTGCGCCCGCAGCTCCAGCGCAGCCCGCACCAGCCCGACCAGACCCAGTGGCATGCTCGTTCCTGGCGGAACCGCCGGGTGCCCACCGACGAACGGCGAAGACGAGAGCATCAACGACGTTTGCCGCAGCCCGATCGCCGCCCGCGAGGGATGGAAGGTGAGCGAGGCTGCGCCGGAAGCCGTGAACGCAAGGTTGTCGAGGATCCCAGCCGAGACGGGCGTCCAGAAGAGGTGAGCGTGCACCTCGCGTCCCAGCGCGCTCCCTGCGGCGACCAGGGCCACCATGTTGCCCGACCCGATGCCACCGCTCCCCACCCAGGCCTTCGCCTCCGCGAACGGCGGTGCGGCCAGCACGTAGTCGAGCTTGCGCACCTTGGTGCCACCGAAGAGCGCGTCGCACAGATCGTCACGCTTGATGGCGAGGTGAGCGAGCCCCAGATCCGCCGCGAGCCGCGGCAACGCGGTGACTGGCGACGGCGCGCCGACCCACCCTCGTCGAGGAATGGCGTCGTCGAACGCTTCGAGCGAACGGACCATAGCGTTCATGCTCCTCCCGTGCGGACCGGCTGAGGTGTCGGCGCGCAGCTTGCCATGGAGACTCCTCGCGAGCCTACAGCGCGTCCCCGGTTACCGGAGTTTGCGCGCGGGGCGGGGGAGACGGGCAACGCATGCACGCTGGGAGATCGGTCGCAAGAAGTCGCACGCAACGGCGTGCAGGCGCTGCACCGGACCACAGCACCCACATGGAACTCCCGACGCTCTCGTCGAGGGGTGGCTGAGCGAAGCAAGTCGAACGACACGTGCGCGAGCGCCGAGCGCCGCGAAGAGACGGGTGATGTAGGTGCTGCGGTGACGCGGCTTCCGATGACGTGGCGTGACGAGGGGAGGGGCACATGATCGAGACGATGAAAGCCGGTGTTCGTGTCGTTCTGGTGGCGTTCGTGGGCATCGCGGCCATCGGGTGCGCCGGTGCTTCCGAGGTCGATGACCTCGATCTCGACGGCGATGTCGAGCTCGACGAGGCCGACATGGAACTCCAGGCCCCGAACGCCTTGAACCCGAACGCCTTGAACCCGAACGCCCTGAACCCGAACGCCTTGAACCCGAACGCCTTGAACCCGAACGCCTTGAGCCACGTCGCGCTCGACACGACGGAGCTCTCCTCGCTCGCCCCACTCTCGGCCGCGAACACCGAAGGCGAGCTCGCGCGCCAGCTCCTCCGGTACACCACCCGCTGCGCGCTGACCCCGACGCAGTCGGTGTCCGTCGCCTGGGTCGACGCCGCCGGCGCCTACCACCAGGAACAATACCCTGGGAGCCTGGGCCTCGCCCCGTCGTGGGCGCAGGCACCGCTCGACGACGAAGAAGACCAGCGCTGGGTCTCCGCCTGCCTCGCGGCCCTGACCAACTGGTACGGCATCCAGGTCATCGTCTCCCTCCGCGGCTCCCACGTCGATCTCGTCGGCATCTCCACCGAAGAGGCCGCGACCTACACCGCAATCGAAGGCGCCTTCTGGGGCAACGTCTTCGGCCCCACGCCTGCCCTGTGGGCGTGCCACAACCCCGGGACGGCCATGTTCGCCCGCGCGAGGCGAAGGGACTGCGCCGCCGGTCACCTGGAGAAGAACCTCTCGACCGGTCAGCTCGTCCCGAAGGCGTGCGGCATGATCCAGCTCGCCGGCGATTGCAGCACCCTCTGCGAGCAAGCCGCGGCTGGCGGGGGACACTTCCCCGAGTGTCAGGCGAGCGGAGAGCAGGCCCCGAACCGTGACGTGATCACGACGTACCTGAGGTGAGAAAACGTCCCCGAGGTGAGAAGGGGAACGCCCGTCACGACGAGACGCACTGCTGCATCGCCTCTTGCTCCGCGACGCAGCCATCGGTCTCGAACTGACCTCCTCCGTATTCCTCCGAGCGGCACTCGGCCGTGGTGTGGAGGCACGAGAGCGCCGCATCGACGGCCTCGGCGCAGCCGTTCGTCTCCGCCGTGTTCCGCAGCCGCTCCGTCTCGATGACGCACGCATCCAGCGCCGGATCGCTGCACAGTTCGCAGGCGCACTTCGCCTCGCAGTACTCCTCGACGGCGCTCTTGCCGCAGCCGACCGTGGAAAAAACCGCGGCGAACGTCGAAACGAGAAACAGTGACCGAGTAAAATTCATGGGTAGGTTGAACCTCATGCGGCGCAACCTAGTCGACGAGAGGGCGGCTCTTCAACGCTCGCGTTGTGTGTATTCCCCTTCAAAAAGCGGTGTTTTCGCGCTGTCCAGAGGACCGCGACCTCGCTCTGCCGGGGGAGCTCGGCAGGTCAGTCCGCGCAGCGCGCGAGGTCCTGACGCTCCGAGTTGCAGCTTTCCAGGATGAAGTCGTCCCCTCGACAAGCGCTCTCATCGTTCGTGCAGCCGATCAGCTCATCCCACTCGTCTGCACAACCCAGGCTGGCGGCGCGCTCCTCGGCTCTCTCGAGAACGTCGATGCACTGGTTGTACTCCCGCTCGCTGCACCCCGTGCAATCGCAGCCATCGTCGCAGAGTTTCTCGATCTCGCTGCGGCAGCCAGCCATCGTGACGAGACCCACGCCGAGGCTCATGGTGAACACGAACGAGCGCAGGAGCGCAGGAAGGGGGGCTGAGCGCATGACAGGCAAGATACCGAACACCGCCGTGAAGTGACAGCGCTCACCCCGGAGCGTTCAGCGGCGCCTGGAGAGATTCAGTCCATGCAGTCGCGCAGATCGCGTCGCTCCGGACCGCACCGATCATCGTAGTCCCTGCCGCGGCACGTCGCCGTGTCGTCCACGCAGGCCACCCACTCGTCGAACTCGTCGGCGCACCGGCGATTGACGGCGCGACGCTCATCGCGCTCCACATCGTCGATGCACTCGTTGTACTCGCGGTTGCTACAGCCCTCGCAGTCGCACTTCGTATCGCAGATGGTCCCGACCGCGCTCCGGCAGCCCGACGCACCGATGCCGATGACCACACTGGTCGCGAGAAAGACTGCACGGAAAAGGACGGTTGAAGCAGATCGTCGCATGGTGACCAGGGTAGCGAGCGAGCCAGAGATGTCACGGCCAGCGTCGTACAGGCGGAGCCTGGACGTGGTGTACACCGTGTCCCCACAACCACGGTCACCCTCGTCCAAGAGCCCGCGTCCTGTTCCCGGTCTCACCCGCGGACATCCCTCTCGAGCGCCCATGGCCCATGGATCACCGGGAGAACGTGCATGACGCGTGTGCCCCCCACAGCGGCCGTACAGCACACGAACACACCTGCCGCACAGCACACGAACACACCTGCCGAGCCCCTCGCCGTTGCAGCGCGTGAGTTCATCACGCGCCGCTTTCGTGCCTCCGGATGAGCGAGAGCGGCATCTGGCGTGCCGACATCGATGTCGAAATCGTGCTTCTCGTCCGAACCAGCACCCCCGCCACGAGCACTCCCGCATGCAGCTCTCGTGCATGTCGGTGAGATGGTGAACACGCATCCGTCGCAAGGGTGCTCGCGCATCCAATCGCGAGGCTCGTCATGCATGTCGTCGCAAGGGTGCTCGCCCATCTCATCGCGAGAGTGCTCGCCCATCCGTCGAGAGGGAACTCGCGCCTGAAGAGCGACGTGCCCGCCTGACTGCGCGAGGACGCCGAGCCCGGGCCTCGGCCAGCCCATCGCCGGATGAACGGGAGCAGATTTCTCAGCCAGCGGCTTCTCTGCTATCTCCGCCAGGCGCACCGCATGCCCAGCTATGCCGTCGTCGCGGTCCCCGTACCGCTCTCGCAGCCGTTTCACTACGCCATCCCTGCGCACTTCGCGGCAGAGGTCCGACCGGGCGCGCGCGTGCTCTGCGAGTTCGGCCGCCGTCGCCTGGTGGGCGTCGTCCTCACCCTCTCGGACCGCGCTCCCCCCGTAGATCCCACGCGGATCAAGCCCATCGCCGCCGTCGTCGACCCCGAGCCGGCGCTCCCGGCCGAACTGCTCGCCTTCCTCCAGGAGCTCGCCGCGTACTACTTCGCCCCCATCGGCGAGGTCCTCCGCCTGGCGCTCCCGGCCCTGGAGCGCGACCAGGTCAAGGCCATGTCGGCCAAAGGCGCCTTCGGCGGCCCCCTCGACCTCGCCCGACAGAAGCAAGTCGGCGGCCGCAAAGTCCTCTTCGCCTGCCCCACCGACGCCCTCGAACCCCCGGGCACCCTCCGCGGCCAGGCCGCCGCCGTCCTTGCCCTTCTCCGCGCCAGCGGCGAGCAGCCCGTCGCGCGCCTCGAAGAGCGCTTCAAGGCCGCCCGCGCCGCCGTGAAGAAGCTCGCCGGCATGGGCCTCGTCACCCTCGACGAACGCGAACGCCCCCGCGACCCCTTCTTCCGCCTCCCCGAGACCCCAGACTCTCCCCCTGAGCTGAATGAAGCGCAGGCCCTCGCGGCCGAGCGCATCGACGCCGCCCTCGCCGCCCTCGCTCCCACCGCCGGCTTTGCCGTTGCCAGCTCACCTGCCGCCGGCTCTTCTGCCGCCAGCTCACCTGCCGCCGGCTCACCCGCCGCCAGCTCTTCTGCCGCCAGCTCACCCGCTGCCAGCTCACCTGCCGCCAGCTCACCCGCCACTGGCTCTTCTGCCGCCAGCTCACCTGCCGCCTTCCTCCTCTTCGGCGTCACCGGCTCCGGCAAGACCGAAGTCTACCTTCGCGCCATCGCCACCTGCCTCGCCCAGGGCCGCGGCGCCCTGATGATGGTCCCCGAGATCGCCCTCACCCCCCAGGTCGTCGCTCGCTTCCGCGCCCGCTTCGGCGACGACCTCGCCGTCCTCCACAGCGGCCTCAGCGACGCCGACCGCCACGCCATGTGGACCAGCCTCCGCACCGGCCGCGTCCGCGTCGCCATCGGCGCCCGCTCGGCCCTCTTCGCCCCCGTCCCCGACCTCGGCCTCATCCTCGTCGACGAAGAGCACGACGGCTCCTTCAAGCAAGAAGAAGGCGTCCGCTACCACGCCCGCGACATGGCCCTCCTCCGCGCCTACCGCGCCGGCGCCGTCTGCGTCCTCGGCTCCGCCACCCCCTCCCTCGAATCCATCGCCCTCGTCCGCCGCGGCAAGCTCACCGAGCTTCGCCTCCCCGAGCGCGCCCACCGCGAAGCCACCTTGCCCGAAGTCCACCTCGTCGACCTCCGCAAGTTCGGCGCTGGCCCCTCGGGCGACAAACTCATCTCCTTGCCCCTGCACCGCGCCATCGAGCAAGCCCTCAAGGCGAAGGACCAGATCATCCTCTTCCTGAACCGCCGCGGCTTCGCCCCCAGCGTCGTCTGCGAAGCCTGCGGCACCGTCGAGACCTGCGCCTCCTGCTCCGTCGCGCTCACCTACCACCGCGGCCGAAGGGCCCCCCGCGCGACCCCTGGCCCGCACGTCGCCTCCGCGGCGCTCTCCTCGGGCCAGACCGGCGAACTCCCTGGCCTCACCCCACCGCGCCCCCCCCCGCGCGGCAAGCTCCTCGTCCCCCCACCGGGCCACGACACCGACGACGACCACGTCCTCCGCGGCGGCCGCCTCCGCTGCCACTACTGCGACTACACCGGCCCGCTCCCCGACCGCTGCTCCGCGTGCAACGCCCCCTCCCTCGCCCTGGAGGGCCTCGGCACCGAGCGCCTCGAAGCCACCATCGCCGAATCCTTCCCCGAAGCCCGCGTCGGCCGCCTCGACCGCGACGTCGCCGGCGCCGACAAGACCGAAGCCATCCTGAACCGCATGCGCGCTGGCGAGATCGACATCCTCGTCGGCACCCAGATGGTCACCAAGGGCCACGACCTCCCCAGCGTCACCCTCGTCGGCGTCGTCAACGCCGACGCCGCCTTGAGCATCCCCGACTTCCGCGCCGCCGAGCGCGGCTTCCAGCTCCTCGTCCAGGTCGCAGGCCGCGCAGGCCGCCGCGACCGACCTGGCCGCGTCCTCATCCAGACCCGCAACCCCCAGCACCCAGCCGTCGCCTTCGCTGCGGCCCACGACGTCGAAGGCTTCCTCCGCCGCGAGCTCGTCGACCGCCAGGAAGTCGGCTACCCCCCGTACTCCCGCCTCGCCCTGATCCGCGTCGACGCCCCTGACGAGCAAGTCGCCCGCGACGCCATCGGCCTCCTCGCCGCCCGCGCCCGCACCAGCCCCGAAGGCCTCGCCCGTCGCGTCGACGTCCTCGGCCCCTCGGCCGCTCCCATCGCCAAGCTCCGCAACCGCTACCGCTTCCGCGTCCTCCTCCGCGCCGACGAACGCGGACCCCTGCGCGCCGCCGTCGCCGCCGTGAACGAAGCCAAGAACTCCATCGAACGCAGCGTCCGCATCGTGATCGACATCGACCCGGTCGCGATGCTCTGAGCGCGCCTCTCGGCCCTCTCCAGGGTCGCTTCACGACACAGCCGCCTCACGACACAGCCGCCTCACGGTCGCCTCACGGTCGCCTCACGCTCCCTGACCCATCGACCCGCCTCGGCATGAAGCCCAACGGTGCCACATGGTTTCACCCAGCAGGTGCACCAGAAAAGGCACCGACGAGCGATCACGCCATCAAGGCCACGCTGCGGTGTGGTTTCACCCGGCAGCTGCATCTGTGTGCTGTACAGCCGCCGAATATAACGAGCGGCGTATGTAACGGCCGCGTTATGTACGGTTTTTCGGCGATCCATGGTCCACGGGCCTTCGACGTCGACGCTGGAGGAACGCGCCATGCCCGCAGGGCACCGCGCGGCATGCAGCAGACGTCGCCTCGTGGTTGGCTCATCCCATCTCGATGTCGGATGTCGCTGCCTGATGAGCGGATGACACGGCCTTGCGACGGAGTGACCTGGCCTCGCGACTGGATGACGCGATCTCGTGACCGGGTGACGTGGGCTCGCGACGGAGTGACCTGGCCTCGCGACCGGGTGACGCGACCTCGCGACCGGGTGACGTGGCCTCGCGACTGAATGACGCCGCCTGACGACCGGATGATGCCGCCTGACGACCGGATGACGCCGCCTGACGACCGGATGACGCCGCCTGACGACCGGATGACGTGGGCGAACGCCCAGATGCCCTCGCCCCCTGCCCAGATGCCCTGCGCTTGCCCCTTCCTGCCTTCGCCATCTTGTCGGGCAGTATCTCCCCATCTCGCCCTACGAGCGCTTCTATGGCCCCATTCCGTGCCTTCCAGCCCCATCCACCTCTCTCCCAGGCAACGCTCACCTCTGCTCACATCAACCTCCAATTCTACATTTTCCGTTCACTCCTCCACTTGCACCGTACCGAACGGACCCTACCTTGACACCTCGCCGGCGCCTGAGGCCGAGCGCTGGCAGCCGAACCGAACGCACCTCGGCCCATCACGACACGACCCAACGCCACTGGAGGGAACCATGCCTGGAATCAGCGACTCCGCTCAGGTCGACGACCTGAAGATCCACCTCGAGACCCTTCTCGCCGCCGACAACGCGCGCAAGCTCGTGCCGCAAGGCGAGACCACCACCGAGCAGCTACGCCGCGAGAGCGCCGTCTTTCGCCCCCGCATCCGCCTGCGCCTCGAACAGGTCTTGGCCGACCTCACCGCCCAGACCCCGGGCCTCAGCAACGCCGAGGTCGCCAAACTCACGGCCACCCGCAGCGGCCGTGACGCCGTCGACACCGGCATCGCTGCCCTCGCGCGCGTCGACGACCACCTCCAGTCGGTCACCAGCGAGCGCAACCCCCTCATCGCCAAGGCCTACGGCGTCCACGGCCAGAACCCCGTCTCCTTCGGCGGCGTCCTGCGCAGCCTCGCCATGTGCCAGAAAGAAGACGACGCCCTCACGCTGCTCCCCGTCGACGACCTGCGCCGCGAGCACCTCTTCACCCCCGTCGTCCGCAGCGCCGTCGACACCGCCTACACCGGCCTCCGCGCCGTGCTCGGCGAACGCGAAGCAACGCGCGGCGAACTCTCCCGCAGCTACGCCGTCAAGCAAGCCACCATCGACGAAGCCGTCTCCAGCATCGCCGCTGCACGCCAGCACCTCTACGCCAACCTCCCGGACCGCAAGGTCGACCGCAACCTCTACGACTACGGCTTCCGCCCCATCCACGTCACCACGGGCCGCCGCGCGAACGGCTCCACGCCGGACGTTGCGGAGCCCCCCGCCTCCTGTCCCATGACCTGATCCCCGCCTCGCCGCGTCTCGCATCCCGCGCCTCCTGACGCGTCTCGCATCCCGCGCCTCCTGACGCGTCTCGCATCCCGCGCCTCCTGACGCGTCTCGCATCCCGCGCCTCCCACCTGCACGTCACGCTTCACGCATCCATCCATCCACGCATGGCGTGACGTGCCGCGCCTTCCATCCGCGCGCCACTCCGGAGGAACCTGGTGGTACCGTTCCCTGGCATGACGCGCCCCCATTGCTCCCCGTCACGTCCCCTGGCACGCCGCTCTCTTCGCGCACGCGGCGTGGCGCTCGGCCTGGCCGCCCTCGCGCTCTGCGGCTGCGCGCCTTCCGCGCCCCCGCAAGCCAGGACGACGCCGACGGTACTCCCGATCCGCCGACCCCCTCAGGTCGCGGCAGCGGCGCCCGTGTGGAAGATCGAAACCCTCGTCGACGTCATCCCTGCCGATGCCACGGTGGTCGCGCATCTCCCTCGCCCCGATGCCTTGCTCCAGCGCATGCCTCCGGCCCTCCTCGACGACTTCAGCGCGAGCATCCTGAGCGAGCTCGGCACCATGCCTGGCCTCGACACCACACAGATCGGAGCGCTCGCCACGGCGTTCGACGACGCCGTGGTGTTCGTCGGACCCAGCGGTCACGACCCCGTGGATCCCGAGCGTCGGGTCTGCTCCGCGATCCGCTTCAAGGACCCGGCGCCCGTCGAACGGCTGCTCTCGCTGCCCATCTTCCGCAAGACGGGCGACGAACGCTTCGCGATCGAGCACGAGCAGCAGAAAGTCCTCGCCTACGGCGCCTGGCTCAAGAGCGCGCGCGTCGCCTTGCTCTGCCGCGAACCCAAGCTCCTCTCCACCGCCCTGCGCGTGGCCGACCAGCGCGAACCCTCGTTCCGCACCTCCCCCTTGTTCAAGCCCGAGCGCGCCGAAGGCGCCTGGGTGACGATGGACCTCGCCCGCTTCGTCGGGCGCTCGCCTGGCGCACCCGAAGCAGGATCGCGCCTCGCCGCCTCGTTCTCGGCGGAGCCTGGTGCGCCCAACATCGAGCTCCAGTTCGTCGGCCACGGCGGGCGCTTCCCGCCCCTCGGCGCCCTGCTCGCGCCCACCCGCCACACCATGATCACCCGGCTCCCGAAGGGCCCCGTCTCCGCCTTCAGCGTGTCGCTCCAGCGCATGCCGGGCAAAACGCTGGCCGACCTGTTCGTTGCCGCAGGCAGCTCCATGGAGACGGCCGGCGTGAGCTTCACAAGTCTCATGCTCAGCGGCCTCGGCCTCGACCTGCCCACCCTGGATGGCGCCCTCGGTGGCGAGGTCGCGCTCGGCCTCTATGTCGACCCGAAGCGTGCCCCGGAGGCAGGCAAAGACCGGGTCGACACGATCCACGAGACCTCCACGATGCTCCTCTCGGTGGCCACGGCCAGCGAGGCCGCCCGACAGAAGGTCTTCCAGGTCGCGCTCGCGCAGGCCAAGAAGAAGCCGAAGAGGTTCAGGGTGAAGGGCAACACCATCATCGCGGACGCGGAGAACGGGCAGGAGCTGCGCGCAGAGCTGCGGCCTGGACAGCTCTTGATCGGCACAGGCGATCGAAAGCTCGTCGCCGACCTCTTCGCGCGCTTCGGTCGCGAGGGCGAGACCCTGGGCGCGAGCCCCGCGTTCGCCGCGACCCGCGCGCAGACGCCTCCCGAAGGACACCTCCTCGCCTACCTGGATCCTGGCGTGCTGAGCGCTTCGATCGCGGGCGTCCCCGGCATCCCGCCGAGCGCGGCGGACCGATCCGGCGCGCTCCTCGCGCTCACGCTCGCCCCGAGCGACCGTGGACTCGAGTTCACGGCCACCAGCCACGGCGGCGTCAGCGCCCTCGGCGACAGCGCAGCCCTCGCGATCTTCGGCGTGCAGAGATACCTCGCCCGCGCCAAGACCGCCGAGGCGAAGAGCATGGTCACGGCCATGTTCCGCTCCGCGGCCGCCTCCTTCGAGCGAGAGCGGCTCCCTGCCAGCCTCTCCGGCTCGGGCAGCCCGTCCTCGATCAAGGCGGTCCACAAACTCTGCGGCGCCGCGAACGCCGTGCCGGCGAGCGTCCCGAAGGGGACGAAGTACGTGCCCAGCGAAAGCCCCGGACAAGACTTCAACCAGGGGGACGACGACACCGGGTGGCGCTGCCTGCGGTTCGCCGCGAGCGACGCGATGTACTACCAGCTCGACTACCGCGCGGGCGGTGGATACAAGGGCCCCGCACGCGGCGGACCTGATCCGGGCAAAGACGGCTTCGAAGTCTCCGCCGAAGGCGACCTCGATGGCGACGGCAAGACCAGCTTGTTCACGAGGACCGGCCGCATCGTGAACGGCGAGCTGGTGCTCGACGAGTCGATGTTCATCGCCGACGAGCTGGAGTAGCCGGCGCCTCGCGCAGACGCCTTGCCTTCAGGCACCTTGCGCGCGGGCGCTGCGTGAGCGCTACGGCGTGAGACGTCGGAGCTGTCGGCGTCGTCGTCGCAGCATCTCTTCGTAGCGCGTGCCGAGCCACCCGAGGAACGCCTCGTTCCACACGGGTCCAGCGGGCCAGGCGCTGGTGATCGCTTCGGCAATCTCCAGATCGCCGTACGCATACAGATCCATGAGCGCCGTGTGCACCTCGCGTGCAGTGCGTGCCTCGCTTGCCGTACCCGCCGCGCGTGCCGTGCTTGCAGCGCGCGCCGTCGGCTCGCCCTCGGACTCCCCTCCCTCCGCGAGCGCCTCGTCGCAGACGTAGTAGTTGCACGTCGCCGAGCGTCGCTCCGGCGCGATCGTGCAGCCCCGCGCCCCCAGGTACACACACCGACCCGGGAACGCGCGCCCCTCCACCTCGGCGGGCGGATTCCGCAGGATGGCGAGCCCTCGCGGCGACGGACGGAGCCTGCCTGCGCCGATCTCGTCGAGCAACCACCCCGCCCCACCGAGCTGCACGATGCGCCCGATGTCGGCCCACGCGACCGCGGGCGGCGCCGCGCAGCAACCAGCGAGCCCATGCGGGCACGCCATGCAGAGGCTCGCGTGGATCCGGGTGTGAGGCCCGGCGAGCTCGACGCGGATCGGCGTGCGCGCAGTGTCGGTCGTGGTCACGGTCTCCGAGGCCCTCGTCCCGGCGTCCGCCGGCGGGGGCGGAGCCGGGTGTACCACGTCCTGGCCAGAGGCCAGCCCGCGACCCGTGAAACACCGCGTCATCGTGTCCCCTCGCGCACGCCGGACCTTTCCGACCCGCGGTCGGAGTGCTAGCGCCAGCACCATGAGCCTCGCGAAATTCCAGCCCAAGCGGGTCGGCGTCGTCTTCTCCGGAGGACCTGCGCCCGCGGCCAACGCCGTCATCTCGTCGGCCGCCTCGGCCTTCCGCCGCTCCGGCAGCGACATGCTCGGCTTCCTCCACGGCTACTCCGGCCTGCAGGACTACGACGCGGCGAAGCGCACCCTCGTGGCCGAGCAGGACTACCACGCCTTCACCGACCAGGACCTGCACGGCCTGCGCAACGAACGCGGCATCTTCATCGGCACCTCCCGCGCCAACCCCGGCAAAGGCATCCGCGGCCCCAAGGACCTCGACGACCCCCAGCGCACCGCCCCCTTGCGCCGCGTCTACGACGGCCTCGTCTCTCTCGGCGTCGAAGCCCTCGTCTCCATCGGCGGCGACGACACCCTCAAGACCGCGAACTTCCTCTACGAGTTCCAGCGCCGCCTCCCTGCCGACGCCCCCCGCGTCCGCGTCGTCCACGTCCCCAAGACCATCGACAACGACTACCGCGGCATCGACTTCACCTTCGGCTTCTTCACCGCCGTCGACGTCATGGCCCAGGAGCTGCTCAACCTCCGCGCCGACGCCCGCGCCACCAAGGGCTACTTCGTCGTCGAGACCATGGGCCGTAAGGCCGGCTGGCTCGCCTACGGCGTCGCCATCGCGGGCGAAGCCCACATGGTCGTCGGCGTCGAAGACGTCGAAGGCGCCCTCGCCGTCCAGGAAGAGATCAAGAACGAGACCACCGGCGCCGTCACCAAGGAGAACCGCCTCGACCTCGACGCCCTCGCCGAGCGCATCGTCGACCTCATCGTCGCCCGCGAAGCCCGCGGCAAGCACTACGGCACCATCGTCCTCGCCGAAGGCCTCGCCGAGCTCCTCCCCGAGTCCTTCCTTCGCGGCGTCGCCCGCGACGAGCACGGCCACGTCAGCCTCGGCAAGATCGACATCGGCAAGCTCATCGCCAAGATCGCCGGCGACCGCTACGAAGCCCGCACCGGCAAGAGCAAGAAGCTCACCGGCGTGCAGCTCGGCTACGAGTCCCGCTGCAGCGCCCCCCACGCCTTCGACGTCATGCTCGGCTGCCAGCTCGGCCTCGGCGCCTTCCGCGCCATCGTCGAAGAAGGCCTCGACGGCCACATGGTCAGCACCGCCGGCCAGCTCGACCTCCAGTACGTCCCCTTCGCCCAGCTCGTGAACCCCGAGACCCTGAAAACCGAGGTCCGCTTCATCGAACGCGGCAGCGACTTCCACCGCCTCGCCCGCGACCTGGAGACCCGCCTGCCCGGGAAGTGATCCGTGGCGTGAACCCGCAGGGACCGCCGCGGCCCGTCATCCGCCAGCGCCGCGGCGGCCTCCATCGCCCCGTGCCCCACGAGAAGACGCTCCCGAGGCGGAAGACAGCTTCCGGATGCGTGAACCGACCTTGCCACAGAAGCGCTCCAGCTCGGGGAGGCCGCGGAGTGCGTTGCGGCGCGACAGGAGGGGTAGAAGGGGCTGGACCAGAGCTTCGTAAGCCGGGCGCGATTTCTCTCGTTTCCCGCGCGAGCCAGGATCCGGCAGCATCCTGTCCGGCTCGGCAATCGCCTCGACATGCTTCACCTTGCTGTTCGCGGCCAGGAGCCAGCTCTCCGTGCGCTCGCGTGGAAGCACGATGACCACCGCGTCCGGCACCCCGCTGATCATCCAGTCTTTGACGTGATCGCAGAGGGGTTCGAGATCGTGCTCGCCTTCCTCGACGGCCCGGAGATGGGCGGTGACCTCGGGACTGCCACGCACGTCAGCGTCGACGTGCACGACAATGAGGTCGAGCGGAGATGCGGAGAGTTCCGGCGCCTCCTTGAGAAACTTTCGCACGCCCTGCCACCCGGGTCCCGTCCTTGGCTGAAGACGGTCGCTGTCGGGCTGGAGCAGGGCGAACACGACCTGGCGTGGATGCACCAGCGCGCCCACGATCGCGCGCAGGACGGCGTCGTCCGTCGTCCCCTCGCAGATGATGCCCACGCGGATCGGTGTCATTCGATGGAGGGGACGGCGCCGAGCAAGCCGCGCGTCCACATCTGGGAGAGCGTCACGCCCTTGGCTTGCGCCTCTTCGAGGGCGTCCGTGTAGGCGACCCGGTGGACCACGGTGTGGCCAGCCGTCGTGCGATCGACCGTGAACAGGCGGATCCGGTCGTTGTTGAGCGCGAGACCATCGAGAACGAGCGGGTTGTGGGTCGTGAGGAGGACCTGTTTGTGATTTCTGGCCATCAGGGCCTGCTCACCAAGCAGACGCACGAGCGCTCTCGCCAGACGGGGATGGAGCGCGTGGTCGATGTTCTCGACGGCGAAGAGCCGTGGCGTGCGTGGATGAAGCAGCAAGGTGAGGGCGAAGAGCACGTAGAGTGCCCCCTCGCTGGCATCGTACGCGGAGAGTCGGCTGAGATCGGAGCGCAGGTACTTGTCGGTGAACCGAAGAATCTCGGCGGCAGCAGGAATCGACGGGGAAACGAGATCGGGGGTGGGGGCTGAGACATCGACATCACTGGCCCAGTCGATCAACGCGAAAAGATCCTCCAGGGGCAGCGACCCGAACAACCCCTTCTTCGGCTGCAAAAGCTGTCCGACGGCTTCGGCGAGCCTCCCACCCTGCAGTCCGAGCGGATCGAGTGGCAGTGCGTCGGCCATCGTTCCTCGGAGAATTGCCGTCTGGGGATCGTAGATGACGAACTCCGCGAGTCGATTCAGCATGCCGGTGACTCGAGCCGTGGCGACCTCCATCGTCTGGAAGACGGGCGCGATGCCTCGGTACGCATCGGCGAGTTTCAGCGGCTCTTTCTTGTCACCTTTCCAGAGGTTGGCGCCACGAGGCGAGCGGGTGACGAGCTTCTCTTCTCTGAAACGCAGCGTTTCGGTGGAAAAGCGCCACGGCGTCGCTGCGGAGTCCTTCGGATTGTCGAGCGTCACGTCGTAGCGAGCGCCTGCTGGGGAGGCTCCGCTCAGCTTGATGACTCGGGGAAGGCGGTCGTTGGGGGCGCTCTTGTCGAAGGCGCTCTTGAAGAGCCTGGGCACGCCAGGCCGCACGCCGCGACGGAGCAGCTCGGCGTCGTCGACCCGGCCCGCGGCTGCCGCGCCGAGCACACCGAGGGCTTCCAGAAGGGCGGTCTTGCCCGAGCCATTGGCGCCAATGAAGACATTGAGATACCCGAGTTCGAGGTTCTGCTTTCGTATCGACTTGAAGCCCTCGATGGTGACCGTCTTGAGAATGTCGAACACGCGAGCAGGAGCGCGATACCTGAACCCAGACACGCGGCGCATCGGACCCCCATCCCTCGAAGTCGTCAACCCGCTGTGAACGTCGCAGCCGGGGACCGGTCCTTGCGCTGCCTGGTGCGGCCGGTCCGACCCGAGCCCTTGACCCTCCCCCCCATCCGACGCTGGCCGCCGCCCGCTGCACCGGATACAGATCAAGGCATGGCAAATCCGTCCCCGAGCGAGCGGTTCCGCGCCTCGTTCGCGCGCTGGGCGCGACGGGTTCGCCGCCGCCGCGCCCTCGGGGTGGTCTTGAGCGGCGCCGCCCTCGGCCTCGCGGTCGGCATCGGCGGCGCGGCCGCAGCCTGGCAGACGAGGCACGGCGCCCTCCGCCCCTTCGCCGCGGCCGGTGGACTCCTCGGTGCTGCCGCTGGCGCCGTGCTCGCGCACCGCCGTCGCTGGCCGGACACCAGCGTCGCCCTCTACCTCGATGGCCGCCTCGGCTCCAAGGAGACCATCGCCACCGCCCTCGAACTCGACGCCGACGAAGGCTCCGAGCCCGCCCGCGCCGTCGTCGTCTCCCAGGCCGAAGGCGTCCTCGGCCGCGCCACCCCCCGCGAAGTGCGCCCCCGCGTCTGGCGCACCTGGCACGCCGCCATCCCCATCGCGGCCGGCGCGATCGGCTACCTGAGCTGGATCCCCTTGCCGCCCCTGCCGCCCGAGGCCGCAGCGCCCCCGGGCGCCGAGCAGGTGCGGCTCGCCGACGTCACCTCTCTGGAACGCGCCATCGCCCTCGGCGAAGCCAACGCGCGTGACGAAGCCCAGCGCGAGCGCCTGAAGAAGCTCGCCGAGGACGCCAAGAAGCTCCGGGACAAGCTCCGCGAAGGCGTCGAGAAACGCGAAGCCCTGGCCGACCTGTCGAAGCTGCGCGACGGCATCACCGCCGAGCGCCTCTCGCTCGGCGCCGGTGAAGAGCGGCAAGGCATGGAGTCGGCGCTCGGCAAGCTCGGCGACAACCCCGACCTCAAGGACGCCGCGAAGGCCCTCGGGGACCGCGACATGACCTCCCTCGACGAGGAGATGGAGCGCCTCGCCAACAAGCTGGAGAAGGAAGACCGCGAGCGCGCGCAGCAGACCCTCGAAGAAGCCGAAAAGGCCGCGCGTGGGGCTGGCGCGCAGGGCGTGGCGAAGGCGCTGGAGGAACAGCGCAAGCGCCTCGAAGCGCTCGGCAAGAAGAGCGAGAAGCTCAAGGAGCTGGCGAAGGCGCTCGGTGAAGGCCTCGGCGAGGAAGGCAAGCAAGCGCTGAAGGACCTCTCGCAGGTCGGCGATCCCGAGGATCTCCAGCAGCTCGCCGAGAGCATGGAGAAGGCCCTGTCCGGCCTGAGCGCCGAGGAGCGCAAGCAGCTCGCCGAGAACATGAAGCGGCAAGCCGAAGCGTCACCCGAAGGCGCTCCGGGCGAGGGCCCGTCCCCCGAAGAGATGCAGGACCTCGCCGACCAGCTCGCGACGCCCGAGGGCATCGCGCAGCTCAAGGAGCAGCTCCGGCAGATGGCGCAAGCGCCGCCCCCGGGGAGCGGGGAAGGGGAGCGTCAGAAGGGGCTCGAAGGCGCGCAGGAAGGCACGGGCGGTCTGGAAGGACAGCTCGGGGGACAAGCGATGCCGCTGCCCATGGCGGGCGCATCCGGGCAGAATGGCAGCCAAGGGGGTCAGCAAGGCAGCCAGGGGGGGACGAACGGGGGAGGGAGCAGCGGGGGAAGCGGTAAAGATCAAGGTGGAGCGACGCCAGGCCACAGCGAGGGGGGAGGGCCGGGCTCGCACGATGGACAGACGGGGAAGGTGACCGGAGGGGACCTCCGGGCACGGGCGAAAGCCAGGATGAACAAGGGGGTACCGATGCCGGGGATGGTGCTGGGACGAACCGCTGGGCGGCCCGGAGAAAGCGCGAACGTGCGCGGAGAAGGGGCGCTCGGTGTGGTCGGGCCCGACGAGGTGGGCGCGATCGATCGAAGCGAGGTGCCCGAAGAGTATCGGGAACAGGTCGGGCGGTACTTCCAGCCGAAATGACACACCACGCCCCCTTCGCGTCTCCGCCCGACGGTCTGCCGGGGCCGGAGTCCTCCATCCGTCACGCCGAGCGCCTCGCCGCGCCGGAGTCTTCCATTCGCCACGCCGACGGCCTCGCCGCGCCGGCGTCCACGCCTCGGCATGCCGACGGCCTCGCCGCGCCGGCGTCCACGCCTCGGCATGCCGACGGCCTCGCCGCGCCGGAATCCACGCCGCTCGACACCGCCGAGGTGGAGGCGCCGGCGTCCTTGCCTCCCGACCTCCCGCGCGAGTGGTACTTCGGTCGTCACTCGATGCATTTCGAGCCGCCGGACCTCCAGGTCGTGGTGCTCGAAGGCGAGGTGAGCGCCGACGACATCCAGTTCATCGCGGATGCCAATCGCCCCTTCTACGAGCAGGCGTCGCTCTCGATCAGCCTCATTCTCTTGAAGAGCGTCGCGGTGGCCTCGCCAGGCACCCGCAAGGCGGTGGCCTCGAACCCGATGAGGCCCATCCCTCACGTGCTCGCCTTCGTGGGCGGCTCGTTCGCGACGCGGGTGGTGACCACCGTCGTCCTGCGCGCGGCCAACCTGATCACGCCCGGCAAGACGCTGTTCGCCTTCTTCGACGACGAGAAGCCCGCGCGGGAGTGGATCGACGCGCGCCGCCGTGAACTCTCGTCCAGGGCAGCGACGCCGGCAGCTTCCCCCGCTCCCTGAGACCTCCGGCCGGGCACTTCACTGGCGGCGTACTTCGCCGGCGGGGCGGCGGGGGCACGCGCCCCTGCCGTGGGAAAGAGCCCTCAGGGCGCCCGGGGGGGCACGGGCGGCGGAGGCTCTGGCTGGGAGGGCGTCTTCGGGGGCTTGATCGGAGGCGACAGCAGATCGCCCGTGATGTTCAGCGCCGCGACGATGTATGGCACGCCCTGCGACACGTCCTGCCCGGTCCGGTACGGCGACTTCAACCACCAGTTCAGGACGAGCAGCAAGGTCGGCTCGATGGCGGCGCCGTCGGGCTGTTTGAAGGTGTAGGCGGCGACGGGGCCAATGCGGTGGATGGCGCCCGGCGCGCTGGGGCGGCTATCGCCTGGTGCGAAGTGGTCGTCCGAATAGAGCGCCTGGGCCGTGGTCCAGCGCAGGCCCACGCTGAGGCTGTTGTCGAGGCCCTGAACGAGGACGTCGGTGTCATTCGAGTACCACCAGCCGCCATCTCCGACGAGGAGATCATAGAAGATGTCGTAGAAGACCCGATCGCCACCCCGGATCTTCATGTCCGGCCGCCCGACGCGCAGCAGATTGCGCGCGGCCACGGGCCCCACCTTGAACTGGAGGTTCGCACCGAGAATGAGCTGCGTGCCGGTCGTCGAATAGTTCTTCAGCGGGTCGCCGCTCTCCAGGCCGTTGCGACGCGACAGCTCGGAGTCGCTGTAATTGGCATTCGCGGCCGAAGGGAACGATTGCAAGAAGTTGAACGCGCCGAAATAGCCGATGACCTCGTACAGGCCCCAGAGCTGGAGGAAGCTCGCCGGCTGGATCTCCACCGTGGGGCCGATGCGGGCGAAGGCGCCGCTCAGCGAGGGCGCGACACCGACGGAGATGAAATTGTCGCGGAGGGCGACGCTCTCGCTTTCGTAGAGCCGATAGCGATAGGTGAGCCGACCGTCGGTGATGAGGCCGAGGGGATTCCACCGGAACAGGGTGAGATCGCGGTAGACAATGCGGTGCTCGGGCGGCGGTCCGTCGCGGTAAGCCTGGGCTCTGGCGTCCGGAGCCGCGGTCAGGAGGGTGAAAGCAGCGACGAGAGAGAGAGAGAGGCGCATGGGTCTCCGCGCAGAGATCTCCTGGCGAGCAAGAAGCTCACCCGATTCATGCAGGTTATGGTCTGCGCGCGAACGGGGTCAAGCATCCAGGACGCACGCTCGAAGCGCCGAACGGATTCCCCGAGGCGCCGAGGAATGCAGCGCGTCAGCCCTCTCGTCGAATGCAGCGCGTCATTGCCTCGACGAGCGCGAGACGCGGGGAAACGTCAGCGCGTCATGCAGGTCGACGCGTGCGCCGGCTGCGGAGCCCGAGCAAGGCAAGGAGGGCGAGTGCGCCTCCGCCAGCCGCGCCGGCCGCGCCACCCGTGCCCGGGGTGGAGCACCCGCAGCCCCCCTCGTCGGGCGCTGCCGGGGCGCTGCCGCCGGCCGTCGAGGTGCTGCCGCCCGCGCCCCCGTCGCTCGTCCCGCCCGCGCCTCCGGCGCTCATCCCGCCCGTGCCCGGCGCGCCTCCCGCGCCGCCCGCGCCGCCTTCGCCGCAGATGTTGGTCAAGGCGCAGCCGATCGCGGGGTCGCAGGTGTCGTCGGTGCAGGGGTCGCCGTCATAGCAGTAGATCTGCGGCCCCGTGACGCAGACGCCGAAGGCGCAGACCTCGGGGCCGTGGCAGAGGTCCCCGTCCTCGCACGGCTGGGTGTTGTGCTCGACCACGCAGCCGAGCTGGGGATCGCAGGCGTCGTCGGTGCAGGGGTTCTGGTCGTTGCAGTCCGGCATCCCCCCGCCGACGCAGGCCCCATTGACGCAGGTATCGCCCGTCGTGCAGAGATTGCCGTCCTCGCACGGGGTGCCGTTCGGCTGCCCCTGGCAGGTGGGCATGGCGAGCAAGGCCTGGGTCATGAGCACCGGGGCCGCGCCCGGGACCTGCTTGTTGTGGAGCCACAGGTTCCAGATGGTGTCGCCCCAGAGCCGGAGCTTCGCGAAGAAGGGGTCGGTCTGCGCGACGTAGGCCTGCGGCTCTCCGGAGAGGGTGGGGGAGGCGAGCGTCCCACCATTGCCATTGATCTGATCGCGCAGAAACTCCATGTATTCGCGGCTGGTCGTCTGATAGTACAGCGCGACGACGACCCGATCCCCGCCCTGGGGGAGCGTGATGGAGACATCGTCGTGGCCGCCGGCATACTCGGCCGCCGTGAAATGGGAAGGCGCCGCGGCGCCGGCCCAGTGGGGCTCCGCCTGGCGCGCCGCCGCTTCGGCCACGCGGAAGCCACGCGGGGGAATGCGGTTGTCCTTGTGCATCCCCGTGGCGAGCACGAAATGGAAGGTGTGGTCCTGGCCCGTGAGATTGCTGCTCGAATGGGCCTCGTACACCAGCGCGTCGTCGTGGCTCTCGGCCGCGCCGAGGGCCGGGCTGCCCGGTGAGCCGGCGAGGCCCTTCAAGGTGCCCGCGGCGCCGTCGTAGGGATTCACCTCGTGGAGGAGGTTCGCCCCCTGGTAGAGCCGGACGCCGACGAACATGCGCCGCCCCTCGGGGTAGCCGGTGATCAGCTTGTGCCCGGTGTGGTTCTGGATGCGGAACGACAGGGCGCCGGTGGCCGGATCGTACGCGAGCTGCTCGATGGCCGCGGCGCGCTTGAGCTGCATGACGGCGCGGTTCGAGGCGGCGAGGAGCGCATGGGGATCCAGGCCGAGGCCCGCGTCGAGGTCGAGCGTGAGGGCGTTCGGGCCCTGGCGGAGCAAGCTCGCGTTCTCGGGGTCGTAGTTCGGCGAGGTGGGGACGGTGCTCGCCAGGATCCAGGGAATGAAGGCGTTGCCGCCGGTGAGATCGTGGATGCCCTGGCCGCCCAGCGGGTGCTCGACGCTCTCCGTGGGCCGGATGCGCGCGTCGAACTCGTCACATCCCGGGCCCGTGCGCTGCGGCATGTGGCAGTCCTGGCAGGTCGCGATCACGTTGCCCGGACGCGAGGTGACGAAGCTCGACGGCTCGTACGGACCGATGCCCGGTGCGCCGCCGGGCTGCCCGTAGTCCGAGAGCATGAACTCGGAGAACGTGCGCTCGACGCCGTGGTACGCGAACGCCGACTGCTCCTCGCTGGGCAGGACGGTGGCGCCATCTCCTGGCGTCGTCGCCGTGAACGCCCGGTTCGCGAGCGCCGAGTTGGAGACGTCGTGGCACGTGCTGCAGAAGAACTTGCTCTTGTGGTAGCGGCTGTACCCGGTGCTGTGCGGTGACACGGCGTCGGCGTAGGGGCCGCGCTTTCGGATGTCGGCGGCGACGTGGTACTGCCCGCTCGCGTTCTCGGTGTAGCCGGGCAACGCCGGCTGATTCTGAGCATCGTAAGCAGGAGCGCCGTTGAACAGGGTGATCGCCTGGGCCTCGGTCGCGTCGCGCGTCTGGGCGAGCGCCGCTGCGGCCTGCGACGGGGTGGAGCTCATGCCGGACTCGCCCCAGTAGCCCGACCAGTCGTCGCCCTCGCGCAGCCCGGCCGCCGTGGCCGAGAAGAAGGGATCGAACATGCGGTGGCAGCCGTCGCACTGCACCCCATCGAAATCTCGCCCCGCCATCATGCTGCCGTTCGGCGGATCGGAGCGGCCCCCGAGCCAGCCCCCGATCATGTGGCAGCGCTCGCAGAGATCCGCGGCGTTGGGGCGACCGAACGCCCAGATGGAGTCCTGCGCGGCGACGGTCATCGCCGCCCAGAAGAAGGGATCACGCCCCGCCTGGGCCATCATCGAGCCGCGCCAGGTGAAGCCGGACTCGATGTTCGGATCGAAGTCCGCGTGGCAGTCCATGCACGAAGCCGACGCCTCGAGGATCAACCCCTGGTCGGGCTGGGTCCCGGGCATGCGCACCAGGGGATCGTCCTCGACCGCCAGAGGTGTCCACGCCCACGCTGCGGCGGGCGCGATGGCGAGGCTCAACGCCAGCGCTCCACCCAGACCACCTCGGCGCCTCCCCGAATCCCCGCGTCCGCCCTGCTGCCGCATGACCTGCGACCGTATCATCGTGCCTGCTCGGTTGGATCTCCGACCGCTGGCGCAGCGGAAGTCCCACGTTCTGGTGTAGGCTCCGGACGCCCTCGTGATTGGACAGATACTCGACGACAGATACGAAATTTCCCGCCCCATCGGAGGCGGAGGCATGGGGACCGTCTACGAGGCGCGTCACCGCGGGACCGGACGCCGCGTCGCGGTGAAGGTGCTGAGCGGCTCGGTCAGCCGGAACGAAGCCGCGCTGGCGCGGTTCGAGCGCGAGGCGAAGGCCGCCGGCTCGATCCAGTCGCAGTACATCACCGAGGTGCTCGACACGGGCGCCGACCCGGTGACCGGCCAGCCGTTCATCGTCATGGAGTACCTCGACGGCGAGGACCTCTCCCAGGTGCTCGCGCGCACCCAGCTCCTCTCCCCGGACGCCGCGCTCCGCATCGCGGCCCAGACCGCGCTCGGCCTGTCGCGGGCCCACGAGGCGCGGGTGATCCACCGCGACATCAAGCCCGGGAACCTGTTCCTCTTGCGCGGCGAGAGCGGCGAGCTGACGGTGAAGGTCTGCGACTTCGGCGTCGCCAAGATCGTCATCGACCGGCTCCAGGACGTCGACAACAGCGGGCTCACCCGCACCGGCAGCGTGCTCGGCTCACCCCTCTACATGTCGCCCGAGCAAGCGCGCGGGAACAAGGACATCGACCCGCGCAGCGACCTCTGGTCGCTCGGCATCGTGCTCTACCAGATGCTCTCGGGGCGCAGGCCGCACGACGACATCACCGCCCTCGGCGAGCTGATCATCGCCATCTGCAGCGAGCCGCCGCCGCCGATCCAGGACGTGGCGCCCTGGGTGTCGCCCCAGCTCGCCGCGGTGGTGCACGGCGCCCTCCAGTTCGATCCCGCGCAGCGGTTCCAGAGCGCGGCCGAGATGTTCGAGGCGATGCGCGCGCTTCTCCCGGAGCGGTGGGCGCTGGACGCGGCGATGCTCGCTCCTCCCACCGAGGCGGTGCGTCAGGTGGTGGCGCCGCGCCTCGATCCAGCGATGGCCGTGCCCGCCCTGGGGCGCGCCATGCCCGTCCCTTCGCCGGAGGCGCGCGCCGTACCCCGCATTTCGGACCTCGAAGCCGACGGGCCTAGCTCCGACTTCGCGCCGACCCTCGTCGGCACCCCCATCTCCTCCGTGATGCACCCGGAGGGGCTGCGTCTACCTGCCGCCCCGTTCCCCCCAGGCCCTCCGGGCCCGCCGGGTTTCCAGCCGCCTGCCCCGATCCCGACCGGGAGCCAGCGCAGTAGCGCGGGCCTCTTCGTGCTGATTCTTCTGCTGGTCGGTGTGGGCTCCGCGCTCGTGGTCTACTTCCTGAGCCGGGGATGAGCCGCCGTTTCGTGAGCCGATGACGATCCGCCGTCGGCTGGGCCCATCGCCCCGAACGTGGTCATGAATCCCAGGCGCGACGCCGCGAGCCTGCCCACCACATAAGCATCCCAGCCCCATAATCGATCTCACCGAGACCGCGCCCTCTGGGTGGTGGGTCACCCGCGACGACCTGCTGCATGACCAGGGCAGAGTGGGAAACCTCAGGAGCAGACAGAGGGAATGGCCTGAGGCATACACACGAGCTGCCTCACATTGAGCAGGATGTGGGCTGCTCGGGGAACAATTTAGTTGCGCGCGTACACGCCGACGCCCATATTGCCAATAGCATCATAAGCGCAATTTTATTGATCTAGTGGTTGCGCAATGCAGCCTTGGTATCGGGTCTTGCCCTATGCCTTCCGAAGAGGACGCACGACCCGCTATCGAACCGAGTGCTGCAACGTATCGACCGTAGAGGTGCCCATGAACGCCGTGACGACTCCTGATCAAGAATTCTCCATCGTGACTCCGAACGGACACCTGCGCGTGCAAGGACGCATGGAAGCCATGCGTCGGGGCGAAGAAGCGAGCCGGAAAACCGATCATTGCATCGAAGTGATTCGTGATGACGGTCGGCTGACTTTCATTTTCTGGGACGGAACGCTTCAGGGCTGCGTTCAGAGGGGGTGACGGCACGCTCTGCCGTGCCGTGACCCAATCCGAGCCGAGCCGAACGTCGGGCGCGGTGACTTCGTGAAAACGAAGGTCCGCGCCCGGCGCCGTTTCTGTCGTAATGGTGAGGGCGCCAGCCTACCCACTTTCGCCTCGGGGCCGGTGCAACCCGCGGTGGGGAGGCGGTGTTATCGGGATGCGAATGTCATGATCGACATCCGCCGACCGAGCATGGCCTCGGTGGAATCGGCTGCCTCACGGTGATTGTCCGCGACGTCGTGCGAGGATCTTCTCCGCGGCGGTCAGCGGGCGCCCGGCGGGCCCTGCGGCCTGCGCGGGCGTCGCGGAGGTGGCGGAGGGCACCGGGGCGTGGCCCATGGCGGGGGGGATGGGGGCGCCGTGGGTCCCCGGACCTGCTCCTCCAGGGAAGGGCGGCGCGACGGGGGCAGGGCGAGCTGGCACCGGGGCGCGCGGCGGCGTGGCGCTCGCGGAGGCCGCGGGGTTTGCGGGGTTCGCGGGGGTTGCGGGGCTCACAGGGGAGGCCGGTGGCGCTGGCGGCGCGGGGTGGCGCGTGCGGTCCCGTGCCGCGAGGAGCGCTCCCATGGTGGCCTCGTGGCCGGTCGGCGCGACGGGGAGCGGGGACGCGCGCAGGCTGGTGAGCGCGCTGCGCACCCGCTGCGGGAGCTTCTGGAGCGCCTCGGGAAGGGCCAGGCGGCGCGCGGCGACGGCCAGCAAGAGGCCGAAGGCAGCGAGCAGGACGAGCGAGGGAGTGGCGTCCTGGTAGGCGAAGCGGCGGGCGGCGCGGTCGGCGAAGATCCCGGCCAGGGTGTCGCGGCGCTTGCCGGCGGTGAGCTCGGCGATGCGGGTGAGCAGGCCGAGATCGCTGCCGGTGGGGCGCAGCTCGTCGCCTGCCGACATGACGGCACCCGTCGTGCCCAGGAGATCGCCGCTGAGTTCGTCACGCGCCACCGCGATGTAGGCGCCAGGTCGCGACAAGGGAAGGGTCGCGGCGTACGCGCCGGCACCCGAGGCTTCGAGCTGCAGCTCGTGGGCGATGCCGCCTGGTCCGGCCACGTGGACGAGCAGCCGGCGGAACGACTGGGCGCGGCCGTCGTCGCCGACGACGGTGGCGCGCACGTGCAGCTCGCCGCCGGACGCGTCGGCTTCGAGGCGGACGCGCGCGTCTTCCTCCTTGCGGGAGACGTCGCGGGCCGTCTGGGCGATGAGGCGCGCGGCGCCGGGCCAGCGGGTCCAGGCGGTGCCCCAGCGGTTCTTCAAGTCGCTGGTGAACGCGGCGGCGCGGCCGACGCCCGCGGGCCAGGTGGCGAGGAGAGGGTCGCCGTCCGGGCCTGTGAGGGCCACGGAGGCCCGGCCCTTGGGGATGGTGACGACGTAGCCCTGGAGGGCGGGGGCGGCGCCGATGTCGACGCCGGCCGTGATCGGGGAGGGGGCGCCCTTGCCGGCCTGGAACGTCTTCTCGACCACGGCCGAGCGGGCGGCGAGCACCGTCTCCTGCGTGAAGACGGCGGGGAGGCGGGTGGCGTCCTCGACGAGGTAGAAGCGGCCGCCGCCGCGGCGGGAGAGGTGCTCCAGCTCGGGGACGTCGCTGCCGTTGCCGAGGGCGACCACGGTGGTGGTGATGCCGCGGCGGAAGGCGCCGTCGACCATGGCGCGGCAAGGGGCGAGGTTCTCGGCGTCGGAGCCGTCCGCGAACAGGATGACGTGCTTGAGGTTGACCTTGACCTTGTCGAGTTCGGCGTACGCGGCGGCGAGGGTGATGTCGACGTAGATGCCGCCGCCGCCAGGCCCCACGGCGCGGATGGCATGGTCGATGGCGGTCTTGTTGACGACGGGGCGCAAGGGGACGCTCCACTTCACCACCGTGTCGACGTGGGCGACGCCGAGCATGTCGCCCGCGCCGAGCAGCGCCGCCGAGCGGGCGGCGGCCTCGTTGGCCAGTTCGAGCTTGGTGTGGGCGCCCGCGGTCGCGGCCATGGAGCCGGAGATGTCGATGCCGATGACCTCGGCGAGGCTGCCGCGTCGGTGCTCTTGCTTGAGGTCGAAGGAGACGGGCGAGATCTCCTCGATGGGCGTGCGCGCGTAGCCGCCAGGGCCGAAGCTGCGGTCGCCACCCATCAGGATCAGGCCGCCGCCGAGGTCGCGCACGTAGCTGGCGAGCGCGTCGAGCTGGCCCGTGGAGAGGGTGGGGGCGGCGATGTCGCTGAGCACCACCACGTCGTACGCGGCGAGCGAGGCGAGGTCGGCCGGGACGCGGGTGGGCCCCCCCTCGTCGACGCGGAACGCGGCATTCCGGAGCGCGCCCGCGATGAACGCGCTCTGGCCTTCGTCGCCTTCGAGCACCAGGGCCACGGCCTGGCCTCGCACGCGCACGAAGGCGCTCCCGGCGTTGTCCTCGGCGGCCTGGTCGAGCTGGGGGTCCTTGGCGGTGATCTCGACGTCGTAGCGGTGCAGCCCGGGGCCTTCCGCCTTCTCCCGGATGCGCAGCACGTCCTCGCCCGCGCCGATCGCCACGTCGGCGCGCGACACGAGCACGCCGTCCCGCTTCAGGCGCACCTCGATCTCGGCCGGCGTGGGCGAGGAGGTGACGAGGCGCAGGTCGAACGGCTCGCCCTCGTCGGCACGCCCCGGCGCCCGGAGCGCGACCACGCGGATGTCCGGGACCAACCGCTGTTCGAGGGGGATCACGTCGACGGGGAGGCCGGCGGCGAGCGCGGCGGCGGCGGCGGCCATGGTGTCGCCGCGGGTGGCAACGCCGTCGCTGAGCACGACGACCCGGGCCGCCGTGTCGGAAGGGACCTCGGCAATCGCGCGGCGGATGCCAGCGGCGAGATCGGTCCCGTCGCGACCGAGGGCGACGCGCTGGGGGGCGGCGAGTTCGGAGCGGGGGCGCGGCGGATCCTCGGTCGCGGCCTCGGCGGCGAACGCGATGACGCCGATGCGGTCGTCGTCGCGCATCCCCAGCTCGGCGACCGAGATCTCCTGCTGGATGCGCTGTTCCGCGCCCGGGACGAGGTCGATGGACCGGCTGCGATCGATGGCGAGCAGCAGGGTCAGCCGGTCGAGGGGGCGGCCGATCTCGGGGCCCGCCGCGGCCATGGCCGCGGTGAAGGCAGCGAGCATGGTGAGGAGATCGCCGAAGCGGCGGCGCCCGCGTCCCTGACGGGCGGCCTGGGGGGCCTGGGTGAGCCGGAAGGCGATGAACGCGGTGCTGGCGAGCGCGAGGAGCGTGACCCACGGTCGAGCCAGCCGGAGGTAGCTCTCATGCAGGAGGCCGCACCAGACGAGGCCGATGTAGAGCGCAGGCAGCGCGCCCAGGATCATCCCGGCGAAGAGGAGCGGGCGCCGGTGCACGCCGGCCCGGACCGCCTGGACCACGAGCCACGCAAAGGCGAGGAGGCCGAGAACGAGCGCGCCGTAGGGGAAGAGGCTCCGCACCGAAGGGGAGAAGAGGTGACTCACGCGGGCCTCCGTCGAGACGAGCGCAGTGCGAGGCCGTTCATGCGGGCCTCCGCCGAGGCGAGCGGGTGAAGTACCAGACGTCGAACACGACGAACCCGAGGGCGAGCAGCGCGAGCACCCAGCTCCACTCCTTGTGTCCCTCGGGCAGCGCACCGGCCGGCGCGACGGCGACGTCCCCCTTCGTCTCCAGGGGGCGCGGGGTGAGATCGCTCTCCGCCGCGCTGGTGAGGTTCACGGGGATCACCACCGAGCCCGCCTGCGGGCCGCGCCAGGACACGCGGTACAGGCCGACGCGAGGGGTCTCGGCGACGACGGCGAGGCCGGTGCGGAGCGAGGCCTCCAGGGGTTTCCCTTCGGGATCGAGCACCTCCAGCCCTTCGGCGGTGGTCGGGAGCGCCACGCGCATCGGCTCGCCGGCGCGGGTGGGGCCGGTGACCCCCTGGGCGCGGTGGGTGCGGGCCTGCTCCATGAGGTTGCGCATGAAGAGCACGAACGAGGCCTTGAGCGGCCAGTCGCTGTCGCCCACGTCGAAGCCCAGCAGCGTGCCCGTGCGGCTGCCGGTGGAGATGTCGGTCACCACCACGCCTTCCTGGGTGCGCACCAGCTCCTGCGTCGGCCCTTCCGGCTTGAGCGCGCGCGCTTTGCCGAGGTGTACGCCGTCGAGCGAGAGGAAGCGCATCCGGGGATCCGCCGCCTCCCACGAGGTGAACATCGGGCGCTCCAGCGTGTGGCCGACGACGGTGCCGAAGCACTTGCCCGGGGGCGGGTCGACGATGAGCAGATCACCGCCGGGTGGGTTCGGGGGGCAGGCGCCGTCGATGACCACGAAGGTGTCGAGGTCGAGGCCAGCGGAAGCCAGCGTCTCCAGCGTCCCGACGGTCACGGAGGACATGGGATCGGTGGCGAGGGCGCGCTCGAGCCACGCCGAGCGTCCGGTGGCGCTGGCGAGGTAGATGGGCAGCTTGTCGCCAGCCGGGACGCGGCTGTAGGCGACGTCGTCGACCGGCATGGCGTCGCGCGGCGACAGCTCGAAGATCAAGCCCCGCCGGTAGTCGCCTGGCGTCGCCTGGAACGTGAGCACCACCGGCAGGCGCTCGCCGGGTTGCACCAGCACGCGGCGCGAGGCGAGCACGTCGGAGGCGTTCTCTTGCCGCATCGTGACGTAGACGTCCCGCGGGTGCTGGCCGAAGTTCTCGACCAGCAAGAAGCCCTGCACTTCTTCCCGCCCGGTGCCCGCCGCCGTCCCCGAGCGGACGTCGACCCGCACGATGCCGGCGTTCTCCACCGGGCTCCCGACGGTGATCACCTCGATGGGCAGGGCCGCTGCCGTGAGTGACGCTGGATGGGCCAGGTTCCCGTCCGTCAGCACCACGACCCGGCGCGAGCCGCCGAGCTGGCGAAGGCGATCGACGGCAAGGGCCACCGCCGCGCCGAGATCCCCCTCGACGTCGCGCGCCATCACCCGATCGAGCGACGCCTTCACCCGGACCAGGTCCCGGTCGAGCGGTGCGATCACGCGCGCGTCACGGGCCGCTTCGAGGAGCATGACGTCACTGCCCGGCGCGAGCGAGGAGACGAGATCGCGGGCCACCTGCCGCGCGAGGGCGATGCGCGTCGTGGGCTCACCGATCGGCGACGTCGACATCGCGGACATCGAGGCGCTGACGTCGATCACCAGCGCCACGTGATCGCCCGTGAACTCCCGGCCACGTGACGCAGGGCGAGAGAGGGCGAGCGCCAGGAGCATGAGCGCGAGGGCCTGCACGATCAGCGGGAGCTGCGCGATGAGCTTGCGGAACGGCGCCCGCGCCATCAGATCGCGCTGGGCGGCTGCCCAGAGCCAGGTGGATGCGACCCGGCGCCGCTCCCGCTTGACCTTGAGGATGTAGAGGAGGATCAGGGGGCCCAGCAGCGCGAGCGCCAGCAGCCCCATCGGGGCGAGGAGGGTGAGGGCCGAGCCGGCAGCGCCAGCTCCCTGAGCGAAAGGCGGTGTCACGTCAGTCCACGCTCCGCGCGACGAAGCGCCGCACCACCCCTTCGAGGGGCTCGTCCGTCCTGGCACGGACGTACGTCGCGCGGTGCTTGCGTGCCCACGCCCTGAGCTCCGCACACAGCCCGGCGAAACGCTCCATGTACGCTTCGAGTGCCGCTGCATCCAGGGTCAGGTCCACGAGGGCGCCGGTCTCCGCGTCTTCCAGCGTCCAGTCGCCTTCGAGCTGCGGATCCACCTCCTCCGGGGCGACGACCTGGACCAGCGCCACGTCGTGCCCTGCTTGCACGGCGCGGCCCAGCGCGGCCGTGACCGGGCCGGGATCGAAGAAATCGGACAGGGTGACCAGCATGCCGGGTCGCGGGCTGCGCTGGACCACGCCGTCCACCGCCCGCGCCAGATCGGTCCCACCCGAGGGGGTGAGCGCCTCCAGCGCCCGGAGCAGGCCGCCGAGGCCACCGCGTCCGCGCGAGGGCGAAAGCTCGCGGCGGACCCCTTCGGCGGCGAGGAAGAGCTGCGCGCGCTCCGAGCGCGCCAGCGCCATGTAGCCGATCGCAGCCGCGAGGCGCCTCGCCGCGTCGAGCTTGGAGGGCTCGCCCACGCCGAGCGAGGCCGATGTGTCGGTGACGATCCGGACGATGACGTCTTCCTCGGCGCGGAAGAGCTTGATGACCGGATCCCCCGTGCGCGCGTAGGCGGCCCAGTCGATGCGCCGCATGTCGTCGCCCGGCGCATACGCGCGGTGCTCCTGGAACTCCGCCGAGCCGCCCTTCCTCCGTGCGAGGTGCTCGCCGCCGCCGCCCGAGCGTGCCCGGATCTCCAGCCGCCGCCTCAGTACCTCCAGCTCCCGGATGAAGCTCGGGCCGAGCAGAGGTTCGGGCTTCTCGGAGACCATCGAGCCCCGTAGTAAAGCCGGTTCTCGCGAACGGAGCCAGCGGCCGGTATCATGTCCCCATCCATGCCCGAGCGGATCGTCGTGAGCTTTCGTGGGGTAGCTGCCGCGGAGGGGGCCCCCACCGGCGTCCCGCCCTCACCCGCAGCGTTCGCGCTCGGAGAAGCTCGACCCGAGGAGCCGGCCCCCCGCTCGTCGACCTACCTCTCCCGGGCGCTCACCCTCAAGCAGCGTGCGGAGGCGCTCGGCGCCACGCTGTGCTCCTGGGGTGCCCAGTCGTTCTCGTTCGCCCTGGGGCCGGACGAGCTGGAAGAGGCCGTCTCTCTCGCCATCCAGGCCGTGGAGGACCCGAGCGTCCTTCCCGGACAGCGCTTCGCCGTCGGCATCGCCCAGGGAGAGATGATCCCGGCAGGCGAGTGGGGGCGTCAGGCGGTGCTCTCCTGGGGGCAGCCGCTGCTCGCCGCCGTCGCTCTCGCGTTCATCGGAGATCCGGGGGAGGTGCTGCTCGATCCTGCGCTCCCTGCGGCGGTCTCCGGCGAGCTGCTCACGTGCGGTGTGCGCCGTGGCCTGCAAGACGACCGGCGCGTCCGCGGGCTCCGCCTCGACGTGCGCCAGCCCTTCCGCCGAGCGGCCGCCGAGAGCGTCGCCAAGCTGCGGGTGCCGCTGCTCGTGGGGTCGGCGCCTGCGCTCGAACTGCTCTCTCTGCCTGCGGGTGTGGTCGGTGTCCTGCGGGCGGACCGAGGCGTCGGAGGCACCCGTGCGCTGCTGGAGCTGCGCGCGCGCGTCGAGCCCGGGCGTGCCCTGTTCGTCACCCCCGCGGGCGCTTCGCGCGAGCCCCTCGGCGCCTTGCGACGCGCCCTCGGTCGTGCCTCCACGAAGGCGCCGCCGCTCCCGCGCCGCCTGGAGGAAACGCTCTCGCGCTTGCTCGCGGGAGACGGCGCCGATCTCTGGACCACCGCCGAGCTCCTCGAAGCCTGGCTCACGCCCGAGCACCCCGAGCAGACCCCGCCCGGCCTGATCCTCATCGACGACGCAAATGACGTCGATCCCTGGTCGCTGGAGGTCATCGCCGGCGCCGTCGGGAGGCGGAGGGCCGCCCGCGCCGTCGCCCGCGTCACGGCGGAGGAGACGCTTCCTCCAGCGCTCGCCGTCGCTCCCGTCGCCTCGACCCGGACCCTCGAACCGCTCTCCGCCGCCGAGGCCGAGGACCTGGCCCGCGCGCTGTTCGGCGGGGCCATCACACCAGGGGCCGCGCGCCGCTGGGCGCGCCGCGGGCGTGGGTCACCGCTCGCCGTGCGGGAGGCGATCTGCGAAGGCCTGGAGCAAGGGGCGCTCCGCTGGGTGGACGACATCGCGGCCCCCCGCTCCTCCGCGGCCGGTCACGGTGATCCTGCCGGGAGGACGATCCTGCCTCCGGGCATGACCGACGCGATCGTGTCGACCTCTCTGGCGAGCCTCCCTGCTGACGCACTGCCTGGCGCACTGCCTGGCGCACTGCCTGGCGCACTGCCTGGCGTGCCGCCCGATGGCGCGCCGCGTTCCCCGGCGAAGGACTGGCTCCTTCGGCGACTCGATCGCCTCGGCGCTCCTCCGCGCGTCACCCTCACCGCCCTCGCGCTCCTCGGCGGCGAAGCCTCCGAACGCGCCATCGACGAACTCGCCACCCCCCTCGCCGGTGCGAGCGCCCGCCTCGCTGCCGTGGAGCAACTCCTCGTCGATGGAGGCTGGGTGATCCGCACCGAGCCCGGCTGGCTCACCCTCGGCTCCCGCACGCTCCGCGACCTGCTGCTCACCCTCATCCCTTCGACCGATCGCGCCCGCTGGCACGCGACGACCGCCAGCACGCTCTGCCAGCAAGGCGGCCCGCTCACGCTGGCGGACGCCGCCTGGCACGCCGCCCAGGCCCACGACGGATGCGCGGCCGTCGAGCTGGCCACCCGCGCCGCCCGCGCTGCGGGTCGCGCCCTGCTCGAGACCGCGGAAGCCGAGCTGCTCTCGTTCGCCGCCGATCAGGAAGCCGCAGCCGCCCAGCGAGAAGCAGCAGGCGAGGGGATCGTCGACGAGGACACCGACGCCTCGAGTTCGCCGCAGACCTACCGCATGCCGCTCGCGACCCTCTCCGAGCGGCTCGACGGCCCGACACCGGACTCCCGCACGCCGATCAGCGCCGGCTACCGCCCGCGGCAGGACACGCTCCCCGAAGGGCACCAGCCCTCCTCGCCGGTCATCCACGACCCTTCACCGCAGCCCGCCACCACCGTCATCCGCCCCGACGATCGCGGTGGCCCGTCCCAGCTCGGCCTCCGCCTCCCGGATCCCGACCCCCTGGCAGCGACGACCCGCTCGCCGGTCATGTCACCGCTCGACCTCGGCACGCGCCTGGTCGAGACGGCGCGAGAGGCCTTCGTGCGCGGCCAGCTCGATGGCATCGAGGGCGTGCTCGCAGAGCTGCATCGCCTCGGCACCCACCCCGAGCTGGTCCAGCGGATGAGCGGCATCGTCGCCCTGGTCAAGGGCTCGAAATCCGACGCCCTCCGGCAGCTCCGCGCCGCGGCCGAGGTCGAACTTCCCCCGGCACGCCGAGCACGCGCACTCCTCGCGTACGCCATCGCACTCGCCACGACCGGCCGTACCGCCCCCTCTCTGCTGACGGCGCTCGCCGCGATGGCGCGCGCGCGCGAGGCCGGAGAAGCGCACGGCGAACTGGCCTGCGCACGTTTCCTCGAACACCTCTCGGCAGCCGCCGGGCACCGGGACTCCGCGAACACCTGGCACGAGGTCGCCGCAAAGGCCGCGCTTCGCCGGGCCGATTGCGTTTGACACGGTCCCGCGGGGCGGCCAAAACGCCCCGCCATGACGACTGCCAGCGCTCCCCGTTCCCGCAAGCGGCTCGCCTTGACGCTGCTCGGGATCACCCTCGTGGGAGGCGGCGTCGCGGGGGCCTCGTACAAGGGCTACGCCGACGAGCACCTCCACCCCAGGCCGCGCATCCCCGGCTGCATCGCGAAGGCCCGCAACTCCATGCGCGAGGCGCGCGTCGCCTCCGGTACGGAGCCGTGGGAGGGGCCGGACGGCCAGACGATCTACCTCTCCGAGGGCGAGTACCGGGCCGCGACCTGCGCGGGGACGATCAGCAAAGACTTCGGCCGTCGGGTGGCGGCGGCGGCGAACACCATCGAGCTCTTGCCGCGCATCGAGGCGTTCGCCGATCTGGTGCGGAACCCGCAATCCAAGCAGGAAGCCGCAGCCGCATACCCGCTCGCCGGGTTCGCGCTCAGCGGGATGCCGCATGACGTCCCGCAGGTCCAGGCGACCAAGAAAGAGATCGAGGCGCTCCACGCTTGCCGCTTCGACACGCGCCTGACGTGTCCCACGCGGCCCCCGAAGCCCCTCCTCGTCTGGATCGGTGGTGTCCCGGCGGCTGCCTCGGCCGTGGGTCTCCTGGGGCTCGGCCTGGTGACGGGCGTGGGGGCGATCGTCCGCAGGGGGCGGCGCAAGAAGACCCAGGCTGCCACGACCACGGCCGTCCCAGCCAAGGCGCCCGCCGACCCGCCGAACGACGAAGGTGACGAGGAAGAAGACGACGCTCCGAGCGGCAAAAAGTCGACGCCCCCGCGGCGCGCCTGAAGCGCTACTCCACCGCGACGACCTTGAAGCTCGACGTGATCACCCGCTGCGCGTGCGCGCCCACGTCGGACACGTCGAACCCGAAGCCGGCTCCTTGCAGGTTCACGCCGCCCTCGGAGCCGCTCGGCATCTTCACGCTGGAGACGATGCTCACGTAGACCAGCGCTCCCTTGGAGAACGCGGAGGGCATCGCCAGCGTCTTGCCGGAGAGCTGACTCTTCGCGGCCATGGCCACGCGCGACCAGATGTCCGGCGTCCCTGCCGTCGACGAGACGAGACGTGCGCCCAGCACCTGGCCCGACCCGCTGATCCGGACCTCGAACGTCGCCCGCGCCTTCGAGGGCGTATCCGCCGCGCGTGCTGCGGCCACCACGGCCGACGCCACCGTTCCGGCGGCGGGAAGATCCAACCCGAGCGCCTTGTCCTTCGTGCGCATCGCGTCCCGCAGGAGCTGCCCGGCCTTGTCGCTGGGTGTGTCGGGTCTCCCCGGCGCCACCGTCGGCGCGGGAGGCGGCGGACCGCGATCGGGCAGCACGCCAGGGAGCGACCAGACCGGCGAGCCGCCGAGACCGGGCACGCCCGCGTTGGGCTCCGGGGGCGGAGGCCCACCATACTCATCGGGCCCGGTCGGTGCGGGCGTCGGCGTCGGCGGCTGCGGCTCGACGGGGCCTTCGCCTGGCACCTCGGGCGGCCCCTCGGGCCTCGCCGACGGCACCTCGCTCGGCGTCACGGCGCCTGGGACGCTCTCGGTCGGGACGCGCCGCCGGTTCGGATCGCGCTCTTCCTCCTGGGGCGTGGGCGTCTCGGGCTGGACCTCCGGGACGGTCCGCGGCACGCGCTGGCGCAGCACCTCGGCGTCCAGCTCCACCACGATCTCCTCGTAGGAGCCGCTCGACTTCGCGATCAGCACCCGCTTCGGCTCGGGCGCGAGCCTGGCCATCACCGGGATCGCGACGTGGAGCACGGCCGCGGTGATGAGGAAGGTCGCCTCCCGGGTGCGCACGGCGCCCACCTTGAGGGCGGCAAGCCGAGGATGCAAGCGCAGCCTTCAGCCGAAGCGTGCTGAACAGCGCTGGTCCGCCGCGCCCGGGAGGGCCCGCAGGGCCGGCATGTCCCGACGCTCAAATGCTCGCAGACCCGCTCGGCGCCCTCCCTCCCCGGCGCCATTCAGCCTGCGGAGGTTGAACTCATGGCCACGATGAACCCGTCGCGTATGCAACCCTTCCAGAAGGGGAGCAATGCCGCGACCGCCAGCATGCCCACCGCAGGGAGCGCCGGCCCGAACGGGCGGCAACAGGAGGCCCAGCCCATCCTGCGACAGCGCAGCGAAGAGACCCAGCCCTACGGGACGCTGACGCGCGTCCCCATCGGGCTCGACGACGACGTGCGCCTCGCGAGCGTCGAGGCCCTCAACCAGATCCTCGCCAACACCATGGTGCTGCGCGACCTGTACAAGAAGCACCACTGGCAGGTATCGGGCCCCACCTTCATCGCGCTGCACGAGCTGTTCGACAAGCACTTCGAGCAGCAGGTGGAGCTGGTCGACGATCTCGCCGAGCGCGTGCAGATCCTGGGCGGCATCTCCGTCGCCATGCCGCACGACGTGGCGGAGCGCTCGACGCTGGAGCGCCCGCCGAGCGGACGTGAAGAGGTCCCGGTCCAGATCTCGCGCATGCTCGAAGCCCACGAGCAGATCCTCGTGCAGGCCCGTCAGCAGGCCCGCGCTGCTGCCGACCGAGGCGACGACGGGACGAACGACCTGCTCGTCAGCCAGGTGGTGCGCACCAACGAGATGCAGGCCTGGTTCCTGTCGCAGCACCTCGTGGACACGCCCCTCGTCCGCGCGAAGTGACGGCACCCTCGACGACAGGAGGTGCCAGGCGCTCGGATACCCGAGGTCGGGATGCCAGCGAGGTGTGGAGGGGAGAGAGAGGGGAGCCGGGAGAAGCTGGCCTCGTCAGGCGTGTGACGGCGCGGCGTCTCCGGGCGTGAAGCGGAGCGAGCACCGTGGCGCTCACCCCGCTTCGGGATGACTCAGCGTCGCGTCCGGCGCCGTCGAACCACGGCTGCCGCGACGCCCGCCACGAGCAGACCCCACGTCGCCTGCTCCTCGCTGCTCACAGGCACCGAGCAAGAGCAGCCGCCGCCTTGCACGAACACATCGTTCGTGGGGGCCTCCCCGCCAGCACCCGTACCCGAGCCACCGACGCCGGGTTCACCGGCGCCGGTTCCACCGCCGCCCGTACCGCCAGCTCCGCCGGTTCCGGACGGTCCGCACTGCCCGATGGTCTCGTCGGTGGACGAGCACACCTGCTCCTCGGGGCACCCGTTGCCGCCTTCACCGCGGCAGCCGGTCACGCAGACTCCGGAGGCTGCGTTGCAGACGCGCCCGCTGTTCGTCCCACCGCAGTCGACGTCGACCGTGCAGGGGATCGGATCGTCGGAGGGATCGTTGGGATCCGTCTCTCCGGGGTCGATGCGGCCGTTGTGGTTCGCGTCCTCGTCCCCGTCGCTCACCCCGCCCTTGTCGGTGTCGGGATCCAGCGGGCTCGTCGTCGTGGCGCCGCCGTCGGCGTCCGCGATGCAGGTCATCGCCGAGATGTCGGTCGCGGGGTTGCTGCAGTCCCGACCCATCTCGGTTCCGTCGAACAGCCCGTCGCCGTCGCTGTCGGGATCGAGCACGTTGATCAGCCCGTCGCCATCGGTGTCGTCGCTCGGGTTCGGCTCTTCGCCGTCCGGCACTCCATCGTCGTCGCTGTCGGCATCGTTCGGATCCGAGCCGAGGGAGATCTCCAGCCCATCGCTCAGGCCGTCGCCGTCGGTGTCGACCACGTTCACGTCGTCGGCGCCGTTGCCCTCGGTGGGATCGGTCTCACCAGGGTCGACCACGCCGTTGCGGTTGAAGTCCTCGGAGCCGTCGCTCATGCCTCCGCCGTCGGTGTCCCGGTTGAGCGGCGAGGTCGTGGTGGCGCCCATGTCGCCGTCCGCGATGCAGCGGCCGGCTGCGGGATCGGTGTCGGGCAAGCTGCAATCGAGGCCCATCTCGGTCCCGTCGAACAGCGCGTCGTTGTCGCTGTCCGGGTCGAGGGCGTTGATCAGCCCGTCGCCATCCGTGTCGTCGGCAGGGTTTGCTTCCTGCCCATCGGGCACGCCGTCGTCGTCGCTGTCGGCGTCGTTCGGATCCGTGCCGATGGCCAGCTCCTGCCCGTCGCTCAGGCCGTCGCCGTCGCTGTCGACCACGCTCGCGTCGTCGGCACCATTCCCGGCGGTCGGGTCGGTCTCGCCGGGATCGACGCGGCCGTTGCGGTTGAAGTCCTCGGCGCCGTCCCTCACGCCACCGCCGTCCGTGTCCGGGTTCAGCGGATCGGTCGTGGTCGCGCCCATGTCGGCGTCGGGGATGCAGTGCTTCTTCGTCAGATCGGTGCCGGGCGAGCTGCAGTCGAGGCCCATCTCGGTCCCGTCGTAGAGCCCGTCGTTGTCGCTGTCCGGATCGAGGGCGTTGATCAGCCCGTCACCGTCGGTGTCCAGACCGGGATCGATCTCCATCCCGTCGGGCACGCCGTCGTCGTCGCTGTCGGCATCGAAGGGATCGGTGCCGATGGCCAGCTCTTCGTCATCGCCGAGGCCATCGCCATCGCTGTCGATGAGCACGCCAGTCGGAGGCGCCCCTGGCCCGTTGCCGTTGCCGTCGGTCGGGTAGTCTTGAGGCGTCCCTCCACCAGGGCCCGTGGCGGAGACGATGGCCTGGTTGGCGATCGTCCCGCTCGCGTTGCTGTCGACGGTCACCCGGAAGCGCACCGTCGTCTCCGCGTTGATGGCGAGCGTCCCGCCGCTGGTCGCATTCCCGCCGTTTCCGAGCCGGAACGTGATCGTGCCGTTCGCATACTCGGCCTGATCGTCGCCGGCCTGGTCCGTCTTGCCGCCCATGTTCGGCCCGTCGGAGATCTCCAGCGAGCCGGCCTGGTAGGTGAGCCCTGCGGGCAGCACGTCGGTGAGCGTGACGTTGTGGGCCACGTCGTCGCCGGTGTTGGTGACGACGATGATGTACTCCAGCACGTCACCCGGCGCGACGCCGCCGCCGTTCAGGTCATCGACCGACTTGGTCGACGTCGACAGATCAGGCAGCAGCGTCGTGACCGAGGTGATCAGCCCACCCAGCAGGTAGCTGTCCACCCCTTCGAGATCGGCGGTCACCTCGGCCTCGGTCTGGCCCGGGGTGAGGAGCATGCTCGGCACCTCCACCACGTCGAGGTCGATGCCGCTCATGCTCTGCGCGGTGCCCGTGAGCTGCGGCAGGTCGCCCGTCGTGGAGACCGCGGTGCCCAGGTACGAGCGCGTGCTGTTGAAGAAATTGTTGGGCGGGTTCAGCGCGTCGCTCAGGGGGGTTCCATCCCAGAGCAAGGCGTCGCCCGTCGTGCTGTCGCCGTCATAGCCGACGACGCCGAGCTTCGCCTGGATGCCGGCGTTGGGCACCACGAACCCGCTGAGCGTGAGCTGCTGCGGCGCATCGAAGACGAAGTCCAGCCCGTCGAAGAGCGCCAGGTTGCGCATGGGCTGGCCTTCGAGTTTGTAGAACACCGCCATCCACCAGCCCGCGTACGCGAACGTCTGGTTGATGTTCGCGAGGGGGATCGCGTCGACGTCGGAGACCCGGTAACGCCCGGAGCCCTGGGTCTGCACGATGGTCGTGATGTCGGCATACGCCTGGTAGTGGAGGATGCCCGCGTTCGCCGTACCGGAGAGCATCCCGGTGATGTTCTCCGGGGCGCCTCCGTTGGGCTCCAGGACCACGTTGAGGTCAGGGGTGTTCTGGCTCGCGCCCCAGTAGAGGTACGCATGCGTCACCTCGGCCCCTGCAGGCAACGTCAGCACCGCCGTGCTCCGCGCCTGGAGCGGGGTGATGGAGGTGTTCGCCGTGGCCTGGCCAGCCGCGGGGAGGTCCGCACGCCAGTACACGTCGGGCGCGCTGTCCGTGGTGTTGGTGCCGCAAGCGCCCACGATGTCAACAGGCTGCCCCCCCACCGACACCAGCGTGTTCGCGGGGTTCGCGCAGTCGTGGGCGAGCGTGTTCCCGATCAGGACGAAGTCGCCTCGCTGGGACACCTGCGCCCGCAGTGTGGGATCGGCGAGGGCCGTCCCCTGGCTCACCCCCAGCAGGGCGACGCCGATGAGCCCTGTGATGGCACGTCGCTGTCTCATTCTTTCCTCCAAGTTATCGGTTCTGCGGCTGCGCCGGCTGAGGTTGCGATGACGGTGACCCTGGGGACGTCGCAGGCTGCGCGTCGGTTTGATCCGGATCGGCAGGCTCCTTGCTCTGCTTCTCCGTGATCTGGAACTGCACGCGGCGGTTCTTCTGCCGTCCGGCCTCCGTCTTGTTGTCTGCGATGGGGGTGTCGGGGCCGTAGCCCTTCGCCGAGAGCCGCGACGCCGCGATCCCGCGCTGCGCCAGCGCCTTCACCACGGAGTCGGCGCGGTCCTGGCTCAGCTTGCGGTTGTAGGCAGCGGCACCGCGGTTGTCGGTGTGCCCCTGGACCTCGATCTTCAGGATCTCCGGGTGATCGGCGAGCACGCCGGCCACCTCGTCGAGCAGCTCGTTGCTCACCGCCCGGATCGTCGCCTTCGCGGTGTCGAACTGCACCTGCTGAAGGATGATGATCTCCTTCTCGGTCACGCGCACCGCCGTGGGGCAGCCGTGCTTCTCCGGGTCTGCGTTCGGCTTGCCCTTCTCCCGCGGGCACGCATCCGAGTCGTCGCGGATCCCGTCGCCGTCCGTATCCGGCGGGCAGCCGTTCGTCTGCGGATCGTTCGTCGCCACCCCGGGGATGTCGGGGCAGACGTCGACCTTGTCCGGCACCCCATCGCCATCTCGGTCGGGCGGCGGGCAGCCGTTGAGCTTCGGATCGGGATCGGCCACCCCCGGGATCCCCGGGCAAGCGTCGTCCGGATCCAGGATGCCGTCCTTGTCGAGATCCTTCGGCGGCGGGCAGCCATGCTTCGCCGGATCCACGTTCGGCACCCCCGGCTCCGTCGGGCAGGCATCCTGCGCGTCGAGGATGCCGTCCTTGTCCGTATCCGGCGGCGGTGGCGGGCAGCCATGCTTCGACCTGTCCTCGCTCGCCACGCCCTTCACGTCGGGGCAAGCGTCGTCGACATCGGCGATTCCATCGCCGTCGCGATCCACCACCGGTGGCTTCACCTCCGGCGTATACGCCAGCAAGGCCACGCCTCGGAACGAAGGCGTCCCGATCCCGGGCGTGAGCCCCGGGCCGACCCCGAGCCCGGCCTCCATCGCACCGGCGAACCGGTAGCGACCGCCGAGGAGCAGCTCCACGTTCGTCGTGCGGAGCTGCGTGTCGCCGAGCCCCACCCCACCCGCGAGCTCGGCGTTGAGCTGGAGCCGACGGTCCTCGCTCACCTGGTAGCCCAGACCCGCTCCCCACTGGACCATCGTCCCCGACTCCACGTTCGCGAACGCCGTCGTCGGCCGGAGCTCCACCCCGGCCGACGCCGTCCAGATGAACCGATCGACCATGCCACCCACGATGAGCTGCGGCACCCCCCGGACCCCGCCGTCGCCGGCGTACGCCTCACGGCTCCCCGTCGGCAGCCACACGTAGCCGCCGATCGCGATCTGGAAGGCATCGTGGTAGTCACCGAACAGCGTCCCGCGCGCTCCCAGGCGGAGATCGCCCAGGCCTGCCCCGTTCGGCGCCGGTAGCGCCGTCCCGTTGACCGAGCCCCCGCTCCCGCCCTGGAACGCGAACGGCATGTTCACGTTGAGGGTGATCCGGTTCCACAGCGCCATCGAGACGTTCAGGTGCAGGAGGAACTGGTTGCCGACCACCGCGCCCAGGTCCTCGTTGTCCGAGGACCGCAGGACCAGTGGCTCCTGCGCGTAGTCGCCGAGCAACATCACGTGCGGCGTCATCGGCCCAGCCGCGAACGGCGAGGGCACACCGAACATCCGGTCCCCCGCCGGGGCTGGCTGGAAGCGGCTCAGCGCGAACCCCTCTGCCGCTGGCTGCGTCTGCGCGAGGGCAGACCCCGCCAGCGCCGAGAGACAGAGGAACACGGCGCTGGCCGTCGTCCTGTGGGTGATACGAGTGCGGGCGTGCATGAGAAAGCTGAACCTCCCAAGGTCTCCGGAGCGCCGAGAGGGCAAGCTCCTCCCAAGCTCCGGCCCATCGTCGCGACGATCCTGCACCACTCCACGGGTCCGCAGCCAGACTGGAAGTGACACAACGTCGCTTTCTTTCCCTCGGCTCGCACCCTGTGGCATCTCCACGGCGATCGATGCTGCGCTCGTCTCTCCTCGTCAGCGCTGCGCTCACCAGCGCGCTCCTCTGCACCGCAGGGTGCGGACGTGACCTCGAGAAACTCGATCTGCCCTGGGCACCAGAGCCTTTTCGCACATCGAGCGAACCGCACGCAGCGATGCCCGAACCCGACTGTGATGTCCTCCCCGGCCTGACCGCGGAGGAGCTCGCAGGTCCACCGCACGAACCTCTCGGGCTGACACGGACCAGCCCGCACAATGCTCGCCCCCCGTACACGGCCCTACCCGAAGTCGTCATGCCCGACGACGTCGCCGCGCGCATGACGCAGCTCGATCTCGCCTACTTCCGCCGCACCGGAAAGCACCTCACCATCACCAGCGGCACCCGCGACGCCACCCGGCAAGCGAAGGCGATGTACAAGATGCTCGAGCTCGGCGCCGACGTGCTCCGCCTCTACCGCAACAAGGAGGCCATCCGCGAAATCAAGGCCACCTACGACACCGGCCGCGCCGCCCGAAAACCCCCCGAAGAGATCATGACCGCGATGCACGACGTCATCCGCCGTCAGATCGACCGCAAGGTGTACCTCTCCGCCCACCTGCGCGCGGGCGCCGTCGACATCCGGAACCGAGACATGACCGCCGCCGACAAGAAGGCCTTCCTCGCCATCGTCGCCGAAGCCGGTGGCATCACCGCCCTCGAAGAGACCGCCCCTCCCCACTTCCACCTCGAAGTCGACTGACTCGAAGTCGACGGAAGAGCGCTCCCGACGGTCCCACCACCCCGGGCCCCCTCCCTCGCTGCAGCAAGCTCATGATGACCCACCCGATACGTCTCGGCTGAGCATCCCACCCACCCTCGACGCCTCGCCCCCTCGCCTTCGCCCCGCCATCCAGCAGACCCATCGCCCCCAACCCGGGGCACACCAGGTCTCCGACCTCCCTCGACGGGCATCCCCTCGACCGCCCAGCGCCTCCATCGTCGCCCCCCACGGTCCGCGACCGCCCCGACACTCCGACGAGGCCCTTTCCCGAGGGTTGCGACCGCATCGACATTCCGACGAGGCCTCCCCCCGAGGGGTACGCCCCTCGCGACCCCTCCGACCCCTCCCGGTCAACCTGCCCGAAGCCCACGTCCCCACCCCACCCCTGAACACCAACCAGGCGCAGGCGAGGGGGCGTTCCGAGGGGTGGGCTCTCCGCGCCCTGTCCGAGCGCCAGCCTCCAGCCCGCCCCACCGCCCCAGCCTCATCTCCCCCTTCCAGCCCCGCCCCAGCCTCCACCAGGCGCGAGTTCAGCGGAGAGCCCACCCCTCGGAACGCCCCCTCGCCTGCGCCCCTCGCCTGTGACTCGTTTCAGCTGCGACGACCCGACCGAATCGCCGCCGAGGTCTGGTACCCCTGAAAAGATGAATCTCCACCAGCGGTTGGCCGCACTTCAGCCCCTCGGCACCCCCATGTGGGTCTACGACGCTGCTGCTTGCCGCATCCCCTGGGCCAACCGAAACGGCCTCGCCTTCTGGCGTGCCGCCACACCGGAGGAGCTGTACCAGCGCGACTTCTCCAACCTCTCCGACGCCGAGCGCACCCGCCAGCGCGTCAACCAGGAGGCCACCCTCAAAGGCGAGGTCCTGGTCCAGGAGATGACCCTCTTTCCTGGCGGAGCAGCCGTCCGGATCCGCTGCATCCTCTCTGCCATCCACCTCGACGACGGCCACCCAGCCGTCCTCTGCGAGGCCCACCCCAAAGACGATGTGGATCCCGTCCAGCTTCGTGGCGTCGAGGCCCTCCGCCACACCTCCGTCATCGTCGCCCTCGTCACCGCCTCGGGCGCCGTCCTCATGCAGAACCCGGCCTCTCAGCGCGTCTTCGATGTCAGCGAGACCATCGACGCCTGGTTCACCGACCCCGGTGTTCTCCAGCGCTTGAAGCAGGCGACGGCGGGAGGGCAGACCTTCCGGGACGAGGTCGAGGCCGAGACCCGCGAAGGCACCCGCTGGTGTCTCATGGAAGCGCGACCCACCAAGGATCCGGCTACGGGCAAACCAGCGGTCCTGGTCCAGATGCTCGACGTCACCGCCCGGCGGGAGCGCGACGAGATGATCCAGCAGCAACGCATGGAGATCCTCGCTCTCTCGGCGCCGATCCTGGATGTCGGCCAGAACAGCCTCGTCATGCCCGTCATCGGCGAACTCGACAGCGCGCGCAGCGCCCAGATCACCGAGACCTTGCTCTCCAGCATCGTCGAGCGACGCGCACAGAACGTCATTCTCGACTTCACGGGCGCGAGCGGCATCAGCGTCCCCCATCTCCTCGCCCTGGTCCGTGCCCTCACGCTCCTCGGCGCCCGCCCCATCCTGTCGGGCGTCCGCGCCCCCCTCGCGCGCGAGCTGGTCGAAGAGGAGGCAACGCTGGAAGGGGTGCAGATCCTCCGCAACCTCCACCAGGCGATGGCGGCCTGTGCCGCGACACCGCGCGCACGACCACCGACGCGACCACCACGCTGAGCGCCAGGAGCCCTGCAGGCGGCGGCGGGCCATCGCGTCCTGGAACAGTACACCCGCAGCCCCCTTCGTTCGCTGCCGAGATACCGGGAGCGAGCGGATCCGTGGCCGTGCCGGTGCGCAACCACAGGTGACTCGTCACGGTCCGTGGCTGCCCGTTCACCAGCACCTCGGCGCGGAAACGATCCTCACCGTCTCCCGGGTCGGTGGCCTTCAACTCTCCGACGAACGGATCGGTGTCGATCGGTACCGGATCGAGCGCCTGACCGTTGTGTACGAAGCGAAGCTCTGCGCCGATGCCACCGCTCACCCGCGCCTGGAATGTGGTCGAGCGAGCGAAGATGGTGTCACCCGTCGGGGTCACGCTCGACGCCAGCTCGATCATCGGATCGTCAGGACCTTGCAGCTTGACCACCGTACGTCCCTTGCGGATGCCGTCGAGCAGCGCCGCCACGCTCAGCTCCTCGGCGAAGACCAGGGTCGTCGGATCGCCGATGGGGCTCTGGAACAGTCCCAGATCGACGCCAGCGCGGTGGTCGTCGCTGCCACCGAGCGCGGCGACGTGGAGCCCGCGCGCGCACAGCGCGTCCCAGAACGCGATCGCTGGCCACGTGAAGACCCCGTTCCCCGTGTAGGACAGCCCGCCCGACGCGATCTCCACGGCGCCGATGTGCTCGCCGCCCAGATCGTGCGCCCATGCGCAACCGATGCAGAGATCGCCGACGTCGAACATGGGATGGTTGATGGAAAAGATGGCGCCTTGATCCGCGAAGGCGCGCGCAGCGCCCTCGATGGTGACCCCATCGAGCCCGATCTTGTGATCGACCCAGCGCGTCGCCCCGACACCGTTCGCATGGCCGTCGTACGTCGTGAACTCGACGCCGGGAACGAACAGCAGATCCGGGTGGCGCGCCTGCGCGGCGTTGAAGAAGTCGAGCTGCGAGGTCGTGTTGTGATCGGTGATCTCCACGAAATCGAGCCCGCGTTTCCGGGCGAACGTGGCGATCTCATCGAGCGGCGGGCGCGCATCCCCGCTCTCCATCGAGTGGACGTGGAAGTCGCCGGCGTACCACCGCGGTCCGGTGGCGAGCGGCGGTGAAGCCACGTGAGGGGCGCGCTCGGGCTGGGGAGCCAGGGTCCCCGCGTCCCGTAGGACGATCTCGAGCGTGTAGGCAGCAGGTGTCGTCTTGATCTGCGCCTTGCCGACGACCACGTGCCACGTGCCGGCGGAGATGGGACCGGCGAGGTAGCTGCGGGACGCCGCCTCGACGCCGACGACGGCGGGCTCCGCGTTGCCGCCTCCCCAGCCGCGGAACCCGGTCGGGTCGTAGAGGCCCCAGTCGAGGACGTTCTGTGCGACCAGGTTGGTGTGACGGACCTCGATCTCGACGATGCCCTCGGGCACATCGAACGGGATGAGGAAATGATCGGGTCCGTCGGTGGGCGCTTCGCCGGCGAGGGGAAGGATGATCTCGTCGGCGCGCGCAGGCGCAGACAGGAGGAGCGTGGCGGCGAGGAGCGCTGGTGTGATCTGCGTGGCGGCGCGAACCGCTGAGGTGACCCGCGTGGCGGTGGACGGGACCCTGACCGTGGCACAGCGTGACATGCCCTGGAGGGTACATGGGCCCTGTGCCGAGAGCTGTCGTCCTCGGGTGGGGAAGCGCGGTTTGCCGGGAGGAGGCCTTCGTTCAGTAGACGATCTGGCTGTACGGGCACTGCGCCTGGATCTCCTCGACGTTGCAGTCCGAGGGCGGCATGCAGTCGTAGGTCTCCTGGCACTCGGCGCTCTGCTCGCAACCACAGCCGCAGGCGTTGCCGAAGGCCTCGGTGTTCTCGGGGCAGTTGTAGTCGATCACCTCGCACTGCGCGGGGTCTTCACTGACGTAGTCGCGATGCCATTCGCTTTCCGGATTGCACTCGCAGGCCATCTCCGTACATGCGACGCTCCCGTCCGCGGTGCAGGTGCAGGTGTTGCAGCCGTCTGCCGAAGGGAAGCTGGCGCCATCGGGGTACGTCTGGCCTTCGTACTCGCAGACCTCCTCGCAATCGGGCGCCGTGCAAACCCTCTCGCCCTCCGCGGTGCAGTAACAGACGGGCTCGCAGTTGTTGGTCCCCTCGGGGCCTGGAGCCGCCTCGTCGCCGATGACGCCATTGTCGTCACACGTCACCGGCCCGCAGGCCTTCAGTGTGCAGAACACGTGCCCGCCCTCGCTACAGCCGCAGCCGTTGCAGCCGTCCGACGCGGGGAAGGAGTCACCGACCTCATAGGTGGTGCCTTCGTACGTGCAGGTCCCGCCGCTGTCGTTGCCCAGGATGATGCACCCCGTGAGGGTGATGGGGGCCGCGAGGGCCATGGCGAGCAGGCTGCTGCGAAGGGACGAGAAGCTGAAGGTGTTCATGGCAAGTCTCCTGAGGCGATGCGTGGTTCTGGGCATCGAGAAAGGGATGCGGCATCCCACGTCGCTCGGCCCCGCTGGACGAGCCTGTATTCAATGTGTGTGCCAGCCTGGAGTTCCCTGATCTGGAGCGACGCTTCCGGGGCAGCGTGGTTGGAGGAATGGCGCGTCGAGAGGCTTGAAATCAGGCGCGATGCGCCGCTGCACAGCCCTGTCGAGCGCGCTCACCGAGGTCGTTCGCACGCGGGCTTCATCGAGGATCGTGGCGATGTGGGGCGGGCCGCCGAGGCATCGTCGGCGAGCTATGGCACAGGATGGCGCATCACTTCCCTCGGGAGGGCAGGGGGCGCGAAGGAAGCGCGAGGGAAGAGAGAGCTCGACGAACGAACTCCGGGGACCAGGACGGCACCGGGCGACGTTGAGCGGTGACAGCTCGGTCCAGGTGCTGGTGCTGGCGTCGTACGCTTCGACCGTCGGTGCGCTCAGGCGCAGGCAGGAGGAGCGTGGCAGCGAGGAGCGCAGGTGCGATCCACGTGGCAGTGCGAATCGCCGAGGTGCTTCGCGTGGAGGTGGACGGGACCCTTGCCGTGGCACCGCGTGGCATGCCTTCGAGGGCGCATGGGCCCCGCGCCGAGGGCTGTCATCCTCGCGCGGGGAGTCGCGGCTTACCGGGTGGGGGCCGTCGTTCGGTGCGGGTGGGGGCCTTCGCTCAGTAGACGATCTGGCTGTAGGGGCACTGCGCCTGGATCTCCTCGACGTTGCAGTCCGAGGGAGGCATGCAGTTGTAGGTCTCCTGGCACTCGGCGCTCTGCTCACAACCGCAGCCACAGGCGTTGCCGAAGGCCTCGGTGTTCTCGGGGCAGGCGTAGTCGATCACCTCGCACTGCGCGGGGCTCTGGCCAATGTAGTCACGCCACCACTCGGTCTCCGGGTTGCACTCGCACGCCATCTCCGTGCAGGCGACGCTCCCATCGGCGGTGCAGCTGCAGGTGTTGCAGCCGTCCGCCGCGGGGAAGCTGGCGCCCTCGGGGTATGCCTGGCCCTCGTACTCGCAGACCGGCGCACAGTTCGGTGCCGAGCAGACCATCTCGCCCGCTTGGGTGCAGTAACAGGTGCTCTCGCAGTTGCTGCTCGAATCGGGGCCCGGGAACGCCTCGCCCACGGGGACGCCGCTGTTGTCGCACGTCACCGGCTCGCAGCCCATCAGGGTGCAGGCAACGTTCCCGTTCTCGGTACAGCTACAGGTGTTGCAGCCGTCTCCTGCGGGGAAGGAGTCCCCGACCTCGTAGGTGGTGCCCTCATACGTGCAGGTCTCGCCGCTGTCGTTGCTGACGATGATACACCCCGTGAGGGCGGCGGGCGCCGCGACGGCCAGCGCGAGCAGGCTGCTGCGAAGGAACGAGAAGCTGAAAGCGTTCATGGCGAGTCTCCTGAGTCGATGAGTCGCGGGTTGCTACGAGAGGGGGCGCCGCGTGCGTGCCGTTCGGCCCCGCTGGACGAGAGTGCATACAATGCTCGTGCCAGGGTCGTCGCGTCCCGCAGGACGATCTCTCTCGGGCAGGTGGCATGCGGGCATCGTCCCGGCGCTGGGTCATGTCGACGACCACCGGCCACAGGTCCCCGCGGGGATGAGGCCGGCGAGATCGCTGCAGGACGCTGCGTCGACGCGGTGGACGGCCCATCGAACGGGATGGCGTGTGATCGCGAGGAATGCGGGGGTGAGCCGCGTGGCGATGAGCAGGGCTGGTGGCGTGGCACAGCATGGCATGCCAGGGAGGGCACAGGGGCCATGCGCCGGGGGCCGCGCGTTCAGGCGAGGAAAGCGCGGTTTGCCAGGTGGGGGACTTCGCTCAGTAGACGATCTGGCTGTAGGGGCACTGCGCCTGGATCTCCTCGACGTTGCAGTCCGAGGGAGGCATGCAGTTGTAGGTCTCCTGGCACTCGGCGCTCTGCTCGCAACCGCAGCCGCAGGCGTTGCCGAAGGCCTCGGTGTTCTCGGGGCAGGCGTAGTCGATCACCTCGCACTGCGCGGGGTCTTCACTGACGTAGTCACGCCACCACTCGGCCGCCGGGTTGCACTCGCAACCGATCTTCGTACACGCGACGCTCCCGTCGGCGGTGCAGGTGCAGGTGTTGCAGCCGTCTGCCGCGGGGAAGCTGGCGCCCTCGGGGTAGGTCTGGCCCTCGTACTCGCAGACCGGCGCGCAGAACATCTCGGTGCAAGCCACCGCGCCATCTTCGTCACATCGGCAGGTGTTGCAGTCCACGGAGAAGGTCTCTCCGACGTCGTAGGTGTTGCCCTCGTGCGCGCAGGCATTCTCGCCGTCGTTGTTCCCGTTGCTGGTCCCGCCGTCGTCGTTCCCGTCGCTGGTGACGACGATACACCCCGTCAGGGCGACAGGCGCTGCGACGACCAAGGCGAGCAGGCTGCTGCGAAGAAGCGAGAAGCTGGGAGCGTTCATTGCGGGTCTCCTGAGTCGGAAGGTCACGGTGTGGTCGTTTCGATGAGGGGGCGCGCCGCGTCCGCGCTGTTCGGCCCCGCTGGGCGTCGACGGATACAATGCCTGTGCCATCTCGGAGTTCCGCCTGTCTGAATCGGTTTTCTGTACCCGCTTTGGTGAGGCGATGGCTTGCCCGAGGCCTCTGCATCTGGCGCTGCGCGTCGCGGATCCGGGCCGAGCGAACCAGGAGGTCGACAAAGCGAGGGGTGACCGTCATGTCGCGGTCATGGGACCGAACCGAGCCAGCGATGCCGGCAGCGTCGGCGCATCGCGTCAGCGCGGAGGGCTCAGTGTGCAGGGCTCGGCGCGCAGGACTCAGTGTGCCTGACCGAGCGCGCACGGCGTCAGCGCTGGCGGCGTCGTCGGGATGCGAGCCATGCCATTCCGGCCATGGCCAGCCAGCCCGAGAGACCAGTGGCGCTGGTGCCTGCGCCCGCGGCCAGCTGGCATCCACCATCGTCATTCGAGCTTCCGCCGGCGCCGCTCGTCGGATTGCCCGGCTGACCGCCTGCGCCTCCTTGACCGGTGCCGCCCACGCCCTCGTCACCGCCTCCGCCACCGGCGCCACCAGCGCCACCCGTACCTGGCAGGGAGTCGACACAGACGTCGCCGTGGCAGAAGGCGCTCTCGCACTCGTCGCCAATGGCGCATGTCGAGCCGAGGATCCCCTGGCCGAAGGGATGAATCTCGACGCTGCTCAGGCCATCGTCGAACAGGCCGCCGGACTTGCCGCCTGCGAGGAGCAGCCCGGCCCCGGGAACCAGGACGGCACGGTGATTGAGGCGGGGGACGTTGAGCGGGGACAGCTCGGTCCAGGTATCGGTGCTGGCGTCGTACGCTTCGACGGAGTCGACGCCCTGGCTGTTGTAGCCGCCTGCCACGACGGCGCGTCCGCTTGGGAGCAGGGTGATGGTGTGATTGGCACGCGCGGTGTGCATGGGGGTGGTCTGCGTCCAGGTGCCGGCCGCGGGATCGTAGAGTTCCGCGCTGTCCGTCCCGGTACCGAAGTCTCCGCCGGTGACGAGCACGCGCCCGTCCCCGAGCAGGACCGCGCTGTGCCCCAGGCGCGCGAGGTGCATCGGAGCGGTCGCCGTCCAGGTGCGGGTCACCGGGTCAAAGAGCGCGGCGTCGGCGAGGGTCACCTGTTGCTCGCCATCCATGCTGCTGTAGTCCCAGCGCCACCCGCCGGCCATCAGCACCCTGCCGTCGGCGAGGCGCGTGGCGGTCGCGTTGTTCCAGCCGTTCGGGAGCGGGGCCGTGTGGAGCAGGGCGTTGGTCTGTGGGTCGTAGACCGAGAAGCTGAGGTTTTCGTCGAAGTCGAAGAACCCTCCAGCGACGAGCACAGTGCCGTCCTCGAGCAGGGTCGCGGTCCCGCCGGTGAAGATCATGAAGGTTGTGGCCGACCAGGCGTCGGCTGCGGGATCGTAGATCTGCGCCACGTCGTCGACGTTGCCGGAGACGAGCACGCGGCCGTCGGTCAGGAGCACGGCCTCGTGACCAGAGAAGGGGTACGGGAGCGAAGCGCGTGGGGTCCAGGTGTCGGTCGTCGGGTCGAAGGTCTCCGTAGTGTCGAGCCAGTCGAAGGTGTCCGTGCGCAGTCCGCCGACCACGAAGGGGGTGCCGTCCTGCAGGAGCGTCATGGTGTGCAGCGTCCGCGGTGCGGACAGCGGGGCGACCTCGCTCCAGAGATCGGTGGGCCCGCTCCCCTGGGCGCTGCGGGCCTCCTGGGTGAGCGCATGGCGGGCCGAGGCGCCCTCGTCACCGCAGCCTGCGGACGTGAGCACGAGCAGGCAGAGCGCAGCCGGGATGTGACCAGGAGAGGCGAGCTGCTGCAGAAGGGAACGTGTCTTCACGGGAGGCTCCTGTGAGTCAGGGAAAGGATGGGGCAACAAGACGAATGGAAGGTAGATGACGCCCTGAGGTGCTGGGCTGTCCAGTCCTGGAGGAGGATCGGGTGACCGTGAGGGGCAGGAGGGCGGCGAGGGGGGCTCGGCGGCAGGATGCCGAGCGTGGGGAAAGGCTCGGCTCAGCTCAGGGCACGCCAATGCTTGGCCTGGCGCCTTCCGCTTGCTCGGAGGCAGGCCACGCCGGGGAGGTACTCGTCGCCCGGAAGCGGTGTTCGCTCAGCCCGCGGCGTTCGCTCAGTCCGCGGTGTTCGCTCAGTCAGGATTGGATCTCGCTGTACGGGCACTGCGCCTGGAGTTCCTCGATGTTGCAGTCTGCGGGTGGCCTGCAGTCGTAGGACTGTTCGCACTCGGTACTCTGCGCGCAGCCACAGCCGCAGGAGTTGTCGAAGGACTCGGTGTTCTCGGGGCAGGTATAATCAATCTGCTCGCACTGCTCGGAGCTCTCGCTCGCATAGTCACGCCACCACTCGGACTCTGGGTAGCACTCGCAGCCAATCGTCGTGCACATGACGCGGCCATTCGTGTCGCACCAGCAGGTGTTGCAGCTGTCCTTCGCCGAGAAGCGGTCCCCCTGGGTGTACGTTTGACCCTCGTACTCGCAAACGCTCACGCAGGTCGGGACGGAGCAGACCGTCTCGCCCTGGGCCGTGCAGGTGCAGCTGCCCGTGCATCCGTCACCCGTACTCGCTGCAGGGAATTCGTCTCCGACCTCGTAGGTGGTGCCGTCGTAGGTACACGTCGCGCCACCGTCGTCGCTGACGACGATACACCCCGTCAGGGCGGCAGGCGCCGCGACGGCCATGGCGAGCAGGCTGCTGCGAAGGAACGAGAAGCTGAGAGCGTTCATGGCCGGTCTCCTGGGTCGGTGGGCCACCGTGGGTCGATTCGAGAGGGGCCACATCCGCAGTGCGGCCCCGATGGGTGGATGCTCACGCAATGCTTGTGCCATCTTGGAAGCCCGGTCGTCCGTGCCAGGTTCTCTGGACGGCTCGGCGCAGTGCTCGCCGGAGGTCAGGGAGATGGGCTGGTTGCTTCTGGTGTAGCCCGAGCGAAGCTCATGCCCAGTGACGCCTACCCCGTGGACTTCGCGAAGGATCTCGACGAGGCGATGACACATGTCAGCGGCATCGTTGGCGCGCATCGGCACACCATGGCGCAAGCCATGATCCGACGATGTCCAGGCGTCGAGCGGCGATGGCTCGGTCCAGGTGGTGCTGGCGATGTTCAGGAGGGGGTGGGCTCAGCGCACGCGCATGCCTGGCTTGGCGCCCGAGTCAGGGGAGAGGACGAAGGCGGTGTTGTCATCGCCCGCGGCGAGCACCATGCCCTCGCTCGTCCCGAACTTCATCTTCCGAGGGGCGAGGTTGGCGCAGATGACCACGAGGCGGCCGATCATGTCCTCGGGCTTGTAGTACGCCTTGATGCCCGCGAAGACGGTGCGCTCGACGCCACCACCCAGCGACACGCGGAGTCGGAGCAGCTTCTTGGCGCCCTCGACGCCCTCGGCAGAGACGATCCTCGCGACGCGCAGGTCCACTTTGCCGAAATCATCGATGGAACACTCGGGCGCGATGGGCTCGGCCTGGAGGGCGGCGCCGTCGTCGACCGGGGCTGCAGCGGCGGCGGGAGCCGAGGTGCTCGCGGCCGTCGCCTGGGCCTCGGCCGCGTGGGCGGCGGAGGTTTCGTCGAGCATCTTCTTGGCCGCATCCAGCTCGACGCGCTTCATGAGGTGCTGGTAAGGGGCGACCGGGGTGCCGACGAGCGGCTCCTTGGCGAGTTCCCAGCGATCCATGGTGCAGTTCAAGAGGCGGGCGGAGTCGCTCGCGAGCTTGGGGAGCACGGGGGCCAGGTAGATCGCGATCTGGCGGTAGAGGTTCAAGGCGATGGTGCAAGCGGCCTGCACCTCGGCCTCCTTGCCGGGCTGCTTGGCGAGGGCCCAGGGCTGCGCCTTGTCGATGAACTCGTTGGCGCGATCGGCGAGGCCGACGATGGTGCGCACGGCGCGCGCAAAGTCGAACGCGGCGTAGGCCGCCCCGATCTCGTCACCCGCCGCGACGCCTGCCGCGAACAGGCCGCCGTCGTCCGGGTAGGAGGGGGCGAGGCCCGTCTTCTGGACGAAGCGCGAGGAGCGGCTCGCGAGGTTGACGATCTTGTTCACCAGTTCGGCGTTCACCCGCTGGACGAACTCCTCGATGTTGAGGTCGATGTCCTCGACCTTCGGTCCGAGCCGGCTCGCGTAGTAGTAGCGGAGGGCGGCCGGATCGAGGTGGTTCAGGTAGGTCGAGGCCATGATGAAGGTGCCCTTGCTCTTGGACATCTTCTCGCCATTCACGGTGAGGAAGCCGTGGACCTGGACACGCGAGGGCAGGGAGAAGCCCGCCGTCTTGAGCATCGTCGGCCAGAAGAGGGTGTGGAAGTAGACGATGTCCTTGCCGATGACGTGGACGATCTCGGCATCCTCGGAGCGCCACCAGGCGTCGAGCGACTCGCCCTGCTGGGCACACCACTCGCTGGTGGAGGCGATGTAGCCCGTGGGGGCGTCGAACCACACGTACCAGTACTGGCCAGGCTCGTCGGGGATCTCGAAGCCGAAGTACGGGGCAGCGCGGGAGACGTCCCAGTCGCGCAGCGGCTCGGAGAGGAAGTGGCCGGCGAGGTAGTTGGCGATCTCGCGCTGCATGCGGCCCTCGCTCTGCGTCCACTCGGACAGGAAGGCGTGCTCGGACTCGATGGCGACGAACAGGTGAGGGGCGCTGCGCATCTCGGGGGTGGCGCCGGAGAGGGTGCTCACCGGGGAGATGAGCTCGCTCGGGGCGTAGGTGGCGCCGCACTTGTCGCAGCTGTCTCCGTACTGATCCGGGGACTTGCAGTGCGGGCAGGTTCCCTTGACGAAGCGATCGGCGAGGAAGACGCCTTCCTTCGGGTCGAAGAGCTGGGTCACGTCCTTGCGGGCGACCATGCCGGCGCTCTTCAGCGCGGCCCAGATCTCGTTGCAGTAGGCCTGGTTGGTCGGTGAGTTGGTGCTCCCGTAGTGATCGAACTCGATCTGGAAGTTCGCGAAATCCCGCTGGTGCGCGGCGCTCATCTCCTCGATGACCTCGACCTCGCTGCGGCCTTCCCGCCGGGCGCGCATCATGATCGACGTGCCATGGGTGTCGTCGGCACAGATGTAGATCGCGCGTCGGCCGACCATTCTCGAGTAGCGGACGAAGATGTCCGTCTGGGTGTACTCGACGAGGTGGCCGAGGTGGATGTGACCGTTGGCGTAGGGGAGTGCGCTGGTGACGAGCAGGCGTCTCATGATCGCCGCCGACTCTGCACCAAATGGGGGGACGGCGCCATGGGGCGGCCGTCGGGCTGGGCGGTGTCGACCTCCGGACCGCCGGGTGTACCCCGCTCGGTGACGCGGCCCGGTGAACCCCTTGCGACCCTGCGTGGTCCCGCGGACGTGCGGGGCACGGCAGGCTTGCCGCCAGGATCGAGCGCCCGTAACAATCGGGATCATGCTCCCTTCCCTGCGTCCACGCCTGCATTCCCGCCTGCACACAGGCATCGCCGCCGCCCTCGTTGCCGCCCTCGGGGGCTGCGGGAGCGAGGATCCCCCCGTCGACGAGCCCGGGCCGGTCTACCCCGAGGCAGCCGTCGAGATCGCGGTGGATGAGATGGGGATCTCGCACGTGTACGCGCAGAGCGACACGGACGCCCTCTTCGGTGCCGGCTATGCGATGGCGCGGGATCGGCTGTTCCACATGGAGCTGTTCCGGCGGCGTGCGCTCGGGACGAGCGCCGAGCTGTTCGGTGAGCCCGCGGTGAAGGGGGACGTCGGGGCGCGCGCGTTCGGGTTCGGGCGCCTGGGCGAGGCCGACTATGCGCGGTCCAAGGCCGATCGTCCGGACGACGCAAAGCTCGTGGAGGCGTGGGTGGCAGGGGTGAACCGGCGCATCGAGGAGATCGAGTCCGGGGCCGCGCCGAGGCCTTACGGGCTGCGCGCGACGGAGCTCGACTTCGTGCCGGCGCGGTGGACGCCCGCGCACACGCTGGCGATCGGGAAGGTGCTCTCGTTCGGCATGTCCAGCACGCTGGAGTACGAGCTGCTCGCGACGCTGGTCACCCGCCTCGCGCCGAACGCGGTGACGGATCTGTCGTTCATGCTGCCGTCGAAGGACGTGTACATCATGGGTGACATGAAGCCCACGTCGGGCTCCATCCCCTCGCCGGTGCTCCCGCCGCGGCTCGACGTCCCCGCTGGCACCTCGTTCGACTTCAAGCCCCTCTTCGGGCCCTTCGCGTCCAACAACTGGGCAGTGGACGGGGCACACACGGCGAACGGCAAGCCGCTGCTCGCCGGGGATCCTCACCAGACGCTCACCAGCCCCAGTCGGTTCTGGCCGGTCCACATCAGCAGCGCGGCGGGAGGCGGAGCGTTCGACGTGATCGGCTTCTCGTTCGTCGGCATCCCCGGGGTGCAGCTCGGCCACAACGCGCACATCGGCTGGACGACGACGACCAACTTCGCCGACGTGTCGGACATCTGGGAGGTGAAGCTGGATCCGACCTGCGACGCGGAGCAGGTCTCGATTGGCGGCGAGATGCGCGCGGTCCAGTCCCGAAAAGAGACGATCGTCATCAAGGGGGATGCGGGGAACACCACGAGGGAAGTGACGATCCGCAGTGTGCCGGGGGTCGGCGTCTTCCTGCCCGACGAGATCTTGCCCGCGCCGCGCGGGTTCATCGCCGATGGTTGTCTGCTGTTCGGCTGGACGGGCTTCGAGCCCACCCTGGAGCTCTCGTCGTACCTCAGCATGGACCGCGCGAAGAACCTCGACGAGTTCCAGGCGGCGGTGGACGTACTGGAGGTGGGCGCCGCGAACTTCATCGCCGCGCACCCGGAGGGGATCACCTACCACGTGAGCGCGCGGGTGCCGGATCGCGGAGATCCTTCGAGCCGGCCGATGCCGTGGCGGGTGGTCTCCGCGGACGATCCGGAGAACCTCTGGAGCCGCGGGGATCTGCCTCCGTCGAAGATGCCTCGCTGGCGTGCTCCGGCGCGTGGGTACCTCGCGACGGCGAACAACGATCCGTTCGGGTTCACCGCCGACGGCACCGTGGAGAACGATCCGTACTACTACGGCACGTTCTACGCGAACGGCTTCCGGGCGAGCCGGATCGAGTCGATGATCCAGGCGCAGCTCGCCGGCAACGGGAAGATGACCGTGGAGGTGATGAAGGAGATCCAGCTCGACGTGCAGTGGGAGCTGGCCGACGTGACGCTGCCGGTCCTCGAGGACGCGCTGGCGCAGATCGGGACCGATCCGGCCTTTGCGGCGTACGAGGGGAACGCGGATCTCCCGAAGCTCGGCGAGCAGCTCAGGAGCTGGGACGGCCGGCTCGCGCGCGATCAGGCCGGCGCGGTGGTCTTCAATGCGCTGAGCTGGTTCGCCGCGAAGCGGGCCTTCTCGAACGACAAGGCTTACCCGTCGCTGCTCTTCAACGCCGTGCAGGAGTTCAAGCCGAGCGTCTTCATGGGAGCGCTCTACAACCTCCTGGAGGGGCGCTTCCCGAGCTCACCTGCGACCGAGCGCGATCCGCGGCTCTTGCTCCTCGACGCGCTCGTCGACACGTCGGCCTGGATCACCCAGCGGTTTGGCTCACTGGACGCGAGCTACACCTGGGGTGACGTCCACGTCGCCGTCTTCCCCACGGAGTATGGTGGCGAGCTGGAGGTGACGCCGTTCGGTGTCGAGGGTGGAGACGATACGGTGAACGTCTCGCCCGCGCCCTTCTTCCAGGGGGAGCAGGTGCGGGAGCACTTTGGCGCGATCCAGGGCTCGCTCTACCGGATGGTCCTCGGCTTCGGCGACGACAACGTGCCCGAGGCCGTGGTGAACTTCGCGCGAGGGAGCCGCGAAGATCCAGAGAGCCCGCACTTCTCCGATCAGGACGCGAACTGGGTGGCCGGCGACTACGCGAAGCTCCTCTTCAAGCGGGACGAGGTGCTGGCGAACGCCGCGGAGCAGCAGACGCTCGACCCCGTGAAGCGCTGAGAGCGGGCCGGGAGACTTCGGGAGGCGGCCTCGCGCCGCCTCGCCTCCTCTCCTTTTTCACCTTGAAGAGGTCAAAGGCGTCCGCGCGCTGCATCCAGGCGCAGGCGCCAGACTTCGACGACGGCTTCCGCGAAAATCTTGCGGCTCATCTTGGAACGGCCAGCGCGCCGGTCGACGAACACGATCGGGACCTCGACCACACGCAGGCCCCGGCGCAGGGCGCGGTAGGTGGTCTCGATCTGGAAGGAATAGCCGTTGGAGCGGACGCGCTCGAGGTCGATGGCCTGGAGGGCGCGGCGGGTGAACGCCTTGTAGCCCGTGGTGAGGTCGCGCGTGGGCACCCCGAGGATCGTGCGCGCATAGAGGGAGCCTCCCTTGGAGAGGATGTGGCGGCCGGGTCCCCAGCCTTCGACGCCGCCGCCCGGCAGGTTGCGGGAGCCGAGGACGACATCGGCGCCCTGGGCGATGGCTTCGAGGAAGTGGGGCAGGTAGCGCGGGTCGTGTGAGAGATCCGCGTCCATCTCGAAGGCCACGTCGTAGCCCTCGGAGAGCGCGTGACGAAACCCGTCGAGGTAGGCCGTGCCCAGTCCGAGCTTGGCTGGACGATGGAGAGCCCGGACCCGTGGATCGCGGGCGGCCAGCGCGTCGGCGAGCGCGCCCGTGCCGTCGGGTGAGGCGTCGTCGACGACGAGCACGTGGGCACTCGGCACGGCCGCGAGCACCGACTGGGTCAGCTCGGCCAGGTTGTCCCGCTCGTTGTACGTAGGGGTGATGATGAGGATCCGGGGCGGCATCAGCGATCCCGACGGCCCGGCGGCTCTAGCAAATTGCGATCAGGAGCGGAAGCCTCCGCCGGACTGCGGCGCCCTTGCGGACGTTGGATCCGACGGTTAACGTTGTCGGACACGCATGGCCAGCCTTCCGGGGCTGACCCCGACGGTGTCTCCGTTGCCTTGCGCCACGGTGCCGCTGTTCGGTCGCGAGGCGTAACCCCCGCAGCAACTGATCATCACTCCACGGAGAGCTTCGATGGCGAGCCCGAATGTTCATGAGTTCACCGACGAAAACTTCGAGCAAGAGGTGCTGAAGAGCCCCATTCCCGTGCTGGTGGACTTCACCGCCACGTGGTGCGGCCCCTGCAAGCAGCTGGCGCCGATCGTCGACAAGATCGCCGACGACTTCAAAGGCAAGGTCAAGGTCGGCAAGCTCGACATCGACGATGCGCCCACGACCACGGCCAAGTACAAGGTGAAGAGCGTCCCGACGATCATCGTCTTCGAGGGCGGCACCCAGAAGGCGCTGCAGTCGGGGCTGACGACGCGCGACAAGCTCGTGCAGCTCCTCGGCGTCTGAGCCTACGCGCTGGACGGTTCGAGCAAGCGGGGCCCCCCTCCCACCCCGCCGGACCGCCTGCTGCGTCGGGCTCTCCGCCGCGTCTGCCACTTCCGTCACATCCGTTCCCTCCCTGCCACGACAGCGTCCCTTCCGCTCCCCGCGCTTGACCGAGGCGCGGGCCGTGAGTACATCCGCGCGCGGACCCTACAACCCCCCAGGAGTGCGCGATGGCGACGAAGATCGCAATCAACGGATTTGGACGGATCGGGCGCTGCATCGTCCGGGCGCTGTTCGAGCGCAACGTCAAGGATCTGGAGGTGGTCGCGATCAACGACCTCACCGACCCGAAGACCCTCGCGCACCTCTTCAAGTACGACTCCATTCACCGCGAGTTCAAGGCGGCGACGGTGTCGAGCGGCGACAAGCACCTCCAGATCGGTGACCAGCGCATCGAGGTGCTCGCCCTGAAGGATCCGGCCGAGCTGCCGTGGAAGGCGATGGGTGTGGACCTCGTGCTGGAATGCACGGGCCTGTTCACCGACAAGGCGAAGGCCTCGGCGCACCTCACCGCCGGCGCGCGGCGGGTGATCATCAGCGCCCCCGCCAAGAACCACGACGTCACGGTGGTGATGGGCGTGAACGAGGGGGAGTACGACGCCTCGAAGCACACCGTGATCTCGTGCGGCTCCTGCACGACGAACTGTCTCGCCCCGGTGGCCAAGGTGATGCTCGACAACTTCGGCGTGGTTCACGGGCTCATGACGACCGTGCACTCGTACACGAACGATCAGAACATCCTCGACGTGCCGCACCGCAAGGGCGACCTGCGCCGGGCGCGCGCGGCGGCGACGAACATGATCCCGACCAGCTCCGGCGCCGCCAAGGCGCTGAGCGAGGTGATTCCCTCGCTGAAGGGCAAGTTCGACGGGCAGGCGATCCGCGTGCCGACCTACGACGTCTCGGTGGTGGATCTGACCATCCAGACCGAGCGCCCGGTGACCAAGGACGCAATCCACGCGGCGATGAAGGCGGCGGCCGAGGGGCCGATGAAGGGCGTGCTCAAGTACACCGAGGAGCAGCTCGTCTCCGGCGACTACATCGGCGCGCCCGAGTCGAGCGTGTTCGACGCGACGCTGACGCAGGTGCTCGGTGATCGCTTCGCCAAGATCTTCTCCTGGTACGACAACGAGTGGGGCTTCTCGAACCGGATGATCGATCTCGCCAGCCTCGTGGCGTCGAAGGGCTGAGGAGGGCACTTTGAAGCTCACTGGCATCCGGTCGATCGAAGAATTGCTCGAGGCGCCCGAGACCGCGGCGAAGGCGGATCCGCGCGCGGGGGTGGGGGCCGGAGCCGGTAAGGCCGAGGCGCGCCCCGGCGCTGGCGCGGTCGGTGGGCTCGCTGGAAAGCGGGTCTTCATCCGTGTCGATTTCAACGTCCCGTTCGACAAGAAGACGGGAGAAATCACCGACGACGCGCGCATCCGCGAGGCAATCCCGACCATCAAGCTCGCCATGGAAGCGGGGGCGAAGGTGGTGCTCGCGTCGCATCTCGGCCGGCCGAAGCCGGGCAAGCGCGATCTGAGCCTGGTGCCGGTGGGCGGGCGGCTCGCAGAGCTGACCGGCTACGAGGTGCACGTGCCCGAAGAGCTGGTGGGCGATGCGCCGAAGAAGGTGATCTACGACCTGCGCCCCGGCCAGCTCTGCCTCCTGGAGAACCTCCGCTTCGACGAGGGGGAGGAGAAGGACGACGAGAACTTCGCCAAGCAGCTCGCGGAGCTCGCGGACGTGTACGTGAACGACGCGTTCGGGGCCGTGCACCGCGCCCACGCTTCGGTCCATGCACTGCCGCGGCTGATGCGGGAGCGTGCCGCGGGCCTGCTTCTACTGAAGGAGCTGCGCGCGCTGGGGCGGCTCACGACGCGGCCCGAGAAGCCGTATGTCGCGGTGCTCGGCGGGGCGAAGGTCTCGGACAAGATCGACGTCGTGGAGGCGCTGCTCGGCGTGGTGGACACGCTGTGCATCGGCGGCGCGATGGCCAACACGTTCCTCGCCGCGCAGGGCAAGGACACGAAGAAGAGCCGGATCGAGGAGGACAAGCTGCCCCTCGCGCGCACCATCCTGAGCAAGGCGGAGAACCGGGGCGTGCAGATCCTGCTGCCGACCGACGTGATCGTGGCGACGAGCCTCGACGCCGAGGCGGGCTCGGCGGTAGCTGCCGACGCCATTCCGGATGGAGCGATGGCGCTCGACATCGGGCCGAAGACGGTGGCGCTGTTCGGTGAGCCCATCCGGAAGGCGAAGACGATCTTCTGGAACGGCCCGATGGGCCTCTTCGAGACGCCCGCGTTCTCCAAGGGCACGTTCGAGCTGGCCCGGATCATGAGCAAGGCATCGGGCTTCACGGTGGTGGGAGGCGGCGACAGCGCCTCGGCGGTGAAACTCGCCGGCGAGGAGGTCGCCAAGGGCTTCAAGCACATCTCGACGGGCGGTGGCGCTTCGCTGGAGCTGATCGAAGGGCGAAAGCTCCCTGGGGTCGAGGCACTCCGTTCGGCGGAGGGCGTCGAGTGAACTCCGCAAGGCGCCCGCTCATCGCGGGGAACTGGAAGATGAACGCCGGGGGCCAGGAGGCGATGCCGCTCGCGGCCGCCGTGGCCAGGGCCGCGAAAGAGTTCTCGAAAGTCGAGGTTGTCGTGGCGCCGCCCTACACGGCGCTCGCCGCGGCTGCCCACGAGCTGTTCGGTGAGAACAAGAGCGACGTGGGGCTCGCTGCGCAGAACATGCACCCCGAGACCTCGGGGGCCTTCACGGGCGAGATCTCGGCAGGGATGCTCAAGGAGTCGGGCGCGAGCCTGGTGATCCTGGGGCACAGCGAGCGTCGTCAGCTCTTCGGCGAGACGGACGAGCTGGTGGCGCGTAAGGTCGGGTCCGCGATCGCGGCTGAGCTGCGGCCCATCGTCTGCGTGGGCGAGACACTCGAGGAGCGCGAGGCGGGCAAGACGCTGGAAGTCGTGGAGCGCCAGGTGCGCGCGTTCCTCGACGAGCTGGCCAAGCAGCCCGGGTTCGGGGTCATCGCTTACGAACCGGTCTGGGCCATCGGGACAGGTCGGGTGGCGAGCCCGGAGGATGCGCAGAAGGTCCACGCGAACATCCGGGGGCTGCTCGCCAGCGCCTCGATCGAGCTGGCGTCCGTGACCCGGATTCTTTACGGCGGCAGTGTGAAAGCGGACAATGCCGAGGGCCTGCTGAGCCAGCCCGACATCGACGGGGCGCTGGTCGGTGGGGCCTCGCTGGATGCCGCCGGGTTCAGGAAAATCATCGAAGCTGCTCACCGGGTAGCGGAGCGCGAAGAAGAAGAGTAGATCGGCAACCCTGGGTCGGCCGTCTCCGAGAGGCCCGGCTCGACCTCCGTCCCGCCGTCGTCAAGGACGCCATGCTTCAGACGTTCCTCCACATCGTCCACGTATTCGTCTGCCTGTTCCTGATCCTGGTCGTGCTGTTGCAGCAGGGGAAGGGCGGCGGCATGGGCTCGGCGTTCGGCGGGGCGTCCGCCCAGGTCTTCGGTGGTCGGGGTGCGGGGAACTTCCTCACGCGCCTGACGGCCATCTGTGCCGCCGTGTTCATGGCGACGAGCATGTCGCTCGCGTACCTGTCGTCGGCAGGCGATCGCGAGCTGCGCGAAATCGAGAACCGCCAGGATCAGTAGGTCCGGAGTGCCTCCCGCCTCGACGCCGCGAGGCGCGTGGCGCTGGGAGGTCTCGCTCGTCCTCCTGGTGAAGCTCGCCGCTTCGGCGGTCGCGCTTGGTCTCGGCTTTCGCGCCATCAGCGACGACGACTTCGCGCGGGTGGTCCTGGCGCAAGCGTGGGCTCAGGAACCCCGGATGGACCCGACCGGGACGAGCTGGCTCCCCGCACCGTTCTGGCTGAGCGGGGTCCTTCTCCGCTCGTTTGGGGGAAGCCTGGACGTCGCTCGGGTGGCCGCGCTGCTCCTGGGGCTGGGATCGGCGGTGCTGATCTACCTGGCGGCCCGGTGGATCACGGAAGGGCAGGGAACCCGTGGGCGAGGGGCGCTCGCTGGGGCGCTGGTGGCCGCCGTGTTCCCGTGGAGTGCGCGTCTCGGGGTGGCCACGGTACCCGAGCTTCCGGTCGCCGCCCTGTCGCTCCTCGCGCTCGCCGCGCTCACGACCTCGTCCCCTGATCGACGGCTGTGGGGAGCCGTGGCGCTGCTCTGGGCCACGCTGTCGCGGTACGAACCATGGCCGCTCGCCGGGGCGTTTGCGTTCCTGTCGTTGCTGAGGGCAGCGCGGCTCGGACCGCCGGCGGCCGGTCGGGTGAAGCTGGTGGTTGCGGCAGGCATCGCCCTCGCCGGTCCAGCCGCATGGATCGCCTGGAACCACGTCGCCCACGGTGACGCCCTCCAGTTCCTCGCGCGGGTGGCGGCCTACCGACAGGCTCTCGGTGGCGGAAGTGGGGGGGGGACGCTGGGTCGGCTGCTCGCCTATCCCGGAGCGATGCTCCGCGAAGAGCCAGAGCTGGTGCTGGCACCCCTGGCGTTGTGGTTGGCGTTGCGTGGGGCATCGGGCATGGCGCTGGCCAGCGTGGTGCGACCCTACCTGCTGCCCGCAGGGCTGGCAGCGTTCCAGATCGCGGCGCTGTCGGCGGCGATGGTGCGTGACGGGGCGCCGACCCATCACCCCGAGCGAGCGACCCTGGTGGGGCTGCTGGTGCTCGCGCTCGTCGTGGGGGACGTCGGTGCGAGGCTGGTCTTCTCCGGGGCGCCCGGACTGCGGCGCCGAGCAGGGATCGCAGCGGTGGGGTTGCTGCTCGTGGGGGGGCTGTTCGTGCGGCGCTACTTCCGGCTGGAGCACTTCAATCCGCGCACGGACGAGGTGGCGATCGGGCAGGCTGCCGCCGCCTGGGTGCCAGAAGGGCAGCGGGTGCTGCTGGAGGTGGTCGACTACGGCTACTTTGCAGTGCTGGCGGGGCTGGCACGTCCGGGGGAGGTGGTGCTCGATCGGTCGATTGATCCTCGCGACCCACCGGTCGCGTCGAGCTTCCTGGAGCCAGAAGGGCTGCGCATGCGGGTGAAGGCGACCGGAGCGGGGTTCTTCATCGCGCGAGCCACGGAGGCGCTGGAGAAGGTCGCCGGAGCACCCGCGGTGCGCCAGGGAGCCTGGGGGCTGTGGGCATCCTCGGCCCTGGGTTCCCCGCAGGTGTTCGGCGGGGAGAGTGGGCCATGAGGGGCCAGGACCGAGACTTCTTCGTGCACGAGTCGGCGGTCGTGGACGAGCCGGCGACGATCGGGGAGGGGACGCGGATCTGGCACTTTTGTCATGTCGCAGCAGGCGCAAGGATCGGTCGCGGCTGTGTGCTCGGGCAGAACGTGTTCGTCGCCGGAGGCGCCGTCCTGGGGAATGGCGTGCGGGTGCAGAACAACGTGTCCATCTACGACGGCATCGTCGTGGAAGACGACGTGTTCCTCGGCCCTTCGGTGGTGCTCACCAACGTGATCAACCCGCGCGCCGCGGTCGATCGGCGTGCTTCCTATGAGATCACGCGCATCCGTCGTGGTGCGACGGTGGGGGCCAACGCGACCGTCGTCTGCGGCGTCGTCATCGGACGTCATGCCTTCATCGGGGCTGGCGCCGTCGTGACGCACGACGTCCCCGATTACGCGTTGATGATGGGCGTGCCGGCCCGGCGCGCGGGCTGGATGAGCCGACATGGCCAGCGGCTGGTCGCTGCAGAAGGTGACCTGCTGCGCTGTCCCGAGAGCGGGCATCGCTATGCGCTGCTCGGGGAGAACCTGCGCTGCCTCGATCTCGCCGAGGATGCGCCCCTGGTCGATGAGGAGGGGAGGCGTGTCACGGGCGCGTGGCCTTACCGGCCTGGAACAGAGAACGCAGGAAAGCCAGGTGAGGGATGAAGGAGATCCCCTTCTTCGATCGCACCCGGATCGACGCTCCGCTCGAACGGGAGCTGACCGAGGTGTTCCAGCGGGTGCTCCGTTCGGGCCGCTACATCCTGGGCCGAGAGGTGGACGCCTTCGAGGCCGAGTGCGCGTCGTTTCTCGGAGTTCCTCACGTGGTCGGGGTCTCCTCGGGGACCGATGCCTTGATCGTCGCGCTGCTCGCGCTGGGGATCGGTCCGGGAGACGAGGTGATCTGCCCCGCGTTCACGTTCGCCGCTACCGCACTGGCGGTTGCACGCGTCGGGGCGCGGCTCGTGTTCGCAGATGTTCTCCCGGGCTCCCTCGTGCTCGATCCGGCGTCGGTTGCGGGCGTGATCTCGCCCCGCACACGAGCGATCCTGCCCGTCCATCTCTTCGGTCGCTGTGCTCCGATGGATGTGCTGCGCGCGCTCGCGGCACCCCGCGGAATTGCCTTGATCGAGGACGCCGCGCAGGCGTTTGGTGCCGATCTCGGCGGCGCTCGCGCCGGGACGCTGGGGGACGTGGGGTGCTTCTCGCTGTTTCCCACCAAGAACCTTGGAGGCTTTGGCGACGGCGGGCTCGTCACCACGGCCGATCCGGCCTTCGCCGCGAAGGCGAGGACCCTGCGTGCCCAGGGCGCACGCCACAAGTACCGGCACGAGCTGATCGGTGGCAATTTTCGCCTCGATGCGCTCCAGGCTGCCCTCGTGCGCAAGGTGCTCCCGACGCTGGAAGATCGCCTCGCCCTGAGGCGTACCTGCGCCGCGCGTTACGACGAACTCCTCGGTGATTCAGAGCGACCGCTGTCGCTGCCCGAGCGAGCACCAGGACACACGTACAACCAGTACGTCGTCCGGGTGGGTGATGGGCTCCGCGACTCCCTGCGCACCTTTCTCGGAGCGCACGGCATCGGAACGGAGGTGTACTACCCACTTCCCCTTCACCTCCAGCCTTGCTTCTCCAGCCTGGGGGCAGGAGAGGGGAGCCTCCCCGTCTCCGAGACGGCCTGCCACGAGACGCTCGCGCTGCCCGTATTCCCTGGGCTCTCCGCGAGCGAGATCGAGCACGTTGCCGCGATGGTCGACGCCTTCCCCGGCTGGCCTGCGCGCTGAACTCCTGCTGCTCCTGGGACGAGTGCACGACCGCAGATCGTGATGCGGAGGGATGCCGCACGGCTGGTGTAGGCCGGCGGTGCCGCTCACCAGCGGAGAGGACGCGGTCGAGATGGAAGGAGCACAAAAGAGTTGACCCGATCCGGTGCTGGCCACCAGATGCGCGAGGGGGCAGGCGATGACGCATGCTGGCATCTCGGATCGGCGCACTTTCCTCGCGGCTGCGCTCCTGATTCCGGGCTCATCCATGCTCTCCGGATGTCGGGGTGAGGCGAGCGACGCCTCGGGAAACCCCGAACCGTTGCCGGATGTTTCGCTGCCTCCTCCAGCAGTCGACGGTGCAGAAGAAGGGCGTCGCCATGCAGGTGCCAGGCTCACCTACTATGCCGAGTCCGTAGGGGTAGGCGCTGCCATCGATCGAGCACTCTGCGCACGGTTCACGGCGGACACGGGCATCCGCGTCAACGTCGTCCCTCGACCCCGCGACGCCACGGAGACCTATGCCGGATACCAGCGGCTGTTCCAGGCGCACTCCGCGGATGTCGACGTGGTGACCCTCGACGTCATCTGGCCTGGCGCCTTCGCGTCCCACCTGCTGGATCTCGCCCCCGCCCTGGGAGCTGTCGCTGCTGAGCACCTGGAGGCCATCACCCACAACAACACCGTTCGAGGCCGGCTCGTGGCCATGCCCTGGTTCACCGACTTCGGCATGCTCTACTACAGGACCGATCTGCTCGAGAAATACGGGTACGCGGCCCCGCCGACCACGTGGGACGAACTGGAGCAGATGGCGCTGCGCATCCAGGCCGGCGAGCGTACCTCGTCGCGGATGTTCAACGGCTTCGTGTGGCAAGGCAAAGCGTACGAGGGGCTCACCTGCAACGCCCTGGAGTGGATCGTCTCGCATGGTGGTGGCCATCTGCTCGAGAACCACGCGCCAACGATCAACAACCCGCACGCCGCCCGCGCGCTCACCCGTGCGCGCTCCTGGATCCGTGCGATCTCTCCAGCTGGCGTCACCGCCTACGAAGAGGAGGACGCACGTAACGTATTCCAGGGGGGAAACGCCGCGTTCCTGCGCAGCTGGCCCTACGTCTACGCAGCAGCCAGCGCGGAAGGATCTCGCATCCAGGGGCGCTTTGACGTCGCCCCCTTGCCTCACGAGCCTGGCCAGCAGAGCGCCTCCACGGCAGGCGGATGGCAGATCGCCATCTCGAAGTACACCCGGAACGAGGAGGCATCCCTCTCGCTGCTTCGCTACATGGTCAGTCCCGGTGTGCAGCGTTTTCGCGCGCTCGCTGGGGGCTACATCCCGACCCTCTCGGCGGTGCAGCGCGCCCCCGAGGTGGCTCGAAAGCTCCCGTTCCTGGCGCGACTGACGGGAATGACGCTGGTGGCCCGGCCGTCGAGCGATGCGGGGCCGCGTTACAACGAGATCTCCATCGCGTTCTACCAGGGCGTGAGCAAGGCCCTGCACGGCACGGAGCCTGACGAGGCCTTGCGTCAAATCGAGCAGCGGATGCGGCGAGCACTGCGCTGAGGGAGGGGGAATGAGCGCCATCGAGAGCACGGAGCAGCACGGCATGACGGGAGCCCTCTCGCGCCGCCGCGCCCGCTGGGCCTGGGTCTTCCTCTCCCCCGCCCTCGTCGTGATCGCCTTCGTCGCCCTGTACCCGCTCGCACGCACCTTCTGGTTGAGCCTCACCGATACCCGCCTCGGCAGCGAAGACCCCCCTCGCTTCATCGGGTTTCGCAATTACGCGGATCTGCTCCAGGACGGCTTCTTTCTCGACGCGATGCTGCTGACGATCCTGTTCACCGTCATCACCGTGACGCTGGAGCTCGTCCTCGGTCTCGCCGTCGCCTTGCTGGTGAACTCGCGTTTCAAAGGCCGCTCCGCAGTGCGTGCCGCGATGCTCGTCCCGTGGGCGATCCCCACCGCGATCTCGGCACAGATGTGGAAGTGGATGTACAACGATGTCTACGGCGTCTTCAACGAGGTGCTCGTCAACCGCCTCGCTGTCATCTCCGAGCCACTCGCCTTCATCGCGGACGAGACGACATCGCTGCCAGCCGTGATCTTGGTCGACGTCTGGAAGGCGACGCCGTTCATGGCGCTTCTCCTTCTTGCAGGTCTCCAGCTCATCCCGCCTGATCTCTACGAAGCTGCACGCATCGACGGAGCGACCCGCCTCCAGATTTTCACCCGGATCACGCTCCCCTTGCTGAAGCCTGCCCTGCTCGTCGCCCTCATCTTTCGTACGCTCGATGCGCTGCGCGTCTTCGACGTCTTCTTCGTGATGTTCGGGAGCCGCCCCGACATGCAGACGATGGCCACCTATGCTCAGGAGATCCTGGTGAGCATCTCGGACGTTGGCTACGGGTCGGCGCTTTCGATGGCGATCTTCCTGGTGATTGCCGTCTTCATCGGGCTCTACGTCATCGCGTTTCGCCGGGAGAACACCTGATGCTTTCCACGCTGTTGCGTCGAGTGGGGCTTGGTGTGCTCGTCGCAGCGTTTCTGCTCTTCACGGTGTTCCCGTTCTTCTGGGCGTTTCTCTCGTCCATCAAGCCGAGCGAAGAGCTCTTTGCCACCCCGCTCCGCTTCTGGCCTGAGCGACCCACCGTGGAGAACTACCGACTGGTCCTTGGGAATGGAGACTTCCTGCGCGCGGCGCTGAACAGCGTCGTCGTCGCCCTCTCGGTGACGGCCCTCTCCATCGCTGTGGGAGCCCTGGCGGCCTTCTCCCTCTGCAGGTTCCGCTTCAGGGGACGGAGTGTCGTCCTCTACGCCGTGCTGGCCATGACGCTCTTTCCCCAGATCGCCGTGCTGGGCGCCTTGTTTCAGCTCGTCAACCTGCTGGGACTTTTCAACCAGCTACCAGCGCTCACGCTCACGTACCTGATCTTCACGCTGCCCTTCACGGTCTGGGTCCTGACCAGCTTTCTCGAAGCCATCCCGGTGGAGGTGGAGGAAGCCGCGTACATGGATGGGGCGACGCCGTTCCAGGTCTTCACCCGGATCATGCTGCCTCTCTCGACACCGGGGATGGTGACCACTGGCTTGCTTTCCTTCATCGCTGCATGGAACGAGCTGCTCTTCGCGCTCTCGTTCACGCAGACCCCCGACAAGCGCACCGTCACCTATGCGATCCTGTCCTTCTCGGCGACCACCAGCTCGGCGTACGAGATCCCCTGGGGCCAGATGATGGCTGCCTCGGTGCTCGTGACGGCACCGCTGCTGGCGCTGGCCTTGGGGTTCCAGCGCCGCATCCTTGCGGGGCTCACGGCGGGGGCCGTGAAGGGATGAGCTGAAGGGCTGGGAGGGGAGCGCGACCGATGCGCCGATGACCCGCGCGACTACCGCGTCTTGCGCGGATCAACGGCCTGAGGGTGCTCATTGTAGTAAGCGTCCAGGCTCTCTCGTGTGATCTCCACCTCGAGCACGCCGTCCTTCTCGATGCGCGCCTGGCAGCCCAGCCGGCTGTTCGCGCGCACGTCGAAGGCCTTGTCCATGATGTCTTCTTCGTCTTCTTCGGCCTCGCTCAGCAGCTCGCGCCCCTTGAGCACGTAGACGTGGCAGGTGGAACACCCGCACACCCCTCCACAGGCATCGCCCTCGGGCGCTTCCACCTGCTTCGCCGCGCCGAGGACCGACGTTCCCACCGGCACCTCGACGTCCCAGGTGCGCCCATGCGCGTTGAATCGCACCGTTGCCATCATCCACCTCCGCCGGCATTCGCTCGGTGCTCTGCCACGTGCTGATCCACGCCCTTGGCTTGCGACACCTCGGTCTCCAGCTCCTCCACCTGACGGCCGGCGATCGCACGCGCCACTGCGCGGTCCATCCGCCGCCCTGCCCACCCATGGGTCGCCTCGTCCAGCGCCTCGATCCGGTGCTGCACAACCCCAGCCCGGGTGCCCTTCAAGGCTGCGGCCAGGGCGTTCATGGCCTCCTCGATCTGTGCGCGCTCGTCGCCTTCGAGCAGATCGGCGTCGACGGCCAGCGCCTTCTGCGTGGCCAGGAGGACGCGCTCCGCCTCGACGCGCGCCTCGACGAGCCGCCGTCGCTCCAGATCTTCCTCCCCGTGGTCCAGTGCGGCGAGCAGCATCTCCTCCACCTGCTCGTCACTCAGCCCGTAGCTCGGCTTGACCTCGACCTTCTGCTCCACGCCGGTGGTCAGCTCCTTCGCCGTCACGCTGAGGAGCCCATCGGCGTCGACCCGGAACGTCACCTCGAGGCGCGCCATCCCGGCAGGCATCGGCGGGATGCCCTTCAAGGTGAAGCGGGCCAGGGAGCGACAGTCCGCGGCCATCTCGCGCTCCCCTTGCACGATGTGCAGATCGAAGCCCGTCTGGTTGTCCGCGTACGTGGTGAAGGTCTGCCGCGCTCCGGTGGGAATCGTCGTGTTCCTCGGCAGAATCTTCTCCGCCACGCCACCCATCGTCTCCAGCCCGAGCGACAGCGGCAGCACATCGAGGAGCAGCACCTCGTCGGCACGGTCCTGCGATCCCGCGAGCAGATCCGCCTGGATCGCCGCGCCCAGCGCGACGACCTCGTCGGGATCGATGTCCCCCAGGGGGTCCCGCCCGAACAGCTTCGCGACGTACGAACGCACGTACGGAACCCGCGTCGAGCCTCCGACCAGGATCACGCCCGTCAGCTCTTCCGCCTTCACCCCGGCATCTCGCAGCGCGCGCCGGCACGCCACGCCCGTCTTCTCGACGATCGGCCCGACGAGCGCGTCGAACTCCGCGCGTGTCACCGTGATCATCCGCGTCGCGTCGGTGGTGCCAGCCACCGGAATCTCCACCTCGATCGAGGTTCCCTCGGTCAAGCGATGCTTCACCTCGCGCGCCAGATCGAGCGCCAGCCGCACCACCTCGGGCTGTGTGGCCCCCTCGGCGCCCATCTCCTGGAGTAGCCGGCCGGCGAGTGCCCGGTCCATGTCGTCGCCGCCCAGCGCGCTGTCGCCGCCCGTGGACTTCACCTGGAAGACGCCGTCGTCCAGGAGCAATACCGTGATGTCGAACGTTCCCCCGCCCAGATCGTAGACGGCGAACAGGCCGTTCTGCTGCTTGTCCAGCCCGTAAGCCAGGGCTGCCGCCGTCGGCTCGTTCAGGAGCCGCAGCACCTCCAGCCCCGCGAGGCGCCCTGCGTCCTTGGTCGCCTGCCGCTGCGCGTCGTCGAAGTAGGCCGGCACGGTGATCACGGCCGGCCCCACCGAACGCAGCTCCCGCTCTGCCGACGTCCGCAGCTCCTTCAGGATCTCCGCCGACACCTCCAGTGGCGTCACCACCCGGTCCCGCACCTGGAACCGGACGCTCTTGGCCTCTTCGGGCGTGCTCGGCGTCGCGAACTCGTACGGGCCCAGCCGCCGGGTCTCAGGATCATCCGCGCCGCGCCCCATGAAGCGCTTCACGCTCACGATCGTCTCGCGCGGGTGTGCCTGAGCCATCCGCTTCGCGGGCGCACCCACCAGCGTGCCGCCTCGCGCGTCGTAGTGGACCACCGACGGGACCAGCCGGTCTCCATTGCAGTCGTCGATCACGAGTGGCTTGCCGTCGCGCACCCGGGCGACGAGCGAGTTCGTCGTTCCCAGGTCGATGCCGATCGGCGTGGGCCGAGCTTTGGGGTCGAAGATGTCGATCAGGGTCATGGCAGAGCGTCCGTCAGGTCTTCCTCGATCGCGCTCACCTCGTCGAGGAACCGTCGAAAGTATTTCAGCTCCGAGAGGCGGGGCAGCGCCTTCTCGATGCTCGTCCTGTCACCCGCGCTGCCGTCGAGCACGGTACCCAGCGCTGCGAGTGACGCCTCCTCCCGCGCCCGCACCTGCGTCCCGAGAGCCTCCACCCGCGCGCGGTCCTTGCGACGGGCGGCCTCGGACAGCTCTTCGCGAAGCTCCATCACCTCCATCAGGAACGCCGGGTCGGCCTTGGGCATCGCGTCTTCCCGCAGCTCGACGCCGGAACGCGCCATGAGCGCTTCGGCCCGCCGGATCGGATCCCGCACCACGCGCCAGGCTTCGTTCACCTCGATCGCGCGCCCCAGCGACAAGCGCCGCTCCGCAGCGGGCGCACCGGCATAGCGGTCGGGGTGCAAGGCGCGGCTGAGCTCGCGGTGACGCTGCTCCACCGCGCGGAGATCGAGGGTGAACCTGGGCTCCACGCCCAGGATGGCGAACGGATCCTTCATGGCGCGCTGACCTTCGTCTGCCGCGCTTCAGCCGACCTGGAAGGAGTGACCGCAGCCGCAGCGCGACGCCTCCTGCGGGTTCAGGAACTTGAAGCCCTGGTGCATGAGCTTCTTCTCCCAGTCGAGCGCCGAGCCGGCCAGGTAGATGATGCTCTTCTTGTCGCAGTGCACCCGGACCTTCGCCTTGCCTTCGTCGGCGAACTCCATCACCAGGTCGCCGTTGCGCGGCGGCTTGTCGTCGAACTCGATGACGTACGAGAACCCCGAGCACCCACCACCACGAATCCCCACCCGGATCGCCGCATCGGGCGTCCCGCGCTTGGCGAGCTGACCCCGCATCGCCTCCACGGCGGCGGGGGTGACCACCAGCGAGCGCTTCGGCTTCTGCTCTGCGCTGGCGGTCGTCGTGGTCGTTTCGTCGGTCGTCGTCATAACTTCTCCTGCGTGGGCCTCGGCCGTCGCGGGGGCGCTCCGGTCGTTCCTGGAGGTTGCCGTCTCCGCCGCGCCCACCGCGCTCACTCCCCGCGCGCCCCGGCGGCTTCGCCGTCGGCCTTGGCCTCGGGCTCCCCCGCCAGCGCACGCCGCGCCGTTTGCTTCGTCCTGAAGTCGGAGATCGCGCTCTTGATCGCGTCCTCCGCGAGGACCGAGCAGTGGATCTTCACCGGCGGCAGGTTCAGCTCCTCGGCGATCATGCTGTTCTTGATCGTCTCGGCCTCGTCCACCGTCTTGCCCTTCAGCCACTCCGTCGCGAGCGACGACGAAGCGATGGCCGAGCCGCAGCCGAAGGTTTTGAACTTCGCATCCTCGATGATGCCGTCCTTCACCTTGATCTGGAGCCGCATCACGTCACCGCAGGCCGGCGCGCCGACGAGACCGGTCCCCACCTCGGGATCGTCCTTGTCGAGAGCGCCCACGTTCCGGGGGTTCTCGTAGTGCTCGATGACTTTCTCGCTGTATGCCATGGCTGCTCTCGATTCTTCCTTGGCTATCGCCGTTGAATTCTAGCATCCGCGCGGGCGGATCGCGGCTCTCAGTGCGCCGCCCACTGCACGCTGCTCAGATCGATCCCCTCCTTGAACATCTCGTAGAGGGGTGACATCTCACGCAGCTTCTTCACCTTGCCGATCACCAGATCGGCCACGTAATCGATCTCTTCCTCGGTGTTGAACCGGCCGATGCCGAACCGGATCGACGAGTGAGCGAGATCGTCGCCCACGCCCATCGCATGCAGCACGTACGAGGGTTCCAGGCTCGCGCTGGTGCAAGCCGACCCGCTGGAGACGGCGACATCCTTGATCGCCATCATCAGCGCCTCGCCCTCCACGAAGCTGAACGACACGTTCAGGTTGCCGGGAAGACGGGATTTCATCGACCCGTTCACCCGCAGCTCGTCCAGCTCCTTCATCAGCCGCAGGCGCAGCCGCTCACGGAGCCCGAAGAGCTTGTGCGACTCGGCCTCGCCCTCCTGGATCAGGATTTCTGCCGCCTTGGCGAAGCCCACGATGCCAGGCACGTTCAGCGTGCCCGAGCGCATCCCGAACTCGTGGCCGCCGCCGTCCATCTGTGCCGTCAGACGCACGCGCGGCTTCGAGCGGCGCACGTAGAGGCAGCCCACGCCCTTCGGCCCGTAGATCTTGTGGGCCGTCACGCTTGCCAGGTCGACGTTCATCTTCTCCACGTCGAATGGCACCTTGCCGATCCCCTGCACCGCGTCGGAGTGCAGCAGCACCCCCCGCGCGCGGGTGATCTTGCCGATCTCCGCGATCGGCTGCACCGAGCCCACCTCGTTGTTGGCGAGCATCACCGACACGAGCAGCGTCCGGTCGGTGATCGCCTTCGCCACATCGTCGGGATCCACCAGGCCGTCCTTGTCGACGTTCAGGTAGGTCACCTCGTAGCCCTGCTTCTCCAGCCGCTTGCAGGTGTCGAGGATCGCCTTGTGCTCCACCACCGTCGTGATGATGTGGTTGCCCTTCTCCTTGTAGAACTCGGCAACGCCCTTCAGCGCCAGGTTGTCGCTCTCCGTGGCGCCGGAGGTGAAGACGATCTCCTTCGGGTTCGACGCACCGATCAGCTTCGCGATCGTCTCGCGCGCCTTCGACACGGCCTCCTCTGCCGTCCAGCCGTAGGCGTGGCTGCGGCTCGCCGCGTTGCCGAACTTCCCCGAGAAGTACGGCAGCATGGCCTCGAGCACCCGCGGATCGACCGGCGTCGTCGCGTGATTGTCCATGTAGATGGGGAACTGAATGGCCATGATCGTCTCTCGGTTCAGCGGGGGAGGTTCGGTGCGCGGCGGCCGTTGCCGCCGTGAATTCCTGCGACCAGCTCCGGCTGGGTCTGGGCCGCGTCGTGGTGGTTGCAGCGTGAGCACGAGACGACGATCTCCGTCGGGTCGCAGCTCTCGCACGTATCGAGGTAGGCCAGGCTCGCCTGGAGCTCACGCTCCAGCCCTGACAGGTGGGCGATCTGAGCCCGCGTCTCTTCCAGCTTCTGCTGGTACACCGTCCGCACGTGCGCCATGCCGACCGGCGCGGAGGGGCTCGACTCCCAGTGACTCACGATCTGCTGGATCTGCGACAGCGACAGGCCCAGATCGTGGAGCTTGCTGATCCAGCGGACCCGCTTCAGCGCCCCCTCGTCATAGAGGCGGTAACGCCCCTTGGAGCGCGCGTGCGGCCGGAGCAGGCCCAGTTCCTCGTAGTGGTGGATGGCCCTGACGGTCTTCCCCGTCGCCTTTGCCAGGTCTCCGACCTGGAAGAGCCGCTCTTCTTCGCCGCCGCAAGACTCGCCCTGCCCGTCACCACGGCCGGCCGTCGGATCCGTCCGAGTCTCCGGCGGACCTGCCGTCGGACCGAGATCCTGGGCGAGAGGGAGGTGGTGGCGCTGCGACATCGCTCTTGGAGTCTAACCCTTACGTATGCGTTAGGGTTGCGCGAGTCATAGGCGCCGTCGTCGAACTTGTCAACACGCCTGGATCCAGGGCTATCCAGTGAGTCCACCTGTCCAGGTTTCACGGAAGAGCCTGCCTGTAATGAAGGGAGACCGCGTCCTTGACGGAGGCGCAGCGACTCGTGTTCCTTTGTCGGGAGGGGACAACATCTGGGCCCCCCAGGAGGCCAGGGACGGCTAGTCGATGAGCCTCGAACAGTACAGGGGTCAATGTCTGGAAAAGCTCCAGTGGGCGCTCGGCCTGCTCGAGATCCAGGCAGACGCAGGACGTCTCGAGCCTGTGGCCGAGCTCATCGTGCAGACGATGACGGGGCCATGGCGTTACTTCCATACGCCCGATCACATCTTCGAGGTCGGCGGCACGGACGACCCCATCGAGGTTCTCGCCGCGCTTTTCCACGACATCGTGTACGTGCAGGTCGACCGAGGCATCCACTTCAACCTTGCCGTCTACCTGACGCCTTACATCGAGCAAGACGACGAGCGGCTTCGCATCCGTGAAGCCTCGGATCTCCCGGCGGACGATGAAGGGCTCGCCCTGATCCTCGATCTCTTCAACTTCGCGCCAGGCCAGGTCCTCTCTCCGTTCGGCGGGCAGAACGAGCTGCTCAGCGCCATGGTGGCCGTCAAGGTCATGCGCCCCTGGCTCTCGCTGCGCCTCCTGGCACAGGTGGTGGCCTGCATCGAGGCGACCATCCCGTTCCGTCGCGTGAACGATCAAGGGCTGACCTCGAGCGAGGCGCTCTGCGCGCGTCTGCGCACGGCGAGCCAGCGCTTCCGCCTGGGTCTCGGCGAGCCGGAGATCCTCGAAGCCGTCATTCGCAGCGTCCGCCTCGCCAACCGTGACGTCGGAGGCTTCGGCGACACCAGCGCGTGCTTCCTCGACAACACCTGGAGCTTGCTCCCCGAGACGAACCCTCACTTCAAGAACCCGCACAGCTACACCGCGCGCGAGTACCGCACGTCGCTCCAGAAGACGGCTGGCTTCCTGGAGTCCCTCGTCCCTTCGATCATCTTTCGCCGCTTCCACGGGGAGCCGGACGAGGCGACCTACAACGCGCTCGTCGCCCGGGCCGACCACAATCTCGCCGTGGGCCGGCTGTATCTCTGGACCAAGCTGGTGACGATGGCGCTCCTCGAAGCGATCTCCCATCGCCTCGGACCGGACGTCCCGCTCACCCTGCTGCTCGGCCAGCTCCCCACCGCAGGGGCGCCTTCGGGGCGTCTCGCCGATCTCCTCCCGCCGCCATCGCGTCCTCGCTCACCCGAGGGAGCCGTCGAGGACGAGGTGTTCGACCTCCTCGACAAAGGTCGCAGCCGCGAGTCCACGTACGACCTGCGCAACTCGCCCATGTCGGTGTTCCTCGTCCACGCGATCGGCTTCGACGGGATCCGACGCGAGCTACCGAGAGCGCAGGCGTTCTTCGCCGGCACGCTGGCCGCGGAGGCCTACTTGAAGGACGGACCTCAGGCCGCGATCGACATCTTGGTCCAGGGGATTGCCGAGCTCTTCGTGCGCCGGAAGCAGGCGGTCACCTGCGCCGGCTGCACGTGAGCTGATGTGAAGAGCGAATCGATCAGAGCCGGCCGGCCTTGGCCTCACCGATCCAGCGCTTGATCTCCTGATCGATCACCTCGATCGCCTTGCCCTTGAACGGACGCAGCAAGAAGGGCACGTCGAGATCCATCTCGATCTTGCCAGGGCTCAATTCGAACGCGCCCTTCAGCTGGATTCCCTTGGCCGAGAATCCGACCTCGGCGCGCTTCTCCGAGGACCAGTTCAGGGTCGGATTGTAGTCAGCGAAGCGGTCCTTGTAGGACGAGAAAGCCTTGTCGGTGACGCGGCGAGCGGTCTCCGGGTCCAGGTCATGGTTAACGACATGCTTCATGCAGCGCAGCATAGCCAGGACGGCGGCCGCGCGCAGTCGGGCTGGGCCGGACACACGCCTGAGACGTCATGTTTTTTCCAGTAGTGACGCACCCAGACAGGTCGAGTGTCCCAGTTTGCCCCAGTGTTCAACGACGTTTCAGCGCTGGTGAGCTGGCTGTGGTGCCGGACTTCACTCACCGCGTCGTGCGCGTTGCCTATGCGACGGAGGGAGAGGGCGCAGGGGAGAGCGCCTGCCTGCGCTCTGGCATCGCTTCGGTCGGCGACAACGTCGCCTCGGGCACCAGCTCCGACAGCGCGCGCCTCACGGCCGCATCATCGTTCGCCTCTGCGGCTGCACGCAAGCCAGCGAGCCCACGCTCCAGCCGCTCTCGCCCCACCGGCTGGATCCTTCCCACGCGGATCTTGGGATGTGGCGTTCGCGCATACCGCTCGTCGTCGAGCAGCAGCTCCTCGAACAGCTTCTCGCCAGGGCGCAGCCCGACGAACTCGATCTTCACATCCACGTCCGGCGTCAGCCCCGACAGCTCGATCATGTCCCTCGCCAGGTCGACGATCCGCACTGGCTCTCCCATGTCGAGCACGAAGATCTCGCTCCGCTCCGCGAGGGCGCCTGCCTGCAGCACGAGCTGCGTCGCCTCGGGGATGGTCATGAAGTAGCGCCGCATCTCCGGGTGCGTCACCGTCACCGGACCGCCACGCGCGATCTGCTCGCGGAACAGCGGCACCACGCTCCCCGTCGAGGCCAGCACGTTCCCGAACCGCACCGTCACGTACCGCGTCTTGCTCGTCTCGGCGCGTGTCTGCAGCGCCATCTCTGCCACACGCTTCGTCGCCCCCATGATCGACGTCGGGTTCACCGCCTTGTCCGTCGAGATCATCACGAAGGTGTCTGCCCCTGCCGCGTGCGCCGCATCGGCTACCGAAAGCGTGCCGAACACGTTGTTCTTCACCGCCTCCTGGCTGTTCACCTCCATCATCGGCACGTGCTTGTGCGCCGCGGCGTGCATCACCACTTCCGGCCGGTAGCGCCGGAACACCGCGTCCAGCCGCCCGCGATCGGTGATGTCACACACGACGGGGACGATGCTCGCCTCCGGAAACCGCTGCCGCAGCTCCCGCTCCATGAAGTAGAGCCCGTTCTCGCTGTGGTCGAGGAGCAAGAGCCGCTTCGGGGCGAAGCGCAGCGTCTGACGGCACAGCTCCCCACCGATGCTCCCGCCGGCGCCGGTCACCAGCACCGTGCGTCCTTCCAGGAACCCTTCGACCTGTTCCACGTGGAGGCTCACCGGCGCCCGTCGCAACAGATCCTCGATCGCCACCTCTCGGATCGTCGCCACCCCGAAGTCCTGGATCCGCTCCGTGATGCTCGGCACCGTCCGCACGGGCACCTCGAGCTTCTGGCAGGCCCGCACGATGTCCCGCGTCCGGGAGCCCTCCACCGTCGGCATCGCCAGCAGCACGAGCTTCACCTCACGCTCCACGATCACCCGACGCAGCGTCGCCTCGTCGGCCGCTCCCAGCACCCGAACGTCGCGCACCATCGCCCCGCGCTTCATCGGGTCGTCGTCGAGGAAGCCGCACACCTCCCAGCGGCGATCCGACATCCGCTGGATGTCGCGCAGCAGGCTCTCTCCCGCGTCACCTGCGCCGAGGATCAGCGTCTGCAGCGCGTCCGGATGCCGCGTCCGCCCTTGCCGTTGCTCGTAGGCCAGGCGGATGGCGAACCGCAGCCCCCCCACCAGCACGATCGACGCCAGCCACTCACCGACGTACAGCGAGCGCGGCATGGGCACGCCGAGCATGGTCGCCAGCACCACGAACGCCACCGAGCCCGCCGTGGTCGTCTTGATCAGGCTCGAGAGCTCCGGCAACCCCGCGTAGCGCCACAGCCCATGAAACAGGCTCCCCGCGTAGAACGCGACCACCCTGCACCCGAGCAGCAGCGCCAGCGCAAAGGGCCAGGTCCGCGCGAACGGATCGGGGATGGGCCCGCCCTCGAAGCGGAGTTGCAAGGCCAGATGGAACGCCGCGCTCCACAGCAGCGCGTGAACCATCACGATCGCCGCTCGTCGGAGGATGCTGGAGCTCCAGGCTTTCTTCATGAGACGAGTCGCGGAGACTCTGATGCGCCGTCACGTCGTGGCGTTCATGCGCGCGTCGAGCCAGCGGCCCGGTGGGGACCCTCACCGGATGGGGTTCAAGGAAGTGGCCCCTCGCAGAACGGCCGGAAGATACCCCGTCGGCGAGCGCAGCGCCCCTTTCTCCGCGCGTTTCTGGACATGGCCTGCGCCGCGCACCGTCCAGTCGACAGCCGGCGACCGCCCGACGTGAACGTTTGCGAACTGCGAGCAGGCGGGGTTCAATCGCGAGGTCGGGGGTAACGTGCGACCAGGACAGCGATCAGCGCGCGGCGGTGGTGAAGCCCGCCGCCGACAAGCGGCCGCTGCGGCCTGGACCCTGGCGATCCCCGTCGTCGGGTCCGTACTGGCCATCGGGGCCGTTCACACCCCGGTTCTCCTCGCCGTATCGCTCTGCGTCCTCGGCGCCGTCGCCCAGTGCCTTCACCTTCGCGACCGACCTGCCCGCACGCCGACACCCGTCTTCGTTCTCCTCGCCCTTGCCGCCGTCTGTCTCCTCCAGACCATCCCCCTCCCGCTGGCCTGGCTCGAGCGCATCTCCCCCACCACCGCCGACGTCTGGTCGCGCGCCTTCCTCCCCTTCGGAGAGCCTCCTCCCCTGCGCGCTCCCCTCTCCCTCGACCCGAGCGCTTCCCTCGTCCAGGCCCTCGCCTGGGCCACCTACGCCGGCGTCTTTCATGCCGCGGCGGCCGTCTCCAGCCGGCGCGGCGCGGCCTGGGGCATCACCCTCGTCTTCGCCAGCGCCTCTGCTGCGGCCCTCACCACCCTCACCCACGGCCTCGCTGGCGCCACCCAGGTCTTCGGCCTCTACACCCCGCAGTTCCCTGCCGCGCCCTGGCATGTCGGCCCCCTCCTCAACCCCAACAACCTCGCCGGCTACCTCGACCTCGGCACCTTCTGCGGCGTCGGCCTCTACCTCATGCGCCGCCCCCTGCTCCCGCGCTGGCTCGTGGGGGCTGGCATCGCCCTCCTCGTCGCCATCACCATCACCAGCGCCTCGCGCGCGGGCCTCGCCGTCCTCCCCATCGGCGCCGCCCTCCTCGTCGCCCTCCTCTCTCGCCGCACCACCCGCGGCCAGGCCGACGTACCAGCGCCCCGCCGCGCCCTCCTCGGCCTCGCCCTCGTCGCCCTCGGCGGTGGCGCTGCCCTCGCCGTTCTCGGCAGCTCCAGCATGATCTGGCTCGAGCTTGGTGAACGCGACACCAGCAAACTCGACCTCTTCCGCTCCATCCTTCCCATGCTCCGCGACTACCCCTGGCTCGGTGTCGGCCGGGGCGCGTTCGAGAGCGTCTACCCTGCGTACCGCGCCGCCCCTGGAAACGTCGTCTTCACCCACGCCGAGAACTTCCTCCTCCAGTGGGCGGCCGAGTGGGGCCTCCCCATCGCCCTTGCCGCCCTCCTGGCCCTCGTCTGGGCCTTGCGACCCAGCCGCCTCGGTGTCCCTCGCAGCGCTGCCGCCACCGGCGCCTGGGTGGGCGTCGTCGTCCTGCTCCTCCAGAACCTCGCCGACCTCGCCCTCGAAGTGCCCGCCATCCCCATCGCGATTGCTACCGTCCTCGGCTCCCTGTGGGGCGACGGCCGACGCCGCGGCGCACCGGCGCGCGCGACCTCGTCGGACGAATGGCCGACCCACGCGCTCGCCTGGAGACGCCCCGCCTCCCTCATCGCCCTCGGCCTCGCAGGCCTCGCCCTCGCCACGCTCGTCGCCCTGCGCGGCGGCCCCGACCTCGACACCGACCGCGCGAGCGCACGCGCGTCACTCACCACCTGGAAACCCGGTCAGCCCCTCGAACCCGTCCTCCAGCACCTGCGAGAGGCCACCCTGCGCCACCCCGCCGACCCGTACTTCCCCCTCCTCGGCGCCTCGCTCGCCTGGCAGTCCGAGCGCGACAACCCCATCCCCTGGCTCCAGCGCACCCTCGAACGCTCCCAGCGCAACGGCCGCGCCCACCTGCTCCTTGCCGACGTGCTCGCCGACCGCGGCGCCCGCAGCCAGGCGCTCCTCGAACTCCGCTTCGCCGTCGAAGACGACCTCGAACTCGTCAGCGCCGCCGCCCTGCGCGCCATCCGCTGGACCCGCTCCTGGAGCGAACTCGAGCGCGCCGCCCCCGAAGGCAAGCAAGGCGCGCCCCTCATCGCTGCCCTCGCGCGCTACCTCGATCGACCTGGCGAAGAGGAGCAACGCCTGCATGCCGCCCGCGAAGCCCTTCGTCGTGACCCGGGCGCCATCGATCCTCGCTGGGTCCTCGGCGACCTCTTGATCGGCACCCTCGACGGCCGCCCTGTCGGCGGCCTCTGCGAAGGCGCCCAGCGCGCGGGCTGTGGCGAGGACATCGAGGCCCATGCCCGCGCCATCGAAGTCGCGTCCCGCCGCTCCTTCCTCGCTCCTGACCTGCGCGCCCGCTGGCTCATGGCCGAAGGCCGCCCCGCCCAGGCCGAGCAACTCCTCGCCGAAGCCTGCAACCGCGTCACCGAGCGGGCTCCTTGCCTCAAGCTGCGCGTCCGCGCGGCTGCGCTCGCCGACCTTCCCCCCCGCCTCGCCGCTGCCACCCGCGATCTCCTGGGCGAAGCGTGCGGCCCCCCCACCTCGTGCGCTCAGGCCGCCACCTGGCTCGGTGACCTCATGGCCTCACGCAAGGCCTGGGGGACCTCCCTCGCGCATTACGAGCGCGCCGTCGTCGAAGAGCCCACCGAAGCCCGCTGGGAAAAGCTTGCCGAGTCCGCCATCGCAGCGGGATCGCTCGTCCGCGCCGTCGAGGCGCTCGACAAGGTCCTGCGCGCCCGAGGCGGCCACGACCCGGCCCTCGAAGCCCGCATCACGAGCCTCAAAGCCAGGGCCGCCGGAAACCTTCTCCTGACACCATGACGTGGGTCTCGCGCGCCTGACCCGACCACGCCCGTCGCGTCCGCCGACCTTCCCTCCGCAGGAAACTCTCCGCGCACCGCGAGCCCTCCGTCAGCGCGCCTTCCTCCAGGTGATTGCCATTCCCCTCGCTCCGACACACATCTCCGTCGCCAGGGGAATCCCTCCACCCGTGCCGAATCCAGCAATGCCAGGCCTCTCTTCACATATCCGACTCGCCAGCGCCCCGACCGCGCATTCTGACGAAATACCCGATGAAAGGCGCGCGCATTCCCGGGTCGCTCGCGTCGACCTCGCTGGCTGCTTTGACGCTCGGGACATGCTGGGCTCCGAATTGAGCACGCGCCGGACGGAGACCCGATCTAGCGCCGACGGGTCAGCCCATTATGTTTACGATAGAGCGACGCTATCGCTCGCGCGGCCGTCGTGCAGGGAGCCACCACGCACCCTGCACGATGGCGTCCGGGAGCAGGCGCCCCGAAGGCGCACTGCATTGGAATGGGGGATCAGACCATGACAAGAATCAACGGCCTCGTTTTGCGCAGCTCTCTCTGTGCTGCAGCCTTTGGCGCCACCCTCGCCGTCGGCAGCTCGGCCATGGCGCACTCGATTGAGCCCGAGCAGCGACTGGAGTGTGGACAAGGCATCTACTCCGACGACGGCCGCTCTTACTTCGGCCTCCAGAACGACGGCAACCTCATCCTCTCCCGGGGAGGCCGCTCGATGTGGACCAGCAACACCCGCGGCCTGAACATCCGCTATGGCCTCATGCAGGGCGACGGCAACTTCGTGCTCTTCGATCACCACAACCGAGCCCGGTGGTCGACCGGCACCTTCGGGCATCCCGGCGCGTACCTCAACCTTCTCGACGACGGCAACGTCTTCCTCTACGGAGCCCGAGAGACCCTCTGGTCGAGCTACACCGAGCAGGCCAACGTCTCCTGCGGTGACGTGATCACCCTTCGTCCAGGCGGCATGCTGTACCCGGGGCATCACCTCTACACGGGCGACAGGGGGTACTCCCTCGGGCTGCTCAATGAGGGAGGCCTCTGTCTCCATGGGCGAGGAGGCCGCTCCCTGTGGTCGACCGGCGCCTTCAACCGCCCCATCCAGTACGCGACGATGCTGAATGACGGCAACTTCGTCGTCATCGATCGGTTCGGTCAGGATGTCTGGTCGACCGGGACCGCCGGCTACCCCGACGCCTACCTCGAGGTCGGGTGCAATGGCAATGCGGCCATCTACAACCCTGGCCGGCCCATCTGGTCCCTCAACCGCGGCAGCTGGATGAATGGATGGAACCGCGGCTGGTGAGTCGATCTGGCTCGGCGCAACGACGAAGCGCTGGTTGCAGCGCGCACCGTCACGATGGACGGCTGGACGCATGCCAGCGTGACTGCTGATGACGACCGGAGCGCCTCACCCTCATCCGGTCGAGCGCGCTCCGTTCACGTGAGCCCGGGCCCCGAGAGACCATTCTCGTCTCAATCACCCGGATCCCTGGGCTCCACCCCTCTCCCCTGGCGGGGAACCCTCCCGCTCCGCCAGGGGAGACCTCTCCCTCGCACGGCGGTTTTCGCACCGAAGTCCCAACCCATCGCGTCGAGAGGCGCCGGCCCGAGCGCCTCCTCCTCACCAGCGCTCCGCGCACTCCGCGCGCTGTACAACCCGATCCCGCTGTGAAACGCTCCCCGCCGTGAACCTCTCCCAGCGCGCGCCTTCCATGTCCCGCGCGCAGTGGCGCATGCTCTTCGCCGTCTGGGTCACCTACGGCGCCTTCTACGCATGCCGCGTCAACATCGGCCCGGCCCGCACCCAGATCGAGCGCAGCCTCGCCATCGACCCGCTCGAAATGGGCCTGGTCCTCGGCGCATTGAAGGTCGGCTATGCCCTCGGCCAGCTCGTCAATGGCCAGCTCGCCGAACGCTTCGGCCCCAGGCGCATCCTCCTCTTCGGCATGCTCGGCTCCGTCACGGCCTGCCTTCTCTTTTCCCAGGCCGCGCCTATGGCCGACGCCCTCGGCCCGTCGCTCCCCCTCCTCGCCAGCGCCGTCAACCGCACCGTCCAGTTCTTCTCCACGCGGAGCCCCCTCACCCCCATTGCTGCGCTCCTCGTCGTCCTCTGGTTCCTGAACGGCTACTTCCAGGCCGGCGGCTGGCCTCCCACCGTCAAGATCATGGCCAGCTGGTTCACCCCGACCCAGCGCGGCCGCATGATGGGCGTCGTCGGCACCAGCTACCAGCTCGGCTCGGCCCTCACCATCATCGCCTCCGGCGCCCTCGTCACCGCCTTCGCCGACTGGCGCGCCGCCTTCGTCCTCCCCGCCGCCGTCCTCGCCCTCGCCGCCCTCCACGCCGCCTTCAAGATCCGTGAGCGCCCCGAGCCCGGCGAAGCCCCCGCCATCGACGAATCGCTCCCCCCTGCGACCGTCGAGCGCCGCCCCCTCCTCGAGACCCTCTGGATCACCTTCGCCAACCCGCGCATCTGGGTCCTCGCCCTCGCCCTCTTCGGCCTCGACATCGTCCGCTACGGCTTCCTCGACTGGGCCCCTGGCCACCTCGAAGCCCTCCACGGCTCCGGCGTCTTCCTCGCCGCCCTCAAGGTCGCCGTCTTCCCCCTCGCCGGCGCCGTCGGCGCCCTCGCCTCGGGCTGGATCACCGACCGCTACTTCCAGTCCCGCCGCGCCCCGATGATCGCCGCCTCCCTCTTCCTCGTCGGCCTGCTCACGCTGACCTACGAACGCATCGCCCCCCTCGGCGCCGCGCCCACCATCGCGTGCCTCGCCGCCATCGGCTTCTTCCTTTACGGCGCCCAGATCCTCCTCGTCGGCACCGCCGCCCAGGACTTCGCCCGCAAGCGCACCACGGCCGCCGCGGCCGGCTTCGTCGACTTCATGGGCTACATGGGCGCCTTTGCGGGCGACATGGCCACCGGCTGGTTCCTGAAGCACCGCGACTTCCACGCCGCCATCCGCTTCTGGGCCGCCGCCGCCCTCGTCGCTGCCGTCCTTGCCGCGACCCTCTGGAACGCGCGACCTCGCACGAACGACGACGCCCTCGCCACCTGAGCTGCACCGTGAGGGGGCCCGGCCCCGTGTGCGTCGGCTCCACGCCGACAGCACACTGACCCTACGCCGAGTCCGTCGTCGTGCGACCTCCGGGGAACCTCAACCCTCCAGCCGGATCGACACCCCGTGCGTCTCGAAAAGCCCATGCTCGGCGAACCGACCCACCTCCCGGAACGCGATGCTCACCACGGCCCCGGCTTGCCAGTAGGGGTATCCCTGCTCATTGCTCCACCGCCCGACCACGCAGCCCTTCGGCGAGAGCAGCTTGAACTCCAGGTTGTCGAACCCCTCGTCGCTCGCGAGCCTCGCATCCACGGGGAGCGACAGACCCTCCCGGTACGGCCCTGCATACACGGACGCCAGCATCCGGTTCGAGAACACCACGAACACCGCGTCCTCCTCGACCCCCGGGTTCTCTTCCAGCGCGAACCGGAAGTGCACCATCCCCCGCCGCTCCGCGCCGACCTCGTAGCGCGGCGTCGCCTCGACATCCGCCACCTCGGCGCTCCACGCCGCTGCCTCGAACCTCTGAAATCCCATGAAGCGCGCTCCCTTGCTCAGCTGCCGCGTGGCTTGAACTCGCGGAGGTTGCCGCTCAGGCCCTTCGGCGTCTCCGCTGCCGTCGGCAAGGTCCGCCCACCCCCCTTGCGCCACAGCGCATACCCGTTCGTCCCTTCCTTGACCGTGGCACTGCCAAAACCGAAGACCCCACCCGCAGCGAGGCCGGGGTGGGGGAGCGCCTCGTGCTCGTCCGGGATGTCGATGATGCTCCCTTCCTGCGTCTTGCGCGCCTCCTTCAAGGCGCTCGAGATCTTCTCGGAGTCGCTCGGATCCCGCAGCACGTTGCCGTAGAAGGTTCGCTTCAGGTAGGCGAACACGCTCACCTTGAACCGGTCGGCCATCTTCTGCGCGAGGCTCGCCTCCGGTTTCGCCTCCGCGTCGTTGTTGAAGGACTCCCACAGGGTCGAATTGCCCGTGCGACAGGCATACGACGTGATCCGCCCCTGTGGGTCGAAGATGTCCGCATTCATGGCCGAGACCTGGCTCTCGGTCACGTCCACCGCAGGGCTCGCATTGTAATTGAGGGCAATCTTGCCGGGCACCCCGTGGCAGAAGAACGCCACGTAATGGAGCAGCAGCTTCCCCGAGCGCCCCCCGACCTCGATCCGCGGCCGGTCATTGAACAGCTTCACGACATCCGCGGAGCTGTTCAGGACCACGAGCCGGTAGCCATACTGATCTTTCAGCGTCTCCAGCGGCAGCTTCTCGGGTCGCACATAGCCGACATCGACGTATGCGATCGTCTTCCTGTCGCCCTGCCGGTACGTGTTCGACAGCGCGAGCCGGTAGCCCGCTGCGATGAACATCATCTTCAGCCAGAAGCTGTCGTACTGCATCTCGGAGCCGATCAGGATCACGTTCTCCCGGAACGTCGGCTCGGGGCACGGCTCGACGACGCCTGGCGCTTGCGTCCCCGCTTGCGGCCCCGAGCTTCCCTCCTGGCGGAGCGTCTCGACCTGTTCCTCGCTGATGCGCATCCCTCACTCCTCGACCCGACGTGACCGAGCAGCTTCACCCTGCAGCCCCTCCGAGCACGGAGCCTTCAGGAGCCACGCCCATCCTACCCAGGCGGCACGACGAAGGTCACCCTGGTTCCGCGCAGCTTCTTTCCGGGATGAGGAGATCAGGGGATGCGGCGAGCCGACGGGACCGACGAGGCGTGGGAGGCCTCGTCGTCTCGTCCTGGTGAGCTGGGCGCGGTGGCGGGATGGGCTCGTCGGGATGAGCTCAGAACCGCAGCTTCTTCTTCACCGCGGCAGCAGCCTTGGGCTGCCGGGCCGCCGGCGCCTGGGCCAGGCTCGGCATGAAGCTGAAGTCCGAGGTCCATGTCGGCTTCGGCTCCGCCTTGGTCGACGCGACGGTGGCATACGCGTGGCAATCGGTGCAGGTCTTCCCCTGCACATAGGTTTCCATCGTCGTATTGGCGACCGGCAAGTTGCCGTCCGAGGTCATGCCAGCGAGCCGCGAGGGCGCTGGCTGGGGCACGGCTGAATCATTGATCGGTGATGCCGACCAGATCACGTTCACCAGCTCGTAGTATTGCCAGACCGATTTCGGATTGGCCTCGGCAATGGCCGCCTGAGCGAGCCGATTCACGCTCTGCACATTGCTCGGCAAGACCTTCTCTCGCGTCACCTGGATCGGCACCGGCCCTGGGCAGCCCTCCCCCAGGTAGTAGGGCGGACTCTGGTTCGCCGTGCAGCCCACGGTCACCGGCGACGTCATGTCCTTGGCCAGGCAGTCCTTCGGCACCGAGACCTGCTTCGGCTGACAGCTCTGGCTGTAGAAGTTGTACCCGCCCGGCGGTGTGTTCGCCGGGTTGGGAGGGCTCTCCGCGGGCACATTGTCCTTGTGCTCGAACGTCGCCCACACCCACGTGTTCTGCGACTTCGTCTTGTGCAGGATGTGCAGCCCCACCAGCGCCAGCGTCGTCGTCCGGCACTTCCCGTTGGCCGCGTCCATCACGATGGCGTCCACCGTCTTGTAGCGTGACCAGCGCGCGTGCTCCGGGTGGTCCACCTCCATCCAGGCGCCCTTCAGCTCGATCGCGCCGATCGGCCCATCGGCGTGCTTGCTTCCTGCAGGCAGCGTCAGCGCTTTCCCATTCCCACCCGCCACCCACGCCGCTTGCTTGTCGGCGTTGAAGAACTGGTGCTCCGGGGCCACGATGCTGTCGTACAGGTCCTTGTTCAGGCGCACCTCGTACCAGAGGCTCGTCCCGTTCTGTGCCCCGAGCCAGGCCGGCCCCTCCATCGGCGCCGCCTGGTCCGACGAGCCCGCCATGAACCCGGGGTGGAACTTGGTCACCATCTGCACCAGCCGCGGAGGCTTCTTCCCTGCGGTCGAGACCTTCGCTTGCAGCGCGCAGCTCGCCGGGATCTCCGGCTGAGACCCGAAGGCCGGCGGGGTCGCCCCATCGGCCAGGAACAGCATCGTCGGGTCCTGGTACGTCTGCCACACGACCGGCCCCGTATCGTCGGGATTGCCGAACGCCGACGCCTTCACCTCCGTGTTCGCTTCCGTGCTCCCGGGCGCAGCCGGCCAGCTCAGCGAGATCAGCTCCCACCACGCGAAGCAGTTCGCGTTCGTCTGGTTCGCGAAGATCGGCGAGTCCCCCGGGATCCCGGGACTGATCGGGACGGTGAGGTTCCCGCACAGGAACGTCGGCGCCTCGCTCGACGCGGCGCTCACGACACCCGCCCCCCCCGAAGGCTCCGCTGGCGCTTGCGCCAGTGTCGCCGACCGGGGTGCGGGCAGCGTGCGCGGCTGCGGCTCACAGGCGCCCCCGAGCGCGACGAGCGCAAGGCCCGTCGAGGCGGCGAGATGCGTCTTCATGGCTGCGCGCATGGCCGCCCTCTCAGCCTTCCGACGCCTGGTCTGCGCTCTTGCCGATCGTGCCCGCCTGGACGACCTTCAGCAGCGCCGGCATCGGGATCCCTTCCCCCCCGCCGACGTTCCTGACCGTCATGGAGTGCAGCCCTGGCCTTGCCGTCGGCGCCACGTTCACCACCACCTGGAGCGCTTGCACCGTGCTCGGGTACGAGTTCCCCGGGATCGCGTACGTGACGTTCGACATCGCCGGTCTGCTTCCCGTCGCCGCCACCTTCACCTGGATGTCGGGGTCGTCGGTGCTGATGAGCGGCAGCTCCCCCCTCGGCCCGAGCTTCGCCCCGTCCACCGTGAGCACCATGGTCATCTGCTGCGCGCCACGCTCCACGATCGGCGCGATGAACGTGGTGTTGCTCGCCAGGCTCATCTCCACCCCCACGACCGTCCGGATGGTCCGGTCGTAGTAGGCCCAGAACACGTCGCCGTGGAAGAGCTGCAACGGCTGCGGCAGCGCATCCGCGGGCGCCTTCGGCCTCACGCAGGCCTCCCGCTTCGGCACGGGCGCGGAGAACGCGCTCGCGTTCAGGTGCATCTGGAACGTCTGCGCGATCTGCCCGCCCCACTGGATCGGCTTGCCGTCGATGGTGATGTCCGAGACCGTGAACCCAGCCCCCTCGGGCACCTCGAAGCGTGCGTGAACGATGAAGTTCCCGGGCAGCGCCTTCCCGTCAGGGCCAGTCAGCGTGCTCGTCCCGCGCACGATGGTCCAGAACTTCGATGGGTCGATCCCGTTCGGCGCCCTGAAGCGCGCCCACGTCGGCGTCTGGATGTAGAGCCCTGCCGGGTTGGTCAGGGTGACCTTGTTGCCGAGCCCGACGAGCGAGTAGACGCTGAAGCCGATGTTCGGATCGCTGTTCCGGTTGGGCTGCCCGTACTGAGAGCAGCAGATCAGCTCCGCGGCGTTGTCGTCGTGATCGATCCGCTGCACCGTCGCGGCCCCACCGAGCCCCATCTCCGTCTGCAAGCTGTTCGGCGTGCTGGTCAGGTGGATGGCGCCTCCCCTGTCGTTCGTCGCTTCCGGTCCGTTGTTCCAGCGGTTCAGCGGGTCGTACGCGGGCCGCCCCGTCGATGGGTCGATGACGGCCTTGCCGTTCTCGTCCTTCAGGTACAGGTCATCGATCCGGATCGACTTCCCGAGCAGCGTCTCGTACAGCCGGTGCACGGCCGCCGGGTCGATCAACCACAGCGTGTACCAGTACTCGGGGTTCTCGCAGGTGAAGTCGACCCGGGTGATCTGCCCTTTCGCATTCCGCGTGACGGCCCACTCGCAGTACTCGTCCTGCCACCCGCGCGGACCATAAGGGCCATAGGCTTGTTTCGAGGTCGACGAGGCATCGCACGGATCCGAGGTGATCTGCGGGAACGTCTGCTTGTGCCCATTCCCGTCGGTGTAATGCCCCGTGTCTGCAAGCTCGAGCTGCTGCTCGGCCGAGAGCTGCCTCTGGAAGTAGTACTGAATGCGCCCTGGAAACGCGTTCCACTCCACCGCCGCGACCTGGACCGATCCGGTCGGCGTGGTCTCCTGCGGGTTGTAGTACCAGTCCTGATACGACGCCCCGATCACGTTCCACGGATTGCCGAGGATCGCCTGCTGCGTGAATCCACCGAGGTTGTCGTTCCACTGCGCGTCGAGCGCATCCTGCTTTCGCGGCTGGTCCGAGAAGTCCTTGAGATCGGCGGGAGGTAGAAAACGGAAGCCGTTGCCCGTGGTCATGGTCGTCCCTCTGGCTGTCGATGACAGCCCCGTTGCTGGGTTGGGGCGCAGCGCCGTGGTGCAGGACGAGCGACTCCGGTGACCGCGCAGGCGCGCGACTCCGAAGCCCCTCACCGAGGCCCTCCACGCCCGGCGTGCCCCTCAGCAGGGCCCGTGCCAGACGATGGCCAGCAGCTTCCTGGCGTCCTGAACGTCGGCCTCGTGCCGCCTCGTTTGGATTGTTGCCTCGGAATTGCGCTGCCACCCCCTCTCCAGGGCAGCAGCGCACTGCCCGAGAGGACATGACCGCTTCCCGACGGGACGCGACCGACGCCTCACGACATCCGACTGCTTCACGCCGAGACGCGAGCGCTTCTCGACGGGACACGGCCACGACCCGAGAGGGCACGACCACGGCTGGAGTGACGTGCCGACCCCCCGAAACCGTCGTAGGGTCCCCGGCGACCCGCAACCGACAGGAGCCTCACCCCATGGCCGACGTGAAGACCCGCCGCATCGTCCTCGCCTCCCGCCCCCAGGGCGCGCCCACCCCGGAGAACTTCCGCCTCGAAGAAGCCCCTCTCCCTCAGCCCGCCGAAGGCCAGCTCCTCCTGAAGGTCCTCTACCTCTCGCTCGACCCGTACATGCGCGGCCGCATGAGCGCCGCCAGGTCCTACACCAACCCCACCGAGCTCGGCGACGTCATGCCCGCCGGCACCGTCGCCGAGGTCATCGCCTCCCGGCACCCCGACCACGCCGTCGGCGACATCGTGCTCTCGTACGCCGGCTGGCAAACCCACGCCCTTTCCGATGGCACCGGCCTGCGCAAGCTCGACCCCACCTTTGCCCCCCTCTCCACCGCCCTCGGCGTGCTCGGCATGCCCGGCTTCACCGCGTACGCCGGCCTCCTGACCATCGGCCGCCCCAGGGCAGGCGAGACCCTCGTCGTCGCCGCCGCCAGCGGCCCCGTGGGCTCCGCCGTCGGACAGATCGCCAAGCTCAAGGGCGCTCGCGCCATCGGCATCGCCGGCGGCCCCGAGAAATGCGCCTTCGTGCGCGACGAACTCGGCTTCGACGTCGCCCTCGACCACAAGGCCCCCGACTTCCCCGAGCAGCTCGCCAAGGCGTGCCCCGAGGGCGTCGACATCTACTTCGAGAACGTCAGCGGCAAGGTCTGGGACGCCGTCTTCCCCCTCTTCAACGAGTTCGCGCGCATCCCCGTCTGCGGCCTCATCGCCAGCTACAACGCCACGGGCCCCTTCGAAGGCCCTGACCGCCTCCCGCACCTCATGCGTGACATCCTCTCGAAGAGCCTCACCCTGCGCGGCTTCATCCAGCGCGAGTTCGTCGCCGAGCAGTTCCCCGACTTCCTCCGCGACATGAGCACCTGGATCCGCGACGGCCGCGTCCGCTACCGCGAAGACATCGTCGATGGCCTGGAGAACGCCCCCGAAGCCTTCATCGGCCTCCTCCAGGGCAAGAACTTCGGCAAGCTCGTCGTGCGCCTCGGCCAGCCCTCCTGAGCGCGCCAGCGCCAGCCCTTTCGCTCCAGCCCTCCCCCCATGACCCCGTACCTCCCCTCCCTCCTCGGCGGCATGCTCATCGGCCTCTCCGCCGCCTTGTTGCTCCTCCTCAACGGCCGCATCGCCGGCATCAGCGGCATCCTCGGCAGCCTCCTCCGCCGCAAACCCGACGACACCCGCACCACCCACCTCGCCTTCCTCGCCGGCCTCCTCGCGGGCCCCTGGCTCTACCGCCTCGCCACCGGCGACTTCCCCCGGGTTCGCATCGACGCCCCGCTCGCCACCCTCGCCGTCGCCGGCCTCCTCGTCGGCTTCGGCGCACGCCTCGGCTCCGGCTGCACCAGCGGCCATGGCGTCGCCGGTCTCGCGCGCCTCTCGCGCCGCTCCCTCGTCGCCGTCGCCACCTTCCTGAGCGTCGGCATCCTGACCGCCACCCTCCTCAGCACCCTCGGCGCATGACCCCCGCCCAGCCCCTCGCACGCCTCCTCGCCGCCCTCGCTTCCGGCCTCCTCTTCGGCCTCGGCCTCTCCCTCTCCGGCATGCTCGACCCCGCCCGCGTCCGCGGCTTCCTCGCCATCGCACCTGGCTGGGACCCGAGCCTCATGTTCGTGCTCGGCGGCGCCGTCACCGTCTCCGCCCTCGGCTACCAGCTCGCGCGCCGCCTCTCCCAGCCAGCGTTCGACCGCACCTTCCACCTCCCCACCCGCACCACCATCGACCGCAAGCTCGTCCTCGGCTCTGCCCTCTTCGGCCTCGGCTGGGGCCTTGCCGGCCTCTGCCCAGGCCCGGCCGTCGCCTCCCTCGTCCTCGGCCTCCGCCCCACCTTGCTCTTCGTCGGCACCATGCTCCTCGGCATGCTGGTCCACGCCTTCCTCTTCGAGCGAACCGACGCCCCGAAACCCTCGTCCGACGCGAAGCCGCCCGCCTCCGACCCTGCACTTCGCGCCGAGTGAACCCGCCCGCGCCGACGCTGCCCTGTCGCTCATCGACCCCAAGGCCCACCGAGATCCGTGTTCCAATGCCAGGACGGCAGCGGGATGGGAGGAGAACGATGAACTGGATCCGCGTGGCTCGGGCAGGAAGCGTGGTCGCGATGGGCTTCGCTGCAGCGTGCGGCGGGGCGCCTCCGGCGACCGTGAACACCGCCACCGTGACCTCGCCCTCGCCTCAGCCGGAACCTCCCGAAGAGACCGTCGATCCCAGCGCCCCCACCAAACCCTTTCTTCCTCCGGTCGCGCAGCCTCCTGGCGCCGAACAGAGCCAGGTCGCGGAGGGCACCGACAAGGAACACCCCGTCCCCCGCTGCGGCCCCGCCGACAGCTACAGGTACGTGGCGACCTACAAATGCGCCGACGGCACCGTCCCGCTCCAGGGCGACCTCCGGGCCGCCTCCAAGGTGCGCTCCGGCAACGTCGGCCCCAACGCCACCGGCCACATCATCGACCTCTACGTCGTGCCTTGCCCCGGAGGGGACGTGAAGCTCTTCGTGGACATGTACGGCTGCCCCGAGACCAAGCAGGACCTCGTCCTCCAGCGCCTTGAAGAGGCGCCGGACGCCCAGCGTCCTGAAGAAGCGCCGGACGCCTTCACCTCGCTGGGCCCACGGGTCGCGGAGCGCGCCCTGCACACCCGGGCGCACCTCGCCGAGGCCACCGACCTGCTGGCCCTGTCCCCCTGAAGCGCACCCTGAAGCGCTTCGCATCACCTCGCCGCAGCCCTGCTGGATCTGGCCTCCTGGTTGCTTTGCTGACCCCCATGCGCGGCGCGCTCTCGCTTGCCCTCCTCCTGACGACGGCCTGCGCCACCCGCGAGCACATCGACCTCCCGCTTTCCCCGGGCGCCTCCCGCGCGTCTCTCCGTGGACCCCACGACGCCCCGCCGGACGACCTCGGGAGAGCCGCGCCAGGGAGCGCCTCGGACGACCCGGCATCCACCTCGTCTCCGAACTCCCCCTCGTCGCGCGGTGCTGGCGCCTCGTCACCACCCGACCGCCCTCTCCCGGACGCCTGCTCCGGCGACCTCCCGCCCCTCGCCTCCAGCTCGCCCTTCCTCGCCTTGCCCGTCGAGCGCCACCGACCTGCCGTGGTGTCGCTCCCCCTCGGCGCCACCTCCCCGCGCCCCGTCCTCGTCGTCGCCCATGGCGCTGGCGACCGACCGGAGTGGCAGTGCGGCGTCTGGCGCGAGATCGTCCAGGACCACGGCTTCGTCCTTTGCGTGCGCGGCTTCCCCACGAACCGCTACGTCCCCGAGGCGCACACCGGCTACTTCTACACCGACCACCACGCCCTCGGCCGCGAGATCACCCTGGCCCTCGACGCCCTGCGCGCCCGCTTCCCCCAGCACGTCGACGCGACCGCGCCCGCCTACGCCGGCTTCTCGCAGGGCGCGATCATGGGCGCCATGCTCCTCCCTGGCCACCCCGCGCGCTTCGCCCGCGCCGCCCTCGTCGAAGGGGGTGACGGCCTCTTCCAGGAGTGGAACATCCCCGCCGCCCAGCGCTTCCGCGCCCACGGCGGCGAGCGCGTCCTCTTCGCCTGCGGCCGCTCCCGCTGCGCAGAGCTCGCGCGCACCTCGGCCTTCTACCTGCGGCGCGGCGGCGTCGAGGCCCGCGTCCTCCACGCCCGCGGCGCGGGGCACAGCTACGGCGGGAGCATGGCGACCGCGGTCGGCGAAGCGTTCGGGTGGGTCGTCGAAGGCGACGCGCGCTGGTGCCTCGGCGGGTCAGAGGAGGGGAATGCGACAGCGACAGCGACGGGAGAGGGCCGGTGAGCGCGGCGACCGTCGAGCGCGGGTGATCGAGCAGAGGGCCGCTGACCCCAGCCGTCAGCGCCCGTCAGCGCGCGCTGCGCGCCCAGAGCCCCTGGTTCCGCTCGACGAGCGCGATCACGTCGTCGATGTTGGCCGCTGGATTGGTCCCGTACAGATCGTGCCCCGCGCTCACGGCGCTGCTGTCGGCATTCTCGTCGAGCCGCCCCGAATCGAAGATGTTCGCGAACGACGACCCACCCTGCGCCGTGTGCTTCGGAATCGTCGCTGCATTGGCGATGTAGCCATAATGCAGGTTCGACCAGACGTCGTAGTAATAGACCACCGGCTTGTTCCCGATCCGGTTGTCCGTGCCCCACACTGGCCGGATCCTCGGCTTGTGGTCCCAGTCGTTGACGTCACCGGCGATCAGGTCCATCCCGCTGTTGATCCAGCCCTCGTCCGCGCGCACCCGGTTGCCGAAGATCCCGAGCCCCTGCGCCGTCTCGCCGGCCGCCGCGAAGCCATCCAGCCGCCCGAACGTGTCGCCCTGCACCTGCTGCCGCGCCGTGTTCAGGTGGTTGCGGATCCGCCCCACGTCTGGATCGTTGAGGTTTTTCTGCATCTCCGAGGCGATGTACCCCGGCACGCTGTCGAGCACGTCGAACTCGCAGATCAACCGCGTCTTCGAGCCCACCTGCTCGTGCCGCAGCTTCTCGCGGGGCACCGCGATCCGCCCCTTCGCCAGCTCGTTCGCCTCGCGGATGCGCAGCGCCGCATACCCGTACGGCTCGGCCCACACATAGACCTTCTGGAGCCGCGCGTACTCGTCCGCCGACAGCGGGCGCTCGTGCTCCCGGGAGGGCTCGTACGCATGGCTCCCCTGCTTCGGGACCGGGTCGCCAGGGTCCGCGGCCGTGAAGGCCACGTGGTATTCGATGTCGATTCGCCGCGACGACGGCAGCGGATGCTTCTTGAAAGGATCACTGTCCGGCGGCCTGCCCTTCAGCACCAGCACGTATTCGGGGCATCCATTCGTGCATTCACCAGGCGCATTGTCCCCGAAGGTCGCCTGCGTCGCCTCCTGGCGAACGGGATCAGTCCCGGTGGGTGGCGTCTCGGAGCTGTCGTTCTGCGACATGGGTCAGATCTTCCAGGCGCTCGGCCGGTGTCCTCGTCTCGTCGCGGGAGAGCGCCGCCTCGGCCCACGCGAAGCGCTCCTCGAAGCCCTCGCCGAACATCAGCGCGAGCACGGCGAACTGAGCGAGCTGCCGCTCACTGGTGAGCCCGTGATGCCGCGCTCGCGCCACCTGCCGGGCGACGAGGGACACCACCTCGGGCGCACCGAGCGCTCGCGTTGCACGGGGGAACTCCTTGCCGAGGAAGGCGACGAGCCGGGCGCGGTAGCCCTCTTCTTCCTCGACGGACAGGAGATCGAGCTGCTCAGCCGAGATCTTCAGCATCCGACACGGCCTTACCGTAGGTCATCGAACGACACCACTTCAACCCCCACGCTTCGCCACGGCGTGTCGACACGCACACGCGCCTCCAGCAGCCCATGCACACCCACGAACAACCGCGCGCACGAGGCCATGCGCTCACGAGCCCGTGCGCTCCCGTCTCCACGAGCAACCACGAGCAACCACGAAATAGACGACGAATTTGGTGACAGCGACCCCGCGATGACATCGCGATGACGTTCATGTGACTGCTACTTCTGATCCGTGCATTCGAGAAGGATACACCCGTGCTGTGCGTCGATGCCTCGTTACGGCCGTGATCCGCGATTGGTTGCGTATTGCCGCTTGCTCTCGTTCTCGCACGCTGGGAGTCGGCTGCTGTCACCATAACGTCAACCATGCGCCGTTGACAGATGCGTCCCCGCGTTTTAATGGGTCCCCCCAACCACGGAGGACGACTCATGAGGTTTCGCGCGCTCGCTCTCGGATGTCTCATTGCACTCTCGATGTCGGCATGTGCCGGTGAAGAGGTGCTCACGGACGAGGTCACGGCCGAGGCCCACGGCGCTGCCGCGGCCACCAAGATCACGGCCTCGGAGGGCGCCCTCGTCCTGACCTTCGACACCCTCGGCACCTTCCAGGATCGGCCCGGCGGGCGCGCGCTGGTGATCGAAGCCACCGCGAACCGCTACCTCGCCGAGGTCTTCAGCTTCGTGCCCGACGACGCCTTCGGCGAAGCGAACATCATCAGCCCGCGCCGCCTCGAGGTCGTGCTGCCGGTCGGCCACGAATTGAACTCCATTCTCTCGGGGCTCCCGCTCCTGCTCTCCGTCAAAACGAATACGGGCTCCCCGAACGCCTACACCGCAGAGGTCAAGCTCGCCTCGCGCTTCTACGATTTCCGCGGCTCGAATTCGATCTGGATCGACGAGAACGTCAACCCCATTTACAAGGTGAATGGCCCGAACCCCCTCGTGTACCGCGGTCGTGCCGACGCCGCTGCGAGCGCCCTCTCGGTGACGGCGCCCGACGGCTCGCCCCTGGTCGCGCGCGTCGACGCCGACACCTTCAACCTCGACTGGTCGTACTCCACGCTGAACGAGGCCGCCGACCCGCACACCACCCCGCTCACCTTCTCGGCCACGCTGAACAACGGCACCACCGTCCAGAAGACGGCCCGCCTCGCCACCCGCGTCGTCGGCCTCGCGCTCACCTCGGGCGACCCCTACACCTCGTTCCCCCAGACCGTCTGCACCCCGGCCGCCTACCACTGCGTCCACGGCGCGCCCGACGGGACCACCGACTTCAGCGCCTGCGGCACCTACCGCGAGGTCTCGCGCTGCATGTACTCGTCCAGCGCGTGCGAGTGGGCGCCCCTCGAACCCCTCGCGCTCGACCCCATCGACGCCTCCGCCCTCGAACCGGCGCGCGCCACCTGGAACATCAACACCAACGGCTACACCTGGCACCACATGACCTCGCTGGTGGCCTACGAGACGCCGGAGTGCACCGACGAGCCCAAGACCATCCAGGGCATCATCGCGGACCTGGAGCAGAACGACATCCAGCACCAGAACTACTGGGGCGGCTCCTTCCTCGACCGCGCCGGCCTCGCGAACACCCTGTTCTTCCGCAGCGGCTACCCGGACGGGACCTCGCTCCTCGGCGCGGTCGACGGTTTCGCCGGCGGCGGCGACATCCAGGCCTGGTACGCCACGGAGCGCGACAGCTGCCACAACTGCACCCAGAACATCGCGCGCGCCGTGCTGTTCTACCCGGGCAGCGGCCTCGTCCTCGTGTTCGACGGCTACTACGGCTACGACTCCTGAGCCGATCACGACGCCATCTGATCACGACGCCATCTGATAACGGCGCCGGCTGATAACGGCGCCAGCGCCGAAGGGACCCCGGGGAGCCACTTGCGGATGCAACCGCAGCGGCTTCTCCGGGGTTTCGCCGCTCTTGAGCGGCCAGTCGTTCGTCGGGACCTTCCTTCGACCTTCACCCGACGGCGTGCCGCAGCTCGGCGAACCGCTTGGCCAGCTCCCCGAGCTGATAATGGGCATTGAGGCCGCTCGGATTCGGCAGCACCCACACCACCGCGTTCCCCAGCGGTTGATCCTGTAGCCCCAGGGCTGCGCGCGGAAACCCGAACGCCGTCCGGTAAGCCCCCACGCCGAGCACCGCGAGCACCCGCGGTCGGTAACGCGCCACCTTGCGGGCCAGCGTTTTTCCTCCGGCGCGCAGCTCGTCGGCGTCCAGCTCGTCGGCCGTGGCCGTCGCGCGCGACACCACGTTGGTCAGCCCGTACCCGAGCTGCACCATGTCCACGTCCTCCTCTGGACTGAACCGTCGCGGCGTGATCCCCGACGCGTGCAGCGCCGGCCAGAACCGATTGCCAGGGCGCGCGAAATGGTGCCCGACGGCCGCCGAATACAAGCTGGGGTTGATCCCGCAGAACAGCACCTTCAGGTCCTGCGCAATGCGATCGGGAATGCGGCGGCCGTGCGCTGCCGCGAGCTCGTCACGGGTGGGTCGCTTCATGGATCTCGGGTCGGGGGCTTCGAGGTGGAGTACTTCATGGCTTTCGTCTGGGCTTCGGCGCTTCGCCGCGGATCCGGCTCGTGGACCCCTCAGGTCGCGGGCGGCGCGTTCCTGGCAAAGGGCGCCATGTGCGAGGCCATCGCGCGCTGGAATGCGGGCCGCGCCTCACAGCGCATGCGGTAGGCGTCGAGCGCCGGCATCTGCGCGACCAGATCCGTGTGGCGGAGGATGCGCAGGACCGTCGTCATGAGCAGATCCCCTGCCGTGAACCGATCTTCGAGGTACTCCCGATCGCCCAGCCACGCGGCCACGCCAGAGAGCCGCTTCTTCACGGCCTCCACCGCGGCGGGCCGGTGCTCCTTCGCCCATGCCTCGTCCCTGGCGAAGATGTCGATCTCGGCCAGGTTCTGGATGGGCGGCTCCACCGAGTTCAGCGCAGCGAACATCCAGGTGGTGGCGCGCGCGCGCCCCTTCGCATCCCGCGGCAAGAGCACCTCCGAGCGCTCGGCGATGTGCAGCACGATGGCGCCGGACTCGAACATCACGAGCCCATCCTCCTCGTACGCCGGCACCTGACCGAACGGCTGGAGCGCGCGGTACACCTCGGTACGCTGGTCCTCCGGCCCGATCAGCAGCTCCTCGTAAGGCAGCCCCACCTCCTCCAGCGCCCAGCGCACCCGGAGCTCACGCACCACCCCCTGAGCAAAGGGCGGAACCCAGCGAAACGCGCTCACCCTGATCATGGTCGACCTCCCTGCAATGATTTCATCGATTTCATCCGCCAGCCCCCGTGAATGGCGAGGCCGACGGTGCCCTCGGCGAATGTCGTGGCATTCGCCCCTCGGCAGCCTGTCCAGGCTCCACCTTCAGCGGTGCCTCATCCCTCGCATTCCACTTGCAATCACCTGACCGTGGAGGTGGCACTCGGGCGGGAGCAAGGCGAGCGCGAGACCCGCTGCGTGGATGACCGAGCCATGACGGACGCATGACCCTGGTCCCCCGACGCTCCTCGTAGAAGCATTGCATGGCGATCGCCCTTTTTCTCATCGCCCACTCCACCCTCGCCGTCTTCTTCCAGACCTTCTTCCTGCACCGTTACGCCGCGCACCGCATGTTCACCTGCTCGCCTCGCTGGGAGCGGGCGTTCTATCTGCTCACCTGGGTCACCCAGGGCTCGTCGTTCCTCGTCCCGCGTGCCTATGCCGTGCTGCACCGCATGCACCACGCTTATAGCGACACGCCGAAGGATCCGCACTCGCCGCGGCACGCCTCCGGTTTTCTGTCGATGATGTGGAAGACCAAGGAGCGGTATCACAATCTCGTCATCCGCAAGGAGACGCCCGAGCCTCGCTTCGACGGCGGCACCCCCGAGTGGCCCGCCCTGGATCGCCTCGGCGATGCCTGGCTGGTGCGCGTCGCCTGGGGGACGGCCTACACGCTGTTCTACGTGGCGTTCGCCACGGCGTGGTGGCAATTCCTGCTGCTCCCGGTTCATTACCTGATCGGACCGATGCACGGCGCCATCGTGAACTGGTGCGGGCACCGCTATGGCTACCGCAACTTCGACAGCGACGACGACTCGCGCAACACCCTGGTGTTCGATTTCATCACGCTGGGGGAGCTGTTCCAGAACAACCACCACAAATATGGGCAGCGGCCGAACTTCGCGGTGCGCTGGTTCGAGGTCGACCCTGCTTACCAGGTGATGCGCGTGCTCGACGCCGTGGGGATCATCCGGCTCGGCGAGAAGCCGTCGCGCGCGCGGCGCCTGGCTGGAGAAGAGGCGAGCAGCACCGCGGGGCCGGTGGCGACGACGGGCGAGGCGTAGCGTCGGTTCGGTGAGGGGACGGAGGGAGGGGCGAGGAACGTCCACGGTGTTCCGAGGAGGAGCCCGAGGTGGCGAACGTCCGTGGTGTCCCTGGTCGAGGGGGGAAAGGGTGGGGACCGTTCCGGGAGATCTTCGCTGGTGCAGTAAAGAGGGTGGGGACCGTTTCGGAGGTTCTCTGCTGGTGCAGTAAAGAGGGCGGGGACCGTTCCGGAGCGTCTTTCCTGGTGCAGTAGAGAGGGTGGGGACCGTTCCGGAAGCTCTTTTGCTGGTGCAGTAAAGAGGGTGGGGACCGTTCCGGAGGCTCTCTGCTGGTGCAGTAAAGAGGGTGGGGACCGTTCCGGAGGTCCTCTACTGGTGCAGTAGAGAGGGTGAGGACCGTTCCGGGGGCTTTTTACTGGTGCAGCGAAGGAGGGGGGGACCGTTCCGACGGCTCTTCGCTGCTGGTCAGGGCTGTTCCGGTGCGCTGTCCTGGTAAAGCAGCTCACCATGGGGGCTGCGTCTGGCCCGAGGGCCCCGCGTCACGCCTCCCAGAGGACCGAGAGCGGCAGCTCGATGGCGTCGAACGGGGCGGCCCGCACGACGGCGCTGGCCTTGGCGAGCATCTCCGTCTCCCAGCGCTTCCGCGGGCTGAGGTGGTGGATCTCCAGGGCGCGTTCGATGGGGTCGACGAGCCAGGCCCACGAGACGCCTTCGCGTGCGTAGACAGGGAGTTTGTCGTAGCAATCGTCCTCCGCGGTGGACGGGGAGAGGACCTCGCAGATCCAGTCGGGGGCGAGCGGGAAGTGGGCTGACTCGGGGAGGCGAGGCATCCGCTCGCGGCGCCAGCCGGCAAGGTCCGGCACGAGGACGTCGTCACCCAGGTGAAGCTCGGGCTCGTCGAGGATCCACCACCCGCCCGGGCCGCCAACGCCGAGCTGGAACGGCGACCCGAGCACCATCCCGAGGGTGGAGGAGGCCATGGCATGCTTCGGTGCCGGTCGGGGCGACATGAAGAGGGTGCCCGCGATGATCTCGCCGACCATGTGCGGAGGTACAGCCTCGAGATCGGCGTACGTGGCTGCTACCGGTCGTTTTTCTGCCGGATTGCCCATCACCGACTCCTCGTTGCGGCCTTCATGGCGTCGTCGCTGCTGCCTTACCCACGGGCTGGTTTGATTCTCATCAGCCTACACCAGGCCAATTCGTGGCGCCTCTGGGAACCGAGCTGGCACCGGGAACGACCTGCTGTCGTACCGCAAGCAAGAAGGGATTCCGGGGTCGCGCTCGTTTTTGCCAGAGCAGGCCGCTGCGCTGCGGGCGCCGGGCTTCGAGGCAGGCGGTAGCCTGTCCGTGACACGCTCTGGACAACCCGTGCTACGGTCCCGCCGTTGCTCGTGGCACGCCTCTTTTTCCCTCGGCTTCTGCTCCCGCTCGCCCTCCTGTGTGCCGTCACGGGGGCGCATGCGCACGACGAGGTCGTTCCGCCGCAGCCAGGGCCGCAGCCCGAGGCGGTGTGGCCGGAAGGGCGGCCGTCGACGCACGACGTCGTGGTGCCGATGGTGGTCGTCGTCCGTGACGACGGGACGGTGGCCGAGGCCGCCGTGGAGGTCAGCGTCAGTCCCGAGCTGGATGCGGCAGCGCTGACGGCGGCGCGGCGGTGGAGGTTCTTGCCAGGGACGATGGGGGGAAAGCCGGTCACGGCGAGGGCGCGCGTGGCGGTGCGGTTCCGAGGTCGGTCGGCGTCAGGGGTCGCTTCCGGGGGCGCTGGAACGACGGGCGCCGTTGCTGGGGGCAAGGCCGGGAGTGCGGCAGGAGCGGCGACGGGGCAGGGCAGGGGAGAGACGGCGGCGACGGGCGCGGTTCCGGCTGTGCAGACTGCGGGAGGCGCAGCACAGGGGACGCAGCAAGCAGCGCAGGGGACGCCGCAAGCGAGGCAGGGAACGCAGCGGGCGTCGCAAGCCGACGAGGACCTGGAGGTCACCGTCGCGGGAGAGGCGGCGCCGCGCAGCGCATCGGAGAGCGTGCGGGATCGGCGGGTGGTGCGGGCGGCGCCGCGGCGGACGGCGAGTGATGCGCTCCAGGTGGTGCCGGGGGTGTTCGTCTCGCAGCACGGGGGCGAGGGGAAGGCGCACCAGATCTTTTTCCGCGGGTTCGACGCGGTGCACGGGCAAGACATGGAGATCCAGGTCGCGGGCGCGCCCGTGAACGACGTGTCGAACGTGCACGGGCAAGGGTACGCGGATCTGCACTTCGTCATGCCGGAGGTGATCTCGGCGATCCGCGCGTCACCGGGCGCGTACGATCCACGGCAAGGGGATTTCGCGGTGGCGGGGACGCTGCGGATGGACCTCGGCTACGACGAGCCGGGGGTGACGGCGCGGGCGAGTGCGGGGTCGTTCGGGGGGCGTCGGTTGTTCCTCGCGTACCATCCGGAGAGCGCGCCGGCGGAGACGTTCGCCGCGTTCGAGGCGTACAAGACCGATGGGTTCGGGCCAGCGCGGGCGGCGGATCGGCAGAGCTTCGTGGCGCAGGCGGTGCACGACTTCACGCCGTCGGTGCGCGGGCGGCTCATGGCGTCGACGTACGCAGGGCGGTTCGACTCGGCAGGGGTGCTGCGGTTCGACGACGTGGCGCTGGGGCGGGTGGACAGGTTCGCGTCGTACGATCCGACGCAAGGGGGAGCGTCGACGCGGACGCAGGTGGTGGCGGAGCTCGCCTCGGGGGACGAGGTGGAGGGGTGGGCGCTCGCGCCGTTCTTCGTGATGCGGTCGATGCGCTTGCGGACGAACTACACGGGGTTTCTGATCGACCGGCAGGCGGGGGACGCGACGCAGCAGATCAACGAGGCGACGACGGTGGGGGCGACGGCGCACTACCGGCGGAAGGTGCCGATCTTCTCGGAGCGTGACGGGGTGGAGGCGGGGATGTACGCGCGGAACGACTGGATCACGCAGTCGCAAGCGCGGCTCGGCGCGGTGGATGGGCGGCCGACGGAGGCGCTGGTGGACGCGCGGGTGCGCGCGACGAACGTGGCGGGGTGGGTGGACGCGACGCTGCGGCCGGTGCGGCGGGTCTCGCTGCGCGGTGGGGTGCGCGCGGATGGGCTGGCCTTCACGACGGTGGACGAGAAGGGCGGGCAGGAGCAGGCGCGGTCGGCACAAGGGCTGCACGTCGGAGGGAAGGGGACGGTGGACGTGATGGTGGTGCCCGGGCTGCACGCGCTGGCGAGCGTGGGGCAGGGGTTCCGGTCGCCGCAAGCGCGCAGCCTGGGAGACGGAGAGCGGACGCCGTTCACGCGGGTGCTGTCGGGGGAAGCAGGGGTTCGCTACGGGAACGAGGCGCTGCGGGCGTCGGCGGCGGTGTTCCACACGCGGCTCACCGACGATCTGGTGTTCGACGAGCGGACCGGGCGCAACGAGCCGGTGCCGTCGACGGCGCGGACGGGGCTCGCGTTCGATGTCGTGGCGACGCCGACGTCGTGGTTCACGTCGAGCGTGGGGATGACGTACACGCGCGCGGTCTTCACGGCCTCGGGCGAGCGGTACGAGGAGGGCGCGTTGCTGCCCTACGTGCCGCAGGTGGTGGTGCGCTCGGACATGGCGGTGACGCCGCGGCTGGGGACGATCGCGGGGCACGGGCTGCTGGGGCGGCTGGGCTTCGGGGCGACGCTGCTGCACCGCCGGCCGATGCCGTACGGGGAGATGGGGCACGACGCGATGGTCGTCGATGCGGGGGCGTCGGTCCGGTATCGGTTCGCGGAGCTGGGGATCGAGGCGTTCAACCTGCTCGATGCGACCTGGTTCGATGGCGAGTTCGTCTACGCCTCCAGCTTTCAGCGGGAGGGCGCCGTCGAGCGCTTGCCCGCGCGCCACGTGACGGTGGGGCCACCTCGGGTCCTGCTGGTGTCGTTGACCCTGTTCGTTTCGTGAGGAGTCATGAAGTCAGCGCGTTCTTCCCGTGTGTTCTCCAGGCGACCTGCGGGGCCGTCGCGGCGGACGTTCACCTCGGTCGGTGTCGTCCTCGTCGCGGGGGCGGCGCTCGGTGCGCTCGCGTCCGGGTGCGGGAGCGACGACAGCACGACGGGGCAGCGGCTGTCGCATGCGACCACGATCGCGGCTGGGGACGAGCTGGCGGCTGGGTTCGTGAACGCGCGTGGGTGGTCGATCCGGCTCCAGCAGGCGCGCGTGGCGGTGGGGGCGCTGTACTACTTCGACGGGGCGCCGCTCACGGCGCAGCGGTCGCCGCGGCTCTTCGACGCGGTCTCGCGCTGGTTCATCCGGGAGGCGCACGCGCACCCGGGGCACTACCAGCAGGGCAACGCCCTGGGCGAGATGACGGCGTCGACGAGCGTGGATCTGGTCGCGGGCCCGGTGGACCTGGGGACGTCCAGCGCGGTGACGGGGAGCTACCGCTCGGCGAGCTTCGACTTCGGGGCGCGTCCTTCGGGGCCGCTCGCGGACGAGATGGGCGCGTTCGTGGTGGTCGTGGAAGGGACCGCCGAGAAGGACGGGATGGTGCGGATGTTCCGGGCGCGCGCGACGGCGGCCGACGTGGACGATGGGCACGGTGAGCCGGTCGTGGCGGGCTGCGTGTTCGAGGAGAAAGATGTGCAGCAGAACGGCACGGTGACGGTGCGCGTGCTGCCGAGTGTGTGGCTCGATCAGGTGGACTTCGAGGAAGTGCCCGAGAGCCTGGATGGACATCCCGTGGAGCTGGATGGTCGCGGGACGCCTCACCGGGCGTTCACGCGGGGGTTGAAGAAAGGGACGGGGTACGAGTTCTCGTACGTCGCGATGGAGGAAGGGTGATGCGAAAGACGGCTGGTCTGTGGATGGCGCTCGCGGCGGTCGTCGCGTGCACGACGGGGTGCGGGAGCAGTGACGAGGGGGGCAAGGGCAACGTCAGCTTCTCCACGTGGGGCGAGGGGTTCATCGAGGAGGGGATCCCGGCGGAGGAGTTCGCCGACGGGTGGCAGGCGACGTTCGACAAGTTCCTGGTCGTGCTGCGGAACGTGACCGTGGCCGACAGCGAGGGGAACACGGGCGGCGAGATGACGGGGTCGATCCTGGTCGACCACAAGGTCGCCGGGGTGAAGCCGGTGGTGAGCTTCAACGGGCTGGAGGCGAAGGCCTGGAACCGGGTGTCGTTCGAGATCGGCCCCGTCGACGCGGACACGGAGCTGGTGAGCGCGTCGGAGGCCGACAAGGCGCTCATGCTGGACGCCGGGGCGTCGGTGCACGTGGCCGGGCAGGTGCAGAAGGGGCAGGAGATCAAGCGGTTCGCGTGGACGTTCACGACCGCGACGGCCTACACGGCGTGCCGCGGCGAGAAGGACGGCAAGGAGACGGAAGGGGTGCTGGTCACGAACGGCGGCACCGACAACGTGGAGCTGACCATCCACGGGGACCATCTGTTCTACGACGATCTCCAGTCGGACGGGGCGGTGCTGCGCTTCGACGCGCTCGCGGCCGCGGACGTGGACGGCGACGACGCGATCTCGCTGAAGGAGCTGGCCATGGTGTCGCTCTCCGACATCCAGACGGGGCGCTACGGGACGGGGAGCTTCAGCCACATCGACAATCTGGAGAGCTTCGTGACGGCGCTGTCCCGCAACCTGGGCCACTTCCGGGGTGAGGGCGAGTGCGTGGTGGGCAACCCGTGAGCTGAGCTGCGGGAGGGGGCTGCGGCCAGATCACGGCGTGTCTACGAGCGCAGGTCGCGGTGTCGACGGCGTGAGCTGCTGTGCCTCGCGCTGCTCCATCGGCGCCCGACGGCGATCCCGGTGAGCGCGGCGAGGCTCCAGAGGCCCCAGGAGGCGCCGGGAGCCACGCCGAAGCGGCAGACGCAGGCACGGCCCCAGAGCAACACCTCGTCGTAATCTCGGCGGCCTCCCGTCCCGACACCGCCGGTCCCGTCGCCACCCGCGCCGCCGACGCCGCTGCTACCGCCACCTGCGCCGCTGACGCTGCTCGCGCCTTTCACGAAGTTCACGACGACGCCGTCCGAGGGGCGGTCCGGTCCGCGTCCTTCGGGGCCGATGGCGCGCACGCCGACGTAGTACTTCGCGCCGTCTTCCAGGGGGAGGTGCTGGGTGGAGGCGGCGGTCACGTTGCCCACGTCGGTCCAGGCCGGGGAGGTGAGGTAGGTGCCGGCGGCGCCGACGATGGCGAGTTCGTAGGAGGTGGCGCCAGGGACGGGGGCCCAGGCGGCGTGCAGGGTGCTCTCGGTCTCGATGAGGTCGATGTCGTCGTCGGTCAGGCCCTTGGGAGGGTCGACGTCCCAGACCCAGGCGGGCGCGGGAAGGATCTCGTGGCGGAGGCCGTAGAGGTAGCCGTCGGCGACGCTGACGAGGATGTCGTCGGCGCCGTCGCCGTCGGTGTCGGCGAGGATGGGCGCGCCGACGGGGGCGTCGAAGCGGTGGCTCCAGCGGAGCGTGGTGGCGCACGGGTCGACGGCGTAGAGGTGGCCGTCGGTGGCGCCGACGAGGGCGGTGGGGCCGCCGTGGGTCGGGTGGAGGCGAGACGAGACGGCGACGTCGCCGAGCTGGCCGAGCGTGGCGCCGGCAGCGGTGGCCGCGGCTTCGCTGTCGAAGGCGCTGCCGCCAGCGAGGACGAGGGAGCGGCGACCGCCGATCGCAGGGCCGGCGAGGGGGGTGACTGCGAGGCGCGCCGGGTGGATCGAGGAGCCTTCGACGAGGGTGGGGATGCCGTTGCAGGTGGCGATGGCGCCGTAGGGGTAAGGGCGATCGTCGGGGCCTTGCCAGTGGGTGGTCGCGAGGTCGTGGGCGAGGGTGCGCGCGGGGTAGAGGCCGCCTTGCAAGGTCAGCTCGGGGCGGGGGTCGCCGGTGACGTGCAAGGGGATGGGCAGGAAGTAGGCGAGGAACGAGCCGGTCGGGGTCTCGGCGAGGAGCTGGCCGGTGCGGCCGTCGTGGATGCGGGCGGTGTTGATGGCGAGCGCGACGTCGGTGGCGCCGTCGCCGTTCCAGTCGGCGAGGGCGAGGGGCGAGGTGCCGAACTGCGCGGTGAGGGGCTGGATCCAGCGAGCGGTGCCGGCGAGGGTCATGGCGTGGACGTGGACCTCGGAGGCGGCGTTGACGGTCATGAAGGCGAGGTCGGGGAGGCCGTCGGCGTCGAGGTCGCCCGGGAGCACGTCCCACGCAGGAGCGCGGTCGAGGGAAGCAGTGAGCTGGGGGTGGCCCTCGTGGTCGACGACGGACACGAGGTGCGTGGGGGGGTCGGTCGCAGGCCTGCGCTGCTGGAGGTAGGCGATGGACAGGGGGGACCCGGGGCTCGTGCGAAAGAGGGAGGCGCCGGTGCCGCCCGGGAGGCGGATGTTGGGGCGGGCAGGGCTGACGTTGCTGGCGGTGAGGGCGTCGATGCGGACGAGGTCGCCGCGGGCGTCGACGACGAGGGCGCTCTCGGCAGGGGCGCCCGGGATGAAGCGTCCGGCGAGGGGGGCGCGGCCGAAGACGAACATGCCGCCGTCGCCGGTGACGTAGGTGCCGATGCGCATGCCAGGGAGGGTCTCGTTGCCCTCGCGGAGGAGGTTCTGCGGGGTGAGGGCGCCGTCGAGGAGCGCGACGTAGCCGTCGTTGCGGGACACGACGAGGCGCGCGGGGGGATCGAGGGGAGGCGCGTGCGGTATGGCAGCGAGGGCGGCGATGCCGACGCCTTCGTCGAGGGTGTAGGTGGCGTCGTGGGTGAGGCCGATGGGGTCGAGGCGGTGCGTTTCGAGGCGGGTCGGGGTGTCGGTCGTCTCGAGAAGGAAGGCGCGCGCGCCGTCTTGCAGGGTGAGCAGGACGGGGCCGTCGGTGAAGCTCGAACGTCGGCCGAGCGGTCGGTCGGTCTGCGAAGGGACGCGGCGCGCAGGGCGCTCCCAGCGGTGCAGCGCTTGCGGGGAGGCGCCGAGCTGGACGCGGTGGCCGTGGAGGGTGGTGCCGGTCGCGGTGACGAGGGTGCGGGCGGCGCCGCCGGGTTCGAGCACGGCGTGGGCGAGGTGGCCCGGGAGCAGGAGCTGGGTGGCGCCGGTGGAGGCGTGCAGGATGTGGGTGTTCCAGGTGTTGCCGGGCTGCCTGGTGCTGACGACGATCTCCAGCACGCCGTCGCCGTCGAGGTCCCAGAGGAGCTTTCCGGGTGCGCGCAGCTCGCCGTCCGCGGACTCGCCGAGGCGCTCGTCCCAGAGCACCTGCAAGGCGGGGGTCTGGCCCGGTCGGTAGGCGAGCGCGAAGACGCGTCGCCCGTCCTGGTGGGCCGCGGTGACGCTGTGCAGGCAGACCACTTCGTCGCCTGGCTGGCCGTCGAGGTTCACGGCCTCGCAGCGGGCGGCGCCGATGAGGGGGGCGAGGGGCGCAGACTGCGCGAGCACGCTGCCCGTGGACGTCGTGAGGAGCAGGGCGTCGCCGCTGGGGAGGAGCAGATCCGGGATGCCGTCGCCGTTCCAGTCGCCGACGGTGCTCGCACCGACGCCGCAGCGAGCGCGGGGAGGGAGGGGGCCGAGTTTGATGGGGGTGATCGTGCCGCCGGGGAAGGCGTAGAGCTCGCCGCCGGGGCTCGTGCCCTCGACGGCGCAGCAGCCGCAGCGGTCGAGGAAGAGATCGGGGCGGCCATCGCCGTCGAAGTCGGCGATGCGCGTGGCGCTGATGGTGCCCATCTCGCCCGACGGCTGGCGCCAGCGCAGGGTGCCGTTCCGGCCGTCGACGACCATCGCTTCGCCGACGCTGCGGGCGATGACGTCCAGGCGACCGTCGCCGTCCAGGTCCAGGACGTCGATGACCACCTGGATGCCGAGGTTCTCCGTTTGCCAGAGGATCTGGCCGTCGGGCCGCACCAGGGCGAGGCGACCGCCGGCCGCGTGCAGCACGTCGACCGCTCCGTCACCGTCGGTGTCACCGACGAGCATGCCGCCGCCGCGCAGGGCGCCGCCGAGGAACGAGCGCCAGTACTGGGCCGGCTTGTCGATGTTGCCCGGGGTGAGCGCTGCGCCCGTGCGCGCGGTGTCGTGGCGCGCGACCAGCCACTCGGCCGCACCGGGGCGCGCCACGAGCACCACCCCGGCCGCGCTCGCCACCGCCAGAGCACGTCGCCAGCTCATCGGATGAGCTTCGCGACAACGCGCCTCCCTGTCCAGGCTCGAAGGTGGGGTGGCCCCCCGGGAGGGACGTGCGACCCGTCCGGTGCGGGAGAGGGGAGCGCGGTGCGGGTCGGGATCCGAGGCGGGGAGCGCGGTGGCTTGAACTTTGACGGGGGCAGGCGCACCTTAGCGACCGCGAGGGCCTCGCGCGGATCCGCCGAGCTTCGCTCCTTACCGTGACGACTTCCTCCTCCGACTCCTCCTCGCGATCGCCAGAGCCTGCGGCTCCGGGGGGCGCCTCCGGTCCGCGCCCCACGGTCTCCGGGGGACGCATCCCGGGGACGCCGCCAGCGCTGAACATCGTCATGGCCTGGCGGACGGTGCGGAAGCACTGGGTCATCGCCCTCGCCACGGCGGTCGGGGTGTTCCTGCTGGTGGCGTTTTACACGCTCGGGCAGAAGAAAATTTACCAGGCCACGGCCACCATCCAGTTCGACCCCAACCCGCCCAGGCCGCTGGGGCGCGGGGTCGACGCGGTGGTGGAGATGGGGACCGGGTCGTACTGGAACAACCGCGAGTACTACGAGACCCAGTACAAGATCATCCAGTCGATGCGCGTCGCCCTCGCCGTGGTGCGCGATCTGAGCTTGCACAACGACAGCGCGTTCCTGGAGAACCTGCCGCCCGGTCGGCCCGGGTCGGGGAAGACGGTGACGCCCGAGGAGGCCGCGGAGGTGCTGCGCGAGCGCCTCGCGGTGGATCCGGTGAAGGAAAGCCGGCTCGCGATCGTGCGCTTCACCGACGCCGACGCCCAGCGCGCGCAGCGGGTGCTGTCCGTGGTGGTGAACACGTACGTCGAGCAGAACCTGGAGGACGTGCTCGCCTCCACCGACTCGGCCGTCGAGTGGCTGCGCACGCAGCTCGACAAGCTGAAGGGGGATCTCGAAGCCAGCGAGATGGCGCTGCACGAGTACAAGATCGACAAGCACATCCTCTCGGTGGCCATCGACGATCAGTCGAACATGCTGCGCGAGGAGATGAAGCAGCTCAACGAGGCGCTCACGCTGGTGCGCACGCGCCGCGAGGAGTTCCGCGCGCGCCGTGACGAGCTGGCGAAGGTCAAGGCGTCCGATCCGGTGGACCTGCCCTCGTCGGAGCTGCTCCAGAGCGTCACCTTGCAGACCTTGCGGGAGCGCTACGAGGAGACGGTGCGCGAGCAGAAGGCGCTGCTCGGTGAGGGGAAGGGACCGCGCCACCCGGACATGCGCGCCGCGGAGGAGCGGGTCGGGGCGACGAAGGCGGCGCTGCTCTCCGAGGTGAAGAACATCCAGGGCGCGCTCGATCGCGACCTCGCGGTCGTCTCCCGGCAGGAGGGCGCGCTCGCCGGACTCTTCGGGCGGGCGCAGAAGCAAGCCTTCGATCTGAACCTGCTGGAGATCGAGTACAACCGCCTGCGCCGGAGCAAGGACAACACCGAGAAGCTCTACGCGCTCGTCCTGGAGCGGACGAAAGAGGCGGATCTGACGCGCATGATGCGGGTGAACAACATCCGCGTGCCAGACCCGCCGCTGGTGCAGCGCAAGCCCATCCGGCCGCGTGTACCGATGAACCTCGCGGCAGGGCTGCTCGCGGGCGTGGGTCTCGGAGTGGCGGCGGCGCTCGGACGGGCGATGCTCGACCGCACGCTGAAGACGCCGGACGACGTGGAGCAAGAGCTGGGCTTGCCGTTCCTGGGGCTCTTGCCGGAGATCTCTCCCGAGGAGAAGCACGCCAAGGGGAAGCGGCCGAGGCCGAGGCGCGGGGGTCGCGGCGGAGGGACGTCACGCGAGCTGATCGTGCACGAGCAGCCGTTCAGCGGGGCTGCCGAGGCGGCGCGCGCCGTCCGGACCAACCTGCTGTTCATGGCGCCCGACAACCCGTACCGCATCCTGCTCATCACGAGCGCGGGGCCGTCGGAAGGCAAGACCACCGTCGCGTGCTGCATCGCCACGGCGATGGCGCAGGCCGAGCAGCGGGTGATCATGGTGGACTGCGATCTGCGCCGGCCGCGCCTGCACCGGGTCTTCGGGAAGGGGACCGACGTCGGCGTCACCACCGCGCTGCTCGACGGCGAGCTGCCGAGCGACGAGGTGATGCGCACCGAGGTCCCGAACCTGTGGGTGCTCCCCGCGGGGCCGCTGCCGCCGAACCCGGCGGAGCTGTTCCACAGCGCGCGCTTCCGGATGCTGCTGGATCAGCTTTCGGCGCGCTTCGACCGGGTGATCATCGACAGCCCGCCCGTCGTGGCGGTGACGGACGCGGCGATCCTCTCCACCCTGTCCGAGGGGACGGTGCTCGTCGCGCGTGCCTTCAAGACGCAGCGGGAGCTGGCACGGCACGGGGTGAAGTCGCTGCTCGACGTGGGGGGCACGGCGGCGGGCGTGGTGCTGAACGCGGTCGATCTCGATCGGCAGGAGTACCGCTACTACCACTACTATTCGTACAAGAAGGAAGGCTACTACGGGCAGGTCGACGGCGACCCCGAGGCCCGCCCCGACGATCGCCCCGGTGACTCGGCCGCGGCGTCCTGAGGCGGGGGGAGGCGTCGTGGTGAAGACCGAGCACGGCAAGCGCGTGTTCTCGCGCGTCGGGGCGGTCGGCCTGGTCGCCGGCCTCGCGGTGGTCGGCCCGCTCCTGGAGAGCGCGCTCGGGGGCGGTGGGCGCGGGTGGTTCGTGGGCATGCTGCTCATGGTGATCGCGCCTTCGCTCGTGCGCGCTGGCGGGCCCAGGCTCCACCCGCTCGATCCGGAGACGTTCGTCCCGGCGACGTACTTTCTGAGTTCCGGCTACGCGCCGACCCTCCACCTCGTCCTCTCGCGTTCCTTCTCGCTGACGCAGCCCGAGACCCACGCCTTCCAGGTGGCGTACCTCGGTGCGGTGGGCTGTGCGCTCGTGTGCACGGCGATGAGCCAGCCACCTGCCCCGCCGGACGAGCGTTCTCCCCTCGCGCCCACGCTGATCCCGAGGGACTGGGCCGTCGTCGCAGGCGGGATGATCGGCGTGCTGTTGCTCGGCGTCTGGGTCGCGCAGACCGGCGTCGGTCGCCTCCTCGCGGCCAGCTACGTCGACACGTACCAGCACGAGCAGGGCAAGGGCCTCCTCACCGCCGGGTGGTATCTCATCCAGCTCGCCATCGTGCACTGCGTCGCGCGGATCGCCGACATCCGTGGGGCCGGCGAGCGCGTCCCGCGACTCATCTACACCGCGCTCGGCGTGATGCTGATCGTGTTTCTGTTCAACACCATGCTCGGTCGGCGCGGGCCGCTCCTGTGGGTCATCGCCAGCATCGGCCTCTGCTTGCACCTGTCACGGGTCAAGGTCCCGCGGTGGTGGCTGGCGATCGGCGTCGCGGCGATCCCCATCTATGCCTACACGATGGAGGGATACCGGGCTCAGCTCGGAGAGGGGGCAGAGGCTCAGCTCGCCTCGGCCCAGGCCGGGCTCGAGCGCATCGACAATCCCTTCGTCATCCCCGAGCTGGAGACGGTCTTCGGCACGCTGATGATCATCGTCGAGCAGCACCCGCCGATCCTCCACTACCCGGGCGAGAGCTGGGTGAACGCGCTGCTGATGCAGGTGCCCAAGCCCTTGTGGGAGGACCGGCCCACCTCGCTTTCGGCGCGCTACGTGTGGTGGATGTCGCCCTCCTTCGCCCGGGAAGGCGGAGGGTACGCCTTCAACATGACAGCCGAGGGGTACCTGAACCTGGAGTACGCGGGCGCGCTGCTGCAGGTGGCGGTGGTCGCGGCGGTATTCTTTTTCGGACCTCTCGCCGCGTGCGTGGGCCGGGTGCGCGACCCGCTCGCACGGGCGCTCGCCGCTTGTCTGGGCTCGTTCGCCTACAACCAGTTCCGGGGGGAACTCGCGTCCGTGTTCAAGGTCAGCCTGGCATTCCTCATCTCGGTGGTGGTGATCCACGTGGCGAGTTCCCTCCTCCTGCACCTCCAGGAGCGGGGACGACGCGCTGCGCCGCAAGGGTGGCGATCCCGTGTGCGGGCTTCCTCGCGCGGGCATGGGGCGGAGGAGGCAAGGTAGGGGGCGGTCGGTCGACGGGCTCCCTCGGGCAGCGTCCCGTCTCTGCTGACCGCGGGGCACCGACTCGGTTGGCTGTTAGCCATCGATACGATACCTTGATCTAAGCGCCACCTCACACGGTACGGCCGCCCCGTAGCTTCCTATGTCCGCACGCGATCCCAACGCGCCTACCGTGCTCAAGGACCCGGCGACCTTGCCGGCACCGGTGTCTCGTTCGGCGCGCTCGGGGGGCGCCCCTTTCCAGAGCCACGGGAGCCCGCTGGTGACGCCCTTGCCGACGATCTCCCAGCTGCCGGGTGACGTCTCCCAGGCCGACTCGCCGCCCTTGAGCTGGCGTGAGGCCACGCCGATCTCTTCGTCGCGGGTGCCGTCGCTCTTGCTCGAGCCCGGGATGTCGATCGGGAACGGGCGGTACGAGCTGATCAAGCCGCTGGGGCATGGCGGCATGGCGGAGGTCTGGCGGGCGATGCACGTGCCGCTCCGGACCGAGGTCGCCATCAAGTTCATCTCGGCGAACCTCACGGTGGATCCCGGCCATGGCCAGGAGGCCATGGAGCGGTTCCGCCTCGAAGCGCAGATCGCGGCCCGCCTCGGCGCGCGGAGCAGGCACATCGTCATCGTACACGACGCCGATGCGCACCTCGGCCGGCCGTACCTGGTCATGGAGCTGCTCGAGGGCTGCGATCTCGCCGACCTCATCGAGCAAGGGCAGATGCCGCTGCCGCAGATCGCGGACATGCTCGATCAGGTCGCCGAGGGGCTCGACGCGGCGCATGCGGCAGGGGTCCTCCACCGGGATCTCAAGCCTTCGAACATCCTGATCAGCCAGGAGCAAGACGGGAAGCTCAACGCCAAGATCGCCGACTTCGGGATCGCCAAGATCATGTCGCGCGACATGCCCGTCGACAGGCCCCGGACGACGATGCAGGGCTCGTTCATCGGGACGGCCGCGTACATGAGCCCCGAGCAGGTCGAGGGGCGGTGCGAGATCGACTCCCGCAGCGATCTCTGGGCGCTCGGGGTGGTGATCTACGAGTGCTTGACGGGGGTGCTCCCCTTCGAGCGGCCCACGTTCACGGCGGTGATGGCGGCCATCGGCGTCGGCCGTTTCGATCCTCCCTCCACGCGCCGCCCGGGGCTGCCGCCGTCGCTCGACGCGTGGTGCACGCGCGCGCTCGCCCAGGATCGTGACGCGCGCTTCTCCTCGGCGCGCTCGATGGCGAGCGCCTTCCGGACGGCCGCGCGGTGCCCGGCCCAGGTGGTGAGCCACGATTCGGCCTCGGGGCGGAGGCCGATGCTGCCGGGCATGAGCGCGGGCATGGCCTCGGCCGAGAGGCGGAGGCGGCGCGGGACCGTGTTCGCGGGGATCGCGTTCTGCGCGCTCCTGCTCTCGGCGCTCACCCTGGTGTTCCTGTGGCTCTCGGCGGAGGACGAGCCGCACCGTGACGACGCGCGCCGTCCTCCGGTCACCACGCCATCGCCCGAGACGCTGGCGCCGACCCAGGTGGACCCGAACCAGCCGGAGATCGTCCCCTCTCCCTCGTCGTTGTCTCCCCCGACGACCCCGGTCACGCTCGCGCCTCCGCGGCCTGTACCGCCGGTCGTCGAGGCGCCCCCGTCGGCCACCGCCCAGCCTTCCGCTCCGGAGACGGCCACGGTGACGGTGGCCCCGACCCCGCCGCCCCCTCGCCCCCGCAAGAAGATCAATCCCAGTGAGATCCAGTAACTGCGCGCGCACCCTCGTGGCCTCGGTGCTGCTGGCTTTTGCCGTCGCCGCACCAGCCCCCGCCTGGGCGGTCGACTCCGACGCGCAGGCGTTCTTCGCGCAAGGGCGCCAGCTCCGCGGTGAGAACCGCTGCGCCGAGGCGATCCTGGCCTTCCGACGCGCGCTGGACCTCTACCCCCAGGGGCTGGGCGCGCTGCGGAACATCGCCGAGTGTGAAGAGGAACTCGGGCAGTTCGCCTCCGCGCGCAACAGCTGGTGGAGCCTGCGGCGCGCGGCGCTCCAGAGCAACGAGCCGAAGTACGAGGGGTGGGAGGTCGACGCGGAGTCGGCGTACAAGCGCCTCGAGAGCAAGGTCGCGCGGATGACGGTGCATCTCCGGGGCGAGGGAAAGGAGAAGGCGGAGCTGTCCATCGACGGCAAGCCGCTCGATCCTCGCCTGCTCGGCGTGGAGATCGAGCGGGACGCAGGGCCGCACCAGCTCACGCTGACCTATGGCGGCGCGGTCCCCGTGGTCCGGCAGCTCGAGCTGGCGACCGGGGCGCGCGAGGTGATCACGCTCGACATCCCCCGGCCGACGGCCGCGCCGCCGCCCGAGAAGCCCAGGAAGCCGCGTGAAGGCGAGGAAGATCGCGGGGGGAGCAACGGCATGCGCATCGCGGGCATCGCAGCGCTGTCGGTGGGTGGTGTCGGTGCCGTCGGGACGGTGATCTCGGTCATTCTCCGCAGCTCCGCGCTGAGCGAGATCCAGGAAGCCTGTCCGGACTACCAACGCTGTCCGACCTCGCTGGAGGGCGCGGAGTCGCGGGGGCGCACGGCGTCCACCCTGGTCAACGTTTTCGGTGCGGTGGCCATCGCGGGGATCGGTGCAGGGGTCCCGCTGTTCATTCTGGGCAGCCGCCAGAAGAGCGCGGTGTCGCGGTCCGATGCATTCTCACCACAGCTTCAGATCGGGGTGGCGCCAACGGGCGGCGGCCTCGCTGCGCAGCTCGGAGGGAGGTTCTGATGGAGTCTCGGGTCGCTCGAACCACGCTGGGGTTGCTGATCGGTTCTGGCGCCATGGCGCTGATGGCGGCGTCGTGCAGCTTTCCGGACATCGACTACTTCAGTGGCGCCCTGACCTCGACGACCACGACCACGACCACGACCATGCCCGCGACCACGTCCGGGATGGGGGGCACGTCCGGCGAAGGGGGCCTGGGAGGTGGTGGCGGTGAGGGGGGAGGTGTCCACGAGGGCGGCGCTGGGGGTATCGGGGGCCAGGGCGGCACGGGCGGGCAAGGTGGCACCGGTGAAACGTGCGAGGTGCCGGATGGAGGACCGAACCCGCCCGGATGCTGTGACGTCGATGGCGACGGGATCGGCTCCACCAAGTGCTGCGACAACGATGGCGATGGATACCGGTCGACGGGGTGCACCGAAGGCGACCCGACGCGGAACACGGACTGTGACGACGAGGACGCCCGGGTCCACCCGGGCCAGACCGACTGGTTCCCGACGCCCCATCCGACGCGGAACTTCGACTACAACTGCAGCGGCTCCGCGGAGCCCGAGTACAACCAGGTGACCTGCGGCGGCCAGTGCCCGAGCTCGACGAGGAACGGTGTCTTCCTGGACGCCGTGACGTGCGGACAGGCGGGCCGTTTCGGGAACTGCAAGCGGGAACTCCTCGGCTGCACGCCGACGATCACGGACGCCTCGCGCATTCTCCGCTGCCACTGAGCCGCCCGGCGGCTCCGCGCCGGGTCAGCCGCTCGAGGGGGCGGGCTCGGGGGCGGGGCCTTCGTCCTTCTTCCGGAACGCGCGCTTCGCTTGCTCGGGGTTCACGAGCGGGAGCAGCACCAGCGGTGCGATCAGCGACGCTGCGGCGAGCAGGTACATCTCCGGTGCGGAGAGCCGCTCCGCCGCTCGGCCACCGAGCCACGCCGTCCACGAGTTCCGCACGTTGGCGAGGGACATGAAGGCGGTGAACTGTGTCCCGCCCACGGCCGGGTTGGAGAGGTCCATCGCCAGGGACAGGTAGGTGGCCTGGAGCATGCCGTCGGCGAAGGCGCCGGTGAGGGCCAGGCTGTAGACCACCGTGCGCGATCCCCAGCGCGCTTCGAGCAAGCTGAAGGCGACGTGGATGGCGGCCGAGATGAGCGTGAAGAGGAGCACCGCGCGACGACGCCCCAGCCGGTCGGAGAGGACGCCGCCGGCGAACGCGCCCACGGCGCTGAGCCCTGCTGCATAGAGGCCGCTGAGCGCGCCGATCTCCTCGTCCGAGTAGCCCAGCCGGTTCTTGAAGAACGGCGACGCCATCGCGCCGAGCAGCCCCGAGCCGGCCGGCGCGAGGACATAGAGGATCAGCGCGAAGAACGTGGCCCGGAGCGCGAAGGAGCGCAGGGTCGTCAACAGCACGCGGGGCGTCTCGGTGAGCACGCTCGCGCGCGCTGGGCGCGGGCGCTCGCGCACCATGGCGGGCAGCACCGCCACGACGAAGATCATCGTCGCCATGATCAGGAACAGCCCCCGGAACCCGATGCTGCCGGAGATCATCGCGAAGCCGCCGCCGCCCACCGCGACGCCGGCGTACTTCATCGACCACATCACCCCGTTCGCCGTGCCGCGCTCGTGCTCCTCCAGCACGTCGATGGCGAAGGCGTCCACCCCCACGTCCTGCGCCGCGGCGAACAGGTTGTGGAGGAAGATCAGCGCCAGGAACGGCTCCATCGCGCCCTTCGGATCCAGTCCCGCCAGCGCGAGCAGCGTCGCCCCCATCCCGAACTGGGATGCCAGGATCCACGGCCGCCGTCGCCCGAGCCGACCCAGGTCCAGCGCGTCGCTCAGGGGGGCGATGAACAGCTTCAACGACCAGGGCAGGTACGCGAGGGCCAGCACCTTCCCGATCGCCTCGGGGCCCATCCCTTGTCCGGTCAGGTAGAGCGAGAGCGGCAGGGAGATGAAGCCCCAGGGCACGCCCTGCGCGAAGTACAGAGCGCCGAACAGAAACAGGCGCCCGAGCCGGGTCCGGGAGAGGTCCACCGACGGCAGCATACACGCCGCGACGCTCCTTTCGGTTCGTGGTGCTAGCCTCTCGGCGTGTGCGGCATCGTCTCCATCGTGCGACCCGCCGGCCTCCGCGATGCCGAGCGCGGCAGCCTCCTGACCGCGATGCGCGACGCCCTCGCCCACCGGGGCCCCGACGACGCCACCGCGGAGATCGTCGACGGCTGGGCGGCGCTCGCGTTCCGACGCCTCTCGATCATCGACCTCGAAGGGGCGCGGCAACCGCTCCACGGCGAGACCGACGACGTGCTCTGCGTCTTCAACGGCGAGATCTACAACTTCCAGGACCTGCGCGCCCGGCTCGAAGCGCTGGGCCACCGCTTCACCACCCGCGGTGACGGCGAGGTCATCACCCACGGCTACGAGCAGTGGGGGGATGCCATCCTCGATCGGCTGGAGGGCATGTTCTCCTTCGTCCTCGTGGATCGGCGCCGCGCTCGGATCCTCGCGGCGCGGGACCGTGCAGGCATCAAGCCCCTGTTCTGGACCGAGATCCCGGGCGGTCTCCTGCTCGCCTCCGAGCTCAAGGCGCTCCTGCTCCACCCCGAGGTCCGTCGCGTCGCGTCAGGACCCGGCCTCGACCTCGGCCTCGTGCGCATGCACGTCCCCTGGCCCCTCACCGCCTTCGATGGCGTCTACCGCCTCCCCCCGGGCGCTGCCCTCTCCTTCGACCGCGCGAGCGCCGCGCCCCTCGTCCGCCGCTTCGCGCCCATCGCCCCCGCCGCCCCCCAGCGTGCGCCCTCCGTCCCCCCGCCGGCGCTGGACGCATCTGCCTCCAGTGCGCCCCCGGACCTCCTCGACCGCGCCGAGCACGAAGTCCACCGCGCCGTCGCCCGCCAGATGGTCGCCGACGTGCCGGTGGGCGCGTTCCTGAGCGGCGGCATCGACTCCACCCTCCTCGTCACGCTCATGCGCCGCCTCTCCGGCGAGCCGCTGCACACCTTCTCCATCGGCGTCGACCGGGCCGACGACGACGAGTCGGAGGTCGCCCGCGACACCGCCAGCCGCCTGGGCACCATCCACCACGAGCTTCGCCTCGACACGCTCGCCTTCGAGGACCTCGCCGAGCTCCCCGCCCTCTACGACGAGCCCTTCGCGGAGACCAGCGCCCTCGGCGTCCGCGCCCTCAGCCGCGCTGCCCGCGAGCACGTGAAGGTCGTCCTCACGGGCGACGGCGGCGACGAGGTCTTCGGCGGCTACGACACCTACCGCATGGTCGCCGCCAGCGCGCTCGCCCGCCGCGCGTTGCCTCGATCGCTCGCCGACCGCCTCGGCAAGGCGGCCCTCACTGCCCTCGGCCGAGGTGCACCTGACGAGCACACCCGCCGCGCCTTGCGGCTCGCCGCTTTGGTCGGCATGGACGCTCCCGCCGCGCACCGCAGCCTCCTCTCCACGCTGGCCTGGTGCGAAGGCGCGCCTGCCCTTGCCGCGACCGAGCGCCTCAGCGAGCTCGTCGCCGCCCGCGCTGCCGGCCCCCTCGCCGCTGGAGCCCACGCCGCCCCCGGCGCCCGCTCCCCGCTCTCCGCCACCCTCACCGAGGCCCTGCGCGCGGCCCTCGTCGCCGACCGCCTCGAGCGCCTCCCTGGCGCGATGCTCACCAAGGTCGACATCGCCTCCATGTCCGCATCCATCGAGGTCCGCGTCCCCCTCCTCGACGACGCCCTCGTGCGCTTCGCCGACGCCCTCCCCGTTTCTGCGCTCGTCAGCCCTGGCCGAGGCAAGCTGCTCACCCGCCGCCTGCTCGAACGCCTCCTCCCAGGTGGCCCCGCGTGGCACAAGAAGCGGGGCTTCGCCCTCCCCATCGACGCCTGGATCCGCAGCGCCCACGCCCCCCTCGAGGCCCTGTTCCACGCCCACCGCCGCGTCCTGCGCGACCTCACCCGCGTCGACGCCACGGCGGCCCTCGACGACCTGCTCCGGGGCAGCCCCCGCTACTCCGCGCCCACGGCGGGGATGCGGCTGCTCTGGCTCGCCACGGTCGCCTTGTGGTCCGACCGCCACCGCGTCACCCAGCGGAGCGACAGCGCCGACCTCGACGCCCTCGTCGTCTGAGCGAGGCGTCGGCGCTGCACGCTTCCCCTGGGCGCCCGGTCACGCCATCGTCTTCGGCTTCCGCCCTTCCACGCGCATCGGCAAAGGGCCCGGGATCAACGTCACCCGGGGGATGCCCTTGATCGTCCCCGCCCGCACCGAACGCAGCCGGAAGCGCCTCGCCACGGTCGCCACCGCGATCGTCGCCTCGATCACGCTGAACGCCTCGCCGATGCACTTCCTCTTCCCGGAAGAGAAGGGAAGCATCGCCTCGCGGGGGAGCGACCTGGCCCGCTCGGGCAGCCAGCGGTCCGGATCGAACCGCTCCGGCTCGTCGAACAGATCCGGATCATGGTGCATCGCGTATGCGCTGAACAGGATGCCGGCGCCTGCAGGGATCGCGCACGAGCCGAGCTTCACCGCGGCCGTGGTGCGGCGAGAGACCATCCAGATCGGAGGATAAAGGCGCAGCGTCTCCTGGACGATCCGGTGCGTGACGGCGAGTTTGGGGATGTCGGCGAAGCTCGGCACGCGCCCGCCGAGCACCTCGTCCACCTCGGCGTGGAGCTGTCGTTCCACCTCGGGATGCCGCCCGAGCAAGTAGAAGGCCCAGGCCATCGCTGCCCCGTTCGACTCGACCCCGGCCAGGAACAACGTGAGGACCTGGTCGCGGATCTCGGCGTTCGTCATCCCCGTCGTCCCGTCCGTGTCGCGCGCGGCGAGCAGCGCCGACAGCAGATCACCGCGATCGACCCCGGACTTCCGGTACTCCTCGGCCATCTGGTCGACGACGGCGCCCATGCGCTGCTGTGCCAGCGCGAACTCCCGGTTGTGGCGGGTGGGGATCTTCTGCAGCAGCTCGAAGGGAGCGATCATGCGCCAGTAAATGCCGTCCAGGAGCACCTGGATCGAGTCCTTGAGCGTCTCCTGCGACGCGCTGACGGCGCTGGTGGAGACCAGGGTCTGGGTCGCGATCGAGAGCGCGAGCTTTCCCATGGCCTTGTGCACATCCACGATGTCACCTGGCTGCCAGGCGTCGACCATCTCGCGGGTCACCTCGCTCATGGTGGCGGCGTAGTTCTCCAGCCGCTCCCGGCTGAAGGCTGGCTGGAGCAGGCGCCGCTGCCGGAGGTGATCGCTGGCCGGGCAGGTGGACAGGCCATTGCCCACGATCTGCTTCGCTTTGTCGAAGAGCGCACCCCCCTTGTCGAAGGTGAAGATGTCCGTCAGGACCTGACGGACGAGATCGGGGTGCCGCACGAGGTAAGCCCACTCGGCCCCCACCCGGATCTTGACCACGTCCCCCTGTCCCCGCAGCGAGGCCACGAAGTCGAGGGGGCGACGCAGCATCTGTAACGCATGACCGAGGAAGGGTAGTCCGCCCGGCGCAATACCAATCTCCGAAGTCGCATCCATGGCTGTTCTCCTTGTGTGCCTGGTAATCGCTTCGTCATCGACCCGTTCGTCATTTCAATGTCTTGATTTCCTCCTCCAGCCATCATGGCGTCTCTCTCAGGACCGACGCTCGACACGCATGGGCACCGCGCCCGGCGCCAAGGTGATTCTCGCGATGCTGCTGATTCTCTTTCCGGGGACGGGCCGCAGCCGCCACCGCCGGGCGACGGTCGCCAGCGCGATGGTCGCCTCGGTCATCCCGAAGGTGTCGCCGAGGCACTTCCGCTTGCCTGCGGAGAACGGGATCATGGCCCCGCGCGGGACGGCCTTGGCGCGCTCGGGCAGCCAGCGATCGGGATCGAACCGCTCGGGGTGCTCGAAGTAGGTCGCGTCGCGGTGCATGGCATACGAGCTGAACAGGATCGCCGTGCCGGGCTGGAGCAGGTGATTGCCGAGCTTCACCTCGGCGGTGGTCCTTCGCGTCAAGAGCCACAGCGGCGGGTAGAGGCGCAGGGCCTCGGTGATCACCCGGTGCGCGTGGGTGAGCTTCGGGACGTCCTCGAAGCCAGGGGGCTTGTCGCCGAGGAGCGTGTCCACCTCGGCGTGGAGCCGCGCCTCGACCTCGGGGTGGTGCCCCATCAGGTGGAACGACCAGGTCATCGCCGCCGCGGTGGTCTCGATGCCGGCCAGGAACAGCGCCAGGATCTGATCGCGGATCTCGCGGTTGGTCAGCCCGGTCGTGCCGTCTTCGTCGCGCGCCGCGAGCAGCGCCGACAGGAGGTCTCCCCGGTCGATGCCGGCCGTCCTGTAGTCCTCGGTGATCTGGTGGATGACCGAGTACATGCGGGCCATCGCCTGATCGAACTCCCGGTTCTTGCGGGTGGGGACCCGCAGCACGACCTCGAAGGGAGTGATCACCCGGCGGTAGATGCCGGACAGGATCGTCTGGATCGAGGCCTGGATCTCCTCGGGGGACTCCGCGACGGAGTCCATCGAGAACAGCGTCCGGGTGGCCACCGTGAGCGCGAGAGAGCCCATCTCCCGGTCCACCTCCACCACCTGCCCGTCATGCCACGACTCCACCCGGGTGCGGGCGGCGTCACGCATGCAGACGGCGTAGTTGATCAGCCGCTCACGGCTGAAGGCTGGCTGGAGCAGCCGGCGCTGCCGCAGATGATCGCCGGCCGGGCAGGTCGCCAAGCCATTGCCGAGAATGTTCCTCGCTTTATCGAAGACGATCCCCCCTTTGTCGAACGTGTATGCGTCGGCGAGCACCTGCTTGACCAGGTCCGGGTGCCTCACCAGGTAGGCCCATTCGGGCCCGAGCCGTATCTTGACCACGTCACCCGTCCCGCGCAGGGAGGTCAAAAAGTCGAGGGGGTGACGCAGCATTTGCAGCGCATGACCGAGCAAGGGGAGCCCGCCCGGTGCGACGCCGATCTCCGACGATGTGTCCATGGCTCGTTCTCCTTGGTGCCTGGAACTCGCTCTGTCATCGATGAAAGCACGGAGCCCGAAGCTGGCACAGACGGAAGACGCCGCGGGCGGTCGGGTGGTGCGCAGCATGTCGTACTCGCGGTTGCGCACCCTCGCTCGAGAACGCGTACCATGAGGACATGTCCGCCCGAGAGCCCCTCATCATCGCCAACGCCAGCGGCTTCTACGGAGACCGGTTCTCCGCGCTCGAAGAGGCCCTGCGTGGTGGTCCAGTCCACGTCATCACGGGCGACTACCTCGCCGAGCTCACCATGGCCCTGCTCCTGCGCGCCCGGATGAAGGACCCGCGCCTCGGCTACGCCGCCACCTTCGTCTCCCAGCTCGAGCGCATCCTGGGCGAGTGCCTCGACCGCGGCGTGAAGGTGGTCACCAACGCCGGCGGGCTCAACCCACGCGGCCTCGCCACGGCCATCGAGGCGCTCGCCAGTCGCCTGGGCAGGAGCCCTCGCGTCGCGGTCGTCGAGGGCGACGATCTCGCGGGCCGCCTCGACGACCTCCGCCGTGAAGGCCAGACCTTCTCCCACCTGGACCGAGGTATCCCTCTCGCCGAAGCGGGCGGCATGCCGGTCACTGCGAACGCCTACCTCGGCGGCTGGGGCATCCGCGACGCCTTGCTCGCCGGCGCCGACATCGTCGTCACGGGCCGCGTCGCCGACGCTGCCCTCGTCCTCGGCCCCGCCGCTGCCCATTTCGGCTGGGCCCGCGACGATTGGGACAAGCTGGCCGGCGCCATTGCCGCAGGGCACATCCTCGAATGCGGCGCCCAGGCGACCGGGGGGAACTATGCCTTCTTCGAGGATGTCCCCGGCCTCGAGCACGTCGGCTTCCCCCTCGCCGAGATCCGCGAGGACGGCACGGCCATCATCACCAAGCATCCGGGCACCGGCGGCCTCGTCTCCACGGGCACCGTCACCGCGCAGCTCCTCTACGAAATCGACGCCCCCCGCTACCTCACCCCGGACGTCACCGCCCATTTCGACGCCCTCGAACTGCTCCAGGACGCCCCCGATCGCGTCCTCGTCCGCGGCGCCCGCGGCGAGCCCCCGCCGCCCACGCTCAAGGTCGGCGCCCTCGTCGCCCGCGGCTACCGCCACACCGTGGGCTTCTACCTCGCCGGCCTCGACCTCGACGCCAAGGCCGCCTTGCTCGAACGCGCCCTCCTCGCCGCGACGGGCGGCCGCGAGGCCTTCACCCGCTTCGAAGCGCGCATCGTCCGCCGTCCCCCGCCCGAGCCCCAGAGCGGCGAAGAAGCCCTGGCCGAGCTGCGCGTCACCGTCGCCTCCCCGGATCCCGAGCGCGTCGGCCGTCGCTTCGCCGCCCGCGCCGTCGAACTCGCGCTCTCCACCGTCCCGGGCCTCACCCTCACCGCGCCCCCGGGCGACGCCATCCCCGACGTCGCGTTCTGGCCTTGCCTCGTCGACCGCGAGCACATCCAGGAGCGCGTCGTGTTCGGCAACGAGATCCTGACCGTCCCCCCACCGCCCACGCTCCTCGTGCCCTCGGCCCCGACCGCGGCAGAACCCCCGAGCACCGCTCCGCCGCACGACGGCCCCACCGAGCGCATCGCCCTCGGCCGCCTCTTCGGCGCGCGCTCCGGCGACAAGGCGGGCAACGCCAACCTCGGCGTCTGGGCCCGCTCACCGGCAGCGCACGAGTTCCTGCGCACCTTCCTGACCGTCGAGCGCCTCGAGGCCCTCTTGCCCGAGACCGAGAGCTACGCCGTCGAGCGCTACGAGCTTCCCAACCTGCTCGCGCTCAACTTCGTCATCCGCGGCATCCTCGGCGATGGCGTCGGCGCCTCCTCGCGCCTCGATCCGCAGGCCAAGACCCTCTCCGAGGTCCTCCGCGCCTGCCTCATCGACGTGCCGGCGTCCCTCGTCAAACACTGACGCTCCGCGCACCCCGCACCCCGCACCTCGCTCCACACGCCACGCTCCGCGCGCCACGCGCCACGCGCCGCCCCTCCCATCCGTCCACGCGCGCGCTCGCGTTCGCCCTCGTTCCCAGCTTCCTCGTCGCCCCCAGCTTCCTCCTCGTCGCGCTCCCTCCCCACGATCCCCCGCCTCTCCCGGATCTCGCCAGCCTGGAAGCCACGGCCCTGTCCGCCCTCGACATGCCCCCATCGTTCCCAGCGGTCCTGGTCTGTGGGTTGCGAAGCGGCTCTCCCGGCGAGGAGGTGCCCCCGACCCTGCCTCGTCGACAAGGAGACTGCACCGATGTTTCAGCGGAACTCACGCCTTCTCGCGCTCTCCGTGCTCCCCGTTGCGCTCGCCATGAGTGCCTGCGCCATGGATGTCGACGAGACCGAGGCTGTCGAAGAGAACGAGGACGCGATCGACCGGCGGAACGAGCCGCCCGGCATGACGCCTCCCCGCGGCACGCAGACGGACCGGGAGAGAGAGCCCACGCCGCACCACGGGAGTCGCTGTCGCATCTACCGCCGCGGAGAGCATGGTCACGTGAAGGACGCGACCATCCACCGCGAAGCGCCGGACTACAACGAAGGCGAGCTCGAGACCATCAGCGCAGGCCAGGGCGAGCGGCGCAAGCTCGCGCTGATCGGCTTCGACCTCTCCGACCTCGACGACGACGTGGAGATCGAGCGCGCCGACCTCGGCATCTGGCAGACGTGGACCGACAGCGAGACGCCGGTCACCGTGCACGCCATCCGCGACGCCTGGCGCGAGCACGAGGTCACCTGGCACAACTTCGGCGACGGCCACGAACATGAGCCCCTCGGCAGCTTCATGACCCATCATGGCGAAGGCCACCACGAGGTCGACGTCACGAAGCATCTCGAGACGTGGCGGCACCATCGACCCCGCCATGGCCACGAGCACCACGGCTTCGTCATCGACGTCCCCGGCAAGCGCCACGCCTTCCGGAGCAGCGAGAGCGAGCGCATCGAGCATCGACCCTTCCTGCGCGTCTGCCTCGCGGGCATCACCATCGTGCCGCCTCGCGGGCTCAGGACGAACCCCCGCGAGCCCAGCACGACGCCGCCCCGCGAGGAGCCCGGCCGGCTTCACGGGCAGCCCGTCCGACTCCCCGAGATGACCCGCGAGCACCTCCGCCGGCATCTCATCCACATCGGGCCGCCGCACACCCGCACCCCGCACCACGAGCCGCACCGCCGGCATCTCCGTGGGCCCCTCATCCCGGTGACGCCTCCTCACGGGACGCCCATGCCGCCTCACTGAACCACGCGCTGCACGCGCTGCACGCGCCGCATCCGCTGCGATCTCGGGGGCCGAGCGGCTTCATGGTCGTGTTCGCCCCCGACGTGCCCCCATCGTGCCCAATCCGTACTGGTCTGTCGGTTGCCATAGGCACTCGCTGAAGAGGAGGCTTTTCCAGCCTCTGCCCCTCATCCAGGAGATTGCAGCGATGATGCAGCGGAACTCATCCATCCTCGTGCTCGCCATGATCCCCGTCGCCCTCTCCGTGGGCGCGTGCACCATGGAAGCCGACGACTCCGACCTTCTCGGCGCGAGCGACGACCCCGTCGACAGGGGTGGCGATCTCCCTGGTCCCGCATTCGACAGGGGCGTGCTGCAGGTGCCTCCCCTCGACGTGACGCTGGGAAACCACGGCCTGGCCACCAACCCGCTCCGGTGCGACACCTACCGGCGCGGAGAGCATGGCCACGCCCAGGATGCCACCGTCTATCTCAGCGCACCCAGTTACAACGACGGCGCCTCCGACAACATCAGCGCGGGCGAGATCGAGCAACGCAAGCTCGCCCTCGTCGGCTTCGACCTCTCCGACCTACCGCGCGGCGTCGAGATCTCGAAGGCCGAACTCGGCCTCTCGCAAGCGTGGACCGATCGCGAAAGCACCATCAGGATCCACCCCATCCTCGCCGCGTGGGACGAGAACGACGTGACCTGGAACAGCTTCGAAGAAGCCTACGAACCCGAGGAAATCGCCTCGTTCCAGACCGTGCTCGGCGAAGGTCACCACGTGGTCGACGTCACCGATACCGTCGCCGAATGGCGGCGCGATCGGAATCGCAATGATCACGGCTTCGTCATCGATACCGCGGGCAAGCGCCACGCCTTCTGGAGCAGCGAGCACAGCGCGCTCGAACACCGCCCCTACCTGCGCGTCTGCTACCGCGTCCATGGCACGCTGCCCCCGCCCCACTGACCTCGAACGGCGGAGGGCTTGCGGGCGTCGCCGCGCGCCCTCCGAAGGGGCTCAGCCATTGCCTCGGTGACCACGAAACTTGCCACAATCGTGCCTTCCGCAGCGGGCCAGGTTAGGCTCGGTGCGTCATGCGCCTCGGCATCGATTTTGGAACCACCCGCACCGTCGTCGCTTGCAGCGATCGGGGCAACTACCCGGTCCTGAGCTTCCAGGACGAGAGCGGCAACCCCGTCGACTGGTATCCCTCGGTCATCGCCGAGCGCCGCGGCGAGCTGCGGTTCGGGTTCGACGCCCTCGAGGTCGCTGCCGATCCCGAGTGGACCGTCCTCCGCTCGTTCAAGCGCCTCCTCTCGGGCCCGCGCACCTCCCCGGACTTCCAGGTCGAGCTCGGCAGCACCACCCTCTCCGGCGTCGAACTCATCGCCCGCTTCCTCGGCTCCTTGCGCGAAGCCATCCTGACCCGTTCCAACCGCCCGTCCGTCAAGCGGGACGAGCAGCTCGTCGCCGTCGTCGCCACCCCGGCCAATGCCCACGGCGCGCAGCGCTTCATCACCCTCGACGCCTTCCACCGCGCCGGCTTCGAGGTCACCGCCCTGCTCAACGAGCCCTCGGCGGCCGGCTTCGAGTACAGCCACCGCTACCACAACACCCTCACCTCCCGCCGTGAGCACATCGTGGTCTACGACCTCGGCGGTGGCACCTTCGACGCCTCCCTCGTTCACATCACGGGGCGCCGCCATGAAGCGATTGCCACCTCCGGTTCCTCTCAGCTCGGCGGCGACGACTTCGACGCTGCGCTCGTCCACCTGATTCTGGAGCAGGTCGGCCTCACCCGCGGCGGCCTCCCCCACCGCGCCCTGGCGCTGCTCGTCGAGCAGTGCCGCGAAGCCAAGGAGCGCCTCAACCCCAGCTCCCGCCGCATCGTCATCGACCTGGAGAGCTGCCTCGGCGACCTCGCCCCTGCCCCCGAGGTCACCGCCTCCGTCGCCGACTACTACGACCGCTGCCTCCCCCTCGTGCAGCGCAGCATCGAGGCCATGCACCCCGTCATGGCCCACCTCGAAGCCAAGAGCCGCACCGACGACGCCCTCACCGAGCTGGCCGGCATCTACGTCGTCGGCGGCGCCAGCTCCTTGCCCGTCGTCGGCCGCGTCCTGCGCGAGGTCTTCGGCCGCCGCGTCCACCGCTCCCCGTACCCTTCCGCCGCCGTCGCCATCGGCCTCGCCATCGCCGTCGACGACGACGCCGGCTTCGAACTCTCCGACCGCCTCTCCCGCCACTTCGGCGTCTTCCGCGAGAGCGACAGCGGCCGCGACGTCGTCTTCGACCCCATCTTTGGCCGCGACGCCCGCGTCCCGGGCCGTCACGACCCCGCCACCGTCCACCGCCGCGTCTACCGCGCGGCCCACAACGTCGGCCGCTACCGCTTCGTCGAGTGCGGCGACCTCGACCCCCAGGGCGTCCCCCACGGCGAGATCACCGCCTTCGACGCCGTCTACTTCCCCTTCGACCGCAACGCCCGCAACCCGGGCACCCGCCTCGCCGACGTCCCCGTCCAGCGCCTGCCTGGCGACGGCCCCCTCATCCAGGAGGAGTACGCCATCACCAAGCACGGCCTGGTCCGCCTCACCATCACCGACCTCGAAGCCGGCTACCAGCGCGCCTACGACGTCGGCGCCGCCCCTTCGGCCTCCTGAACCCTCCAGCGTCGTTTCTGCGCGCCTACGAGCCTGGGCGCCGTCTCATCGCGCCTGCGACGCCAGCGCCGCCCGCAGCGCGCCCGCGAGGTCGGCGCCGCCCCACGCATCCTCACGGCCCCAGCACCACCTCCATGTTCAGCATCCGGCTGTCCATCACGGGAGACCCGAGCAGCGCACCCGTCGTCGTGTCGAGCGTGAACAGCCGCAGCTCGCTGTCGGCCCACGAGCTCCCGGTCTGGTAGATCGTGCCCGCCACGGGATCGAGCGCGCTCACCCCCGGCTCGAGAAGCTCCATCCCCGGGATGTCGGCGATGAACGTCGTCGCGCCCGTCTGCGGGTTCACCTCCCGCAGCTCCTCCCGCGTACCCGTCCAGAAGAACCCCAGCACCCGACCATCGCCGTCGACCTCGATGTTCACCACGTCCGCATCCAGCCGCGGACTGTGCAGCAACGCGCCCGTCAGCATGTCGATCGCGAACAGCCGGATCCCCTTGTCCGTCGCCTCGGTCCCGAGCTGGTAGTAGATGCCCGCCCCGAGATCTGCCGTGCTCATCCCCGGACGCAGCCAGTTCAGTTCGGGCACCACCGAGATGACCGTGCTTGCCCCCGTCACCGGATCGATCGCCCGCAGTTCTTCTTCCGACCCGTTCCAGTGCAGCCCGAGCACGTGCCCGAGCGGATCCACCTCGATCGACGCGACCCGGATGTCGAGCGGCACCACCCGCACCACCTGCCCCGTCGCCGCATCCAGGGTGATCAGCGCATCCCCGCTTCCCTGGAGTCCCACCTGGTAGATGTGACCGCTCAACGGGTCCAGGGCCGAGATGCCGTAACCCACCCCATCGGCGCCCGTCAGGCTCCCCATCAGCGTCGACGACCCCGTGAGCGGCGCCATCTCGCGCAGCTCCCACCCGGCGTTGACGCCCAGCGAGTGCAGCCCGATCAGAGCGCCCGACGTCGCGCTGCCTCCGTTGGACGAGCCGTTGCACCCCGTGCAGACCAGCGCGATGGCCATCCCTGCTGCGATCGACCTCATCGAGCACCTCCGTGGGCCAGACTACCGTCCATCGACGGCCCCCGGAACCCGCTTCGAGCGCTTCACCACCCCGGCGCTTGCACCCCGACCATCACGTGCAAGCCCGCCTCGTGCAGCACCGCCCGGCCCGGGTCCAGCCGCTCCCCGCCGATGCTTGCGTGCCCCAGCACCACATGCGGCACCACGCCGAACGTGAACGCCACCTCCGGGCTCTTGCTGAACCCGACCCCCAGCGCCGCCGACAACCGCGTCTCGTTCGACCGCGTGAACACCAGCACACCGCACGGCATGAACGGCGCCTCTTCCTGGCAATCCTCGTCCCCTGGCTGATCGACGATCGCGCTGTGCGAACTCGCCCCGTGGCTCACGTAGACATTCACGAGCGGCGCCAGCGACCCGAACCGCATGCTCGCATCCACCCCGACGCGCCCCCAGGGCCCCTGACCCACGGCGCTGTAGTACCCCCCGCCGGAGAGCGTCACCGACAGCGGGTGCCCCCGATCCTCGTCGACCAGCCCGATGCGCGCCTCCCCACCCACCCGCTGAAACCCCACCGACGCCCCCGCCTCCAGCCACGACGTCAGCCCGTAGCGCAGCGCCACCTCCAGCGGCAGCGCCACCGAGAGGACCGTATCGACGATCGCATCGTCCTCCGGCACCTCCATCCCGCCCGTCGACTCCCGCCGCGCGCGCCCCCTGGCCGCCTCGTTCTCGGCGCCCAGCCACCCCGTCCCGAACGACCACGCCGCGACGCCCGCGCTCACCCCGAACCCTCCCGCTGGCACCAGATCGGCCGTCCTCGGGCCGATGGCAGGACTGCACCCCGTCAGCGTCACCAGCGCCATGCTCAGCGCCATGCTCAGCGCCATGCTCAGCGCCGTCCGCAGCGGACCCCACGCCAGCGGCTTGCTCCCGAGCCGCTGCGTGGAATGCCTCATGATCGGCATCGTAGGGGAGCGCCGCGACCTCCCCCATCCACCCGCACGAAACCGTCGGCGTGCCTGCGGTCGTTGCGCTCATGCGTCCCGCGATCGCCCGACAAAAAAAGGGGTCACCGACAGACGTCCCCCCCCGGTCGCGCCCGTCGGTGACCCTACCGCCTCGTCGGCGGCGTCTGCTGAATCTTCTGGAGCGGCTTCAGCCCACCTGCGACGCAGGCTGCGGCTCCTCTTCCTCCCTCGTCGGCATGGCCCTCGTCGGCATGGCGCTCTCCGGCGCCTCGTCGGGGAGGCTCCCCTGGTTCTTCAGCCGGGTGACCCAGCTTCGCTTCGCTGGCGCCGCCTGGTAGCGAATGAGCGGCATCAGCGCGTCGAGGATGCCGCTTCGCTCGGGTGAGCGCCGCGCTCTCCGCTGCCCTTGCGCTGCGATCTCGCTGATGCGCCCGGCGATCTCGTGCCCGTGCGCGAGCGTCGTCTGCCGCAGCTTGTCGGCCATCCTTTCGGCCGCCTTGAAGAACCTCATTGCCCGACGGTGTTCCAGAATGAGGGCGCGCAGGTCGTCGATATCGTCGGGATGGAGACCTGCTTGCGCGATGTCGTCCGGGGTGAGGAGAAGGATGGCCTCCATCACCTCCTCTGCCTCGCCCCTCAGCTTGAGAATCTTGCTGCGATTCTCCACGTGAACCGCCTTGAGTAAGACGCCTCTGGCGTCGATGTGCATCTCGCCAACGTCGGGATCAGTCGGACCAGCCACCGCTCGCTCCTCCAGGTTGGGGATGGTGCCCTGGGCCGCGCCGCCCGGGTCATCCAACGGGCCACCAATGTGAGCCGCGTCTGGCAGGTTGTAAATGGCGTCCCCTGCATTTCATGCCAGTGGCTTCGGCATACAAGATGCGTTGGGCCACGTCCTGGGTGTGCGCTGTCGGAATTTCGACACCTGCCCCCGCGCGAGCGGTGGAACGCTGATTGCGTTACGAACTGGATTCGCGCCGGAATGGAATTGCCAGCGCGTCGCTCGGCCAATGCAATGAAGGGTGCACCGGCGGCCAGGTGGAGGAAGGTGCCGTGATGCCGCGGCGCGACGGGCGCGCTCCACGCAGCGTAAGTCTCCGAGAATTCTGGGAGATCGTTTCGGTCCACGGTGGCGGTGGCGCCGCCCGTGTCTCCGTGGGCAGCGAGGAGACGGGAGCTCGAACCGAGGACACCGGAGGTGACGAGGGGGGCGATGAGGAGGGCCAGCCCTGGAAGGGAGAGGAGGGGGGGATGAACGGCGTGCTCGGCTCCTGGCGATGAAGGGAGAGCGAGGGGGACGGCGTGCTGTGGTCCCGAGGATGACAAGGCAGCGAGAAGAACGGATCGATGGCGTCCCGAGGACGACACGACAGCGAGGAGGAAACGGGTGGATGGCGTCCCGAGGACGACAAGGCAACGAGGGGAACGGGTGGATGGCGTCCCGAGGACGACAAGGCAACGAGGGGGAACGGCGTGCTGTGGTCCCGAGGACGACAAGGCAGTGAAGGGGACGGGTGGATGGCGTCCCGAGGACGACAAGGCAGCGAGGGGGGAACGGCGTGCTGTGGTCCCGAGGACGACAAGGCAGTGAAGGGGACGGGTGGATGGCGTCCCGAGGACGACAAGGCAGTGAAGGGGACGGGTCGATGTCATCCCGAGGACGACAAGGCAGCGAGGGGGGACGGGGGATGGGGGGCCGGACGGTGACGCGGACCGGGGCTGGGCCGGCGTGGTCAAGGCGCCGCGCGCGCGTGCTCGTCGAGCCAGGTGAGGGCTTCGTCCATCGTCCGTTCGGCTTCGGTCATCTGGCCGTGGCCTGCGCCGGGCATCTCCAGGTACATCGCCGGGACCTTGGCCGCCTCGAGGGCCTTCGTCCCGTCCTTCATCCGGTACTTCGCGTCGTGCTCGCCGCTCACCAGCACGGCGCCGCGCAGCTTCCGGAGTCGCGCTGCCGACGGGGTGGTGGGCGCGCCGATCAGCACCAGCCGGGTGTACCGCTCGGGCCAGCGCTCGGCGAGGCGCTCCGCCACGTAGGCGCCTTGCGAGTAGCCCGCGAGCACGAGGTCCTCGGCCTTGCCGCCGCACGTGGCGAGGGCCGCCTGGATGCGGGCGTCCTGCTTGTCGAGGTCGAAGGAGTACTTGCGGAACGCGCCGTCGGCGCTGCACGCGGTGTCCCCTTGCAGCGCGAGGACGCCGCCGTGGTCGCGGGCCGCCGCCTGGAAGGACTGGATGTAGCCGAGGCCGTGCGAGCACATGCCGCTGAGGAACACCATCCGAGGGCAGCCGCCGTCCGCGCCGCGCACGACGAAGGCGGGCAAGTCGCCCGGGACCGCGACCTCGGTGGCGGTGGCCGGGAAGAGGCGGGAGAGGCCGGGTAGCTCGAGCCGGAAGGGGGACGAGGAGCGCTCGCTGGCCAGCGCCTGTTCGTCCCGGTTGCACCCTGCGACCAGGGTCGACAGGAGCAAGGCGGCGAGAGGGGCGGCGGAGCGCCGGTGGACGCGGGGAGCTGTCGCGGAGCGGGCGGGGTTCACAAGTGCAGCCGTGGTTCCCGAAGGGGCCATCCGCAAGCCCCCGTCCCGCCTCGCAGCGTCGTGCGGGTATGCGTTGCTCGCCTTTGCCCCTTCACGAATTCAGAGGCGCACACCTGCTCGGGTGCTGCCGGGACACTGGCTACATGCAGGGATGAAACGGCCGCGCGATCGGGGGTGTTGCTTGGAAAAGCCATTGCTCTCGTCCATAGTGCCGGACCTGCATGGATTGCGGGGGTGAGGTGAAGGCGGTGAATGCACCGTTCAATGGCGGAAGCATGGCGCTCACCCCCGTTCGCCTGCGTGGCGAGGCCGAAAACGGCGAGGGGATGAACGGCATGAACGAGCGTTTCGAGCGAGTGAGCAAGCGTCTGGTGCAGGTGAGTGAGGGTTTCGAGCGAGTGAACGAGCGTTCCGCAGGGACCCTCGGGCAGGGGTCTGGCGGGAGGCGAGGGCGTGTCGCCCTGCGTGCGCTGGCGGTCGTGTCGCTGCTGATTCCAGGGCTGGTGGCGCAGCCAAAGACGAGCGCCGCGGGGCCGACGGACCTGACGGTCGAATACCTGAACTACGACGCTGCCGCGCCGTACGACGGCATCATCGAGGCGGGCATTCGCCTGCGCAACGACACGGCCTCGGCCATCCCGCTGAGCAGCATCGTGGTGCGCTACTGGTTCACCCGTGATGGCGCATCGACGGTGAACTCGGCGTGCTGGTGGTGGGGTAGCTCGCCCTGCCCGAACCTGACGACGAGTGTGCACACGGTGTCGCTGTCGGGCGCGGACCGGTACGTGGAGATCGGATTCACGAGCGGGGCAGGGAGCCTGGCGCCGGGTGCGACGACCTTGCCGGTCGACCTGGGGATCACCTTCGGCGGGGTGAACGTCGACGAGACCAACGATTACTCGTACGCGAACCAGACGGCGTTCGGCGCCTGGAGTCGCATCACGGTGCACGACGTCGGCTCGGCGCCCACGGGAGGCGTGCGGGGCGGGACGCCGCCAGGGGGCGGCCCGGTCACCGTGGCGCAGGAGTTCTTCGACGACTTCACGTACACCGGCAACACGGACGCGAACTTCCTCAATCGCTGGAACGTGCGCAGCGGCGGGGGCGGGCCAGGGATCAGCGGCGCGCAATGGTCGACGTCCAATGTGTCGATGGTGACCGACCCCGCGAATGGATCGAACCGGCTGATGCGGCTTCAAGGCAGCACGAACGGGACGAGCGCGGGGACGTCGCAAGCCGAGGTGATCTCCGACGACCGGAAGTTCCGGTTCGGGACCTACGCGAGCCGGATGCGCTTCAACGATGCGCCGCTCCACGGGAGCCGCTTCTACGCGGACAAGCCGATCGAGACCTTCTTCACGATCACCCCGTGGACGTCGTCGTCGGCCACCGATCCGAATTATTCGGAGCAGGACTTCGAATACATGCCCAATGGCGGCTGGGGCCAAGGCAATGTGGCGACGATGTGGCTGACGTCATGGGAGACGGCTGGCTCGGTGCAGAACGTGGACAAGCGCTCGGACCTGATCTCGGCGAGCCACAACGGATGGCACACGCTCGTCTTGCAGGTCTCCACGAGCGGCATCGTCTACTTCATCGACGGGGGCGCGCCGAAGTTCACCCACGCGGCGATGTTCGCTCCAGAGACCAACCAGTTCCTCGCCTTCCAGGTCTGGTACGACCAGATCGACACGGCGCAGAGCAGCAGTCGCGCTTATTTCCAGGAGACGGACTGGGTGTACTTCGCCAAAGACACGATTCTGACGCCAGCGCAGGTGGATTCACAGGTCGCGGCGCTGCGCGGTGCTGCCGTCGCCTTCAGAGATACGGTGCCCTGATTCGCACGGCAGGGGCACGTGCTCCGGGGCGTCATGGCGCTCCGGAGCCTCATGCCCGTTCGTCGCGGTTTTGCGGGTCGAATCCTTCGATTGCGCGTCCTCCTGCCGTGACGGCGTGTGGCTGCCGCCGCGGCGTCGAATCCGTTTCGGCATGTGGACGTTGCCGCGGCGTCGAATCCGTTCCGGCATAGAGAGGCCCGAACATGGAGAGGCTCGGAGGCGCGTCATTCATGGCGCTGCGGTGTCGCTATGAGCCGACGTCACCCGCGGTGATCCAGAGCGCTGCGTGAGCAGGAGCGTGCGCCGTCACGGGCGCGTGTACATATGCTGCATGTGCGCATGTCAAGGGGCGCCGCCATCCTGACAGTCGTTGTCATCTTACGCCTTCGGTGCAGGCGATCCCGCCAACATGGACCTCGGGTCGTGACATGCCAGGTTGAGCCAACGTCGCGTTTCCCTTGTGGGGACAGGGCTCTGGATTTCCTCCTTTGGTGAAACTCAGTGGAACGTCACGTGACGTGAGGATTTTACTGAACGGAATGGTTGGTGCTGCTGTGGCAAAATGGTAGACGCCGCCGCGATGTCCGATCAGCTCAGCTCGGATCTGGCGTCGCTCAGGATTCAGCGGGAAGTCGACCCGGATCGTCGCAACCCCCTCACCACGCTGTTGATCGTGCTGGTGGGGCTCGGGGCGGTGGCCGGGATCGGTGTCTACGCAGTTCCCCGGGCGCAAAGTGCAATATTCAAAACAGAGATCGCCATTACGGAGGTGGCGCTGGTCTCGCCGGCGCAGGCCTCGGTGACGGTGACGTCGACCGGCTACGTGGTGCCGCAGGTCAGCTCGCGCGTGGGGTCGAGGATCCCCGGGCGGGTGTCCAAGGTCTTCGTGGAGGAGGGGGATGTCGTCAAAGCGGGCGATTTGATTGCGGAACTCGACGACCTGGACCAGCGCAGCGCGATCAACTCGGCGCAGGCGCGGGTGGCGGCGGCCCGAGCGCGGGCCTCGGCTTCCCGGGCGAATTTGACCGAGGTCCAGCAGCAGGTGGAGCGGGAGCGGGCGCTGGTCGAGCGAAACGTGACCGGCAGGGCCACCTTGGAGGACATGTCGGCGCGCTTGCGGGCCCTGGAAGAGGCGGCGAAGGCGTCGGAGGCCGAGGTGCGGGCGCAGGCGGCGGAGGTGGAGAGCCTCCGGGTCGGGCTCATGGACCGGCGGATTCTGGCGCCCATCAAGGGGACGGTGATCACCAAGCCGCCGCAGGTGGGGGAGAGCATCTTCCTCGAGCGGCCTTTCCTGCTGGAGATCGCCGACTTCGACTCGCTGGTCGTGGAGACCGACGTGCCCGAGTCGCGGCTGCACCTCGTGGAGCCTGGAAAGCCTTGTGAGGTGGTGCTCGACGCTTACCCGTCGAAGCGGCACCGCTGCACGACGCTGGAGATCGGTAAGCGGGTGAACCGCGCGAAGGCGACGGTCCCGGTGAAGGTGAAGTTCACGGACACGACCACCAACGTGCTGCCGGAGATGAGTGCACGGGTGAGCTTCCTGAGCGAAGCGCTCTCGGAGCAAGCGATGAAGGAACCCCCGAAGCGGGTGGTGCCGGAGAGCGCGGTCGTGGAGCGGATGGGGGCGAAGGCGGTGTTCGTGGTGGACCAGGGGCTGGTGAAGCTGTCCCCGGTGAAGCTGGGCGGTCCGGCGCCTGGTGGGTTCGAGTTGCTCGAAGGTCCGGCGCCCGGGACGCGCCTCGTGTCGAATCCTTCGGCCGATCTCGCGGACGGTCAGAAGATCAAAGAGAAGGAAAAGGGGAGCTGATGAGCGAGGCGCAGAGTGGGGCGGCGAAGAAGCCGATCGTGGAGCTGCACGGGGTCGGGAAGACCTACTTCCGCGAGAAGGAGCCCGTGGTGGTGCTCGACAACATCGATCTCGACATCGCCGAGGGGTCGTACGAGGCGCTGATGGGGCCCTCGGGGTCGGGGAAGTCGACGCTCCTCAACCTGATCGCGGGCCTGGACCGGCCGTCGAAGGGGAGCGCGCGGGTCGCCGGACAAGAGCTGTCGACGATGAGCGATGGCGCGCTGGCGACGTTCCGGTCGCGGACGATGGGGTTCATCTTCCAGGCGTACAACCTGATGCCGGTGCTCACGGCGGTGGAGAACGTGGAGCTGCCGCTCCTGCTGACGAACCTGTCGCGCGGTGAGCGGAAGAAGCGGGCGCAGACGGCGCTCCGGGTGGTGGGGCTGGAGGAGCGGATGGGCCACTACCCGCGCCAGCTCTCCGGTGGTCAGGAGCAGCGGGTGGCGATCGCGCGGGCGATCGTGAACGACCCGAAGATCATCGTCGCCGACGAGCCGACCGGTGATCTCGACCGGAAGAGCGCGGACGAGATCCTCGCCCTGCTGGAGAAGCTGAACAAGGAGTTCAACAAGACCATCCTGATGGTGACCCACGATCCGCAAGCCGCGGAGCGGGCGACCATCACCCACCGGCTCGACAAGGGGAACCTGTCGTGAACCTGGTCTCCATCGCGGCGCGGAACCTTCTCCGCAACAAGTTCCGCACCGTCTTCACGGTGCTCGGGGCGTCGGTCGCGGTGCTCGCGTTCGTGTTCATCCAGACGGTGGTCTCGTCGTGGAACGCGGCGATCGAGTTCGCGGCGAAGGACCGCATCGCGACGCGGCACAAGATCTCGATGATCATGCCGCTGCCGAAGCGCTACGCCGACGCCATCCGGGAGGTGCCCGGGGTGAAGCACGTGTGCGCCATGCAGTGGTTCGGCGGCGTGGACCCGAAGGACAAGAACAACTTCTTCGCGAACATGGCCGTCGAGTCGAAGTCCCTCTTCGACGTGTACGACGAGATGGTGGTCTCGGCCGAGGACAAGGACCGCTGGCTCGCGGACCGGCAAGGGGCGATCGTCGGCGCGGCGCTTGCGAAGAAGATGGGCCTCAAGATCGGCGACCGGGTGACGCTCGCGGGGACGATCTTCCCCGGGGAGTGGCAGTTCAACGTGTCGGGGATCTACACGGCGACGCGCCGGTCGATCGACCAGTCGCAGTTCTTCTTCCACTACGAGTACATGAACGACTCGATCCCGGAGAAGGAGCGCGACCAGATCGCCTGGATCGCGTCGCGGCTCGACGACCCGACGCGGAGCGCCGAGGTGAGCGCGGCGATCGACAAGATCTTCGACGAGAAGGACGTGCAGACGGCGACGATGAGCGAGCGGGCGATGAACATGTCGTTCATGGCGATGTTCTCGGCGATGCTGTCGGCGCTCGACGCGGTGTCGGTGATCATCCTGCTGATCATGATGATGATCCTGGGGAACACGATCGCGATGGGGGTCCGGGAGCGGACGCGGGAGTACGGTGTGCTCCGGGCCGTGGGCTTCCAGCCGAAGCACGTGCGGATCTTCATCCTGGGTGAGGCGCTGACCGTGGGCGTCGCGGCCGGCATCGTGGGGCTCGCGATCTCGTACCCGCTCGTGGAGCTGATGTTCGGGCGGTTCCTCGAAGAGAACATGGGCGGGATGTTCCCGTACTTCCGCATCGGTCCGGTGACGATGGTGCTGGCGGTGCTGCTCGCGATCGGGCTGTCGCTCCTGGCGTCGTTGATCCCTGCGTACCAGGCGGCGAAGCTCTCGGTGACGGACGCGCTGCGGAGGGTGGCATGATCCCGGTCGCATACAACCTGAGGAACCTGACCGTCCGGAAGGCGACGACCGCCGCGACGGCCGCGGGTCTGGGTCTGGTGGTGTTCGTGTTCGCATCGGTGATGATGCTCGCGAACAGCATCGAGCGGACGCTGGGCCGGTCGGGGCAGCCGGATGTGGCCATCGTGCTGCGCAAGGGCTCCGACGCAGAGCTGGCGAGCAGCATCGAAGAGCAGCAGATCAACCTGATCCTGGCCAACGCCGACGTGGCGAAGCGCGGCGACGGCAAGCCGGACGGGGTGGCCGAGATCGCCATGGTGATCCTGCTGAAGAAGCTGGGCACGGACGGGCTGTCGAACGTGCAGGTGCGCGGGGTGCCGGACGACGTGATGGCGTTCCGGCCGGCGGTGAAGGTGATCGAGGGCCGGCCGGCGCAAGCCGGGAGCGACGAGGTGATCGTCGGCAAGGCGATCATGGGGCGCTTCGAGGGGCTGACCCTGGGCGGGAAGTTCGAGCTGCGGAAGAACCGGCCGGTGACCGTGGTCGGCGTCTTCTCGGACGAGGGGTCGTCGTTCGAGTCCGAGGTGTGGGGCGACGTCCACACCGTGGGCTCGGCGTTCGGGCGCGAAGGGTCGGTGTCCGTGGTGCGCGCGCGGTTGATCTCGCCGACGAAGTTCGACGGGTTCAAGGCGTCCATCGAGCAGAACCAGCAGCTCGGCCTCGAGGTGCAGCGCGAGCTCGAGTACTACGAGAAGCAGTCCGAGGGGATGAACATGTTCATCGGCGCCCTCGGGATCAGCATCGCGTTCCTGTTCTCGATCGGCGCGATGATCGGGGCGATGATCACCATGTACGGGTCGATCGCGAACCGTCAGCGGGAGATCGGGACCTTGCGGGCGCTCGGGTTCTCGCGGTTCAGCATCCTGATCTCGTTCCTGCTCGAATCGACGGTCCTGGCGCTGATCGGCGGCGGGCTCGGCGCGCTCGGCTCGCTGGCGATGGGCATGGTGCGGTTCTCGATGGTGAACTTCTCGAGCTTCTCGGAGATGGTGTTCACGTTCGAGCCGACGCCAGGGATCCTGGTGGGGTCCTTGGCCATCGCGGTGGTGATGGGTCTCTTCGGCGGCTTCTTGCCGGCGGTGCAGGCCGCACGGATGAGTCCAATCAAGGCGATGCGCGGCTGACCACGGCGTCCCGTCGGCACGGGACGAGTCCAATCGAAACGATGCGCGGCTGACCACGGCGTCCCGCTGACGAGGGAGGAGAGCGGATCTGCTTGCAGTTCCGCCGGGGGGGGCCTTGTCTGGAAGGATGCGGATCGTCGTCGTCGGTGGGGGGGGATTCGTTGGCCAGCATGTGGTCGAGGAGCTGGTCCGGCGAGGGCACGAGGTGGTCGCGGTGACGCGGCGGGCGGTGCGGGCGGCGTGGCCCGAAGGGGTGACGCACCGGGTGCTCGACGCGCAGCACGCCACGGACGGGGAGGTGGCGGACCTGCTGGTCGGCGGCGAGGGGGTGGTGTTCGCCGCCGGGGTGGATGACCGGACGCTGGTGCCAGCGCCAGCCTACCCGGTGCTGCACGCCGCGAACGTGGTGCCCGTGGTGCGGCTGGTGTCGCTGGGGCGCGCCGCAGGGGTGAAGCGGGTGGTGGTGCTGGGGTCGTACTTCACGCACTTCACGCGGCGCTGGCCCGAGCTGGAGCTGCCCGAGCGGCATCCGTACATCCGGAGCCGGGTGGAGCAGGTGCGGGCGGCGATGGAAGCGGCCGGCAGCGAGGTGCGGGTGACGGTGCTGGAGCTGCCGTTCATCTTCGGGGCGGCGTCCGGGCTGCGGTCGCAGTGGGTGCCGCTGGTGGCCTACGCGGCGTCGCGGCTGCCGCTCGTGGCGCCAGAGGGGGGAACGGCGGCGGTGGCGGTGGAGCAGGTGGCGGAGGCGGTCGCTGGTGGGCTGGAACGCGACGGGGAGGCCGCGGGAGGCTGTCACCCGGTGGTGGAAGAGAACCTGCGCTGGGGGGCGCTGCTGGAGCGGCTGGCACGGGTGACGGGGCGACCGCGGTCGGCGCATCGGTTGCCGTCGGGGGTGCTGCGCGCAGCGATGCCTCCGGTAGGGCTCGTGTACCGGGTGAAGGGGCTGGAGCCCGGGCTGGAGACGGCGGGGCTGCCGTCCCTGTTCCTGCGGGAGCTGTTCCTGGATCCGACGTCGTGCCGGGAGGTGCTGGGGGTGCAGCCGCGGGAGCTGGATGCTGCGCTGGAGGCGACGGTGGCAGCGTGCGACGTGCCGGCGAGCGGGTAGGCGAGGTCAGGCCCGAAGCGGCGACGGCACGTCTCAATGCGTCCGCAGGATGACGTGGAAGCCGAAGGGGGTCTCGGTGATGCCGAGCTGGCCGACGCCGAGGCTCTCCACGCCTTGCTCGAACTCGCGGACCATCATGCCTTTGCCGAAGCGGCCGAGGTCGCCGCCGCGTTTGTCGGCGCCGGGTTCGTCGCTGTACAGAGTCACGAGGTCCGCGAACGGGGTGCCGGCGCGGGCGGCCTTGAGGGCGGTCTCGGCGCGGGCGCGGGCTTCGGCCTTGGTGCGGGTGATGTCGTTGCGGCCGCGCATGGAGCCTACGTGCATGATGAGGATGTGCTTGGCGCCGAGGGCGTCCTTGGCGGCGGCGAGCTGCGCGAGGGGTGAAGGGCCGGGTGAGGGTACGGGTGCAGGCGCAGGGGCCGCCTCGCCGTGGATGCTGCCAGGGGCGATGGGCTCCTTGGGGCCGAGGGCTTTGTCGATGCGCTTCTTGAACGCGGCGAGCGGCTGGGCGCCGGAGAGGTAGTAGTCGTTGATCGCGAAGGCGGGCGTGCCGGAGAGGTGGAGCTGCTCGGCGAGCTGCTGGTCGAGGGCGATGGCAGCGTCGTGGGTGCCCGCGTCGAGCGCGGCGCGGAAGCGGGGGAGGTCGAGGCCGGCGGCGGCGGCGTGCCGTTCGAGCTGAGGGCGGCCGAGGCCCTGGGCGGACTGGTCTTGCCAGAGGCGATCGAGGAAGGCCCAGAAGCCAGCGTCGCCCTTCTGCTTGAAGGCCTCCATGGATGCGGCGGCGGCGAGCGGTGCCTCCTTGTGGAAGGGGAGGGGGAGGTGGCGCCACACGACGCGGACCTTGCCCGGGTAGGCGGTGAGCACGTCCTGGATCGTGGGCAGGACGCGCTTGGTGAAGGGGCACTGGAGGTCGCCGAAGAACTGGATGGTGACCGGGGCGCCGAGCGGGGCGCCTTTGCCCGGCTGTGCGCGGGTCGCGGCGGGCGCGTGGATGCGCGTGAGGGTGACCTTCTTCGCGTCCTTCTGGAGGGTGTCGTAGAGCTTCGCGGGCGGGGTTCCGGCGTCGAGCAGCGCTTGCGCCTGGGGGAGCAGCTCGTCGATGAGGGCCGTGAAGGCTTCCGCGGGCTGGGCGCCGAGGAGGCGGCGGCCGTTGACGAAGAAGTGCGGGGTGCCGCTGGCGGCGAGTTCCTCGCCGAGGTTCATGTCGGCGTCGATGCGGGCCTTGTGCTTGCTGGTGGTGATGGCGCGTCGGGCAGCCGCGACGTTGAGGCCGAGGGTTCTGGCGTGGGCGTCGAGGTCGTTGTCCTCGAGCTGCTTCTGGTTCTCGAAGAGGAGCTTGAAGGCCTTCCAGAAGGCCGCTTCGCCCTTCTGGGCCTGGGCTTCGATGGCGAGTTGCGAGGCCGGGATGGCGCGGTGGTGAAAGGGGAGGGGGGTGTGCTTGAAGACGATGCGGAGCTTGTCGCCGTAGCGCTGTTCGAGCGCTTCGAGGGTCGGCAGGACGCGCGCGCTGAAGGGGCACTGGAACTCTGCGAACATGACGAGGGTGATCGGCGCGTTCCGGTTGCCGCGGATGGGGGAGCCGTCGATGGGGACGCTCCAGACGGTGGTGTCCGGGGCCTCCTTGGTCGGGCGCGCGGCCGCACGCTCGGGGTAGACGTACTGGGCGTCGGAGAGCTGGGCGTAGATGCGGGTCGGAGGGACGCCCTGGGACCGGAGGGCGGTGGCCTTTTCGAGCTGCTCGTCGATGACGGTGCGGAAGCGATCGAGGGGCAGGGCGCCCGAGAGAAAGACGCCGTTGATCAAGGAGGCAGGGGTGCCGGTGATGCCGAGGCGCTTGGCTTCGGCCATGTCGCGGTCGACCTTGTTCGCGTTCGCGCGGAGTTCCAGGGCGGCGCGGTAGGCGGGGAGCGGGGCGCCCGCTTGCGCGGCCCAGGTGTCGAAGTTTTCGGGGGCGAGCGTGCGCTGGTTGGCCATGGTGAGGTGGTGGAACCGCCAGAAGGCGTCGGGGCCAGCGACGCGGAAGACGGTCTCGGCCGCGACGTGCGCGGGGACGGCGTTCTTGTGGAAGGGGAGAGGGTTGTGCCGCCAGACGATGCGCAGGGTGTCGGGGCCGTAGATGGCCTGGAGCTGGAGGAGGGTCGCGACGAGCTTGCTGGTGAAGGGGCACTCGTAGTCCCCCCAGGTGACGAGGGTGACCGGAGCGAGGGGGTTGCCCCAGGCAGGGTCGTCGACGGGGACGGGGACCTTGTCGCCCGGCTCGGGCTCGGCCTGCGCGATCTCCTGCTGCGCCACGGCGGGCGGGACGGCGACCGTGGCCGTGAGCGCGGTCGGCGGGCGCCGGCTGGTCGGGGGCGGCGTCTGGGGGGCGCACGCGGCGAGGGGGGCGAGGGTGGCGAGGAGCAAGGGAAGGCGAAGGGAGCGCGAGGGTCGGAAGGGCATGGGCGTCGTTGGGGAAGGGGTTGTCGAGGCGGAGGGTACGTGGGCCGCAGGGTGGCCGGGAGTCAGTGTGTCCGCAGGATGATGTGGAAGCCGAAGGGCGTCTCGGTGATGCCGAGCTGGCCGACGCCGAGGCTCTCCACGCCTTGCTCGAACTCGCGCATCATCATGCCTCGACCGAAGCGGCCGAGGTCGCCGCCGCGCTGAGCGGAGCTGGCGTCGTCGCTGTACTGGGCTACGAGGTCGGCGAAGGCAGTGCCGGCGCGCGCGGCCCTCAGGGCAGCCTCGGCGCGGGCACGCGCTTCGGCCTTGGTGCGGGTGATGTCGTTCCGGGCGCGCACGGAGCCGGTGTGCATGACCAGGATGTGCTTGGCGCCGAGGGCATCCTTGGCGGCGGCGAGCTGCGCGAGGGGTGAGGGGGCGGGGGCAGGTGTCGGGGCGGGGGCCGGCTCGCCGTGGATGCTGCCAGGGGCGATGGCCTCCTTGGGGCCGAGGGCTTTGTCGATGCGCTTTTTGAAGGTGGTGAACGCCTGGGCGCCAGAGAGGTAGTAGTCGTTGATCGCGAAGGTGGGCGTTCCGAAGATGTGAAGCTGCGCGGCGAGCTGGTGATCGCTGTCGACGGCGGCTTCATGGGTGCCGGCGTCGAGCGCGGCGCGGAAGCGGGCGACGTCGAGGCCGACCCTGGCGGCGTGCTTTTCGAGCTGGGGGCGACCGAGGTTCTGCGCCGACTGGTCCGCCATGAGGAGGTCGACGAAGGCCCAGAAGCCGGCGTCGCCCTTCTGCTTGAAGGCTTCGACCGATGCGGCCGCGGCGAGGGGAGCCTCGTCGTGCATGGGCAAGGGATGGTGGCGCCACACGAGGCGAACCTTGCCGGGGTACGTGGTGAGCACCCGCTGGAGGGTGGGCAGGACGCGCTTGGTGAAGGGGCACTGGAGGTCGCCGAAGAACTGGATGGTGACCGGAGCGCCGAGGGGGGCACCCTTGCCGGGCTGCGTGCGGGTCGCGGCGGGGGCGAGGATGCGCGTGAAGGCGACCTTCTTCACGCCCAGCTGGAGGGTGTCGTAGAGCTTCGCGGGCGGGATGCCGGCGTCGAGCAGCGCTTGCGCCTGGGGGAGCAGTTCGTCGATGAGGTCCTTGAAGGCTTCTTCGGGCTGAGCGCCGACGAGGCGGCGGCCATTGATGAAGAAGTGGGGGGTGCCGCTGGCGTCGAGCTCGTCGCTGAGGTCCTTGTCGCCTTCGATGCGGGCGCTGTGCTTGCCGGTGGCGATGGCGCGCCGGACGGCGGCGACGTCGAGGCCGAGGGTTCTGGCGTGGGCGTCGAGGCCCTTGGCGTCGAGCTGCTCCTGGTTCTCGAAGAGGAGTTCGAAGGCCTTCCAGAAAGCCGCTTCGCCCTTCTGGGCCTGCGCTTCGAGGGCGAACTGCGCGGCCGGGATGGCGCGCTGGTGAAAGGGGAGGGGGGCGTGCTTGAAGACGATGCGGAGCTTGTCGCCGTAGCGCTGGTCGAGCGCTGCGAGGGTCGGCAGGACGCGCGCGCTGAAGGGGCACTGGAACCCCGCGAACATGACGAGGGTGATGGGCGCGTTCGGGTTGCCGCGGATGGGGGAACCGTCGATGGGCACGCTCCAGAGCGTGGTGTCGGCGGCGTCCTTGCCCGGGTGCGCGGCTTCGGGCTCGGCGTTGACGAACTGGGCGTCGGAGAGCTGGGCGTAGATGCGGGCCGGAGGGACGCCCTGGGCCCGGAGGGCGCTGGCCTCGTCGAGCTGTTCGTCGATGATGGCGCGGAAGCGATCGAGGGGCTGGAAGCCCGAGAGGAGGACGCCGTTGATCAAGGCGGCGGGGGTGCCGAGGATGCCGAGGCGCCTGGCCTCAGCGACGTCGCGGTCGACCTTGCTTTCGTGCTCGGGTCGTCGGATGCCGGCGCGGAAGGCGAGCAGCGGCACGTCGACCTGGGTGGCCCAGGCCTCGAAATTCTCGGGGGTGAGCGCGCGCTGGTTGCTCATGGCGAGGTTGTGGAACTTCCAGAAGGCCGCGGGCCCGCCGATGCGGAAGACGGTCTCGGCGGCGATGTGCGCGAGGGCGGCGTTCTTGTGGAACGGGAGGGGGTCGTGCCTCCAGACGATGCGCAGCTCGTCGGGACCGTAGATGGCCTGGAGCTGGAGGAGGGTGGGGGCGAGCTTGCCAGTGAAAGGACACTCGTAATCCCCCCAGAGGACGACGGTGACCGGGGCGAGGGGGTTGCCCCAGGAGGGATCGTCGCGGCTCACGGGGACCTTGCTGCCCTGTGCGGGCTCGCCCTGCGCGGTCTCCCGCTGCTCGGCGTCGGGAGGGACGGCGACCATGGCGGGGGGCGCGGTCGCAGGGCGCTGGTCGGCCGGGTGCGGCGTCTGGGAGGCGCACGCGGTGAGGGCGGCGAGGAGCAACGGGAGGCGAAGGGAGCGCAAGGGGCGCAAGGGGCGGAAGGACATGGAGGGCGGTGGGGAAGGAGGGGGTCGAGAGGCGGAGGGTACGAGGGATTCCGTGCACAGTGGAGGTCAATCAGGGGGCTCCGCACCGCGCAGGCCAGGATTTCCACAATCGCGCCGGGTGCTGTGCCCGCGCAGGATCTCGCCTCGCCGGACATCGGTGCAGCGATGCCCGGAGGACGCCCCTCGCGTGGGGCGCGGAGGAGGAGGAATCGTCATGAGTCAGGGAAACAGTACGTCCGGGGGAGCTCCGAGCGACAAGAAGGACGCGCAGCTCGAGGCGTATCGTGAGAATGCAGGCGAAGGGTTTCTGACGACGGACCAGGGGATCCGGGTCAACGACACGGACAACTCGCTGAAGGTGGGGGAGCGGGGACCAACGCTCCTCGAAGACTTCCATTTTCGCGAGAAGATCATGCGGTTCGATCACGAACGCATCCCCGAACGCGTGGTCCACGCGCGCGGCTCCGGGGCGCATGGGCACTTCCAGGTGTACGAGTCGCTGGCCGACCTGACGCGGGCGAAGTTCCTTCAGGATCCTGCGCGCAAGACGCCGGTCTTCGTGCGCTTCTCGACGGTGGCGGGGTCGCGCGGCTCGGCGGACACGGTGCGGGACGTACGCGGGTTTGCGGTGAAGTTCTACACGGACGAGGGGAACTTCGACCTGGTGGGGAACAACATCCCGGTGTTCTTCATCCAGGATGGGATCAAGTTCCCGGACGTGATCCACGCGGCGAAGCCGGAGCCGCACAACGAGATGCCGCAGGCCGCGACGGCGCACGACTCGTTCTGGGACTTCGCGTCCCTCCAGACGGAGACGACGCACATGTTGATGTGGGCGCTGTCCGACCGGGCCATTCCGCGCAGCTTGCGGATGATGGAGGGCTTCGGGGTGCACACGTTCCGGCTGGTGAACGCGCACGGGCGGTCGCGGTTCGTGAAGTTCCACTGGAAGCCGTTGCTCGGCGTTCACTCGCTGGTCTGGGACGAGGCGCAGAAGATCTCGGGGAAGGATCCGGACTTCCACCGGCGGGACCTGTGGGAGGCGATCGAGAAGGGGAGCTACCCCGAGTACGAGCTGGGGCTGCAGATCGTGGAGGAGGACGATGCCGAGAAGCTCGGGATCGACCTGCTCGACGCGACGAAGCTCATCCCGGAGGAGGTGGTGCCGGTGCGGCGCGTCGGGAAGCTGACGCTGACGAGGAACCCGGACAACTTCTTCGCGGAGACGGAGCAGGTGGCGTTCTGCGTGTCGAACGTGGTCCCCGGGATCGATGTGACCGACGATCCGCTGATGCAGGCGCGCTTGTTCTCGTACCTCGATACGCAGATCACGCGGCTCGGGGGGCCGAACTTCGCGCAGATCCCCATCAACCAGCCGGTGGCGCCGGTCGACAACCACCAGCAGGACGGGTTCCACCAGCACCGCATCCCGCGGCGCCGCGCAAACTACACGGTGAACTCGCTGGGCGGTGGGTGCCCGCACCTCGCGAACCTGGCGAACGGGGGGTACGTGCACTACCCGGAGCGGGTCGAGGGGGAGAAGATCCGGAAGCGGGCGGAGAGCTTCGGGGACCACTTCAGCCAGGCGCGGCTCTTCTGGGTGAGCATGTCGGCGCCGGAGAAGGAGCACATCGTGAAGGCGGCGCGCTTCGAGCTGGGCAAGGTGGAGAGCCTGGAGGTGCGCCAGCGGATGGTGGCGAACTTCGTCGAGGTGGACATGGGCCTCGCCAAGATGGTGGCCGAGGGCATCGGGGTGGACGTGCAGGCGGCGGTGAAGTTCGTGGGGAAGCGGAACACGAAGCCGGCGGTGGCCGGGGCGCCTTCGCCCGCGCTGAGCATGGAGAACACCGTGAAGGGGTCGGTGGCGACCCGGAAGGTGGCGGCGCTGGTCGCCGATGGGGTGAGCGCAGCCGAGCTGAAGGATGTGAAGACGGCGCTGGAGGCGGCCGGGGCGCAGCTGGAGGTGGTCGGTCCGCGGCTGGGGGCGGTGAAGACGGCGGAGGGAGGCTCGGAGGCGGTGACGATGGCGCTGCCGACGGTCGCGTCGGTGCTGTTCGACGCGGTGCTGATCCCCGGTGGGAAGGCGAGCGTGGAGGCGCTCCTCCAGGACGGGGCCGCGCTGCACTTCGTGAACGAGGCGTTCAAGCACTACAAGACGGTGGGCGCGACGGGGGAGGGGGTGGACCTCGTGCGCGGGGCCGCGTTCGCGGGGGTCGCGCTGGCGGACGCGGGCGGCAAGCAAGGGCAGGTGACCTCGCAAGGGGTGGTGACGTCGCAAGGGGCGCCCGATCTGGGGGCGTTCGCGAAGGCGTTCCTCCAGGCCCTGGGGCAGCATCGGCACTGGGACCGGCCCGGGGCGGAGCGGGTCCCGGCCTGAGCCGAGCGGTTCGTCCGCGGGACGTCGGCGCTGGGCAGCAGCGGGCGGCAGCGGGCGGAAGCTGGGTGGCAGCGGGTTGGCACCGGGCAGCGGGACACCTCTGCTCGGTGGCCGTTCTGGCAGCGCGTTCGTAAACGTGCGCAAGAACTGGCCTTTCACATGCTGGCGCCGTAAAGTGCCAGCCGATGCGTCGCGCTCACGTCCTGCTCGTCGAGAAGAATCAGGCCTTGCTCGGGAGCTTCGCTCCGAAGCCCGCCACCGCTGATCAAATCGGGGAGATCGAGCGTCTGCTCGGACGTCCGCTGCCGCCTTCGTACCGCGCGTTCGTCGAGGAGCTGGGGCACGTGGCCTGGCCGCTCGAGATCTTCGTGGCGTCGCAGCAGCCCGAGGCCAGCCTGCCGAAGCACCTGATCGCGTTCGCGGACGCGGGCGAGGGTTGCTACCACTGTTTCGATCTGCGGACCGAGCCCGAGCCGTGGGGTGAGAAGGCCCAGGAGATGGGGATCACCTTCTGGAACCCCGAGGAGCCCGAGGAGGAAGACGAGGACATTTCGCCTTCGGCGGAGCCGTTCTCGGAGTGGCTGGACGAGCAGATCGACGAGGCGCTCTGGGCCGAGGTAGAGGCGCGGCGCGAGAAGCTCGCCGAGGCGCTCGCGCCGAATGCCGAGGGGGCGCGCGCGCTGTCGCTGGAGGAGGCGCAGCACGTGGCCGAACAGCTCGGGGTGGAGCTGCCTGCCGACTACCTGTGGTTCACGACGACGCTGGGGTCGATCAGCAAGCCGGTGAAGATCGTGGACGCGGCGGCGCTGGCGTCGCTGACCGGGGCGATGCGGCGGGATCATCCGCGGGTGCCCGGAGGGCTCGTGGCGTTCGCGCTGGAGAGGCCGGGGCGGTACGCGGCGTTCACGCGGGAAGGGCGAATCTCCTGGGTGGGTGGGGCGACTGCGGGCAAGAAGGCGACGCCGGAGCCCGAGCTGTCGTTCACGGACTACCTGGAGCGCGTGCTCACGATGAAGCCCAGCGAGGGGGCGCAAGAGGCGGAGCCGGTCCAAGATCCGGTGGTCGCCTCCAAGCGGTTCCTGCAGATGCTCCTCGACAAGGAGCTGATCGAGGTGGAGCCGACGTTCGAGATCGACGAGGCGGCGGAGCAGCTCGCAGCGGCGCGGCTGTCGCCGAGGCGCTTGATCGGGTGGCTGATGGACCGGCGCGACATCGCCGAGGTGTTCGTCTCCGACGACGAGCTGATGGCGCTGATCAAGGCGCTCTGACGTCGGACCTGACGCGCGTGACATCACCGCGAGGAGCGAGCGGCCCAGCCGCCCGCGCCTCGATGCCCGTGGCTCAGGGGAGCCTGCAGACGTAGCGACCGTCGGAGGTGCAGAAGAGGTCGTTCCACTGGCCTCCACCCGTCAGGTGGACGCAGTGCTCGTCGTCGGCGTAGTTGTTCGGCTCGCCCGAGGCCCAGTCGGTGTAGTCGAGCGGTGAGCCGTCGGTCCAGACGAAGGTCCCTTCCTGGGCCTGGTCGTGGAGGCCGATCCACCAGGTGCCCCCGCCGATGGTGTTGACGCGGGAGACGACGAGGTTGCGGGTCGCCTGGTCGTGCAAAGAGATCAGGTGTCCCCCCTGGGCGACGCAGTCGGCTTCGGCAGCGGCCCAAGTGCGCGGCTGGAAGCAGAAGGCAAGGGTGCCCCCGCCGGGAGCGGCCTCGGTGACGCACTGGGGGCAGGAGGGATCGTTGTCCCATACGCCATCGCAGTCGTCGTCACGGAGATTGCACTGCTCGGGAGCCCCCGGGTACACGCTGGGGTCATTGTCGTTGCAGTCCTCGCCGCAGCCGGAGAAGCCGTCCTGGTCTGCGTCGATGGCAGAGGGGTCGACGCAGACCAGCCGCTCCTGGACGCTGTCGGGGCGGTTCCTGAGGAAGTGGATGGTCGCGGCGATGCTGGAGGCGACGGCGTCGTCGCTGACCTCCTTGCGATGGTCGTCGAGCACGGCATCCCAGAGGAACGGTTCGAGCGCCGTCGCTTGCGCCACCAGGTCGAGCTCCGCGGCGCGCGCGATGACCTCCTCGTAGGTCTGGGCGAGCCGCTGGCGGCAGGGCGTGGACGCGACGCACATCTCCTGGATCCTGCCGTACGCGGCGAAGGGATCGAGGTGGTCGCTGAAGGTCTGATCGATGCCCCAGGGGATGAAGAGCCAGCGGTCGTCGGAGGGGCGGCGATAGATGAAGTAATTGTTCCGCCAGTTGGCGTAGCCATCCCAGTGGCCGATGTACAGCTCGGTGGCGGCGAACCGCAGGTATTCGTCGACGTCGATGTGAGGCGCGACGTCGGTGAGGAAGGTGTCCGGGTTGGTCATCCCGTCGAGGGCCTGGGCGAGCTCGGTGAGGTCGGCAAAGCCGATGTCGTCGCCGTTGTCCTGATCGAAGCTGCCCTCCAGCCCGACGAAGAGGTCGCTGCCGTATTCGCCTTCGTACAGGTTGCCCTTGTCGCTTCCGAACCAGGTGTTCAGGAAGCCGGGGTTGTCGGTGGACTCGACGGGGGCGTACAGGCCGAAGGGCTCGCCATTGACGTGGAGCGTCGCGTGGGCCGAGCGCGGGGCGGGGACGTCCATGGCGTGGAAGAGGGGGTAGCCCACGCGCTCGTGGATCATGCTCGGGTCCTGCACCATGTTGTTGATGGCGAGCTTCTCCAGGCCGAGGAACCGCTGCTTCTTGGTGAATTTGTCGAATTTGAGCAGGAATGCCGTCTTCTGGTCGAGGGAGCGGAAGGAGCCCGCTCTGCCCTTGATCCGGACGCCGATGTTCTGCAGCGCAATGGTCTCGCCGTCGAGTTCGACGGTGAGGTCGCCCTTCACGTATTCGTAGGGCGTCGCGGAGAGTTCGTCGAGGCTCTCCTGCGTCATGGTGATCTCGAAGCGCGGGATGCTCGTGCCCGCGAAGAGTGGCGCGGCAGGGTCCGCGAGCGGGCCCGAGCCGCCGGAGCCACCCGAGCCGCCGGGACCGGTCGGGTTGGTGTCGCCGCCGGCACCGCCTTCCCCGGCGTGGCCTGCGCCGCCGTCCGAAGGCGTGCCTTCGCCGCAGGCGGCGGGCAGGAGGGCGAAGGTGAGGAGGAAGGGCAAGGTTGCAAGGGGATGACACCGCATGACGAAGCGCAGGATACGCGCTTTTCGCAGATCGACGACAGGCGGTCTCGGCGGAACGCTGCTTCGGGGAATGCCCTGATCCGTCAATGCGATGCGCTGTCGATTCACGGATCGCGGTGACGTTGCTGCATTGGCGAGGCGTTCGTGCTGCTCGTCCGTCTGGCTGCGGTAGCCAACCGGGAGGCCGTAAAAGCAAGGCGTCCCTTGACAAGCGGCGCGTTGTTGAACATAACTTTCAACAGCGTTTGACGTGCTGCGCTGCGATCGCTCCCCACCGTGGAGGGCGGCGCGCGGCCGTCCTCATTTCGTCTCCGAGCGAGGAGCATTGCCATGTCCCTGTCCGAACGTGTGTTTCGGCGTGGTCCCTTTCCGGTCAAGTTTCGCCTTCTCGAGGTCCAGCGGGTCACGCGGATCACGCCGCGCATGGCGCGGGTGACGCTCGGCGGTGCGGAACTGGAAGGGTTCCAGAGCGATGGGGCCGACGATCACGTGAAGGTCGCACTTCCGGTCGATGGAGAACGCGAGATCGCGGTGCCGACCATCGGGCCAGGAGGGCTGGTCTTTCCCGAAGGGAAGCCGCGCCCGGTGCTGCGCGATTACACGCCCCGCCGTCACGACGCCGCAGCGGGAGAGCTCGACCTCGATTTCGTCATTCACGGAGACGGGCCCGCGACGAGCTGGGCGGCGCAGGCGAAGCCAGGGGACCGGATCGGTGTGGGAGGGCCGCGGGGGTCGCTGGTGGTGGCGAAGGATTTCGACTGGTACTTGCTCGCAGGCGACGAGACGGCGCTGCCCGCCATCGGGCGGCGGCTGGAGGAGCTGCCTGCGGGGAGCCGCGCCATCGTGTTCGTGGAGGTGGAGGATGAGGGCGAGGAGCAGCGCTTCGTGACCCAGGCCGACGTGCAGGTCACCTGGCTGCACCGCCGTGGGGCGGAGGCGGGGACGACGGAGCTGCTCGAGAAGGCCATCCGTGCGCTGTCATGGCCGTCTGGCGATGGCTTCGTGTGGGTGGCGGCAGAGAGCGGAACGGTGCGAACGATCCGCGACCACCTGCGCGACGAGCGCGGCGTGAACAAGGACTGGATGCGGGCGGTGGGGTACTGGAAGCGCGGCGTGTCCGATCATCACGACGGCTGACGCCTCCGCGGTCCCGCGACCTTGCAGCGGCCAGGAGGCTGCAAGGAAGCGGTGCTGCGGTCTCCGTGTGGCAGGAAGGGCTCAGCCGCCGAGTGCGGCGTTGATGAGCGGCCCGACGATGCCCATGCCGGGATCCTCGTTGTTGTACCAGTTCTCGGGCTCGTAGACGCGGACGACCTTGTTCTCGTTGAGGAAGCGGCGGAGGAAGGTGTCCATCGAGACCATCTCGCTGCGACACTTCCAGCTCTGGCCCCAGGGCAGCTCGAAGCTCTCCCAGAACGTCTTCTTCTCCATCCGCTCACACGCATGGCTGCCGATGAAGGTGATGATCGTGCTGCAATGGCTGGCGTTGATCTCGCGGTGATGCGGGATGAAGTAGCTGAAGTTGCTGTGCGCCTTGAGCTGGTTGACCAGCGAGTCCTGGTCCTGCTTCCAGCGCGTGAGCACCGCCTCCTGGTTGTTCGGCGTGTAGAAGCGCTCGTAGGAGAAGCGTGAGTAGTTGTAGTCGCGCGTGTAGGCGGTGTAGGCGAACTGGTCGTTCGGGTGGGCCTGGGCCACGGCCTTGTTGATGGTGCCCATGTCGTTCGGCGTGAAGCCGGAGGGGAGCCCCGTGAACACGGAGTCGAGCGCCCACGACTGACGGATCCTGTTGTGCAGCGGCTTCGAGTTGCTGCCCGTACCGGCGGCGGGGTAGATGGGGCCCGAGTCGTTCAGCGAATAGCCCTTCTGAGGGGCGATGATCTGGCGGACGAAGTGATAGCCAGCAGCCGTCGCCGTGCCGCCGGCGCTGAAGCCGGTGACGAGGAGCTTCTGCACGTTGGGGAACCGGGACTTGGCGTACTTGGCAGCGGCAATGGTGTTTTCGTAGCCGTTGTGGTGCCACCGGAGCGGCGGCTCCGCGCCCGTCGGGTCCGTGTACGTGGCGACGTTCTTGCCGACGTGCACGTCACCCGTGCAATACGGCAGGTAGACGATGTTCCAGTCCTTCGTGGGCAGGTCGGTGCGGCTACGCCCCGGGAGGCCAGGGTCGGCACCATTGACGAGGGGCGACACGTACTTCGCCGTGAATTGCTGCATGTAATCGTCACTGATTCCGTTCGGATTCGCGGCGCCCAGAAGGCCGGCGCGGCCGCTGCACGTGTCGTAGTCCCAGCAAGCGCCGCCTCCTTCGAGGAAGAACAGCACGTTCGGAGAGCTCGTGGTCCTGACGAAGAATTTGTACTGGGAGCCGTCGCCGCAGACGGCCCCAGGTGCTTCCACTTTCTGCCAGTTGTAGTTGTTGCCGCCGTCGACGATCGCGCCCAGTGCACCCTCGATGATCGCGGACGCGCCCGCGGTGCTCGACGCCGCCGTCATTGCCAGGAACCCGAGACCCATCAGGACATTACGCTGCATCAGCCATCCTCCGCTGTGTTGCTGGATGGCGAAATGCTAGCCGGTCGAGGTCGACGTTGTATAGGTTCGAGGCGCAAAAGATGGCTCCGCAAGCGGCGGCTTTTTGCGCTCTTCCTGCGCTGAACGATCGAATTCGAGGGTGACGATCGTTGCGAGCGAAACTGTGAACCGGAAGCGGTTCATCGATGCGTTGTAAAATGGTGACGCATGTGCTGTTGGCTGCGTCGCGTCATTGGTGCACGGCTTGTCAAAGCAGGGTGGGGCTCGGTATGGTGCGGCGGATGCGCTCAGAGGCCCGGAACGGCGGTATGAAATGGGGCATTTTGGTCGTCCTCGGTGCCGGTGTGGCGTTCCTGGTCCTCCGGGGTGGGGCGGAAAAGGACACTGCGCCAGGAGGGGAGGCGCGTCCCGCGGCGTCGCAGACGACAGCGCCTGCCAGGGAACGTGTTGCCGAGGAGCGGTCGCGCGGGCTGGCGGCTCCCTCCGAGCCGGTGGGTACTGCGACGGAGGGCGCGCCTGGCGCACCGCCTGCGGGGGAGATCACCACGGATGGAGAGTACCCGGTGGATCTCGCGGCGCTCCGCACACGGATGCCTGACAACCTCTACTGGCTGCTCGGCGCACCGACGGAAGACCCGGCGGTGCTCCAGCAGCGGAGCGAGGAGGAGGTGCGCTGGAACGAGATGCTCGGGAAGGTGCAGTCGGGCACGGCGTCGGACGAGGAGATCGACCAGTACTACGATCACAAGCGGCGCGTGTCGGAGGATTACCTCGCGTTCGCGAACGCCGTGCTCGAGGAGCACCGTTCGCGGCTGCCCGAGCGCGATGTGGGGATGTACGAGCTGAGTCAGAACCTGCACAAGGCTCGTCTCGCCGAGATTCCACGCCAGATCGAGGATGCGCGCGCGCGAAAGCAAGCGCAGGATGCGCGGCGCGAAGCCTGGCGCAAGGGTGGGGGCTCAGGAGACTGAGCCATCGAGCCGTGGAGGAGTGCGTATGCCGACGAGGAAATTCTCGCTGAAGTCCGGTGAAGCCAAGCGGGTGGAGGTCTCCTGGAAGGGGATCTGGAAGGACATCCGCGTGCGCTTCGATGGCCAGGAGATCGGCGGGTTCGAGAGCAAGAGCGCGCTCGACGAGGGCCGGGAGTTCCAGCTCCCCGACGGACTGGGGCATTTGCGGGTGCAGCTCGTCCGGAGCATGGGGAGCGTGGAGCTGCAGGTCCTTCGCAACGGGAGTCCGCTGCCCGGGTCGGACTCCGATCCGAACACGAAGCTCAAGACCGCGTGGGGCGTCATCCTGTTCGTGGGTGGGATGAGCATGCTGGCGGGGCTGGTCTCGACCATCGGTCAGGTCGAGGCGATGCAGCGGCTCGGGCTCGGGATCGAGACCGTGGTCCTGGGCGTCCTGTTCCTGGGTCTCGGTCTGTGGGTGCGGGCGCGCCGGTCGAAGATCGCGCTCGGGATTGCGTTTGCCTTGCTCGCGCTGGATGGCGTGTTCTCGATCGTGACGTCGCTCGAAACGGGGGGTGGGGTCGGGGGTGGGATCGTCCTCCGGCTGTTCATCCTTCTGGGGATCTTCAAGGGGTTCTCCGCGATCTCGCAGCTCGAGGCCGAAGGTGGAGAGCGCGAGGGGGTCGCGGCACTGTCCGATTGACGAGGGCCGCGGCTTCGACGACGAGGGGGTGTGGTTCGGCGAGGTGGAGGAGGGACGAGGCTATCCCGTCGTGAGCTGCTGACAGGGGCCGCGGCTGCCGCGGCTTCGCTGCCGTTGCTCGGGGGGTGCGGGGCCACGCCTCGGATCGCGCCGGCTGCGCCGTTCGCGGGTCGGCGTCGTCTGCGGGAGCTGGGGATCGTCATCGGTGAGCTGCCGACGGGGCGCTGGAACGCCATCACCGATGTGCCGGGGGTCCGCGTGGGGCACGTGACGCGCATCGAGGGGGCTGGGCCGCTCGTTCCAGGAAAAGGCCCGATCCGGACGGGGGTGACGGCCATCCTGCCCACCGAGGATGTGGTCCGAGAGCCCGTCGCTGCGGCTCGGTTCACGCTGAACGGCAATGGCGAGCTGACGGGTCTCGGGGTCGTCGACCGGAGCGGCACGCTGGAGGTGCCCATTCTCCTGACGGACACCTCGAACGTCGGCCGCGTGATGAACGGGGCCCTCTCGTGGCTGCTCGAGACCTACCCGGAGATCGGGGACAGCGTGCCCGTGCCGACGCCTGTGGTGGGAGAGACGTGGGCGGCGTTCCTGCATGACGCGGAGGGGCGCCATCTGTCGGACGAGCATGTGATGGCCGCGCTCCGTGGTGCGGCCAGCGGTCCGGTGCCGGAGGGGGCGGTCGGGGGCGGGACCGGGATGATGGCGTACGGCTTCAAGGGCGGGATCGGCACGGCCTCGCGGCGTCTCTCGGAGGAGGAAGGCGGCTACACGATCGGCGTCCTGGTCCAGGCCAACCACGGGCGCCGCGGGCAGCTGCGTGTGCAGGGGGTGCCCGTGGGGCAGGAGATCCGTGATCTGCCTCCCCACGAGGGGCGCAAGTCGAAGTCGATCCTCATCGTGGGGGCGACGGATGCGCCGATGCTCCCCGTTCAGCTCGGGCGACTCTGCAAGCGCATGGCGCTGGGGCTGGGGCGCACGGGCGCGGTCTCCATGCATGGCTCGGGCGACCTGTTGCTCTTCTTCTCGAATGGCATGAAGGGGCGACGGGAGGCGGCGACGAGCGCGGTGCAGGTCTGGAACGATGAGCAGTTCGATCGATGCATCCAGGCTTCCGTGGAGGCGACGGAGGAGGCCGTGCTCAATGCGCTCTGCATGGCGGAAACGATGACCGGCGTGGATGGGAACACGGCGCATGCTCTGCCGCTCGAGAGGCTGCCGGCCCTCTTCGACGCGCACGGGCGAGCGCTCGACGCGACGCGATGACGGAGCGGACACGGATGGAGCGCAGGAGCGAAGGGTCGATCACCGATGTGGCCGGTGTCCTGGTGGGTCACGTGACGCTGGACGAGGGCGACGTGCAGACCGGCGTGACGGCGATCCTGCCGTATCCCTCCTCGGTGCGGCATCGGAAGCTGTTCGTCGGCGACGCGGCGACGGGGGAGGGGATCAGTCAGACCGGGATCCAGGTGGGCGAGGACTTCGGGGTGCTCTCTTCGCCGATCGTGCTCTGCAACGCGACGACGGTGGGGATCGCGTATGACGCGCTGATCAGCCGTGGGCACCAGCGCGACACCGAGCTGCCGGTGGACGATGCGTGGCCTCCGGTGGTGATCGGGCTGGATGACGGCTACCTGAATGATCAGCGGAAGCGTCGGATCGCGCATGATGATGTGTTGCGCGCCGTGGAGCAGGCGACGGATCAGGCGGTGCCCTGGGGGAGCGTGGGCATCGGCCGGGGGCTGTGCGCGCTGGGGGGGAAGGGCGGTGTGGGAGGGGCGTCGCGGCGGGTCGAGGTGCCGGGAGGGGGGCTCACGGTGGGAGGGCTCTGTGCCGCGAACGGGGGGCGTCTCCAGGAGAGCCCAGGGGAGGCGGGGGCCGAGGGGGCGGCTCGCGGAGGAGCTGGCCAAGGAGGAGCTGACACTGCTGCGCGCTCGCTCACACCAGGGTTCGTGCTGGTGATGGCCACGGATGCGCCGCTGCTCCCCGAGCAGCTTCGCCTGGTGGCCGAGGCCGCCTTGCAGGCGCTGGCCAGGGTGGTGCCTGCGAGCGGTCTGGAGTCGCGACGCGTCCTGGCGTTCTCGACGGCGAATGCGATCGACGGGTCGCTACGGAAGGGTTCTCCCTCGGTCTACCCGGCCAGGAGGCTGGGCGATGAGGCGCTCGGGCGACTCCTCGGTGCGACCGGTGATGTCGCCAGGCAAGCCCTCGGTCGTGCCCTCGTCGAGGCGACGGCCGTGACGGGGAGGCGAGGTCGAACGTTGGCTCCGCTGGACGCGAAGATCCTCACCGGGCTGGTGGGTGGGACCGTGCCCGGGGGGCTCACGCCGCGGCCGCTGGTGGAGTAGAAGGCTTCTGCGCTGCTCCGGTGGCTTCGCCCCGCGGCGCAGGAGCTCCATGAAGCAGGTCGTTCAAGAAGTCCGCAGCGGTCGGACCACCGTCCGTGAGATCCCGGCGCCCATCGCCGGTCCTGGGCAGGTCGTCGTCGGCACGGTGGCCTCGTTGCTCAGCGCCGGTACCGAGCGGTACGTGGTCGAGCTTGCGCGGAAGAGCTTGATCGGGAAGGCCCGACAGCGCCCCGACCAGGTGCGTCGGGTGCTGGAGAAGGTGCGGCAGGAGGGGCTGATCACCACGTTCCACCAGGTGATGGCGAAGCTCGATGAGCCGATGGCCCTCGGGTACTCCGCGGCCGGGGTGGTGCTCGAGCTGGGCCGGGGTGTGCAGGGGATGAAGCCAGGAGACCGGGTCGCGGTGGCCGGGCCTCACGCGGGGGTGATCGCGGCGGGCGTGAACCTGTGCGCCCGCATCCCGGACGAGGTGAGCTTCGAGCAAGCGGCGTACACCTCCGTGGGGGCGATCGCGCTGGAGGGCGTGCGCCTCGCGGGGCTGGGGCTCGGTGAGCGGGTGCTGGTGATCGGGCTGGGGCTGATCGGGCAGATCACCGTGTGCCTGCTCAAGGCGCAGGGGTGCCGGGTGATCGGCACGGACCTCGACCCCGAGAAGCTCGCGCTGGCGAAGACGCTGGGCGCTGACGAGGTGATCGCGGGGAACCCTTCGGCCGAGCAGGTGCGCGTGTTCTCTGGCGGTCACGGGGTGGACGCGGTGATCATCACGGCGGCCACCGCGAGCAACGCGCCGATCGAGCTCGCAGCGGCGGCGTCACGGGTCCGAGGCCGGATCGTGCTGGTGGGTGTGGTCGGGCTCGAGATTCCGCGTCAGCCCTTCTTCGAGAAGGAACTCACCTTCACGGTCTCCTCGTCGCTCGGGCCAGGGCGGTTCGATGCTGCGTACTCGGACAAGGGGATCGACTACCCGGTGGGGCACGTGCGCTGGACGATGCAGCGCAACATGGAGGCGGTGCTGGACACCATCGCCCAGGGGAAGTTGCCCGTGGAGCAGCTGACCACGCACCGCTTCCCCATCGAGCGCGCCCCCGAGGCCTACGAACTCATCACGGGCGCGACGAAGGCTCCCTTCCTGGGCGTGATCCTGGAGCATCCGCCGGCGCCTGCGCGGCTGGTGCGGCGGGTGGAGCTTCGCGCGGCGCCCCCCGCATCGAGTGGTGAGGTGGGTCTGAGCCTGATCGGCGCAGGGAACTACGCTCGGCTCATCCTGATGCCGATGCTGGAGCGTCAGCGAGGGGTACGCTTCCGAGGCTTGTGTACGGCGAAGGGGTTGAGCGCCGAGCACAGCGGGCGGGTGAAGGGGTACGACTTCGCGGCGACCGAGGTCCAAGAGATCTGGGATGATCCCCACACCCACGCGGTCCTGATCGCCACGAGGCACGACCTGCATGCCGAGCTGGTCACCGCGGCGCTGAGGGCCGGCAAGCATGTCTTCGTGGAGAAGCCGCTCTGCATCCGGCTGGAAGAGCTGGAGGCGATCGCCCGCTGCGTGGACGAGCTGGGAGAGCGCTGCCCGGTGTTGATGGTGGGGTACAACCGGAGGTTCGCGCCGGCGACCGCGAGGCTCCGCGAGATCTTCGCCGGGGTGAGCCCGCTGAGCATCAGCTACCGCTTCTCGGTGCCGCCCATCCCCCCGGATCACTGGGTGCAGGACGAGGACGTCGGCGGCGGGAGGATCGTCGGGGAGGCGACCCATGCGATCGATACCTGCGTCGCGATCACGGGCAGCACGCCGGCGAGGGTGTACGCAGAGTCGGTCGGCAAGGTCGGCGGGATCGAGACCACCGACGATCGGGTGTTCATCACCCTGCGCCACCACGATGGCAGCGTCTCGTCGGTGTCGTACCAGAGCGGTGGTGATCGCGCCCTTCCGCCGGAGCGGATCGAGATCTTCGGCGGCGGGAAGGTGGCGATCCTCGATGGGTGGGACGCGCTGGAGATCTGGTCGAAGGGCGAGGTGCAGCGAGAGCGCATGGGCAAGGACAAGGGACAGAAAGACGAGCTGGATGCTTTCTTTCGAGCGTGCCGTGGTGGCACGCCACCCATCCCCTGGGACCATGTGGTGGGCGTAACGGAGGCTTCCTTGCTCGCGGTGCGGAGCTTGCGAGAGGGCGTTCCCGAGGTCTGCAGTGCGCCCGGGGAACTCCCTGCGGTCGCGCCTCCGTGAGGGCAGCATGTGCGGGATCACGGGTATCTTCCATTACGGCGCCCAGGACAGGCACGTCGATCGTCGGCTTCTGGAGCGGATGACGAGACGGATCGCTCACCGGGGACCGGACGGTGAAGCGATTCATATCGATGGGCCCCTGGGGCTCGGGCATCGCCGGCTGGCGATCGTCGATCTCTCTCCCACGGGCGCCCAGCCGATGGCGAGCGAGGACGGTACGCTGTGGATCACCTACAACGGCGAGTTTTACGATCACACGCGGTTCCGCACCGCGCTCGCCGCGCGCAGGCCGTTCAGGGGGAGCAGCGATACGGAGACCCTCTTGCGCCTCTTCGCGGAGCAGGGGGCGGCATGCTTCGGACAGATCGCGGCCATCTTCGGGCTGGCCATCTGGGATGCGCGGCGGCGCGTGCTCACGCTCGCGCGTGATCCGCTCGGCGTGAAGCAGGTTTACTACCACGACGACGGCACACGAATCGTCTTCGCGAGCGAGATCAAGGCGCTCCTCGCCTGCCCCGGGGTGCCGCGGGCGCTCGACGAGGAAGGGCTGAACCAGTACCTGCATTTCCACACGCCCTTGTTCGAGCGCACGATGTTCCGCGGGATCCGGCAGCTTCGCCCGGGGGAGGTGCTCGAAGTCACGGCGCGGGGGATCTCGCGGCGAACCACCTTTCAGCTGGAGCATTTCGAGCACGAGGACCTCCCTCCCGAGCAGGTGGTGGCTTCCCTTCGTGAGAAGCTGTCCGAGGTGGTCGCGGATCAGCTGATGGCCGATGTACCCATCGGCGCGTTCTTCAGCGGGGGTATCGATTCCAGCGCAGTCGCGGCGTTTGCGATACGAGCCGGCGTGCGTCCGCCCTGCTTCGGTGTGCATTTCGCAGGGCAAGGGGTGATCGACGAGCGCCCCTATCAGGAAGCCGCGGCGCGTGCCCTGGGTCTGGAGCTGCATCTCTTGACGCTGACGGGGGAGAGCTTCCCGGAGGACCTGTCGCGCTGCCTCTACCACCAGGATCAGCCGGTCATCGGGCCGGCGATGCTGCCGATGTTCCACATCAACCAGCTGGCCGCGCGCCATGTGAAGGTGTGCCTGGGCGGGCAGGGGGGCGACGAGGTGTTCGGTGGCTATGCTCGCTATGCGCTGGCCGATCCGATGCGGGTGGTGCGCCGATGGGCCGGCGGGATGTTCGGCTCGGGTGGCGCGAAGGAGGGGAGAGCGTCGAGATCTTCGGGGGAGTCGCCTGCGCTCCAAGGGCGGTCGAGCGTCGGCAGCAACCTGCTGCGGCAGCTCGCCGATGGGCGCATTCTTCGGCGCCTCGCGCGGGTGGCCGTACACGCTGGCGACTGGCGTGCGCTGTACTTCGAGGCGTTTGCCAAGATCCCGGAGCGGACGTGGATAGGCCTGCTCGGTGGGCGCGAGCTGGTGTCTCGCGAGGCGTGCCGTGCGCTGTTCTTCGAGGAAGTGGAGCGCTCTCCGGCGCGCGAGCCACTCGACAAGGTGCTGCACTGGGATGTGCGCACCTACCTTCCCGGCCTGTTCCACCAGGATGACCGGATGAGCATGGCCCATGGGCTGGAGTCGCGGGTCCCGCTCGCCGATCCACGGCTGGTGCGCCATGCGGCCCGGATTCATCCGGACCTGCGCATCCGGGAGGGGGCCACGAAATGGGTGCTTCGTCGCGCGGTGGCCGATGTGCTGCCGCCGAACATTCTGGGACGCCGGAAGGTCGGGTTCGACACGCCGGTGGAGGCCTGGATGCGAGGCAAGCATGCCGGGTTCGTGCGCGAGCTGTTGCTGGGAAGCCGGGCGCGTCAGCGGGGGCTCTGGAACCAGCGGGGGCTCGCTGCGCTGCTGGATGCGCCGGAGCAGGAGAACTGGATCGACGTGGTCTGGAAGGCCGTGGCGCTGGAGGCCTGGGCTCAGCTCTTCCTGGATTCGTCGGGCCGTGGTGACGACGATCTCGCGATGTCATGCCAGGGCCATGTTCGGGGTTCGCTCGACGTTGGACCTGACGCCGTGCCCGCGGCAGCATCGCTCCCCGAAGCGGAGTACGAGGAGCAAGCCGTCCTTGCAGAGCAGCAAGAAGCGACCTTCACGGAGCCTCCTCCCCTGACAGAGCGTGTGGCGGAGCGAGCGCGTGATGCGATCCAGGAGGTGCGCGAGCTGGGCTCGGATGGGTTCGCCTTTCGGGTTCGCTGGGAGCTGGGGCTTCGCAGCGGCCTCGTCGCGCTGGAGGAGCGGAATCCCCCGCCTCCGCTCGGCCTCGTGCCGAACGTTGCCGAGCTGATTCGACCCGTTCCGTTTGCTCACGGCGAAGAGGTCGCCTCGGTGCTGCGCGAGCGCATCCCCAGAGAGCGATTGGCCCACCTCCGACGTGTGGCGCAGGAGGCGACGCGTGGACGAATTCTTTGCTTCAGCCGGTGGGTTGGCGATTACACGTCGAGTGAGGGTCGGATCGATTGGCAGAAGAATCCCCTCAATGGTCGACGCTGGGACGACGCCGTACACTGGTCGAAGGCCCTGGCGGACGAGGGGAGAGTCGGCGACGTCAAGCTGACCTGGGAGATCGCGCGATTTCCTCACGCCTATCATTTCGGACGCGCGGGGGCTTTCTTCCCGGATGACCGAGCCCACCTCGCCGCCTCTCTCGCTCTGCAGATTGAATCCTTTCTGAGCTGCAATCCGTACGGTCGCGGAATTCACTGGGCGTCGGGCCAGGAGATCGCTTTTCGATGCATGGCCTGGCTCTTCGGGCTCTCGACGCTCGGAGGGGACCCCTCGTTCGTCGCGATCACGCCAGCCCTCAGCCGCGCGCTGCACGAGGCCCTGGTGCATCTGGGACGCCACCTCGATTACGCGCGCCGCGCCGTCTACAACAATCATCTGATCTCGGAAGCCTTTGGGTTGTTGCTCCTCTCGTCGGTGCTGCCGAGCGCGCCGGAGTCACCGGCGCTGGGAGCGCTGGGAAGGAGCCTGCTCGATCAGCAGGCCGACGTGCAGGTCTACGAGGACGGCGGTTACATTCAGCAATCGCATACGTATCACCGCGTCGCGATGCAGACCTTCCTCTGGGCATCGGCCCTCCTCCGTCGGCAAGGGCAGGAGCCGCCGCAGACGTGGATGCGCGCGATGGAGCGGTCGCTCGACTTTCTTCATGCCCAGCAAGCTCCCGCCGGATGGCTACCCAATTTCGGATCCAATGACGGCGCTTTGCCGGCACCGCTCTCCGTCTGCGATTACGCCGATTTTCGCCCCGTGCTCCAGGCATTGAGCGTCGTCACGCGCGGAGAGCGGCTGTACGCGCCAGGGCCCTGGGACGAGCCTGCCGCCTGGTTCGCTGGAACGCGCGCCTTGCTCGATGCGCCCCTCGTGCCCCGCACGCGCACGTCGGTCTCCTTCGCGGTGACTGGCTATCATGTGCTGCGCGGCGTCGAGGAGGGGAGCTTCTGCGTCCTCCGATGCGGGACGCTGCGCCATCGGTTCTCGCAGATCGACATGCTCAGCCTCGACGTCGGGTGGCGAGGTCAGAACGTGGTCGTGGATCCCGGCAGCTACCTGTACAACGGGCCATCGCGGTGGCACGAGCACTTCGTGGGGACGGCCGCTCACAGCACGGTGATGGTCGATGACCGGGATCAGATGCTGCTGTACCGCCGCTTCAAGAACCTCTATCCCGCGCAGGCCAGGCGGCTGACCTTTCTCGAGCAGCCGCGTCATGCGCTCGTCGCTGGAGAGCACGTCGGCGATGTCCGTCACACGGGCGGCTGCGTGCATCGTCGTTCCGTGCTGCAGGTGGAGAGCGACCTGTGGATCGTGGTCGATCACGTCATGGGGGAGGGGATTCACAAGGCCCGGATCCACTGGCTGGGAGGGGACTATCCGTACGACCACGAGCCGGAGGCAGGGGTGCTGACGTTGAATACGCCGGCAGGGCCCTTCTGCATCGCGGTCTTCGACGGCGCCGGCAATCCTGGGGTGGGAGACGTGGCGTGCGGCCAGGAGGCGCCTCCGCGTGGGTGGCTCTCGAGGTATTACGCGGAGAAGGTGCCCGTCCCCTCCCTCACCGTCGTGCAACAGGGGGCAGCTCCGTTGACGTTCGTCAGCGTCCTCTCTGCCGGTCACGCCGAGCTGACGAATGCGGATGGGCAGATTCGTGTGGCCTGCCGTCCGCGGGGAATGAACGCACCCCCGCTCGACGTGTCATTCCGGGTCACGGAGGGGCGCATTCACGATGTGGTCCACGGCGCGGCGGCATCAGGGACAGGGGCGAGGAAGGTCTCATGAAGATCGTCGTCTTTCATCAGTACTATCTGGCCCCCGGAGAGCCAGGAGGTTCCCGGTACAACGAGCTGGCGCGTCTCTGGAGTGAGGGAGGGCACGACGTCACGGTGGTCGCCGGCACGCTGAACTACACGACCGGGGAGATCCCCGAGGCCTACCGCGGCCGATGGATCTTCGAGACGCGAGACGCCCGTGTGCGCGTGCTCCGCTGCTATGTGCCGCCGACCTATCGGGACAGCTACCTCGGCCGGATGTGGGCCTTCTTCGGCTTCACCGTGTCTGCATGCACGGCCGCGATGCGTGTCGCCGATGCGGACGTCGTCATCGGCACGTCGCCACCGCTGACCATCATCATCCCGGCCTGGCTGCTCTCCCGGCGAAAGGCAGCTCCGCTGGTGTTCGAGATCCGTGATCTCTGGCCGGAGAGCGCGATCACCACGGGCGTGCTCCGGGAAGGCTCCATGCTGGCCCGGGCGCTCTATGGCCTGGAGCGCTGGGGCTGTCGCGTTGCGGACAAGGTGAACGTCCTGACGCCCGCTTTCCGAGAGAGCTTGGTTCAGCGCGGTCTGGCTCCCGAAGACAAGATCGTCTTCGTGCCCAACGGGGCGGACGCGGAGCGCTTCACCCCAGGGCCACGAGACAACGAGGTGCGTCGCCGCCATGGCTGGGGTGATCGGTTCGTGGTGATGTATGCAGGCGCGCACGGGCGAGCGAATGCGATCGGCCAGCTCCTCGATGCGGCGGAGCGCTTGCGAGACAGGCCCGACATTCTCCTCGTGACCGTGGGCGACGGCGCCGAGCGGGCGCGGCTCGATGCGCTGGCGCGCTCTCGGGGGCTGACGAACGTGATGCTCTGCGGGCCTCAGCCCAAGGACGACATGCCCGATTTCGTGCGTGCGTGCGACGTCGGTGCCGCCGTCCTTCAGAACAATCCAACGTTCCGCACCGTGTATCCCAACAAGGTCTTCGACTACATGGCCTGCGAGCGGCCGACCCTTCTGGCGATCGACGGCGTGGCGCGCAAGCTGGTCTGCGACGAGGCCCGGGCAGGGGTGTTCGCGACCCCGGAGGATCCCGACGTGCTCGCCAGGGTGATTCGACAGCTGGCCGATGACCCCGCAGGCGCCGCGGAAATGGGTCGGCGCGGGCGTGCCTGGGTGCTGGCGAATGCCACCCGGCAAGCGCTCGCGAAGCGCTATCTGGACATTCTGTCGGCGCTCGTCAGCGAGCGTCGTGGAGGGACCGTCGCGCCTCTCAGGCATTCTGCGTCGGTGGGGGAAAGCGCGGAGGCGCTCTCGTGAAGAAGCGAATCTACCTGTCCGTGCCACACATGGGAGGCGACGAGGAGTCCTTCGTTCGCGCCGCATTCGCCTCGAACTGGCTCTCGACGGTGGGACCCGAGCTCGACGCCTTCGAAGGGGAGTTCGCAGCGCGTATCGGCCGTCCCTGCGTGGCCCTGTCGAGTGGAACGGCGGCGCTCCATCTCGGCCTCCGGCTGCTCGGCGTGGGCCCGGGAGACGAGGTCGTCAGCCCGACGTTGACCTTCGTGGCGAGCGTGAACCCTGTCGTTTACCTGGGCGCTCGGCCGGTGTTCGTCGATGCCGATCGGGAGAGCTGGAACATGGATCCTCAGCGCCTCGCGGATGTGCTGGCTGCGAAAGCCGCGAGCGGGAGGCTGCCCAGGGCGGTGATGGTCGTTCATCTCTACGGCCAGACGGCGGACATGGACGCGATCGTGGCGTGCTGTCAGCGCTACGGGGTTCCCGTCATCGAGGACGCCGCCGAGGCCGTGGGAGCTTCCTACAAAGGGCGGCCCGCGGGAACGCTGGCCCCCGTCAGTGCCTTCTCCTTCAATGGCAACAAGATCATCACCACCACGAGTGGTGGAATGCTTGCCGCCTCGGATCCAGCCTGGGTCGAGAAGGCGCGCTTCTGGTCGCAGCAAGCGCGTGATCCCGGGATTGCCTATCACCACACGGAGATGGGCTACAACTATCGCCTCAGCAATGTGCTGGCCGGCATCGGCCGGGGTCAGCTCCGGGTGCTCGATGAGCGGGTCCGTCGGCGCAGAGAGATTGCTTTTCTGTACCGCGACGCCTTCGCCGATCTGTCAGGCATCGAGCTGATGCCGCAGGCTCCTCATGGACTCCACACCAACTGGCTCAGCGCTTTCCTCATCGACCCAGCCCGCTTCGGGGCCGATCGGGATCAGATCATCGAGGCGCTCGCCGGCGAGAACATCGAGTCGCGACCGGTGTGGAAGCCGATGCACCTGCAGCCGCTGTACAAGGATGCGGAGTGCGTTGGCGGAGAGGTGGCGGAAGACCTGTTCTCTCGTGGGATCTGCCTGCCCAGCTCCTCCAACCTTCAGGAAGACGAGCTCGCGCGGATCATCCACGTGGTTCGTTCGGTCGCGCGCCCTCGACCCTGACGGCGTGGGGAGAGATCAGGCGCCTTGTGCCCATCCCAGCCGGATGAGCGCATAGAACAGGATCAGCCGCGGCACCCGGAACAGCAGGAGCACGGTGAAGAGCTTCGGTGGGATGCGGTAGAGCCCGGAGAGGTAGCAGAGCACCGAGAAGGGGATCGGGGTCAGGCTGCCAACGGCGATCGCCCAGTAGCCGTAGCGCTCGAACAACCGGTCGATCTTTGGCCTGAAGAGATCGATCCGTCGGCAGATGAACTCGACCCGCGCGATGCGCCCTGCGAGATGGTAGCCCGTTTGCCCGGCGAGCAGGGACGCGACACAGATGGCCGCCATCGCTCCCACCTGAGAGCTGCCCGCGGTGATGGCGGTCAGCATGTAGAACTGGGGTGGAATCGGGAAGGAAAAGGCGTCGGCGATGAACGTCCCGACGAACATCCCGGCGATGCCGAAATGCTTCACGAACGCACCCCCCAGGGCATTCAGCTCGTCGCGCAAGAGGTACCCGACCGCTGCCACGGCTCCTGCGAGGACGACGAGACTGAGGACGAGCTGGAGGATGGCGCGCAACAAGTCCTGCCGTCTGGACGTGCGCTTCGTCTCGACGGGAGCTGCAGGAGCGACTGGCGTGGACTCGGGCGGGGACGACATCATGGGCGGCGAGAGCTGTACCTCTGTGGCGAGGATCCTGGCGCAGAAGGATCGTCGGGTCCACCGGAAGGCTCTGGGTCCCTTGCCAGTGGCGCCTCGGGAAGGTGAGGATCTCCTGCGATGAAGCGTGCCGGTGCTCTGACGCTCCTCCTCGTTGCCGCCTGCGCGGGTGCCCCACGCCCGACAGAGCCCCCTTCGGGGCTGGCAGAGCCACCGTTGCGTCCACTCGTCGCGCCGCGAGATGAGGCGGCAGCGGAGGACTTCGAGGACCTGGCGCCTCCGGGGCTTCCGGATGGGCTGGTCGCGACATTGCGCGTCCAGAATCCCCTGCGCACCTGGGGGGACGTGATGATGTCGCTCGGAAGCACGCGGCTCGGAGCGGTTCTCACCACGGTGGGCCAGCTCGGCCCGGAGTATCTGGCTGAGTTGGCGCTGGGGCCAGCGCTCGCCAACGTGGTCGATCTCGAGAAGCCCATCGATGTGGCGATCCTCGGTACCACCCTGGACGAGCTAGTGTTCTCGCTGTCGGTGGCAGAGCGCGATGTGCCGCGCATCCACGACCGGTTCATCCTGCGCCGAGAGCGAGGCATGATGCGGGTAGCAGGCGTGCGCGCCGTCAGGTCGGCGAGCGAGAGACTTCCCGTTGCTTGTGCGCTCGACCTGGCCACGCCTGGGGGAGGGGCTCACCTGGTTTGCTCCTCGAAGGAGAAGGCGCTCGTGGCGGCTCCCTACCTGACCCAGGTGGTGGCTGGCGAGCCGGTGGATGCGGATGTACGTCTCGAGTTCCCGTTCCCTCGGGAAGCGCTGGCCTTGGCTGCAAAGCAGAACGGCGTGCGCCCGGGCACGCCGCGAGGTGAAGGCGGCTCGGACGTGGGAGGCATGGTGAGTTCGCTCTTCGAGGGGTTTGCCGCCGATGTCGCCGGGGCGAGCATCGATCTGAGGCGCGCCGGCCAGGACATCGAGGTCGGCCTCGGGCTCCGCTTCTCGGGACGGCAATCTCCGCTGGCGCTCGCGCTGGTCACGGCCGCCGGAACGGAGCTCTCGCCGCCGCCGTCGTTCTTCCGCCTGCCGCGCGATGTGGGCGTCGCGTTTCACAGCCAGGGAGCTTCCTCCGAGGCGCTGACGCTCCTCCGAGAATGGGTTCCGAGACTGCTGTTCACCGGGAGCGACGAGCGCGACGAGATGAGTGAAGAGGGCCTGGTCGGTCGGCTTGGCACCTTGCTCCTCTCGGGGGGGCCGTTCGTTTTGGGCGCGGGTGTCGACCGCCCTGCCGTGGAGCAAGCGCTGACGACATATGGCCAGCAGAAGCCGTCACAGAGGAGCGGAGAGGCGGCACGGCGCGCCCTGGCAGGCTGGGCGCTCGTCGGCATCGAGCACCCCCCGGAATCGTGGGTGGCGCAGCTTCAGAAGGCCATCCAGCTCGGTCGTGAGGGAGGGGGCGTCGGTCAGAATCCTGCCAAGCCCGCGAAGGGGGTTGGGCGGAGAGAGCCGTCGGTCGTCGTGGTCGGTCGCCCTGTGGTGGCGCTGCCCGCTGGGACCGTGCACATCGAGGTGCGGACGACTCCGCTCACGAAGGCCGGGCCGGCCACGCGCACGAGCCACGTTTACGCGGTACCTGACGGCCAGCGGCTCTGGCTCGGAGCAGGAGAGGACAGCGCCACCGTCATCCGTCGGTTGAAGGCGGTGCTGACATCGGAACGTGATGGGGCGTCTCTTGGCGGAGAGCCCGGGCTGGAGACGCTGCGGGGTCCGGGCGCCACGATGGGAGGGGTGCTGTCGCTGGGCGGCGTGACGGGCCTCCTCGCGAGCGGGGATTCCCCCGAGGAGCTGGAGAAGGCCATGCAGAGCATCGCCGCCCTCAGGGGCTTGCCTGCGCGCGGGGAGACGCTGATCCCCTGGACGGTCACCTCCGAGGTCCACCCCGGAGGCGCTGCACGCTGGGGGTTGCGCCTGCGGCTGTCCCCCGGTGCCCTGGGCGACATGATTGCGCGCCTGACGCAGTGAACGCCTACTTGGCGATGCGAACATTCCCCAGATAGAGGACATCCAGGGCGCACGTGTAGAAGGTCCTGATGGCATCTTCGGGGGCGCACACGATCGGCTCACCGTTGAGGTTGAAGCTCGTGTTGAGCACGATGGGGACCCCGGTGCGTTGCTCGAAGGCGCTGATCAGCGCGTGAAAGCGTGGTGAGACATCATGCTCGACCGTCTGCAGGCGTCCGGAGCCGTCGGCGTGCGTCACGGCTGGCACGTGCGCGCGTCGCTCGGGCCTGAACATCAGCACCCTTTCCATGAAAGGAACGCGCGTTTCCGGCGAACACTCGAACCAGTCCGCAACCCGCTCGGCGAGGATCGCCGGAGCAAAAGGCCGGAAGCTTTCCCGGAATTTCACCGCGGCGTTCACCACTGCCTTGCCATCCTCACGGCGGGGGTCGAGCAAGATGGACCGGTTGCCGAGCGCGCGCTGGCCGAACTCCATGGCACCCTGGAACCAGCCCAGGATCCGGCCATTCGCGAGATCCTCGGCGGCGCGGGTGGAGGGGTCAGAGACCACCTCGACGTTGGGAAGGCGATAGCGCCGAGCCGCCTCGAGGCAAGCTTCATCGCTGAATGACGGCCCCCAGTAGCTGTGACGCACCACCTCCCGTGGCGCGGATGCGTTCGCGGTGCGTTGCGCATGCAGAAACAGCGCTGCGCCGATCGAGGTGCCCGAGTCGTCCGGGCAGCTCGACAGGAAGCACTCCTTGAAGGGGGTCACCTGGGTGATCTTCCCGTTGAAGACGCTGTTCATGAAGCACCCTCCCGACACGGCCAGGCGGTCGAGCCCCGTACGTCGATGCAGGATGGTGGCGATGCTCGTCATCGTCTCCTCGAACACGCACTGCATCGCTGCGGCGAGCTTGTAGTCGCGCTGCGTGAGCGGCGCGTTTCGCGCACGAGGTGCTCCGAAGCGCTGCACGAAGCGCTCGGAGTACATCCGTCGCTCGAAGAAGTTGTAGAACGCGAAGTATTCCAGGGCGAGCTCGAACGAGCCGTCCTCGTTCACCTGGATCAGTCGTCGCAAGGGCTCGATCAGCTCGTTGTCCTCTTCAGCGAACGCCGCGAGCGCCATGACCTTCCACTCGTCGGAGTCGGGCGTGAACCCGAGGAACTGAGTGATCGTCCCGTAGAACAAACCGAGGGAGTGGGGGAAGTTCACCTCGCAGAGGGTCTCGAACGACGCGCCCCGCGCCACGCCGAGCAAGCTGGTTTGCTTCTCGGCACGACCATCCATCACCAGGACGGCGGTCTCCTCGTGTGGGCACACCATCAGCGCGTTGCCGAGGTGGGCGTGATAGTGGTTGAGGTAGGTGATGGGTGGGCAATCTCGCGCCCCGCCCTGCACGGTGAAGGCTTCTTCGGCCTTCGTCCCGAGCAGCTGCATGAAGCGAGCGGGGACCTGGCTCAGGTGCTCGGTCCGCCAGCGGCGTGCGTTGAGATAGCCGGAGGGGATCGTTTCCATGTCGATGGCTGGGTTCCATGCCACCGCGATCTCGTCGATGTCGGTCAGCTTCAGCCCGCTCATCTCCAGGCAACGCTGGATCGCGAGCCTCGGGAAGACGCGGCTCTGTTTCTGCCGATCGAGGCGCTCCTCGGGAATGGCGGCAGTCACGCGCCCGTCCACCACGACCGCGGCCGAGCAGATGAGAACATCGTGGCAGATGCCCAGGATCTTCATGGTCGCAACCTACTCTCCAGCGCCCTGAGAGCGCGGCTCCTCTCCGAGCGTCATGGTGTTCATTCCGGGCGCGCCCTCGCGGTCCTGCTCGCCCAGAAGCAGCTCGAGCAATCGCGCCACGCCCACCGTTCGGTCGAACCTCGCGCGCGCTCGTGCGAGGCCTCGCTGACCCATCGCCGCGGCCTCTTCGGGGTGGTGCCGCAACCGATCCATCGCCTCCACGAGGCTCCCGACGTCGCGGGTAGGAATCAGCAGGCCCGTCTCTTCGGGGAGCACCACGTCCGGGATGGCCCCCACAGGGGTGGCGATCACGGGCAGGGCGCAGGCCATGGCTTCCAGGACCACGTTGGGGAACCCATCGACGTGGGTCGGCAAAACAAGGGCATCAGCCCGTGCGAGTTCGTCCGCGCGCCTGTCGCCTTTGACCCACCCCAGCAGCTCGATCGACCTCGGCAGCCTGCCCTCCGCAGCCTGCTCTCTCAGCGTCTCTCCGAGGGCTCCGTCTCCTGCGATGGCCAGCTGAAACTGGGGGCCGGATCGCGCTTCGAGCGTCTCGACCGCGGCGCAGAGTTCACGCAATCCCTTGGCCTCGATGGCCCACCCGAGGAAAAGAAAGCGGAAGGGGCGCTCTGGAGGCGCTGGTCGTCGCGCCGATGCGATCGGCTGCCAGATGCGCGTGTCGACGGTGTTGTGCCAGATGTGGAGCCGTTCTCTCGGAACACCGGCTCTCGCGTAGACCTCACGCCAGCCTTCCGACTGGACGAGCAGGCCGTCGAGCTTGTGTCCGACGTGGGTGACCCAGCGCCGTGCCCTGGCGCTCCGCTCGAGCCACGCCTCCGCGCGTCCCGAGCGGGGGCTCAGCCAGGTGCGGGCGCCCGCCGCGCGTGCGAGGAGCAGCAGCGCTGATTTCTCGTAGAAGCTCGTGCCCTCACTGCAGAACGCAATCGCCACCTGAGGGCGGCGGTGCGCGATGCTCCGGAGCACGGCAGCTCCGCGGCCAGCACCGCTCGTGACGCGCTCCCGAAGGTCGGGCCGAGGAAACGCGCGCATGGTGGTATCGACGATGTCGACATCGAACACCGCATGCACCTCGGGCCCGAGGACTGCACGGGTCGCCGAGAGCACGCCGCCCGCCTGGGCGAAGGCCCCGTCAGGATCCGGGACGATCGCGAGGAGGCGCGGCTTCATCGTCGGAGGGAGGTGCGTAGCACGGGCCGAGGTCGTGGGGTAGGCGCCCGGTGTCCAGGACAGCAGACGGGCGGAGCTGGTTGCGGGTTTGTGCGAAGCGATGCCGTGCTTTACCGTCTCGTGATGAAGCGCGAGAAGCCATCGGAGGATCAGGGGGCGCGGTGGGTGAAGCGCGCTCTCGACGTGTCGGTGGCTGGACTCGCGCTGGCCGGGACACTCCCCCTGATGGCCGTCACAGCGGCGCTGATCGCCCTGGAGGACGGTCGGCCCGTGCTGTTCGTGCAGCGGCGCGTCGGGCGAGGTGGCCGGCTCTTCGACATGCTCAAGTTCCGCACCATGCGGGAGAACTCCCTCACCATCCAGCAAACAGGGCAGGTGCGCGGAGATCACCCGCTGGTCACGCGGGTCGGCAGGGTGATCCGCCGCTACAAGCTCGACGAGCTTCCGCAACTCGTGAACGTGCTGCGTGGCGACATGAGCCTCGTGGGGCCACGACCGACTTATCCCGAGCACGCAGCGACGTTCACGTCCCTCCAGCAGCGACGGCTGGAGGTCCTGCCAGGATGCACCGGGTGGGCCCAGGTGAACGGCGGGACGCTGTACACGTGGGACGAGCGCATCTTGATGGACGTCTGGTACGTGGATCACTGGTCCCTGGGACTCGATCTGCGCATCCTGCTTCGAACGGTCGGGGTGATCCTCGGGGGTGAACGGGAGGGCGGAGAGGTGCTCCAGCGAGCCCGCGATCATGCGACCCATCTCGAGAGGGAGCGCTCGGAAGTTCGCGTGAACGGCTCGCCCGCCCACGTGAATGGCACGTCGGTTCGCATGAACGGCGTGCCTGTCCGAGGGTGACTCGTGCTCGTGCGGACGCTGCATCGAGGCCTCGCCAGAGTTCACCGGGCCACACTGCGCGTGGAGCGGCTGCTCGCAGAGGTCGCTGTGGCCCTGTGCCCGCCAGGCTTCGAGCGCGTGGCCATCGACGAGCACTACGATGGCGCGTCGAGCTACCTGTCGGCGCAGACGCTGGCTGCCGGGCTCTACCCGTTCGAGCGACGAGCCCTGGCGGACTGGTTTCCGGCGCCCCCAGCACGGCTATTTCTGCCTGGCGCCGGGGGAGGCCGCGAGCTCCTGGCGCTCCTCGAGCACGGCTACGAGGTGGATGCGCTGGAGCCCGCGCCTCGCCTCGCGGAGGCCGCGCGTCAGAGGGTGGCCGCTCGAGCGCTGGGAGCGCGGGGCGCTGTACGCAACGAGGACCTGGAGTCCTGGGCTGCCAGGAAACGCGCGGGGTACGATGGGATCTTCACGGGGTGGGGGGTCTGGAGCCACCTGCTTCGACGGGACGATCGGCTCGCCGTTCTTCGCAGGTTCCGCGAGGCCAGCCCGGGAGGACCTGTGCTCCTCAGCTTCTGGCGCCGCGAGCCGGTGTTCGACCCGGAGGAGCGAGGCGCGTCTGCGACGGGCGAGGGCACCAGTTCCTCGTCGGGGCGCCTCCTGTCCCTGACCCGTCATGTGTTGCGCGGCCGGATCTTGAGGCTACCCCCGGTCGAGGCGGGGACGATCTGGCGGGCGGGGCTCTATGTTCATTGCGTGAGTGAGGCCGAGCTTGCGGAGGAAGCTGGTCTCTCAGGGTATCGATTGGTTCATTACGAGCGCGACGGGTCGCGCTATCCGAATGCCGTCCTCGTCCCTCGGGGCGTCTCGGAACCTCCGGCCGCTGGCTGACCCGCGCTTGGAGCCGGGAACGCGAGGGGACCTCACCGCGGCTTCCCGAACAAGGGGACGTTGCGCGCGAGCGCCAGCACCTTCACCGCCGCGGAGTGCGCCTCGCTCGGATCGATCTGGAGATGCAGCTCTGCGATCAGCCGCACCTTCAGCCGAGGGAAGAGCGGAAGGAGATCCGCCACCGCGTCGGGCAAGTACGCCGGGATCAGCTCATCGGGACCGAACGGTTGAAGGATCGCCCGCACGAATCGCCCGCCAAGGATCTTGCGACGCTGGTAATGACGCTCCGCAATCAGTGCCCGCTCGGTCTGGTTCTCCAGGTAGCCAGCAGGTGTCGAACGTTTGCCCAGGTTCCACACCTCGCGGATGCGTGTCGTCAGGCTCTCTGCCACGGCGGGGGCGCTTCGTAGATCGGACCCGCGCTGGGCCTCCTGCGCGTTGTTGACGGCGGCCTTGAGTGTCTCGTCCGTGCCGATCAACGGGGTGACCACGGCGATCGTGGTCTTCAAGCTTTCGACCTCATCGAAGGGGAAGCTCAGCTCACCTTCGAGCAATCGCAGCGGAGGCGTGAACTTCGCGTGGTCTCTCACGGCGTCCGAGAGCGCCTCCCTCACGCCGAGCGCATCGACGGCACCGCCGCGTGAGAGAATCTCGAAGACGTCGCGCCGATCCTCGATGCCCGCGGCGTCCTGGCCTTGGCCAGGATCGTCGACCTGTCGATCGATCGGCTTCTTGGCCAGCTCCTTCAGGATCTCCTTCCACGCCTGAGGGCGTCGGACGCGCGCCACGCACTGAGGTTCGAACCAGATCAGGTCGAGCACGTCCTTCGAGGTCGGAGCGGGTCGCGCCGATGCCTGCACCGCAGGCGTCTTCGTCGACGCCGGCGCTGGCTCGTCGCGTGGCAGCGAGGGCGTCGACCCTGCCGCGGCGTTCGAGGCTGCCAGCACACCGGCGCTCATCCCCCCGGCCGCAGCGCCCAGCACAGGAGCGCGGATCAACGCGGGAGGTGGGACGGCGGGCGCTCCCACGATGGGTGGTGGAAGGGGCTGGGCAACGGGAGGTACGCCGAGGGTGGAAGGGGCCGCACTGGGCGCCAGGGCAGGCGCCGGTGGTGTTGCCACGCTCGCGAGCCTCGTCGCGGGAGGTGGCATGGTTCCACCCGATGCTGGCGGAATGCTCGGTGATGGCGAGCGTACGGGGGGCGAGGAGGGGCTGGTCGAAGGCGCTGTCGGTGGGACAGGCGGAGGGGCGCTCCCCAGACCCGTCGCAGGAGGCGAGGGGGAAGGGGTCGGGATCGGGGGCGTGATCGTCAGTGGCGCTGGTCCCTTGCCCGTCGCCAGGGGAGGCACCAGGGTCGTCGTCCCGAGTGGCATGGACATCCGGGGCGGTGACTGGAGCGAAGGGGGACCCGGTTGCTGCTGCGCCCCCTGTCCTGCGGCAACGAAGGGCATTGCCGAGAAGCGCTGTGCCGGATCCGACGGGAGCGTGGGCGGCATCTGGCTCTGGGGCGAGGTAAAGGGGAGGATGGATGGCCCCACCGCCCGCTGGAGCGCTGCGGGGCGGGTCTTGTGCCCATCAGCGAGTCCACCACCTGATGTGAACGCACCGGATGTGAAGGTGTCGCCATCGAGGATGTCCGGCGCGTCGGGCTCGAGTTCTTCCAGTTCCTCCACTTCCTTCTCGTCGGTGGCGCCGTCGATGCGAATGCCACCGCGCGCGGCCTGACGCTTCACCTCCGCCCATCCCAATATCTGCCCTGCCGACTCGAGGGCGACCATGACGACACCCGCCTCATTGCGTTGCTGAAGCGGAATTTGCCCTCGCCACGTCATCGTCACCACGCAGCGATCGGTGTTGAGCCAGAGCTGGTCGGGACGCATCACCAGATCCTGGTAGTTCCGGCCCGGCCGATGCACGAACGCGCGTGGATGGATGCCGGGCAGGCTCGTGACCAGGTGCGGGTGCTCGGGGTGCAGGTTGTCGAGGATGATGCGCTCGTTGTCGCGCAGCGCGGAAACCTGCTGGTCCCGGGGGGCAGCGTTGAAGTAGGCAGCATCGAGATCGGGCGGAAGCGGCTGAAGGTGCCAGTCGTTCACCGACCACGTGGCCGCATGGTTGTTGAGCCGCTGGCGCCTCGGAGGCCAGGTCGGGGCGATCGGGCCGAAGCCGATGGGCTCGATGGGCTCCTCGGCCTCGGAGATGTTCACCCCCGGCGGCTGCAAGTTCGGCACGGGCTGCTTGCCGTAGATGTCGCGTGCATTGGGCGGCATCCCGACCGGATTGTTCGTGTCCGGCCCTCCACCCGCGCGTTCCCACAGCAGGGGCATCTTCGAGAAGCGAGGTCCATCCTGGAGCACGCCGTCCTGCCCGAAGGAGCGGTCGGCGTGGACCTTGATCGCCTTGTCCAGGTCACCCACGATGATGCGCGCCACGAGAGACCGCACCCGCGCCCCGCGTGACGCGAAAGCGTGTCCTACCAGGAGCACGTCGGCGCGAGGCCGGTAGGGGACGAGATCCGTCGGCGCATACAGGCTCCACGAAGCGTCGTCACTCCAGTGGCGGTCGGTGGTGTTGATCGGCTCCTGCTCGGGCGCGAGCCGCGACTCCATCGGCTGGAGCTCGAACGTGGCCTTGCAGACCACCGTCAGGAGCCAGGTGCCGGGGCGAGACTGCCAGAGAAGCGATGCGACAGGGAGCGAGGAGAGGGAGACGGCCTCCATGAGAGCGGAGCATATACCCGCCTGCACCGGGATGAGCTGATGACGCCGCGAGGGATGTCCCGTGACACGCTGCGCCGCAACCTTTGGCGCTCTGACGCGGCCGGCGCTCGGGAGCAGAACAGGAGCGCCGGGGTCGTGACGCGGTCGAGACAATTTGTGCCACTGTGCGCCGAAGCGCGTCCATCCACGAGCCTCGAGCGGGTTCGTGTGGCGTCCAGATCATGGAGAGCGAAGCCCCTTTCTTCGTCCAAAGAGATGCTTTTCGTGGACATCGCTCATCCTGGCGCGCATGTGCCACGAGGCACGCTACTTGCTCAGGAGTGTGGCCATGACCATGCGACTCCTTGGACTGCTCCCTCTCGCACTTTCGATGACTGTGTTCGGCTGCACGACCTCGGAAGGGGAACCGCCGCTCCAGGACGAGGAGGTCGTCTGCAGCGATCCTGGCACCGCAGGCTGCGTCGTCTCCTCGGAGCTGAAGCGCGATACGAGCCCCGCGGTCGCTCCGGCTGATCTGAAAGCAGCCGCCGATGGAAACCGCGCGTTCGCCTTCGACCTCTACCAGCAGCTGCGTGAGGAGTCCGGCAACCTCTTCTACTCACCCCACAGCATCTCCTCTGCCCTGGCGATGACCTGGGCCGGAGCGCGAGCCCAGACCGAGCAGGACATGGCTGCGGCACTGCACTTCACCCTGCCTCAGGCCCAGCTTCATCCTGCCTTCAATGCGATCGATCTGGCGCTCGAGAGCCGGGGGAAGGGAGCGCAGGGCTCTGACGGCAAGGGCTTCAGGCTCACCGTGGCGAATGCGCTGTGGGGGCAGATCAACTTCCCCTTCGAGGCCGATTTCCTGGACGTCCTCGCGCGTAACTATGGTGCAGGGATGCACGTCGTCGATTTCGTCGAGCAGCCCACCGAGGCGACCGATCTGATCAACGGCTGGGTCGACCACCGAACCGAGGGCAAGATCAAGAAGCTGCTCACGCCGCAGAACATCAGGCCGAACACCCGACTCGTCCTCACGAACGCCATCTACTTCAACGCTGCCTGGGCAACGCCGTTCGAGCCGTCGCAGACCCAGGACGGCCCCTTCGTCACCCAGGCCGGCGCGCAGGTCACGGTGCCCATGATGCATGGCTACCTCCAGGTCCCCTATGGCGAGGGGGCCGGCTTCAAGGCCGTGGAGCTTCCGTATGACGGCCACGAGCTGTCGATGGTGCTGGTCCTCCCGGACAACCTCGACGCTTTCGAGCAGGGGCTCGATGCGGCACGTGTCGATGGTGTCGTCGGAGCGCTGGGAACGCGCCTCGTCGATACGAAGATGCCGCGGTTCAAGTTCGAGTCACGCTTCTCGATGGTGGATCCCCTGGCCAAGCTGGGGATGGGCATTGCCTTCGGGTTCGACGGGGAGCCTGATTTCTCCGGGATCAACGGTACGGGTGGGCTCGCGATCGACGAAGTGGTGCATCAGGCATTCGTCGGGGTCAACGAGGCCGGGACGGAGGCCGCGGCAGCGACCGCTGTGATCGTGGGTGAAACCAGCGCACCGGAGCCGGCGGAGATCAGCCTGGATCGGCCTTTCGTGTTCTTCATCCGCGACATCGCGACGGGGGCGGTCCTCTTCGTCGGTCGCGTGAGCGATCCGTCGCCGAACTGAGTCGAGGTGCCGTACTGCCAGGCGGAGGCCACTCCGCCTGACACCGTCCCTCCGAATGCCGTCCCGTCCGAAGAGCGTCACCCTCCGCACCATTCATTCCGCGCCATTCCTGACGAATCGGACCGCTGTCGTGCCGACGCGGAAACATCGCTCCGATTGAGGCACGAGGCGCTGCAAGACGTTTCTGTCTCCAATGGCGTTGGAGCGCTCGTGCATCCCAGAATGACCCGCAGCCGTTCTTCCGGGTGGGTCATTCCTTGGCAAGGGAGGCACGTCAGAATTTTGGCCCGCCAGAATACCTTGTCCTAGCCTCTCCCGCACGAGCCAGGCCGTCGCATCAACATCTCGAATCCCATCGAGATGCCCGCAGCAACGATGCCGAAGGAGATCCGTGTGCTCGTTTGGAGGCGACGACCATGTACAGGAACATCATGCTTGCGGCCATTGCACTCTGCGCTCTCGGAGCGACGGCGTGCTCCACCTACAGCGCGGCAGTCCCGTCGGTTGAAGGCAAGGCCTACATCAAGGGAGCCGGTCTTTTCGGCCAGACCATGTACCACTGCGATGCGGCCGGCGGGAAGCCGGTGTGCAAGGAGCTGGAAGAGCAGGAGTAGCCCGCACGGGGCGTTTGCGCGCCTCGCATCGAGAACGACGACGAGATTCAGGAGGAATACGTAATGAAATCCATGGGTGTGCTTCTGCTCAGCGCGATTGGCTTGACGATGCTCTCGGGCTGCTCGTTCATCACCTCGGGGCAACCGAGCACCTCCGCCGTGACGGGCGAGGCGTGGTACACGAAGACCCGCTTCTTCATCATCCCGTATGCCAACGAAATCTACTATTGCGACGGCAAGAGCAACGTCTGCAAGCAGGCAGCAATGCCGGAGTGACGGACACGCTCACCGCGTGATCCATCCAGTCAGCCGATGGGGCGCATGCAGGTGTGTCTGCGCCCCGTCGGCTGGCGCCATTTTGTTCGAATCATTCCGCCATCAGAATTGAATCGCGGCCTGGGCTCCCAGGGCAAGCCATTGCAGCGATGGCACGCGAGGCTCGTCCTCCCGGAGCATCTTCTCGTATCCCACATGAATGCCGAAGTTCACCAGCGGCAAGGCGCGGATATCGAGCGCGAGTCCCCCGCCGAGAGTCGGAGCGAAGGCGTCGCCGCGCGGCACGGAGAGGTAGCCCATTCCCACGCGCACGTACGCAGCGGGTGAGATCTTCTTGTCGAGAGCCACACGTCCTCCGGCGAAGGCCCTCACGAGTCCAGCCGTCTCACGCGTCACGCTCGCCACGTGCGGAACGCCACTGGTGTCGAGCGAGATGTTCTGTACCTCGATAGGGAAGGCGTAATAGCCGCCGCCCACCTCCGGCGTGATCTCGATGGGTCTCAACCGCACGGCGTACCCGAGTCGCCCCATGATGCCCCACCCCACGGAGTAGGGATCGGCGCTGCTGCCGACAGGGATGGCAAGGTCACCTTCTGCTCCGATGACGATGTCCGCTCGTGCGGATGACGTGGCGAACACCAGGGTGGCAGTGACGGCGGCTGCGATGGCAACGTGGCGCATGGGTGATCTCCGCGGGCGACCGATATCGACCATGAAAATTGGCGTCTTTTCTGTTTAGATGCCCGATCCCCTCCGAGCGCTCAGGTCGACTTTGCTCGATGGCGGGAACCCTGCGTCCTCGGCTCCCATGGCGTCTCCGGGGCAGCCGTGAGTGATGGCTGAGAGCTCGCGTCGGCGCTGACGCGGACAGGATCTCGTCGGTCCTGCGCGAACCGTGGTGCGACCCGGTGGTCTCAGATGGCATGATGCTCGCCCCATGGCCCATCACGACGACGCACTCCGCACCCGCGCAGAGCGCACCGCCTACCGCGAGACCTCCACCCACGAGGATGTTCTCGCCTTCATCGATGCTCTCACGGCCCGCACCGATCGGGTGCGCCGGGTCAGCCTTGGTCAGAGCGGCGAGGGGCAGGACATCCCGGCGCTCATCGTCAGCGATGGCCACTGCTTCACCCCGGAGGAGGCGCGGAGTCAGGGACGCCTGGTGGTCATGGTCGAGGCGAACATTCATGCCGGAGAGGTGGAGGGGAAAGAGAGTGTGCTCGCGCTCGCGCGTGATCTCGCGCTGAACGATCGCCACCGTCGGCTCCTGTCGAGGCTGTGCCTCGTCCTCGTCCCCAACTTCAATCCCGATGGGAACGATCGGATCAGTACCGAGAACAGACGCCTCGATCTCGCGAATCTAGAAGGCCAGGTCAATCCCGAGGGAGGCGTTGGGACGCGCTACACGGGCGAGGGATGGAACCTGAACCGCGACAGCGTGAAGCAAGAGGCCATCGAGACGCGGAATCTCGCCCGGTTCTACCAGGCCTGGTGGCCGCACGTCTTCATCGACTGCCATACCACCGACGGTAGCCTCCACAGCTACGACCTCACCTTCGACACCTCTCACAGCAACCAGCGTCTCTTCCGACGGGTGATCGGAACATCGCGCAAGCTGCTCGAAGATGTCGCAGAGAACGTCGAGTCACGTCATGGTTTCCGGAGCCAGTGGTACGGCAACTTCGTTCAGGAGGACGAGCCGTCCAGCGGCTGGCAGACCTACCCAGCGCTCCCTCGCTTCGGCAGCCACTACCGTGGGCTGCTCGGCCGTGTCGACGTTCTGCTCGAGACCTACAGCTACATCGGTTTTCCGCGTCGATGCGCGGTGATCTATGCCTGGCTCCTGGAACTCTTCCGGTACTGCGCCAAGCACCGCAGGCGCATCATCCGCGTTACCGAGGCCGAGGAGGCGAGAATCATCAACCGCGGTGAGAGCCTCGATCCCAGGCCCCAGGTGGCCATCGATTACGGGGTGGGCAGCCGCGAGCCCTACGGAGAGCTGCGGTTCTCCTTTCCCGCGTACGCGCATCGGGGGGAGACCATCACGATTCGGTCTTACGATCGCGACAGCCTTTCGGCCCGCCGTTACCCGGGCAAGCGAGCCGTCACGTACCACGTCCCTCACCTCCGGACGTTCATCCCCCGGATGAGCGTGAGCACGCCGCTCGCCTACCTTGCTCCGGAAGAGCTGGCTCCCGTCCTCGAGAGGCATGGCATTGCATTCGAGCAGCTGGATACGCCCACGGAGTTCGACGTCGAGAGCTACTTCATCCTGGGGATCGAGAAGACCTTCAGCCCTGATGTCGCAGGCCTCGTACCGCCGCCTGGCGCGGCGGAGATCCCGCTGAGCGCGTCGCCTCCCCCTCGGCGCTTCGAGACGGTGGTCTCGGCGCGACCCGAGCGTCGCCGTATCACCTTCCCCGAAGGCACACTGCTGGTGAGAACGGCGCAACGGACCGGGACCTTGGCAGTCTATCTGCTCGAGCCGTGCGCGGACGATGGCGTGACACGCTGGGAGTTCCTCGACAGGTTTCTGCGTGTGGGCTTGCTCCATCCGGTGCATCGGTTGCTCTCGGCGCAGCCGGTACGTCCACGCCCTGAATGATCCCCACGAAGACGACGGACACGGTCGGGAGAAGCGCGAAGATCAGAGCGCTGCCGCGAGCAGCGCCGCGTGATCCGGTACCCGCGTGAGGAACTGCGTGCGGCGTGCGGGATCACGGATGTACGCAGCGCGTGCGTGCAGGCGGGAGCGCGCTGCATCGAGCGCGACGAGCGCCTCTCCCTGACGTCCCGCCGCGGCGAGCGCCTCGGCATGCACCAGGCCCACCAGCGCCTCGCCCTCCTCCAGGGGACCGAGCGCGATGAGCTGCGCAGCTGCCTCCTCCGCAGGCGCGAGCGCCTCCACCGCGCGGCTCTGGGTGAGCAGCGCGCGCGCCAGCAGGGCGAAGGCGGCTGCGCGGACAGGTGGAGCGACCTCCAGCATGTCCACCGCGACCCGTGCCTCTTTCTCGGCGGCCGCTGGGTCGCCCGAGAGCAAGGCGATGCGTGCAAGGTACGTGTGAGCGATCCCCTCCAGGCGCTGACTGCCCTGGATTTTCAGTGCCACGATCGCCTTCTCGACCAGCACACGCGCCTCATCGAGCCGCCCGACCTGAGCGAGCACGTACCCGAGATTTTCCTGCACCGCTGGCACCAGCTGGTGGAGCCCCATCTGCTCGGCGTCTTCCAGCGCTCCACGCAGCGCAGCCTCGGCCCCTACCGGGTCGCCGAGCTCCGTCAGCAAGTAGCCGATGTTGCTCTGCGTCGAGCAAGCGTAGCGGCGATCTCCGGCCCGCTCGAACGCGCGCAGCGCGGCCTGGAACAGCTCCAGGCTCGCGGCCGGATCGCCGTTGCTCGCGGCCCGAAGCGCCTCGCTCTCCGAGAGCAAGGCGCGAGCTTGATCGTCCACATCCGACCGGTGGCTCGCGAGGTGCTGCGCGCGCTTCAGCAGCTCTTCGGCGGCCGCGGAGCACCCGGCCTGCGCCAGGGATGCGGCCGAGCTGGCGAGGCACACGAGGAGCGCGCTCTCCGCGTCGGTCGCGGGCTCGGCGTTGCAAGCCCGCGTCACCCACTCCTCCATGCGATCCACGGCGCCGAGCTTCTGCGCCGCGAGACTCGCCTCGCGCATGGCGCGGTACCACCCCGCCGTCCCCGGAGGGAGCAGCGCTGCTGCCTCTCGCGCGCGGGACTCGGCTCGGGTCAGCTCTCCACGCCACAGGTGGGCCTCCACCTCCACGAGCCGAAGCGCTCCCAGCTCGCCTCCCTCCGCCCCGCATGCGACGCCCCGTCGAGCGCGGTCCAGGGCTGCCTCCAGATCGTTGCCCTGCAGTGCCTCCTCGGCCGCACGTCGGTACCAGCGCCCAGCGCGGCTCGGCTCGCCACCGCGCTCGAAGTGCCCCGCCAGCGCCAGCGCGTCTCCGTGGCCCGCGCGTTCGAGCCAGTCTCCGGCGAGCCGGTGCCCGGTGGAGCGATCCCCCTCGGTCAGCATGCCGTAGGCTGCCTCGCGCACCAGCGCGTGACGGAAATCGTACTCGGCGCCATGCCGGTGATCTGGATCCGCGCGCCGCAAGAGCACCTCGCCGACCACCAGGTCCTCGAGCCGGTGCCCTGCAGGCGTTCCGCCCAGCAGCGACTCGACGCCGGACTGTGAGAAAGCTCCACCGAACACGCTCGCCGCGCGCAGCACGCGACGCGCTTCTGGATCCAGCGCCTCCAGCCTCGCCTGCGCCATCGCGAGCACCGTCTCGGGGGCGTTGTCTCCGCGTCCCTCCGCCACCGCACGGATCAGCTCCTCCAGGTAGAACGTGTTCCCCCCGGCGCGCCCCACCAGCGTCCGGAGCTGCTCGTCGGACACGCTGTCACCGAGCACGTCACGCGCCAGCCGCTCTGCGGCGCGCCGGGGCAGCTCGCCCAGCCGGATCACGTGGACGGGCAGGTCCTCCCACAGCCCAGGGAACAGGCCATGAACCTCCGGCCGCGCCAGCGCCAGAACGAACAGCGGCAGGTCCCGCAGGTTGCGCAAGACCGAGCCCACGAACGTGATGCTCGGCAGATCCCCCCACTGCAGATCCTCGAACACCAGCACCACCGGTCGTGTCGCGCAGGCGGCGCGCAGCAGATCTTCGGCCGCGCGCCGGATCTGATCGCCCATCAGCCGCGGGTCACGCCTTGCGGCACGGAGCTGAGGGTTCTCTTCACCGCCAGGGACCGGCGCCCCCGTGAGTTCACCGAGGAAGATCGCGGCCCGCTCCGCGTCGGGCAGCCCAGCCGCGTGTGCCTGGATGCGTCGCCAGGAGACAGGCGCCGGCTCGTCTGCCGAGACGCCCAGCGCGTGGCGCACCGCACGCGCGAGGACCCCGAAGGCGGCCCCTGCGCTGAGCGGCTCTCCTCTGCCGATCCACACGTCGATCGGCTCACCCCGCGCTCGCAGCCGACGCACCAGCTCCTGGCGCAACCTCGACTTTCCGAGCCCCGGAGGGGCCGTCACCAGCACGGCGGACGCGCTCGACTCCTCCACGCAGGGCGTGAACGCCGCCTCCAGAAGCGCCAGCTCGCGAGAGCGCCCCACACACGGCGTCGGGCGCCCCATCAAGAGGGGAGGGGGATCATCGTCGCGCTCGCCGCGGAGCGCGTAGCCGCTGGCGGCTGGCTTCAGGTCGAACCGCGGCCCGAGCAGCCTCGCCGTCACCTCGTCCACGAGCACTGCGCCGGCTGCCTCGGGAGCCACGCTCCCCTCGAGCAGCCGCACCGAGCGATCGATCAACTCTCCCACGGGCAGCCGCGCTTCCAGCTCCGCCCGTCCCGTGGCCACGGCCACCGGGGCCCCTCCGAGCATGACCCGGATGGCGAGCGCGCATCGTCCCGCGCGCGCAGCCAGATCGGTCGGTGCTGCCACCCCCCGGAGCACCACGACCACCGTTCCGTCGGGTAACCGCTCCATGTGTCCGCCGTACCGGTCTGAGGCCGCTCGGAGCGCCCGCTCCCGTAACGCGGGCTCCGCGAACGTCACCATCCCATCGTCACCCGACTGCGGCCCGCTCGGAGGTGGCTCCGCGTTCGAACTCCGGGAGGCGTCGCGGATCAGCACCAGCGACAGTAGCCGGCGTTCTCCGCAGGTGATCTCGCGTCGCCCCGCGGACAGCGGCATCGTGTAGGGGACCGAGCTCCCCGCGCCGAGGTCCCCCATTGCTCGCAACGACGAGGCGACGGACTCCGCGTCGCCGGGACGCCCCTCCCGCGTCTTCGACAGCATGCGCGTCACCAGCATCTCGAGCGCATGCGGCACGTCCTGCCGTAGATCTCGGAGGCGTGGTGGATCGTCGAGCAACACCCGCAGCATCACCCCGAGCGCGTGATCGGCGGTGAACGGGGCCACCCCCGTCAGGCAACGGAACATCACGCAGCCAAGCGCGAACACGTCGGCGCGCGCGTCCAGATCCCGCTCGCTGCGCGCCTGCTCTGGGGCCATGTAGCCAGGCGTCCCGAGCACCGCGCCCGTGTGCGTCAGCGTCTGCGCTCCGGCCACGTGAGCGATCCCGAAATCCACCAGCACGGGCCTGTCGAGAGCGCCCTTGGCGAGGACGACGTTGCTCGGCTTCAGATCGCGGTGCACCACCCCTGCCCGGTGCACTGCGCCCAGTGCATCGGCGATCTGCATGCCCAGCGCCGCGCTCTCTGCAACCCCGAGGGGCCCACGCGACAGCCGTGCCCCAAGCGTCTCGCCCTCCAGCCACTCCATCACCAGGTAGGGTTCACCGTCGCCCGTCATCCCGTGCGCCACGTGCCGCACGACCCCGGGGTGCTGCACCCCTGCGAGCGCTTGCACCTCGCGAGCGAAGCGCGCGGCCATGTGCGCTTCGGGGCGCCCCAGCAGCTTCAGCGCGACCCGTGAGCCACTGCGCCGATCGAGCGCCTCGTACACCCTCCCCATCCCGCCCGCTCCGGCGAGGCGCAGCAGTTCGAACCGGCCGTCGACAACGGGTTCCTGTCGCATGTTGGGGCCGGCCAAGTATTGGTCGCGTCTCTGCTGCCGTCGAGCCGCTCATGGGACTCACTCACATCCTGGTCGCCCAGGCCGAAACCTTCCTGCCCCGCGCGTGTCCAACCGCGTGACCATGCCCGCCTCCCCCCTTTGGCCTCCCACTGCACTCTCTCACCTGGCTCGCTGGCGTGGCTCTCCGGCCCCCCTCGCCCTCGCGGTCCTCGCCTCGCTCGCCTCGTGCCTGCCTGGTGCACCACGGCCACCCGAGGCGCCCCTCCGTGGCCGCCTCGTCCCGACGTCTCCCGTCCAGCCTGCCGCCGTACCGGGCGCATCCGGGCCACTCCGCGTCGCCTTCGCCACGCCCCAGGGGGAGACCACGCACGCCACCGAGGTGAGCCTGGTCTTCAGCAAACCCATGCGTCCGCTCGGGCTCGGCCCTCATGAGCCGCCCCCACCCGTGCAGATGACCCCCGACGTGCCGGGGCGCTGGCAGTGGCTCGGATCCAGCGCCCTGCGCTTCAACCCTTCTGCTCCGTGGCCGGCGGCGACCCCTTACCGCGTCGAGGTCCCGGCTGGCATCCGCGCGCTGGATGGCGACCCCCTTCGAGATCCCTTCGTGCTCTCGTTCTCCACGCCGCGCCCAGCCCTTGGTGCCAGCCGACCCGAGCAGGGAGCGCGCCAGATCGCTGCTGACGCAATCATCTCCCTCCACTTCACCCAGCCAGTGACGCGCGACGAAGTGCGCCGTGCGACGACCCTCCGCGTCGCTGGTGCTGAGCCCCTCGCCTTCGATGTCGAGGACGTCCAGCCGACACCGCAAGGGGATGCCGATCCAACGCGGTACCGCCTCGTGCCGCGGAAGCCCATGCCCCTCGGCGCCGAGATCCGCGTCCACCTCGACGCCTCGCTGCGGGGAAACGATGGCCCCCTCCCCCTCGGCGAGGACGTCACCGTGGCGTTCCGTACGGCGGATCCCTTCGCCGTCGTGACGTGGCAGTGCGCTCCCCACCCCACCACCGCAGGCGTCTGCGACCCGAACTCCGACAGCGTCACCCTCACCCTCACCAACCCGGCTTCCATCGCCCAGGTGACCCGCGCGCTCGTCGCCGAACCCGCGCAGCCGCTCGACGTCTACCCGATGGACCAGGAAAACGACGCCGCCTCCACCTACGAGATCACCCCCCGGACATCCCCTGGCCCGGGCGGTGCCATCACGTTGCGCCTCCGTGCGCGCCCTGGGGGTCGCGCGCTCCTCGACATCCACGGTCAGCGTCTTCCTTCGGATGCCACGGCCGACCTGCGCTTCGGTGACCTCGCCTCGAGCGTCGCGTTCGACGTCGGCGGCACGTACTGGGGCACCTCGACGTCGAGACGGCTCCCCATCGAGACCCTCAATGCCACCGATGTCGTCGTCACCGCCGCGCCCCTCGCCGAGCAGAACGTGCTGGCCTGGCTCGCCGATGCAGAGCGGCGCGTCCCCGTCCGGGATCCCGAACTCCACTTCGCCGTTCCGAGCGCTGGCCGTAACGAGCCGCTCGTCTCCGCGACGACCTTCGAGCACCTCCTCGGCGTCTCGCGGGCCTCCCCTCTTCTCGGCCCTGTGGTCGCGCGGGCGCGCTGGACAGCGTCTGACGTGACCGGCCCGCAGCAGCGCGAGCGCATCTTTCAGTTCACTGACCTGGGGGCCATCGCGCGCGCGGGCCAGGAGGGGACCGCGCTCTGGCTCACCCGCCTCTCCACGGGCGCCCCCGTCTCCGGCGCCACCGTCCAGGCCTTCGCCATCCGTCGTGGTGCACCGCCGCCCCTCCACCCGCTCACCACGGCCACCACGGATGCGCGCGGTCTCGCCTGGCTCCCCTTCGACCCCCAGCCCTCGACCTCACGCGCTGGCACCCTCGCGCTCGTCGTGCGTCACCAGGACGACTGGATTTTCCAGTCTCTCGATACGCCCCCGCCTCCCGCACCCATCGGCACGCTCTTCGACGCGCGGGGAATCTACCGCCCTGGGGAGCAGCTGTTCCTCAAGGGCCTCGTCCGGCTCCCGACGGCTGCGGGCCTCACCTCGCCACGCGGCCGCGTGGTCGACCTCGCGTTGCACGGCCCGGGACGCGACGACATCGCCTCCTGGAAGATTCCTCTCTCGGCCCACGGCACGTTCCACGTCCAGCACACGCTCCGCGAAGACGCGCCTCTGGGACGCTACCGCGCCGAGGTGACGCTCGATGGCGCCCACATCGACTCCGCATCCTTCCGCGTCGACGAGTACCGCCCGGCGGAGGCGACCCCGCATGCGGACCTCGACGCGGACCATTACCGCCGTGGTGACACGGCCGTGTGCAACGCCGCCGGACGCTTTCTCCACGGGGGACCCATGGCCGGCGCGACGGCGCTGGTCTTTCTCTCTCGCGCTCGAGGTAGCCATGTCATTCCTGGCCTCGATGGCTACAGCGTGAGCGATCGAGACGTCGTGGTCGCCGAGGGCAGCCTCGCCGCCACCCGCACCAAGCTCGACGCGAGCGGCGCATTCCGGTTTCCAGTGCAGCTCACGCTGCCGGGCCAGACCACCACCGAGTCCATCCAGTGCCACGTCGAGATCGTCGACCACAACCGACAGAGCTACGAGGCCTTCACCGCGGCGACCGTCCATCCCGCCGATGTCTACGTGGCCCTCGCGCTGCCGGAGGGCCGCGCCTTTCATCCCGGCGTCTCCTTCACCCAGCGTGTCCTCGTCGTCACGCCGGAAGGGGCGCGCCGCAGCCGGCCTGTGCGTCTCGAGTTCATTCATCGCAAGCCTGGCCGTACCCCGGAGGACACCACCCTCACCCACTGCGACCTCACCCCTGGGCTCGAACCGGCCTCCTGCAAGCTGACCCCTCCCTCGGTCCAGCCCGGTGAAGACGACACGCTCCTGGTGCGCGCCACGGTCCAGGACGAGCGCGGGCACGTCCACGTGGCCTCGCACGCCTCGTCCTTCGAGCCTCTCCCGCCACCACCGAAACCTGCTCCTCCGACCCCGCCTCCAGCGCCCTCGCCGCCACCGTCTCCGCAGCTCGCCATCCACGTCGGTCATGAACAGCGAGCTGGGACCACCGCGCGCCTGAGCCTCACCTCCTCGTTCTCGGTGCCGACCCAGGCTCTGCTCACCGTCGAGCGGGAAGGCGTGCTCGCTCGGCACCTCCTCACCCTGCCGCCCCACCAGGCGGGGCCGCTCGCGTTCGACCTGCCGATCACCGAGGTGATGATCCCCAACGTCGTGCTCCACCTGGTCGCCGTCTCGGAGGCCCGCTCCGAGGTGACGAATGCTCACCTCTCCATCGACCCCGCTCCGCGCCTTCTCCAGGTCGCACTGCGACCCTCGTGCACCCGGTGCGCACCAGGAGACCGCATCGATCTCGACGTCGAGGTGCATGACGCGGCTGGCAGACCCGTCCCGCGCGCAGAGGTCACCCTCTGGGGAGCCGACGAAGCCTCGCTGCAGATCGCCCGTTACAGCTTGCCACGCCCAGAACTCCACTTCTTCGCCGAGCGCCGCCACCGGGTCCAGGGCGCCGATGTCCGGAAGGACCTCGTCACCTTCCACCGCGGCTACCGGAGCAAGGCCCCCAGCATTCGCCAGGGGAGCGTCGCGCTCAACGGCCCTCGCGGCGACTTCCGCCAGACCGTCCTCTTCGAGCCTGCCCTCCTCACGGACGCCGCTGGCCGTGTCCGCAAGCGTGTGCAGCTTCCAGACGGGCTCACCGAATACCGCTTCATGGCGGTCGCCGTCGCCGAGGACGACCGCGTGGGCACCGTCCAGACCTCGCTCACCACGAGCAAGCCCCTGATGGCCCGGGCCACGCTCCCTCGGGTCATCCGTGTCGGTGACACGCTCGAAGCGTCCGTCGTCGTCTCCACCCAGGACCTCCCTCGCGCCGACATCATCGTCTCCGCCCACGCGCAAGGCCTCACCCCGCTGGGCCCCCCTCGTCGCGCGGCCGTCGTCGACCCTGGCCTCTCCCAGGAGCTTCGTTTCCCGTTTCGTGCCGACCGTCCTGGCCGCGCCCGCCTCACCGTGGACGCTGCCGCCAGCGCGCTCCTCCTCACCCCCGACGCCTCCGGCACACCGCTCGCCCCCAGCATCGCAGGTAGGCGCCGTGCGACGGACGCCATGCAGCTCAGCCTCCCTGTCGTCGCCCCGACCGTCCTCGAGACGGCGGCTCTTCACGGCGACACCGCCTCTGCCATCGCGGAGCAGCTCGGCGCCCTCGACGGCCTCCGCGACGATCTCGGCGGCCTCACCCTCGTCCTCTCTTCCACCCCCCTCGCTGGCCTCGCTCCCGGCATCGAGCAGCTCCTCGAGTACCCCTATGGCTGCACCGAGCAGACGGTCAGCCGGATGATCCCCCTTCTCGCCTTGCGTGATCTCGCCCGGGGCCTCGGCATCGCCCTCCCCGAAGGCAAACTGGGCGAGCCTGGTGCCCCCAGCCCGCCTACGGGGGCCCTCGCCACCGCGCTCACCGAGGCGGTCGCCCGCGTCATCGGCAACCAGCGCCACGACGGCGGCTACGGCTACTGGCCCGGCTCCACCCGGAGCGACCTCTGGCTCACCGCCTACACCCGCTTCGCCCTCGGTGACGCCCGACGTCGCGGCGTACCCGTGCCCCTTCGCGCCCTCGATGGAGCGACACGACACCTTCAGGATTGGCTCCTCGCTCGCTCCTCCGAGCATCCCGCAGCACCTACCGCCGAGCAGACCCCCAAGAACGCTCCGCATCCCGCCAAGCGCACCCTCCAAGACCTCGACGCGCGCCGCCTCGACGACGACGACCTCGCCATCGCTGCGCTCCTCGCCGACACGCTCGCGGCCGAAGGCACGCCCGAGCCCACCCTCACCCGCGCCCTCTTTGCGGTCCGCGACCGACTCACCCCCTTCGCGCGCTTCCTCCTCCTGCATGCCGTCGCCACCGCCGGCGGTGACCAGGTGGCGCGCGACGAGCTGACCCGAGATCTCGAAGCGGCTGCCCGCATCGACGGCGCCCTCGCGCGCATCGTCAGCGGCTCTTCGAGCCACAGTGAAGCCCTGCTCGGCTCCGACGTCCGCACCACGGCCGCCGCCTTGCGTGCTCTCGCCGTGGCCGCGCCGCAGCACCCGCTCCTCCATCGCCTCGCCCGCGCCGTGCTCGCCGACCGACAGCACGGACGCTGGCGAAGCACCCACGAAGCGGCGTGGGCGCTGCTCGGCCTCGACGCATACCGCAAGGCGCACCCACCCCCCACCGCCCCACTCTCTGGCCGAGCCTTCCTGGGCGACACCCTCCTGTCGGAGGCCTCCTTTGGCGCACCCCCTCTCGCTCTCACGGCGAAGGCCACCCTGCCCATGGATCGCCTCCTTCCCGGCGCAGGCGCCTCCCTCGTCTTTGCTGCCGAGGGCGACGGACTCCTCTTTTACGAAGCCACCCTTCGTTTCGCTCGCCGCGCGCTACCCACCACGCCCGTCGAAGCGGGCCTCTTCGTCCAGAAGACCTTCAGGAACGTGGCCGCATCCAGCTCCCCGGGCGTCACCGCCGCCGAACGTCCCAGCTTCCGCGCAGGTGACGTCGTCCTGTGCGTCGTCGAGATCGTCACGCCGTCACCTCGCCACGGTGTCCTCCTCGAAGACCCTCTTCCGGGTGGCCTCGAGCCCATCAACCCTCACCTCGGATCCATGGGCAGCCGCCATCATCATCTTGCCCACGATGGTGCCGACCACCGTGAGCTGCGCGACGACCGCGTGGTCTGGGTCGTCGACACGCTGCCTGCGGGCATCCACCACTTCAGCTACCTCGCCCGTGCCATCACCCCCGGCACCTTCGTCACGCCTCCCACCCGCGCCGAGGCGATGTACGCGCCCGACACCTTCGGCTCCACCGCTGCTGGCATGGTGGAGGTGCTCGCACCCATCCCGTGAGCTGCTCAGCTCTGGTTGCTCGCGCGTCAGCGTCACCTTCCGACGACGTCGCGCGAGCGAACACACGAGTTCACGCGAGCGAACACGCACGCCCCCTGCCTTGACGCTCGTCGCACCCTGCGGTAGCCGGGACGCTGAAGATGTCCGCTGAGATCATCCCTCGCGCGTCGACCCTGCATCGCCTCGTGGCCTGCGAGCACACCGTGCTCGTGCCGGCGGTGCCTTGTTGTTGTCGCGGCTGATCGGCGCATCGAGCGCGAACGGCGCCTGCACCCCGGATTGAGCACGAGCGCTCTCCGGGGGCGCGTGTCGCCGTGCGCTGACCCAGAACCACGCGGCGCTTCGACGACCTGAAGCGCTGCGCCCCGAGGGCCCGGGTTGGGCCTTGCAGGTCTCCATGTTCGGGTTGAGTCCATCCATCGTCACGGTCATCGAAGTCGTCGCCGTCTTCACCGGCGCCCTCTCGGGGGCGCTGCTCGCTCGACGAAAAGCGGGGTACGACATCGTCGGCATGTGCGGGCTCGCGCTCTCCGCCGGGCTCGGCGGCAGCATCACCCGCGACGTGCTCCTGCAGCACGGAACCCCCTTGGCGCTGATGCGCCTCACCTACCTGCTCACGGTCGGCGCAGCGATCCTCGTGAGCTGGTTCTGGGGCCACTACCTCGGCGCCCAGACCGACCGGGCCATCCTGCTGCTCGACGCCATCGGCCTGGGCTGGTTCGCCGTGGCCGGCACCTTGCGCTGCCTGGGCGTCGGCCTGGAGGTCGTCTCTGCCATGCTCCTCGGCGTCATCGGCGCGGTCGGCGGCGGTGTCGTGCGCGACGTCCTCTCCGGCGAGGTCCCCGCGGTGTTTCGTCGCGGAGAGCTGTACGCGCTCGCCGCGCTCGCGGGCATCGTCGTCCTCATCGTCAGCCGCGCCCTCGGCTTGCCCGAACTCGCCTGCGCCGCCGCAGGCATCTTCGTCGGCTCGGGCGTCCGCCTGCTCAGCATGCACCTCGGCTGGCGCAGCCCCGAACCCTTCCGACCTGGCGTGACCCTCGCCGACCCCGGCGAAGGCCAGCCCTTGAAAGGACGCCGATGAGCACACGGGCAGCAGGCGCCGAGCTGAGCTTCGAGCGCGTGAGCAAGCGCTATCAGGCGGGCAACGTCGCCATCGACGCCCTGACCGACCTCTCGCTCACCGTCCGCCGAGGCACCATCCAGGCCGTCATCGGCGCGAGCGGGGCAGGGAAGAGCACCCTGTTCCGCTGCGCTGCCACCCTGGAGCGCCCCGACACAGGTCACATCACGCTCAACGGCCTCGACCTCGCCTCCCTGAACGGCCCAGCGCTGCGCGAGGCCCGGCGCGCGATCGGCACCATCTTCCAGCAGCTCCATCTCCTCCCGTCGCGCACCGCCGCAGACAACGTCGGCTTCCCCCTGGAGCTCGCGGGCGCGGACCGCAGCACCCGTGACGCGCGCGTCCGCGAGCTGCTCGGCTGGGTCGGCCTCTCGGCCCGCGGCGACAGCTACCCCAGCGCACTCTCCGGCGGCCAGCGCCAGCGCGTCGCCATCGCCCGCGCCCTCGCCACCTCCCCCGGCCTCCTCCTCTGCGACGAACCCACCTCGGCCCTCGACACGGAGACCACCAACACCGTGCTCGACCTCCTCCGCCGCGCCCGCGACGAGCTGGGCGTCACCGTGCTCCTCATCACCCATGACCTGCGCGCGGTCCAGCGCATCTGCGATCGCGTGGCGCGCCTCGAAGCGGGCCGTCTCGCCACCGAAGGCCCCGTCACCGACGTCCTCGCGACATCCCCTCCCGAGACCCGCACCTCCGCTGCGAACGAGGCCCCATGAGCACCCTCGAGACCCTCCTCGCCCTGCTCGTCCCGGCCACCCTGGAGACGCTGCTCATGGTCGCCGTGGCCACCCTCGTCTCGTGCGTCGTCGGCCTCGCCGTCGGCGTCATCGTCGTCGTGACCGAGCCCCAGGGGCTCCTCCCTTCGCCTCTCCTCCATCGCGCCCTCGGCGTCCTGGTGAACATCGGTCGAAGCATCCCCTTCGTCATCCTGATGGTCGCCATCGTGCCCTTCACGCGGCTCGTCGTCGGCACCTCCATCGGCACCCGCGCGGCCATCGCCCCCCTCGTCGTCGCGGCCATCCCGTACGTCGCGCGCCTCGTCGAGACCTCCCTGCGCGACGTCCCCGCCGGCATCATCGAGGCCGTCGTGACCATGGGCGCCACCCCCCTCCAGGTCATCCGGCACGCCTACCTTCGCGAGGCGCTCCCTGCCCTGATCCGTGGCGCCACCCTGACCGCCATCAGCCTCGTCTCCTACTCCGCCATGGCCGGCGCCGTCGGAGGCGGCGGCCTCGGCGATCTCGCCGTGCGCTACGGCTACCAGCGCTTCCGCACCGACGTGATGGTCGCCACCGTCGTCGTGCTCCTCGTCCTCGTCCAGGGCCTCCAGGCCGCTGGCGAGCGCCTCGCCCGCCACGTCGATCACCGCTGACGCACCCCCGCCGGCGCCAAGGAAGATCCCATGAACCGTCGCTCCCTCTCCGTCGTCCCTGCGTTCGTCTCGCTCGCTCTTTTCGCCGTGCTCCTGACCGCCTCGGCGTGCAACTCCAGGCGCACCTCCTCCGATCCCGGCGTGCTCCGCGTCGGCGCCAGCCCCGTCCCGCACGCTGCCATCCTCGAGCACGTGAAGCCGATCCTCGCCCGGCAAGGCATCACCCTCCAGCTCGTCGAGATGACCGACTACGTGCGCCCCAACCTCGCCCTCGTCGAAGGCGAGCTCGACGCCAACTTCTTCCAGCACGAGCCTTACCTCGCGCAGTTCAATGCCGACCGTGGCCAGAAGCTCGTCGCCGTCGCGCGCGTCCACGTCGAGCCCCTGGGCATCTACTCCCGCAAGGTCCGCGCCCTCGCCGACCTCCGCCCTCGCGCCGTCGTCGCCCTCCCCAACGACCCGACCAACACCGCCCGCGCCCTCACCCTGCTCCAGACCGCGGGCCTCCTCCGGCTGAAGACGACCGCCACCCACGCCACCGTGCTCGACATCGCCGACAACCCCCGCCAGCTCGACCTCAGGGAGCTGGAAGGCGCCCAGCTCCCCCGGGCCCTCTCCGACGTCGACGCGGCCGTCATCAACACCAACTACGCCCTCGAAGCCGGCCTCCAGCCCGACAGCGACGCTCTCGTCCGCGAGGGCAGCGAGTCCCCTTACGCCAACATCCTCGTCGTGCAGCCCGAGAAGGCCGACGACCCGCGCGTCCAGGCCCTGGTGAAGGCGCTCCAGAGCCCCGAGACCCGCCGTTTCATCGAGGAGCGCTTCAAGGGGGCCATCCTCCCGGTCTTCTGAGCCTCGCCCGGCGAGCGCCACGCCGCGACCCCTCGAAGATCGCGGCGGCGGCCTTCAGCTCAGTGGCACTGGAACGTCGTCCCCCTCGTGTAGACATAGAGCGACCCCGCGTCGCCCGTGTTCGCCTCGCTGAGCGACTCGTTCACCTGCATCACCCAGGCGCCGTCCCCACCTTCCTCCTCCTGGATCCAGAGCGGCTCCCCGAGCACGTGCCCCGCGGCGTTGAAGATCATCTTGCGCAGCATCGCGACCGACGGCTCCTTCGACCGCCTGAACAGATCCGTGGGCACATCGAGCGCCACCACCGCGATCGGATCCCCGTCGACCGCCTTCACCTCCGCATCCATCGGGATGGGCACCCAGATCGCCTCGTCGTAACGCTCCCCGCGCTCCGGTTCCGGACAGAAGTACGCGACGGCGCGCGCGCCTGGCCAGTTGGTACGCAGCTCCGGCAGATCGTCGAGGTCCAGGGTGAACAGGTGCTTGTGCGGCTCCCCCTTCCCGTCTCTGGGCACGCTCGCCTCGTCGAGCCCGGGCGCCTTGCCACCGCTCACCGTCAGCGACCCCGGCCGCGCCGTGTAGCCCCGGTCCTCGTTGTGGCTCCACACCCGTTGCAGCACGTACGTGCGCAACCGGCTCGCACCCTGCGCCTCTTTCGTCAGCCGCAGCAGCGCCTGGTGCTCCGTCTCCTTCGCGCCAGCGAGGGCCTTTTCCAGCCGCTGGAACTGCTGATGTGGCAGCCCATTGCGGAGCGTGCTCAGGAGATTCGCATCGCCTCCCGACTGCGGCATGTTGGGCTCCAGCGCGTCGACCAGCACATCGCCGACGGCCTCATAAATGGTGCGGAGATCGCCGCTCTTCACCGAATTGCGCAGCTCGATCAGCCGCAGGGCCGCCTCGTTCCAGGCTTCGGACGGGGCGTCCTTGTCCAGGTGGGCCATCGGACGGACCGGGTACTTCTCCGACCGCACCCTGTCCATCACCAGCGGGACACGTCGCTCCAGAGGCAAGGCGCGCACGATGCGTCCGAGCATCGCCTCGCGTGCCGAGTCGGTGTAGCCGAGGTCTTCACCGCCCTCGCGGTCGAACGTCACCAGCGCCTCGTACTCTGGCGCCACGGGTTGCCCCTGCTCGGCCATCTCTGCCATGCACGACAGGACCAGGCGGTGCCAGCCTCTCTTCTTGTTCTGGGCCGCTTCTTCGAGCCGCTGCACCAGCGACGGCAACGCCTGCGCGCCACAGCGCGCGAGGATCCCGTGCGGGATGTTGTCACGCTGCACCGAAATCGCGAGGAGCCGCTCGAACAACCCTGCGTCGAAGTGGGCCGCGAGCGGGGCTGCGGTGAGGTACTCCCTGAACTCGGAAGCGAGCAGTCGCTCCGCCATCGCGACGACCCGCTCACGCGGCAGCCCGTGCAGCGCGGTGACCCCGAGGTCGTTGATGGGCTTGTAGCTGTAGCTAGGAAAGCTCTTGAACTCGAGCTTCTCGTCGAGGGTTACCGGCACTTCCCGACCTTCTGCCTGGTACTTCCGGAACGCACAGAGGAGCATCAGCTCACGCACCTCCCGCCCCCGCTCCGGCTGCCGAAGGTCGTCGGGTATCGCCAGCGCAGCATCGACCAGCGCCTCCGCCGTGTCGGCCCGATCCTTCAACAGCAGATCGGGAAGCCGCTGCAGCTCATCGCTGCTGGTGTTCGCGTCTCGTCCTGCGATCAGCGTCCCCAGCTCCTCGATCGGGGCGTGCTGCAGCGCGAGCCACATGCTCCGGAGCTGCGTCCAGCTCCCCGTCCGGGCGTACTTGAGCAGCGCCTGGATCCACGCCTCCCGTGTCCCGAAGCGCTCCGCCAGATGATCGAGGTTCTCGAACGACTGCAGACGGTGCTCGACCAGGTTCCCTTCGTGGACGACGGGAACATCGTTGTTGGTCAGCAGCCCGTAGCCGCTGGCTTGCCCGCGCGCGAGCTGATCGAGCACATCGGCCGCCTCCTCCGGCGCGACCGGTTCCCCGCACCGCCCCTGGATGAAGCGGATGGCGCGCTGGATGTTCGGCTTCATGCGGTCGAAGCGGCTCCGGAACGCCTCCGGATCACGGTGGTACGTGCGGACCAGCAGCCGATCCAGATCGAGCGGGTACGCATCGAGGAGCGTCATGACGGTGTAGCCCCGCTTCATCAGTGGCTGGAACGCTTCGGGCAGGCGGGTGCAAAGCTCTGCCACGACCACCGGGTCGGCCTCACGGGAGGCGCTCTCCGACAGGTACGACAGCACCCCGTAATGTCGCTCTGCGGCGAGCGCGCCGTGTTGAACGAGGTGCCAGGCCAGCGCCCCGATGCGCCCGTAAGCGACGCCGCTGCCTTCCGACAGCATCTGCGAGACCTTGTAGCTGTCGGCGTCGGCCTTCTTCTGAACCTTGGAAGCCACGGCCTGAAGTACCTTCGGCTCGACCCCATCGAAGGGCGGCAACGTCGTCGCGACGCCCCGCGGCTTCTTCGCCGCACCACCGGCCGCCTTCTTCGCCCCCGCTCCCGCATCGGGCTCCGCCGTCGCCTCACCGACCAGCGCATAGCCCTTCCCCGTCTTCTCCCGGATGAGCTTCGCCGCCGCCTCCTGCGCCTCATCCTCACTGCCGAAGCTCTTCTCGGAGCTGGTCCCCTTCGCTCCGATGCGCCCGTACCGCGTGGTGAGCGTCGTCCCCTCCACGCGGATCTCCCAGAACTTCGACGCCCCTGCCTCTGAACACTCGTAACGCCCCATGTGGACAACGGTAGCCCCGCCGTACCGTCAGCCTCAAGCGTAGCGAACGTAATTTTGCGCCTCGCTGCGGCCCCGAGGGCAGCCGGACCCTCGGGGCGACGGCCTTCACTGGAACGCGAACGCGCCGGTGCCTCCCATCTCGTTCTCCACCTCCCAGAGCAAGCTGAACCCGAACCTCCCCGGTGAACCACCCCAGAGAATGCCCACCGCGTCGACATTGGACGTCGTTCCATGTCGCCGGAAGACCGGCCCCCCGCTGTCTCCGTAGCTGGCCCAGGCGGTCACGAAGTACTGGCACTTCAGCGTGATGCTCGTCCCGCCGATGCTCGCATCGACGCAGGACTCCGCGAGCGGCCCGTGCGTCTGTCCCGTCGTCCTGCCGATCTTGTCGACGTCGATCCCGACCGCGAGCGACGAGGGCATCGAGGTATTCGCAACCTGATACAGGAACGCTGGATCCTGAATGATGTCCAGCAGGCACGAGGGCACCGTCGACGCGCAGCGAGCGAGAGGCATGGCCAGCTTGCCCAGGCGCCCCGTGGTCATCGGCTCGTGGTACTTCACGAAGGCCGAGTCACTGCGACGGCACACGCGGGTCGCCGGGCAATCGAACCCCGAGTAATACGTATTGTCGTGCGCCTCGATGCCGACGAAGTCGGGGACCAGGATGCTGTTCCCTGCCTGACGGAACAACGTCCCCTCCGTCCCGCCTTGCGTGTTCGTGCAATGGGACGCCGTGAGGAAGCCGCGGCCCATCACGAAATGGTCCGCATTCCAGCCCAGCGTGCAGAGTCCGCCGCTGTTGTTCTTGATCTGTAGCCCTGCCACGGGCGGCCACCACCGATCTTGCAGCGTGCTGGCGGTGAACTCGAAGGGCTTCACCAGCTCGATGACGCAGGCCTCGTCGGGCACGCCCATTCTGGCGACGAACTTCTGGACTGCTTGCTTCGCCGCTTCGGTGCTCACGCCGATGCGGATCCGGTTCTTCACCTCGTCGATGTCCGTCAGGACGGTGTCGGGCATGCCGAGCACGTCCCCGATCTGGCCGTACCACGCAAACAGCTGGCTCCAGTCGTACCGACCTTGCTCGAAGCGGATCTCGGGGACCTCGGCAGGCCCACCGGGGTCGCGTCCTGGCGCGAGCATGCGCTCGATCACCGGCTCCAGGGCCACCTTGGCCTTCTCTGCCACCCCCAGGTCCGTCAGGTGGACGACGGGCTGGCCCTGGTCGAAATAGAGCCCCCCGAATCCCGGAACCGCCTCGGCAATCAGCGCGAACTGCTCGTTCGCATTCATTGCGACCTCACCCCAGACGAAGTCCTGGAGCGCGTCGGACGTCGCGTCGGCCGATTCCGGCGCCGGCAGGGATTCCCCTTCTTCATTCGAGCAACCGACGGCGCCTGCGATGCCGACCATGCAGCAGAGCGTCATCCAGGGAAGTGACCAGTCGTGGCGTATCATGTTCGTCCTCTCGATCTTGCTGGAGGTGAATTCATTTCACGGAAGGTTGCTGGACCCGCGCCCAGCCATTTCATTTCTGCGCGGAGACCTTCAACGCAGCGAGAGGGCGCCGCTCCCACCCATCTCGTTCTCCGCTTCCCAGAGCAGGCTGAAGTAAGCCAATCCCTCCAGGCCACCCCAGTGAATGCCGACCGCGTCGACGTTCGATGTCGTCCCGTGGCGCAGAAACACTGGACCACCGCTATCCCCGGGCGCGTTCCCCGTCGCGATGACGTACTGGCATTTCAGGTGAAAATTGCCTCCAGCGACATCGGTATCGATGCAGGTATAGGTGAGTGGGCCGTGCATCTGTCCCGTCGTCCTCCCCATCCTGTCTACGTCGATCCCCGCCAGCAGCGCGGAAGGGAGGGTGGTGTTCGCGACCTGGTAGAGAAGGCTCTCGCTCTTGATGATCTCGAGCGAACACGATGTCGCCGGCGCCTGGCAACGCGCGAGCGGCATCGCCATCTTGCCGAGGCGTCCAGTCGTCGTGATGGCGTTGTACTTGATGAAGGCGACGTCGCTTCTGCGGCAACGGCGGCCGGGGGGGCAATCGAACCCTGAGTAGTAGGGGGCGTCGTGCGCCTCGACGCCGACGGCGAACATGGGGAAGACGACGGGCTGGTAGAATACCGTCCCCTCCGTCCCTCCTTGCACGCTCGTACAATGAGACGCGGTGAGGAACCCGCGCCCCAGCACGAAATGGTTCGCGTTCCAGCCCAGCGAGCAGTAGCCGGTCTCCGTGCGGATCTGCTGCCCGCCCACGGGCGGCCACCATTGATCCCGGAGTGAGTCGGCCGTGAACTGCGGCGCCTTCACGTCCTCGATGACGCAAGCCGCTGCAGGGACGTCTCTGGCCACGAGGAACTTCTCGACCTGTCGCCGCGCGTCCTCGGTGCCGACGCCGATGCGGATCCGGTTCTTCGTCTCGTCGATGTCCCTCAGGACCACGCCGGGCACGCTGAACACGCCGCCGATTTCCCCATACCACCCGAACAGGCTGCCCCAGTCGTACTGGCCTTGCTCGAACCGGAACTCGGGCATCTCGAAGGGCGCCGAGGGATCTCGCCCCAGCGAGAGCATCCGCGCGAGCACGGGCTCCAGCACGACCTTGGCTTTCTCCACGGCGTCCAGATCCGTCAAGAAGACGACGGCCTGCCCCTGGTCGAGATAGAGACCGCCGAACCCAGGAACCGCCTCGGCAATCATCGCGAACTGCTCGTCCGCATTCATCGCAACCTCACCCCACGCGAAGTCACGCAGCGCATCGACCGACAGCTCGGCGGACTCAGGGGGCGACGAGGAAGACCCTTCCTCCTCTTCGGCCGAGCAGCCCGTCAGACCTGCGATCCCTGTGAAACAGGGGAGCAAGAGCAGCGGCAGGATGCAGCGACGATACGTCATGGCGATTCCTTTCAATCGAAGCTGTGCTGAATGCTTTCAGCTCGAGAAGTGCAGGCTCACAGGGCGGGCGATGGTTGATTCGAGATCAGGTGTCGGGCTTTCGAGGAGCCCTCATTGCAATGAGATGGCGCCGCTCCCACCCATCTCGTTCTCCCCGTCCCATAGCAGGCTGAAGTAAGCCAGTTCGTCTGTGGCTCCCCAGGTAATTCCGACGGCGTCGACGTTCGACGTCGTCCCATGGCGCACGAACACAGGGCCTCCGCTGTCACCGCCAGCGGCTCGCGTTGCGATGACGTACTGGCACTTCAGATGAAAGTTGTCTCCAGCGACATCGGTATCGATGCAGGTATAGGTGAGTGGGCCGTGCATCTGTCCCGTCGTCCGCCCCATGCGATCGACATCGATGCCCGCGAGGAGGGCCGAAGGGAGCGTGCTGTTCGCGACCTGATAGAGAAACGTCGTGTTCTGGATGATGTCGAGCCCGCAGGACGTCTGTGGCAACTGGCAGCGAGCGAGGGGCATGGCCATCTTGCCGAGGCGGCCCGTCGTCCGCGTCGTGTCGTACCTGACGAAGGCCACGTCACTGCGCCGGCAACGGCGACCGCTGGGGCAATCGGCGCCGGTATAGTACGGTGCATCGTGGGCCTCGGTGCCCACGAAGTCGAAGGGAAGCCAACCTTGCGACTGGTAGAACGTCGTCCCTTCCGTTCCACCTTGCGTGTCCGTGCAATGAGACGCGGTGAGGAAGCCGCGTCCGAGCACGAAGTGATTGGCATTCCAGCCGAGCGTGCAGCCCGAGTGCGCCATCCGTGGGGTCGAGACCTGAAGCCCAGCCACGGGAGGCCACCAGCGATCCCGCAGCGTGTCGGACGTGAATCGAACGGGTTCGACGTTCTCGATGACACAGGCCTCCACCGGCAAACCCGCGGTGGTGACGTACTTCTCGACCTGTCGCCGCGCCTCCTCGGTGCTGACGCCGATGCGGATCCGGTTCTTCGTCTCGTCGATGTCTCTCAGGACCACGCCGGGTACGCTGAACACGTCTCCGATCGTTTCGTACCACCTGTAGAGCTCATTCCAGTCGTACCGGCCCTGCTCGAACCGGAACTCGGGCATCTCGAAAGGAACTGCGGGATCGCGCCCCCAGGCGAGCATCCGCGCGAGCACGGGCTCCAGCATGACCTTGGCCTTCTCCACGGTGTTGGGATCCGTCAAGAAGACCACCGCCTGCCCCTGGTCCATGTAGAGCCCCCCGAAGCCCGGAACCGCCTCGGCGATCACCGCGAACTGCTCGTTCGCGTCCATCGCGACCTCACCCCAGGCGAAATCCCGGAGCCGCTCGGCCGACAGCGCGACGGACGGTGGAGGTGATGCGTGAGACCCTTCCCCTTCCTCGGAGCAACCCATCACCCCTGCGACCCCCGTGAAACAGGAGAGCAGGAGCAGCGGAAGGGACCAGGTGCGGTGTGTCATGGCGATTCCTCTCGAAGGTCACGAGGCGCTGAGGGGCATTCAGCGCCATTCAGGCGATGTCGCGGGGCTCCAGGGGAGCAGCATGCGGGAACTCTGTGCCGGGGCGCGTCAGGTCCTCATTGCAAGGAGAGGACGCCGCCACCGCCCATCTCGTTCTCCGCGTCCCAGAGCAGGCTGAAGAAGGCGAGGTTCGTGGCGCCTCCCCAGTGAATGCCCACGGCGTCGACGAACGACGTCGTGCCGTGACGCAGGAAGACGGGGCCACCGCTATCCCCAGGAGCCGATTCGGTGGAGATGACGTACTGGCACTTCAAGTGCACATTGCTGTTCGCCACGTTCGTATCGACGCAGGTGTGGGCGAGGGGGCCGTGCATCTGGCCCGTCGTCCGCCCCATGCGATCGACGTCGATGCCCGCGGTGAGCGCCGACGGGAGCGTGCTGTTTGCGACCTGATAAAGGAGCGACGCGTCGTGGATGACGTCGAGCAGGCAAGAGGTCGCCGGCAGCTCGCAGCGCGCGAGCGGCATGGCCAGCTTGCCGAGACGTCCTGTCGTCTTGCTCGCGTCATATTTGACGAACGCCGCGTCACTGCGACGGCAGCGGAGATTGGATGGGCAATCGAAGCCCGTGTAATACGTCGCGTCGTACGCCTCGGTGCCCACGAAGTCCGAGTTGAAGATGTTGTGCCCGGCCTGGTAGAACTTCGTCCCCTCGGTGCCACCTCGCACGTTCGTGCAATGGGAGTTGGTGAGGAAGCCGCGACCCAGCACGAAGTGGTTCGCGTTCCAGCCCAGCGTGCAGCGAGAGCTGTCGTCGTTCCGGATCTGCAGCCCGGCGACCGGCGGCCACCATCGGTCCTGGAGCGAATTGGCCTGGGTTTGAACGGGCTCCACGCGCTCGATCAGGTACGCGCCCTCCGGGACGCCGGCGGTGGCAATGAACTTCCGGGCGTGAAGTGCCGCCATCTCCGTGCTGACTCCGATGCGGATCTGGTTCTTCGTCTCGTCGATGTCCGTCAGCACCACGTCCTGCAGACCGAGCACGTCACGAATCTCTCCGTACCATCCGTAGAGCTGGGTCCAGTCGTAACGACCTTGCTCGAAGCGGATCTCGGGCTTCTCGAACGGCGCCTCGGGGTCGCGCCCCCACGAGAGCAGGCGCTCGATCACCGGCCCCAGCGCCTCCTTGGCGTGCTTCGCGGTCGCGAGGTCCGTCAGGTAGACGACGGCCTCGCCGCCATCGAAATAGAGCCCCCCGAAGCCTGGAACGCCCTCGGCGATCAGCGCGAACTGATCATTGGCGTCCAGCTCGACCTCGCCCCAGGCGACGTCGGCGAGCGCGTCGTGCGCCATCTCGACGGGGGCCTGAGAAGAGATCGGCTCTCCCTCCTCTCCTGGCGAGCAGCCGACGAGACCGATGGCACCCACGACCCAGGAAAGCGCAACAAGACGAGTGGACAAGCCATGAAATTTCATCTCGAGATCATCCTCGATGGAGTCGACCGCGCGAATGCAGTCGCTCCGTTTCCGTCATGCCCGCCGCTCCTGGTCGTGACCGCGGCGCCCTGGAGGAGGCTCCGACGAGTCGACCCCTGCACAGGAGGGGGGCGCTGACGTGTTGCTGCCTTCGCAAGCCACGTACCAGTGCGCGCGCCCGCGCCGACGGCATCATTTCTGGGGAATGTCGCGCCATCTCGCGCCGTCGGCGCGGAAGCCTCGGCCGTGTCGTGCGAGCTTGGCGCAACTCGCGCAGACCTGACCTGCTTCGCGCCAGCGCCGAGCGGCGCTGCGCGTCAGGCGGCCGTCACGCCGTGGCGTCCGGGGGTTGCGGTGGTGGGAGGAGATGAAGCGCCGCGGCTCGGGACGAGTGACGCGGCCTTTCGGAGCCGGCTACTTCTTCTGGAACGGCTGCGGCACGCGCCCGGCGCCCTGGGTTTCGAACATCCAGCCGGGGTACTCGCGGGGCAGCTTCGACACCTCGTCGAGCTTCGTGATCTCCTCGGCCGTCAACGTCAGCGCGGTGGCGGCCAGGTTGTCTTCGAGCTGGTCGACCCGCTTTGCCCCGATGATCACGCTCGTCACGAACGGCTTCGACAGCACCCACGCCAGCGCCACCCGCGCCACCGTCGCCCCATGTGCCTCGGCGATCTCGCGCATCGCGGCCACGCACGCCCACGCCCGGTCCTTGTCCACCGGCGGGAAATCGAACGCTGCCCGCCGCGCGCCCTCCTCCTCCTTCGCCCCTGGCCCGAACTTGCCCGACAGGAGCCCGCCCGCGAGCGGCGACCACACCAGGCAGCCCACCCCTTCCGACTGCATCATCGGCGCGATCTCACGCTCCAGATCACGCCCCGCGATCGAGTAGTACGCCTGCACCGTCTCGAATCGCGCCCAGCCCCGGTGCTCCGCGAGCCCCACGGCCTTCATCATCTTCCACGCTGCCCAGTTCGAGCAGCCCACGTAGCGCACCAGGCCCTCGCGCACGAGATCGTCCAGCGCCCGGACCGTCTCCTCGACCGGCGTGACCGCGTCGTTCCCGTGGATCTGGTAGAGGTCCACGTAATCGAGGCCGAGCCGCTCCAGGCTGCGCTTGATGCCATCCATGATGTGGCCCCGCGAGGCCCCGCGATCGTTCGGCCCCGAGCCCGTCGAGCCGTACACCTTCGTGGCGATCACCACGTCGGAGCGCTTCACCTTCAGGTTCTTCAGCGCCTGACCGAGGATCTGCTCCGAGCGACCCTCCGAGTACACGTCGGCGGTGTCGATGAAATTGATCCCCGCCTCCAGCGAACGGCGCACCAGCTCTTCGGAGTTCTCCTGGTCGAGCTGACCGATCGCCTTCCACATCCCCTGGCCCCCGAACGTCATCGTTCCCAGACAGATCTCCGACACGTAGAGCCCTGTCCTACCCAGCTGACGATACCGCATGCGTTCCCTCTTCTCTTCGCGCTTACCCGCCCGTCGACCGGCCGCGTTGCCGCGCCGGCCGCCACGTCATTGAATCTTCAGCACCGCGCCATGCACCCACCCGCTGGCGGGGGTCGGCGCATCCACGGTCTTCACCCGGAACCACGTCCCTCCTCCGGCCGTCGTCGAGTTCGTGATCTCCACGGACGCCCCTTGCGGCAGGAATGCCACCATGTCGCCCTTGAAGTCCGGCTTGCTGCGCAGCACGGCCCGGGGCTGCCCTTCGGCCAGGCTAACCACGGCCCGCATCGTCTTGTTCCCGGCCGGTGTGCCTCCGGGCGCCGCCCCCTCCTCCCCCTCGGTGATCACCGGAGGCAAGGGCTCCCCCGGCAACGCCGAGCGTTTCTCGCCGTCTCCACTCGAGGCCCCCCCGGCCTCGCTCGACCCACCCAGACGCCCCTGACTGTAGAGGATCACGCCCCCGCAGATGGCGGCGCTCACCACGGCCAGCCCGCAGATGACGAGGAGGGGCTTCAGCGTCCCCTGCTTCGGAGGTGGCGAGGCCACCTGCACCAGCGAAGGTGGCGCCAGCGCAGAGGGCAGCGGCTCCCCCGGCCCCAGCGGCGGCCCTCCACCGTACCCCACGCCCGCTGGACCCATGCCCCCTGGCCCCATGCCCCCTGGCCCCATGCTCCCCGACGCATCGGGTCCCCAGCCGCCTTCTCCCCCGGGTTCCCCGTCCCCGGCGCTGTGTTTCATCCCCGGCTCGGCCATGCCTGCTCCCTGTCATGCGACCATGCGCTTCGCGCATTCTACACCTCGCACTCCAGGATCCTTCCACCTCGTCTGGTGTAGCCTCCCCACCATGACCATCGACATCCGCCTTCTCGGGCCGGAGCAGCACGCCGAGTTCGTCCAGCCCCTCCTCACAGCGTTCGGACTTCCCGTCGACAACGAGCGCATCAACCACTCTCAGCGGGTCGAGGAGCTGACGCACCGATTCGCTGCGTACGAAGGGGACTCGGTCACGGGCTGCGCAGGTACCTTCAGCTTCGACATGACCACGCCGGGCAGCATCGCCCCCGTCGCGGGTCTCACGCTGGTCGGCGTCATGCCCACGCACCGACGTCGCGGCATCATGACCGCCCTCGTCCGCCGCCACCTCGACGAAGCGCGCACCGAAGGCAAGGCCTTCTCCGCCCTCTGGGCCAGCGAGGCCGCCATCTACCAGCGCTTCGGCTACGGCCTCGGCTCCATCGGCTGCGCCGCCTCCATCGAGCGACACCACACCACCTTCTGGCCCGAGCTGCCGCGCATCGGGCGCGTCCGCATCGTCACCGAGGCCGAAGCCCTCGACCTCTTCCCTGGCATCCACGACCGCGCGCGCCCTGGTCAGCCCGGCATGCTCTCCCGGTCCACCTCGTGGTGGGAGCACCGCCGCCTCGTCGACTTCGAGAAGAGCGGCCCCCCCCTCCAGCGCGCCGTGCTGGAGATCGACGGGCAGCCCGAGGCCTACGCCCTCTACCGCAACCAGCACCGCTGGGAGTCCACGTTCATCCCCACCGGCAACCTCCAGGTCATCGAGGCCATCGGCACGAGCTCCCTCTCCACCCGCCTCCTCTGGCGCTACCTCTTCGACATCGACCTCTCCCAGCGCATCGAGGCCTTCCACCTCCCGCCCGATCATCCGCTCCTCTACGCCCTCACCGAGCCGCGCCGCCTCCGCCTCACGCAGTACGACGGCCTCTGGGTGCGCATCCTCGACATCCCGCGCGCGTTCTCGGCCCGCTCCTTCGCCAGCCACGACACCGTGATCTTCGATGTCTCCGATCCGGTCTACACCGCGAACACCGGCCGCTTCCGCCTCGACGGCGCCGCTGGCCTCTGCACCCGCACCGAGCGCGCGGCCACACTCAAGCTCGACATCGCCACCCTGAGCACCGCCTGGATGGGTGCAGCCACCTTCCGCCGCCTCGCCGATGCCGGCCGCGTCGAGCAGCTCCAGGAAGGCGCCATCGATCGCGCCGACGCCCTCTTCCACTCCTCGCGCGCCCCGTGGTGTCCCGAGACGTTCTGAGCCAGCGCGCCCACCGCCTTCTCCCGCTCGCCGCGCGTCGTGTAAAGTCCGCCTTCCCACGCCAAGGAGGACTCCCATGACCCAGACGATCACCACCGAGAGCGTCACCATCCAGGTCGCCGACGGCACGACGATGGGCGCCCACGTCGCGCGACCCGCAGGCTCGGACAAGCTCCCGGGGGTCATCCTTTTGCAGGAGATCTTCGGGGTCAACGAGCACATGCGCGACATCGCCAGCCGCATCGCCGCCGAGGGCTACGTCGTCATCGCCCCCGACCTCTTCCACCGCACCCACCCCGGCTTCATCGGCAGCTACGACGACATCCCCGGCGGCATCAAGGTCGCCAGCGCATACACGAACGAACACGTCGAGGCCGACCTCCGCGCCACCTTCGCTCACCTCACGACCATGGAGGGCATCGACGCCGAGCACGTCGCCGTCATGGGCTACTGCATGGGTGGCCGCCTCGCCTTCACCGCGAACGCGCTCATCCCCGTCCGCGCTGCCATCAGCTTCTACGGCGCCGGCATCTACCCCGACAAGACCCCTCTCGCCCCCGCTCTGCACGGCCCCACGCTCTTCTTCTGGGCCGGCAAGGACAGCTTCATCCCCGCCACGCAGCGCGACGCCGTCATCGCGGAGATGCGTCGCGTCGGCAAGCCGTTCACCAGCGTCGAGGTCTCGCACGTCAACCACGGCTTCTTCTGCGACGCGCGCAGCGACTACGACGCCGCCGCTGCTGCACAGGCCTGGGCAGTGACCAAGGCCTTCTTGAAGTCGCACCTCGCTGGCGGCTAGCGGCAGAGCGCCGGGCCGACCCGAGCCGGCGACCGTCCATCGGCGCGCGGCCATCATCCTCCCTGTGCTGTGTCCCTACCCCTCCGGGGAAAAGTGCACGCGAACTTCAGATCGGCATGGAGTCACCAGCACGCCGCCTCTCGACAGCGGTCCTGCCTGCCATCGACCGATGCAATCGGCCTGACCCTGGGCTGCCATGGAGCGCGGACGCGCCAGCCTCCCGAACGTCGCCCTGAATTCTGTTTAGGACGTTGATGACCAGGTCTCTGGACAGTGAAATCAGGGTCCGCACAGGATGTTTGTGAGACCAGGTACGTAGTTTCGGTGCGATTGGACACCAACGTCGTGCTTCCGGAAGCACGAGCAGGAGGTTCCAGGAGCACGAGCAGGAGGTTCCAGGAGCACGTGCAGGAGGTTCCAGGAGCACGTGCAGGAGGTTCCGGAAGCACGAGCAGGAGGTTCCAGAAGCACGAGCAGGAGGTTCCAGAAGCGCGTGCAGGAGGTTCCAGAAGCACGAGCAGGAGGTCCCAGAAGCATGAGCAGGAGGTCCCAGAAGCACGTGCAGGAGGCTCCAGGAGCGCGTGCAGGAGGTTCCAGGAGCGCGTGCAGGAGGTCCCAGGAGCGCGTGCAGGAGGTTCCAGAAGCACGTGCAGGAGGTCCCAGAAGCACGTGCACATGCTTCCGGAAGTACGAACAGGAGGTTCCAGGAGCACGAGCAGGAGGTTCCAGGAGCACGTACACGTGCTTCCGGAAGCACGTGCAGGAGGTCCCAGAAGCATGTGCAGGGGGTCCCAGAAGCACGAGCAGGAGGCTACAGAAGCACGAGCACGTGCTTCCGGAAGCACGTGCAGGAGGTCCCAGAAGCACGAGCACGTGCTTCCGGAAGTACGAGCGCTTCATCTCCTGGGACGCACTGTCCGACCCTGTTCACTCTTGAGGCAGGGGTTCGAGCCATGCTGCCATAGGTATTGCTCGGGCCCATTGTATTCCAATCCATGGAGAAGCTGTGCCTACCACTGACGAGATCCGTTCATTTTGCGATGAGATTCTGCGTCAAGAAGCAGCCCACATGGCTGGCAAGTCTGATTCCGAGATAGAAGCAAGGCAGTCACGGATCTCGGAGAGCGAGTTTGCTCACCGCCTGAGAGCCAGGTTCATTGACCTCGACACTTTCCTCAACGCGCAGGGTAAGTCGAGTGAACGCGATATCGTTTCCGATACTTTTCGCCTGGAGATCGAAATTCAGTATCTGGCGGATCGGTCCTCTCAGGGCGAAGACGTCCCCATGGGCGATTGGCAATGGCTAATTGGCAGCAATCCACGTTTGCCGGCCAGGGATTTTGTCAGGCTCTGGTGGCTCATTCTGCCGCGCGTTGGCTACGGCTTCGGCAGCACGGGCGCCGGGAAGGGTGCAGCAAAGGAGACCGGACGCTGGAACGTTCAGGATTGCCTGTCCTTCACTCCAAGAAGCGATACCGTTCATCTTCCATACATTCCCATTGTCGAGGCAGTCTGGCCCAGAGGCCGACGCAACGATGTGCCAAGTCCAGCGCTGAAGTTTTGTCGATCGCCAATGAGGGAGACGATTCTGGAGACAGAGTTGAATGGAAATCTTGTCCTGGTACGCGCCGATGTACTGGGAGATCCCTACAATGATTCTGTCTGGGGGATGTTCTATGCGCCTGTCACAGAGGATGAGGCAAATGCACTTCCTCACCATGTACGATTGCGTTGAGGAGAGTCGAAACCCTGGCGCCGCTGGCACCCACGTCCCCTGACCTGGCGCCGTCTTGACGGTTCATGCCCCACGGGCGAACTTCTCCGCGAACTCGATCGCCGATTTCTACGGATCGAATCGCTCCGTCACACGCGGATCTCGGCGTGAACCATGGCCCCGCCGTCCCCGAAGAGGAGGTGCCCTTCGGGAACGTCTTCGTTCATCCAGCGGCGTGTGCGGTGTTCGAGGCGAGCCAGGCCTTCCCGGAGCAGGACTGCTTCGCCTGCCACCAGGAGCACGCGGCCGTCGCTCACACCTTCGTGCAGTTCTACCCCACGCTGTACGAGATCGCGGCGACGCACGGCACGCTCCGCCCGGATCTTGCCAATTGAAGCGTCACGTCACTGCGGCAGCACCTCCGCCGGAATGGAGCGCGACATGAGCACGCGGTTGATGTAGCTGGCGTCCTCGTCCTGCTGGCCAGCAGTTCCAAGGAACCATCCCTGGGCGGCCACGATGCTCGAACCACGGTCGCGGCGCGTCGGCTTCACGGTGTGAACCAAGCCCTGGTGAGGAACGACCTCGATCGAGACGATGGTGTCCTCATCCCCGTCGAGGGTGAGCAGCGTGTCACCGACGTCGAGATCCTGAGCATCGACGAGGCGCCCCTGTCCCTGGACGATGGGTTGCTCGCTGGTGACCTGAAGGCGCCTGCCGGATGCGGTGCGGATCTCGTGGACGACCAGCGCGTCATCGCGCAGAGCAGAAGGTGGGAGGAAGGCCTCGGCGTCCCCTGTTTCCACGTGGAGCGTGGCGCCGGGGGCGAGCACCGTCGGCGCGGATGTCGCCTCGCGCTGCGTCGTGGGCAGGGGCGTGCTCTCTCGTGGAATGACGAGGCCCTGCGTCGAGGTGTCAGGGGTCGCGGTGCAGTATGCATTGACGTAGAAGGTCGCGCTCGTGGAGCCATTGGCCCTGTAGAGATGGCAATCCGCCCCCTGGCCGACATGAATGCGTGGCTGGAGGGGCAGACCACTGCTGGTCGAAGGCTGCGTTCCGAAGATCGGGTACATGGGCCTTGTGCGTTTGTAATGGTCTTCCTTCGTCCAGAGGGCGAGGCCATCTTCGTCGCGGAGCTGTATCGGAAGTGGGGAGGCGGCGGTGTACAGGCGATCGATGAACGCGAGGTTCACCGCATAACCGAGTGCAACGCTCGTGAAGGTCCTGAAGCCTGTGGGGTTGAGAGATGGCCAGTCCTCCAGGTATTCGATCAAGCGCTCATTGCCATTGCGTGATGGGCCGCCATCGACGATCTGGGCAGGCGACGGTGTGCTGGCCTGAAAGAACATCGCATCGAGCGCGCAGGTGCGTGCCCACGCAATCCGCCTCCTTGCTTCAGCCGGGCTGAGGCTGTCGTCCATGCAGCGTTGCTCGACGTTGATGATGGCATTGTCTGCCCGTGCCTCAGGGCAAGCGAGCAAGCTCGCTACGACCATTCCAAGGATCGAACGCAGGCTGGTCGAGGTGTGCAACAGGGCCTCTTTCAATGGCTGAAGGCATGTCGATCGAGCAACGAGACCCCTTTCGGGGCTACGCAGGCCTAAGGAACGGTGCTCGGCTCAGGCGGCCAGGCCTTGAAGTTCGGCACCTGGAGCAAAACCATGTCTCTGCCCCCCAGGTTCGGCTGGCCAGGCACCAGGTGTCCGTTCGTGTAGCCAGCGACGAAGACGTTGCCGCAACCATCCACCGCCACGCCAGCGACGTGATCCTCTTCCGGTGAACCCGCCTGCCAGACGGCTGGCGGCGCGATCATCGTGTGCTGTGTGTCGAACCGGAGGACGAACATGTCCTCACCGCCGCGGTGCTGGTGTCCAGGGAAAGCGCCGTAGGTCAGCCCGGCGACGTAGACGTTGCCTTGCGCATCGAAGGCCATCGACGTCGGCCAGTCGCTCTCGCTCGTGCCGTACTGCGCAATCCACAGCGTGGCCCCCGTGGCTGGATCGAGCCTGGCGAGGAACACGTCCTGCTGTCCGAAGGTTCTCTCTCCGAGGGTCAGGAACGTCGCGCCGGTCACGTAGAGGCTCCCGTCGGGGGCCATCGCCACGGCATTCACCGCGTCGACGGCGATCGGAGAGAGGACGCGCCGCCAGTCCTCCATGACGCCACCGTCGGGCTTGCGGGCGAGCTTCTGCACGAAGGCGCCGCGGCCGGTGCCGCCCATGAGCGCGCCTCCGACGTACACGTGATGGAACCCGCCGGGGGCCACCGCCACGCTGGTCAAGAGATCGGGGTCGGGGGCTGTGGACTGCCGCCACCAGGTCGTCGCGAGGGCGTCGGAGGAGGCGTCGACGTCGGCGCGCACCAGGGTTCCGTTCTCGAAGTCGTACACGGCGGAGATGGGGGCATGGATGTCGTCGTATCCAGCGACGAAGACGGCGCCGTCCGGATCGACGACGACCTGTCGGGGGTGCTGCGGTCGCTCGTTGCCCGCTTGGTGGAGCGTCAGCGCCTCGCCGCTCGTGGAGACTTCGGCGATCACGAGGTCGAAGGACCCCTGGTTCGCGAAGCCCGGGAAGCTGCCGGTCGTGCGCCCGGCGACGACGAGCTTCCCGTCGGCTCCCTCGTCCGAGCGCGGGTGAAGGACGAGGCTCTCGCCGCTCTCCGCGCCCGGCGTGTCCCAGACTTGCTTCCAGGCTTGCCGCCCCGAGGGGTCGAACCGGGCGGCTACCATGCGCGCATTCCCGTTGGGGACGAGGTTGGTGCTGGCGAACCCTCCCCTCTCGTAGCCCGTGACGTAGAGGTTGTCGTCGCGGTCGATGATCAGGGCCGTGATCTCGTCATGGAGGGGCGTGCCGAGCTGGAGATCACCCTTCCAGGCCCCGGCGCAGGCAGGCGGTCCTTCGCCTGCGTCTCCGTCTGCTTCCGCGGACCCTCCGCCGCCCTGGGCCGCACCGCCCTGGCCTCCAGCGCCTGCCGTGGCGTCGCACGGCAGGGGCGGCGAGGGGTCGGGGTCGCTGGTGGGTACGCTGCTGGAGAACAGCTCGAGGCAGCCACCCGCCGAGCAGGCGATGAGGGCGGGCAAGAGGGCGTGAAGAGAGCGGAGCGAGGGAACCATGCGCGATCTCCGGGTGCGGGTCGTCCTGCGGGCTTCAGGGGGCAATGGCTGCGTCGCGGATTCGCTGCGCTCGCGCCTGGACGTCGTCGCGAAGGAAGAGCAAGAGCTTCTCCAGACGGCTCCCCCGCGCCCTGTCGACGAGGGCGAGGGCGCGGTCCTGGCTGTGCTCGTGGAGCAAGGTGAACAGCTCGCGCTTGTTGCCGGCGAGGGAGTACCGCATGTCCAGGCCGAGCCCTTCGCGGAAGTTGTCTTCCAGGACGAGCTCTTCGATGACGCCGAGAATGGCTTCACGGCTGGGGTTCGCCTCCCAGGCCAGGGCGTCGTCGAGGTAATCGATCTCCATCAGACGGCGCGTGTTGTCGCGCAGGTTTTCTCGGCTCTCGGGTGGGTGGGAGAGATCGCCTCGGACCTTGGCGAGCATGGCCGGGTCCGAGAGCATCTTCTGGTAGGCGGCGCGGCCTTCCGTATCGAGGAGCACGCGGTTGCGGTAATGGGCGATCAGCGCGAGTTCACGGTCCCCGTCCACGGCGAGGCGCACGACGTCCGCGAGATACCGTGCGTCGTCGCGCATGGCCTCGGGCTCGACCCAGGCGGGTCGGACGTCGGCGGGGGGGGCGATGGGAAGCGTGCTCGCCAGGCGGTGCGTCGTCGCTCGACGCGGCTGCTCGGAAGGCTCGTGAGCGGCGGCCGGGGTGGGTGCGGGAGCGGGGGTGTCGCGGCGTCGTCCCACCAGCACGAGGCTGATGGCCGAGATGACGATCCCTGCCGTCAGTAACGCTCTGGCATCGATTCTGCGCATCATGACATCGCTCCCTTGGCCATCCCGGGTGGCCTCCTGCGTCCATCACGCACGAGAGACCGTGCTCGACCCCTGGAGAGGAGCACGGCCGTCCCTGCGTCGCTCATCCGGAGCGGAGTCTCACTGCGGAAGCACGTCTTCGGGGATGGAGCGCGTCATGATGACGCGGTTGATGTAGCCGACGTCATCGTTCTGGTAGGCGGATGAGCCGACGAGGAAGCCCTGGGCGATCAGGAGGTTCGAGACCCTGTCGCGGGTGGCTGGCTTCAGGTTGTAGACCTTGCCTTCATGGGAGACGACCTCGATGGAGAGGATGGGGTCTTCGTTCCCTTCGATGTCGAGCAGGGCGTCACCGGCCCGCAGGGTTTGCGCCTGGACGAGCCGGCCCTCTCCCTGGATGACGGGGTGCTCGTTCGTGACCCGGAGGAGCCCACCGGATTCGGTACGAATCTCGTAGATGATGTGCTCGGAGTCGCGGAGCTCGGCGGTGTAGGTGGCGACCTTGTTCCTGGAGAGCGTCACGTCGTCCAGCGTGGCCGAGGGGGCGAGCGTCATCATCTCCGGGGTGCGCTCCAGGAGCGCCGTCAGGATGGGCTTGTAGCCGTCGGGAAAGAGGACTTCCTGCTCCGGGGTGTAGCAGCTCGATGTGCAGTAAGCATTGATATAAAAGGTGGTGCTGACAGTTCCATTCGACTTATAGAGATTGCAATTCAGTGGTCCGTTCTTCGTGACTCTCGGGAATAGTGCCTCCCCCTCCAACTCGGTAGTATGTGTACCGAACGTCGGATACATCGGGCGGGGGCGCTCTTTGCTTTCGTCTTCGCTCCAGAGTTTGAAGCCGCGCCCATCGAGGGTCTGAGCGATGGGGCCAAACGAATAGAGCTTCGTGACGTAGATCGAATTGATCTCGTAGCCGAGGGCGAAGAGAGAATAGGCCCGGGCACCGGTCGGATTGGAGCTGGTCAAGTCTTCGAGATATTCGATGAGAGTCCCATTGTTGTTGCTGGATGGCATGAGCGTGTCGATGATCCGGGAAGACGCTGGCGTTGTTTTCTCCTGGTTGGACATGCTTTCCAGGCCGCAAGCGCGAGCCCATGCAATCCTGAGCCGTGCCTCGGTAGGGCTGAGCGAGTCGTGCTCACATCTGCGATCTATCTCTGCCAGCGCATGCGCCTGCGAACATAAGCTCGATACGGTGCCGACGAGCGCAATGGACAAGAATACGCCATTTCGTGTGCTCATTGGATGTCCTCCCCTGAACTCGGTTTGCGTTCGTTCATTCGGATGCGGGGCGGTGTCTGGTTCTCTACGTCGCCATCTCCGCATTCGGCGGAACGGTCCCGCAAGAAGTGCGCGCTGCCCACCCGACGAGCAAAGCTATGACCCGCGGGTGCTCATCGGGCGAGTGAAAACAGGCAGCTTTCGCACGTTTCACCGCGGTCGTGCTCGCTCTCCGTCGCAGCCGCATGCCCTCGACCGAGCTGGTTCGCGTCCGAGCATCGCGCTGCTGCGCCACGGCTCTTCGCCGCGGACCGAGAAGGTCACGCCGCGGTCTCGCGGATGTCCTGGCTGGCACCTGGGCGGGGGGAACCCAGCGTCACGTCCTCGTCCCTGGGTCCCCTCCGCGGCCGTCGCGCAGCCGTTGGCCGATCAGGCCGGGTCTTCGGGCACGTAGAGTGCGCTGCCCACGCCACGGAACTCCGCGGCCTTCTCCTGGAGGCCGGCGGCGAGCGCTTCGTCTTCGCCGATGCCCTTCGCGGCGGCGTAGTCCCGCACGTCCTGCGTGATGCGCATCGAGCAGAACGAGGGGCCACACATCGAGCAGAAGTGCGCGGACTTGGCGGCCTCGGCGGGCAGCGTCTCGTCGTGGAAGGCGCGCGCCGTCACCGGGTCCAGCGAGAGGTTGAATTGGTCGTTCCACCGGAAGGCGAACCGCGCCCGGGACAGGGCGTCGTCACGCTCCTGGGCGCCAGGGTGGCCCTTGGCCAGGTCGGCGGCGTGGGCGGCGATCTTGTAGGTGATCACCCCGGTCTTCACGTCGTCGCGGTTCGGAAGACCCAGGTGCTCCTTCGGCGTCACGTAGCAGAGCATCGACGTGCCGAAGGCGCCGATCATCGCCGCGCCGATGCCGGACGTGATGTGGTCGTAGCCCGGGGCGATGTCGGTCACCAGGGGGCCCAGCGTGTAGAAGGGCGCCTCGTGGCAGAGGGCGAGCTGCTGGTCCATGTTCTCTTTGATCTTGTGCATCGGCACGTGGCCGGGGCCCTCGATCATCACCTGCACGTCGTGCTTCCAGGCCACCTGCGTCAGCTCGCCCAGGGTGCGCAGCTCGCCGAACTGGGCCTCGTCGTTCGCGTCGGCGATGCAGCCAGGCCGGAGGCCGTCGCCCAGCGAGAACGAGACGTCGTACTTCTTCATCACCTCGCAGATGTCCTCGAAGTGCGTGTAGAGGAAGTTCTCCTTGTGGTGGGCGAGGCACCAGCGGGCCATGATCGAGCCGCCGCGGGAGACGATGCCGGTGATGCGCTTGGCAGTCAGCGGGACGTAACGAAGCAGCACGCCGGCGTGGATGGTGAAGTAGTCGACCCCTTGCTCGGCCTGCTCGATCAGCGTCTCGAGGAACAGGTCGATGTTCAGGTCTTCGGCCTTGCCCTTCACCTTCTCGAGGGCCTGGTAGATGGGCACCGTCCCGATGGGGACCGGCGCGTTCCGCAAGATCCACTCCCGGGTCTCGTGGATGTTCGCGCCGGTCGAGAGATCCATCACCGTGTCCGCCCCCCAGCGGATCGCCCACTGGAGTTTGTCCACCTCCTCCTGGATCGACGAGGAGACCGCAGAGTTTCCGATGTTCGCGTTGATCTTCACCAGGAACTTCCGGCCGATGATCATCGGCTCGAGCTCCTCGTGGTTCCGGTTCGCCGGGATGATCGCGCGGCCTCGCGCCACCTCGTCGCGGACCAGCTCTGCGGACACGTTCTCCCGCAGCGCCGCGAAGCGCATCTCGGGCGTGATCTCGCCTTTTCGGGCGTAGTGCATCTGCGAGAAGTTGCGATCGCCCCGGGCGAGCCGCGCCTCCACCCAGGGCTTTCGCAGCCTGGGCAGGCCCTTCTGCACGTCGTGTCCCTGGGGGCCCATGGTGTCGTAGACGCGGACGGGCGGCTGTCCTCCCGTCACCTGGATCTCGCGCACGGGCACGCGGAGTTCGTCTTCTTCCAGGTAGACCCGCCGGGACGCGGGCAGATCGGCCTCCACGGGGCCCAGCTTCGAGACGGGGGGCGAGGCGTCCACCTTCTTGCGCGTCGCGCCAAGGGTCGTCTCTGCCGCCGTGCCAATGACTTCGAGCTTGCGCGTCCCCGCGCCGTTTCCGGTCGTGCTCATTTTGCCTCCCTTCGCCGGCATTACCCGGATCAGGTTCAAGGGGTCGCGCTGGCCGTCCAGCGCCTCTCAGCCTTCGGGGCTCCCCCGTGTCTTTTGGCCTTGTACCGGCTGGCCGCGAGGGGCGCAAGGTGGCCGGGAGCCTCGCCTTGGGCGTTGGCTCACGATCGGGAGCAGGTTTCGGGCGGGCGTGCTCTGGTCGGCTCGGCGTTGGCTGGCTTATACTCAGCGGATGCTGGCGATGAGACTTCTTCCATTTCTTATGCTGTTCTCGGCATGTCTGAATGCGGGACCTCAGGGCTGCGGCGATTTCAGCAGCACCTGCACGGTTGACTCGGATTGTGCGACGGACGCCATCTGCGAGCCGGGCTTCACGGGCAACGCTTGCATACCGGCGCAGGAGTGTGTCTTCAGCGCGGACTGCACCTATCCGGATCAGTGCATCGAGCGGGATCCTGGGCCGCCGTCGCACCCGTTCGAGCTGGAGATTCCAAACAAGAGCGTATGCATGACGTGCACCGGCTCGATCTGCGTGGTGTCGAACCCCGGGAATGACACGAGCGTGTCGACCGGCGGATTCGGTGGCTTCGGGGGTCAGGGTGGTGAAGCTGGCGCGAGCGGCGAAGGCGGCGCAGGCGGCGCAGGCGGCGAAGACGGCGAAGGTGGTGCGGGAGGTGCGCAATGAAAATGCGTTGGATCTGGATTGCGCTGGGGCTCGCACTTGCGGGTTGTGGGCCTTCGGTCGAAGATCTCTGTGACGATCTCCTCGACGAATGCGATGACGCCATTCCCCACGGAGACTGCGTCGCGAACGGCGAGAGCCTGGAGCGGAGGGCAGAGAGGGCAGGCTGCGAGGACCAGTTCGAGGCCTATCTGGACTGCATCGACGACGAGCTGTGTGCCTGGGCGACGCAATGCACACGCGAGAAAGCCGCCCTGGTCACCTGCACTGGCGAAGACGCGTGGCAATGACGCGGTAGCGCCCCTCACGGATGGATGCAGGGTGGCGTCGAGAACATAGCGATGGCCGCCATTGTGTACGCCGTGGATTCAAAAAAGGGGTCTTGACCCCGAAGTCACCAGGTTACAAAACCAATTAAATCGTACCGGCGGAGCGTCCCCCCCGTCCACAGATAGCCCGCAATACCGGCGCCGTGGCGTTCACATCGAGCGTCCGTGGCGTTTCCCGTCGACGCAAGGAGGTGTGCTTGCTGACGACGTCGTCCAAGGTGTTGGGGTTGGCAACTGCTGTGCTCGCTCTCATGGGATGCGCGAGCAACGATGAGCCGCTCGCGGAAGGTGAGAATCCTCTCGAGAATCCGAGTCCGGGGAGCTGGCAACCAGGGTCTGGTTCGTGGTCTCCCGGTGAAGAGCGGGTGGTCACGGCCGACGTGGTGGCCATCGACCAGGTCTATGTGTACGACCGTTTCGGCACCTTCAATCCAGGGGGGCTGATCTTCGCGCTCAAGCGGGACGTCGTGGCGGCGGACCCGTCTCTGCCCATAGGACCTGGTAATGCCATGCTGCGGCCCGGGAAGCGACCCAGACCGCTCGTCTTGCGCGTCAACGTCAATGACAGACTGATCATTTCCTTCACGAACTGGCTGACGCCAGCGAGCAGTGCTCTGCCTAGCAGATCACCGATGACCCGGCATGCGTCGATTCACGTCACAGGTCTCCAGATCTGGGACATCAACGCTCTGGGCGGTAACGTCGGCCAGAATCCGAGTTCGCTGGCGGCGCCTGGAGAGACGCGCATCTACGAGCTGCACGCGGAGCGAGAAGGCGCGTTCCTCATGCAGAGCGGTGGTGCAATGGCCAGTGGTGACGCTCCAGGGCCGCCCATCCGGTCGGCCCTGCAAGGGCTGTTCGGCGTGGTCAACGTGGAGCCCGCGGGCGCCGTGGCCTACCGTTCCCAGGTGACACCCGAGGAACTCTCGGTGGCTTCCAAAGGGACGCGCAATCCGGACGGCACGCCCCGGCTCGATTACGACGCGGTCGACGCCGACGGTGTGCCCATTTTGCGCATCCTCGATGATCACGACGAGATTGTGCACGGCGATCTGAATGCCATCATCGCTCATTATGAGAGCACGGAGCTGGGGAGCCCCTCGTCGTTCGATCGGGGGGTGTTCCGGGAGTTCACGGCGCTGTTCCACGACGATCTCGGTGCGCAGCAGGTGTTCACCGATCTGCGTGCGGATCCGACGTTCATCTCGGCGCGGGCGGGCTTCGGGATCAACTACGGCGCCGCGAGCATCGGGGCCGCAGTGCTCGCCAACCGGTCCAGGATCGGGCCGAGCCGGGACTGCGTGGACTGCAAGTTCGAGGAGTTCTTCCTCAGCTCCTGGGCGAACGGCGACCCGGCGCTGGTGATCGAACGGGATGGGGTGGGGAACGCGCTCCAGGCGCTGTACCCGGATGATCCGTCGAACGTTCACCACGGGTACCTGGGCGATCCGGTCCGTTTCCGGAACGTCCACGCGGGGCCGCACCACACGCACGTGTTCCACCTGCATGGCCACCAGTGGCGGCGGTCGTCCGGGGACAGCGCGTACGTGGACTCGCAGACCATCGGCCCAGGTGGCGCGTTCACCTATGACATCAGCTACGGCGGCGGTGGAAACCGCAACCTGACGGTGGGGGACGCGATCTTCCACTGTCACCTGTATCCCCACTTCGTGCAGGGGATGTGGGCGCTGTGGCGTAGCCACGACGTGTTCGAGGCGGGGACGTCGGATCGCGCGCTGCCGGACGGTGAGGTCCTGATGGGGACGCCGACGCCGGCGGTCGTGCCGATGCCCGGTCTGGCGATGCCGCCGATGCCGACGTACGCGGCGGCTCAGGTCACGGTGAACGGGACGTCGAGCCAGCGTCCGGCGATGCCGGGGTATCCGTTCTACGTGGCGGCGGTGGCCGGGCATCGGCCGCCGCAGCCGCCGCGGGACATGGCGCACGACGGTGGGCTGCCGCGTCACCTGCTGACGAGCGTGCCTCCGGGGGGCGCGACGTTCGGGGATCGAGGCCGGTTCGACGTGCAGATCCACCAGGCGAACGTGAAGCTCTTGCCGTCCGATGGGACGCCCCTGGAGGTGTCGGCGAGCGCGTTCCACGCGGGGTTGTTCCCGGGGGCGGTGCCGGTCACCACGCCCTACGGGTTCAAGGCCAAGGGCTACCCGGCGTACACGCCCGAGGGGCAGTCGGCGAAGTTCCTGGTGAACGGGAATCCGCCTGCGGCGGGCGCGCCGTTCGCGGATCCCTGTCCTCCGAACGCGCCGGTCCGCTCGTTCCGCGCGGCTTACGTGCAGACGAATGCCGTCATCAACAGCTCCGGCTGGCACGACCCACACCTGAGGACGATGGTGCTGGAGGGGGACTACCAGGCGACGCTGGATGGGACGCGGCCGCTGGAGCCGCTCTACGTGCGGGCGCAGTCTGGAGAGTGCGTGGTCTTCCACGCGACGAACACCATCCCCGACGTGCTGGAGGAGGACGACTTCCAGATCTTCACGCCGACCGACATCATCGGTCAGCACATCCACTTGCTGAAGTACGACATCACCTCGTCGGACGGGGCGGCGAACGGCTTCAACTACGAGGATGGGACGTTCGCTGCGGAGGAGGTGCTGAGCCGCATCGCGGCGGCGAACGCGATGGGCGGGGCGTTCGTCGCGGATGGGACGACGCGGCTGTCGGGGCAGCGGGTGATGCTCGCGGCGACGTCGCATCCGACGCTGCCGGGGGCACCGCTCGGCGCGCAGACGACGACGCAGCGCTGGTGGGCGGACCCGCTCCTGGACACGCAGGGGCAGGACCGCGCGCTCAGCACGGCGTTCACCCACGACCACTTCAGCGCGGCGTCGCAGCAGCACCACGGGCTGTACGCGGGGCTCGTGGTCGAGCCGGCCGGGTCCACGTGGCGGGATCCGGCGACGGGGCAGATGTTCGGCGGGCGGTCCGATGGTGGGCCGACGAGCTACCGCGCCGACGTGCTGTTCGCGGCAGGCGACGCGCGGAAGCCGTTCCGTGAGTTCAACCTGAACCTCGCGGACTACGCGGTCGTCTACGACGAGTGCGGCGATCCGGTCCACCCGCCGACGTTCGTGCGGGCGCCCTTGCCGACCGCGATCTCGCACCGCCCCATCCTCGCACCCGAGGCCATCTCGCTGCGCGATCCGGGGACGCAGACCATCAACTACCGGAACGAGCCCATCCCGATGCGCATCGCGAAGCGGAACTGCGCACTGGGCACGACGACGCAGAGGCCAGGGCTGCCTGGCGACATGCAGAACGTGTTCAGCTCGATCGTGCACGGGGATCCGGCCACGCCGTTGCTGGAGGCGTACGAGGGCGACCGCATCATGGTGCGCGTGGCCCAGGGCGCTCAGGGCGAGCAGCACGTGTTCTCGATCAACGGGCGGCGCTGGCTGAAGGAGCACCACAACCCGGACAGCGGGTACACGAACGGGCAGCCCATCGGGGTGTCGGAGCAGATGGACGTGTCGCTCGACGCGGCGCCGCTGTTCTCGAAGAACATCGCGGGCGGCGCCGACTACATGTACCAGAGCACGGCGACGGACGATCTGTGGGACGGGATGTGGGGCATCCTGCGGGTCCACGGGGGGCCGACGCCGAAGCTGAAGACGCTGCCCAACGGCCTCTCGCCGTGGTCGTCGTCGACACCAGGGCAGATCTGTCCCTTGAACGCGACGATGCGGCGCTACGACGTGGTGGCGATCACGGCGCAGGGGAACCTGCCGTCGGGGCGGCTGGTCTACAACCAGAAGTACGGGCTGTACGATCCGGACGCGATCCTGTTCGCGCTGAAGGAGGACCTTTCGGGTCTCCGCGCCGGAACCAGGGCGCCCGAGCCGCTGATCCTCCGCGCCGCCGCGGGCGACTGCATCGAGGTCACCCTGAGCAACGAGCTGCCGGCCGTGATGCCGAAGCGGGATCACTGGACGGTGTCGCCGCCCATCGTGGAGGGGTTCAACACGAACCAGGTGAGGACCTCGAACCACGTGTCGCTGCATCCGCAGCTCGTGTCCTACGACGTGGCGGACAGCGACGGCGCGAACGTGGGGATGAACGGGTTCCAGACGGTCGCGCCAGGCCAGAAGCGCAAGTACACCTGGTACGCCGGTCGGGTCGTGACGGCGGCGAACGGGAGCGTGGTGCGTGAGCCTGCGGAGCTCGGGGCCATCAACCTGAAGGACATGGCCGACGTGGTGAACCACGGGATGCACGGCGCGGTCGGTGCGCTGATCGTCGAGCCGCAGGGCGCGACGTGGCAGGTGAAGGCGGGGACCCGGGCGCAGGCGCAGGTCTCGTTCCCGGGCGCGTCGGGGCAGGAGACGTTCCACGAGGTGGTGCTCGTCTACCAGGACGAGGTGGCGCTCCACAGCGACGACCCGACCTTCCAGTGCACGGACGCGACGCTCGGCTGCGGTACGGCGCTGCCGAACATCGGGGGCGAGGTCGACACCGACGTGTCCGGTCACAAGGGGTTCAACTACCGGGCGGAGCCGGTGTGGGCGCGGCTCGGGGTGCCCTCGGATCAGCGGCTCGGCGCGCTGCCGAACCTCGATCAGAGCGGTGTGTTCAGCTCGGCGGTGCACGGCGATCCGGCGACGCCGCTCTTCACGGCGAAGGTCTGGGACCGGCTGCGCGTGCGCATCCTCCAGCCTTCGGGGCACCGGCACCAGCACGCCTTCCGGCTCTGGGGCCTGGAGTGGGCGCACAACCCGTGGGCGGCCGGTTCTGGGTCGCTCAAGATGGGCTTCAATCCCTCGTCGTTCACCATCGGGGTGCAGAGCGGGATCGGGCCGATGACCGCCTGGAACCTGAACCCGGTGCATCTCGCCGGCGGGAAGTTCCAGGTGCCAGGGGATCGTCTGTACCTCGACCAGTCGAGCGTCGATCTCGCGGGAGGACTCTGGGGCCTGGTGCGGGTGACGCGATGAGGAGGGTCATGACCATGCGTGCGCTGTACCTGGCTGTGCTCTCCGGGCTCTGCACCCTGCCGGGGGCAGGCTGTGATCAGAAGGCGGCGGCCGTGTCGCGGGATGCGACGCTCGCGCAGCCTGGGCCGGGCGCTGGGCTGAAGGCCCAGGCGCGGCCAGTGGGCGAGGGAGGGAGGATCGAGGCGGGAGGACGGATCGAGCGCGACGGGCTCTCGATCGCCTTCTCGATGCGCCCTCTCGCGTCGGATCGTGGCTCCGGGGGACGCGTGGAGGACGATGTGGTGACGGCCGGCGCGGACGCGGTGGTCGAGCTCTTCGTCACCGACGCGAAGACCGGAGCGCCGGTGCGGGGGCTCGCTCCGCTCGGGTGGATGTCGCGGAGCGAGGAGGCCGCGCCGCTCGGCGAGGCGGGCTGTCGTTCGAAGATCAAGAACTACATGGCCGGGCTGCTCTCGGTGCGCCCGGACGTGGATCTCAACGACTACCTGCTCTGGACGCTCAACGAGGACAGCTCGCTGTCGGTCATCGACCCCCACGTCGCGTTCAGCAGGACCAAGCTGCGCAGCGTGGTCAGCCTCGCGGCGCCGGGGGTCGCGTTCACCATGACGCCATCGAACGAGAGCCTCTTCGTGACGCTCGGTGGCGGGCGCGGGGTGGCGATGGTGGACACGCGCCAGGCCATCGTGCGGAGGAACATCCAGGTGGGGCGCGAGCCGGCGGCGATCTCGATCGCGCCGGACGGGCGCTCCGTCTGGGTGGGGAACGACGGCGACGGGACGGTGAGCGTGCTCGACGCGCGCTCGGGCGACCTGCTGAAGACGCTGCCGGTGGGGCCAGGCCATCACGAGCTGGCCTTCTCCGGGGGCGGAGGGACGGCGTGGATCACGAACCGCGCAGGGGCGTCGGTGACGGTGATCGACGCGGTGGCGCTGGAGACCATCGGCCAGGTGGAGGTCGGTGAAGGCGCGGTCTCCATCGCGGCGAGCGACGAGGCGGGGGCGGTCCACGTCTCGCTCGGGGAGCGGGGGGAGGTGGTCCTGATCGACGCGGCACGCCGGGTCGTGACGGGCCGCGTCCCGCTGCATCCCGGGCTCGGGAACATGAGCTTCGAGCCGCGCGGGCGGTTCTCGTTCGCGCTCAACCCCGTGGCGAACGAGGTGCACGTCCTCGACGCGGCGACGGGCTCGGTGGCACACCACCTGACGGGCCTGTCGGCACCGGACGCGGTGACCTTCACCGACGCCTATGCGTACGTGCGCAACGCCGGGGCACCGAAGGTGTCGCTGGTCGACCGGGGGCTGCTCGGTGGGGACACGACCCCGCCGGTCGTCGACGTGCACGCCGGGCAGCGCGCGCCGGCCTCCGTTCGCTCCGGGCTCGCTCCGTTCGGGATGGCGCCGATCGCCGCCGCACCGGACGGCAAGGGGGTGCTCATCGCCAACGCCGCGGACAAGTCGCTCTACTTCTACACGGAAGGAATGATGGTGCCCGCCGGCTCTTTGCCCGGGTACGGGCGCGAGCCGCGGGCCGTGCTCATCGAGGACCGCTCGCTCGACGAGGTGCGACCGGGGGTCTACGCGACGTCGGCGCGGATGGGGGCGGATGGGCGCTACGACGTGGAGGTCCTCCTCGATCGGCCGCGGATGGCGGTGTGCCTGAAGGCGGAGGTTGCGCCCGCGTCCGACACCGTCCGTGCGAAGTGCTCGAACTCGGGGTGCATCGACGAGCCGTCCATCACGGTGGAGCCACTCTTCGACACGAACCTGTGGCTGGAGGCCGGATCTCCGGTGACGCTTCGCTTCCGCGCGGCATCGAAGGAGGGCCCGGCGCTCGATGCCAAGGAGATGGAGACCATGATCATTCGCTTCCCTGTCGGGTATCGATGGAGCGGTGCTCCGCAAGCCGAGGGCGACGGGACGTTCTCGGTCACCTTCACTCCGCCCAGTGCGGGTGAGTACCGGCTGATCGCCTCGGCGCCCGCGCGTGGTCTCCCGCCTGGCACGCTCCCGTTCGTGCCGCTGCGGGTCTTCGCGCCCGACACGGGCGTACCCCTGGGAGGGGTGCGATGAGGCGGGCCATGGCGCTCGTTGCCGTCGCACTGACCGTCATCGGGCCCAGCTCCGCCCCGGCCGCGGAGAAGACGCCCCAGGTGGAGCGGACGAAGATCGGTGGGGTCACCCCGGCGGAGGAGGCTGCCGCGGAGAAGTACTTCGGCAACACCGAGCTGCTCGATCAGAACGGCCGCGCGCGGCACTTCTTCAATGATCTGCTGCGCCGGCGGAAGGTGCTGATCAACTTCGCGTTCACGTCGTGCTCGGGGGCGTGCCCGGTGATGGCGCAGAACCTGGTGCGGGTGCAGGAGCTTCTGCGGCAGCAGGGCGAGCAGGCGACGATCCTGACGATCACCGTCGATCCGGAGAACGACACGCCCGCCGTGCTGAAGCAGTACGCGGCGAAATACAAGGCCGGGCCGGGGTGGTTCTTCCTGACCGGGACACCGGAGAACGTGACGTCGGTGCTGGAGCGGCTGGGGGGCAAGGTGCGGCAGCCGTCGGAGCACACGGCGAAGCTGCTGATCGGAGACACGTCCACGGGGATGTGGGTGAAGACGGTGGCGACGGAGTCGCCGGAGACGATCGCTCACCTGGTGAAGCACCTGAACGATCCGAAGTGAGGTGGTCATGCGCGTTCATCGATCCGAGGCTCTCGTCGTGGTGGCTGCGCTCTGCACCGCTTCCAGCGGCTGCCGGGAGGAGCCTGCGCCGCTCGCTCACGCCGTGCCGCAAGCAGACGCGACGGAACCCTTCGAGGCGAAGGTGACCGTGGCGCCCGCGGTGGGGGTGGTGGTCCCGGACGAGGAGCTGCTGGACCAGGATGGTCAGGCGGTGCGGCTCCAGGAGCTTGCGCGGGATCGGGTGCTGGTCGTGAACTTCGTGTTCACGGCCTGCACCACGATCTGCGCGCCGATGACGCGCATCTTCGCGAAGCTGCAAGGGGAGCTGGGCGATGCGCTGGAGCGCGACGTGCGGCTCGTGTCCATCTCGCTGGATCCGGCGGTGGACACGCCCGAGCGCTTGACGCGGTTCGCGGAGCCGTACGAGCGGCGGAAGGGGTGGTCGTTCCTTACCGGGAGCCGCGAGAAGGTGTACCGGGTGCTCGATGGGCTCGGGGGGCGCGTGCCGATGCCGGCGCAGCACACGCCGGTGACGTTGATCGGGAGCGCAGGGAAGGGGCGCTGGACCCGGATCGATGGGATCGCCCCGCCCGAGCGGCTGGCCAAGGAGGTCCACGCCTACTTGCCTCCGGTGAAGGAGGTCCGCCATTTGTTGCCCTCGGTGAAGGCGGTCCGCGGCTTCTTGCCCTCGCGCGAGGAGGGGCTGGTGAAGGAGACGTGGTGGCGGTCGGTTCCCGTCGAGCCCTGAGCTGGCTGCTCCGGGGGGCGACCCTGGGGCTGTGCGCTGCCGCGTTCGCGGTGCCAGGGACGGCATCGGGGCCTGTGGCGTCCTCCGGGCGGGCCGAGGCGTCGTCGTGCGTCGATCTCTCGCCGTCGGCGCGTCGAGGTCGTCGGATCTTTCATCGGGGCATGACGGAGGGCGGGCGGCCCGTGGAAGGGGCCATCGTGGGCGGGGCGTCGATGCTCTCCGGTCGCGAGGCGGCCTGCGCTCGGTGTCACGGGTCCAGCGGGGAGGGAACCGAGGAGGGGGGGGTGAAGGCGCCGCCCATCTCGGCAGAGCGGCTCGCCACGGCCACGCGGGAGCGGGAGGCGGTTGACCGGGTGGCGCTCGCCCAGGTGGTGCGGGCGGGGCGGGTCGCCGGGGTCGGCGGGGCGCGTCTGCTCCACCCGGTGATGCCGCGTTACGCGCTGAGCGACGCGGAGTTCGAGGATCTCGCGAGCTACCTGCGGTGCGTGGGGCGCGATCTGGATCCCGGGGTGACCGAGGAGGTCGTGACGCTCGGCGCGGCCTTGCCGCTGTCGGGGCCGGTGGCGCCCGTTGGCCAGGCAGCGCGGGCGGTGATCGGGGCGGTGTTCGGTGAGGTGAACGAGAAGGGGGGGGTGTACCGGCGGCGCCTGGAGCTGGTGGTGGAAGACAGCGCTGGGGCCGGCGGTGAGGACGCGGCGACAACGCGCCTCCTCGAACGAGGGGTGCTGGCGCTGGTGTCGAGCGCGTGGAGCGGTGCTGCGGCGCTGGGCGCGCGTCTGGAGGAAGAGCGGGTTCCGTTGCTCGGGCCGCTGGGACACGGGGTGCTGCCTGGCGGTGAGGTGATCTTCCAGATCCAGCCAGGGCCCGATGTGCTGGCCCGGGTCGCGGTGGAGCACCTGATGGGCAGTGGGGCCGATGCGCTCGGCTTCGGAGGCGGGAAGGGCGCTGTCGGCGCGACAGGAGCGAGCGGAGGAGCCGCTGGCCGAACCGGAGCGCGCGGGGGAGCCGCTGGCCGTGCCGGAGCGCGCGAGGTGGACGTGCTGGTGGTGCACGCGAAAGGCTGGGCCGGTGAGGCGTGGGCCGAGGGAGCGCGCGTGGAGGCACGGCGCCGTGGGCTGCATCCGCCGGAGGTGGTGTCGTTCGACCCGGAGCGCTTCGACCCGGCCGCGATGGTCGAGGCCGTGCAGCGGCGGGGAAGCCAGGCGGTGCTGTTCTGGGGGCCCGGGGACGCGCTCGCGCGGTGTGCGGAGATCCGGTGGGGGAAGGGTGGGAACGGCGAGGTGGCCCTGTACGCGCCACTGAGCGCGGTGAGCGAGGACGGCGAGGTGCGGCGACGGGTCGGCGAGCGCGCCTTGTTGCTGTATCCGGGACCCGTCGGTGAGCAAGCGCGCGCGACCGGCGAGGCACTGCGCGCGTTCCTGAGCCGTGCAGGCGTCGAGCCGGAGGTGGCGCCCTCGGTGCAGGCGAGCGCCTATGCCGCGGCGAGGCTGGCCATCGAGGCGCTGAAGCGCGCGGGGGCGCACGCGACGCGCGAGCGGGTGATCACGGCGCTCGAAGCGGTGCGTGGGTTCGACGCTGGTCCCGTGCCGCCGGTGAGCTTCGCGAGGAACCGGCGCGTCGGGGTGATGGGGGCGTCGCTGCTGCGGCTGGATCCCCGGACGGGGGATGCTGTGCGGGCATCGGGCTGGATCGACGTGGTCCCCTGAGCGTGACGGGCCGAGACGTCGGCCGTTGCTGGACAGGACGAGCGTCGGGCCCGACGTGGAACATCGTGGACGTGCTCCACGAGAGGCGCCGGGAGGCGGGGGGCCCGTGTCAGCTCGACGCAGGTCTCGATGCCGTACGGGTGCGGTGGGTCAGGGGGCTGCTGTGAGGGGCGGAGGCCTCGTGAGGCCCCCGCGTCTCGAGAGGCGCTGGTGGGTCAGGCCGCCGTGCCGCTGCGGGCCACGAGCCGGGGCCCGCCGACCACGTCGGTCTGCCCGAGCCCGAAGGCTTCGTGGAGGATGCACACCGCCTTGTCCGAGACCGCCTCGTCCACGAGGCAGCTGATGCGCAGCTCGGTGACGACCAGGCCCGAGACGACGATCCCCTCCTGCGTCAGCGCCCGGTAAAGGCGGGCGGGGATCGACGGATCGGAGCGGATGCCGATGCCGACCAGCGAGACCCGGGCGAGGCCTTCGCTGATCCGGAGTTCGCCCGTCTTCAGGCTCGCGACCAGCGGATCCAGCCGCTGGCGCGCGCGCAGAAGATCCACCTCGGGGATGGTGAAGGCGATGTTGGTCGTGGTGTCCGCCTGGACCCCGCGGGCGTGGCAGAGCATGTCCACGCTCACGTTCAGCTCGGCGAGGAGGCTGGCCAGCGCCATGACCAGCTCCGGCTGTTGCTCCACCCCCACCAGCTCGACGCGCGCCTGCCCTCGCGCGCAGGCGAGGCCCGTCAGGACCTTGCCCTCGAGTGCTCGTTCACGGTTGACGATCCACGTCCCTTCTTCGTCGGTGAACGAGCTGCGTACGTGCACGGAAACGTCATATTTCATTGCTATCTCCACGCTGCGGACCTGGAGGACCTTCGCCCCCAGAGACGCGAGCTCGATCATGTCCTCGTATGCAATGGACCTCAGCTTCCGCCCGGTGGGGCAGACGCGTGGGTCGGCCGTGTAGACGCCGTCTACATCCGTGTAGATCTCACAGACATCGGCCCCGAGCGCTGCCGCCAGGGCCACCGCTGACGTGTCCGAGCCGCCGCGGCCCAGGGTGGTGATGTTCTGGCTGGCGTCGACCCCCTGGAACCCCGCGACCACGGGAATCTGCCCGTGGCCGAGGGCTTCGCGGAGGGGACCTTCTTCCACCCAGAGGACGCGCGCCTTGGTGAAGGAGCTGTCGGTGAGCACCGGGACCTGATGTCCCAGCACCGAGCGCGCGTGCCCGCCCGCCGCGTGGATGGCCATCGCGGTGAGGGCGACCGAGACCTGCTCGCCCGTCGCGATCATCACGTCGAGCTCCCGGCAATCCGGGAGCGGGGCGAGCTTGTGCGCGAGGGAGAGGAGCCGGTCCGTCTCTCCGCTCATGGCGCTGACGACGACCACGACGTCGTCACCAGCGCGCTGACTCTCGAGCGAGATCTGCGCCACCCTGCGGATTCGCTCGACGTCGGCGACCGAGGAGCCGCCGAACTTCTTGACGAGCAGGCGACGGCGCGCGGGCACGCCCGTGCGCTCGCTCGATGCTCCGACGGACCGGAGGTTTCTCACAGGGTGGCCTCCCCGTCGGCCCCTGCCATGCGGTGGGACGCGCCGTCACCCATGACGATCTTCTGGAGCCGGGTCAGCGTGGAGGTCACGTCCTGGCGCTGGAAGATGTTGCGGCCGACGCAGAGGCCGGTCGCGCCATGGGCGACGATCTCACGCGCCATGTCGAGGACCTCGTCCTCGGAGCGCATCGCGCCGCCCGCGAAGAACACCGCTGTGTGCTCTCGGACGCCCTGGAGGAGCAGCGGGACGTGCGCTTTGTGGGTAGGCGCCGCCAGCTTCAGCGCGTCCGTCCCCAGCTCGACGCAGGCGCGCACCAAGTGGCGCTGTCGTACGAGCCGCTGCTCCTCGTCGCAGGTGACCTTGTCGTAGAGCATGGTGAGTACCGGCATGCCGTAGCGCCGCGCCTCGTCGACCAGCTCGCCGAGTTCGCTCAGGTTGTGGGCGTCGTTCTTCCCGTCGAAGTTGAGCTGCAACGACACGGCGTCGGCGCCGAGCCGGAGCGCGGACTCCACCGACGTCAGCCGTTCTTTGCGGTCTGGATCGGCGGAGAGCGACATCATGCCATTGAGGTGGATCATGATGCCCTTGCCCCGGAGCAGGCCGAGCCGACCGAGCCGCTCGACCATGCCCTTGTGAGCGATGATCCCGGTGATGCCGGGGTGACCGATCCAGCGCGCCACCTGCTCCGCGCTGTCGAGACCCTCCACCGGACCGATCGTCAGCCCGTGATCGATGGGAACGATGATCCCGTGACCCGAGCGCCGATCGAGGAAACGCGACCAGCGGATCTGCTTTGCAACTCCATCCATGGAAGCGCCTTTCAGGTTTCGATGATGTGCTCGTCGACCTTGATGCCCACGTGCCGTCCCGGGGCCGCGACGTGGCCGAGGACCTTGTGACCCGCCCGCAGCTCCGTGATGTTGAGCGGCTTGGCGTCGTCCGAGAAGATGCGCACGTGCCAGTCGTCCTGCATGATCACGTTGATGCGTTCGCCATTCTGGAACTCGGACTCGATGAGGCGCAGCGGGCGGACCTCCGTCTTCATCCGGCCGACGCTGCCGCGGCGGGTGGCACCATTCTGGTCGACGAGCATGATCTGCGACCCAGCGCGGAGTTCGCTCATGTAATCGGTCCGGTTGCCATAGTTGTAGACATAGCTGTGGACCGCGCCTGCATTCACCCGGAACGGGCGGAGTTCCATGTACGGCAAGAAGAAGACCTCCGGACAGCAGAGGATTCCGCCCTGCGAGGTGGAGCCCACGAGCATCCCCTCCGTCGGTGAGAAGAGCGTAGTGGTGTCGATGCAGCTCCGGTAGCCCATGCCAATCGGCACGCTGCGAATGATGGTGGCGACCTCGATCTTGACCGCGCTGCGATCGAGGCGTCCGAGGCGGGACATGAACTCGCCCAGCGCGTCGTGCGAGCGCGGCGAGAACATGACGCCATCCGCCCCGACTTCCATGACGCCGAGGGTGACGATGGCGTCGTCGACGTCCGTGGCGGTGCTGATTTCCTTGATGAGCACCGTGCGCGTCGCCTGGAGGGTGGCAATCACCAGCTCGAGCGGGATGTTCGTGGGGTCGCGGAAGCGGACCATCAGGTACGCGTGACGGCTGCCCTCGCGAATGGACTCGTGCAGGCTCGAACCGTCGTCCACGTAGGCGCGGTAGCAGGTCGCGTGCCCTCGCTGCGCCGCCTGATCGAGCACGGAGACGTCGTGGCTGGCGATGACGAGATCCTTGCCGGCTTGCGCCAGAGCGCCAAGGCGGCTCAGGTCGTCCATCTTCTCCGCGTGGTAGACCTTGAGCATCCGCGGCGGAATCGCCGGCGCCACCGCGGCCACGTTGCCCGGGTAGAGGACGATGCCGGTGTACGAGAGGTTCACCACCCGCTCGATCATGCCCTCGTATTCGTCCGGGGTGGCAATGCCTGCGGTGTCGTACCAGACGACGAGCGACGTCTGTTCCTCGACGCGGTTCCTGTCGCCATCGAGACGATCCAGCCGGATGCGCTCGCGCTTCGCCATCGAGACGGCATCGTTGATCCCCTTGGCGTGGGTGGTCGAGGCGCCGCCATTGCCCTGGGTCGCGCCGCCATGGGTGCCGTGAGAACCATTGCCATGATGATGGGAGCTGCCGTTGGTGCTGTGCGAGCTGCCATTGCTGGTCGATGAGATATTCATGATGAGAACGTTCTCCTGTATTTCAGCCCGGAGCCCCGATGTGCTCGCGGTTGACGTAAACTGGCTTCGCAGACATTCCGAACGCGATCGGCTCTCTCCGATCATAAAGAGTCCCCTTGGGGACGAGCTCCACCTCCAGCCGGGTCCCGTGAGCTTGCTCCAGTCGCCAGAGCAAATCGGGATCGATTTTGTCCTCTTCTCGTTCGCGTTCCACCACGAATCTCAGCTTCTCGTTCGTGGGGGTGACTCGCCAGAATCGTCGGCTCGGGAGCTCGGCGACAATGGCTTCCAGGGTCCATTGATCGAATGGGCGCCGTCCGATCCAGAGCGTGTCCGCCGCCCGCCCACGAATCTCCACCGACGCGCTCTCACCGCACGTGCAGGGCTCCTCGAGGCGCCTGCATCGATCGCCCGTCAGGTAGCGAATCATGGGCATGGCGCGCGGGGTGAGCGACGTGACGACGAGCTCCCCCAGCTCACCCGGCGGCACCTCCTTCTCGAGCCGCTCATCAAGTATCTCCATCAGAAACTGGTCCTGCCAGGGGTGGAGACGCCGCGCACGGCAGTCCATGGCCTGAGGGCCTGTCTCGGTCATCCCGTAGTTGTCGTAGACGGGGATGCCCCATATCTCCTCGAGCAGCTCTCTCCGTGATGGGGAGAGCGGCTCGCCAGCACAGCAGATGGCGCGTAAACGAGGGAAATCTCGCCGGGGATCGAGCCCGGACATCTCCGCCATCTCGGCAATCATCACGGCTGACAGAGAGAGGGTGGCGAGCACCGTGATGTCGAGCCTCCGGAGCAGCTCCACCACCCGCGGCAGCGGCGTGATGGTGGTCCGGCTGTCGGCAGGGACCACGCACGCCCCGGCGTGCTGCGCCGCTGCGTGGACGAAATGTCCAATGCTGGACAGGGCATAAGGGAACCGGATCAGGACCCGCTCTCCTCGCTGAAAGCCGACACCCCACCGCGCGAACCTCTCGCGGATCTCCGACAGGTCGCGGTGGGTATACCAGGCGGAGACGGGTTCGCCCGTGGTCGCCGAGGATTCGTGGTATTGCGACAGATCTTCTCCAGGGACGCACAGCATCCCGTGTGGTGATTCTCTGCGCACGTCCTCCTTGGTGAGGAACGGGATCCGACGGAATTCGTCCATCGAGCCGAGATCCCGGTCCGGCAGCCGGCCGCGGTAGAATGCGGAGCCGCGCGCGTGGCGCAGCATCTGGTTGATAGCCTCGAGTCGCTCTGACGCCATCATGGACTCACCCCCGCGCAGCTCACGAGCATCCGATGCGGAGCAGGTGGCGAATGTTTCCGCCCAGGATCTTGTCGCGTTCACCACTCGAAATGGGGAGCAGGAGGAGCTTCTGCAGCTCCACCACCGGGTGGGACAGAGGAAATTCGGAGCCGAAGATCACCTTGCTCGCCCCCGCTCGTTTCACGGTCTCCGCAATGTGCAGGTAGCTCCCCAGTGACGTCTCCAGGTACAGGTTGTCGAGGCGTGTGGCGGCGGCTGTGGCCTCGCTGTCGGCGGGGCCTGCGCCCATGTGCTCCAGGATGAACGGCGTGTTCGGGTGCCGTTCTGCGAGCCGCACGTAATCGGCGGTGTTGGCGCCTGGCCGGAACGCCACGTGAGAGCAGACGGTCGCGCCGTGGGCCGCGCAGACCTCCATGAGCGGCGCGAGGACGTCGTCACCGAAGCTGAACTTGTGGACGAGGGGGGTGACCATGAGGCCGCGGAAACCCTGGCGGAGATACCGCTCCAGGGTCTCCGGGGCCGTCTCGGTGCAAGGATCGACGCAGGCGAAGCCGTGGAGCCCGCCGCTGAGGCCGAGGCCCCAGTCGACGTACTCGTTCTTCGGCACGAGGTCTGGCTTCAGTTGGCCGCTGATGTAGGCGCCCATCTGCCGGACGTCGAGCATGCCGCCCGGGCTGACGACGCCCTGGGCGATGCCGCCCTGTGCGAGCTGCTGCAGGTACAGCTCGGCGGAGCCGTAGCTCGTCGGCGACACGTGTGCGTGCGCATCGATGATCATCGATCCCCTCCTCCCCAGCTTCGGTTGTTAAGGTGTCAACTGCGGACGACGCGTGCGGCTTTCACGGTCGGGCGGGGCATGCGTTCGACGATCTCCATCTCGAAGGGCAGGCCAGTGGCATGCTCCATCTTGCCGGCGAGCACATCGGCGAGGCCGGGGTGGTGCTTGGCGCCGCGAGAGAGTTCGCACCGGACCTTGATGCGAGACTCGTCGCACGTCGGCATGATCAGCTCGAACCAGTTGCCGACCTCCGGCATCCGGAGCAGATGCTCCTCCAGGTAGATCGGCGAGAGCGCACGGCCGCGGAAGCGGATCTGGTCGAAGGCGCGGCCTCTCAGGAAGAACCTGGGCATCTGGGCGCCACAGGCGCACGGGGAGAGGTCGAAGACGCCGAGGTCCCCGGTGCGGAACCGGAGCACCGGGCTGTCATAGCGCAGGAGAGAGGTGACGACGATCTCGCCGGGATCTCCTGCAGCCGACGGCTTGCCGGTGAGCGGGTCGACGAGTTCCATGGCGACGTGCGCCTGTGGGACGTGATAGCCATTGTGCTCGTCGCACTCGATGCCGAGGACGCCGCATTCGAGGGAGCCGTAGAAGAAGCTGGCTTTGGTACCCCAGAGCCGTTCGACGCGCTGCCGGAACGAAGGGGAGCACCCCTCACCCGTGAGCCAGATCTTCTTGAGTTTCAGCGCGGCCAGGTCGAGCGAGGCGTGCTCGGCTTCCTCGGCCAGCGTGATCGCCCAGGAGGGGCTGGTGACGATGACCGTGGGGCGCAGGTCCTTCATGACCTTGATGGTCTTGGCAGGGGTCGAGTAGGCGCCTCCCTTGCCTGCCGGGATGACCGTCGCGTGGTAGCCTTCCATGAACGTCTTGTGGAAGGAGAGCCCCGCGGTGCTCATCTCGTAGGGCAGCGCATTCATGCAGATGTCGCCTGGGCCGATCGGGAAGAGGCGCGGATAGCGAGGCGCGAGATCATGGAGGATGTAATCACTCCACGTGGACACCATGTAGAGTTCCTGGCCGCCCGTGGTGCCCGTGGAGACCTGGATGAGGGCGATGTCCTCCTTGTCGCAGGTCAGGAGCAGGTACGGGTCCTGGCGCAGCTCGTCCTTCGTCAGGAAGGGGAGGCGAGCGAGATCGCTCGTGCGCTTGATGTCGGCGGGGTCGACCCCCGCCGCGTCCATCTTCCCGCGGTAGAAGCTGGACTTGTCATAGGCTCGCCGCACGATGGCCCGTAGCGATTCCGACTGGAAAGCGTCCAGCACGTCGTGCGGCATTCGATCTGCTTGCTCCACGCTCGAGAGATAGCGGGAGAGGGCGGGAGCCATCTGCATGGCTTGCAATGTCTGCTCGAAGAGGGATCGCCTGCGCATGGTCGTTTTTCCGGGCGCCGGGGGGGCCTCGCCCATGCTTCCTGCATGGTGGCACACGCCTCATCCATGCGCCATCGAGCGTGATTGGATCGCCGGTGCAGGTGACAGCGGGCGCGTGATTGAGATACGACCCGGTCGCGCGTCGGGTCGACCTGAGCGTCAATGGTTTCTGTCCCGCCGTGTACTTCTGGGGGGACACCGTGCCGGGCGCAACGTTGTCCTCCGGCAGGCACGTTGTGGTAGCTCCGTGGGCCGAAACTCATGACGCAGGACGACGCTGTCGCAACGGGCGCCCGCTTCCCTCAAGGAAGCCGGGCTCATCTTCTCCACGCCCTCAGTCTGGTCGCTCTTTGCGCCGGCCTCGCCGTCGGGAGCACGCTGCTCGCGCGGACCTTCTACGGAGGTGATCTGGGGCTGCTCAGTGGCTCCCCTGCGTCGTTCGCTGCCCTCGGCGCGCAGGTGGCGCTGGTGGTGGTGATCGGCTGGGGCTGGTTGCTGCGCTTCGGCCGGGTGAGCCTCCGAGATCTGGGGTTCAGGGATCTCTCGGTGAAGCAGCTGCTGCTCGGGATCGCAGCCGTCGTTCCGAGCCTCGTCTGCATCGGGTCGATGCTGACCATGGTGGGAATGACCCCACCGGCCTTGCTGGACGCCATCCTGGCCCAGCCGTGGCAAGCGCGGCTGCTCTGTCTCGGCGTGGGGCTGGTCACCGCAGTGGCCGAGGAGAGCGTGTTTCGAGGCTACCTGCAGCCTTCACTGGCGGCGCGGCTGGGGATGGCGGGGGGCGTGATCGGGACGGCGCTGCTGTTCTCGATGATCCACCTCTCCCAGTCGTGGGCCCAGGTGGCGAGCCGCTTTCTGCTGGGGCTGATCTTCGGGTTGCTGCGGGGTGGGGACCAGCCACTCTGGGCGCCTGTGATTGCTCACACGCTGGTGTGGGTGGTGATTGGGCCGGTCTGATGCGGATGACCAGGAGAGGGCTCCGCCGTCCGGCCATGGCGGCGCATGGTGGGTCGACGATTCTGGGGTAGGGTGCAGGTGATGAAGTTCGAGCTGTCTTCGCTCCTGGGGCGGGCTTTTCAGGTTGCACCGGCCGCGACGGCCACGGCGACGCTGGCGGAGATCCGGCAGCAGCGTGGAGGTCGAGAGGCTCGGATCCGCGGTTACGAGGTGGTGGTCCCCGAGGCCGCTGATGGGGCCTGGTTCGAGGCCGGGCTGCTCCGGCCGCTGGTCTATTTCTGCGAGTCGTCTCGGGCGCCGCTACCCGCATGCGCGGGGGTGTTCGTGGCGTTGTTCTCGGGAGACTCCCTGTACTGCGTGGATGCCGCGGAGGTGATCCATTTCGGCGCCGAGACCCTGGAGGTCGACGTGGATGTGCTGGTGCAGCGCTTCGGTACGGGTGAAGTGCGCCACGCGCTCCGGGGAGAGGACTGAGCCGGGCTAGCGGCGCGCCACGAGGGCCGAAATCGAGGCGATCAGGAGGGCTTGTGGAGGAGGCCCATCCAGCCTTCGAGCGCGCCGTACGACACCACGTCGCAGATCTCTTGGACGAGGCGGATGCGATCGGGATGAGGGCTGGCGATGCCGCCCCGTAGCAAGGCGGCGGGCCATCCCCACTCGCGGGCGCCACGGAAGGTGTCGAGGACGCAGAACTCGGCGCAGAAGCCGCAGAGGATCAACATGTCGACGCCGCGGTCGCGGAGCTGTCGATCCAGGTCGGTCTTCCAGAAGGCGTTGCCGGAGCGCTTGTCGATGCGCAGATCGTCCGGCCTCGCGGCGATGCTCGGGTGCAGGGCGAAGGCCTCGGTGCCAGGAACGCGGGGCTCCTCGACATCGGAGACGATGACGACGGGAGCCTCCGCTTTGCGGAAGAGAGCGATGGCGCCATTGATGTACTCGACGGCAGCATGCAGCGAAGGGGTCGCCGGGGAGCCGTCGGCGAAGAACTCGTTCTGCATGTCGATGACCAGCAAGCCCAGCTTCATGGGCGCATGGTGGAGCCCTCGTGTCCGCATGACAAGCGGTTCGGCGGGCGCTCGGAGCCGTGGTAGCGTCGAGGGACCTGGCTCGGCCCGAACCCGGAGAGAGCGACATGATGCTTCGAAGAATGCGCGCACTGGAGGTGACCTTCGTCGGCGCAGGCCTCTTGCTGCTGGCTGCCGTGGGATGTGGCTCCTCGGACGAGCCCACGCGACCGGGTGAGACGAGCAGCAGCGTCGGGGGACAAGGGGGACAAGGCGGCGAAGGTGGGGGGCAGAGCGGTGGTGGAAGCGGGCAGGGAGGGAGCGCCGGGGGCGGGCTCGGTGGCCCATCCTGCACGCCGGGCGCGGTCATCGCTTGCTACTCGGGGCCTCCGGAGACGATCGGGGTGGGCATCTGCACGTGGGGGCAGGCGACCTGCCACCCGGATGGCAGCGGTTACGGGCCCTGCGAGGGCGAGGTCTTGCCGCGGGAAGAGGTGCCCGGCGACGCGGTGGATGACGATTGCGACGGGACGACGGTATCGGTCGGCGAGAGCCTGGTGGCCCGTTATTACATCAACGAGGATCCAGCGCTGGGGGTGACCGAGATCCAGGACACCTCGTCCCAGCCGCTGGCGCTGACGATCAGCAACCCGAACCCGCAGGCGCCGGTGCTCTCCGTGGCCGCCGACGCCGAGGGGCGCCGCGGCCTGGTGTGGACGACCGCAGGCACCGCAGCGACCGCATCGGCGATCATGTCGGGTACGAAGGTGCAGACGCGGCTGAACGGGAACCAGGCGTTCACGATCGAGCTGGTCGCGCGCATCGAGGGCATCGTGAACTTCTCGCGCCTGGTCTTTCTCGGCCGCTCGGAGGCCGGGCAGAATGCATATGACGCGCTGGTCTTTCGCTTCGACAATGCAGGCCGACTCCAGGCGTACATCGAGGGGTCGAGCGTGGGGCGCTGGGAGTACGATTACGTCAATGTGGGGCGAGCGGTGTATCACCTGGTCGTCGACAGCGTGCAGCCGCTTGCCGACATGCGTCGCCGTCTGTACGTCAATGGTGTCCACGTGCCTTCGGTCGAAGCGAACGCTCCTGCCCAGTTCTCCAACGTGAACCTGGCGACGAGCAACGTGTTCTCGATTGGCGGGCGTCCCTCGGGCACCCACTCCATCCGCGGGATGATCTTCTACGTGGCCCTCTACGAGACGGCGCTGGCCGTGGCAGATCTCCAGGCGAACGTGCAGGTCCTGCTGGGCGACGACGATACGCCTCCTTGAGCGGTGTTTGCAGGCGCGCTTGCCTTCTCTTTCCGATACCCGCAGGATGACGCCACGCGGACGTTCCTGGGACACGGACGTTCCTGGGACACGAAGGAGCGACGAGGGGAAGACCGATGCCCGAACCGAGCGACTCGGGAGATGCACCGCTGCCGACGGTGGACACCGAGCCGGAAGAATTGCCCCCCCGTGATTTCCTGGTGGGTATCGGCTCGTCGGCCGGCGGGCTGGAAAGCCTGAGCGCCCTCTTCTCCACCATCTCGCCCGATCTCGACATCCCCTATGTCGTCGTGCAGCACCTCTCTCCGACGCATCGGAGCTTGCTTGCTCAGCTGATCGGTCGCGAGACGTCGATGCGGGTGGTGGAGATCGAGGATCAGGTCATCCCCGAGCCAAATACCGTCTACATCACCCCGGCGAACTGGAACCTGATCTACCGCGATCGCCGTCTGCATCTCATCGAGCCGGTCAAGGAGGTGTCACCGAAGCCCTCGGTCAACTTGTTCTTCACGTCCCTCGCCGAGCAGAAAGGCGAAGACGCGGTGGGGATCATTCTGTCCGGGACCGGCTCCGATGGCGCCAGTGGCATCCGAGCCATCAAGGCGGCGGGGGGCTTCACCTTCGCGCAGGAGCCCAGCTCGGCGCGGTACAACGGCATGCCCCAGGCCGCGATCGATACCGATCTCGTGGACTTCGTCCTCTCCCCCGAGGAGATGGCCAAGGAGCTAGCCAGCATCGCGCGCTCGAGGGGTCTGATCCGGTTGACCCGGCAGGAAGTTCCTTCGAGCTTGAAGACCTTGCTCGGGCGTGCCCGGCAGCGGACCAAGATCGACTTCTCCGATTACAAGGAGACCACCGTCTCGCGGCGGATCGAGCGACGGATGGCCGCGAACCACGTGCGCTCGCTCGAGGAATACCTGGCGCTCACTGCCGAGCGTCCCGAGGAGCTGGATCGGCTCAGCAAAGACATCCTGATCTCGGTCACCGCCTTTTTCCGCGATCGTGAGCCTTTCGCGGCGCTGCGCCAGGTGCTGACGCGGATCGTCCGTGGAAAGGCAGAGGGGACCGAGATACGGGTGTGGGTGCCCGGTTGCGCGACTGGGGAGGAGGCGTACTCGATCGCGTTTCTGATCTCTGATCTGCTGGGGCCGCGGGTGAAGCGCTACAACGTGCAGATCTTCGCTACCGATCTGGACGAGGACGCCCTGTCCGTGGCGCGTAGAGGGCTGTACTCGGCGACGGCGGTGGCCGACGTCGATCCCGATCTGGTGTCGCGCTACTTCACGGTCCGTGGTGACCAGGTCGAGGTCTCCAAATCCGTCCGGGAGATGGTGCTCTTCGCGCGGCAGGATCTGGTGCAGGACCCGCCGTTCTTGCGGCTGGATCTGGTGAGCTGCCGCAATTTGCTCATCTACTTCAACGCCACGCTGCAAGCGCAGGTGCTGTCGACGTTCCACTACGCCCTGGCGCCTGGAGGGGTGCTCTTCCTGGGCAAGAGTGAGAGCATCCTGCCGCACCAGGGCCTGTTCGAGCCGCTTCACAAGGAGGGAAAGCTGTTTCGTCGGGGTAGCGCGCAGGTGATGCCGACGCTTCGTTCCATCAGCGCCTTCGCTTCGGCGCGCGAGCCGCGTAGCCCTGCGCCGTCGAGGGATCGCAGGCCCGAAGAGCGGCTACTCGCTGCGGCAGCCGCTGCATACCTGCCTCCCAGCTTGCTCGTCGACGGGGCGCTCGACATCCAGTACGCGCACGGCGATGTCAGCGGGTTGCTGGAGTTCCCTTCGGGGCGACCCAGCCACAACGTGATCCGAGCCGTCCGCAAGGAGCTGCGCGCCGAGGTGCAGATGCTCATCTACCAGGCCCGCCAGCGAGGTGCTCCTGCGCACGGGACGCCTCGCACGCTGCCTGGTCCGGGCGACGGGCGGACGATCCGGGTCTCGGTTCACCCGGCTCATCTGGACGAGGCGGGGCGTCCGGAAGGCGGGGGGGCTCCTGGGCGTGGTGGCGCGGAGCGTGGGAGACGCTCGGAGCCGGAGCTGTTTCTCGTGAGCTTCGAGCCAGCGAACGCGCGGGCCACCGTGCTGACGGTGGAGGACATCGCCGAGAACGACCAGCTCGCGCTGCGGACCATGCACGACGAGCTGGCCACCACCCGCGAGCACATGCAGACGCTGGTGGAGGAGCTGGAGACCTCGAACGAGGAGATGCAGGCCTTGAACGAGGAGATGCAGGCCTCGAACGAGGAGCTGCAGTCGACCAACGAGGAGCTGGAGACGGCCAACGAGGAGCTGCAGTCGACCAACGAGGAGCTGACCACCGTCAACGAGGAGCTGCAAGTCAAGGCAGCCCAGCTCACCGAGGCGAACACCGACCTCGAGAACATCCAGTCGAGCACCGACCTGCCCATCCTGGTGGTCGATGAGCACCTTCGGGTGACCCGCTTCAACGAGGCGGCGGCGCGCGCGTTTACCCTCCGGCCGAGCGCGTTGATGCGCAGCGTGACGGAGGTCACCTTCGAGCCCACTTTCGAAGACGTCGCAGAGAAGATCCTCCGTGTGATCCGTGAGCGGCGGACCCACGAGGAGCAGCTCGGCGATCTGCGCCAGTTCGTCCACGTTCGGATCTCGCCCTACTTCACGACGGCGCGGCTCGTGCGCGGTGCGGTGCTCACCTTCCTGGATACGACCAGCCTGGTCGTCGCCGAGTGGGGTCTGCGCGAGAGCCAGGACCGCCTGCTCGCGGTGATGAACAACTCGGTCGCCGTCATCACGGTGAAGGACGTCGCGGGCCGGTACGAGTTCGTCAACGCAGGGTTCGAGATGCTCACCGGGGTGTCCGCAGCGTCGGTGCTCGGAAAGTCCGACGAGCAGGCCTTGCCACCCGCGTTCGCCGAGGCGTTCCGGGAGCGCGAGCTGGAGGTGATTCGACGTCGCCAGCCGATCACCTCGGAGGACTCGCTGCCGGTGGGGGGCAAGCGGCGCTGGTATCTGGCCGTCAGGTTCCCGCTCTTCGGTCCGGATCAGGTGGTCAACGCGGTGTGCACGCAGCTCACCGACATCACCGAGCGCAAGGAGATCGATCGCGTGAAGAGCGAGTTCATCTCGCTGCTGAGCCATGAGCTGCGCACGCCGCTCACCTCCATCCGGGGCTCGCTCGGACTGATCGCCGGCGGCGTGGCCGGAGAACTCGCGCCGCGTGCGCGGGAGCTGGTCGAGAACGCCCTCGGTAACACGGAGCGGATCTCCCGGCTGGTGAGCGACATCCTCGACATGGAGCGGATCGGCTCGGGGAGGCCTGGCTTCTCGGCCGAGCGACAGGAGGTGGCGCCCATCCTCGACCAGGCGCTCCTCTTCGCCGAGGAGCTGGGGCGGGAGCACCGGGTGAGGTTCCTACTCGCCGAGCCAGCGCGGGGCGCCATGGCGCGGGTGGACGGTGAGCGCCTGGGGCAGGCGGTGGAGAATCTGCTGTCGAACGCAGCGAAGTTCTCGCCACCTGGTGACGATGTGCTGGTCTCTCTCGCTCGTCGTGAAGGGGGGATGCTCAGGATCAGCGTCACGGATCGAGGCCCCGGGATCCCCGAGTCCCTTCGTGGCAGGGTCTTCGAGCGGTTCATCCATACCGAGATCACCGAATCGCGTCGCAAGGGGGGAAACGGGCTGGGGCTGGCGCTCGCGAGGGCCATCGTCGAAGCGATGGGTGGGAAGATCGGCTTTCACCCGAATCCACAAGCTGGCACCACGTTCTACATCGACCTGCCCGAGGTGACCTGAGCCCTTCCGACGGCCGTCTTCTCCGTGTTACCAACATCGCGGTCATGACGGACATGCAGGTCTTCCCCACGGTGCGGGTCACGCCTTGAGCGCCCCGCTGGACGATGGTGGCGCCGCTCCGACGCTCGAAGCAGAGCAGCTCGTGAAGCGCTTCGGTGCCGTCGCGGCCGTGAGCGGTGTCGATGTGCGGGTCCGTGCGGGCGAGGTGGTCGGCTTGCTCGGTCCAAACGGCGCCGGGAAGACCACGACCCTGCGGTTGCTCGCGGGCATACTCTCCCCCACGTCGGGACGCGTCCGGATCGGCGGCGTGGATCTCGCCGCGAACCCGCTCGAAGCGAAGCAGCGCATCGGCTTTCTCTCGGGGGACACCCAGCTCTACCAGCGGCTCACCCCGCGCGAGGTGCTGCGCTACTTCGGACGTCTGTACGGGATGGCCCCGGCGCGCCTGGAGCAGCGCATCGAGGTGCTGGTCCAGGATCTCGAGATGGGGGAGTTTGCCTCGCGTCCCTGCGGGACCCTGTCCACGGGTCAGCGCCAGCGCGCCAACATCGCTCGGGCCTTCCTGCACGAACCGGAGCTGCTCATCCTCGACGAGCCGACGAACGCGCTCGATGTGCTGAGCGGCCGCTTCATCGTCGAGTCGATCCGGCGTGAGCGGGCTGCGGGGCGGGCCATCTTGCTGTCGACCCACGTGATGAGCGAGGCAGAGTACCTCTGCGATCGCATCGTGCTCCTGCACGAGGGCCGGGTGGTGGACGCGGGGACCCTGACCGAGCTGCTGGAGCGTACGGGCCAGAAGAACCTGACCGATGCGTTCCTGCATCACGTGGAGCGCCGGCGTGAGCCGCGAGGCGCCGCCTCGAGCGAGGGCGAGCCATGCTGAGGTTCTCGATCGTCTGGACGATCCTGTGCAAGGAGCTCCAGGAGACGCTGCGGGACCGGCGCACGCTGTTCCGGCTGATCCTGCTGCCCGTGATTCTCTATCCGATCTTCGCGATCGGCATCAGCAAGCTGCTCGGGAGCGAGTCGGCGGCGCGCGCGGCGCGTCCCTCGGTGGTGGCTGTCTGGGGGCGGCTGCCTGCCTCTTTCGAGCAGACACTGAAGGAGACCAAGCGCATCGAGATCCAGCCCTGGGCAGGGATCCCCGAGGCGCTGCGGCGGGACTTTGCCGAGAAGACGCTCGAGCCGCCCCCCTATCCCGACGCTGCCGAGCGGGAGGAGGACGAGGAGGCGGAGGCCACCAGCAAGATCGCGACCCAGTGGACCGAGCCCGACAACGAGGTGTTGCTCGCCGCCCGAGCGGCGCTCTCCCGCCACGAGGTGGACGTCGTGGTGGTCGCGTGGAGCGACTTCGCGCCGGCCGTGGAGCAGAACCGGCAGGGGCAGGTCTCCATCTACTTCGACTCGGTGCGACCCGACTCCACCACGGCGCGCAACCGCCTCGACGCCGCCGTCACCCGCGCCCGAAAGGTGATCCGGGAAGAGCGAGAGGTCCGCGCTGGCGTCCCGTCGGGCTTCTCGACCCCCATCGAGCTGCTGTTCCGCAACGCAGCCCCCGAGCGCCGTCGGGTGGGTCAGATCCTCGGCTCGATGATGCCGATGATGCTGATCTTGATGTCGCTCCTCGGCGCCTTCTTGCCAGCGATCGACCTGACGGCCGGTGAGAAGGAGCGCGGCACGATGCAGACCCTGCTCTGCGCGCCGGTGCGCCCGCTGGAGATCATCTGGGGGAAATTCCTCGCCGTCTGGTGCATCGCCGTGCTCACCGCGCTGGCGAACGTCATCAGCCTCGCGTTCACGGTGCGTCGCCTGTTGCCCACCGTGGAACACGTGGCGCCGAGCGTTTTTCTGCTCACCTTCGTGCTGCTCGTGCCGGTGACCTTCCTGTTCTCCGCCCTGTTTCTCGCGCTCGCCGTGTTCGCGCGGGACTTCAAGGACGGCCAGAACGCGCTCATGCCGGCCACCTTGCCCCTCACGTTGCTCGCAGGGGTCGCTTCCCTCCCCATCGTGGAGCTGAATCCCTGGACCGCGCTCGTCCCGGTCCTGAACATCGCCCTCCTGATCAAGGCGCTGTTCCTGGGTGACGTGACGTCGCAGCTCATCTTCTGGTCGCTCTTTTCTTCCACGATCTACGCAGCCCTCTCCTTGCTGCTCGCGGCGCGCATCTTCGGTCGAGAGCAGGTGTTGCTCGGCGGTCGGGAAGGCGCCCGTGAGCTGCTCGGTCTGGAGAGGCGCGACGGGGGGGAGCCGAGCGCGGCGTTTTCGCTGACGTCGCTGGGGATCATCCTGGTGGTGGCCTATTACGGCAGCCTGGCCGTCATGCAGCTCGGCATTGCCGGTCAGCTCCTGTCCACGCAGCTGGGGATGTTCCTGCTCCCCACGCTGCTCCTCGTGCTCGGCTTCGGCTACTCGGCCCGGGAGACCTTCGCGCTGCGTCTGCCGCCGCTGGGTGGCCTCCTGGGGGCATTCCTCGTCGGGATCTCGGGCTGGGTGGTGATTGCCGGGCTCGTCGTGCGCTTCCTGCCGCCGCCCGACGAGCTCGCGCGCGAGCTGAGCAAGGCGATCCTTCTCGATGGCGCGCCGCTCTGGTGGGTCTTGCTGCTCACGGCAGTGATGCCCGCGGTCTGCGAAGAGCTGCTCTTCCGCGGCCTTCTTTACTCGGGCCTGCGCCGGTTCGGACCCGCCCTGGCGATCGGCGTCTCGTCGCTCCTGTTCGGTCTCGCCCACGGCTCGGTGTTTCGCCTGCTTCCCACCCTGTTGCTCGGGGTCGGCATGGGGTACGCGCGCTACCGTACGGGCTCGATCGCCGCGGGGATGCTGATTCACATGCTGAACAACGGCATTGCTGCGAGCTTGCTCTACTTCATGCCGGAGATGGTCGAGGCGTCGGAGGACGTTCCCTGGAGCGCGACAGCCGTCGGCGTCGCGGTGTACATGGCCGGGATTGCCTTGCTTCAGGGCTCTCGAACGGAGGAGCCGAAGGCGAGCGTTCCCGCCGTCTGAGCGGGACGAGTGCGAGACGAGGTGCCCGCATAGCCCGGGCCATGGGAGATGACGGGGGATGCTGGAGGCGCGAGCGATCTGCAAGAGTTACCGCGGCCAGCCCGTCCTGCATCCGCTGAGCGTTTCGTTCGAGGCAGGGCGCACCACGGCCCTCATCGGCCCCAGTGGGTGCGGCAAATCCACGCTGCTGCGCATCCTGATAGGCCTCGTCAGTGCGGATCGAGGAGAGGTCTTCGTCGCGGGTGAGCGGTTCACGCCCGAGAGCGCGCGCCGCCTGCGCCATCGCATGGGCTATGTCATCCAGGAGGGCGGCCTCTTTCCGCACCTGTCCGCTCGCGATAACGTCACGCTCCTCGCCTCTCACCTGGGCTGGTCGGCCGAGCGGATGGCGGAGCGCATCGCGACGCTCCGCGCACTGGTCCGGCTACCCGAGGAGGCCCTCGCGCGATTCCCCGGTCAGCTCTCGGGTGGCCAGCGCCAGCGTGTGAGCCTCATGCGCGCGCTCATGCTCGATCCCGAGGTGCTGCTCCTGGACGAGCCGATGGGGGCCCTCGACCCGATGATCCGGGCCGAGCTCCAGGCAGACCTGAAGGAGGTCTTTGCCGCGCTGGGCAAAGCCGTCGCCCTGGTGACCCACGATCTGGGGGAGGCTGCCTACCTCGCACACGAGATTCTCCTGCTCCGCGAAGGACACGTGATCCAGCGAGGCTCCTTCGACGAGTTGCTGAAGGCGCCAGCCGACACCTTCGTGACCCGCTTCGTCCAGGCGCAGCGCTGGCCCGAGGAGAGCCCGTGAAGCTCTCTCGAACCTCGCGAAATGCGCGTGCCATCTGGTGGCTCCTCGCCGCGCTTTGGTTCCTCGCACTCCCGACGACGGCGATGGCCGCGCCCGTCCGCGTCGGCTCCAAGGCGGACACGGAGGCGGTGATCCTGGGAGAGTTCTGCGCGGCCTTCCTCCGCGCCTCGGGCATCGACGCCGTCTACCGACGCGACCTCAATGGCGGGACCCAGGTGCTCTGGCGGGCCCTCCAGCAAGGCGAGATCGACCTCTACCCCGAGTACACGGGCACCCTCTCCCGCGATCTCCTCCATGACGCGCAGCTCACCACCACGGCGGCCCTCCGTGCCCGCCTCACGCCCCTCGGGCTCGGGCTGACGGAGCCGCTCGGCTTCGAGAACAACTACGCCATCGGCGTCCGTGAGGAGCGGGCCACGGCCCTCGGCCTCACCCGCATCTCCGACCTGCAGGGCCATCCATCGCTGCGCTTCGGCTTCAGCCACGAGTTTCTCGACCGCCCGGAGGGATACCCGGGTCTCCGTGCGGCGTATCAGCTCCCGCAGACCAGCGTCTCCGGCCTCGATCATGACCTCGCCCTCAGGGCCGTGGTCGATGGCGCCATCGACGCGACCGACGTGTACACCACCGACGCGGAGATCGCCCTCCACCGCCTGCGCGTGCTCGACGACGATCGACGGCATTTCCCCCGCTACGAGGCGGTCCTGCTCTACCGGGATACCCTCTCCCCGGAGGCCCTTGCGGCCCTGCGCTCCCTCGAAGGCCGCATCTCTCGCGACGCGATGATCCAGCTCAACGGCCGCGCCAAGCTGAACAAGGAGCCCGAGGCGCAGGTCGCCGTGACGTTCCTCCGTGAGACCCTCGGCGTCGGCGACGCGAGCGCTTCGACGGCCGGACGCCTCCCGCAGATCGCCCAGCGCACCCGCGAGCATCTCACCCTCGTCGGCATCTCGCTCTTCTTCGCCGGCCTTCTCGGCCTCCCTCTGGGTCTTCTCGCCGCCCGCCGTCCTCGCTTCGGCCAGGCTGTCCTCGGTTTGCTCGGCGTCGTGCAGACCATCCCCTCGCTCGCGCTGCTCGTCTTCGTGATGCCCCTCCTGGGCATCGGGACCGCGCCTGCGGTGGTCGCTCTCTTCCTGTACAGCCTGCTTCCCATCGTCCGCGGCACCGCCACGGGCCTGCTCGACATCCCGCTCTCGCTGCGGGAGTCGGCTGAAGCCTTGGGACTTTCGAGCTGGGCGTCCCTCGCGCGCGTCGAGCTTCCGCTGGCCACCCGATCCATCCTCTCGGGCATCAAGACTGCGGCCGTCATCAACGTGGGGACGGCGACGCTCGGCGCGCTCATCGGGGCGGGAGGCTACGGCCAGCCCATCCTCGTGGGCATCCGTCGAGACGACCTCGCCACCATCCTCGAAGGCGCCATCCCGGCGGCGGTGCTCGCGCTCGTCGTCCAGGGCTGCTTCGAGATCCTGGAACGACGCTTGCTGCCCAGCGGCTTGAAGGCTCCGAGCAAACAAGAGGACGTCTCCACGTGAGCCTGCTTCGCACGCGACGTTCACACGATCTCCGCCGCGTCGTGCGGACGGGCCTCGCGCCTCGTCGCGCGCTACATGCAGCGTCTCGACTTCACGATCAAAGAGGAGACTTCGTATGCCCTACCATGCCGCTGTTCGAACCACGCAGAGCCACCTGCCGTCGCCGTCGTGCACGCGCCCTCTTCGCAAAGCGAGGACCATGGGACTCCGCCTCTTCGGCATGAGCATGCTGGCGTTGCTCCTCTCCGCCTGCGGCGGCAGCGAGGGGAACGAGGCGACCCCTCCCGAGCCGTGCAGCGGCTTGAAAGGCCGAACCTTCGGTGAAGGGATCGTCGACGAAGCGACCTCGAGCAATGGGGAGTGCAAGGTGAACGGCTCGATCCGCACCGACTTGCGCTTCCAGATTCACCTCCCGGACACCTGGAACAAGAAGCTCGTCTTCGGTGGAGGGGGCGGCTGGGATGGGATGATCCTGCCGTTCACCTACTCCCCTTCCACGTCCGGTGGATACGTGCTGGTCTTTTCGAACGGCGGACACGAGTCTGACGCCGCGGTCCCTCCATTCGACGCCTCGTTCGCGCTGAACAACCCTCAGGCGAGGGAGGATTTCGCCTACCTCTCCAGCCACGCAACACTCCTGGTGGCTCGAGACATCGTCCGTGCCCATTACGGAGAAGCCCCGGCCCGCAGCTACTTCGAGGGCTGCTCCAACGGCGGACGCGAAGCCCTGATGCAGGCCACGCATTTTCCCGAGGACTACGACGCCATCGTCTCCCGCGCTCCGGCCTACGATTTCACCTCCTTGTTGCTCGCGTTCCTGAACAACGCCAAGCAAGTTCGCCACACGGCCGGTGGTGCGCTCGACGTGGTGAAGCTGAGGCTCCTCTCGAATGCCGTGCTCCAAGCGTGCGACGCGCTCGATGGACTCGAGGACGGCATCGTCAGCGATCCCGCGCGCTGCACCTTCGACCCTGCGGCTCTTCGCTGCGCTCCTGGGACCGAGGGAAGCGACTGTCTCACCGACGCTCAGATGGACACGGTGGCCACCGTCTATTCGCCGTACGTATTGAACAATGGAACCACGCTGTACCCAGGCTGGGGACCTGGAGGAGAGAGCAACGCGGATGGGTGGCCCATGTGGCTGGGCACGAGCGCCACCACACCCATGGCCGGTCAGCATGTGCTGGCCGAGGGGCTGGTCAAGTACTGGCTCATGGAGGAGCCGGACTACGACGTGTCCACGTTCGTCCCGGAGGAGCACCTCGACCGGATCGCCGCAGCGTCGGCGATGCTCGATGCCACCCCGGATCTCGCTGCCTTTTTCGCGGCGGGTCGCAAGCTGATCCTCGCCCATGGCACCACGGACTGGGCGATCAGCTACAAGAGTTCCATCGATTATTTCGAGGAAGTCTCAGGTGCCGTGGGAGGCGCCGCGGTGCGCGATGCATCCATGGAGTTCTTCCTTCAGCCTGGGGTGCAGCACTGCCAGGGAGGTGACGGACCCGACGTGATCGATCTTCTCGAAGCTGCGGATCGCTGGGTGGAGGCGGGCGAGCGCCCCTCCGCGCAGGGCTTGATCGCGGAGAAGCGCGATGGTGGCGGTGAGCCTACGCTCCGCCGGCCGCTGTGCCCGTATCCGACGTTCCCCCAGTACAAAGGCAGCGGTGACCCTGCCTCCGCCGACAGCTTCTCCTGCGTGGCTCCCTGAGCCGCGTCTCCGGGCTCGACGGTCGATCAGGGGGCGAGCGGCCTGGCGAAGACCCCCAGGTGATTCGCCACGGGCCGCTCTCGACCCGGGATCCGCGAGTGGACGGGGGTGTTGAGTGCCTCTGGCTTCCCGCCTTGCCCAGCGATCACCAGGGCCGTCGAGCCTCCCCCATCCAGCAGCGCGGCGTCGTGCCCCCCGTGCCGCTCGATCAGGGCCACCAGCTCGGCAAGCCCCATCCCCACGCTGTAGTTCGGTTGCCGCCCGTCCACGGCGACCAGGAGGAGTCGTTGGCGATCGCGGTCCAGGGCCACTGCGCTGCGCGGGTGAGGGTCCCGCGCGAATGCCGTGTCGGCGACGCGAGGCTCCCCTCGTTCGAGCAGCATGATGCCGGAGATGGCCTCGTCGTGTTCCCCGAGAGCAGCGTCGAAGGCCACGCCACGGTCCTGGCTCAAATACAGTGTTCGCGGGCGTGGGTTGCGCCGCTCACGGGAGTACACCACCCCGCTGGACGCCGCCTCGCCGTCGACGGAGACCGGGTCGCCGCTGTGAGGATAGTAGTCCCAGGGCCAGTTGGACCACCACGGCTCGAAGAAGTCCCCATTGAGGGCGATCTGGACGCCGAACTCGCTCAGGAACGCCGACGTCGTACGGCCAATCAGAGGGCGACTCAAGGCGGGGTCACCCGGGGTCACAAGGAACCCGATGCCGGGCGCTCTCAGGTCGATCGCAACCACGTGGGCGATGCTCGGCCGCGGGGATTCGCTCACCTCCCGCGTGTAGACGACCCCCTGGAACAGCAGGCGTTGCGTATTCGCTGGTCGTGTTCGGTGGGTGTACGCGAAGTACAGGAGACCGGTCACGAGGAGGAGCCCGAAGAGAGCGCCGGCCGCGGTCCGAAGTGAGCGCGCGATCCTCCCTCGTCGCGCGGTACTCAAGGCTCCAGCGCTGCCCCCGTGGATGCTGCCGCCACGACGTCCAGGATGGCCTGCGCCGTCGCATGCGCGTGATCCTGACGGAAGGTCAGCGATGTATGCGTGCCGTCGAGGATCGACCGCTGCACGCTGTTGGTCGAGAGAGTCATCATCTCACTTTGCAGCGCCAGCCACTCGGAGGACGACCCCTCGACCGCCGTCAGGACGATGAGTGGGTGGTGCCCGAGCCCTGCGGTCGCTTTCACCTGGGCATCGGTGGCTGGTCGCGCTGCGCGTTCGGCGACCTGGTTCTCCCAGTGCCTGGGCAATGACCAGAACATCCTCATCTCCGCGCGCTGCTGGGGAGGGAGGTCCTCGAAGTCGAGCTTGCCGCCGAGATCGAAGAACAGGCGCATCACGCCGAGGCGCGCCATCATGGACATCATCGGCAGGTTCCGGCTGTAGGCCTCATCCTGGGCCCGTTGTTCGGGGGAGGTCCCGCTGTCCTTGTCGGGGTAGGCCGCGTCGACCAGCACCATGCCTGCCACGTCCTCGGGATGCTCGTCGGCGTACAGGCGCATGTGCAGCCCGCCGAGCGAGTGCCCAGCCAGCACGAAAGGGCCTTCCACGCCAGCGCGGGTCAAGAGTGCGCGCAGCTCGCGAGCGTGCTGCGCCGCGTCGCGAGGCTCCGGCCCATCCTCGCTCCAGCCCCATCCTGCCCGATCGTAGGAGCAGACGTGCGCGCTGGCCGCCACCTCCGGCTGCACCCAGGCCCAGAGGATCGAGCTACCTCCGCCGATTGCGTCCAGGATCACGGTGGGCTTTCGGGGCGTGGGCGTCCCCTGGCAATTCAAGTGCAGCGAATAACCACCGATGTCCACCCTGCGGCCTGGCGGCGGATAGCGGCGCTCGTCCCTCCAGGTCCCCACCTGCTGGTAGACGGCGCCCACAATCACCAGGCAGACCAAGGCGACCCCGAGCCGAACGAGCACACGGCCGCACCAGGCCAACACGCTGCGCCTGGTGGATCGAACACGGAGAGGGGGGGAAGATGGGGAGGGCATTCGGGCTTTCGAGCGCGTCGATGGCGGATGCCCTGCAGGAGATGCCTCCGCCTCTGGGGGTGGGTTCGCCGTGAAGCGAACCCGCGGAGGGTGTCAAACCATTCCCACGATGTCAATCGAGCCGGCTGCACTCGAACGGTGGTCAATCACATCGAATGACTCGGCGCTCCCGAATGTCGACATCGATGCGACGACGAACCATTGCATCTACATGGACCATGAAATCGTGGTGACGCGCCACAGAGTCGACCCCCTTCCGGATGGCAGCATCCGTAGATCTGTGGATCTGTTGGAATTTTCTCGGATGGTCTGCGAGGCAAAATGACCCATACGACACGGGGCGATGTTGGCACCCGACTCACTCCGACCCTGCCTTGACAGTCGAAAAGGGCTTACGTTAGTTCTTTGCACGTGCGCTCTTTCGCCAGGGCGATCGGAATACTGCGTGCTCAGCAAGGAGGACGCTGGGGCTCAGCTCATTCTCCTGACACGTGCCCGACACGTCAGATTCAGGAGGGGCGAACTGAAGCCTGCTGTAATTGCGCTGAGTGACCTGCGCCATCATCGCCGCCCATCGGCTGCGAGAGCGCTGAGTGTCACATCGACGCGCATGCCTACCTGGCACCCGCTCGCACGCTTATCCGTGTTGGCTCCAGCTTTTTAGCCTCGCTCGACGAGGAGAGCGCGCCAGCCGAGACGACGAGGAGCCTCGTGGCCCTCGACGGCGCTTTCGCCGCAATGCCTGCCGACGATGTCTTGGAGATCGACGTATGAGCTTGACCCAGTTCCTCTCGAATCTGTCGCAGCTGGGCGTGAGCCTGTGGATCGAGGGAGATCGGCTCCGGATCCGCGCTCGTAAAGATGTGCTGACACCATCTCTCCGCTCCGAGCTGGAAGCGCGGCGCGAAGAGATTCTTGCGTTCCTGTCGCACCAGAAGAAGAACACATCGCCGCAGGGAGCCGAGATTTCCGTGGCTTCTCGCGATGGCGACCTGAAGCTGTCTTCCGGGCAACTTCGCTTCTGGGTCCTGGACAAGCTGGTCCCCGACAGCCCGCTCTACAATCTCTTCTTCGGCATTCGCATGTCCGGGCCTCTCGACGTGAGCGCCCTCGAGCGGAGCGTCACTGCCCTGGTCACCCGGCACGAGGTACTTCGTACGGTTTTTCCGGAGTCGAATGGCCAACCACGACAGGTCGTACTCGCTCCCGACGCGGTGGTGATCTCGCACTGTGACCTGACCCACGTGAATGAGGCAGATCATGAGCGAGCGCTGGCCGAACGTTGCTCCATGATGAGCCGTGAGACCTTCGAGCTCGCGCGAGGGCCGCTGCTCCAGCTCGCGCTTGTGAGGCTCGGCCCGGAGGACCACGCATTGCTCGTTCTCCAGCATCACATCATCTCTGATGCCTGGTCGATTGGTGCATTCGTGGGTGATCTGGTCTCGCTCTATCGCGCGCTGTCAGCGGGGCAGACGCCGGCGCTGCCTCCCCTTCCCATTCAGTATGCCGACTACGCGCAATGGCAGCGCGCTCGCGGCGCCGAGATGGATGAGCACCGGCGCTTCTGGGGGGGCCTGCTCGCCGGGATCCCGAGACTGAACATGCCCACCGACAAACCGCGTACGGGCAATCTGTCTCATCGCGGCGGTGCATTTCCTGTGGCATTGCCGGCGGACCTCTCCGACGCGCTCAAGGCGCTGGTCAAGCGCGAGGAGTGCACGCTGTTCGTCGCGCTTCTGGCAGCCTATGGCGCGCTCCTGCACCGCTGTACCGGGCAGACCGATTTCGCGATTGGAACCGAAGTGGCCAACCGCGATCGGCCAGAGCTGCGCCCCCTGATCGGGTACTTCGTCAATACCCTGGCGCTACGCCTGGATTTCTCGGGCGATCCCACCTTCACCGAGCTGCTCGCCCGGGCGCGTACGACGTCGATGGAGGCGTTTGCCCACGCCGAGCTGCCATTCGATGAAATGGTGGAGGCCGCGCGCGTCCCCAGAGAGGGGGCGGACAATCCGCTCTTCCAGGTCAACCTCGCCCTGGAGAGCATCGCCACCCCGGATCTGGAGATGCCGGGAATGCGCTGGCGCCCCTTCTCCGGCACCCTGGATGGCTCGGTCGAGGGAACCTCGAAGTTCGAGCTGAACCTGATCGTGAGTGATTCTCCCGAGGGGATCGCTGGCGTTCTGGAGCACAGCACCGATCTCTTCGACACCGCGACCATTGCGCGGTGGGTCGGCCATCTTCATGTGCTTCTCCGCGGGATCGTCGACAATCCGGGGCGCAGGTTGTCCGAGCTGCCTCTCCTGAGCGAGGAGGAGCGGCACCGAGCGCTCGTCACCTGGAACGCGACGCAGGCCGATTTCCCCGACCCGTGTCTGCACGAACTCTTCGAGCAGCAGGTCGTCCGGACCCCCGACGCCGAGGCCGTCGTTTTCGGCCAGCGCCGGATGAGCTACCGCGAGCTGAATCGCAGGTCCAATCAGCTCGCCAGGATCCTGCGGGAGCGTGGCGCCCGCCCGAACACGCTCGTGGCTGCCGTGCTCGACAAGGGCTGGGAGCAGGTCGTCGCGGTCCTGGCCATTCTCAAGGCGGGGGCCGCCTACGTGCCCATCGATCCCCACCTGCCGCCGGAGCGGCTCCGGCACCTTCTGGAGCACGGTCAGGTCCAGCTCGCGCTCACCCAGGCCGTGCACGACGCCGAACTCACCTTTCCCGAGGGCGTGCTGCGCTTCACCGTCGACGTCTTCGACCCCACCGACGACGATGATCGCAACCTCGATCGGGTGCAGGGGCCCGAGGATCTCGCGTATGTGATCTACACCTCGGGCTCGACCGGGCTGCCGAAAGGGGTCGTGCTCGATCACCGCGGTCCGGCGAATACGATCCTCGACCTCAACGAGCAATTCCACGTCGGTCCGGGCGACAAGGTGCTCGCCCTGTCGGCGCTGAATTTCGACCTCTCGGTGTACGACATCTTCGGACTGCTTGCCGCGGGCGGGACGGTCGTCCTCCCCGAGCCTTCTGCACTGCGCGAGCCCTCCGCCTGGGCCGCGCTCCTCGTGGCGGAACGGGTGACGATCTGGAACACCGTCCCTGCGCTCATGGAGATGCTCGTCGACCATGCCTCCGGCCACCCGGAGGCGCGCATCGACACGCTCCGCGCCGTGTTCATGAGCGGCGACTGGATCCCCGTCACGCTGCCCGATCGCATCAAGCGCCTCGTCCCGGGCGCGGCGGTCATCAGCATGGGTGGAGCGACCGAGGCGTCCATCTGGTCGATCCAGTATCCCATCGAGCACGTCGATCCGTCGTGGCGCAGCATCCCCTACGGCCGCCCGATGCGAAACCAGCGCTTCTACGTGCTCGATCAAGCGCTGGAGCCGTGTCCCGTCGGCGTCGAGGGCGCCCTGTTCATCGGTGGTGTCGGCCTGGCCAAGGGCTACTGGCGCGAGGAGGCACTCTCGGCAGCCTCCTTCATCGTGCATCCCAGGACCGGCGAGCAGATTTACCGCACTGGCGATCAAGGCAGGTACTTCCCCGACGGGACCATCGAGTTCCTCGGCCGCCGGGACTTCCAGGTCAAGATCCGCGGCTTCCGCATCGAGCTGGGCGAGATCGAGTCCACGCTCATGAGCCACCCCGGCGTGCGCGAGGCGGTCGTTCTCGCGCGCGAGGATGTCCCCGGCGACAAGCGCCTCGTCGGTTACGTCGTGCCTCAGGTTGCCGACGGGCTCGACCCCGCCGACCTGCGCGCGTTGCTCAAGGACCGGCTGCCCGAGTACATGCTGCCCTCGGTGATCCTCCTGATCGAGGCCATGCCGCTGACCTCGAACGGCAAGGTCGATCGCCGCGCCTTGCCAGCACCGAACCCCTCCGGTGGTGGCACCGACGCCGAGTTCACGGCTCCGCGTACCCCCACGGAGACGCTCGTGGCAGGCCTCTGGGCCGACGTGCTCGGCGTGCCGCAGGTGAGCATCCACGACGATTTCTTCATGCTCGGCGGGCACTCCCTGGTTGCCATCCAGGCCATTGGACGGCTCCGCTCCGCACAGGGCTTCGATTTGCCTTTGCGGGCGCTGTTCGAGGCGCCGACCGTCGCCGCCTTCAGCCAGCGGCTCGACGATCTGCGCCGCGCCAAGCAGGGATCGACCTCGCTGCCGCTGCGACGCATGGAGCGTCCGGCCGTCTTGCCGCTCTCGCTCGCCCAGCAGCGTTTCTGGTTCCTCGACCAGCTCGCGCCAGGAGGCCACTTCTACAATGTTCCCGCCGGCTTCTGGTTGCGGGGGCCGCTCGACCCGTCGCTCCTGGAGCGCAGCGTCCACGCTATTGCCGCGCGGCACGAGGCACTCAGGACTACTTTCCCGGCGATCGAAGGCCAGCCCCAGCAGCGCATCGCGCCCGAACCCACCGTCGCGCTGAAGCTCGTCGACCTCTCACACCTCGTCGCGGAGGCTCGGCACATCGAGGTGAAGCGGCTCGCTGCCGACGCGATCCGGTGTCCCTTCGACCTCGCTGGAGGCCCGCTGGTCCGCTGGCTCGTGATTCGCCTGGCCGACGAAGAGCACCTGCTCGTCCTGACGATGCACCACATCATCTCGGATGGATGGTCCGTCGGCCTGCTCCTCCAGGAACTCACCGCTCTCTATGCCGCCTTCCGCTCTGGCGCGCCCTCTCCGCTCCCGGAGCTACAGGTGCAGTACGCCGACTACGTCCTGTGGCAGCGGCAGTGGCTCGATGGTGAGGTCCGGGAGCACCAGCTCGCCTACTGGAAGCAGAAGCTCGCTGGCGTGCCCACTGCGCTCGAACTCCCCACGGACCGCCCGCGTCCTCCTGTGCAGCGCTTCCAGGGGGCCGTCTCGCGCTTCGAGCTTCCCATCGCGCTGACGGCTGCGATCACGGCGCTGAGCACCCGGGAGGGCGCGACGCCTTTCATGACGCTCCTCGCAGCCTTCAATGTCGTGCTCTCGCGGTACGCGGGCGTCGACGATCTCTGCGTCGGTACGCCGGTCGCTGGACGCAACCATGCCGAGCTCGCTGGCCTCGTCGGTCTCTTCGTGAACACCCTGGTGCTGCGCACCGATCTCTCTGGAGACCCGTCGTTCCTCGATCTCGTGCGCCGCGTGCGCGACACCCTGCTGGAAGCGCACGAGCACCAGGATGTCCCCTTCGACCAAGTGGTCGACGCCCTGCAGGCACCTCGCGATCTGAGCCGTACTCCGCTGTTCCAGGTGCTGTTCGTCTTCCAGGAGGCCCCGCCCCAGGACGTGAAGGCCGCTGACCTCTCGGTGAGCCTCCTGGACGGCTCCACCGACGTCGATCTCACCATCGCCAAGTTCGACCTGACGCTCGGCCTGGAGAAGTCCGAGCGCGGGATGTGCGGCTGGCTCGAGTACAACACCGACCTCTTCGACGCCGCGACCATCGACCGCATGGCGGGCCACTTCAGGACGCTGATCGAGGGCGCCGTGGCCGCACCGGAGGCCCGCATCTCGGCGCTGCCGATGCTGACCACCGGGGAGCGCCATCAGATCCTCGGCGTGTGGAACGACACCGCCGTCGACCACGGTGACGAGCGCTGCATGCATGCCCTCTTCGAGGCTCAGGCCGCGCGCACCCCGGATGCCGTCGCCGTCCTCTTCGAGGGCGAACAGCTCACGTACGCCGAGCTGAACCAGCGCGCGAACCGCCTCGCGCACCACCTGCGTGACCAGGGCGTGGGCCCTGGTGTCCTCGTCGGGATCTGCGCGGAGCGCTCCCCGGAGCTGCCGGTGGCCCTGTTCGGCGTGCTCAAGGCCGGCGGCGCCTACGTCCCGCTGGACCCGGCCTACCCCCGCGATCGCCTTGCCTTCATGCTGGAGGACACCCGCGCCCCGCTCCTGCTCACCCAGCGGCGGCTGCTTTCCTCGCTGCCGGAGCACACGGCGCGTGTGTTGTGCCTCGATGACCTCGGCGACGCGCTCGTGAGCGTTCCCGATGAGGATCTCCCGTCACGCGCGGCGGCCGACGACCTCTGCTATGTCATCTACACCTCCGGCTCGACTGGCAGGCCCAAGGGCGTGGCCATCTCCCACCGCGCCATCGGCAACCACATGCGGTGGATGCAGGCGACGCACCCGCTCCTCCCGACCGACCGCACCCTCCAGAAGACGGCCTTCAGCTTCGACGCAGCGGGCAAGGAGTTCTTCGCCACCCTCTGCGCTGGCGCCACCCTGGTCCTGCCCAGGGCCGATGGCCACCGAGACAGCGCCTACCTCGTCCGGATGCTCGCCGAGCACCGGATCACCTTCCTGCAGGTGGTCCCCTCCCTGCTCAAGGTGCTGCTCGAAGAGGCCGAAATTACGCAGTGTACTGAGCTTCGCTGGCTCTACTGCGCTGGCGAGGCCCTCTCCGTCGAGCTCACCACGCGCCTCTTCGAGCGCCTCCCCCAGGTCCGGCTGGTCAACACCTACGGTCCCACCGAAGCTTCGATCGACGTCACCTCATGGACCTGCGCCCGCGGTCCGTTGCCCCCCGCCATTCCCATCGGCCAGCCCATGGCGAACACCCGGATCCACATCCTCGGGCCGCACCTGGAGCTGGTCCCGATCGGGGTCCCCGGCGAGCTGTACATCGGCGGGACGAACCTCGCCCGCGGCTACGTGAACCGCCCTGCGCTGACGGCCGACCGCTTCGTGGTCGACCCCCACTGCGCATCGGGGGAGCGGCTCTACAGGACTGGCGACCGTGTCCGCCGCCTCGCCGACGGCACACTCGACTTCCTTGGCCGCATCGACAACCAGGTCAAGCTCCGCGGGTTCCGCATCGAGCTGGGGGAGATCGAGACCGCCCTCGAACGGTTGCCAGGTGTGCTCGAAGCGGTGGTCACCGTGCGCGAGGACGTGCCCGGCGACCGCCGCCTCGTCGCTCACGTCGCGCAGCGCGAACACGCCGATCTCTCCGGTGCCGACCTGCGTCAGGCCCTCGGCGCGACCTTGCCCGAGTACATGGTCCCCGCCGCGTTCGTGCTGCTCGACGCCCTCCCCAAGACCCCGAACGGCAAGGTCGACCGCAACCGCCTCCCGGCCCCCGACTGGGCTCACCGAGATCCGGGCGCCACCTTCGTCGCGCCGCGCACCCCGGTCGAGGATGTGCTCGCCAGCGTCTGGAGCGAGGTCCTCGGCGTCCCCCGCGTCGGCGTCCACGACGACTTCTTCTCGCTGGGCGGCCATTCCTTGCTCGCGACCCAGGCCATGGCGCGCCTCCGCGCGTGCCTCGGCGTCGAGCTACCGCTGCGCGCACTCTTCGAAGCACCCACCGTGGCGGCCCTCGCCGAGCGTGTCGAGGCGAGCCGACGCACCGACGCGGGCATGGCGATCTCGCCCCTCGTGCGCCCACCGCGCGACGGCGAGCTGCCCCTGTCGTTCGCCCAGCAGCGCCTCTGGTTCCTCGACCAGCTCGAGCAGGGCAGCCCCGTTTACAACCTGCCCGCCGCGGTCCGCTTGAAGGGGAGCCTCGACGCCGTTGCCCTCGAACGCAGCCTCGTCGCCCTCGGCCAGCGCCACGAGACACTGCGGACCTCCTTCGCCTCCAGGCAGGGCAAGCCCTTCCAGGTGATCGCGTCCGAGCCGGCTCTCCGCGTCGAGCGCATCGACCTCGGCCACCTCACCGGCGCCGACCAGGAGGTCGAGGTGGCGCGCCTGACGCGCAAGGACGCCCTCCGCCCGTTCCATCTCGGCAGCGGCCCCTTCCTGCGCGTCACGCTCCTCGCGCTGAGCGCCGACGAGCACGTGCTGCTCCTGAACATGCACCACATCGTCTCCGACGGCTGGTCCATCGGCGTCCTCGTGCGCGAGCTGTCGGCGCTCTACGCCGCCTTCTCGGCCGACCGCGTCCCCGAGCTGCCCGAGCTGCCCATCCAGTACGCCGACTTCGCCCAGTGGCAGCGCGACTGGCTCGAAGGTGAGGTCCTCGACGGCCAGCTCGCCTACTGGAAGCAGCAGCTCGGCGGCGGCATCCCTGCCCTGGAGCTGCCCACCGACCGCCCGCGTCCGCCGACGCAGACCTTCCGTGGTGCCGTCCTGCCCGTCGCGCTCCCCCCGGCGCTCGCCGACGCGCTCCGCGCCCTCTGCCGGCGCGAGGGCGTCACCCTCTACATGGCCCTCCTCGCGGGCTTCCAGGCCCTGCTCCATCGCGTCACCGGACAGGACGACATCGCCATCGGCTCGCCCATCGCCGGGCGCACCCGCGCGGAGACCGAGGGGCTGATCGGCCTGTTCATCAACACCCTGGTCCTGCGCACGCGCCTCTCACCGGAGCTCTCCTTCCGCGAGCTGCTGAGGCGCGTCCGTGAGGTCACCCTCGGCGCCTACGACCACCAAGATGTGCCCTTCGAGAAGCTCGTCGACGCCCTCCAGCCCGAGCGCGACCTGAGCCGCTCGCCGCTCTTCCAGGTGATGCTCATCCTGCAGAACGCGCCTCAGCCCGTCCTCGATCTTCCCGGCCTCACGGCGGAGCGCATGGAGCTGTCGGGCGCGACCTCCAAGTTCGACCTCACCCTCTCCCTCGAAGACTCCGACGAGGGGCTGCGCGGCTGGATCGAGTACAACACCGACCTCTTCGACGCGGCCACCATGACCCGCCTCATGGGCCACCTCCAGACCCTGCTGGAGGGCGCGGTCACGGCTCCCGCGCAGCACCTCGCCGAGCTGCCCATCCTGCCGCCCGAGGAGCGACAGCTGGTCGTCCACGCCTGGAACGACACCGCCGTCGCGTTCCCCGAGGACCTCTGCGTCCACGAGCGGATCGCCGAGCAGGCCGCGCGCACCCCGGATGCGCCGGCGGTGATCTTCGAGGACCGCATGCTCAGCTACGCCGAGCTGGATCGGCGCAGCAACCAGCTCGCTCACCACCTCCGCGCGCTGGGGGTCGGCCCCGAGCGCCTCGTCGGCGTCTGCATGGAGCGCTCCCTGGAGCTGGTCGTCGCCCTCCTCGGCGTGCTCAAGGCCGGTGGCGCTTACGTGCCGCTCGACCCGACCTACCCGGCCGAGCGCCTCGACTTCATGCTCGGCGACATCCAGGCCAAGGTCATCCTGACCCAGGAGCGCCTGCTCGCCGAGCGCGCCCTCCCTGGCACCCATGTCCTCTGTCTCGACGCCGCCGCGACCGCCGCGGCGCTCGCCACGGCGCCCACGAGCGCGCCACCGCGCGTGGCCTCCGACGACCAGCTCGCCTACGTGATCTACACCTCGGGCTCCACGGGCCGGCCCAAGGGCGCCATGAACACCCACCGCGGCCTGCGCAACCGCCTGCTCTGGATGCAGCAGGCCTACGGCCTGACCGAGGCCGACGCCGTCTGCCAGAAGACGCCGTACAGCTTCGACGTCTCCGTCTGGGAGTTCTTCTGGCCGCTGATGACCGGCGCTCGCCTCGTCGTCGCTCGCCCGGGCGGTCACCGCGACACCGCCTACCTGGCCGAGCTGTTCTCGTCTCAGCGTGTCACCACCGCGCACTTCGTTCCCTCGATGCTCGCCGCCTTCGTCGAGGAGCCGAGCCTCGCGCGGTGTACCCACCTGAAGCGGGTGATCTGTAGCGGCGAGGCACTCCCCTTCGAGCTCGTCGAGCGGTTCCTCGCCCAGAGCCCCGCCGAGCTGCACAACCTCTACGGCCCGACCGAGGCCTCCATCGACGTCACCTTCCACGCCTGCCAGCGTGCCGACGCTCGACGCATCGTGCCCATCGGGCGCCCCATCGCCAACACCCGGATCGTCCTCCTCGACGCCCGCCTCGACCCCGTGCCCGTCGGCGTCCCGGGCGAGCTGTTCATCGGCGGTGTCGGCGTCGGCCGCGGCTATGTGCACCGCGCCAGCCTGACCGCCGAGCGCTTCCTCCCCGATCCGCTGGCCACGACCCCGGGCGAGCGCCTCTACCGCACCGGCGATCGTGCGCGCTGGCTCCCCACCGGCGAGCTGGAGTACCTCGGCCGCACCGACCACCAGGTGAAGCTCCGCGGCTTCCGCATCGAGCTGAGCGAAATCGAGGCCGTCCTCGCCCAGCACCCCGGCGTCCGCGAGGCTGTCGTCCTGGCACGCGAGGATCGCCCCCGTGACGTGCGTCTCGTCGCCTACGTGGTCGCGAGCGCCACGGAGGTCACGGCGGGTGAGGGAGGAGCAGAAACCGGGCGCAGCACAGCCCCCTCGACCACGGCGCTCCGCGAGCACCTCCGGACGAAGCTCCCCGAGTACATGATCCCCACCGCCTTCGTGCGGCTCGACGCCATGCCGCTCACCCCCAGCGGCAAAGCCGACCGCCGCGCCTTGCCCGCCCCCGATGCCGCGCAAGCCGAGGAGCGTCCCGCCTTCGTCGCGCCCCGCACCGCCACCGAGCAAGCCCTCGCCGACATCTGGACCGAAGTCCTCCAGGTCGAGCGCGTCGGCATCCACGACTCCTTCTTCGCCCTCGGGGGCCACTCCCTCCTCGCCACCCAGGTCGTGGCCCGCGCGCGCGACACCTTCGCCGTCGAGGTGCCCCTCCGTGCCATCTTCGAGTCGCCCGTGCTCGCCGACATGGCCAGCCTCATCGTGAGCTGCAAGGCCGAGCAGGTCGACTGCGGCGATCTGAGCGAGATGCTGGAGAGCCTCGACGATCTCTCCGAGGAAGAGGTGATGGCGCTGCTCGCCGAGGGCGGGGGAGGGGAGACCGAGGATGCTCTGCCTCTCGACCGGAGCGAGACGCGCTGCCAGCAGGAGACCGAGAGCGATGTCTGAGCAGGACGTGAACAAGCGCATCGCGTCCATCTCCCCCCAGAAGCGCGAGCTGCTCATGCAGCTCCTGGAGCGAAAAAAGAAGCAGCAGCCGTCACCGGCCGCCGCGGAGAAGGCGCTTCCGCCGCGTGCTGCGGGCCCTTCTCCTGCTTCGTTCGCCCAGCAGCGTCTCTGGTTCATGGACCAGTGGGAGACGGAGAACGCTTTCTCCAACATCCCCACCGCCGTCATCCTGCGAGGCGTCCTCGATCCTGGCGCGCTCGCCCGCGCCATCGAGGCCGTCGCGCAGCGCCACGAGATCCTCCGCACGACCTTTCAGTCCGTCGAGGGGCAGCTCCTCCAGATCGTCGCCCCCCAGCCCACCGTGGCCCTCCCGCTGGAGGATCTCAGCGCCTTGCCGCAGGCCGAGCGTGACGCCGCGCTCCACGACCGTCTCGCCAGGGACGCCCGGAGTGGCTTCGACCTCGCGCAAGGTCCCCTCTTCCGGACGCTTCTGTTCAAGCTCTCCAGCACCGAGCACGTGCTCATGCTCACGATGCATCACATCGTGACCGACGGCTGGTCCAACGCCGTGTTCTTCCGCGAGGTGTCGGCCTTCTACACCGCCTTCGTCACCAGCCCCAGCGTGCCCAGCCCGGGCGCGCCCAGCGGCGTACCCGGCGGCTCCGAGGCCTCACCCGCGGCACCTCCGTCCCCCTCGCTCCCGCCGCTCCCCCTCCAGTACGCCGACTACGCCCTCTGGCAGCGACAGCACCTGGACAGCGGTGTGCGCGAGCGCCAGGTCGCCTACTGGAAGCAGCAGCTCGCCGGCGCCTCCGCCCTGGAGCTGCCCACCGACCGGCCCCGCCCCGCGGTGAACCGTTACCGCGGTACCAGCCTCGTCTTCCACGTCCCCGGCACCACCCGCGAGAAGGTCGAGGCCCTCTGCCGCCGCGCTGGTGTCACCCGCTTCATGGCCCTCCTCGGAGCCCTCCAGCTCCTGCTCGCGCGCCTCTCGGGCGCCGACGAAGTCTGCATCGGCTCCCCCGTCGCCGGCCGCAACCGCGCCGACCTCGAAGGCCTCATCGGCCTCTTCCTGAACAACCTCGTCCTCCGCACCGACCTCTCCGGCGACCCCACCGCCCTGGAGCTTCTGGAGCGTGTCCGCAAGGTGGCCCTCGGCGCGTATGACCACCAGGATGTCCCCTTCGAGCAGGTCGTCGACGCGGTACAGCCCCCGCGCGACCCGAGCCGCACCCCCCTCTTCCAGGTCATGTTCGTGCTCCAGGGCGGCTGGATCCAGGAGTCTCGCCTGGGTGACCTCGCGCTGAGCCCCGTCGAGGTCGCGAGTTCCATCTCCAAGTTCGACCTCACCTGGGCGCTCGCCGACGCCGACGACGGCTTCCAGGGCTGGATCGAGTACAACACCGACCTCTTCGACCGCGCCACCGTCGAGCGCTTCGCCGGCCACTACGGCACCCTCCTCGACGCCCTCGCCACCACCCCCGAGAAGCGCATCTCCGAGCTGCCGCTCCTCTCCGAAGCGCAGCGCCACCGCGCCCTCGTCGACTGGAACGACACGGCTGCCCCCTACCCGACGGACACCTGCCTCCACGAGCTGTTCGAGCAGCAGGCCGCGTGCACGCCCGACGCCATCGCCGTCATCGCCCCCGACCGCCGGCTCACCTACCGTGAGGTCGAGCGTCGCGCCAACCGCCTCGCCCACGCGCTCCGCGCGCGCGGCGCCACCCCCAACACCCTCGCCGCCGTGGTCATCCGGAAGGGCTGGGCGCAGGTCGTCGCCGCGCTCGCCATCTTGAAGGCTGGCGCCGCGTATGTGCCCATCGACCCGGGCCTCCCCTCCGACCGCGTCCGCCACCTCTTGCAGCACGGCGAGGTCACGCTCGCCCTCACCCACTCCACCCTCGCCGACGTCATCGCCTGGCCTCCAGGCGTCGAGCACTTCGTCGTCGACGCCGACCTCGACGACCTCTCCGAGGCCGACGACCGCGCGCCCACGCGCGTCCAGGGCCCGCTCGACCTCGCGTACGTGATCTACACCTCGGGCTCCACCGGCGTGCCCAAGGGCGTGATGATCGACCACCGCGGCCCGGTGAACACCATCGTCGACATCAACCGCCGCTTCCGCGTCGGGCCGGTCGACCGCGTGCTCGCCCTCTCCGCGCTCAACTTCGACCTCTCCGTGTATGACGTCTTCGGCTTGCTCGCCGTGGGCGGCGCCCTCGTCCTGCCCGAGTCCGACGCCGCGCGCGACCCTGCCTACTGGGCCGAGCTGATCGACCGCGAGCGAATCACCCTCTGGAACACCGTCCCCGCCCTCATGGAGATGCTCGTCGACCACCTCGCCGAGCACGTCGCGTCGCCCCACGGGCCCTCCATCGCTGCCGCGCCCCTCCCGCTGCGCGCTGCCCTGCTCAGCGGTGACTGGATCCCCGTCACGCTCCCCGACCGCTTGAAGCGCATCATCCCCGGCATCGTCGTCACCAGCCTCGGCGGCGCCACTGAGGCCTCCATCTGGTCGATTCTCTACCCCATCGACCACGTCGATCCGACCTGGCGCAGCATCCCGTACGGCCGCGCCATGGACAACCAGCGCTTCTACGTGCTGGACCGCGCCCTCTCTCCATGCCCCATCGGCGTCGAGGGCGACCTGTACATCGGCGGCATCGGCGTCGCGCTCGGCTACTGGCGCGCCGAGGAGATCACCCGCGCCGCGTTCATCACCGATCCCCGCACCGGCGAGCGCCTCTACCGCACGGGGGACGCGGGCCGGTACATGGTCGACGGCAACATCGAGTTCCTCGGCCGCCGCGACTTCCAGGTGAAGATCCGCGGCTTCCGCATCGAGCTGGGTGAGATCGAGGTCACCCTCATGAACCACCCCAGCGTGCGCGAGGCCCTCGTCGTCGTGCGCGAAGACACGCCGGGGGATCGTCGCCTCGTCGCCTACGTGGTCGGAAACGATGGTACCGAACCTGATCCTGCAGTCCTCAAGGCGCACGCCCAGGACAAGCTCCCGGAGTACATGGTCCCGGCCGCCTTCGTCGCGCTGCCGGCCATGCCGCTCACACCCAACGGCAAGGTCGACCGCCGCGCCCTCCCGCGCCCCGAGACCACCCGCGCCACGCTTGCCGAGCACGACAGCGACTTCGTCGCCCCGCGCTCCCCGCACGAGACCACGCTCGCGGGCATCTGGGCCGAGGTCATCGGCCTCGAGCGGGTGGGCATCCACGACAACTTCTTCTCCCTCGGTGGCGACTCCATCCTCGCCATCCAGGTCGTGAACCGCGCCAAGCGTGCCGGTATCTCCCTCGCCGTCCGCAACCTCTTCCAGCACCAGACCATCGCCGCCCTCTCGGTCCTGTCCGACGGGAGCGAGCGCCCCGCCGCCGAGCAAGGGCCCGTCACCGGCCCGGTCGTGCTCACCCCCATCCAGCGCTGGTTCTTCGAACAAGACCGCAGCGCACCCGAGCATTTCAATCAGGCCGTGCTCGCCGAGATCGACGAGCGCCTCGACCCCGCGCTCGTCACGCAGGCCGTCGTCCATCTGGTCCGGCACCACGACGCCCTCCGCCTGCGCTTCGTCCGCGAAGGCGGCGAAGTGCAGCAGCGGCACGCCGAGGTGAGCGACGAGACCCCCTTCACCTTCGTGACCCTCCCGGCCGAAGCCCGCGACGCCGACGCCGGCTCGCAGCGCCCCACCGAGGCCCAGGCGCGCGCCATCGTCGCTGCTGCCGAGCAGGCCCAGGCCAGCTTGCGCCTCGACACGGGCCCTCTCCTGCGCGTCGTCCTCATGGATCTCGGCGAAGGCCAGCCCTCACGCTTGCTCTTCGTCGTTCATCACCTCGCGATCGACGGCGTCTCCTGGCGCATCCTCCTCGAAGACTTCCAGACCGCGTACGCGCAGCTCCGCGCAGGCGAAGAAGTCCGCTTCCCGCCCAAGACCAGCTCGTTCCAGCAGTGGGCCGAGCGTCTCGCCGCGCACGCCCAGACGGAGGCCGTCCGGCGCGAGCTTCCGCACTGGCTCGCAGCCTCTGCGCCCTTGCCCATCCCCCGTGATCTCCCGGGCGGCGAGAACCTCGCGTCCTCTTCGGCCACCGTCGAGCGCACCCTGGATCCCGAGGAGACCCGCGCGCTTCTCCACGACCTCCCCGACGTCTACCGCACCCAGATCAACGACGTCCTCCTGACGGCGCTCACGCAGGCCTTCTCCGCCTGGACCGGCGCGCGCGCCCTCCAGCTCGACCTCGAAGGCCACGGCCGCGAAGACCTCGGCGATGACCTCGACCTTTCACGCACCGTCGGGTGGTTCACGGCGCTCTATCCTGTGCGCCTCGACCTGCCCGACGGCGGCCCGGGCGAGCGCCTCAAGGCGATCAAGGAGCAGCTCCGGCGCATCCCGCGTCGCGGCCTCGGTCACGGCCTCCTGCGCTACCTCGCCACCGAGCCCGACGTCTCTGGCGCGCTGCGGGCCCACCCGCACGCCGACGTGGTCTTCAACTACCAGGGTCACGTCGAGCAAGGCCCCACGGGCGAGCGCCTCTTCCGCGCGGCCGAAGAGCCCTCCGGCGCCCCGCACAGTCCGCACGATCCCCGCACGCACCTCATCGAGATCGGCGCCTGGATCGCCGACGGACGCCTGCACCTGCGCTGGACCTACAGCGATACGACCCACCACCGCGCCACCCTGGAGCGCCTCGCCGACGGCTTCACCACCGCCCTGCGCGAGCTGCTCGCGCACGGCCGAGAGCCCGACGCTGGTGGCAGGACCCCGGCGGACTTCCCGCTCGTCCGCATCACGCAGTCCGCCCTCGATCGCCTCGTCGGCCATGGCCGTGACGTCGAGGACCTCTACCCCCTCTCGCCCACCCAGCAGGGCATGCTCTTTCACTCCCTGCGCGACCCTGGCTCGGGCGTGTACGTCGAGCAGCTCGCCTTCCGCATCGAGGGCAAGCTCGACCCGGCCGCCCTCCAGGCCTCGTGGCAGGCGCTCCTCGCGCGGCATCCCATCCTGCGCACGGCGTTCGTGCACGGTGATCTCGACGAGCCCCTCCAGCTCGTCCGACCTGCCGCGGCCTTGACCTGGATCCAGTACGATTGGCGCGCCCTCCCGCCGGCCGAGCGCGCAGCGCAGCTCGATGCCTTCATGGACAGGGACCGCGCGCGCGGCTTCGACCTCGCAGACGCGCCGCTCATGCGTCTCACCGTGTTCCGCACCGAAGACGAGGCCCACGAGCTGGTCTGGACCCACCACCACCTGCTCCTCGACGGCTGGTCCCTCCCCATCGTCTTCAAGGACCTGCTCACCGCCTACGACGCCTGCCAGAAGGGCGAAGCGCCCCGCCTCGGCGCCGTGCGCCCTTACCGCGACTACATCGCCTGGCTGGCCGAGCAGGACCTCGCGCAGGCCGAGGCCTTCTGGCGCGCGCGCCTGCGCGGTTTCCAGGCGCCCACCCCGCTTCCTGCCGATCGCCGCAAGAGCGCGGGCGCCGAGGCGAGCACCCAGCGCTGGGAAGAACGGAAGCTCACCCCCGAGATCACCTCCGCCCTGCTCGACCTCTCGCGCGCGCACGGCCTCACCCCGAACACCCTCCTCCAGGGCGCGTGGGCGCTGCTCCTCGGCCGCTCCAGTGGCGAACGCGACGTCGTCTTCGGCGCGACCGTCTCCGGCCGCTCCGCCAGCGTCGATGGCATCGAGGAAATGGTCGGCCTCTTCATCAACACCCCGCCCGTGCGCGTCCGCTGCGATGCTGACGCAACCCTCGTCGCCTGGTTGCAAGGCCTCCAGGCGCAGCAGGCCGAGCAGCTCCCCTACGAGTACACGCCGCTCACCCTCGTGCAGGGCTTCAGCGAGGTCGCCCGTGGTGAGCCGCTCTTCGAGAGCATCCTCGTCGTCGAGAACTACCCCATGGACGCCGCCCTCCAGCAGTCCGGCGGCCCTCTTCGCGTGGCCGATGTGCGCGCGCGCGAGCAGACCAGCTACCCGCTCACCGTCGTCGCCGCCGTCGACCAGGGCATCACCCTGCGGCTCGGCTACGACCCGGCGCGGTTCGAGGGGTCGACCATCCTCCGCCTGCTCGACCACCTCGGTGCGCTCCTCGAAGGCATCACGCGTCGCCCCGAGCAGACCGTCGCTTCCCTCTCGCTGCTCACGCCTGCGGCGCGCACCCAGGTCCTCACCACCTGGAACGACACCGAGACCACCTTCGCGACTGATCTCCTGGTCCACCGCCAGATCGAGGCGCAGGCCGCGCGCACCCCGGACGCCATCGCCCTGACCTTCGAGGGCGAGCACCTCACCTACCGCGCCCTCAACTGCCGCGCGAACCAGCTCGCGCACGCGCTCCGTGCCCACGGCGTCGGCCCTGACGTCCTCGTCGGCGTTGCCGCCGAGCGCTCCTTCGAGCTGGTCGTCGCCTTGCTCGCCACGCTCAAGGCGGGCGGCGCCTACGTTCCGCTCGACCCTGCATACCCGACGGAGCGGCTCCGCCTCATGATCGAGGAGAGCCGCCCCGCGGTGATCCTCACCCAGCAGCGCCTGCATCACCTCTTGCCCGACGACGGTCCCCCGGCGCTCGCCCTCGACGCCGAGTGGCCGCAGATCGCCGAAGAGCGCGACGCCGACCTCGCCCTCTCACCCACCGACGAGGGCCTCGTCTACGTCATCTACACCTCGGGCTCCACGGGGCGCCCCAAGGGTGTGATGAACAATCATGCCGGCCTGCGCAACCGCCTGCTCTGGATGCAGCGCGCCTACGGCCTCACCGCCGAGGACGTCGTCCTCCAGAAGACGCCGTACAGCTTCGACGTCTCCGTCTGGGAGTTCTTCTGGCCGCTGATGTTCGGCGCCCGCCTCGTCGTCGCGCGCCCCGAGGGCCACCGCGATCCCGTCTACCTGCGCGACCTCATCGTCGCCGAGGGCGTCACGACCCTGCACTTCGTCCCCTCGATGCTCAAGGCGATGGTCGATCATCCAGGCCTCGTGGATTGCGCCTCGGTGAAGCGGGTCATCTGCAGCGGCGAGGCCCTGCCGTTCGACCTGCAAGAGCGCTTCTTCGCCCAGAGCCAGGCCGAGCTGCACAACCTCTACGGCCCCACCGAGGCCTCCATCGACGTGACCTTCTGGGCCTGCCGACCCCACGACCCGCGCGGCGTCGTCCCCATCGGCGCCCCGATCGCCAACACCCGCATCTACATCCTCGACGAGCGCCTCGACCCCACGCCGGTCGGCGTCCCTGGCGAGCTGTACATCGGTGGCGTCGGCCTCGCCCGCGGCTACCTGCGCCGCCCTGATCTCACCGCCGCCCGCTTCGTCCCCGATCCCCACGGCCCGCCCGGCGCTCGTCTCTACAGGACCGGCGACCGCGTCCGCTGGCGTGACGACGGCGTCATCGAGTACCTCGAGCGCCTCGACTTCCAGGTGAAGATCCGCGGCTTCCGCATCGAGCTGGGCGAGATCGAGGCCGCGCTCGTCCAGCACCCGGCCGTGCGTGATGGTGTCGTCGTGGTCCGGGAGGACGCCTCTGGTGAGCCGCGCCTCGTCGCTTACCTCGTGCCGCGCGACGCCCCCGAACCCGCGGGCGCGCAAGCAGGCACCGACCTCTCGCCGGCGGCGCTGCGCGCCTTCCTCGCCGACCGCCTCCCGGGTCACATGATCCCCGCTGCGTTCGTGAGCGTCCCCGCCGCGCTCCCGCTCACCAGCAGCGGCAAGGTCGACCGCCGTGCGCTCCCCGCCCCGAGCGCCGAAGGCCAGGATGCGGCGCGCACGCTCACCTCGCCCCGCACCCCCACGGAGGAGATCCTCGCGGGCATCTGGGCCGAGGTCCTCGGCACCTCGACGATCGGCGCGCACGACGACTTCTTCGCGCTCGGAGGCCACTCGCTCCTCGCCACCCAGGTCGTCGCCCGCGCTCGCCGCAGCTTCTCGGTGGAGCTGCCCCTCCGCACCGTCTTCGATGCACCGACCCTCACCGCCCTCGCCGAGCGCATCGACATCGCGCGTGGCGAAGGCGTGAAGCCGACCCTCCCTGCGTTGCGCCGCGTCACTTCCGACCCCCCTGACGCTGCGAGCGCCACGGCCGGTCACCCGCTGTCGTTCGCGCAGCAGCGGATGTGGGTGCTCGACCAGCTCCAGCCCGGGAGCCCCTGGTACAACATCCCGCTTGCCGTGCGCATCGACGGTCCCCTCGACGTCGCCGTCCTCGCGCGCTGCCTCCACGACCTTGCGCATCGGCACGAGCCACTCCGCACCACCTTCGCGACCGTCGAAGGCGAGCCCCGCCAGATCATCGCCGCCGAGGGCACCATCCCGCTGGAGATCGTCGAAGTGGTCACCAGCGGCGAAGTGGCCACCGGCAGCAACGCGGTCTCCACGACCAGCGCTGCTGCCGCTGCCGAAGCCCTCTCCGACGCCGCCCTCCAGGCCCTCCTCCGCGACGAAGCCTGTCGCCCCTTCGACCTCGCGACGGGCCCCCTCGTGCGCGCCCGCCTCGTGAAGCTCGGCGAAGCACGCCACGCCTTCCAGCTCACGATGCACCACATCGTCGCGGATGGCTGGTCCATCGGCGTGATCATGAAAGAACTCGCCCTCCTCTACGCCGCTCGCGTGGAAGGCGCGCCGGCGACCCTGCCCCCGCTGGAGATCCAGTACGCCGACTACGCCGCCTGGCAGCACCAGTGGCTCCAGGGCGACACCCTCGACGCCCAGCTCACCTTCTGGAAGCAGCACCTCGCGGGCGCCCTCGACCCCCTGGAGCTGCCCACGGACTGCCCCCGCCCGGCCCTCCAGAGCCCGCGCGGCAAGACCCGCCCCCTGAGCATCCCCGCGCCCTTGAAGGGCGCCCTCGACGCCCTCTGTCGGCGCGAAGGCGTCACCCTCTTCATGGCCCTGCTCGCGGGCTTCCAGGCGCTCCTCGGCCGCTACGCTGGCCAGGACACCGTCCTCGTCGGCTCTCCCGTCGCGGGCCGCACCCAGGCCGCCACCGAGGACCTCGTCGGCCTCTTCATCAACACCCTCGTCCTGCGCGCCGACCTCGGCGACGATCCCACCTTCCGCGAGCTGCTCGCCCGCGTGAAGCGGAGCACCCTCGACGCTTACGCCCACCAGGACACCCCCTTCGAGAAGCTCGTCTCGGCCCTGGAGCTGCCGCGCGACACCAGCCGACCGCCGCTCTTCCAGGCGATGTTCGTGCTCCAGAACCTCCCTCGCGCATCCCTCCGCTCCGGTGCGCTCACCTTGCACCCGATCGCCCTTGCGACCGAGACCGCCAAGTTCGAGCTGACCCTCCTCCTCGACGAGACCGACGAGGGGCTTCGTGGCGGCCTCGAGTACAGCACTGCCCTCTTCGACGCCGCGACCATCGACCGCATGGCCGAGGCCTTCGAAGCCTTCCTCACCCGCGCCGCCCAGGCCCCCGACAAGCGCCTCTCCGCACTCTCGGCGCCCCCCGAGCCGGAGCTGCACACCCTCCTGTCGGTGTGGAACGCGCCCGTCCCCGAGCCCATCGCCGACCTCTGCGCCCACCACCTCATCGAGCAGCAGGTCGCGCGCACCCCCGACGCGCCGGCCGTCACCTTGGGCGACGTCACGCTCACCTACGCCGAGCTCGATCACCGCGCGAACGCCCTCGCGCACCGCCTCCAGGCGCTCGGCGTCGGCCCCGACGTCCCCGTTGCCCTCTGGCTCGACCGCTCCCCCGAGCTGATCGTCGCCCTCCTCGGGGTCCTCAAGGCCGGCGGCGCCTACGTCCCGCTCGACCCGAGCTACCCCGAAGAGCGCGTCGCCTTCATGCTCGACGACAGCCAGGCCGCCGTCGTGGTCAGCCACAGTCGCGTCCCTGGACGGCTCCCGCCCGCCGCCGGCGCGCGCCATCTCCTGCTCGCCGACGACGGCTGGGGCGCACCCGACGCTCCTTCTGCGCCCGACGCTTCTGGCGCACCCCACGCTTCGAGCGCACCGCCGAAGTGCCCCGCCACGCCTTCGAACCTCGCTTACCTCCTGTACACCTCGGGCTCCACCGGCAGGCCCAAAGGCGTCATGGTCCCCCACCGCGGCCTCGCCAGCTACCTGCGCTGGAGCGCCGAGGCGTACGGCATGGCGAGCGGCGACGGCGTCCCCGTCCACTCCTCGCTCGCCTTCGACCTCACCGTCACCAGCGCCCTCGCGCCGCTCACCGTGGGCCAGCGCGTCCACCTCATCCCCGAAGGCCCGGGCATCGAGCACCTCACCACCGCGCTGAACGAAGGCCGCGACCACGCCCTCCTCAAGCTCACGCCTTCTCACCTCGACGCGCTCCTCGGTGACCCGACAGCGCAGCGCTCCCTCGCCAGGGTCCGCTCCTTCGTCGTTGGCGGCGAGGCCCTCGGCGCGAGCACCATTACCGCGCTCCGCACCCACGCGCCGCACGCCCGCATCCTCAACGAGTACGGCCCCACCGAGACCGTCGTCGGCTGCGCCCTCTGGGAAGTCCCGCCGGACTTCACGCCCGACCAGCCCGTGCTCATCGGAAAGCCCATCCCTGGCGCACGCCTCTACGTGCTCGACGCCCAGGGAACCCCCGCACCCATCGGTGTGCGCGGCGAGCTGTGCATCGGCGGCCTCGGCGTCACCCGCGGCTACCACGGCCGCCCCGCCCTCACCGCCGAGCGCTTCGTGCCCGATCCCTTCGCCACCGAGCCTGGCGCGCGCCTCTACCGCTCCGGCGACCTCGCGCGCTTCCGCGCCGACGGCCAGCTCGACTACCTCGGCCGCCTCGACCACCAGGTCAAGGTGCGCGGCTACCGCATCGAGCTGGGCGAGATCGAGCATGCCCTCACCGCGCTCCCCGGCCTCCGCGAGGCCGTCGTCCTCGCCCGCGACGACGGCCCTTCCGACCGCCGCCTCGTCGGCTACCTCGTCCCCGCCGCCGACTCCCCGATGCCCTCGATGACGGCGCTGCGCGAGGCCCTCGCCAGGACCTTGCCGGCGTACATGGTGCCGTCTGCGTTCGTCGTCCTCGACGCCCTCCCGCTCACCCCGAACGGCAAGGTCGACCGCCGCGCGCTGCCTTCCCCGGACGCTGCCCCCAGCGACCCGGAGCGCCCGCTGATCGCCCCTGCCACGCCGGCCGAGCAGATCCTCGTCGACGTCCTCCGACAGGTGCTTCGCCTCGACGGCATCAGCACCCACCACAACTTCTTCGACCTCGGGGGCGACTCCATCCTCGCCATCCAGGTCGTCAACAAGGCCCACCTCGCGGGCCTCGGCCTCACCTTCCGCGACATCCTGGAGCAGCCCACCGTCGCCGACCTTGCCCGCGTCGCCACCGAGGCCGACGGCGTCGACGGCACCCCCGGCGCGCGCGGCCATCACCTCGCCGCCGCGAACGCCGAGCAAGGCCTCGTGCTCGGTGACGTCCCCCCGATCGCGATCCAGCGCTGGTTCTTCGAGCGGGAGCTGCTCATGCCCGCCCACTACAACCAGTCGATCCTCGTCGAGATCGACGACCGCCTCGACCCCACATTGCTTCGCGCGGCCGTGGGCGCGCTACTCCAGCACCACGACGTCCTCCGTCTGCGCGTCGTCCGCGGCGAGCAAGGACCCACGCTGCGCATCGACCCGCCCGGCGACGACATCCCGTTCTCCGTCGTCAACCTCGCGGACGTCCCCTCCGACTTGCAGGCCGCAGCGATCACGGAGGCCGCCGCCATCTTGCAAGCGAGCCTCGACCTCGGAGCAGGCCCGCTCCTGCGCGTCGCCCTCTTCGACCTCGGCCCGGAGCGCCCCGGTCGCCTCTTCTTCGTCGCGCACCATCTCGTCGTCGACGGTGTCTCGTGGCGCATCCTCCCCGAAGACCTCCAGACCGCGTACGCGCAGCTCGCCGCCGGGCAGCCCGTGCGTCTGCCGCGCAAGACCACCTCGTTCAAGGCCTGGGCCGATCGCCTCGTCGCGCACGCCCAGACCGACGCCATCCGCAACGAGCTGCCCTTCTGGCTCGACAGCGCGGGCGCCCCACCGCTGCCACTCGACGCGCGCAAGGGTCCCAACACCGCCGCGTCCGAACGGACCGTGACCGCGCGCCTCTCCCCCGAGGAGACGCGCGCCTTGCTCGAAGACGTCCCCCGGTCGTTCGGTACCCGCATCAACGACGTCCTGCTCACCGCACTCGGGCTCGCCCTCGCCCCCTGGTTCGGCAGCCGCAGCGTGCACATCGATCTGGAAGGCCATGGCCGCGAGCCCTTCGCCGACGATCTCGATCCTTCGCGCACCGTCGGCTGGTTCACCACCATCTTCCCGGTGCGCATCGACCTGCCTCAGGAAGCCACACGCGACGAGGCGCTGCCCACGCTCTCGCTGGAGACGATCGCCACGGCCGTCCAGCAGCAGCTCCGCGCCATTCCGCACGGTGGCCTCGGCTACGGCCTCTTGCGCCACCTCTCCGAGTCGCCCCAGGTCCGCGCCGCGCTGCGCGCCATGCCTGGAAGCCAGATCCTCTTCAACTACCTCGGCCAGTTCGACCAGCGCCTCGCCGACGCGCCTGCGCTTCGCGTTGCCCGCGAGTCGAGCGGCCCGCACATGGCCCCAGGCGCGCTCCGGAGCCACCTTCTGGAGATCAACGGCCGCGTGGTCGACGGTCAGCTCCACGTCGACTGGGGCTACAGCGACAACCTCCACGACGCGCGCACCATCGAGCAGCTCGCCGCCCGCTTCACCGAGGCCCTGCGCGGCTTCTGCGCTCTGAGCGCCACCCCGGAGGCCCGACGCCGCCGCGCCGCCCGCGAACGATCCCTGCTGGTCAAGATCCAGCCCGAGGGGCGCGGGCGCCCAGTCTTCTTCGTGCACGGCGGCACGGGCATGGTCCTCTTCTACGCCACACTCGCGCGCCTCCTCGGCAAGGACCGCCCGTTCTACGCCATCCAGGCGAAGGGGATCGACGGCGAGGCCCCCAACCGACGCATCGACACCATGGCCGCGCAGTACGTGGAGATGCTGCGCGCCGTGCAGCCCGAAGGTCCGTACCTGCTCGGCGGCTACTCGTTCGGCGCGCTCGTCGCGTACGAGATGGCGTGCCAGCTCTCGCAAGCCGGGGAAGAGGTCCGTCACCTCGCGCTGTTCGACATGCCGCCCGAGAGCAGCACGGCGTTCTACGACGGCTGGGACGACACCCACTACCTCTCGGACATCGCCCGTGGCCTCGGCCTCGACCTGCCCGTCGACACCCTGCGCCCCCTCGCGCGCCTCGAACAGCTCCAGCGCGTCGTCGACGGCGCGCGCACGACGGGCGCCTTGCCGCCGGACATCGGGACGCTGGAGGTGTCGCGCCTGCTCGCCATCTACAAAGCGCACACCGAGGCCCGCATCACCTACGCGCCGCCGACCTACGATCAGCACCTCACCCTCTACCGCCTGAGCGAGGAGGCCGCCGAGCCGGATGGCTGGCTGCCAGGCATCCGACGCGAAGACGCGCTGGGCTGGGCGCGTTACGTGCAGCAGCCGGTGCGCCTCCACGAGGTGTCGGGCGAGCACGAGTCCATGCTCGGCGAGCCCCACGTGCGGAAGCTGGCCGAGCTGCTGAAGCAGGCGCTGCACTCCGCGGATCCCGTGACGTGAGAGGCCGGTCTTCGGCGCCGTCTCCGCCCCTTGTCAACCGCGCGGACGGTTGGCCATAGTGGCAGGCGCATGCTGGATCGAGCCCCCGCCTTCGACGAAGAAGTGATCTGGTACGGGCCTTTCGAGGGACCTTCGCCCGTACCCGTGGTGATCACGGCGTTCTTCCTGCTGGTGGTGGTGCTCCTGTGGCTGGTCGCCGAGCACGACGTGCTCCACGCCTTCGAATGCACCCGTGGCGGGTCGTGCGTCGTGACGTGGGGCAGTGAGCTCGTCCCGCAACGCCGCGTGGAGCGCTTCGACCTCGGTGTGCTGGAGACGGCCGAGGTCATTCGCACGCGTGAGAAGCACCCGAAGACCGCGCTGGTGATCACCCTGCCGCAGGGCAAGCTGCTCCGGCTGGCGTCGGGCCCCATGGCGCACGAGCTGCACCGCGAGATTCGCGCCTTCGTCGACGAGCCGGCCCGGACGACGCTGACGGTGGCCGAAGACGTCGGGAGCAAGTCGTCCATGCGCGTGGTCGTGGCGGGCGTGGTGATCGCGGGCGTCCTCACGATGGGGTGGTTCGCCCTCGAAAGGCGCAAGCGGCGCATCCGGGTGCGCGTCGTCCTGGCCCCTGCGCGCGACGTCTGCGAGATCCATCGCAGCGGCTGGCTGCACCTGTCTCGCATGCAGACGATCCCGCTCTCTCTCCTGCTCGGCGCGCAGGACGTGTCCACCTCCGGCAAGCACGTGGTGGTGCTGGAGACCAGCGAAGGCGCCGACATCCCCCTCACGTCATGGCTCCTTCCTGCCGACGAGGCCCACGCACGCTTCGTGGAGCAACTGCAGGTGGATCTCGCGAAACTCCGCGGTGAGAGCAGAGGACCCGAGCCTGCGTGACCGGCCTCGTGTCTCGTGCCTCGTAACGTGGGGGACCTCGGTGGTCCCCGGCGGACCTGCTGTGGCGCTGGCCCGACGGCGGAGCGGTGCCCAGGTCCATGCCGTCGATTCAGCGAGGGCGGATTCCCTGGTGACACCGGGCAGGGTTGAATGCGCCGGGAGCGCTGAGCAGCGCATTCCTTGAGGAGAGGAGGGGTCCAGGGGCTTGGAGGGGAAATCTTCCCAGGGCGAGGGGAGGTCCAAGCGTCTGGAGGGGAGTTCGCCTCAGGGCGAGGAGTGGTCCAAGCGTCTGGAGGGGAGTTCGCCTCAGGGCGAGGAGTGGTCCAAGCGTCTGGAGGGGAGTTCGCCTCAGGGCGAGGAGTGGTCCAAGCGTCTGGAGGGGAGTTCGCCTCAGGGCGAGGAGTGGTCCAAGCGTCTGGAGGGGAAATCTTCCCAGGGCGAGGAGTGGTCCAAGCGTCTGGAGGGGAGTTCGCCTCAGGGCGAGGAGTGGTCCAAGCGTCTGGAGGGGAGTTCGCCTCAGGGCGAGGAGTGGTCCAAGCGCTTGGAGGAGACCGGTGCACGGGGACCGGGCGGTCCAGGCGCTTGGAGGAGTCCGGTGCGCGGGGACCGGAGTGGTCCAGGCGCTTGAAGGAGACCGGGGCTGTCGAGCCGGGGTTGGCAGGCCTGGTGGGACGGTGGACGGAATGACGTGGGTCCGGGCGCCGTCCGGGGTCAGCGGCCGATGAGGGTGGTGCGCAGCTCCTCGGTCATGAACGTCCAGACGGCGGCGACCCGCGGGACGTCGCGCAGGGCGCGGTGACCGACGACCCACAGGCCGTCCTGGGGCCAGGACGCGGTGGAAGGGGCGAGCTTCTTCGCGAACCGGACGGGAACGAGGTGGCGGGGGCGCAGGTAGGGCTCGGGGAAGAGGCCGATGCCGAGGCCGGCTTCGGCAGCGCCGAGCTGGGTGAGGAAGTGGCTGGTGCGCAGGACGACGCGGGCTTTCGGGGCGTGCTGCGCGAGCCAGCGGGAAGGGGCGAAGCTGAGCATGTCGCGGTCCCAGGCGAGCCAGGGGGCGTCGTCCCAGGAGGCGAGGCGGCCGAGGGCGTCGACGCGCGCGGCTGACGCGGCGGCGATCCAGCGGGCGGTGCCGATCTTGGTGATGATCAGCTCGGCGCCCTGGGGTGGGGTGGAGCGGAGGGCGAGGTCGGCTTCGTGGCGCGTGAGGTCGAGGACGCGGGTGGAGGCGTCGATCTCGAGGGTGATGCCGGGGTGGCGTTCGTGGAAGCGGGGGAGGGCAGGGGTGATGAAGGTGTCGACGAGGCCCGGCGCGGCGCTCAGCCGAACGATGCCCTCGGCAGCTTCCTCGACCCCGGAGGCGTCGCGGAGGAGGCGGGCGTGGCCGCCTTCCATGATCTCGGCGGCGGCGACCAGGACCTCGGCCGCGCGGGTCGGGGTGAGGCCTTCGCGGGTGCGCTCGAAGAGGCGCTTGCCCACCGCGTCCTCGAAGGCGGTGAGGCGGCGGCTGATGGTCGAGGTGTCCACGCCGAGGCGTGCGGCGGCAGCGCCGAGGCTGCGCTCGCGGTAGGCGGCGAGGAAGAGCCGCACGTCGTCCCAGCGGGCGTCGGCGAGGTCTTGCATCTGTGCATGCATGCTTTGCAAGGGTGCGCGTTGTCTTGCAAATCGGCAAGGACCATCCTGGGGACATGAACAACGACGCACCCGCCCTCCACGTGGTTCTCGGCGCCGGTCAGATCGGCGCTCGTCTCTCGAAGCTTCTCCTCGAGCGCGGTCATCGTGTGCGCATGGTGCGGCTCGGGCCTTCGTCGCCGTCGACGAACCCGGACCTCACGTGCGTGAGCGGCGACATGACCGATCTCGCCTTCGCCGAAGAGGCGACGCGGGGCGCTTCGGTGGTCTACGACTGCATGAATCCGCCGTACCCCAGGTGGCCCGAGCTGCTCTTGCCGATGGCGCGCGGGGCGCTGCAGGGTGCGACGCGGGCGGGGGCGCGGCTCGTGGCGCTCGACTGCCTCTACATGTACGGGCGCCCCAGTGAGCCGATGCGGGAAGACACGCCGCACGCGCCGTGCAGCAAGAAGGGGGCGCTGCGGGTGGAGCTCGCGAACCTGCGGATGGGCGCGCACCAGCGCGGGGACGTGCAGGTGGCGGTGGGGCGCGCGAGCGATTTCTTCGGGGCGGCGCTGCCGTTCTCGTGCTGGAACGAGCGCTTCTTCCAGCGGGTGTTCGCCGGCAAGCCGGGTGAATGCATGGGGGACCCGGACATGCCGCACGCCTACACCTACGTGAACGACGTGGCCCACGCGCTCCGGACGCTCGGTGCGCACGAGGCGGCCTTCGGGAGCGTGTGGCATCTGCCGACGAACCCGGCGGAGAGCACGCGGGCGCTCGCGTCACGGCTGGGGCGCGCGCTCGATCTGGAGATCCGGATGGTGCGGGTCCCGAAGCTGGCGCTGCGGGCGGTGGGGCTGTTCTCGCCCTTCATGCGCGAGGTCGCGGAGATGGCGTACCAGTGGGAGGTGCCGTTCGTGGTGGATGATGCGCGGTTTCGTGCGACGTTCGGCGAGGGGCCGACGCCGGTGGAGGAGGCGGTCGCGGAGACGGCAGCGTGGGCGCGGGCGCGCTTTGGCAAGCGGCTGGCTGCCTGAAGGGGAGCGCTCGGCGAGGAGCGGTCGGTGTCGGGAGGGGTTGTCGGGGGTGGCGGACCAGGTGGCGGGCGCCAGGGGGCCCAAGGGGGGAAGGCCGGCCGGAGAGCGCCTCGAAAGGCTGGAAGGCTTCGCTTTCCGCTGCGATGGCGAGGAGGGAGAAAGCGACATGCCATGGCATGTGGTGTGAATGGGTAGCGCGGCTCCGAGAGGAGAGCTGTGCCGTCACGCCTTCACGAAGCGTTGCTGTTGCTTTTCCGTAATCGGCCGACGCTGGTCACAGAGGTGCTGCGCGGGCTTCTCGACGAGACGGTTCCGTCGTTCACCGACGCGCAGATCGTCTCTGCCGAGCTGACGGAAGCCATTCCAGTAGAGCACCGCGCCGATCTGGTCGTATTACTTGCAGCCGGCGATTTTAAGCGCGCAATCGTCATCGAGGTGCAACTTCGACGGGACCCTCGAAAACGGTACACCTGGCCACTCTATGTGGCGGGCGTTCATGCGCGCTACGAGTGTCCTACTTGCCTTCTCGTCTTGACGATTCATGAAGACCTGATGAAATGGTGCGCGAAGCCCATCGAGATGGGTCATCCAGGATTCGTGATGACACCACTCGTCCTGGGGCCGGGGAACATCCCGCTCATGATCGATATCGAGCGGGCACGAGCTGCTCCCGAGCTGGTGGTGCTGTCTGCCATGGCGCATGGGCAGGGGGTCGCGGGGGAGGCTATCGGTAGAACGTTTCTCCAGGTGGCTGATGGGCTCGAGCAGGAGCACGCCAGGATTTATTTCGATCTGGTCATGAGTTTCATTCATGAAGCTGCAAGGAAGCGTCTGGAGGGAATGATGAAGGGTGGTTATGTGCCGAGGAGCGATATCGTGCGTTCCTGGGTCGAAGAGGGCAGAGAGAAAGGGAGTTTGCAGGCCAAAGCCCAGGCCGTGATGGCCATTTTCGAAGCGCGTTCGCTCGTGGTGCCGGCCGAGCTTCGCGAGCGAATCTTTGCCAGCACCAACCTGAACGAGCTGGAGCAATGGATTCGTCGTGCGGTGCTCATCGACGACCCGAGTGAGCTGCTGTCCGGAGCTCCTGCCTGCGCCTGAGGCGTCTCTTCCTGAGCCGTTTCTGCCTGGCTGGAGCGCCGCTGCGGGGCGGAGGGCGCTCAGTCTCGGGAGTCGAGGCGGGGATCGATCTTCTTCTTGAAAGGCTTCTTCTTCATCGGCGCTGTCGTCGTGGAGGGGACGGCAGCGGTGGTGGGGGGCGTCGAGGGAGGAGGGGTGGAGGCAGGGTGCGTCTCGCCGCCGGAGGGGTTGGAGGTCTCGTCGTGATCCAGGCGTTGCGCTGCGCCGGGGGAGGCAGCAAGGGAGATGGGGACCTGCTCTGCGTCGGTGTCGCCGAGCATCACCGGGGCGCGAAGTACGGGCTCGGCGGCGGCGCTCGCGACGGCGGCTGCGGTCGCTGCGGCAGCGTGCACGCCGGGCACGGCGTGGCCCACCGCCCGAGCGTTGCCGGAGCGCAGTGCCACGAACAGACCTGCGAAACCGAGGGTCACTGCAAACAGACCGCCGGCGACCCAGCTCCCGACCCGTACGGGTTGCTCGATGCCCGTCCGGCTCAGGGGGGCGGCCGAGGGGCGCAGCTCGCGTACGGGCGCTACGGCGCTCCGTCGCGTGCTCGGGGCCGTGTCGCGCAGGGGTGAGGGTTCTTCTCGGATGAGCGTCGACGGATCGGCAGGTCTGTCGTTCAGCGCGGTCGCCAGCGCGGTGACCGCTTCGGTCGCCGACGTGAACCGCAGGTCCGCCTCCCGTGAACAGCAGCGCAGGAACCATTCGTCGAAGCCGAGACCGAGATCCACCCCGCGGCTGCTGGGCGTCGACATGGGCTCGTAGGCGACCAGCGACACGAGGTGGGCCATCGAGCGTGGCTGCCATGCATCCTTTCCCGTCAGGAGCTTGTGCGCGATGACACCGAGGGCCCAGACGTCGGTCCAGGGACCGACCTCGTCGTTCTGGCCGCGGGCTTGCTCTGGGGCCATGTAGAGGGGAGTTCCGAAGACCTCGCCCGCTGCCGTGGTCGAGACGGAGCCGATGCCCTCGGCCGCGTTCGGGTCGATCTTGGCGATGCCGAAGTCGAGGATCTTGAGCCACGGTGTGCCGTCCTCGCGTCGGCTGAGGAACAGGTTCTCGGGCTTCAGATCGCGGTGGACGATCCCCAGACGGTGGGCCTTGTCGAGGGCGCGCGCCGCCTGGGTCAGGTAGAGCAGCACCTCGGGCGCAGGGAGGGCGCCTCGCTGGGCAATCTCCTTCTCCAGATCGTGTCCGCGCAGCAGCTCCATCACCATGAACGGTGCGTTGCCGAGCTCGGGGGCGACGTCCGCATCGGTGACGCGCACCACGTGCTCGCTCTCGATCTGTGCGGGCGCACGCATTTCTCGCCGGAACAGCTCCACGGAGCGGAGGTCGCTCGTGGCGGCGCCGCGCAGGATCTTCATCGCGAGGAGCTCACCCGTGTGGACGTGCCGCACCGCATAGACGGTCGACATCCCGCCTTCGCCGAGCGGCTGCTCGATGCGGTAGCGCCCCGCAACGACCGTGCCCTCGTGGAGGCTCTGCTCCTTGGCCATGAATCCTCGGGTTGCAAGAGTATCTGCTCGCCAGGCCGGCGGGAAGCCTGAGGGCCTGGCTCACACTGTCCGGCACGCGCGCTCGGCCAGACGCAGATGGTCCACGCTTACCCGGCACTCTGGCCGACTTGCGGGCTCATGCAAATTCGCCTGGCTTTTCTGGTCGGGGTGTCTCGGGCGGCGAACTACCGAATGGTTAGATCCTGAGCGCGATCCTCACGCCTTTGGCGCGGCATTCGCTTTGCCGAGGACCGCGCAGAGGAGTCTGGAACATGGCCATCATGGGCAATGACAAGACCGTCATCGATCTGCTGAACGAGCTGATCGAGCTCGAGTACGAGGCCATCGAGGCCTACGAGGCGGCAGTCGGGCGCGTCGAGGAGTCCCGCGATCGGGCGAGGATTCAGGGATTCCTGGGGGAGCACCTCCGCCAGGTGCGGGAGCTCTGTGCGCTCGTTCGACAGCTCGGCGGTGAGCCGGCGAGCGCGAGCGATCTCAAGCAGATGCTGAAGCGAGGGAAGGTGGTGATCGTCGGGCTCTTCGGGGACCGGCCGGTCCTGGAAGCGATGAAGGTGAACGAGGCGGAGTCGGAGCGACTCCACGAGCGGATCGCTGCGCGTCCCGGCCTGCCCGATGCCGTGCGGCTGGTGCTGCGCAAGCATCTGGCCACCGAGCATCGGCATCACGACTGGATCGTGGATCGTCTCGACGCGGGAGCAGGGCTGTTGCGGCTGTGACTCGATGCGCGGGAGCAGGGCTGTTGCGGCTGTGACGGTGTGCTCGCGTGCGTTTCCCGTGGCTGCGGGTGTCCGGCTGCCGTAGACCAGGGGCATGCCGCCCGTACGCTTCGATGAGAGTGGAAGCAAAGTCCGCCTGTCCGACATCGCGACGGACCCGCCGAAGGACGTCACGAAGGAGCAGGCGGTCGCCCGCTTCGAGACGCTGAACCAGGAGACGTTCCGCCTCCAGGAGCTGATGTGGGGGGCGCGGCTGAACAGCGTGCTCGTCGTCCTGCAGGGCCGCGATGCGGCGGGGAAGGACGGCGCGATCAAGCACGTGGTCGGCGCGCTGAACCCGCGCGGGGTGAACGTGGTGTCGTTCGGGGTGCCGACGACCGAGGAGCGGGAGCACGACTTCCTGTGGCGCGTGCACCGTCACGCGCCGCGCCGCGGGGAGTTCTCGATCTTCAACCGATCGCACTACGAGGACGTGCTGGTCGCGCGGGTCCACGATCTGGTGCCGAAGTCGCTGTGGAAGGAGCGCTACGGGCACATCAACGACTTCGAGGAGCTGCTCGCCGAGCACGGGACCATCGTGCTCAAGTTCTTCCTGCACATCAGCAAGAAGGAGCAGGAGAAGCGGCTCCTCGAGCGGGAGCGCGATCCGTCGACGGCCTGGAAGCTGAACGTGAACGACTGGAAGGAGCGCGAGCGCTGGGACGACTACACCGAGGCGTACGAGGCGGCGATCGCGCGCTGCTCGTCGTCCCATGCGCCATGGTTCGTGGTGCCTGCGGACGCCAAGTGGTACCGCAACCTGGTGATCGCCGAGGTGGTGGCCGAGGCGATGCGTCCGTACAAGCAGTCCTGGCTGGACAAGCTCGACTCGGACGGCGCCGAGGGGCGAAGCGCGCTCGCGGAGTACCGGAAGTCGCTCGGCAACCGGCGCGGGAACGGTAACGATTGAGGAGGTGACCCCGGCGCTCGCCGGGGTGCTCGGGGGGTGAGGCCTGGAGGCCTCAGCAGGTGAGACCAGGAGGCTGCAACGTGGCACCTCGAACCTGCGCGGGAGGCTGCTTCCCGGCGGGCTTCCTCGCGGCACGGCCGTTGCCATCGCAGCCGCCATCCACGATACGAAGGAGACCATGCAACACTGTTCATTCACCGGCGCAGCAGCCGCTCTCGCGGTGACGCTGCTCGCGCTGCCCTCGGTCGCGCAGGAGCTGCCGAAGAAGCTGGAGGCGCCCAAGCACGAGTACCTGTCGAGCGGGACGTCCGACCGGAAAGATGGCCTGGATGGGACGCTGGCGGTGGGGGCCCAGTTCAGCGTCAGCGACAACCGCAGCGTGCTCGGGCAGACCGACGGCATGAGCTTGCTGTTCGGGTTCAAGCTCGACAGCACGCTCCAGTACAACCGGGGCCCGTGGGAGTGGCGCACGGTGATCGGGATGGCCGGGGGGATGGCCAGGACGCCGCTCATCGACCAGCTGGTGAAGGCGCGCGATCTGGCGACGCTGGACAGTACGGCGCTCTACCATGTGCTGCCGTGGTTCGGTCCGTTCCTGCGGGTCGCGGCGAACACGACGATGTTTCGCGGCGCGGATGTGCGCCCCGGGGAGACGACGTACCTGATCCGTCGTGAGGACGGGACGGTCGACGCGACGGTGGCGGAGCGGTTGCCGATGACCGACCCGTTCAGGCCGCTCACGCTCAAGGAGTCGGTCGGTCCGTTCGCGCAGCCGGTGAAGTCGGACGCCTTCAGCCTGGAGGCGCGGGCCGGCGCTGGCGCGCGCCAGTCGTTCGCGAAGGGGCAGCTTGCCCTCGCCGATGACGCGGCGACGCCCGAGATCGAGGTCCAGGAGATGAGCAACGCGTATCAACTGGGCATGGAAGCCTCGCTCGAGATGTGGGGCGTGACGGCGAACAAAGGGATCAGCTACCGGTTGATGGGAGAAGTCCTGATCCCCTTCATGCACACGGCGCTGCCTACGACGGAGGACCGCAGCGCCTTCGATCTCGCAAACCTCGCGCTCATCGGGTCCCTGTCGTTCAAGGTCGTGGAGTGGGCGAGCGTCGACTACGAGCTGCGGCTCGTGAGGGAGCCACTCCTCGTGGACAAGCTCCAGACGCAGAACAACGTGCTGCTGTCGCTGGCGCTCGCCTATCCGCCGCCGAAGCCTGCGGCGCCGGCGAAGTAGGCCAGCGCGGTTGCCCACAGTCCGGAGGGGCGTTGCGAGCGCCCCTCGGCGAGTTCGTCAGTCGGCGAAGAGCGCCCGGAAGAGGAGGAAGAACACGGCGGAGAGCATCATCGAGGCCGGGAGCGTCATCACCCAGGCGAGCCCGATGTTGCGCACCGTCGACTGCTGGAGGCCGGAGCGCTGCGCCACCATGGTGCCGGCGATGCCCGACGAGAGGACGTGGGTCGTGCTCACGGGCAGGCCGATCACGGAGGAGAAGCCGATCATGCCGGCCGCGACCAGCTCGGCGGAGGCACCCTGTGCGTAGGTGAGGTGGGATTTGCCGATCTTCTCGCCGACGGTGACGACGATGCGTTTCCAGCCGACCATGGTGCCGATGCCCAGCGCGAGGGCGATGGCGAAGATCACCCAGTTGGGGGCGTAGTCGGTCAGGATCTTCATCTGCTTGCGGTCGCGCGCGAGCTGCTTCTGCTCCGGGGCGGAGAGGCCGAGGCCACCCGTGGTGAGCATGTCCTCGATGGCGCGGTCGGCGAGGAGGATCTGCTGGCGGACCCGGAAGCGGTCGTCGCGCGGGATCTCCAGGGTAGAGCTTCGTCCATCGAGGATGCGGCTGACGCGCCCGAGGTCGGCGAGCACTTCCTCCGCCTTGGCGGCGCTGCTGGCGTCGTGGTGCTCGCGGACGAAGGTGGTGACGTTGCGGGTAGCCTCCGCGGCGCGGGTCATGTGATCGGGGCCGGCGGTGAGGTCGACGGCGAAGCCGGCAGGGACGAGGCCGATGAGGATGAGCATCACCAGGCCTACGCCCTTCTGGCCGTCGTTCGAGCCGTGGGCGAAGCTCACGCCGCAGCAGGTCGCGACGAGCAAGGCGCGGATGCCGCGCGGTGGTGGATGGTTTTTGGGGGGTTGCTGGAGGAGGGCGCTGTTCCGGGTGTAGCGCTTGATGAGGAGCATGAGCAGCGCCGCGAGGGTGAAGCCCATGAGCGGCGAGACGAGCAGGGAGAGGCCGATGTCGGCAGCTTTGCTCCAGCGCACGCCCTCGCCAAAGGTGTGGCCGGGGGTGAGGGAGTTGGCGATGCCCACGCCGAGGATGGCGCCGATGAGGGTGTGGGAGCTGGACGCGGGGAGGCCGAGGTACCAGGTGCCCACGTTCCAGGTGATGGCGGCGAGCAGGAGCGCGAGCACCATCGCGAGGCCGGCCCCGACGCCCTTCGAGACGAGCAGCTCGACGGGCAAGAGCTGGATGATGCCGATGGCGACGGCGATGCCGCCGACGAAGACGCCGATGAAGTTGCAGATGCCGGAGAGGACGACCGCGACGGGGGCGCGGAGCGCATTGGTGTAGATGACGGTGGCGACGGCATTGGCCGTGTCGTGAAAGCCGTTGACGAACTCGAATCCGAGGGCGATGGCCAGGCAGACGAAGACCAGAAGCTGGTTCGTGGCGCCCAGCGATGGGTCGAAGAGGGACTCCACGGGCGCTACCCTAGGAGGCTCAGGCCACGGATGTGTGTCGGCCGTGTGTCAGAGTTTGAAGATCAACGAAAGCGTCGTTTTTCGTCGGGGATCCGGCCGAGGTCGCCTGACATGTCCGCCGCGGCGTAGGCGAAGGTAGTGAAGGCGGCGGCGGCTTGATCCAGGTCTGCACGGACGATCTTGGCCATGGTGTCGTTGGCCGTGTGGTGGACGTCGAAGTAGCGGGTGGCGTCCTGTTCGAGTTCGGCGACGGGTACGCCTTGCGCCCGGAGGGGAATGAGGTCGGCGCCGCCGCGGGCGTCCTCGGAGGAGACCTTCACACCGAGGGGCGCGAGGGGCCGGATCAGCGTCTCGAACGCGGGTCGCGCGGCGTCGGCGCCGAGGAAGCGCGCCGCGAGGACCTTGCCGTCGCCGACATCGGCTTCGAGGCCGATCAGGTGTCGGGGGAGCTCGTCGGCGTGGGCTTCGGCATAGGCACGCGCTCCGGAGAGGCCGAACTCCTCGTTGGCGAACAGGACGATGCGCACGGTGCGGCGTGGTTTGCGAGGGAGTGAGGCGATGGCGCGTCCCGCCTCGATGACGATCGCGCACCCGGCGGCATCGTCGAGGGCGCCAGGGGTGAGATCCCAGGAGTCGAGGTGCGCGCCGAGCAGGACGATCTCCTCGGGGTGGGTGCTGCCCGGGACTTCGCCGATGACGTTGGCGGACTCGGCGTCGGCGAGCATCTCGCTCTCGAGGGACAAGGTGAGGCGTACGGGGCCCTCGGTGAGTCGTCGCTCCAGCATCTCGGCGTCGGGCACGGAGAGCGCAGCGGCGGGGATCTTCGGGGCGTCGGGCTGGTAGCGGGTGCTGCCGGTGTGAGGGATGCGGTCGCTGGAGGTGCCCACGGAGCGGATGACCACGGCGACGGCGCCCTTGCGCGCGGCGAGGCTCGGGCCAGCGCCGCGGATGCCGACCGCCTTGCCGTAGCCGGAGCCGTCGACCGTGCGCTCCATGCGGGTGGAGAAGAAGACGATGCGGCCCTCGACGGCCTTGCGATCGAGAGCTTCGAGGGTTTCGAGGCTCGGGACGTGGAGGACGTCGGCGGTGATGCCGCTCCGGGGGGTGGGGACGCTGCCGCCGAGCGCTGCGACGGCGAGCTCGCGTGGGTGAGAGGAGACGATGCGTGCGGATTCGGCGCCGCGTCTCCAGCGGGGGACCTTCACCTTCTCCGCGCGGACGTTCTGGAGTCCGCGGGCGGTGAGTGTGCGAAGCGCCCAGGCGATGGCAGCTCGATCTCCGGGGCTACCGGCGAAGCGGGGGCCGACCTCGTCGACGAGCGAGCGGGTCGTCTCCCAGGCCTGGGAAGACGCCAGGACCTGATCGCGGAGGGCATCGATGGGGCTGGTGGGGGCAGGCTCGTTCATGGCGGTCGTCGTGGCTTCGGGGAGGGAGAAGGCGGTGGGGCCAGGGGCGCGGACGACGGTGTTCGCGGGGGAGGCGTTCGCGGTGGGACTGGGAGGCGCGGGGGCCGCGCACGCCGCGAGGCTGGCGAGGCCAAGAGGGAGCGACAGGGCGAGGAGAGCGTGACGGCCGGAGAGATGGGAGAGAGACACGGCCGGGAGCATCGCTGAATCGAGACGAAGGACAAGCGGTCGCAGGGGCAAGGCGCGGTCAGAAGCGGGAGGAGCTGGTGGTCGCGTGAGTGTGCTCTCCGTCACGTCATGCCTTCCAGGTCGCGCCGGACTCGGGATCGTCAGCATCTCGACGGCGGCACCTCGTGCGGGGACTGACGGCGCCACGTCGGGATCCGGGCCGGATCGTGCGGACGGGGCATCAAAAGGCTTTGATATCCATGAGTTGCGTGGCGTGTCAGGGTAGGCTTGGATCGTGCATGAGGGGAGTGCCGCACGGTCATGTCCAGGAGCACCGGTACGTTGACGCGAATGGATGGTCGTGAGACGCCCGTAGGTACGCGCTTCTTGCGCCGAGGGCGGAACCCACGTTGCGGCGAACGCGAGCTGAGATCGAGGTGGATGTAGTGAAGACAACGCTCCGAACGATGGTGCTGGCAGCTGCCGGCGTGCTGGGCACAGCGGCCGTCGCGCATGCCCAGCAACCGGCGCCACCTGCGCCTCCGCCAGCCCCCGCCCCCACGACACCCTCTGCTCCTGGTGCGGCTCCCGCAGCGCCCGTGGCGGGTGGGTCCCTGTCGCTCGGCCTCTCCGGGTCGGGAGCCGCGGGGTCTGCCAGTGCGACCGGCTCGGTCGGCGCGCAGGCTGCGCCCGGTGCGGCTGGGGCACAGCAGCCTCCGCAGCCCGATCAGCCGAACCCGCCCGTGGAGACGCCGCCTGCCACCGAGGAGGTGACTCCGCCGGCCCCCGCCGCGCCGGCTCAGCCCGACGCGCCAGGCGCAGCGGCTCCGGTCGTGGAAGAGGCACCTGCAGCTCCGCCGGCCCCCAACCGCTGGGCCGGTACGCTGATCAACTGGAACCAGAGCGCGACGACGACGATCTTCGGCGTGGGCGCCGACGTGATCGGCCGCGAGTCGGAGAACTACCTCTGGGCGTTCTCGTTCGTGCCCGGCTACATGATCCACCGCGATCCGGTGAACCAGCTTCGCGTGAGCAGCGTGATGACGCTGCGCTGGGATCTGACCGACAACAACTTCTCCGCGCGAGAGCGCGACGTCGACGTCAATGACATCCCGCTGCGCTTGACCTACACGCGCACGCTGTACTCTGGCGGTGGTGGGACGGGCGCGGCGTCGGCAGGTGCCGCTGCGGCGCGCGATCCGACGCTGGCCGGCGGTGGTGAGTACAAGACGTGGGGTATCGTCAGCGGTGGCATCGATCTGCCGACCTCGCGGTGGAGCCGCTACCAGGGGCGCTACATGACCACGTCGCTCGGCGCGGGCGCTCGCCAGATGGTGAAGCTGCTCGGCAGCGATGCGGACGGGTTGAACAACATCTTCTTCACCCTGAGCGGGACCTGGCAGCACCAGTTCAACCGTGCGTCGACGGCGACTTACTCGGATCTGAACATCCCGCGGCAGACGGCAGGCGGGACGACGGGTATCTCCGATCAGCTCACCGGTGGCGCGCTCGTCCAGGATCAGATCATCACCAGCTTCTCGTTCTTCATGCCGATCTACGGCAACCTGCAGCTGAACGGTCTGGCCCAGCTCTGGAGCCAGTTCCCGTCGAGGTTCGAGTCGTCGGGCTGCGAGGCCCAGACGCTCACGGGTTGCGTGACGGGCTCACGGATGGAGAACCGGACGAGCCTCCGCGCGCTGACGATGTTCGACGTGAGCCTCGCGTACCAGGTGCTGCCCGAGCTGCTGGTGGACATCGGGTACAACAACACCGCGTTCCAGATCGGTGAGGACGGGCAGCGGCGCAATGTCTTCTACAGCCCGATCGGCTCGACGTTCTACGCCGACGTCACCGTCACCCTGGATCAGCTCTACAAGCGCTTCGCCTCGAAGCCGGCTCAGCCGAAGGTGGGACGGGTGGCGCGCTAGCAGCAGTCGCCCCCTGACGGGCGCTGCTGTCGGAGCAGCGCTCGGTCGAGGGGCGTCGAGCGCTGCTGCTGGTTCTCCTCCGCCCTCTCGTCCTTTCGCTTTCAGTCCAGGCTTCTGGCTCCGGGTTCGGGCGTGTTCCGAACAGGGGGCTTCGTCCGATTTCAGCGGCCGGTGAGCGGGACCGTCTGGCGCAGCTCGATCTTGAAGGGGGTGGCACCTCGACCTTTGCGGACGCCGGCGGCCATGCGGTGCCGTGTCGAAGGGCTCCAGAGAGCGAACTGCCAGCTCTCCGGATCGTCGACGAGCTGTAGATCGAAGGAGATCTCGATGTCGTCACGGGCGCGCATCGGGCGGGTCTCGGCCGCGAGCCCTTCGCTTCCGAGGTGGAACGAGAACTGATCGAGGGGCAGGGAGAGGCCCATGCCACGCGCCTTGATGTACGACTCTTTCAGCGTCCAGTAGTCGAAGAAGCGATCACGCTGGCGTTCCGCGGGCTGCGCGCGCAGCTCGCGCACCTCGTGCGGAGAGAAGAATCGATCGGCGACGTCGACGGTGCTGGAGGGGCGATCCACGAACTCCACGTCCACGCCGACCTCGTGATCGAGGGTGACGAGGCAAGCGATGAGACCCTCGGTGTGGGACAGGTTGAAGCGTAGCCGCGCGTTCCCTGTGGGGGCCGCGATCTCCGGGCGTCCTTTGTCGCCTGCCACGAACCGCCAGTCGCGTGGGTCCACGGGGGCGTACCTGGAGAGGGTGGTGCGTACCAGCGCACGCGTGACCAGATGCTCGTGCCGGCCTTTGGGGAAGTAAAAGCGGGCTTGTCGCTCTGCCTCCTCGGGGGTCATCAGGTCGCGGTAGGCGGCGAGGAGGCCTGGATCCTGGATTTCCTCGTGGAAGACGTACCAGAGGTGCGCGACGCCGGGCGGGATCTCGAGCAGGGAGGACATCGGGCTTCGTCCGGGGACAGGGGGAGTGGTGGTCACGCGCCACGCCGGGCCGGGGGCCCGGGGAGGATCTCTCGCAGGCAGTCATCGGCGCGGAGCGTCGGGGGACGCTGGCGAGGATAACCGAAGGAGACCTCCTCGAAGCGAACACCGTCCACCCAGTCGGTGCGAGGGATGTGCAGGTGGCCCGTGACGACCACGCCTGCACCGAAGCGCAGGTGCCAGTCATGGGTCTTGCGCGTGCCGCACCAGATCGAGAAGCGGGGGATCCATCGCAGGCGCACCAGGTCTTCGCGCAGCGGGAAGTGGTTGATGAGCACCTTGGGGAGTGGGGGCGCTGCGGCCAGGCGCGCTGCGGTGGCGTCGACGCGGGCGTGGCACCAGGCGGTGCGGCTCGGGTAGGGGCGCGGGTCGAGCAGCATCTCGTCCGAGCAGAGCAGCCCGCTCTCCATGGCCCAGGCCACCGCGTCCTGCTCGGCCACGTGCGCGGGCCGGAAGCTGTAGTCGTAGAGGAGGAAGAGGGGGGCGATCAGGTGCGGTTCGCCCTCACCAGTCCAGGTCACATACGGGTCTTCCGGGGTGATCACGCCGGCGCCCCGGCATAGCTCGACGAGGCGCAGGTAGCGCTCTTCGCCCCGTGGAGACGCGGTGTCGTCCGGATGAACGTAGAGCTCGTGGTTGCCCGGGACCCAGACGAGCTGCTGGAAGCGAGGTCCGAGGGTGTCGAGGACCCAGCGCAGGTGCTCCTCGGTCTCGCCGAGATCGCCTCCCAGGATGAGCCAGTCGTCAGGGCGCGGGGTGAGTTCGCCGAGGACCTCGCGGTTGCGGGGGTGGCCGACGTGCAGGTCACTGAGGGCGAGAAGCTTCATCCAGACTCACTGTGCCATGCAGGCCAGCACCTCGGCGCAGGGATGGCGAGCGGCGCACTCCCGCTTGAAGGCTTGCGGTTTCTTCTGGCATTCGAGGAACGGGTCGCCGGGCGTGGCGCGGTCGGTGGCGATCTGGCAGGCGCTCAGGCGCGCGCACGCGGCGATCGTGTCCTGTGCGCGGGGGAGGTTGCCCTCGTGGCCATCCAGGCGGAACGCGGCGACGGGCGAGGCTCCGATGCCTTGCACCGGGCCGCAGATGGGTTGAGGGCGGCTGGATCGGACGATGGCCTTGTACATGGCGGCGAGCTGGTTGCACGTGGCGCCGTCGCTGCAACGGGCGACCAGCGCATAGGCGCTGCCGTACTCGTAAGGCGCGAGCGAGACTTCTCCGGGTGAGGTGGGAGGGCCGGGGTGGACGACCCGGAACTGCTGGTTCGCGAGCAGCGCTTGTCGGGAGATGGCCCAGTCGTAGTTGGCGCCGACGCTCTTGGGCGCAGACGTGAGGATCACCGAGGCCGAAGCGCAGTTGTCGGGGATCGCCTTGATCGCCGAGAGATCGTACCCCTTCGCGGGAGGCGCGGCGGCTGCGGTCGCCGCTGGCGCTGCCGTCGTCGTCGGCGCCAGGGTCCCTCCGGCCGCAGCCGTCGTGCCCGTGACCGCACCCGACGTCCCCGACGCGCGTGGCGTCTGCGTCCCTTCCTGCTTCGTCGCAGGCGACGTCTCCGCGCTCTCCTGACCCTGACATCCACCGCAGACCACTGCGAAGAGCGCGATTCCGAGCGTCGCTATCCTGTCCATGCCGTCCCTCCTTGCACCCGGAGGAGAGCCATCGCCGCGGGCCAGGGGGGTGTCAATGCGCTGCCTCTGCCGCAGGGTCGGACGACATCACAGCGCCGTGCCACTCATCGCCTGAGCCAGCGCTCGATCGACGGAGCCAGGGCTGAAGCCGACGAGGATCTGACCGCGCACGTCGAGGATCGGGATGCTGCCGCCACGGCGATTCACCTTGGCGAGCTTCTCCTGCATCTCGGCTGCGGCCGCCGGGGTCTTCTCGATGTCTTTTTCGACCACGGTCACGCCCTTGCGGCGAAGGTAGTCGGCGGCATCGTGGCAGGGCCTGCACCACGAGGCGCCGTAGATGATCACCGTCACGCCCTGCACCCCCGCGCCTGGTTGCACAGGGGCAGCGCCGGCCTGGGGTCCGGCGCTCGCTCGCGGGGGCGGCGAGGGAGGGGGAGGGGGCGCGAGCGCCGCGAGGTGGGCGGCGCGGCGCTTCTCGAGGAGGCCTTCCCACTCCCGCCGCGCCATGGTCTTCACCACGTAGCTGCCGCTCTCGCCCTTCTGGGTCAGATCGGCGACGTAGAACGTGTCGCGCGTGCCTTCCTCCCGGTCGGAAAGGATCACGCGCACCATCGGCTTTCCTTCGGCGGGCACGTCGGCCGGCTTCATGGTGACGTGGGTCTCGCCCTTGTCGTCGACCCAGGTGAGCAGGAGGTTCGGCGTGTCGTCCTGCAGCTCGATCTTCGGCAGCTCGGTCACGAGCGGCCGCGGAGACGTCCCGTCGTCCACCTTCTCGCTGCAGCCCAGGGTCCCCAGGCATGCCCCGAGCAAGAGCGAGATGGGCCACCCCCGACGAGAACTCACCCCGCACCTCCCGACGTGCCGAGTTCCTCGCTGAGCGCCATCCACTCCGTCATTGCGGCGTCGACACGTCGGCTGAGCGCCTGCTCTTCGGACGCCTTCTTCGCCAGCTTCGCCCAGTCTCCACCTGGATCCTGCTTCAGTTCTTCGCGCAGCACCGCCAGGTCCGCCTCGCCCGTGGCGATCTGGGTCTCCAGCTCCTTGACCCGCTTGCGCTTGCGCTCCAGCGACCGGGCTGCTGCCTTGTCGGCCTCGAAGGCGCGCTTCCGGGCGGCGGGATCGTCGGGAGCTGGCTGCGCTGCGGCGGGACTGGGGCGTGTCGAGCTGCTCCGTCGCACGGCGCGTCCGCTCTTCGACTCGGGTCCTCGCCGCGCCGCTTCTTTCTCCTCGCGCTCTTGCTGCTCGGCCTCCGCCTCGGCGGCGGCGCGCCGATCGAGCGCCTCGATCCAGTCCTTGTAGCCACCCGGGTAGAGATCGACCTGCCCGTCGCGCACCGCCATGATCCGGGTCGTCACCCGCTCGAGGAAGCGTCGATCGTGGGACACGAGAACCACCGTCCCCTCGAACCCCACCAGCGCCTCTTCGAGGATCTCCGCTGCGGGGATGTCGAGGTGGTTGGTCGGCTCGTCGAGGAACAGCAGGTTGCGCGGCTCGAGGAGCAGCTTGCCGAGGGCGAGCCGGCTGCGCTCGCCACCCGAGAAACCCTGCACCCGGCGGAGCGCGTCGTCGCCGTAGAAGCGGAACCGCGCCAGGTACTGCCGCGCCACGTCCACGTTCATGTCGGGTCGCACGCTCCGGATCTCCTCGACCGCCGACTTGCCGGGGTCCAGGGAGCCGAGGTGCTGATCGAAGTAGCCCTCGTTCAGGTTCGTGCCACGCCGGACCTCCCCTTGATCCTCGGGGCCGCCTTGCCCGGCGAGGATCTTGAGCAGGGTGGTCTTGCCCGTGCCGTTCGGTCCGACGAGGCCCAGGCGGTCCCCGCGGCGGAGCAGCATCTCCACCCCCGAGAAGAGCTGCCGCCCGCCTCGCGACGCGGCGACGTCGCGCACGTCGAGTACGATGTCCCCGGTGCGCGCTGCCGGCGCGAAGCGGAAGCTCACCTTCTCGGCGAGCGCCCACACGTCCTCGGGGCGGTCGAGCACGTCGAGCTTCTCCAGCATCTTGCGCCGGCTCTGTGCCTGCTTGGTCTTCTGGCCCGCGATGTTGCGGCGGATGAAGTCCTCGGTCTTGGAGATCATGTCCTGCTGCCGCTCGACCAGCTCCCGCTCGCGGGCGAGGTCTTCCTCGCGGGCCACGGCGTAGTCGCTGTACTTGAGGGGGTAGGTCCGGAAGCTCTTCGTGCCGAGTTCCATGGTGTGCGGACAGACCGCATCCATGAACGCGCGGTCGTGGCTCACGATGAGCATGGCGCTGTTCATCGCCACGAGATGCCGCTCCAGCCAGGCGATGGTCTCGATGTCCAGGTGGTTGGTCGGCTCGTCGAGCAAGAGCAGGTCCGGCTCCAGCGCGAGCACCACGCCGAGCTGGAGCCTGCCGCGCTCGCCGCCGGAGAGGCTTCCGACGGGCCGGTCCATGTCCTTCGGGCCGAACCCCAGGTGGCCGGCGATGATCTCCACGCGGCGCTCCAGATCGTCGCCCCCGGACAGGTGGTAGCGATCGGTGAGATCCGAAAGGCGCGCGAGGTCTGCCTCGCTACCGCTCGCTGCTGCGTGCTGGGCCTCGGTGAGCGCGTGGCGCAAGGCGAGCGCGTCGGCGAAGCCGGAGAGGAAGGCTTCCATCACCGTGCCCTCGGCCGTCAGCTCGTGCGACTGCCGGAAGAACGCGACCCGGACCCCCTTCCGGAGGACGACCGAGCCCTCGTCCGGGGGCATTTCCCGGCCGACCAGCCGCATCAGCGTGGACTTTCCGGCGCCGTTCGGGGCGACCAGGGCAGCGCGCTGGCCCTGTTCGAGAGAGAAGGTGATGCCCTGGAAAAGACGTCGCGCGCCGTATCCGAAGCCGAGATCAGCCACCTGCAAGACGGTCATGGCGGCGCAGTTCTAGCATGGCGTGCGTGGAGGCAAAGCGTCGGCCCGCAGCGCCGCCAGCCGTTCCGCGGCCTCTGCCATCCTCCGCGCTTCGCCGGCGCGGCGCGCCCTCCAGAGCAGGTTGTGCGGGGTGACCGTGGGGGCGACGAAGGGGACCACCGTCGTCTCGTAGCCAGCCGCTTCCAGCCGCAGCGTCCGCTCGGCGTCGATCAGGCCCATCACCAGGCGACGCCGCACCTCCGCGTGCCGCGGCACACCGAGGGCGTCGAGCCGCGCTTCGGCCGTCGCCGAGAAGGGGACCGCGCCCGCGTAACAGCAGGGGACGAGGAAGAGCCAGCGCGCCTGCGCTCGAACCGCGGCGTCCAGCACCCGGTCGGACGCCTCGCCGCAGGCGTGCAGTGCCGTCACGACGTCGGGATCGGCGGGCCAGAGCGCGTGATCGCCAACATCTCCTTGTCGCACCGACACCGCCGGCCGGCCCGCGAGCTTCGGGATCGCGGACTCGCAGGCAGAGACCCGGGAAGCGTCCCGCTCTATCAGCACGACCTCTCTCGCCTCCAGCAGCTCCGCCGCGAGCAGGCCGACGTACGCCTTGCCCGCCGCCGCATCGACCAGCAACCGCCGACGGCCGGCGCGGGCGACTTCCCCGAGGAGCGCCGCCACCTCGACCGACTTCTTTCGGTCCTCCTTGCGGAGCGCCGTGCCTTCCGCGGCGATGAAGATCTCCTGGAGCCGGGCCTCCACGGTGGCCGGTGTGATGCGGGGAGGGCTGGATGTCATGGGCGGGGTCGCTGCCTGGACCGCCGGGCCCGTGGACGTCGGGCCACGCTCCAGCGGGAGATGGGCAGGATGCGCCGACCCGAGCGCGCCTGTCCAGGTGAGGGCGCCGAGCAGAGGGAGGGGAGGGCCCGGCGCTCGATACCAGCGATGATGATGGCGGAATCGGGGGCGCCCTGCTTCACGCGCGGCGAACTTCGTGAGCTTGACTCCCATGGGTCCTGGTGGCCGAAGCATGGCCGAGTCCCCGGGGTCCGGAGCAGAGGGAGAGCCTTCGTGAACCAAGAGCAGCCGGCGTCCGATACCCGCCCGCCGAGCGCCGTGTCGACGACCGCGACCTCCGCCCGAGCCCAGGTCGCGCTGGCCATCGTCGCCGTCATCGCGCTCGCACTCTGGGTGCTCGGCGCCCTCTCCAGCATCTTCCTCCTGGTCTTCGCCAGCGCGCTCCTGGCCGTCTTCCTCACCACGCTGCGGGGATGGATCAGCCGTCACACGCCCCTCTCCGAGACGATCTCGCTCGCTCTCGTCCTGCTCCTCCTCGCGGGCATCCTCGGCCTGGGGAGCTGGCTGCTCGCGTCCACCATCGCCGCGCAGGTCGAGGAACTCGCCGAGCGCCTCCCCAAGGCGACCGCGCGCCTCGGCGAGTACCTCGAGCGCTACACCTGGGGCCGTGAGCTGCTCGCCAACACCCCCGACTGGAACCTGCTCCGCTCCCGGCGGGTGCTGGAAGGCGCGACCCAGGTCGTCTCGACGACGATCGGAGCGGCCACGAGCTTCCTCGTGTTCCTCGTGCTCGGCATCTTCTTCGCGTTCGAGCCGGAACTCTACCGGCGTGGCCTCCTGCGCCTCTTTCCGCTGCGAAGGCGGGCCCGCGCGGCCGAGGTGTTCGACGAGCTCGGTCATGTCCTCGGCCGCTGGCTCCTCGGCAAGCTGGTCGGCATGACGGCCGTCGGCGTCGCCTTGTGGGTGGGGCTCATGCTCCTCGGCAACCCTCTCGCCCTCACCCTCGCGCTGCTCGCGGGGGTGATGAACTTCGTCCCGTACATCGGGCCGCTGCTCTCGATGATCCCCGCCGTCTTGCTCGCGCTGCTCGAAGGGCCGAGCCACGCCGGTTACGTCGTCGTGCTCTACCTCGTGGTGCAGAACCTGGAGGGGTACGTGCTCACGCCCCTCATCGAAAAGAAGACGGTCTCGCTCCCGCCCGCCCTCACCCTGTCCGGCCAGCTCGTCATGGGGCTCCTGTTCGGTGGCCTCGGCGTCGTGCTCGCCACACCGTTCTCGGCGGTCCTGGTCACCCTCACTCGGCGCGTCTACGTCCAGGACCTGCTGGGGGACGAGTCGGTCGACGAGCCAGCGCCAGCGCCCCTGCCAGGCATCCCTGAAGCGACCTCGATCCGCGAGGGGTGACCATGGCTGGTGTCCAGCGTTCACCCGCCCCTGGCGTTGCGGTGGACACGGGCCGGGCGAACCCGCCGGGGGTACGCTTCCGGACCTCCCCGCACCGAGAGCAGGCATGACCGCGCGCATCGAAGACTACGCCCTCATCGGAGACACCCAGAGCGCTGCCCTCGTCGGTCGCGACGGCTCCATCGACTGGCTCTGCCTTCCCCGCTTCGACTCCGACGCTTGCTTCGCCGCCTTGCTCGGAGACGAGCGCCATGGCCGCTGGAAGATCGCCCCCCGCGACGCCGCTCACCGCGTCACACGCCGCTATCGTCCGGGGACCCTGGTGCTCGAGACGCTCTTCGAGACGGAGCACGGGACGGCGCGCCTCGTCGACTGCATGCCGCCTCGCCAGCGTGATCCGGACCTGCTCCGGGTGGTCGAGGGCGTCTCCGGCACCGTCGTCCTGGCCATGGAGCTGAAGATCCGCTTCGGCTATGGCGCGACCCTCCCCTGGATCCGTCGTCAGGGCGCCAGCCTCACCGCGCTCGCGGGCCCCGACGCGCTCTCGTTGTATCTGGGGCGGGCAGGCATCACCGTCACCTTCGATGACGCGGACGAGGCCGTTTTGCGTGCGGAGTTCACCCTTTCCGCAGGGGACCAGGTGCAGCTCGTCCTCGTGTGGCACCCGTCGACCGAGCCTCCTCCCGCGGAACTCGACCCGCTCGCCGAGCTCTCCGCGACCGAGGCCTGGTGGTCCGAGTGGTCGGCGCAGTGCACCTACCGGGGCGAGTGGCGCGAGCACGTACTCCGCTCCTTGCTCACGCTCAAAGCCCTCACCTTCCTCCCGAGTGGCGGCATCGTCGCCGCCGCAACCACCTCGCTCCCCGAGCGGATCGGCGGCGTGCGCAACTGGGACTACCGCTTCTGCTGGTTGAGGGACGCCACCTTCACCCTGCTCGCCCTCATGGAATCCGGCTACTACACCGAGGCCGAGGCCTGGTGTGCGTGGCTCCTGCGCGCCGTGGCGGGCCACCCGGCACAGTTCCAGATCATGTACGGCGTGCTGGGCGAGCGGCGCCTCACCGAGATCGAACTCCCCTGGCTCCCCGGTTACGAAGGATCGTCCCCGGTCCGCATCGGCAACGCCGCGGTCGACCAGTTTCAGCTCGACGTCTTCGGCGAGGTGATGAACTGCATCCACCACGCCCGCCGCTCGGGCATCCAGCTCGACAGCGAGGCCTGGGCCCTCCAGTGCGCCCTCCTCGAACACCTCGAGCACCGCTGGCAGGAGCCTGACGAAGGCATCTGGGAGGTCCGGGGGCCTCGACGCCACTTCACCCACTCCAAGGTCATGGCCTGGGTCGCGTTCGATCGCGCCATCCGCGACGCGCAGAGCTACGGCCTCCCGGGGCCCGTGGAGCGCTGGCAGGAGCTGCGCGCGCAGATCCACGCCGAGGTCTGCGCGCAAGGCTACGATCCGCGCGCCTGCACGTTCACCCAGTTCTATGGAACGGATGCCCTCGACGCGAGCTTGCTGATGATCCCCCTCGTGGGCTTTCTCCCTGCAAACGACCCGCGGGTCGTGGGCACGGTCGACGCCATCCAGCGCGGGCTCACCGACGACACCGGCCTCACTTTGCGCTACCTGCCCGCGCAGGAGACGGACGGCCTGCCTCCGGGAGAGGGGGCCTTCCTCGCGTGCACCGCCTGGCTGGCGGACTGTCTCTCGCTCCTGGGTCGACAGGACGAGGCACGCGGGCTCTTCGAGCGCCTGCTCTCGTTCCAGAACGACGTCGGCCTGCTCAGCGAGGAGTACGACGTGAGGCACCAGCGCTTCCTGGGCAACTTCCCTCAAGCGCTGACCCACACCGCCCTGGTGAACACGGCCCGGATCCTGTCTCGGCCTCACTCCGCCGTCGCGATCTGCGGCGGTCGTTGACCCGCGTCAGCGCGCCTTCTTCGGCGTCTGTGCGCGGACTGCCCCCTTCTTTCCTGCAGGCGCTCGCCGAGCCTTCGCATCGCGCTCGACGTCGCCACGCTTTCCGGTGCCCTGCTGGCTCGTCGCCTCTTCCGGGCGGCCTGCGTCCGTCGCCTTCTCCTTGCCGCTCAGGAACGCCATCGCCTTCGTCACCTGCGCATCGGTCACCGTGTGTCCGGCCCGCGGTGCGCCCAGCGACGCCGAGGGCCACTTCAGCCGTTTCAGCAGGCTCGCGAGCGCCTGCTGATCACGGTGTGCCTTGTCCTTCCCACCCCAGGCCACGAAGATCGGTGCCCGCTGCTTCGTCCGCTGCCCTGCGAGTTCCAGGTACTTCGCGCCCGACCCGCCGGCGAACACCGCGTACCCGTCCACCGGCAGCTTGCCTCGCAGCGCCAGCGAGGTCGCGTAGTAGGCCCCGTTCGAGAACCCGAAGACGAAGACCCGCTCGAACCGACGCCCATCGCGCTGCTCCAGCGTCGCGCGCGCAGCATCCCACTGCGCGATCAGCGCATCCTCGTGGGCCTTCTGCATCGCGTCGGCCGTGGGCCAGGCCCACCACGACTCCATCCCCTTCGGCCCGATCCCTTGCCGCCCGTGGGGCATCAGCACCGTTGCCCCGTAGCGCGCCCCGATCCGTGCTGCGCCCCGCTGCTGCGCCCACTGCCAGCCCGAGTTCGGCGAGATCACCCCGTGCAGCGAGATCACCAGCGTGCGCGGACCCGAGGCCTCCCGCGTGGGAGAGAACACGCACACCTCGTCCGCGAGCTCCTCCAGCTCGGGCGCGCACCATCGCGCCGCCGCGTCGGTAGGGTTCGCGGTCGTGTCTGCGGGGCTCACGGGATCGCCTGGACTGGAGGAGGTCGTGGCGGTGGAGGCAGCCGTCGGCTCGACGTCACGCTCCTCGGATGAGGGCAGCTCATCCTCGCTGCCCCACGCGCTCCCGGGAGCCCAGAGCCCCGTCACGACTGCAACGAACGCCGCTCTGGCTACCCGCGAAGCCTCCGCCATCGCCCCGTCGTAGCACGCTCCTCCCGCGGGAGGCGCTTCGTGTGTTCGACTACTTTTCCTCGCTGGGAACCGACTCGCCCCACGCACCGCCGAACGCGAAGTCGGAGAGCGGCTTGCGCTGACGCGGCGCCAGCTCCCGCTGCTTCAGATCCTCGGGCAGCGTCTCCGGATCGCCTGGATGACCGAGAGCGATCGCCGCGACCGCCTCGTGCCCTGCGGGGATCCGCAGCACCTCGCGCGCCTTGGCAGCGTCGAAGCCCGCCATCTGGTGCACCCGCAGCCCCACCGCGGTCGCCTCCACCGTCAGCAACGCGGTCGCTTGACCCACATCGTACCAGGCGTGCTGGTTCACCTTCTCGCCCTTCACGAAATGCGTGCGTGCCACCGAGATCATCAGCACGGCCGCGTGCTTCGCCCACACCTGGTTCTTCTCGACCAGGCAGCTCAGCAGCCGCGCGAAGGCTTCCGTGTCCTCACGGCGGGCGACGACGTAGGACCAGGGCTGTTCGTTGGCGCACGAAGGAGACCATCGCGCAGCCTCCAGCAGCGAGAGCAATTGCTCGGTCGACACCGACTCGGGTCCGAAGGCGCGGGGGCTGAAGCGCCGTACCAGCAGCTCGTGGATGGGATGGTCGGTCAGCGCGGGATTCTCCATGCATGGCCATGTAGCACGCGCGCATGGAGGGGGGTGAAGCGTGGACCTCGACTCACTGCTGGTCGCGCGACGCGCTCTGGTCCTCCCGGCTCTCGATGGGCGGCGGCGGTGGTGGCGGTGGTGGGGCAGCCACCGGTCCGAGGGCGGCAGACCCCCAGACGAAGGCACGCAGCAACGACCTCAGCACGTCGAGCAAGCGACGGACGATGCTCCGCCTTGCCCTCGCGCGAGCGCGACGCATGAAACGAGACATGGTTCTCTCCTGGCGATGTGAGCGAGCGAAAGCGCGACGTTCGCGTCCCGTCTCAGCGCAGGAGCACGCAGTTGTGCAGGTAGAGATCTTCGCCGATCGTGTCGGCACACCGCGGAGATGAGCGCTGCGGTACTTCGCCCGGGTCCGTGACCCTCGTAGCGCGGGTTGGAGCGCTCCACGTCGCTTCGATGCGCGACACCTTCGTCGCCACCTCATGAGCCGTCGTGCGGGTCGCGGACTCGTGGGTGGCGCTGGAGGCCTGCGCGACGAGGACCACCGTGTCCATCGCGCCGCGCCCAGGAGCGAAGGGCGCGGTGAGGAGCGTCAGCGTCAGGCAGGCGAGCAACACGCGAAGCGCGCGCAACAGCTGCCGGGACGAGGGACGCATCGGAGGTCACTTTAAGGCGCGAAATCGCGCACGCAACGCACCGTCGCGAAACGGCGCGCACACCCTGTATCGGGGAAATCCCGGCATCTTCTCGGCGCGGCGTGAACGAGAGCGGGGCGATACTCGTGAAACAATCTCGAAAACTGAACTAAGGTGCGGAAGAGTCTGGCTTTCGAGGGCTCCGCTTCCGAGTCGCTTGCCCTGACGCGCGGTGGAGAGAGCGCGTCCGAACTGGAACGTCAACGCTCAGGTGGTCTGTGAAACGTTCGATCTGGCCGGAGGCCGCGTGATCCTGGCTCTTCTCGCGCTGCTTCCCTTTCTGGGCGCCCCTGTGGCGGCCCTCATGATCCGTGCAGGCCGGAATGCATGCGCGGTCTCTGCTGGGCTCGTCGTCACGGCGGCGCTTGCCCTCCTGGGCTCGCTCACGCCCCGCGTGCTCGCTGGAGAGGTCGTCCGAGAGCGCTTCGCGTGGGTCCCCTCCCTGGGCCTTCACGCGAGCTTCTTCCTCGATCCTCTGGGCCTCGTCCTGGCAGGACTGGTCCTCGGCATCGGCCTGCTGATCGTCGTCTACGCGAGGTTCTACCTGGCGAAGGACGACCCGATGGGTCGCTTCTACGGCTTCCTGCTCCTGTTCCAGGGCGCGATGGTGGGCATCGCGCTCTCGAACAACGTCCTCCTGCTCCTGATCTTCTGGGAGCTGACCAGCCTCTCGTCGTTCCTGCTGATCGGCTACTGGCGTCACCAGGCCGAAGCGCGACGGGGCGCGCGGATGGCGCTCACCATCACCGGCGCCGGCGGGCTCTCGCTGATCGGCGGCCTGATCCTTCTCGGCAACATCGCCGGCTCGTTCGAACTCACCGACATCCTTCAGCGCAAGGAGGCGATCCAGGCGTCCCCGCTCTATCTCCCCGCGCTCCTCCTGATCCTCGGCGGCTGCTTCACCAAATCGGCGCAGTTCCCGTTCCATTTCTGGCTACCGCAGGCCATGGCCGCCCCCACGCCGGTCAGTGCCTACCTGCACTCCGCCACCATGGTGAAGGCAGGCATCTTCCTCATGGCGCGCCTCTGGCCCGTGCTCGCCGGCACCGACGCCTGGTTCTACATCGTCGCCACCACCGGCCTCGTGACCATGCTCTTCGGCGCGGTGACCGCGCTGTTCAAGGACGACCTCAAGGGCCTCCTCGCCTACTCCACGATCAGCCACCTCGGCATGCTGACCATGCTCTTCGGCTTCGGTACCCCGATGGCCGCCGTGGTCGGCGTGTTCCACCTCATCAACCACGCCACGTTCAAGGCCGCGCTGTTCATGAACGCCGGCATCGTCGACCACGAGACCGGCACCCGTGATTTGAAGCGCCTCGGCGGCCTTGCGTCGATCATGCCCATCTCTGCCACCCTGGGCGTGCTCGCTGCGGCCTCCATGGCGGGCCTGCCACCCTTGAACGGCTTCCTCTCCAAGGAGATGATGCTCGAAGAGGCGGCCCACACCCCCTGGCTCGGGCAGGCCTGGCTGGTCCCCGCGATCGCCACCCTCGCCGCCACCCTCTCGGTCGCCTACGCGCTCCGCTACATCGTCCACACCTACTTCGGCCCCAGGCGGAGTGACGACCTCGGCGCCCCTCACGACCCGCCGTTCGGCCTGTGGGCCCCCTCGGCGCTCCTCGTGGTCCTGGTGATCCTCATCGGCCTGTTCCCCGCCACGGTGGCCGGGCCCCTGGTGCGCGCGACCTCCACCGCCGTCATCGGCGCCGAGCCTCCCGAGGTCGCGCTGAGCCTGTGGCATGGGTTCACCCCGGCGCTCGGCATGAGCGTCGTCGCCGTGATTGGCGGCAGTTCGCTGCTGGCCGTGCATTTCAGGGCCGGCTCTCTCTGGCAGCGCCTCGGCCTTCCGGAGGCCGCCGCCGGGTTCGAGGCGGTCGTCGTCGCCGCCGTGAAGGGCAGCCGCAAGCTGACCGTGGCCCTCCACAACGGCTCGCTCCAGCGCTACCTCGCCTTCTTCATCGGCACCGCGATCGTGCTCGGTTTCGCTGGCTTCTGGGGCGTGACCCACGAGGGCGGCACGCGACCCACGCTCCCCGTCCGCGCCCTCACCGTCGTCGGCTGGCTCGTCCTGCTCGTCTGCACCGGCGCCGTGCTCGTCCTGCACCGCAGCCGCTACGCCCCCCTGCTCTTCATGGGGGTGATCAGCATGGTGATCGCGCTCGGCTTCGTCTTCCTCTCTGCGCCCGATCTCGCCCTCACGCAGGTCTCGGTCGACGTCGTGACCATCCTGCTCATGCTGCTCGCGCTCAACCTCCTCCCCAAGGAGACCCCGCGCGAGAGCTCCGTCCCTCGGCGCGTCCGCGACGCGGTGCTCGCCGTTCTGGGAGGCGTCGGCATGGGCGCCGCCGCCTGGTCGGTGATGACCCGCGAGCACCACCCCATCTCCGATTTCTACTGGAAGAACGCTCTTCCCAAGGGTGGCGGCACCAACGTCGTCAACGTCATCCTCGTCGACTTCCGCGGCTTCGACACCTTCGGCGAGATCACCGTGCTCGGCATCGCCGCGCTCACCATCTTCGCCCTCCTCGAGACCGCCAACCGCGGCCAGGCGGGCCGCCGCCTCTCTCGCTGGCGACCGGCGCGCGACCTTTCACCCGAGCGCTATCCTCTCGTGCTCGTGATGGCGACGCGCCTCTTGCTCCCGCTCGCCGTGCTCACCGCCGTGTTCGTCTTCCTCCGAGGCCACAACAGCCCCGGAGGAGGCTTCATCGCCGGCCTGGTCATCTCCCTCGCCGTCCTCATGCAATACCTCGCTTCCGGCTTCAAATGGGCGGACCTCCGCGTCCGACCCGATCACCACGCCCTCATCGGCTGGGGCGTGCTCGTCGCTGCGCTGACGGGCCTCGGCGCACTCGTCTTCGACGTCCCCTTCCTGACCAGCGCCTTCGGCCACTTCGAGGTACCCGTCCTCGGCGAGCTCGAGCTGTCCACCGCCATGGTCTTCGACATCGGCGTCAGCCTGGCCGTCGTCGGCGCCGTCATGCTCGCCCTGGCCCAGCTCGCCGCCGCATCCAAGCGGGCCAAGCAATGGGCGGCCAAGAACGAAGAAGAGGAGGCCCGCGCCAGCCAGGTCAGGCTCTCCAGCGTGACCGATCCCGGAGGCCCCGAGAGCCGCACCAGCCGGGCCCGATTCTCCAGGATGACCGACCCCGGAGGTGCGGAATGAGCCTCGAATTCCTGGTCGCCACGGCCATCGGCGTCTTTACCTCGGCGGGCATCTACCTGCTCCTCCGCGGCCGCACCTTCGACCTCGTGCTCGGCCTCGCCTTCCTGTCCTACGCCATCAACGTCTTCCTGTTCGCCATGGGCGGCCTCATCGTCGACCGTCCCCCCATCTTCGACGCAGCAGCCACCGAGTACGCCGACCCCGTGCCCCAGGCGCTCGTCCTGACGGCCATCGTCATCGCCTTTGCCATGACCGCGCTGGTGCTCGTCCTCGCCCTGCGCACCTTCCTCGAGACCGGCACCGACCAGGTCGACGGCGAAGCCGACGCATCGACGAGGCATTCTTCATGAACCACCTGCTCATCGCGCCGCTGACCCTGCCGGCGCTCGTCGCCTCCTTGATCCTCCTGGTCATGCGCCGGCGCCACCTCCGCCTCGCGCGCCTCGTCTCCCTGGGCGCCTGCATGACCTGGGTCGTCCTCGGCGCAGCCCTCACCGCCCGCGCATCGAGCGGCGACATCGCGACCTACGCCCTCGGCAACTGGGCTGCCCCCTTCGGCATCCTCCTCGTCCTCGACCGCCTCTCGGCCATGATGGTGCTCCTCACCGCCATCCTGTCCCTCGCGGTGCTCGCGTACGCCACCTCCTCCGATCTCGATCGCAGAGGCTGGCACTTCCACCCCCTGTTCCACTTCCAGATCCTCGGCCTGAACGGCGCCTTTCTCACGGGCGACCTGTTCAACCTGTTCGTGTTCTTCGAGATGCTGCTCATCGCGTCCTACGGCCTCATGCTGCACGGCCAGGGCGCCGCGCGGCTCAAGGGCGGCGTGCAGTACGTGGTGATCAACCTCGCCGGTTCCACCCTCTTCCTCGTGGCCGTCGGCATCCTCTACGGCGTCACGGGGACCCTCAACATGGCCGACATGGCCATCCGGGTGGCCGGAGCCCCCCCTGCCGACCAGGGCCTGATGCGCGCCGGCGCGCTCCTGCTCATCGCCGTCTTCGCCCTCAAGGCCGCGCTCGTCCCGCTCCACTTCTGGCTCCCACGCACCTACGCCAGCACCTCCGCCCCGGTCGCCGCCCTCTTCGCGATCATGACCAAGGTCGGCGCTTACTCCATCATCCGCACCACCATCCTGATCTTCGGCGCCGACGCGGGAGAGTCCGCCTGGGCCCCCGCCGCCTGGATGCTCCCTGCCGCCCTGCTCACCCTCGCCCTCGGCTTCATCGGCGTGCTCGCCGCCCGCAACCTGCGCGACCTCGCCGCCTTCGCCGTCGTCGGATCCATGGGCACCCTGCTCTCCGCCACCTCCGTCTTCCAGCCGGCGGCCATCACCGCCGCGCTCTACTACACCCTGCACTCCACCCTCGCTGGCGCTGCCCTCTTCCTCACCGTCGACCTCATCGCCAGGCGCCGCGGCGACTACGGCGACGCCCTCACCCCGAGCCCTCGCTTCCCCCAGATCGAGCTCCTCTCGGTCTTCTTCTTCCTCTCCGCCATCGCCCTCGTCGGCCTGCCACCGCTCTCGGGCTTCCTCGGCAAGCTGATGATCCTCAATGGCGTCCGCGAGAGCGCCAGCGCCCCCTGGATCTGGGCCTGCATTCTCAGCACCACCGTCCTCGCTCTCCTCGGCTTCGCCCGTGCGGGAAGCCTCCTCTTCTGGGAGAGCGCGGCCGTCGGCACCGACATCCACGCCAAGGTCCCCCCGCACCCCATCCTCACCCTCGTCGGCGCTGCGGCGCCCCTCGCAGGCCTGATCGCCCTCACGGTCTTCGCTGGCCCCGTCACCACCTACCTGACCGCGGCCACCGAGCAGCTCTTCGACTCGGCTGCCTACGTCACTGCCGTCCTGGGACCCCGATGAATACGCCCCCGAACACCACCGAGCGCTCCCTCCTGGGCCGGCTCTTCCCCCACCCGGTGATGTCCGTGCTTCTGGCGAGCGTGTGGCTGCTGCTGATCAACAAACTCTCGATGGCGAACGTCGTCTTCGCGCTCGTCGCCGGCGCCATCATCCCGTTCGTCACCCGCCGTTTCTGGCCGGACCGACCCAGGATCCGGCTCAACTGGACCCTCGTCCACTACTTCGGCGTCGTCGTGTGGGACATCGTCATCGCCAACTTCCAGATCGCGTGGCTGGTCCTCTTCCGCCACAACCGCGACCTCCGCTCCCACTGGCTCGTCATCCCCCTCGATCTCGACGACCCCGAGGCCGTCTCCATGCTCGCCGCCACGCTCTGCCTCGCCCCAGGCACCGTCTCCAGCGACCTCGCCGCCGACCGCCGCGCCCTCCTCCTCCACGCCATCGACGTGGCGGATCCCGCCGCGGAGATCGCCCGCATCAAGTCCCGCTACGAGGCCCCCCTCAAGAGGATCTTCGCATGATCCCGTACGCCCTCGGCTTCGCCTTCGTCTGTGTCGGCCTCGCGATGACCCTGAACGTCTACCGCATGGTCAAGGGCCCCACGAACGTCGACCGCATCCTCGCGCTCGACACCATCACCATCAACGCCATCGCGTTGATCATCCTGTTCGGCATCCGGGAGACCAACGCCACCTACTTCGAGGTGGCGCTCCTGCTCGCCATCTTCGGCTTCGTGGGCACGGTGGCCTACTGCAAGTTCCTCCTTCGCGGGGACATCGTGGAGTGATGCGATGAAGTTGCTCGCCGAGACCGTGATCTCCGTGCTGCTCGTGATGGGCGGCTTCTTCGCCCTGATGGGTTCGTGGGGGCTCGCCAAGCTCCCCTCCTTGATGACGCGCATCCACGGCCCCGCCAAGGCCACCACGCTCGGTGTGGGCGGTTGCCTGGTGGCGTCGATGGTCTACTTCCCGACCTACGCCGGCCTCTACTCGGCGCACGAACTGCTGATCACGCTGTTCCTCTTCCTGACGGCGCCGGTATCGGCGCACATGATCGCGAAGACCCACCTCCACTGCCAGGGCCGGGACATCGATCCGAACCCCTCGTCAGAGCAGCACGAGGTGCTCCCCCCGACGGGGCGCGACGTCGACTGGGCGACCTTCCACGACCCGACGAAGAAGGGCGAGCCAGAGGCACCGCAGTCGATGCCGTTCATCTGAGCGAGCCCAGCGCAGGGCAGCCCCCCACCGCCTGGGGCTCCCCGCGCGATGGTCGCCCCTCCTTCCCCCGCCTCGGCAAGCTCACCAGCAGCGTTCCCGTCTGCTCGCATGACACGACGCAGCGCGTGTCGTCAGATTCATTTGCAGCGTCGCAATCGTGACAGCCGCCCATTGCGAGAAGAGCAGGCCGAGACGAAGCGGCGCCATTCTCGTTCGAACCGAGACCGACAGAAAAGAATCGGCGCAGTGCCTGTGCAGAGCCCTTGGGGAGCGGCGCAACGCGCACCAAGAGATCTCCCGGTGCCGACGTGCCTCTCCCCTCGTGGAGCTGGCGCCGGGGTGCCTTGCACAGGAGCAGGTCATGAAGAACCGACTTATGTCATACGGAGCAGCATTGCTCTCGCTCGGATCGGTAGGGCTGCTCGGCGTGGGGTGTGCGCTTCAAGCGGACGAAGGCGTGGACGACTCCCTCGTCGACGAATCGATCGCGACGGCACCTGACGCCATGGTGACCCCCGAGGCGGATCCTGGCTCCACGGACGCCACGATCACCGATGATTCGTCGACAGACAGCGATCAGTCCGCAGGCTGCGACGACATGAGCACCGACGGGACGGCTGACCTCGATGGTCGCGGCGGCCCTGGCGGCCCTGGCGGGCCCGGCGGTCCTGGCGGTCCTGGCGGCCCAGGCGGGCCCGGACACGGCGGCCCTGGCGGCCCCGGCGGACCCGGACACGGCGGCCCTGGCGGCCCCGGCGGACCCGGACACGGCGGCCCTGGCGGACCCGGACACGGCGGCGGCGGCTGGGGACCTGGCGGCTGGGGACCCCCTCGCGCTTGCTTCACCGATGGTTGCTTCCGAGCGTACGAGTATTGCCGCTGTGACGGTGGCCGGTGGAGAGATCGAAGCGGCATCTGCGCCTTCGACCGCCGCACGGGCTGCACGTACTGCGCTTGCGGCCGCTGAACGTACTCATCCAGGCTGAGCGCGCCCTCGTCGCGCTCATGCCATCCTCTGTAACCTCGGGCGAATCTTCTGGTTTCATGGCATCCCCCCATGAGCCCTCGAGCCCCTGCCCGCGCGCAGTTCCCTGCCGGACTTCTCGCGCTCGCGCTGCTCCACCCGGCCGCAGCGTGGGCGCACTGGCCTCACCCCCAGGGCGGACAGGTTCGTGGGCCTCGCCCAGCTCGGCCTCTTCCAGAGCAGCGCCCGCGACTTTGGCGGCGCCGTGCAGCTCGGCCTCGCCTACACGCGCGCCGACGAACGCTTCGTGGGCCTCCTTCAGCTCTCCCTGGCGCGGAACGAGGCGGTCACCTTCCTCGGCCCCTTGCAGATCTCCGCGATGAACCACGCCGCGACCTTCATGGGCGGCCTCCAGCTCGGCCTGGTCAACAACGTCCGTGTCGAGGACCCTGCGGCCGCAGACGTCAGGTTCGTCGGCCTCGCTCAGATCGGTCTGCTCAACGAAGTCACCCGCGGCCCGCTGATGGGCATCGGCCAGTTCGGCATCCTGAGCTACGTCGGTGGTCACCTCTATGGGTTCGGGCAGCTCGGATTCATCAACGCCGCCGACTCCTTTCACGGCGTGCTCCAGGCCGGATTCGCCAACGTCGTGACGAACGGCTCCTTCGACGGGTTCGGCCAGTTTGGCGTGGGAAACTTCGTCGACCAGCATTTCAACGGCTTCCTGCAAACCGCCCTGATCTTCAATGGCGCAACGAGAGCGTTTCGCGGGGTCGCGCAGATCAGCGCGCTCGTGAACCTCGTCACCAGGGAGCTCGCTGGCGCATCGATCGGCATCGTGAACAAAACGGAACAGACCACCGGCCTCCAGGCAGGACTCGTGAACCTGACGGGGAAGCTGCGCGGCGTGCAGCTCGGGCTGGTGAACATCTCCGACGACGGGGGGCTACCCTTCGCGCCAGTGCTCAACGTGGGCCTCTGAAGCCCGCGAAAGCCTCGCTCTACTTGCCTGACCGAACCGACACCGACGGTACCGACACCGACCGTTCAGCCAGACCGAGCGACCGACCCTTCAGGATACGTAGACGCCGACCTGTCGAGCCGTGTCGCCTGGCCGTGTCCCTCGGCTCTCGGCATCACCCGCGCTTTCCCCCTCGAACCTGGCCAGTTCCCGTCTCTCTGGTCGGCATGGTCCGGCCGGTTTCGGGGTTCTTCACCGAGGATTCCCTCGCCTCCAGGTGCCTCGGGTCCGTCGGAAAAGCAGTCGACGCCTTGAAGCGCGCGATCTCTCGCCTCGAACCTCGAGAAACTTCGGGTTGGGATGGACGATAGCGACTCTCATTCGATCCCTCCCACCGACGAAAAGAATCTCGGTTCCACTCGTGACCAGCCACTTAGGTTCGAGCGAGGGCAGTGCAAAACACTCTGTGATGGCGATGCTGTCTACCTCGCCGAGGTGGGGGGGGCATCGAAATCAGTAGAGAGGAGTACGTCATGAAGAAGATTCTACCTGGTGGTATCGCTCTGCTGTCGATCGCGTCGGCTGGGTTGCTCGGGCTGGGCTGCACGGTGCAGGCCGACGAGGGCACCGACGACGAGGCCATGCTCTACGGAGACGAGGAGATCGCTGCTCAGGACGAGGCCGTCGTCGACGAAGACCAGGCCCTCGCTGCGGATGACGAGGAGACCGCCGAGGCATCTGCCGCGCTCGAGGATGAACAAGCTGCCGAGAAGGGTGGTGATCTCGAGCACGGCGGGTTCCGTGGCGGGTACGGTGGGTTCCACGGCGGGTACGGTGGGTTCCACGGCGGGTACGGTGGGTTCCGTGGCGGGTACGGCGGGTTCTACGGACCGGGCTACGGTGGTGGCTACGGCGGCCGCGGGTTCTACGGACCGGGCTACGGTGGTGGCTACGGCGGCCGCGGGTTCTACGGACCGGGCTACGGTGGGTTCTACGGCGGCGCCTGCTGCCGGTAACCTCTCGCGGTAGACGGCTTCCGGGAGACCCGCTCTCCCGGAGACCGCCTCGTCTCTCCCCCCCGACTCCGCGATGGCGCGGCGCCGTCAGCCACGGCGACCGCGCCTCGTTTCAACCCGCATCAATGCAGAGAGAATGCGCTGGACTGCGGCGCGATCCCCGATGCTCTCAATAGCAGAGGTGATTGTCGTGCCAGGTGTGCGGATCACCCGGCTCGATGATCTGCGTGCACGTCCTGCCATCGATGGGACCCGCAGACGACCACACCAGGTTGAGCGGGCTGTTGTTCGGCACGCACAGGTAGTTGTCGTGCCACGTGTGAGCCGCGGGCTCCGAGCCCTCGTGGATCTGCGTGCAGCGCATTCCCGCGATCGGCCCGGCATAGCTCCACTGGAACCCGTAGTTGACCGTCGAGCAGAGGTAGTTGTCGTTCCAGTGATGCGGATCCGCAGGCTCGTTGATCAGCGTGCAGAAGCGTCCCGCCATGGGACCCGACCAGGACCACCCGATCGTCTTCTGCCCATAGATCGCCTGCGCTCCGCTGATGTCGTCGTGGTGCAGCTCCCGCCGGGGACCCGTATAGGCGGCGTACATCACCGCATTCGTGTCGGCCGAGTGATTGAGCCCGATCGTGTGACCGAACTCGTGCAACGCCACCGACCAGAGATCGATCCCGGTCCCGTTCTGCGTCCAGTTCTCTGCCTCGTCGAAATGAGTCCCCCCGTGGCTCGGGTAGAACGCATGGGCCAGCACCCCGTACGGCCCATCGAACGGATGACCGTCACCGTGATCGCCGTGATAGAAGCCGATCCGCACATCGGTCGTCCCGCCCGCCTTCGTGAAGCTCAGCGGCGTCACCGCGGCCCACCGGTTGAACGCCTGGCGGATGTCCGACTCCGTGTTCGCCGCGGGAAGATCCGTCGTGTGGTTCGCGAAGGAATACGTCAGCGCGTTCTTGTTCCACTTGAGGCCCGAGAGCACGTAGTTCGACACCCCGTCCTGCACATTGAACGGATGCGGACCGGCATAGTAATCAGGGAAGCCACACCGCGGCTTCGCCATCAGCGCCAGCGTCTCCGCATTGACCGTTCCGTCACTCGGGAGCCCGTGGGCGAGCTGGTACAGCGTCAGCGCCCGCTCGAGCGTCTCGTCGAAGACCTCGGGGTCGGTGAGCTCCTGGTCGAACACCGGCTTCCAGCCGATGAACTCGTGCAGCTCGGCATTGGGGAAGTAGCCGAACGCCTTCAGGTAGCCATAAAGCGTGCGGACCTCAGGCCCTCGGTCTCCCAGGTGGAGAGGCTCCACATCGACCCGCGCCTCGTCCCCTTCCTCGACACCGGGCCCCTCGACGACCTCCGCCGGTCCTTCCTCATTTTCCCCGCCGACCGCGCAGCCGACCATCGCGACCGCTCCGCTCACCAGCGCGGCAAGGAACCACCCCACGTGACGACCTCGTAGCCTCATCGACATGCATGACCTCATTGCTGGATGACGCGCCCCCAGAGAACACCGCGCGCAGAAAGGCCCAAGCTCGCCTTCCCCGTCGCGAGGCGCCCGACGCGCTGGTGATGGTTATCACCATGTCTCGCTCACGGGTGAGCAAATGATGGAGCGTCAAAGCATTGGCGCGTCATCGCCCTTTTCGCACGACAGTGTGCTTCAAAGGCAAACGTCGAGGAGAATGTTCACGAAACGAGCGCCTCGTCTTGCCGAAATCGTGGGTCGGAGTCCGAGACGTGCGGACGTGGGCTGACGATGCCCGACGTCGGCCGACATGCGCATGCAGGCACATGGCCGTGTTCATCACGCGACGTGTCGCGCTCGTTGTCGATGTCGTGTCTGCTGACGATTTTCTCGGTATGGAGCTGGGCTGCCGAACGCGGCGTGGTGCGCGGCAGCCCAGCGGCCTGCGATTACTCGATCACGTGGTACGCCCGATCCTCCTTGTGGAACTTCGTCCTCCGAGCGACCGGCATGTCGCGCGACTGGTCCCACACCTCGATCTGATCACCGACCTGCCCGATGTAGATCGCCGCATGATTCCCCGTGGGATTGCTCGGGTAGTTCCCGTGCGCATCCCAGCCGCAGGCGATGGCGGTCCCGGCCTGGATGCTCAGGTTGCCGACGACCCGCTCGCCCTTCTTCCAGGCCCTCGTCCACGGCGCATGGGCGGCGTGCTTCACGAACGCCACACACTCCTTGCTCTCACCGACCCACTTCCCCTCGTGTACTTCCGGCGTTCTCGCAATGTAGGCCATCGTCGCTTCTCCTCTTGCTCTCGAGGACCCGGCGACCCGAGCCCTCTTTCGCGGCGCCAGCGTTTCACTCTGTCCCGGCAGATGCGACGGTTTTCCATCGTGCCACCGCCGCTTTCGGAGCGAAGCGCCCAGCTCCAGCGCCGGATTCCAGTGACGTGCGACCGACCCGTGAACACGAGCGTGGCAATGCAATGCGTCAGCGCGCCGAACCGAACCGACGAGACCCGGACGGCATCGACGTCACCGCGCCGGCGTCTCGGCTGAACCGGACGATCTCGGACCTGCGTCGAGGGCGGAGACCCCCCGTTTCAGGCGTCTTCGAGAGGCAAAAAAAGATCGCTCCCCTGTCGATCTCACAGCGCCTCGCTCGTCTGGGTACTAGAGCGACGCTGCTCGCCCTTTCGAGAGCCGGGAACCCGGCGCTCGGCGAGACGCGCCTCCGTGGGCCCGACAGGCCTTCACCGGAACCGCAGCCAAGGACAAGGAACATGAAAAGGACAAGCGACACCATCACGACGTGCCTCTCTGCCTGTCTGGGGCTCTTCGTGGCCGCCTGTGCTGGGTCGGACAGCGACCCTGGCACGGACCCAGACAAGGAAGACGTGGCCTACGACGAGATGTCCTTCGGCGAGCGCGCTGCGTACATGGACGCCGTCGTCCTCCCGCACATGAAGGAGATCTTCGTCGCCTTCGACGCCAAGTTCGAGCGCATGGAGTGCAAGACCTGTCACGGCAGCGGCGCAGCAAACGGCACCTTCGCCATGCCGAGCGCCGAGGTGCCTCCGCTTCCCCCGCCGGAGGAGTTCGAAGCGTACCTGGAGGACCCGGAGCACCTGCGCTGGACCCAGTTCATGGCCGACCAGGTCTGGCCCGAGATGGCCAAGCTCCTCGAGCAGCCGACGTACGATCCAGAGACCAACCCGGAAGGCTTCTCCTGTTCCAACTGTCACACCATCAAATCAGGCGTCAACTGAGGGGGTCTACCCCCCGCGCGCCGGCGACCCACACCGCTGCACGCCGGTGACCGGAGGGGGTCGCCCCGCTCAGGGGTGACCGACCTCGCTCTCCACGGCGTAGGTCAGCCGGTGTCGAACCACCTCGGCGTTCACGGACCGGCTCGCGGCCCACCTCGGCGCGGTGGGCTTCAGATGCCAGCCGATGCGCGCGTCGGTGGACTCACGCGTCGCGTCGCCCACGATGAGCCCACGGTGCTCATCCAGCGACAGCGAGAAGCGCCCCGGCGTGGTGAGGTCGAGCGTGAGACCCTCGAAGGTCATCGATGCTGGCCCCTCGATCGACGCGCGCCCCGTCGACCGGATGGACCGCAGCTCCAGCCCTCCTTCCACGAGCTCCGTCTCGAGGATCTCCTCGGTCATGAGCGCCGACGTCGTGGTCCTGCGAAGCGTGTAGCGCTCCCCTTGCACCTCGACGATCTCGTACGAATGCAGCTCCCCTTGCCGGTCCTGGTACAGCCACAGTTCCCCGGGCTCGAGATCCCGGGGCCTGGCCAGGAGCCGGAGCTCCAGGTGCCCCCGCCGCAGCACCCCGATGTGAAAATCGGTGCTGTAGATCCCACCAGGATGATCAGGGGACGGACCCAGGCCGAGGTGGTAGCGCGCCTGGTCGATGCGGATCGCGCTGGACTCCTCCTCGTGTGCGCTGGCGCCCGCCCACATGACCGGCAGCGACGACCCGGAAGCGTGCGCTCCGGGATCGATGAACCCACCCAGCCCCATCTCGGGCATGCCCCTCGCCCTGAACAGCAGGTCCACGTCTTCTCCCCGGTACGACGTGAACTGCAGCCGGACGCTCGGCAGGCCGTCGACCCTCACCGTCTCGAAGCGAATGGGGCGGTACACGACCTGTCGTCCACTGAGAATGGCCGCCGCATCGCGCGCGATGGCCGGGTCATTGAAATGATCGATCTGGCTCCCGTCATGGAGATTGATGATCGCGCGCACGCGCGGAGCGTCTCCTGAATGCCGGTCGACCATGGCCTCGATGGCCTGATAGCGTGGATGATCGACGAGGAAGGCGATGACGTGCTCCTCGTAGCGATTGAAGGCCGTGAGGAAAGGCTGCAATGGAAGGACGTGGCTGCGAGCCACCGAGCGAGGACGCAGGTGGTGCGCCTCTGCCGCCGCGATCTCCTCCGCGAGCGACGGCTTCTCCTGGCTCGGCTCGACGGTACCGCTACAGCCGGCCGTCGACAGCGCGAGAGCGCAAGGGGTGAGCCCGAGGAGCCACCTGGCGAAGTCCGCGCGGGCCGACAGCATTTCCTGCATGTTCTCCATGGTGCGAGCCTCTCCTGCGCCTCTCGGGCGATGGGCCCGAGCGCCGGTGCATCCGTCCATCACGCAGGCCAGAGCCGGAGCATCGACCATGCCGGAAAGGCGCAAGCTCGGGCGCACGGCCGACGCCTCTCCGCGCCCGCCTGCTGACGTGCACGACGTGGGACGCCCGCCCGAAGATCCAGCTCCGTCCCTGTTTTCGGGGTTGCCGCGGCTCAGGCAGCGGCTGGGGCTGGGAGCAGATCGGCGAAGACGAACCCGTCGCGCTCCACCGTCTCGCCCGTGGTGATGCCGATGGGATGCCGGAACATCGGACCTGCATACGCGAACGTATGAAGCTCGCCTCGCTCCCCGCACGGATCGACGGTGTGCGGGAGCCCGTCGAGCAAGGCCTCATCGAAATCACGACCGACCACCTCGCGCCCGACCCGCCTCGGATCGATGCAGGTGATGCGCGCTCGCAGCCCGAGCGCCAGCATCCGCCGCGCGAGTGCAGGCGTCGGCTCCCCCCACAGTGGGAACACCGCGTCGAGCCCCGTCCCGCGCAGGCTGTCTTCGCGGTAGCGCCGGATCTCCTCCAGGAAGAGGTCCCCGAACGCCAGCGCCGCGACCCCCTCCGCGCGCGCCTGGGCGAGCGCCGCCCCCATGCGCGCCTCGTACTCGGCGTTGGGACAAGGGCTCGGCAGCGGCACCTCTCGGAGCGGGAGCCCCGTGGCGGCCGCCTGCGCGCGCAGCAGCCCGACCCGCACCCCGTGGATGGCCACCCGCGCGTGGGCCTCGTCGACCGTCGTCAGCAGCCCGACTACCTCGATGTCCGTTTGCTGCCGGAGCACATGCAGCGCGTAGGCGCTGTCCTTCCCGCTGCTCCACGAGAGCAGCGTCGGCCGAGGCATCACGGCCCGCGTCGAAGCGAACCGCATCGTCCCAGGCGAAGTCACGGTCGAGGACCCTCGCCGCCTGAAGGCGCGGGCACCCTGTCCGGCCCCGCGCTCGGCGCGCCAGGAGCCTCTTCCGACGGCGCCACAGGCCCTTCAGGCACTCCAGACGACGCTCCCGTGGGGGATGCCGCTGGCGGGGCATCCGACGCGCCCTCGGGCGGCGTGGCGGGCAAAGCGTCGGGCGGCGTGGCGGGCAAAGCGTCGGGCGGTGTGGCGGGCAAAGCGTCGGGCGTCGGGGCGGGTGGCGTCGGCACGAGGGCCGGCGTCGCGGACGCGAGCACCTGGACCGCCCCCTGGCGCAAGCAGATCACGCGCGCCGACTCGGCCCCATCCTGTGTCCACGTCGCGGCGCGCGAGGACTCGGGCTGACAGACGTAGCTCACGCGCTTGTCGCACCCCGAGGCGACGTAGAGCGCATCCCCCATGGACTGCAGCGCGATCTTCTCGCTCGGGCAGTCGAGATCGCTGGCTGCGCGCGCCGCGGCCTCCCGCCCCCTGGGATTGCAGCCCGGCGCGCAGGTCACCGCGACGGCGAGCCCCACGAGCCATGCCAGGTGCTTCCTGGCGCTTCCCTCGTCGGAGCGCACGACCGTGGTGAAGGGGGCAGAGGAACCAGAGGTGCCGCAGCGCATGCGTCCAACCAACACGGCGAAGCGAGACCCTGCAAGAGAAAGACCGCCAGCGACCGCACGGCCCCTGAGCACACCTCTCGCACCTGGCGACAGGCGCCCGCGCGCCCGCCTCCCATCAGAACTGCGCCAGCACCTGCGCCACGACCACCGACACCACCCCCAGGGCGAGCCATCCCAGCGAGAACCGCCACCACCCCGGCGTCGTCGCGTGTCGATCCCGAGGCAGGCTCTCCTGCGTCCCGCGGTGCACCGTGAACAGCGACTCCTGGCCCGACGTATCGCCCTCCTGGACCAGCCGGAAGGCCTCCGTTCCGCCTCGGTATCCGCCCGCTTGCCAGATGCGCTCGAGCTGCCCCACCAGGAAGACGGGATCCCCCAAGGCAAAGAGCGGCTGCAGGTCGACCCAGTCCGACGCATGGCGCTGCTTCGCCGTGTCCTCCCGGACGTCCACGCCCAGCTCGTTCGCGCGACCCGGCTCGCCCTCGATCGACCGCGCGCTTCGGGCCTCGTCATGGGCCCTCTCCTGCGTCTCCTCGCGTGGCGCGGTCCGGCTGCCCTGCGCGTCCTCGATGCGGATCCTCACCTCGTCAGCATCCTCGACGATGAGCGGGAACGTCACCCACGTCGCCCGTTCGTCGGTGTGGCCCCGACGCGCTGCCGCTTCCGGCGAGACGGACGTCCCCTCGACCACTCGCCCCGCCAGCGCGACCCGGTGCCCTGGCAGGGCATCGAGCGAACGCCTCACCTTCAAGCGCGCGAGACGCCTCCATTCCCGGTCCTCGAACCCCAGGCAGGCCAGCGACATGTAGCTGCCGATGAACAGACCGAAATGGGCCGAGAGGAACAAAAAGGGCATGTCCGTCACGCGCACGACCCACCGATGGACGACCCAGCAGCAGGCGACGCCTGGCAGGGCGATGGCTGCCATGAACAGCGGGACCGAGACCAGAAACGCCGTCAGCAGCGCGAGGGGGTGGCCACGCTCGATCCAGGACTCGAACCAGGAATGGCTCCTGGCCCGGTGAGGCGCTGAAGCCGAGACGTCCGGAGCGCTGGGCGATGAAGGGGGCAGCATGGATCTCTCCGAGAGACTGCCCGCACGACGGCCGGCGCACGGGCATGAGACCATCCCTGGAGCGCTGGAGACCCTTTCCGGGGGGCGAGAGGAGAACCCTCCGCACCAGCGGACATTCCGGAGGTGAGGGCATGAGCGGCTGAGCAGGGCTCGCCTCGAAGCCTCCCTGGTTCGATCCGTCCTGGTGCGACAGGGGCGTACCGTCGGTGAGGTGGGTTTCTGGTCGCTCGACAGGGGTGGATTCGAGTTCCTGACCTCGCAGCGAAGGAAGATGCCAGCTGGTGGCGGTAGCATCTCGTGAGTTTTCGAGAGGTTGGGTGACCGAGAGCGATGGGTCGGGTGACCGAGAGCAGTGGGTCGGGTGACCGAGAGCGATGGGTCGGGTGACCGAGAGCAGTGGGTCGGGTGACCGAGAGCAGTGGGTCGGGTGACCGAGAGCGATGGGCCGGGTGACCGAGAGCAGTGGGTCGGGTGACCGAGAGCGATGGGTCGGGTGACCGAGAGCGATGGTCGGGTGACCGAGAGCAGGAGGTCTGCGAGCTGGAGCAGTGGGTCGGGTGACCGAGAGCGATGGTCGGGTGACCGAGAGCAGGAGGTCTGCGAGCTGGAGCAGTGGGTCGGGTGACCGAGAGCGATGGTCGGGTGACCGAGAGCGATGGGTCCACGAGTCCGAGAAGGGGATCAGGTGACCGAGAGCAGTGGGTCGGGTGGCCGAGAGCAGGGGGCGGATGGCCGGGAGCAGGTGGTCTGTGAACCCAAGGGGGGAGTCCGTTGATCGAGAGCAGAAGGTCGGGTGATCGGGACCGAAAAGCGCGGTCAGACGCCCGAGGAGATGGCTGCCGGGCTTTCATCCAGGAACAGGGCGTCTGCTGGAGCAGGTCAGGTCCGTCCCGCCCTGTCGGGTTCAATGGAAGCAAGAATGGACGCGCCGAAGCCACCCTGCTGACGGCTTCGAGGACGGCAATGGTCACGCAATGGACGTGCGTGACCCCAGCCGCAGCGTCGACCAGCACCTGACCGATTGCGGAGAAGACCTTGGACTCGACCGAGGCGGTGCGCATGCTGGCAGCCAGCGCAGGGCCTCACTCGCCCTCGCCGCCCTCGGCACGAGACCCGCGGGTACGTGATAGAAACAGGCATGACCGCCGAGAACAGCGCGCCTTCGAGCCCCCTCCGCCCTCCCATCCCTCCCTTCACCGCCGAGACGGCAGCGCAGAAGGCGCGTGCGGCAGAGGACGCATGGAACACGCGAGACCCGGAGAAGGTCGCCGGGGCGTACACGGTGGACAGCGCATGGCGAAACCGCAGCGAGTTCATCCACGGGCGAGACGAGATCGTCGCGTTTCTCGCCCGCAAATGGCGCAAGGAACTCGATTATCGTCTCATCAAGGAACTCTGGGCCTTCTCGGGCAACCGGATCGCCGTTCGCTTCGCATACGAATGGCATGACGACTCGGGCAACTGGTTCCGGTCGTACGGCAATGAGAACTGGGAATTCGATGAGCGCGGCTTCATGCGGCAGCGGCACGCCTCCATCAACGACGTGCCCATCCGCGAGCGTGAGCGAAAGTTCCGCTGGCCCCTCGGTCGCCGCCCGGACGACCACCCCGGCCTGACCGACCTCGGCCTGTGAGGCGTATGCGAGCATCAGACACGCACTGGGCGGCTGGGGCGCGTGCCCCTGCCGCGTGATGAGCACGGGTCGGTGATCGCGATCAGTCGAACACCCCACCGGGGTGATCGCGATCAGGTGCACGGTGCGGAAAAGGCCGCGGATCGTGGCGTCTTTCGCCTGGTACGCAGCCTGCTCTGGGACGGGTCGACCCCGAGGAGGGGGCATCCCATGAGCGTCTGCGATCTGATCACCAACAGCGAAGTGAAAGCTCTGCTCGACCGCGTCATTCCCTCGTACGACCGCATGTTGCGTTTGCCCATCCGGGTGGCGTCCCGGAGTCGCCGCGCCCCGCTGATTGGCACCGCCTTCGACTATGCACTCCGCTTCGAACTCCAGCGCCGCTGCCCGCAGGCACGTGACCAGGGCTGGGTCGCGGAGCACGCGCTGCATGTGCTGAATGCTGGATATCTGAGCGAGGGGGCCGACCCATTCACCACGGCCCAGCTCGCGGAGCGCGTCCGCTGCCGCGTCGACGATGCGCGCGTCTTTCAGCGCGAACATCTGCGCCAGAAGCAGCCGGACCGCGCGTGGATGGAGCGACTCGCGGACCACGCCTTGCGCCTCGCTCGGCTCGATTCCCTCTACCGCGCCGGCTACCATGGGCCCGAGCTGTTCGCCGAGAACAGCACCGCGCTGCGAGAGGAAGTGCTCGCCCTGCTCGCCTGTGTGCCCCGTGAGATCTTCACGGGTCGGGGCGAGGTCCTTCTGAACCCGACCTTCGGGAAATACTCTTCCTGGGTCGGCGGCGCCGACGCCGATCTGATCACGGACGACCGGCTCATCGACATCAAGGTCGTCGCCCAACCCAACGTCGAGCGTGGGATGGTCCGTCAGCTCGTCGCATACCTCATCCTCGCCACCTGTGCTCGACGCGATGGTGAGCTGATGCCACCGATCGCGTGGATTCAGCTCTACTTCGCACGGCACGGGCACCTCTGGAGCATGCCCGCCGCCTCGATCCTCGAGCACCCGGCATACGCCGAAGTCGAGCGCGGGATCCTCCAGGTCGCCCGCGCCATGAATGCACCTCGCTTCCTGCCCATCGAGACGGTGGACATCCTGCCGACGCAGGCCACGTGAGGAGCGCGACCTCGGCTGCCTCTCGCGTGAAGTCCCCTCGACTCCCTCGTCCGCGAGGGCCACCGACACGATCGATGCTACGAGAGGGGCAGCGTGGAGGTCGGGGCGTGGTGACGAGGGCGATGGCGAGAGGGATGCTGGGCGTGGTCCTGGGGGGCCTGCCGCTCGGCTGTGCGGGGGTGTCGCTGGACAGGGCCTGGGTCGAGCGGACGCAGCTCGCGTGGGGCAGCCCGGAGAGCACGGTGCTCGGAGCCGACGTCGAGGCGAAGCTCGACGCGATGCTGGAGGGGAAGCGCATCGTCTTCCTCGGCGAGCCGGACCATTACATCCACGAGAAGTATCCCTATCGGCTCGCGATGCTGCGGCACCTCGTGAAGCGAGGCTTCCTGCACGTGGGCATGGAGATCGGCACGTCCGAGGGGCGGCGCATCGACCGCTTCTTCGAGACGGGGGATCCCCGCGCCCTCGATCGGGTGGTGCTGTGGGGGTATGCCGGAGACTCGCCAGAGGAGCGGCGAGAGCTGGAGCGGTTCCTGCCACGCGCCGCGCCGGACCAGGAGGCGGCGCGGGCGTTCGTCGCCGAGGAGCGCCGGTTCTTCATCGCGCTGCGTGCGCTGGTGGACGCCCGCGCTGGCGCGGAAGGAGCCGGCCCTCGCCTCCACTTCTTCGGGTTCGATACCGACACGCCGCCGGGCGGGGCGTACCAGGACCTCCGCGAGACGCTGAAGGAGGTCGCCGACACCCCGGAGGGAGAGGAAGCCTTGCACCAGCTCGCGCTGGTCCCAGGGGAGGACCTGAGCCAGGAGGCGCTGCGGGTGTTCACGCTCGCCGAAGCGGTGCAGGCCGAGCTGCCTCTGTACGTGTCGGCCTTCGGGCAAGCGCGAGCGACGCAGTTCCAGGAGCAGGTCGTCGCCCTCGCCGAGTCGCTGGTCTGGGTGGTGGCGCAGATCCAGGCGCCGACGCTCGCGGCGCGCCGCCGGTTCCTCGACCGCCGAGAACGGTTCATGCACGCGCAGCTCGATCGGTGGCTCGCGCAGCACCCGAAGGAGAAGCTGGTGCTGCTCGGGCACAACGCCCACCTGTCGCGGGCATCGGAGAAGCTGCGGATGGGTCTCCCGGATGGCGAGCACGCGCCGATGTGGCGGTCCGTGGGCACCCACGTCGTCGGGAAGCGGCCTGCAGACGTGCTCGCGGTCTGGTTGCTGGGGGGGGAGGGCCGGCATTTCCTTCCCGATGGGAAGCACCCGGTGGTGCGGGAGGTGCCCCTGCGCTCGGGGAGCGTGGAGGCGGCGCTCGCTCCCTTCGGGGACGCCTTCTTGCTCGACCTGCGAGAGCGCCCGCCAGGGACGCTGCTGGACGCCGTGGTCCCCTTCGGCCATCCCGGCTCTCACGGGCACGGTCCGGTCGGGCTCAACGCCGATGCGCTGGTGTTCTTCCGGCGGGTGTCACCACCGCGGCCATGAGCGCAGGGGGGCAGGGGAAGTGACGGACGGTCGCGCCGGGAGCTGGTGGGGGCGAGGGGCGGTCGGGACCGCTCACGGGCAGTCGGTGATCTCGACGGCGTAGCTGATGGGGGAGTTGATGCCGGTGACGCGCACCTCGTAGGTGTGACCGACCTGGGTGGTCCATCCCTGGGGCACCATGCGGATGGCAGAGCTGCTGCCGAAGTTGGCGGCGAGCTGGGTGACGGCCATGGGGCGGTTCATGCCGCCATCGGTGACGCTGACCTGAGCGCCGGCGAGGTTGATGCTGGAGCTCTGGATCGACCAGCCGGTGCTGTCGAGGGGAGCGTAGGAGGCCCTGAGGGCGCCGGACGGGAACTTGCCGGGGGCGGGCCACGCGGTGAACGGAGGGCTCTGACCACCGGAGCCGCCGAGGACCCACATGCACGAGGCGTTGCTGGTGGAGCCGAGGCCGACGGGGCCGAGCGCGCCGGACAGGATCCAGCGGCGGTGGCCGAGGGTCGTCTCGTTGCCGGGATCGGCCATGTAGAGGTCCACGGCGGAGACGCCGCGGGTGGAGGCGATGTTGCTGTTGGCGGCGCCCTGGGCGCCGGCCTGGGAGTAACAGGTCCAGTTCGTCGGCGGGGAGTGCGAGAGGCTGTTGTTGGCGTGCATCATGAGGGCGCATGCCTGCGCCTGCTGATTGCGTGTCGCGTCGTGGGCGACCGGGGGGAGGTTGGCCACGAAGCGGTAGAGGTTGATGAGCTTCAGTGCATTGGTGCGTCCCTCGGCGGAGATGTCGCCCGCGTTGCAGCCGGCGACGCTCCCGCTCCAGGTGCCCTCGCTCAGGGAGGCGCGGTCCTGCTGCCAGCGGGCGCAGACGAGATCCTCCTGGGAGCCGCCGCCCGCCCCACCCGTGCCACCACCCGCACCCCCTTGCCCTGGGGTGCCTCCCCCTTCACCAGGGTCGCTGCCGCCGGTCTGGCCCTGGCCACCGCTGGTGGTGCCGCCGCTGGTCGATGACGCGCCGTCGCCACCGACACCACCCGCACCGCCGGCAGAGAGCGGTCCCGAGCCGTCACCGTCAGCGTCCGAACAAGCGACACCGAGCGTGAGGAGGGTGAGCGCGGTGCCGAATGCGACGGTGCGCTTCATGACGAGGGATGCCGGGAATGTGCGCCTCATGACGCGACGGTATCATGGCTCCGAGCGCCACCGCGGTGACGGCCACGAGAATCTCGTGGCGTCGCCGCGGCGTTTCGCCCCGTCGTCGTGCTCGCACCGGTTCTGACTGGATTGTTCGCGTGGTGCTGATTGCGGTGCGTGCGACCGACGTCGGTGATCGGTCCGCACCACAGAGGACCCTACCGTGCACCCCTCTGCTGTGCTGTCTCCCATCGGCGGAGCTGTCTTCTAAAGGGGGAGCAAACTGATTGAAGGATCGAATTCCTCGTTGACCGAAAACACGATTTCAATGAGAAGTGAGAGCAACATCGCTCGCTTCATCCTGCTCGTCACTCGGCGCGACACGCAAGGAGACCCTGGCATCTCAATGAACGGAGAATCGAATCATGGCTAAGCTCAACGGTCTCGCTCTGTCGTCCCTCGTCGCTGGCGCCCTCGTGTCGTTCGCAGCCACCACGGTCGAAGCCGCACCTGTCGTTCCCGCGGATCACGAGGCCCTGATGTCCGATCTCGTGGCGGCGCTGGTCGGCGTCGATCCCTCCGAGAACCGCAACAACTGGGCGGCACCCAACGAGTCGTGTGCGATCACGTGGGCGAGCCGGACGAGCGTGCCGTCGGCGCTGACGCGTGGCTCTTGCTTCTTCACGCTCGCGCTGCGCGAGGCCTATCCGAACGTGACCCCGACCCGCTTGAGTCAGTGGTTCGGTTCGTCCAATCCGAGCGCGGCGGTGTATTACGACCACATCGTGGAAGAGAACCGCTTCTGGCGACTCTTCGACCCGGCCGAGGTGCTCGTCGGCGACGTCCTCGCCGTGAAGTACACGACCTCGGGCAACGTGACGGTGGGCTACACGCTGGTGGTGAAGGGCATCGAGTACCAGCAGACGTTCTCCGACGGGACCGAGCGCTACGTGGTCGAGGTGGTCGACTCGTCCAACGATCCGCACGGGGTTCACGACACGCGCTACGTGTCCGGCGGGCCTCACGTCGCAGGCGTGGGCTCGGGCTTCCTGTTCCTCGACGCGGATCCGGTCACCGGCGATTACAAGGGGCATTCCTGGAGCCTCCAGAACCAGAACCAGTCGTCCTACTACTCAATCGCCACGCGGCCGATCGTGGTGGGTCGCTTCGACCCGAACCGCTGAGCTGGCGATAACGAGCCGCTCCACGAGCGGCCATCGCTCGACTGGACGGGAGCAGAGCCGGATTGCCAGGTGCAGTCCGGCTCGGTTCATTTCGGGGCCGTGAATACGGGCGGCGAGAATCGCAGCGCCGGGTCGACTGGATTCGTGACCAGCTGGCCTCGAACGCTCGTGGTGGGGTCGACCTCTCCGTTAACACGTCCACATATGCCGTTAAGGGACGACACACGGCCGGTGGGTAACTTCGGGTGTGAGACGCTGGTCGTCGCGCTCCACGCGGCGGTTACGGCAGATCGACGAGGCCGCTCCGGATGGTTGGGGGCGGCGTGAGGAGGCAGACCGTGATGTCGTTTCGTCGTTGGGGCATGTCGGGTCTGGTGGCGCTGGTCGGCGCGCTGGGCGGGGTCGCGGGCTGTGTCGAGGACAATGGCTCGATGCGCGATGCAGAGTCGGCGGGCGCCGCGCAGGCGGCCCTCGCGGAGGAGGGGCCAGGGGTCGGGGAAGGACTGGGTGGCCGGCCCGGGAGGCGTCCTCCCGGGCCTCCTGGGCCGGACCACCTGCTCGTGGCGGCGCTGCACGAGCTGGATCTGAGCGACGCGCAGGTGAGCGCGATCGAGGGGGCGCTGGAGACGCTCCGGGCCGAGAAGGAGCGGACGCGTCCCGAGGGAGGGGCGCCGTTCGCGGCGCTCGCCGAGGGGGTGCGCGCAGGGAAGATCGATGTGGCAGCGGTGGTGGCGAAGGCGCCCTCGGGGGAGCCGTTCGCCGGGGCCAGGGACGCGATGGCGAAGGCGCTGGAGACCCTGCACGCGACGCTGACGAAGGCGCAGCGACAAGCGCTGGTGGAGGGGCTGGAGGCGCGGTTTGCCGCGCACGCGCCCGGTGGGCCAGGGAAGGCTGGCGGCGGGCCGCCGGGGGAGCGCGCGGGTGGGCCTCCCGGGCCGCCGCCGGCGCATGCCCTGCATGCAGGGCAGCGTCACGAGCGGGCAGGGGCAGGGCCGGAGCACGCGGGGCCGCCGCCCGGAGGGCCGCTGGGCCACCTGCTCGGTCGGCTCGACCTCGACGAGGCCCAGCAGGAGGCGATCGCTCGGATCCTGGAGGCCGACGCGCCCGCCGCGCCGGACCACGAGGCGATGAAGAAGCGCTTCGAGGCCGTCCACGTGGAGATGCGCGCGCGGCTCCAGGGCTTCGTCGCGGATGCGTTCGATGCGAAGGCGTTCCTCGCGCCTCCGGCCGATGCGAAGGGGGCAGGGCCAGCATCGCACCTGGAGCGCATGGCGAAGACGCTCTCGGCGGTGGTGCCGTTGCTGGATCCAGCGCAGCGGGAGACGCTGGCGAAGGCGCTGGAGCAGGGGCCCCGGTCAGGGCCGCACCCGGCCTTCGGGAAGGGTGGTCCGCGAGGCGCGCAGGGGCCGCAGGGGCCGATGGGGCGCTGAGTCGATCCGGACGGTGGCCTTTCAGTGTCGCCCCGGGGGCTTCCGTATCGCCCGCGGGGCGCCGTCGTCACGGAGGGCTGCTGCGGACGAGGTGGAGGTAGATGTCGCGCTGGGGGAGGGTGGCGCCCGGGAGGCATCGGCCTCGGTGGTGGAGATGAGATGCGCCGAGGCCGTTGCCGCCGAAGGGGAGGAAGCCGCGTTCGGTGCGGCGAAGGTCGGTGTCGACGAGCAGATTTTCGGGGGTGTGGAGGCCGCGATCGACGAGGCTCCGGAGGTAGGGGCTCTGGCCGAAGACCGTGACGTACATGGCGTTGCGGCGGTAGGCGGGGTGCTCGAAGTACCAGGGGAGCTGCGTCTCGTCGTCGTAGGGGTGGATCAGGAAGACGGGGGCGTACCACTCGGTGAGGCCGATCTGGGCGGGGAGGGCGCGCTGGCGTAGCGGGGCGACGAGGACGGTGGGCCAGATGATGCCGCTCACGGGGTTGACCTCGCCGCCGTGGAGGAGCGTGCATCCGGGCTGCCGGGCCCACTGGGCGAGCCGGCGGGCGACGAGCAGGGGGGCTTCGGGATCGGTGTTGGGGCCGACGAGGGTGCGGCGCTCGTGGAAGGGGCCGACGCGGTCGCGGATTCCGTGGAGCTGCTGGACGAGGTGGTCGCAGAACGCAGGCAGGACGCTGCGATGGACGAGGAGGGCGTTCGGCGCCGAGCAGTCCTGCCCTTGGTTGTGGAGGACGATGTGCATGGCGCTGGCGACGGCGCGCGCGACGTCGGCGGTGGGGGTGACGACGAGGGGGTTGTGGCCGGAGCCGTTGAAGATGAAGAGGGGCTCGGGGCCGAAGGCGCGGCGGACCTGCTCGGCGTTCTCCAGGGTGCCCGTGAAGATGACGGCCTCGGTGGCCTCGCGGCGCGCCTGGATGAAGGCCTTCTTGTCGGTGTCGTAGGCGACGCGGAGCTGGGGGAGGAGGGGAGGGAGGGCGAGGGCCTCTTCGAGGCGGGCGAACGTCGTGCGCATGGCGGTGGGGGGCCGGATGACGACGCTTTCGGACATCAGCGCAGGGACGACGCCGAAGCAGCACGCGGCGTAGAGCGGCTGGTTCAGGGGGAGGAACGAGGTGACGCCGCGGATGCGACCGACGAAGTAGTCGCGGTTCTGGTCGAGGTGAGTGAGGAGATCGAGCGAGGCGTTGAGTTCGTCCTGGATGGCGTCGTGGGTCTCGTAGTGCTCCAGGGCCGTGGTGATGGCGTCGCGTCGCTCGAGGAGGCGCTGGGCGATGGCGCGGGCGGTGGGCTGGACGTCACGTTCGAAGTCGATGGGAGGCCGCCGGGAGACGCTGGTCCCTGGCGCGTGCAGGGTCGGGTCTTCGAGGCTCCGGGCGACGAGCGCGGCGATGTCGCTCGTCTCCTGGATGGGGTGGGTGAGTATGAGGTCCACCGGGCCGGTCGAAGCTGGTGGAGCCGCCACGGTGTCGTCATGGAATCCGTGCTCGCGGAGGCTCCTGAGCAGGCGATCGCGCTGGGGTTCCGGAAGGGCGTCGATGCGGGTGACCCTGGAGAGGCCTGGCCCGTTCATCGCGAAGTCGCCAGGCTTCTTGCGGGTGCTCCACCGAGGGTGGGTGGGCGTCCAGCGGATGGAATAAGGGCTCTCGTCCATGGCTTGCTCCCGTCGTCCGAGGCTTCGGCCGCGCCGTCAGTCCCGGTGCTGGAAGGGAAAGGCGATGACGTCGTCGAGGGTTTCGCCGTCCGTGAGCAGCATGGCCATGCGGTCGATCTGGAGATCGAGTCCACCGCAGGGAGGCATGCCGTGCTCCATGGCGGCGATGAGCGGCTCGTTTCTGGGCCGAGCGATTCCCGCGTCTTCGGCGTGGAGCTGCTCCTGGTCTTCGAGGAACCGGCGGTGGAGCGAGGGGTCGTTCTGCTCGGTGCGAGCGTGCCCGATCATCATGCCCGCCACGTAGGACTCGCAGCGGTCGACGAGCCGCTCGCCGTTCGGCAAGGGGTTCCCGAGCGCCTCCTTGCACAGCACCGAGGGGCGCGCCGGGGGAAGCAAGACGTGGCAAGGCTGGATGAGCTGCGGGGCGACATACCGCTCGAAGAGACCGGCGATCAGGATGTTCCAGGGGGCGTGCAGATCCATGGGGAGATGGAGGTGGTGGCGACGGAGCAGGGCTTCGAGCTGCGAGGTCGGCAGATCGTCCGGGCTCCCAGCGGGGAGGGAGAGGCCCACGGCGCGGAGGCGCGCGAGTAGCCCGGCGCGCCCCGAGGTCGCGCGATCGAACCCGATGTGCAGCGAGCGCTCACGGCACCGAGCGGCGAGGCCTTCGGGAGAGAGGGTGGCGACGTCGAGGCCGGTGGCCTCCGCGACCGCAGGCAGCATCTCGATGCGGCGCCATCCCGGTGAGAAATCGAGCGTTTGCGTCTGCCAGCGGCACCTGGTGTCGCCGCCGTGAAGCGCTCTGCACGCCACGGCGAAGAGCACTTCCATGCTCGTGCGCATCGTCCGTGCGTCCGCGAACGTCTCCTGGAGACCCAGGGCCGTGGTCTCGGGCGGAAGCTCGTGACGCGCCCCCTCGTCGCGAAACGTGCGCGCGATGGCGAAGACGCGGTCGAACCCGCCGACGATCGCTCGCTTCAGATCGAGTTCCGGTGACAGGGCGAGGAACTGGACCTCGTCGAAGCCCTTGAGGTGGGTCTCCAGGGGGCGTTGCTCGGCGCCTCCGAGCCCCGCGTGCAGCACGGGCACTTCGAGTTCGGTGAATCCCTCGGCGGACAGATGCACTCGCAGGGCCTGGAGCATCTTTGCGCGCCGTCGCAGCGTGTCCCGCTTGGCCCCGAGCAGCATGGACAGCTCGGGCCTCCGCGCGAGGGGCTCCGGGTCGATGGCGGCCTCCCGCTTGAAGTCGGGCAGCGACCGGAGCGCTCGTGTGAGGACGGTGAGGCTCGACGCCTTCACGCTCGGCTCTCCCCGGCGCGTGCGCACGCAGTCGCCGGTGACGCCCACGAAATCACCGAGCGCGACCGTCCTGAGGATCTTCGCTTCCCTCTCTCCGAGGGTGCTGGGATCGATCACCACCTGCACGTGCTCGTCGAGCCGGCCCGGCGCCAGATCGATGAACTGCAACGAGCCGAGATCGCGCCGAGCGCGCACCCGCGAGGCGACGGCGACGGGTCTGCCCGTCTCCGCGATGGCGTCGAAATCACTCTTCAGCCCGTCGATCGTGTGGGTGACCTCGAAGCAGGGAGGTGAAGGCGGGACACTCTGCCGCGCTCGAGCATCGCCGTCGTCGATGCGAGATCCATGTCTCATGGACTTCTCCTCCGTCGCTCCGGTCGAGCCGGATCGCCTCGATGTTTCCTCCGTCGACGAGCGCCTCATGGAGGTCGACTGCTCAGGCAATGAGAGTCCTCATGATTCTCCCAGAACGTATAAGTGAGTCCGCCGATGAAGCAAGGGAGGTCAGGCGCCGTGCTGCGCTCGACATCGACGCGCGGGGAGGTCGGTCTTCAGCGCATGCCTCCGTTCGGCGATGTCACCGCTCGATGCGCAGATTGTGGCGGTCCCCCTGCTGCTCTGCGCAGGGGCGCTTCGTCCGCAGTGCGTGTTCGCAGTGCGTGAGGGACGCGTGGATGGTCCGTGGAGGCGCGAAGGCGCGAAGGCGTCGCACGATGCTTCGCCTTCACGTCGCAACGCTGGACGCCGCGCAGCGCGGGCCCGCGGGGTCGAGCGCTAGGCGGCCACCGCGCTGCCCGCCAGCGGCTCCACCAGGGCCGACGCGAGCGCCTCGGTCGTCGGCAGCACCAGGCCGCCGGCATCCATGTCGAGGCCGCGCCGCACCACCACGAGCCAGCGCATCGGATCGGCCACGATGCCGAGCTCGATGGCGTACAGCAGCCGTCGCCTCAGCCATTCCTTGCGTCGGTAGAAGCTGGTTCCGTGCTCCGCTTGCGCTCGTGGGATGAAGCTTGCGAGCGAGACGTGGGCCTTCTCGTGGAGCATCAGGTCGACGAGCGCGCTGAGCGCTGCCCAGTCGTCGCTGGCGAGTGCCGAGGCGATCAGGGCACGCACGCGCGCCGAGGCGAGGTTCACGCTGATGCCGCTCCCGTCCGTGTGGGCCATCTCGTCGGGGCCGTAGAGATCCTGGTGGATCCACACGGGCGAGGTGGCGAGATCCGCGGACTGCGAGATGGCGGCGTCGATCTTCTCGAGCAGGACCATCGCGCCCGCCACGGTGCGCGTGCCTCCGAGGTGGCCGGCGCGGCTCAGCAGCACATCGCGGGAGGTCCTGGACACGGGGATGGGGGCCGGGCGCGAGGGGGGGTCGAGGACGACCGTCTGGGGGCTCGACACGGCCAGTCGGCGCCAGAGCGCCTGGGCGAGCGGCTCATCCAGCGGCAGGTGCAAGCGTCCAGGGATGGGGGCGCGGCCGTCCTGGGGGCGCAAGAGGCCACACCGGTGGGCGTCGATGAGCTGTCGGAGGGTCGAGGGGACGCGGGTCGGGGTCAGCTCGTCGTCGTAGGTGATGAGGACGAAGAGGGGCGCGTCGAGCAGGCCGGAGGCGAAGCGCACCACCTCCTCGGGAGCCGCCACCGTGGGCGTGCGCGCCGCACCTTCGGGAGGGGGTGGCGTCACGACGGGAGGGATGGGGTCGCCGAGCATTGCCGCGGCGATCAGGCGATCGAGGACGGAGGACATGCGGTGATCGACGGCGCGGAGCAGCTCCCGGTCGTAGAGGGCGTCGCCGAGCATGAAGCGCTCGAACGCCGCGGTGAGTGCGGTCTCGACGGCAGCGGAGGCGTTCGCCGCGACCGCGGAGCGGCCCTTGTTCAGCGGGACGCCCAGGGGAAGTTCGACGACGATGCCGTAGCCCGCCGTGGTGATGGCGCGGGCCAGATCGCGGTGGAGGCCGAGCTCCGAACCGAGGAAGGGGTCCATGCGCGCAGAGACGGTCAGCCCCTTTTGCAGCACGGTGAGCTGGGGTTCGATGCCCTCGCCGCGCCCGACGTACAGCGTCAGGTCGCCAACGATGCGGCCGCCGGGGAGCCGGCCGACGGGGGCCGTGGCGACGCGGCGCAGGCGGCTCCGGGCGGTGTTCACCAGGAGGCCGTTCAGGTAGACGCGCGCCTCGGCCGGATCGACGAGCCCGACGACCGTGGCGAGGTCGGCGGCGAGCGTGGCGCGCGTGGTGGGCGTGGCGAGCATCAGCCGCACGGTCGTCCCGGTCGCGCCGCGCATGCCGTACCAGCCGCGGCGGGTCACGGGGCCGATGCTCCAGGTGAAGTCGCGGTAAGGAGGGCCCTCGCCATACGGCTCGACGCGGAGGCGGTGGGCGCCGGCCCGGGTCAAGCTGACCACCTCGACGCACGGAGCGATCTCGAGCGCGGAGAAGAAGCCGATGCCATGCTCGCCGATGGTTGCGGGCTCTCCTTCCTTGGCGCTGCGGAACGGGACGAGCAGGTCCTCCAGGAGCTCGGTGCGGGTCATGCCGGGGCCCTGATCGGAGACCAGGATCTCGCGGCCGTCTTCGCTGAGTCGGATCTCGATGCGAGCGCCTCGGGGGGAGGCGTCCAGCGCGTTCTGCACCAGCTCGCGGAGCGGGGCAGAGCGTGAGGCGGCCTGGGCGTAGATGGTCCTGGCGACGATGCGCTCGGCGAGGTCCGGGACGGTGGCCTCGTTGCGGCAGGTGGCGAGGAGCGCGAGGCGCTCGTGCTCTCGAGCGCGCAGGTAATCCTCCGCGCGGCCGTGCATGCGCACCAGCACCAGATCCGAGAGCAGCCCGCTCGCTGTCGATGTCATCGCGCTCCTCCTGCCACGATCACTCCAGGACGCGGGATGTGGACTCCCGCTGGGTGGGGGGCGTGCTCCTCGGGGCGAACCAGGCCAGGGCCGTGGGTCCCGAGCGCCTCGCCGACGATGAGATCGCGCTCGAACTCCGGCTCGCGCAGCCCCGCGGCCCGGTCGAACGCGGCGCGCAGGGCGTACCAGCCTCGCCACCCTCCAGGGTCGCGCAAGGCGGGGCTGTCTTCGCGGATCAAGATGAAGCGCCGTGTGGCCAGGCATGGCAACGGACCGGCGGCGGTCACCAGATCGTCCGGCGGAGCGCAGAGGGGCGGGCGCAGGCCCGGGGATGGGGCCCCCTCGTCGATGGGGGCCAGCGCGCGCGGCGCGGGGCGGCAGAGCGCGATCTGGGTGGTGGAGGAGGTCGAGGTCCGCGCGGCGAGCATGGCAAGGCCGGTGAGATCGGGCCGACGGCGCGCGGCGGTCGCCAGGGACTCGGGCGGCTGGATGGTCAGCTCGCGCTCGAGGAGCTCTCGTTCACCGGGGAGATGAGGTTGCCACTGCCGCTCCGCCCAGAAGCTCTCCGGCACGAACAAGCGCTCGGTGATCGCAGGGCCGAAGAAGCCGAGGACGGGCTCGCGGCGATCGGGCGTCACGAGGTAGCGCTCGGGCCCGAGCAGCGCCGTGGCCAGCTCGACGGCACTGTGGCTCCAGCCAGCGGAGCGCAGCATCAGCGCGCTGATCTGCGCGGCCACCTCGGCGAGGCGGTCGCGGGTCGCGCGATCGGCGCCGCTGTTCTCGGCATAGCGCACCAGGCGGCGGTAGAAGGCGGACGCCATGGCGTCGAGGGCGGGACCCGGCTTGAGCGCGTCACGCCCCTCGGTCAGCTCCACCGCGTCGGGGAAGTCGAGGAGCGCCAGCTCGGCGACGGCGAGACAAGGCTCGACCTTGACGCCTGCGTGGAACGTGGCCGCAGAGATGCTGGCGCAGAGGCCGCGCCCGCCCATGTGAAAGCGGCCCGAAGGCGAGGAGGCCGGCGGTGTGCGGCCGAGCGGAGTGTCATTGAGGAGCTGCCCACCGCTGATCAGGCTCCCGTCGTTGATCGACACGCCGTCCACGCACACGATGGCCCGCTCGGCCGGGAAGAAATGGAGGGTCTCGCGCAGGTATGCCCTCACCGCGTCGGCGTGGAGCAGGGGGGACGAGACGCGGACCCGGGTCCCGCGATGGGGCGAGACGCGCCGGACCGAGCAGAGGAGGGCGGTGGGGTCGGGGCCGCCGGCGATGACACGCATGACCCACCCGTCGCTGCCTTCTCCGGTGGTGAGCTGGAGGGCAAACCCCTCGGGGTGCGCCAGGCCGAAGCTGAGGACGGAGAAGAACCCCACGCCGAAGCGGCCGAGATCCACGCCGGGGCGCTTGTCGGTGGCGAAGGGGATGAGCAGACGCGAGAGAACGGTGCGGAGGCTCATCCCGTCCCCTTCGTCGAGCACGTCGACGTGCCCGTCTTCGACGATGACCTCCACGGTGGGTCGCTGGGCGCTCGCGCTGGCGTCGACGGCGTTGAGCACCAGCTCCACGATGGGGCGGAGGGGATGGCCGAACTGGCGTCCGACCTCCTCCGCAAGAATCTTCAGCAGGTAGGCTCGGTCGATGACCGGGGCGACGTGGGGATGGCCGTGAGGCCGCGGCGAAGGCAGCGGGGAGGGGGAAGGGAACGAGACGGAAGCGTCGGTCTCGGTCAGGAAAGAAACGGCGCTCTCGACCGACCTGGCTCCCGCGCAGAAGGCCTCCAGGGCGGGTCGGCAGAGTCCGATGGCACACAGCTCGTAGAGCGGACCCACGAAGCACAGTCCAGCGTCGCCCGGAGCGAACCCGAGCCGCGCATCGTCTCGTTCGCTGTCCCGCTCCCCGTCACGTCGATGCACGGTGCTTCCTCTCTGACGCCTCCGTCCAAGGCTCCCGGGCGTGGTGCGCATTACGCGACCGTGCAACCGGGCACCTGCGAGGGCGCTCTTGGCTGTGCCTTCACCCGGCGTGCCGAAGCCCGAGCGCTCCCCAGGTGCCACGAGGTGGTCAAGGAGAGGATGTAAGGGGCATTCCAGGGAAATTCTGGTGTGGGCGGGAGCCGGGCGCGCGACCTGGTTGCAACTGGAGGCCAGGGGGGCCACCCTGGCGGGGTGCTCCTCTTTCTGCGCAAGATCGGGCGCGCAACCGTGGAGCACCGCTGGACGCGCGTGCTGCGCAGCGTCATCGACAACCTCGACAAACACGACGCGCCCCGGGCTGCGAGCGCCATCGCCTTCGACGCCTTCCTCAGCCTGATCCCGCTCGTCGCGCTGGCAGGGCACGTGCTGAGCCGGCTGCACCAGAGCACGGCGCTGTTCCTCGACCCGCTGATCCGCGCGGCGCCGCGGGACGTGTCCCAGCTCGTGACGTCGGAGTTCCAGCGGATGGCCGACTCGTCGGTGGTGGCTCCGCTGAGCGTGGTGGGGTTCGTGTGGGTGTCGTCGTCTGGTCTGTCCACCGCGATGGGGGTGTTCGAGACCATCTACGGGAGCACGGCGCGCCCCTGGTACCACCGGCGGGCGCTCGCGGCGTGCTGTGTGCTCGCAAGTCTGGTGGGCTTTCCCGCGGTGGCCATGCTGGGCGTGCTCCTCGCCACCATCTCCGGCTCCACGGGCGCCCAGGTGGTGGCGCTGGCGTTGCCGGCCGGGCTCCTGGTTCTCCTCGTCGCGGCCTTCTTCCGGATCGCGATCGCCGAGCGCCCTGGTCTGAAGCGGCCCGTGTTTCCCGGGGCCGCGTTGACCGTGGTGCTCTGGGTCGTGGTCTCCGCGCTGTTCTCGCTCTACGTGGCGCGGCTCGCCCGGTACACGACGTTCTACGGCAACCTGGCCACCGCCGCGATCTTCCTGTTCTGGCTATGGCTGCTGGCGCTGGCGCTGTTCGTGGGCGGTGAGCTGAACGCGCGGCTCGAGCGAGAGCGCACGACCTCGATCCCCCCGGCGTCGGGGCGCTCGTTCCTGCGTCGTTCGTTCCCGCCGCCGCGCCCCTCGTTCCCGCCGCCGCGCCCCGAGTCCAACCAGGACGAGGACGGCGCCGGCGCCGCTAGATCCCGTACTGCCTGAGCTTCTTGTGGAGACCCTCCCTCGTGATGCCGAGGGAGCGCGCCGCGTTGGTCTTGTTGTTGTTGTGCTCGCGCAGGGCCTCCAGGAGGAAGTACTTCTCCACGGAGTCCATCATCTCTTTGAGGGTGCCGCGGGTGACGCCTGCGCGGTTCACGAGCCCCTCGACTTGCCGGATGCGCGGGGAGAGGAGGTCCGGCGTCACGAACGCACCAGGCTCGACCTGGATGACCAGCCGCTGCACCTCGTTCTGGAGCTCGCGGACGTTGCCGGGCCAGTTGTAGGCGACCATCAGCTCCATGGCCTGCTGCGCGAAGCCGCCGACGGGTTTGCCGATCTCGTGGCCATAGCGCGCGAGGAAGTGCTCGGCGAGCAGCGGGATGTCTTCTCGACGCTCGCGGAGCGGGGGGATCCTCAGCGGGAACACCTTGAGCCGGTAGTAGAGATCCTCGCGGAAGCGGCCCCGGGCGACCTCCTCTTCGAGGTTCCTGTTGGTCGCGGCGACGATGCGCACGGTGACGTGCTTCGAGCTGACGGCGCCCACGGGACGGATCTCGCCCTCCTGCAAGGCGCGGAGCAGCTTGGACTGGAGGGACAGCGGGGTCTCGGTGATCTCGTCGAGAAAGAGGGTCCCGCCGTCTGCGATCTCGAAGAGGCCCTTTTTCTCTTCGGTGGCGCCGGTGAAGGAGCCCTTCTTGTGCCCGAACAGCTCGCTCTCCAGAAGGCTTTCGGCGAGGGCGGCACAGTTCTGGGCGACGAAGAGCTTGTCCTTGCGCCTCGAGCGGTAGTGGACCGCGGCAGCGACGAGCTCCTTGCCCGTGCCCGTCTCGCCCTCGATGAGGACGGTGACGCGGGTGTCGACCACCTTGTCGAGCTGGCCGATGAGGCGCAGCATCGGCTCGCTCTGGCCGATGATCTCGGCTTCCTTGCCGCCGCGGCGCTTCTCCTCGCGGCCCTTGAGGAAGGTGTTCTCCTTGCGCAGCCGATCCTCGGCGAGGACGAGGCGCTTGATCAGGCGGGCGTTGGCCACGGCGAGCGAGGCGTTTGCGGCGAGCACGAGCAAGGTCTCGACGTCGACCGCGCCGAGCGCTCCGGGGGCGCTGCGGTTGTCGACCTGGAGGACGCCGATGATCTCTTCGCCCTTCCACAGCGGCACGCCGATGGTGCTCTTGATGGAGGCGCCGATGAGGGACTCGCTGCTGCTGACGTCGCCAGGGGCGTCGGCGGCGAGGACGGCCGCGCGCTCGCGGATGACGCGGCGGTAGACGCTGCGGGTGATGGGCACGGGGCCGCTCGGAGGGCCGCTCCAGCCGTTCTCCTGGCGAACGCGGGTGAGGACGGGGACGTAGGCGGCGGCGGTCGCGTCCGGGTCCTGTTCGTCGTCGCGGAGCACGATGGTCACGTGCGTGGCACCAGGGACGAGGAAGAGGGCCGCGTCGGAGACCGCGACCAGGACCGCCTCGAGGTCGGTGGCGGCGCCGATGCTCTTCTGGGCCGTGTAGAGCGCCGAAAGCGCCGTGGGATCGCGTTCGAGCTTGGCCGCGGCGGGCTCGACCTCGTCGAGCCCACGCAGGGAGAGGACCCTCGCCTCGTCACCGTCCTCGACGAGGGTGACCCGGAGCGAAGTGAGGGCGTCTCCCGAGCCGAGTTCGATGAGGTCGCCGCTGCGGAGTTCGACGGTGCTTCTTTCGGGGGTGAGATCGAACTGCTCCACGTCACGCCGGAGGGTCGTGCCGTTGGTCGAGCGCAGATCCTGAAGGAGAACCCGATCGGGCATGCACACGATGCGGGCGTGTTCCCCCGAGACGTGGGCGTCCTCCAGCACCACGCGGTTCTCGGGCGACCGTCCCAGGGTGACTATCTCCCCCGGCAACTCGAAGGTACGCCCCGCGGCGGCGCCCTGGATGACCTCCAGCACAATCATGCGCGCCCAGCGTAGCGGCGGCGAGGCGCAGCCCCAAGGGAAAGGGGACGGAAAGCAACGGCTGAGCGCGCGCGAGCAGAGAAGCCGCGCGTCATCGCACCGGAAGTGTCGTGGATGTGCGGGAGATGGGGGGGCGGCGGGCGCTGCGACCCCCCCGAGAGATCACTGCGCGCGCGCGTTGAGCCGGTAGATGACCGTCTTGAAGGGGGCGTTCGCGGAGATCATCTCCTCGTTCCGCTTCTCCTCGGCCTCGTCGACGATCGCCTGAAGCTTCTGTGCGATGTCGGCGTCGCCCTGGGGCGAGAGCTGGTCGATGGCGGTGACCGACACGAAGCGGACTGCGGCGTTGGTGATCTTGGGCATGGCGTCGATGATCTTCTGGCGAAGCTCGGGCTTGCCGTAGATCCCCATCATGTAGGCCGCCTTGATGCCCTTGAACTGGGTGTCCTTCTGCTGGTTGGCGCTGTCGGAGACCTTGGTCAGGTAGCACTCCGGGTCGGCCTTGCACTCGCCGAGCAGCGCCTTGGCCATGGTGTACTCTTTCTCGAAGGCCTTGCCGACGGTGCTGGGCTTGCCGTCCGCGCCGGTCTGGGCCTTGTTGTAGAGCTTGTCGACCTCGGCGACCTGGTCGGGGCCCATGAGCTTCATCGCCGTCGCCAGCGAGACGTCGCGGATGGGGGCCACGTCGGCCTCCTCGCCCTTGGCTTCGAGCGCCGTCTTCACGATCCAGGGGACGAAGCTCGCGTCGAAGAAGGTCCCGGACGCCTCGAGCAGCGTCTCGCGGGCGCCGATGCCGGGCGGGATGGCGGTGTTCAGCGGCAGCTTCTCGTAGGTCTGCTGGAAGGCCTCCACCGTCTGCTGGCTCTTGGGCACCTTGGACAGCTCGCGCGCGATGATCGCCTTGGCGGCGTCGTCGGTCGACTTGCCGAGCGCGGCGAGCAGCGGCGCGGCGCTGTCCGCGCGGCCAATGGTGCCGAGGATGAGCGCAGACTGGCTGATGTGCGCGGTCTCGGCGGCCTTCTTCTGCTCGTTGGTGGGCTTGTCGCCGGCGCTCTTGAGCTGCTCGATCTTCGAGTACTCGATGAGTTCCTTGCTGTTGCCCTGGAGCAGGTCGATGACCGGCTGCACGGCGGGCTTGCCGATCTTCACGAGCGCGAGCATGGCCGTCATGTGGCCCTGCGATTTGTTCGGCGAGAGGAGCATCTTGAGGAGGGGCTCCACGGCCTTCTCGCTCTTCTGCAGGCCGAGCAGCTCGGCCGAGGTGATCTGCCAGAACAGCTCGTCACGCAGGTTCGGGATGTCCTTGGGATCGTTGATCGGACGGCTGATGATGGTGATGAGCTGGGGCTCCCACGAGGGATCGTTGACCTGCTTCATCGCGTCGTAGACGTCGCGGTACATCGCCCCGGCCTTGGGCTTCGACGTCCTGACCTTCTGGAAGGTCTCGAAGAGAGGGCCAGCGGCCTCCTTCAGCTTCATCGCGCCGATGGCGCGGCACGCCCAGCGGACGTCTTCCTCGGTGGAGTCGGGCCTGTAGTCCTTGAGCGCCTTGATGAGGCAAGGGGCGCCGCGCGGGTCGCGGGTGTCGGAGATGAACTTGATGAGCTTGGAGTTGGTCCGCTCGTCGAGATCGCCGGCGACGCACTTCTGCGTCAAGGGCTCGATGATCTTGTCGAGGAGCGGCTTGACGGTGGGGCCGTTGCGGTCCTTGTTGTCGCGGGTCATCGCGTCCTCGAAGAACTGCACGAGGCGGTTGACCGCAGCAGGCGTCGTCGCGGGGTTGTCGAGCCGCTTGACCCAGGTGCTGGGATCATTCTCGTCGGCACAGCCGACGAGCGTGCCAGCGACGACCGTCACCGAGGAGACGGCGGCGACCCCCAAGAGGAGCGAGCTGAGTAGCGGCGTGATTCGTCGGACAGAGCGGATCATGATTCCTCCGGGAGTGCTCGCGCCTGGGGCAGCCGAGCCCCCCCGGCGCGCGCACGAGTGCGCCGAAACTATTCGGCGTCGCAGGACGTGTCAACGCGAGCGGTCGGGATCTGCTTCACGCATTCCGAGCTGATGCCAGAGGCCCAATGCAAAGAGCCGGTCCGGTACGACGCGACGCAGCGTCAGGAGGGCGCGCGCATCGCGGCCGACCAGCGTTCGGAAGGGCGGCGACGGGGCCGCGAGGAGTTCCACGACGGCGCTCGCCACCCGGTCGGGAGGAGGCGCCTTGGCCGCCTCGCCGAGGATGAACCGCTCCACGGCCTCGGTCATGGCCTGGTAGGAACGGTCGAGCAGTGGGCGGGAGGCGCGACGCTGATTCTCGAAGAAAATCGAGGTCCTGAACGTGCCTGGTTCGAGCAGGCATACCTCGACCCCGAAGGGCTGGAGCTCCCAGCGGAGGGCCTCGCTGAACCCCTCGATGGCGTGCTTGGTGGCGGCATAGACGCTGACCCCGGGGAGGCCGACCAGCCCGGAGACGCTGGACATGTTGATGATTCTCCCCCGGCGCGCGGCCCGCATGGACGGGAGGACCGCGCGGGTGACCGCCATCAGGCCGAAGACGTTCGTCTCGAACTGCTCTCGCACGTCTTCCTCGGACTGCTCCTCGAAGACGCCACCCACGGCGATGCCTGCGTTGTTCACCAGCGCGGAGAAGGGGCCGTACTTGAGGATGAGCTCCTTGATCCGCTCCTCGATGTCGGGGGCCGTGACGTCCAGCTGCTCGATGTCGAGCCGAATCCCTCGTTTCTTGGCGGCTTCTTCGATGATGCCTCGTCGTTCGAGGCTACGAAGCGTGGCGATGACCTGATGACCGGCCGCCGCACACGCGACCGCCGTGACCAGGCCGATGCCACTGGAGGCACCGGTCACGAGCACGAGCTGTCCCATGAGCACGGCAGTATAGAGGAAAGCCGCGCGCTGGTTCAGCCGATGATCATGGACTCGGTGAGGAGACGCCCTTCCTTGAACCTCCGCAGGTTCCACTTGAGGAAGAGCGGCGTCTCTGGGCCTCCGGCCACGACCTCGGCGAGCAGGCGCCCCATGACCGGGGCCATCATGAAGCCGTGCCCCATGAACCCGGAGGCCTGATAGAAGTGCTCGATCTCGTCGACCCGGCCCACGATGGGGTTCTGGTCGGGGGTGAGATCATAGCAACCGGCCCACTGGCGGAGCACCTTCACGCTGCCCAGGATGGGGCAGATGCGGGTCAGGGCCCGGCCATAAAGGGCGAGGAACCGGTGGCTGGAGCCCATGTCGAGCCCCGGCGGGACGTCCTCGTTCGAGATCCCGCCGACGATCTCCCCCCGCATGGACTGAGAGAAGTACAGGCCGTTGGACAGGTCCGAGACCAGCGGTCCGAGCCAGAGCTTGAGCGGTTCGGTGGAGCAGATCTCGTGGCGGTGCGGCCGGTTGGGGAGTTCCACCCCGAGCATCCGCGCGATCTCGGGACTCCACGCGCCGGCCGCATTGATCACCTTCCGGGTACGGATCTCGCCCCGATCGGTGAGCACCGAGGTGATCCGGGGGCCCTGCGTGCGAAACCCGGTGACCTGGGTGAAGGTGGCGATCTCCACGCCGAGCTTCTCGGCGGCGTGCGCGTAGCCCCAGACGAAGGGCCAGGGGAACACCACCCCGTCGTCGGGGTTGAAGCTGGCCGCGACGACCCCTTCGGTCGACAGCTCGGGGACGATCCGTTGCGCCTCGATGGGCAAGAGCATGCGCGTCCCGAGGCCATGCTCGTTCTGGACTGCCACGCTGCGCTCCAGCATGCGGCGGCCTTCCTCGCTCCGCACGAGGAACAGGTACCCGCCCTGCCGGAACCAGATGTTGATCTTCATCTCCTGCGCGAAATCACGGCAGAGCCGGATGCTCTCCTGCATCAGCTGGATGTTGTCGGCGCTGGAGAACTGCGCCCGGACACCGCCGCCATTCCTGCCGCTGGCCCCGCCGCACAGGTAGCCTCGATCCAGCACCACGATGTCGGTGACGCCGTGGTGCCTCGCGAGGTTGTACGCAATGGCGAGGCCCATGATGCCAGCCCCGACGATGACCACCTCGGCTCGGTCGCGCATTCGCCGTCAGCTTAGCGCGGGGCAGCGGCGGCGAGCACGGCGTCGTGGAGGGCACCGTTGGTGGCGGCGAGGCCGTGCCGGAGGCCCAGGTCCTCGGTGGCGTAGGCGATGGGCGCCCCCCGCAGGTCGCTGAACCGGCCGCCCGCTCCCCGGAGCACCGCCTCGGGGCCGCAGCTGTCCCAGTGCTTGGCGCCGACCCCGGTGTGGACGTAGAGGTCCGCCGCGCCGGTGACCACCCGGGCGACCTTCACGCCCACCGAGCCGCACGAGACCACGCGCCCGACACCCAGCCGCTCGAGCAAGGGGGTCAGGCTCGGGTGAGGATGCGAGCGCGAGATGACCGCGGTGGCTTCGGCTGGGCGGTGGGTGGACGAGACTCGGAGCGGGTGCCGGCTCCCGTCGGCTGCTTCCAGGAAGGCACCTCGGTCGCTCGGCCCGCCGGGAGCGCCCTCGTCGTCTCCACCGTCTTCGGGCGGACACCACCCGACGAGCGCCTCGCCCGTGGTCGGCAGGACCAGCACGCCGAGCGCCGCCCGGCCAGCCACGCTGAGGCCGATCATGACCGCGAAATCGCCGTTCCGATCCGCGAATTCGCGCGTTCCATCGAGCGGATCCACGTAGAACACCCGTGGATGGCGCACGACTGCGCGGATCGCGGCCGCTTCCCCGGGCACGCTCTCCTCGGCGAGGATGCCTTCCCCTGGGAACGACGCCTCCAGCGCCCGGCAGATCAAGGTGTTCGCCCGTCGGTCCGCCTGGGTCACGGGATCGTCGGGGCCCTTGAGGTCGACGGTGAAGGGCGTTGCGTACACCTCCATCACCAGGTCGGAGGCTGCGCGCGCGATCCGTAGCAGCTCGGCGATTTCGCGATCGTCGGGACGCATGACGTCAGCTCTCCACGCCGGCCTTTTTGAGCCGCGTCGTCAGGTCCGCCATCACCGTGTCGCGCAGGTAGGGAGGCATCCCGGACTCTCGCACGAGCTGATCGAGCTGGCCCACGGAGCGTGGCCCGAGCACGGCGGAAGACACCTGCTGGTTGGCGAGGACGAAGCGGAGCGCCAGGGAGCGGCAGGACACCACGGCGCCACCCAGCAAGGGGCGAAGGGCGTCGAGCTGCTTCAGGCGGGTGCGGAGCTCGGCGGGTGTCCAGCGGTCCAGCCGGTGATCGCCCTCGTAGAAGTCTCGGTCACGGCTCCACTGCCCCGCGAGGAGGCCGTGCGCCAGGACGGACCGGGCGAGGACGCCAGCGCCGCTCTCGATCACGTCGGCGGTCACCTCCTCGAGGTCGGTGGCCATGAAGAGGTTGTACGCGAGCTCGATGACGTCGGCGCCGTTGCGGAGGGCGGCGCGCGCCTGATCCGCGTTCCCCGCGCTGACCCCCCACGCGCGGATCTTCCCCTTTTCCTTGAGCTCCTTCATGAACGCGACGGTCTCGGTCTTCCCGAGCGCTTGAACCGAAGGGTTGTGCAGAAGCAGGATGTCGATCACGTCGCGCTTGAGCCGCTCCTGCGAGCGCTCGTACGCGGTGAAGAGGTGCCGGGGATCGAAGGTCTTGCGGGGAGGCGAGGCCTCGAGGTCGGTGCCGATCTTGGTGACGACGTGGATCCAGCTTCGATCCTCGAGCGCCTTGCCGAGCCGACGTTCCATGTCTCCGCGGCCATATACGTCCGCAGTGTCGAAGATGTTGACCCCGACGGACAGGGCTCGCTCGATCACGCGATCGACCTCGGCGTCCGCCACCGGGCCGTAGGCGTCGCCTGACAGCCCCCAGGTGCCGACCGAGAGCTCCGAGACCTCCATGCCCGTGCTGCCAAGAGCGCGCTTCCTCACCGGAATGCGATCTACACCAGGCCGCCCGGAGCGACACGTCTTTGCGCGCCCTGGCGCGGAACGCCGCGTGCCTTGGGGGTTCCCCCAGGAGAGGGAAGCCAGCGCGCCCCGCCCACGTCGGAGCGCTGGCTGGCCCCGCACCGCGAGGAGACCATGCAGAACGGTGGAGCAGCTTTGGGGGTGCAGGGTCCGACGGACCGGGGGCCGGTGACAGGAGCGCTGATGCAGCGGGCGCTGGAACTGGTGGCCCTGCGAGGGCGTGATGTGGTGGGCGTAAGGCACATCCTCGACGGGCGTGCGCACGTGGGGGCCGATCCAGCGGCCGTCGCGCACGCGGTGAGAGGGGATCTCATCGCCGAGGTGGTGGGCGACCGCTTCACGATCTTCGTGCCGGCCGGCACACGAGCGCGGCTGCACCAAGCGGATGGTCTGGCCCGTTTGCTCACAGGCCCCGTCGAGGTGTCCCTCCTGGAGGGGGATCGGGCGGTGCTGGTGCTGGGGGAGATCCAGATCCGTGCGCAGATCGTGCCGGTCGAGGTGGTCTCTCGCGACACCACGACGTCCTCGCGCTGGGGCCGCAGCAAGGGCGCAGGGCCGACGGGCGTGGCGCGCTGGGTGGGACTCGTGGGGGCGATCTATGCGGTCGCGTTGACGGTCTGTGCGCTCTTCGCCACGCCAGAGCGGGTGCTGCTCCAGCAGGGGGTGGTGGGGCGCGCGGTGTCCACGGCCGCGGCGGCCGCGCAAGCGTCGCTACTCGCCTCCAACAAGCCAGTAGTGGAAGGCGTGAAACGACCCTCCGCGCAGCAGTTCGACTTCGACGGGCGCGCCATCCCGCTCGATCACGCCGGACTCCTCGGCGCTCCCTGAGGTGGCCGTCGGGATCTGGAGCGAGCGCTCGACCCAGGGCTGCCTCTCGCCGTCCGCGCCGGGGACCTCCACCTCTCCGAGTTCCTGGCCGCCGAGGCGGACGCGCAGCGTCGCGCCAGTGTCCGACATCACGCGCAGGACGAGCCGCAGCCCGTTGGGTCGTGGGGTGGGCATGCCGAGCATGAACCGATCCCGCCTGCGGTGGTAGCGACCTCCATCCGCCACGAGGGTGGGGACCTCGGTCCCTCGTGGCAGCGCTTCCGTCGGGTGCGAGGAGGGAGCGCGTCGGGTCGCGAGGCGGTTGTTCTGATCGTGGCCGTGAGCCTTGTCGTACTGGTGGCTTGCTTCGGACTCGAGATCGGCGACATCGACCTCGTCGAGGATGCGCTCGCCTGCGCCGAGCCTCTCCGGAAACGCCCCGGAGCCCAGGGCATCGTAGCGGGCTTCGTAGACCGTCATGGTCACGCCGCCGAGGATGCTTTGCTCGGTGACGGTGGCCGAGACCAGCTCGCGCCCGAGCAAGGGGGGGCAGCTCATCCAGTGGGGATAGACGACGAAGTGGGTGGGGAGGCGCGCGCGTGGGAGCCGTTCATAATGCTCGAAGCGTGAGCCTGCGCCCGCGATCCAGTAGCGCGCCTCTCCGGACGTGGTGAGGCCGACGATGTCGAAGGTCCGACGTCCAGAGAGGTAAGCGATCGCTCCCGTGTCGTTCACACCGAGGATCGCGTCTGCGGGCAAGTGCTGCTCGGCCCAGCGCCCCAGCCACACCTGCTGGCGATCGATGGCGCTGGCCGACTGAGACAGGTCCTGCACGGTCCAGGGGAGCCGCGTCGCCAGGACGCCCGTGGCGCCACCGAGCAGGAGCGGGGTGAGCCAGGCGGTGGGGTAGAGCCGACGCTGCAGCCGCCGCGCGACGACGCGGCGAAGCCACCGCGCGCCGTCGCCCAGGGTCCCTGCGAGGCACGCCACCATCACGAACCAGGCCGGGACGAAGGGCCAGACGTAGCGCAGTCGGTTCCACAGGAACGTGAGGTAGGTGCAGGGGATGAGGACGCCGAGCGCGAGCAGGGCGACCACGGCTGCGTGCGCAGGTCGTCGACGCCTGACGGCGGCGATGGGGAGCGCGAGGAGACCGAGCAAGAAGGGAACGCGCGCGCCGTCGGGGAGGAAAACCGTGGTCCAACCGCCTCCGTCGAGCACGTCGGTGAAGAGGAGCTTCACGTTGCCCCAGACCGCAGCGACGAGGGTCGCTCCCTCGTAGCTCGGGTTGCCGAGGAGCCATTTCGCGGTGGTGGTCGTGGCGCGGACGTCTCCGGTCAGGCTCCAGTTGAGGGCGGGTCCGAGGGCGACACCCGCGAGCGGTGTGAGCGCGGGGAGGTGGCGGAAGCGGACCGATGGGGGAGACGCAGGTCGCATCGCGAGCGCGGCGGTGGCGATGAGCGTCGCCAGTACGCCCTCGGGCCGGATGAGCGGCGCGACCGCCCCGAGGAGACCCAGGCCCAGAGCGCCTCGGAGGGTGCGGGGAGGGGCGTCGCGGTCGGGTTCGATCCAGGCCGCTGCGACGCGCCCCGCGCGCAACAGGATCCAGGCGAGCGCCATGGTCTCCATGCCGCTCCACGCGAACCAGGCAAAGGCACCGAACGCGAGGCACAGGGCGCCCGCGCCGATGGCCGCCGCCCGCCCGGCGAGCGGTCGGGTGAGCCGCGTGGCTTCGACGGCGACGCCAGCGTGCGCGAGGGTGCCGAGGAGCCAGGCCGCCCAGATGATCGAGAGGTCGCGCAGCCCGAGCTTGTAGAACGGGGCGAGCAAGAGCGGCCAGAGCTGGCTGGTGGCGCCGCTGGAGTAGCCTTCGCCGTCGACATACGAGAAGAAATGACCGCCGGCGAGCCGCCGCGCGAACTGGAAATGGATGAACGCGTCGTCGAGCGGGACCGCCGGGTGACCGGCCTTCGCGAGGATGGCGCGAACGCAGAAGGCGCCGATGATCGTGCTGACGAGGAGCGCAGGAAGGTAGGCCCCGGCCCTCTCTGCGAGTCGCGTGAGGCGCGAGGGCGACGGGCGCATGGGTCGGCCATACCATGTTCCGCCTGGCGGGGGGGTGGGTGCGCCGGAGGTGGACGGAGCGGCAAGGTTGCTCTAGAGCCCCGCCTTCGCATGGCCTTTCAGCCCCGCCCCAACCATCCCTATGCCCACGCCGCCCGCTTTCCGGAAGGGAAGGAGGTGAACATCGACGATCTGTTCCGCGTCCCGCGATCTCCCCTGCACGCGAGCGTTTCCACCGAGGCGAGCACCGAGGCGAGTTCCGAGGCGAGTGCCGAGGCGAGTGCCGAGGTCGGCGCTGTGGACGCTGTCCCCTCGGGGCCCGTGGAGATCGAGGTGGGGCCCGGCCGCGGTGGGTTCCTGTTCGAGCGCGCGGTCGCGTGCCCCCAAGCGCGCCTCGTGGGGCTCGAGATCCGGCTGAAGTGGTCGGCCATCGTGGACGACCGGCTGCGCAAGCGTGGGTTCGGCGCGCGCGTGCGTGCCCTCAACGCCGACGCGCGTGAGGCGCTGCGGCGCCTGCGCCCGGATGGTTCGGTCGCTCGGTTCTATCTCCACTTTCCGGACCCCTGGTGGAAGAAGAAGCACCAGAAGCGGCTGGTGATGAGTCCTGACCTCCTGGACGAGATGGCGCGGCTCCTGGAAGACGGCGGTGAGCTGTTCGTACAGACCGACGTGGAGGAGCGTGCTGGCCTTTATGCCGCACAGATCGGGGCTCACGCTGCGTTCGAACCGGCTGGCGACCAGGAAGGGGCGCCGGAGCTGGCGGAGAATCCCTATGGCGCGCGGAGTCCGCGAGAGCATCGGGCCATCGAGGACGGCCTGCCAGTGACGCGGCTGCGGTATCGACGGAGAGTCCGGGGATAGCCACGGATGATCCCGGAGGCGTGACCGTGACAGGGAGGTGAGGGCATGTGTCGCATGAGGACACCAGCCAACCTGCGCTGGAAAGAGCCCGACCCAGAACCCCGGATTCCCCCTGCCCTTGCTTGCGTGTCTTGGCGCTTGCTCGCGCCCAGATCCGAGCGATACCCTCACCCATCATGCGCGTTCAGCTTCGCTGGGCAGTTCTTCTCATCGCCGCCCTCTCCGGGGCGAGCTGCGCCACGTACTCACAGGACCTCGAGCGCGCGCGGTCCCACTACGAGGCCAACCAGTACGAGCAAGCGCTTGCGCTGTTCAGGGTTCTGGAGCCCGACATGGACTCCTTCTCGGCCGCGGAGCAAGCGCAGTACGCGTACCACCGGGGGATGACGGACTACCGGCTCGCCGAGCTGTCTCCTCAGGGGACAGGGGTCGCAGATCCTCGCAAGGCCTTCCGGGACAACGCCCGCCACTGGCTCGCGCTGGCCGCCGCCATCGAGAAGAACACGCCCGGGAGCGTGAACACCGATCAGAAGCAGCGTCTGACCACGACGCTGACGGACCTGAACCAGGATGTCTTCGGCGGCGGAGAGGCGCTCGCAGAAGCGTCGGCTCCCTCCGGAAACGGGGGGCCTTCCGACGCCGCGACCGTCCCTACCAGCCCTGAAGGGGGGCCGCCAGGGTCGTCTCCACCTCAGGCTGTGCCGTAACGTTCGAGAGACCACGGGGGACTCCATGGGCCTCGTGCACGACGCGAGGCTTCATGGGGGAAGATGTGCCCAGCCTTCGAGCGAGCGCGAGAGAGCGCGAAGCCCCCTCTGGATGAAGCTCAGTCCGCCTCGTCGCGCGATGCGATGCGATCGTTGGGCGTCGAGGGGTATCGATGGCAGGGAGCAGAGCTGGTTCAGGAGCAGCTCTCGAGCGTGGCCAAGTGGGATCAGGACGCTAGATTGCGTCGCAACGAGGTGATCTCATCCTTCGCGAGCAGCTTTCTCTTCTTCAGATCGACGACCTCGACTTGCTCGTCCGGGGTCATGTACGTGCGTCTTCCCAGCTCCTGCAGCCGAGCGTCGAGTTCTCGATGACGGGCTTCGGCGAGGGTGAGCTTTTCTTGCGTGTCGATCGAAGCGAACGCGCGAGGAGAGAGAACCTGTTGCTTCATGTACCCACCTCCAGAGGACCCTCTTGCTTCCGAGGATCCAGGTTGTCGGAACGGCGAAGCTGCCAAGCCCGTCGCCGGGCAACCCCGCAGCGTCGAGACGATCAACAGATTACGCCATCAGCAGTCCCCCATGCAGGGATTTTTCGGGTGCAGCCCGTCTGAACGCCTGAGCCTTCAGGCTTATCCTTCACCTCACATGCCCGCTCCGTTCGTCCAGAGAACCGCTGTCGTTGCCGGGGTCTTCGTCTGGGTCGTAGTGTTGCTCACATCCGCTTGCGCGAGCACGCCGAGCGCCGAGACGGTTGCATCACCGCGCGAGGTGCCCGCGCGCGCCGTCGTCGAAGTCGCGCCGATCGTGGTCTCTCCCTACACGGACGAGCAGCTCACGGCGCTCTTCGAGGAAGCGCGCGTGCTCCTTCTGGGGGGAAAGCCTCAGGAGGCGGCGCGCCAGTTCGAGCTTCTCGCGCGCCTCGCGCCTCTGGGCACCGTCGCTCCACCCAGCGTGCTGAATGCCGGGATCGCCCACGACGAGCTCGGGGATCGAGAGACCGCGGCGGATCGATACCGTGAGGTGCTCCGAAGCTTTCCAGAGCACGAGGTGACGCGCGCGGCCTTGCTCCGTCTGGTGCGCGCTGCGGCCTACATGGAGCGCTGGACCGAGGTGATCGAGTGCGCCGAGCGCTTGATCGGTCACCGTGCGTCGAGCGTCCTCGAGATGGTCGAAGCGCGCGGAGCGCGCGCCCTCGGGCTCGTCGAGCTGGATCGTGTCGACGAGGCGGCGCGGGAGGTCGGCCGCGCGCGAGATCTCATCGAAGAGCACCGCCTCGGTGAAGCGGGCAAGCCTCCTCTCGAACTCGCTCAGGTCCATTTCGCGCTCGGCGAGGTGCGCCGTCGTCGCAGTGAGGCGATCGTGTTTCAGCCATTTCCACGAGATTTTGCGGACGCTCTGGAGCGCCGCTGTCAGGGGCTCCTCGACGCCCAGAGCGCGTACTCCGAGACCATGCGCAGCCTGGATGCGCACTGGTCGGCGATGGCGGGGTATCGGGTCGCCCAGCTTTACCGCGACCTCCACCGTGATCTGATGCAGATCACGCTGACGGATGCGCAGGCCTCGCCGGCGAAGCGCGAGCTCTTCGAGGGGGCGAAGCGGCTGCGTTACCGGGTGCTCCTCGAGAAGGGGAAGAAGATGATGGATGGCACGGTGAAGATGGCCGAGCGCACGGGCGAGTCCTCGGGCTGGGCGCGCCGGGCTCGCGAGGCACAGCAGGAGCTGGAGCGCGCGCTGGCGGAGGAAAAAGAGGCGCTGGCTCGGCTCCCTTACACGGAGGCCGAGCTCAACGCGGCGCTGGCGACCCTGAAACGTCCCTGAAAGCTATCCCCGCCGGACGGGAGGGGCTCACCCGTCGTCCTTCTGCGCCTGCCGTCGCCGGAGGGACCTCCCCGCACGCTGGGCGTGGCCCGCTCTTCGCCCAGAAAAGCGTTTCGCATGTTCGGAGTGCGGAGTGCCCACTGCTCGCGAGCGGGCGCCATTCCCACTTGTCGGAACGGGTTTTCCGAGGCTGTGGCGGGATGCAACGCCCCGGGATGAGGGTCGAGGCGGGCGGGCGCCGAGGTCGCTGACGGTGAGCCGCCAAGCCACAAAGGTGGTCGTATGTGCAGGGAGGGGACGCTCAGCGCACCCCCCTCGGGGTCGAGGGGGGCGGCTCGTGGAACAGGGCCTCGCGCGGCCTGCTCCTCAATCCACGCGCGGAGCGCAGCCGAAGAGGACCTTGAGCTGAACGCTGCTGTTGCTTCGCGCCGTCTCGCAGGAGTTCGGGCAGAGCGCGATCTGCGTGGGAGGAGGGGTCGAGTCGATGGGCTTGTCGAAGTACCAGCCAGGGCCGTTCCCGCAGAGCGTCGCGTTGTTGACGCGAGGGAGCTCGGTGGTGACGCCGTTGGAGCCAGTGAAGCTGACCGCCACCTTGTAGAGGTCGAGCATCTCACCCAGAGGCGGGTCGGGGATCGGGAACTCGCACGCCAGGGCGTTGGCGCGGATCTCGGCCATCTTCTGGGCGAACAGGTTGATGTTGCCCGTCACGTCGTACGCCTGGGTCGTGCCACCCGCCATCGCGATCTGGTTGAGGTTGGCCACGTTCGCGCCCTGCATCGCGATGAGGTAGGTCTGCACGCCGTTGTAGAGGCGCGCCTGGGTCGCGAGCTGCGCGATGGCCGTCGTCGTGTCGTTGCCGGTGCAGCCGTTCGGCGAACCGTCGGTCGCGAGGACGACGATGACTTTGTGGTCAGGGTTCGCGTCCTGGTGCGCCGTCGCCTTGGTCAACACACCCCGAAGGGCGCCCCACGTGGGTGTGTTCGGGCCATTCGGGGTCTCGCCCGCGAGAGAAGCCTTCAGGACGGGGGCATTCAACGGCAACGCCGCGATGTCCACGGCGAGGTTGTTGTAGATCGTGTAATCGCACGAGCTGTTGATCGGGTAGTACTGCAGGCCGACGTTGATCCCATCTGCCTCGGGAGCGTCGAAGAAGTTGCTGAGGGCCGCGACCGAGCCGTTCCACAGCGAGCCCGACATGCTGCCGGACTTGTCGAGGAGCACGATCATGTCGAGCGGGATCAGCTCTGCTTCCGCACTGGTGGAGGTGCAGGCGGCGTCCGGGTCGACGTTCGAGCCACCCTGACCCCCGCCACCCACGCCGATGTTGAGTCCACCTTCGCCGCCGGTGCCGGGTTCGCTTCCCCCGCTCCCTCCGGTCCCCGTCCCCACCGTCGTGCTGCTCGTGCTGGGCGTGGGGTTGGAGTTGCCATCATCCGTGGTCGCAGAGCATCCCCAGGGGGCCAGGAAGCCAGCCAATGCGACGAGCGGGACAAAATACTGAAGCTTCCGGAAGCTCATGCTGCGCTCCTCAAGAGTCGTGTCGTCAGAGACGTTGTGATTGATATTGAGGCGGTGTCTCGCGAGCCCGTGCCGAACATCCTGCTCGCCGGAGGAGGCCCTGTCGGATCCGGGGGCCTCCCGACACCAGTCGTGCATCATAAACCATCCTTCCGGTGCAGGGACGACAAGTCAGACAAGATTTTGTTATTCTTGTCGTCGGCGGCAGCATCGGTCGTGTCGACCCGGTCAGGATCGGTCGAAGCGGCCTCCTCCCCCACTCCTGCCGGACGCGCTTTCCAGAGCCGGTTCTCGCGGAGCAGATCGACATGACCCGATGTATTTCCTGGGCTTTTGTGGCTGTCTGCCTGACATCGCTCGGGTGCTCGAAGCCGCTCGATTCGGGGCTGGACGCGACCGGCGGAGCAGGGCTCGGTGGCACGGGAGCGGGGTCTGCCGGTGGCGGCGGAGGTGAGGGGGGTGGGGGAGGAGCGGGAGGGGACCCGAGCCCCCCCAACCCTTGCGTGATCGACTGCTCCACCATCCAGACCCCCGCCTGTCTCCAGGGCATCTGCGATACGGAGCTGAAGTCCTGCATCATCGTCCCCACCCCTGGCGGTGAGCCCTGCGACGACGGCAGGTTCTGTACGGTGGGCGAGACGTGCTCCGCGGGGGTCTGTCAGGGCGGGGAACTCAATACCTGCGGGCTCGCGATCGATCAGTGTCAGAGCGCGATCTGCAGCGAAGGCGACCAGGCATGCACCCTGACACCCAAGGACGATGGCACGAGCTGCGTGTCGGACAGTCTCTGCGACATCGTCGCGGAGTGTCAGGAGGGGACCTGTGTCGGGACGCCGCGCGACTGCTTCTTTTTCCCCGTGCAGGACTCCTGCAAGGTCGCGGCGTGCAACCCGGCCACGGGAAACTGTGAGGCCGTCGCCGGGAACGAGGGCGCCGCGTGCTCCGATTCAGGTGACCTCTGCAGGTCAGGCAAGTCGTGTCAGGGGGGACTTTGCCTGGGAGGGACGCCCAAGGTCTGCAACCACCTGAGCGCCGGCTGCACGAACGGCTACTGTGATCCGGGGACGGGCAACTGCGCGACCCGCGCCGTCCAGCCTGGGGACCCGTGCGATCAGGCGACGACCGCTTGCACCCTCGGTGTCTGTGCTGCCGACGGACAGTGCGTCGCCACGCCTCAGCACGATGGCGGCGCCTGCGATGATGGGAACGCGTGCACCATCGGGGAGACATGCCTCGCCGGGCTCTGCCAGGGGGGGCAGGTGGGGGGGTACGTCGTGTACTTCTCCGAGACCTTCGCCAACAACAGCGCGGGTTGGACCTTCACGCCGGGCACCAGGAACGATGGTACGCCCATCCAGTCCTGGGCCATCGGCGCGACGGCCGGGTCGACTGGCCATAACTATGGCTTTGGTGACCCCACGCTGGATCACACCTCCACGAGCGACAACGGCGTCGCTGGCGTGGTGCTCGGGGGCAACATCACCAAGGTGATCCACACGCCGAACTACATCGAGAGCCCACCCATCAACACCGACGTCCCCGGTCCGGTGTGGCTCGAGTTTCGCCGGTGGTTGAACAGCGACTACGCGACCTCGAGTGTCCCGTACATGGTGAACTACGTCGAGGTGTGGGACGGCGCGACCTGGAATGTCCTCTGGCAGAGCGGAGGGTCGCCTGGCATCCAGGACAGCGCCTGGAATCACCTGTCGTACGATGTCACGGCCTACAAGAGCCCAGCGATGAAGGTCCGCTTCGGTTACCGGGTCGGGTCGGTCAGTGTGCGCACGGTTTCGAGCTGGAACATCGATGACGTGATCATCGCGAATGCCGTGTGCAACTGACGTCGGGAGAGGGGGGCGCCGAGCAGGTAGGCCTGCTCAGGGCTGACGCTTTCGCTTGCCGTGCTTGCGCATGCGGGGCTCGGGCGGAGGCCTGGCAGGCACGCGGAGGATGTGAAATCGACCGCCACCGCGCGAGAGCGGATCGGTGATCTGTTTCGCGCGCTCCCTCGCCCGCTCCATCAGCCGCGCTTGCGCGCGCACCACAGGCGTGGGCGGTGGCGGCGGGGTCACCCGGCGGTAGCTCCCGTCGGCCGCGAGTTCCCAGGACTTCATGTTGTCCGACATGACGAGATCCAGGATCTCGCCGGCGCGCGTCTTCACCTCGGGGTCGAGGATCGGCGTGAGCACCTCGACGCGTCGATGGAAGTTGCGGGGCATCCAGTCCGCGCTCGACAGGTAGAGTTCCTCCTCGCCGCCGTTGGCGAACCGGAAGAGGCGTTTGTGCTCGAGGAAGCGATCGATGATCGCGCGGACGTGGATTCGATCGGAGAGCCCCGGGATCCCTGGGCGCAAGCAGCAGACGCCTCGCACGCCGAGCTTGATGTCCACGCCGGCCTGAGAGGCCGCATAGAGGGCGTCGATCACGTCGACGTCCACGAGCGCGTTCATCTGCGCGACGATCAGCGCCTTGCGGCCCGCGCGCGCATGGGCCGCCTCGCGCGCGATGAACCCCAGGATGGCCTCGTGCAAGCCGAGAGGTGCCACGATCAGTCGGTTCCAGCGGGGTGGTGCGCTGTAGCCGGTGAGCAGGTTGAAGAGGCTCGTCACGTCCTCTCCGATCTCGCTGTTCGCCGTGAGCAGGCCGAGGTCCGTGTAGAGCCGGCTCGTCTGAGGGTTGTAGTTGCCGGTGCTGAGGTGCACGTAGCGGCGGAGTTTGTCTTTCTCTCGCCGGACGACGAGCAGTGCCTTGGCGTGCGTCTTCAGGCCGAGGAGACCATAGATGACCTGGACTCCGCTCTGCTCCAGGGTCCTTGCCCACTGGATGTTGCTGGCCTCGTCGAAGCGGGCCTTCAGCTCCACGATGGTCGTCACCTGCTTGCCGTTTTCTGCAGCACGCGCGAGCGCCTTGAGGATGGGGGAGTCCCCACCGGTCCGGTAGAGCGTCTGCTTGATCGCCAGCACGTTGGGATCGTCTGCGGCGCGCGACACGAGTTCGATGACGGGATCGAACGAGTCGTAAGGGTGGTTCAGCAGGACGTCTTTCTCGCGGATGACGGCGAAGAAATCGTCTGGATCCCGGAGCGCCTGCGGTACCTGGGGCGTGAAGGGTTCGTCGCGCAGCTCGCGGCGATCATCGTCGGAGACCATCGTCATCAGGTCGGCGAGGTACAGCGGACCATTCACGCGGTAGACGTCGTATCGCTGGTCGATCTTCAGCGCCCGGCAGAGCCGCGCGACACTCGTCTCGACGCCTTCCCCCATGCCGATCTCGACGCGGACGGCGTTGCCTCGGTCGCGGCGCCGCAGCTCGGCCTGGATGGTCGCGAGGAGATCCTCCCCTTCCTCCTCGTCGATCTCCAGATCCCAGTTCCGCGTGACGCGGAATGGGTAGGTCCCGCGGATGCGCGCCGAGGGGAAGAGCTGTTTCACGTGCCGCGCAATCACGTCCTCGAGCAGCACGAAGCCGCGGGTCGCGCCTTCCACCTGAACGCGCATGAGGCGGCTCAGCATGGCGGGGACCTGGATCACCGCGAAACCCGGCTCCTGGCCATCGTGCTCCCTCGCGAACATGATCCCGAGGTTGATGGTCTTGTTCCGCAGGTGAGGGAAGGGATGGCCAGGGTCCACGGCCAGGGGCGTCAGGACCGGGAAGATGTCGCTCCAGAAGCGCTCGTCGAGCGAGGTGAGCGCGTCAGGCGCGAGTTCCTCGGGCTTCATGAGGACGATGCCCACCTTGCGGAGCGCTGGCACCAGATCTTCGTTCCAGAGGCGGTAGGCCGCGTCGAACATGGCGTGAGCCTTCGCGCCGATGGCCACGAGCTGCTCTTGCGGTGTCAGGCCATCGGGCGGCATCTCGGTGATGGTCCGCAGCGTCTGTGCCTGCAGGCCTGCCACGCGGACCATGAAGAATTCGTCGATGTTGGAGAAGAAGATCCCCAAAAATTTCAGCCGCTCGAAGAGAGGGACATCCGGGGATCCTGCTTCGGCGAGCACCCGGCTGTTGAACTCCAGCCACGAGAGTTCGCGGTTCAGGTAGTGCGTCGGGTCCCCCTCGATCGGGACGAGTCCCACGTCCTCACCCGACGGTCGTGCGGCGGGGATGGTGCTTTCTGACGTGCCACCATTGCGGGCCGTGCGGCCGTCCTGAGTGGGGGACAGAGGCGCTTCAGCGGGGGTAGAGGGGAAATCTGCCATCGTCAGCGCTCGACTTTAGCGCAGGTCTGATAGGGTCCACCCATGGAGCTCTGGAGTAGCCCAGAAGATTTTCGTCGAGCGTGCGAGAACGTACGCGCGGGGGGTGGTCGGCTGGGCCTCGTCCCCACGATGGGAGCCCTCCATGCAGGTCATCAGGCGCTGATCCGAGAGGCCCGCAGACGCTCCAGCGTCGTGGCGGTCTCTGTTTTCGTCAACCCGACCCAGTTTGCCCCTGGCGAAGACTACGAGCGGTATCCACGTGCTCGTGAGCGGGACGTCGCCGCCTGCGAAGAGGCAGGGGCCTCGATCGTGTTCGCGCCCGACGCTGCTGCGATGTACCCGCCGGGCGACGAGACCCGCGTGCTGCCCGGCCCGACGGCGGCTCCCCTCTGCGGCGCACATCGCCCTGGCCATTTCGAGGGGGTGGCCACGATCGTCGCGAAGCTCCTCATTCTCGCGGGACCCTGCATCGCGGTCTTTGGAAGAAAAGATTACCAGCAGCTGACGGTCATCCGCCGGTTGGTCCTCGACCTTCTACTTCCGGTGGAGGTCGTGGGGATGCCGACGGTGCGTGAGCCGGATGGCCTTGCTTTGTCCTCTCGAAATGCCTATCTCTCACCCGCCGAGCGGGACCGCGCCGCTGAAATCCCGCGCGCCCTCGCAGACGCCGCTCATCTGTTCGCGCGTGGCGAGCGCAATGCAGGTGCGCTGGTCGCGTCCTGTCGCGACAGGGTCGCTCGGATTGCGGATCGTATCGACTATGTCGATGTCGCCGAGCCGGAGTCCCTCAGGGTGTTCGGATCGGAGGAGGACATCGGCGCTCGGGCAGTGCTCGCGGTGGCCTTGAAGATCGGGTCCACGCGGTTGATTGATAACCTGGTGCTGGGAGAAGATCCTCCGCCGATCACGGGGAGTGACGCACCCAGTCCAGCTGGAATGTGAGGGAGCAAGAATGGGCATACGGGACTCCAGCGCGCCTTCGGTCCGGGTGGCAGGTCAGGCGCCAGGGGGAAAGTTCATCGTCATCGAGGGGATCGACGGCTCGGGGACGACGACACAAGCCGAGAGGTATGCGGCACATCTCCGGTCACGTCGCCGCATGGTGCACGTCACCCGCGAGCCGAGCGGTGGACCGATCGGTGCGCAAATCCGGCAAGTACTGACCCAACGACTCACCCTGCCGACCACCAACCAGGCGCAGGTCATGGCCTTGCTCTTCGCAGCAGATCGCCTGGATCACGTCGCCGCGGAGATCACTCCCCTGCTCGAGGACGGCTATGTCGTCATCTCGGACCGCTACGATCTGTCGAGCCTCGCGTATCAGGTCACGTCGGCACAGGAGGAGAGCGAGGCGCTGGGGGGCCCACCCTCTTCGGGGACCATGCTGAGGTGGATCCGGGAGCTCAACCGGTACGCTCTCCGGCCGCACCTCACCCTCGTGCTCGATGTCGATCCAGAGGTCGCGGCGCAGCGGCGGAAGGGGCGCGGAGGGGCGCGTGAGCTTTACGACGACGCCGAGCTCCAGGCGCGCCTGGCGGGCGCTTATCGACGTGCAGAGGAACTCTTGCCCGGCGACCATGTCGTCCACATCGACGGCAATGGCGAACCTGACGAAATCGCACGAGCTATCGAAGCAGTACTACGGCCCCTCGTCGGGGCTTGAGGAGGGGTCGTGCATGGCATGGGCATGAGGGAGCGCCTCGAGAGCTTCTTGCTGGTGATTGCCGTCGGCGCGACCGTCGCCATCGGCGCCAAGCGGATCGGCATTCCGTACAATGTTGCGCTCGTCGTGGTCGGTCTGCTCCTCGTGGTGCTGGACGTCCTCCCGACCACACCCATGGATCCAGAGGTCATCCTGATCGGATTTCTTCCGGTCCTGGTATTCGAGAGCGCGCTGTTCGCGGATGCCGACGGCCTGCGCGCTGCGAGCCGACCCATCCTGGCGCTCGCGGTGCCCGGCGTGGCGATCTCGCTCCTCGCCACAGCCGCTGTCGCCACGTACGCGCTGGATCTGCCTTTCTCCGTCGCCCTGTTGCTCGGTGCCCTGCTCGCCATCACCGACACCGTGAGCGTGCTGCTGGCGTTCCGCAGCGTCCGCGTTCCGCATCGGCTCGCCGCGATCATGGAGGGCGAGAGCCTGTTCAACGACGGCACCGCCCTCGTGCTGGTGTCATTGACCTCCCGCGTCGTCCTCACGGGGGCGTTCTCGGCGCCCGAGACGGCAAAGGCGCTCGGTATGGCCATGCTCGGGGGGGTGGCCCTCGGTGTCTTGTTTGGTGTGATGGGGGCGAGTGTGCTCAGGCGCGCGCCGGATCACCTCACGGCCATCCTCGCTTCCACCATCCTCGTCTTCGCGACAGCCCTCATCTCCGAGCACGTCCACGCCTCTCCCGTCATCGCCGTGGTCGTCGCGGGCGTCATCGTAGGCCGCGCTGCGCGCAACGTCCTCGAACCTTCGCGTGTGCTCGCCCTGCAAGGCTTCTGGGAGACGGCAGGCTTCGGGCTCAACGTCCTCATCTTCTTGCTCGTCGGCCTCCAGATCCAGGTCTCGATGCTGATCGAGGAGGCCAGCTCCATCGCGCTGGCCCTCATCGCCCTGCACGCGGGGCGCGCGGTGGCAGTCTATGGCTGCTTCGGTCTGCTCCGGGCCGTCGCTCGCGAGCGCGTCCCGATGCGCTGGCAGCACGTCATGGTGATCGGCAACATCAAGGGGGCGCTGTCCATGGCGGCGGTGCTCAGCTTGCCAGCCAACACGCCTTACCGTGATCGTCTGATCACCATCGTCTTCGGCATCACCTTCGTCACCCTCATGACGCAGGCTCTTCCCTTCGAACGCCTCCTCCTGATGCTCAAGGTCGCATTCAGGGGCAACTCGGGTCGAGAAGGCATCAGCGAAGCCAAGGCGACATTGATCGCTGCGCGCAAAGGTCAGGCCGAGCTCGATGAGCTGCTCAGCTCCGGTCTCGTCTCACGGAAAGAGCACGCCGAGCGTCGCGCTGCCTTTCAGCTCCGCGTGATCAAGGCGGAAGAGCTGCTGCGCAGCCCGGAAGGCGAGGCGGCGCGCGATCACGTGGTCGACCTTTCGCTCCTGAACGCTCAGAAGGCTGCGCTCGTCGACGCCGCGCGCCGAGGTTTGATCGACGCGGATACCGCGAACTCACAGGTCAACGACATCGATCGGACCTTGATGAACATGATGCATCATGCACCTGAACCCAATGAACACTAGAGGGAGCCTCGAATGCGCGTCGTGATAGCGGGTGCAGGGCGCGCTGGTTTGAGCGTGGCCATTCACCTTCGTGAAATGGGTCACGACGTGACCGTCGTGGATCGCGATCCCACGCTCACGTCACGCGCTTTCGAGCAGCACGGCCTCATCGCGCTCGTCGGAGACGCGACCGATGCTCGCCTTCTGAAGGAGGCCGAGGTCTCGCGCGCGGATGTCGTCGCGGCGATGCTGCGTCGCGACTCGGACAACCTCGCTGTTGCGCTGCTCTCGCAGGCTGCAGGGGCGGGCCGGGTCATGGTGCGCATGAGAGACCCGGAGTATGGCCCGGTGTACGAGCGTGCCAAGATCGACCGCGTCTTCTCGGAGATGGACGTTTTCATCGGGGCGATGGGGACGGCGATCGAACATTCGGCGGTGCGTCACGCCCTCCTTCTCGGCAAAGGAGCTTCCGTCGCCTTCGAGATGGAGATCCCTCCCGACGCTGCCGTGGTGGGACAGACCGTGAGCGCGATCGCGGCGGATCCCGAGTTCCCGATCTCCTGTGTGTTTGCCGCCATGCACCTCCCGGACGGCACCGTCCAGGCGCCGCGGGGCTCTTCCATCGTCCAGTCCGGGATGCTCCTGCTCCTCGTCGCGGCGCGACACGAGCTGGGCCATGTGATCCCTTTCTTTTTGCGCAAAGGGTCCTGATTCATCCAGGAGGCCGCTGGCGCCGGGGGAGGAGCGTGTTGCTCCCGGGGCTCAGCGGTTCGGCTTGGCGTGTCGAAGCACGGCCTGGATGACGAGGGTCGGGTCGATCGGCTTGATGAGGTAGGCGAGGAACCCGGCAGCGAGCGCGCGCGAGCTGGCCATGGAGTCCGCGTACGCGGAGAGCGCAATGAAGGGCGCCTGGAGCCCGCGCCGGCGCGCCTCTTCGACGAGCCAGATGCCGTCGTGACCGGGCAGGCCGATGTCACTGATCACGACATCGAACTGGGTTCCGCCGAGCGCTTCGAGGGCCGTGACGCTGTCGAACGCGGTCTTCACGCGAGCACCATGCTCTTCCACCACCATGGCCAGCAGCTCGCTGCTGTCCGCGTCGTCCTCGACGATCAGTACAGCGAAACCCTCGAGCTGAGCCGCCCTGAGAGCGGGCGATGAGCCGGTCGGTTCATCCTGCGCGCGCTGGGACATACCTTGTCCTTAGCATCCGTTCCGGTCATTGCGATACGTCACTTGCTTGATAGGTTCTCTATCCAACCCAACGGCGCGGGACTGTGCGCCGCAGATGGAGGGCGCCTTGGAACGGTTCGTCGCCTTGCTCCATACACTGCTTCTCGGCGAGGCTGTCGTCGTCAACGGCATCCATGTACGGAGGGCCAGCTTGCTGGGGTTTCAGGTCGCTGGAGCGACTGGATTGCTGGAGGCGCGGGATGCCGCCCGCAGGATCGGCCGCCTGGCGAAGACCCGGCCGGTGCGCATCGCGCTCTGCAGTCGCTGTGGCGGCGACGGCCTGGGAAGGCGCGACCGCGGCTCCTGCGGTCTGTGCAAGGGGTCTGGTCTCCAGATCACCGAGCCTCCGCTGGGATGGCGTGACGCGATGAGCGCAGACCTGGCGGCGGGGGCGAGGCAAGCGCGGGCGGCCTTGGCGACCGTCCGCCACCCGAGGGCGAAGGCCAGCTTGCTCACGCTGCTGGGCCAGCTCGAGGCGGGGGCGCTACGGGATTCGGCCTGAGAGGCGGGCCACCACGGCGACGAGCTCTGCCGGGTCGATGGGCTTCGGGGCGTGGAGGTCGAAGCCCTCCAGGAGGGCACGGGTTCGATCCTGCGCCCTCGCGTGCGCCGTGAGCGCGACCGCCGGGGTGCGGCCGCCCTGCTCTGGTCGCAGCGTCCGGAGCTGGCGGATGAGCGCATAGCCATCGCGCCCCGGCATGGCGATGTCCGAGATGAGCACATTCGGCAGATCGCGCTCGACTCGCTCCAGGGCCTCTGCGGCGGTGAGCGCCGAGCTCACCTGAGCGCCGGCTTGCTCCAGCGTGGCGCTCAGGAGATCGAGGGCATCGGGAGAGTCATCGACGACGAGCACCCGCACCCCGGTCAGCCGCACGGCAGGAGCTCCTTCCGTATCGAGCGACGCCATGTCGTCGATCACGGCGCGAGCTGTCCGGCGCGGAGATCTCGAGACGGGCAACCTGACCAGGAACGTCGCTCCTTGGCCTTCGCCGTCGCTCTCGGCCGTCACCGTCCCGCCGTGGAGTTCGACGAGGTGCCGGGAGATGGCGAGCCCCAGGCCGAGGCCACTGATCTGGCGCCCACCAGCTCCCTCCGAGGGCCTGAAATGCTCAAAAATGTGCGGCAGGATCTCAGGCCGAATCCCCTGACCCGTGTCTCGGACCGTGAGTTCGATCCAGTCGCCGGCCTGCAACACCATCACCTGAACGCGCCCGCCCTCGAAGGTAAACTTGACCGCGTTCGAGATGAGGTTCCACAGGACCTGCTGAAGGCGCCCTGGGTCCCCCAGCACCGTGCCGAGGCTTGGTTCCACCGCGACGTCGATGGAGATGTCCTTGCTTGCCGCGGAACCTCGGATCGCTTCGATCGCCCCCTCGACGACCAGCGGAAGATCCACGGCGGTCGTCTCGATCTGGAGTTTGCCGCTGGCGATGCGGGCGATGTCGAGCAGATCCTCGATGAGCTGTGCCTGCGTCTTGGCATTCCGCTCCACGATCTCGAGCGCTCGGTTCTCCTTGTCCTGTGGCAATGCGGTCGTCCGCAGCACCCGGGTCCAGCCAAGGATGGCTGTGAGAGGGGTCCGCAGCTCGTGGGAGACGAGGGCGAGGAACTCGTCCTTCAGGCGGCTTCCTTCCTCGGCACGGGCACGCTCCCGCTGCGCAGCGCTGAAAAGGCGAGCACGATCGATGGCGAGAGCGGCGCGCTCTGCCACCTCCTGAGCAAGGAGAAGGTCGTCGGAGCCATATCCCTTCGACTCCCCGATCCTGCCGATCTCGATCGAACCGATCACGTGCCGCTGGACGCGGAGGGGAACGGTGATGACGGTGCTGGCGTCGAGCGCCGTGAGACGCGCGATGCGCCCCCCATCCTCGGCGCCCGCTTCGGAGATATGGGTCAAGATCTCAGGCTCGCCAGTGCGGAGTGTGGAGGCGTAGCCCGACCCTTGAGGTGCCGTGACGCTGCTCGTTGCAGCCCCGTACGCGGGATAGCGCGTATCGAGATCTTCCAGCAGATCTTTGTGGCCAGCCACCACATGCGCAGCGGCAATCAGCTCTACCCGTCCACCTTCATTCAGCAGGTGAACGACACAGAAGTCTGCAAACTCGGGCACGAGGAGCCGAGCGAGCGCGCGCGATGCTGCGCCCACATCGATGGGAGCCCACAGATCCGCGCTGGCTCGTCCCAGCAGCGCCACTGCACGCGGGCTCGACAGCTTGCACCCTGCGCCACCCACACCGGCGTCCTCGCTGCTCCCGTTTTCAGGCGTCGATTCCGAGGGGCCCCCCTCCTGCCCTACGCTGCGCTCACCCAGGCGGGCCGTGTCGATGATCGCGCAGCCGACCCCGATGACCTCGCCCCCGCTGTGCACCGGCAGGTAGCTGATGAGCAGATTTCCTGGCGCTGTGAAGTCCTGTGGAGCGCCCTTCGAGAGCCTCTCGTTCAGGATGGGCTCACCGGTTTGCAGCACGCGCCGGATGTGATCCGCAGTCACCGACCAGAGCGACGGTGCCACTTCGGCCATGGTGCGGCCGATGTGTTCGGTCGATGAGCCACCCGCCAGCTCCACCATCAGGTCGTTGACCGCGACCAAACGATGCTGGCCATCGAGGAGAGCCAGTCCGATGGGGGCGCGCCTGAAGATGACATCGAAGGGCCAGCTCTGGTCCGCATCGGAGCCGGTCGAGCGCATCACCACGCTCGGCTTCGCAGAGAACTCTTGGGTGTCCATCTAGCTGGGCGGCGTGCGCGTAGGGGCGTTCGCCGGACAGTCGCAGTGTTCCATGCAGTTTACTCCCCAACCATCAGGGAGAGCCGGGCCTGCGGTTGGGGGGCTGCCTGTTGATGTCGTGTGGGAACTCTAGCGTCGGGGGCAGAGCAGGGAAAAACGCCCTGCTCCTCCGCATGGTGTCTCCGGGCGCAGTGGTACCGTTGGGGGTCGAATTCCTCGCGCTGCCCGGTTCGCTTTGCTGGGGAAACGAGCGCTCTACGCGAACGCGGTCCGGTGGGCTCGCGTGTACGACGTCGCAGCACCTTCCGAGTGTCTCGGGCGCTTCACGAGCCAGCGGCGAAGTCCTGTGGTCCCCCGTCCAGCGAGGCTGCGACCGCCGCTGCACGAGAGGATGTGAGACCCACTCCGAGAGGCTCAGAACGTGAAGTGCGCTGAAACCGAGCTGCCGTTGAAGCTCACCATTCCCCTCGTGACGGGGGGATGAGGCGCGCTCGCCGGCCCCGAGGTGGTCTGCCCCTTCGAAGGGACGCGCTTCCCGCCAATCACCCACAGCGGGATCCCGACGGCCATGGCGGCGAGGCCGGTCCCCAGCGTGATCCAGCCGGCGGTCACGAGCCCCACGTCGTTCTCGTTCCGACACTGGTACATGGCTCCGTTGTATCCATTGTCGCAGTAAATCTCGTAGCGGCCGGTTCCGTACGACAGGAAGATGCCGCTGGTGACGAGGCCTGCGGCGCCCGCGAGGGTCAGCAACATCCCGCCCGCCATGAGGGAGGGGTCGTTTCTTTCCAGCTGCTGCGGGTCCGTGATGGCAGGGACGCGCGGGGGAAATGGCACATGGCGGGCATCGCCTGGCGCATGGACGGGCGGGGAGCCATACCCAGGGGCGTAGGGCGGATAGGCCGGCGGCATCGCCCCCCCGGGAGCATTCCGACCTGCAGGATCAGCAGGCCCGGTATACGAACCAGCCGTCGGCATGGCGGGCGGTGGTTGCGACGTCCACGAGGGAGATGGGGGGGGTTGCGGGGCCGACGAAGCCGCGGGGGGGGAGGAATCCGAGCGCGAGGGCTGGGCTGCCGAGGTGAGCGACAGCGTGAGGACACATACCGCCGAGGCGACCAAGGGGGCCGTCTTCAAGCCCGGAACGAGCGTCGCTTGGTGAGAGCCGCGAGGCACAGAGCGGGTGCGCGAGCGGAGCATGAGGTCCTCGTTCGTGAGAGTGCTGAGCGTCAGCGGACGGCCACGTGGCGCTGTGGGAGGGCTTTGCATCGAGGGGGCCTGCGAGCGGATGGGTGGCACCTCGAGCGCCTGGGCTGCGAGGTGGCGGTCTGCGACGTCCGCGCGGTCGCGCGGGGCGACGCTGGGACGTGTGAAGGGCTGGCCAAGGCGACGGCGCTCTTGGCCGTCAGGGGCATCCACAGGGGCGTCTACCCATCTTCGCCACCCTGCCCCCTCGACGACGCCCGTTCCGCGCTCCTCGTCGACACCCCGGGGGCTGGATCTGGGCGGGATCGTGGAGAGACGCGGGGCAGAGGCGAACCGCGGACATGAAGGTCCCCTCCCGACGCCGATGGGCGAGGCGACGGAGCATTGCCGCTGCCGCACGCGCCCGGTGCCGGGAGACTCTCTGCTCACAGTCCGACGGTAGCCAACGCTGTCGATCCCGCCAAGAGGGGCGAAATCGACGCACCGAATGCGTCGGTAGCCATGATCCGTGGGAGATGGACGCGACGCCTGCTTGACACCGTTGTCCGCCTGGGTATTCTCCGCGTCCCCGCTTCTACCCGGCGGACATTCACGCACTATGCCGACCATCAGCCAGCTCGTTCGTCTGGGCCGCGAGGCCACCCGGTACAAGACGGCGTCCCCCGCCCTCAAGTCGTGCCCTCAGCGGCGCGGTGTCTGTGTACGTGTGTACACCACTACGCCCAAGAAGCCGAACTCCGCGCTCCGCAAGGTGTGCCGTGTACGGCTCTCGAACCAGATGGAAGTGACGAGCTACATCCCTGGTGAAGGGCACAACCTGCAAGAGCACTCTGTCGTGCTCATCCGCGGTGGCCGTGTGAAGGACCTCCCGGGGGTTCGTTACCACGTGGTCCGCGGAACCCTCGACGCCTCCGGCGCCGCAGGCCCCAGCTCGACCAACAAGGCGACCCGAAACCGCAAGCGCTCGAAGTACGGCGTGAAGCGGCCGAAGCGCTGATCCGGAGCTCAGTAGAGGAATCCCATGCCCCGTCGTCGCGAAGTCCCGAAGCGGAAGATCATTCCGGACCCCAAGCACAAGGACAAGCTCGTCGCCAAGTTCACTAATTCCCTGATGTTCTCGGGGAAGAAGTCGACGGCGGAGGGCATCCTTTATGGTGCCTTCGATATCGTGCGTGATCGCTTCAAGGAAGAGCCCATCGAGATCTTCCGCAAGGCGCTCGACAACGTGAAGCCGAAGCTCGAGGTCAAGAGCCGTCGCGTCGGCGGTGCCACCTACCAGGTGCCCGTCGAAGTGCGCCCGGAGCGCCGTGTGGCTCTTGCCATGCGCTGGCTGGTGATGTACTCGCGCGGTCGTGGTGAGAAGACGATGCGTGAGCGTCTCGCTGCTGAGCTGGTCGATGCCGCTCAGAACCGCGGCAACGCGGTGAAGAAGCGCGACGATACGCACAAGATGGCCGAAGCGAACAAGGCGTTCGCTCACTACCGCTGGTAGTTCGGTCTCTTCCGGCGTTTCAGGTCACTTCCTCCCATCGGGCCATCCGCGACAACACGTCCAATAGCCGCAGGCTAGGAGAAGCGTAGAGAGAATGGCGCAGGCCACATAAGGATCGGGTTACGAGCAGGCTCCCCTCGGCATCAAGGGCACTCCATCCATGGAGTCCTGCCGAGCATGAGGAGCAGACAATCTGCCGCCGTACCCCGACACCCTCTCCAGGATCATGTGCTCGCCAATCGGAGGCGGGCCGGGCTGGAGAGGGTGTTTTGCATCCTGGCCTCGAAACCCCTCACGCCTGGAACCAGGGAGAGAACAAGTGGCTCGCGACTACAGCCTGGAGAGGACACGCAACATCGGGATCATGGCCCACATCGATGCGGGCAAGACCACGGTCACCGAGCGCATCCTCTATTACACGGGCGTCAACTACAAGCTGGGTGAGGTCCACGAAGGCGCAGCCACGATGGACTGGATGGTGCAGGAGCAGGAGCGCGGCATCACCATCACCTCGGCCGCGACCAACTGCTTCTGGACGCCTGGCAGCGGTCCTCAAAAAGGGATCTCTCACCGCATCAACATCATCGACACGCCCGGCCACGTCGACTTCACCATCGAGGTGGAGCGAAGCCTGCGCGTGCTCGATGGCGCTGTTGCCGTGTTCGATGGCGGAAACGGCGTCGAGCCGCAGAGCGAGACGGTATGGCGTCAGGCTGACAAGTATGGCGTTCCGCGGATGGCGTTCATCAACAAGATGGACAAGGTCGGTGCAGATTTCGACATGTGCGTCGACTCCATCCGCGAGCGGCTCGGCGCGAACCCCGTCGCCGTGCAGTACCCCGTGGGAGCCGAAGACTCGTTCCGCGGCGTGATCGACCTGATCAGCATGCGCGCCGCGATCTACGACGAGCAGACCAAAGGCAAAGACTTCAGCTGGGAGACGATCCCCAGCGACCTGCTGCCGCGGTGCACCGAGCTCCGTGAAAAGCTCATCGAGGCTTGTGCGGATGCGAGTGAGCAGGTGATGGAGAAGTTCATCGGTGGCGATCTCGACGGGATCACCGAGGATGAACTCCACGCGGCCATTCGTGCTGGGACCCTGGGCTTCAAGCTCGTCCCTGTTCTGTGCGGTTCCGCATTCCGGAACAAAGGTGTCCAGCAGCTGCTCGACGCGGTGACCAGCTACCTGCCCTCGCCTCTGGACATCCCTCCGGTGGAAGGAACGCTCCCGGACAAGAAGGACAAGGTCGTTGCCCGAAAGGCGAGCGACGAGGAGCCTTTCGCCGCCCTCGCCTTCAAGGTCATGAACGACCAGTTCGGAACGCTCACCTTCTTCCGTGTCTACTCGGGCACGACGAAGAGCGGCGCCAGCGTGATGAACTCCACGCGAGGACGTCGCGAGCGGTTCGGCCGCATCCTGCGCATGCACGCGAACAAGCGCGAAGAGATCGATATCTGCTACGCAGGGAACATCTACGCGGCGGTGGGGCTGCGCGACACCTACACGGGTGACACGCTCTGCGACGACAAGCACCAGATCGTGCTCGAGCGGATGGAGTTTCCCGATCCGGTCATCTCGATCGCCATCGAACCGAAGACCAAGGCCGATCTCGACAAGCTCTCCCTCAGCCTGCAGAAGCTGATGAATGAGGACCCGTCCTTCCGGACCTTCACGAACGAAGAGACGGGCCAGACGATCATCGCCGGCATGGGCGAGCTTCACCTGGAGATCATCGTCGACAGGCTGAAGCGCGAGTTCAAGGTCGACGCGAATGTCGGCCGGCCGCAGGTCGCCTACCGTGAGAGTGTCGTCGGCAGCGCGCGGAAGATCGAGGGGCGCTTCGTTCGTCAGAGCGGTGGCCATGGCCAGTACGGCCACGTGGTCATCGATCTGGAGCCCGCGGAGCGTGGTGAAGGCTTCGTCTTCGTCAACGACATCGCCGGGGGCGTGATCCCGAAGGAATTCATTCCCTCCATCGAGAAGGGCGTGCGCGACGCGATGGGGCGGGGTGTCCTCGCGGGTTATCCCATCGTGGACGTCAAAGTGCGCGTCTTCGATGGCAGCTTCCACGAGGTCGACTCTTCGGGCCCCGCCTTCGAGGTGGCCGGGTCGATCGCCTTCCAGGAGGCCTGCAAGGTGGCCCAGATCCAGCTCCTCGAGCCGATGATGGCCGTCGAGGTGGTCTGCCCCGAGAGTTACCTCGGGGATGTAATTGGCGACCTTCTGGCGCGCCGAGGCAAGGTGCTGGACATCGGCCAGCGCGGCACGGCTCGCGTGATCAAGGGCGAGGTTCCCCTCGCCGCGATGTTCGGCTACGCAACGGACGTCCGTTCAAAGACGCAGGGTCGAGCGACCCACACAATGCAGTTTTCTCATTACGCACCGGTACCGGTGACGATCCAGGATGAGATCGTCACCAAGCAGCGAGGGTAGAGACGCGCCATGGCCAAGGAGAAATTCAATCGTACGAAGCCCCACGTCAACGTGGGCACCATCGGTCACATCGACCACGGCAAGACCACCCTGACGGCTTCGATCGTCAAGGTGCAGTCGAAGCGCCAGATGGCCAAGGCGATCTCGTACGCCGACATCGCGAAGGGTGGAACGGTCCGTGACGACACGAAGACCGTCACGATCGCGGCGGCTCACGTCGAGTACGAGTCGCCGAACCGACACTACGCGCACGTCGACTGCCCCGGGCACGCCGACTACATCAAGAACATGATCACCGGCGCCGCGCAGATGGACGGCGCGATCCTGGTGGTCTCGGCGCTCGACAGCGTCATGCCGCAGACCCGTGAGCACGTGCTGCTCGCGCGTCAGGTCGGCCTGAACCACATCGTCGTGTTCCTCAACAAGTGTGACGCAGTGGACGACCCCGAGATGCTCGACCTCGTCGAGATGGAGGTCCGCGAGCTGCTGAACAAGTACAAGTTCGACGGCGACAACGCTCCCGTGATCCGCGGTGCGGCGCTTCCCGCGCTGCAGGGCGAGGCGAAGTGGGAGGAGAAGATCGGCGAGCTCCTCGCGGCGCTCGACAGCTACATCCCCGAGCCGCAGCGCGACATCGACAAGCCGTTCCTGATGGCAGTCGAGGACGTGTTCTCGATCAAGGGCCGCGGCACGGTTGCCACGGGTCGTATCGAGCGCGGCGTGGTCAAGGTCGGCGAGGAGGTCCAGATCATCGGCTTCCGCGACACCAAGAAGACCACGGTCACCGGCGTCGAGATGTTCCGGAAGCTGCTCGACCAGGGGCAGGCCGGCGACAACGTGGGCTGCCTGCTGCGTGGTGTCGAGAAGGAGGAGATCGAGCGCGGTCAGGTGCTCGCGAAGCCCGGCTCGATCACGCCGCACACCAAGTTCACGGGTGAGGTGTACGTGCTGAAGAAGGAGGAGGGCGGCCGTCACACGCCGTTCTTCACGAACTACCGGCCTCAGTTCTACATCCGCACGACCGACGTCACCGGGACGGTTCAGCTGCCCGAGGGCGTGAAGATGGTGATGCCGGGCGACAACATCACGATGACCATCGAGCTGATCGCTCCGGTCGCGCTGGAGGAGCAGATGCGCTTCGCCATCCGCGAGGGTGGGAAGACGGTCGGCGCCGGCGTGGTCACCAAGATCCTGGCGTGAAGGGACGCGCACCATGGCTGAGACGACCAAGATCCGCATTCGCCTGAAGGCGTTTGATCACCAGCTGCTCGACAAGTCGACCAGCGACATCGTGGAGACCGCAAAGCGCACCGGCGCTCGTGTGGCTGGGCCCATCCCCCTGCCGACCGAGATCCGCCGTTACACCGTGCTGCGTGGACCCCACGTCGACAAGAAGTCCCGCGAGCAGTTCGAGATCCGGACGCACAAGCGGCTCCTGGACATCATCGAGCCCACCCAGCAGACCCTGGACGCGCTGATGAAGCTCGACCTGTCGGCCGGCGTGGATGTTGAAATCAAGAGCTGAGGCCGCGGATCAAGACATCCATCGCCTGGAGACATGACCCATGAAAGTGACGGTCTACAACCTGAAGCGGGAGGCAGTCGGTGAACTCGACCTGTCCGACGACGTCTTCGGGACCGAGGTCAAAGAGCACCTCTTTTACGAGGTGGTGAAGGCTCAGCTCGCGTCGCGACGCGCTGGGACGAAGGCTACGAAGGAGCGCTCAGCGGTCGCTGGCTCTTCAAAGAAGCTGTATCGCCAGAAGGGCACGGGCCGCGCGCGGCAGGGGTCCATCCGCGCCCCCCACCACGCCGGTGGTGGCCACGCGCACGCCCTCACGCCGCAGGACTGGTCGTACCGGCCGCCGCGCAAGGTGCGCATCGGCGCGCTGAAGAGTGCCCTGTCGCTCTTCGCGAAGGAGAACCGGCTCATCGTTCTCGACACGCTGGATCTGCCGGAGATCAAGACGAAGGCGCTCGTCACCACGCTGGAGACGCTGCAGGTGGGCAAGAAGTCGCTGGTGGTGGACAGCCCCAGCAACGAGAAGCTCGTCAAGAGCATCCGCAACCTGGTCGAGCACCAGTTCCTGCCCCCCGAAGGGGTCAACGTTTACGACCTTCTTCGACACGATCACCTCGTCGTGTCGCGGGAAGCCGCCAAGGCCCTCGAGGCGCGCTGCCTCCGCTAGAGGCTCCGGAGGGGAAGGAGAGACTCCATGCAGCTCACGCCCGAGCAGATTATCCGCAGGCCTATCATCCTCACCGAGAAGTCGGCACGGCTTCGCGAAGGGGACAACAAGGTCATCTTCGAGGTTCGTCGCGAGGCGAACAAGATTCAGATCAAGGACGCGATCCAGACCCTCTTCAAGGTGGGTGTGCTCGACGTCAACACCATGGTCCTTCGTGGCAAGGACAAGCGCATGGGGCGCGGCTACGCCAAGCTGCGCAACTGGAAGAAGGCGATCGTCACGCTGAAGGCTGGCGACGAGATCCAGTTCTTCGACGAGGAGAAGGCTGAGTAGCCATGGGTATCAGAAACTTCAAGCCGACCTCGCCGGGACGGCGGTTCTACTCGGTCAGCGACTTCAAGGAGATCACGAAGTCGGAGCCCGAGCGATCGCTGGTCGAGAAGCAGAGCGCGACGGGCGGTCGTAACAACTACGGCCGCATCACCTCGCGCTTCCGTGGCGGTGGTCACAAGCAGCGCTACCGCGTCATCGACTTCCGTCGGGACAAGATCGGTATCCCCGCGAAGGTCGCGTCCGTGGAGTACGATCCCAACCGTACCGCCCGGATCGCGCTGCTTCACTACGCCGATGGCGAGAAGCGGTACATCCTCGCGCCGGATGGTCTCGTGGTCGGCTCGACCATCGTGTCCAGCCGGAACGCGGACATCAAGCCGGGCAATAGCCTGCCGCTTCGTTTCATCCCGCCGGGCACGGCGATCCACAACATCGAGATCAAGCTCGGTAAGGGTGGTCAGCTCGTTCGCTCTGCTGGTGTGAGCGCGCAGCTCATGGCGAAGGACGGCGACTACGCCCAGCTCCGCCTGCCCAGCGGCGAGATCCGGCGCGTTCGCCTCGACTGCCGCGCCACCATCGGCCAGGTGTCGAACGTCGATCACGCCAACATCAGCCTCGGCAAGGCGGGGCGTACCCGCTGGCTGGGCTGGCGTCCTCACAACCGCGGTGTGACGATGAACCCCGTCGATCACCCGATGGGTGGTGGTGAGGGGCGTACGAGCGGCGGCCGGCATCCGTGCTCGCCGTGGGGCCAGCTCTCCAAGGGGCTGAAGACGCGGAACAACAAGCGCACGGACAACATGATCGTTCGACGACGCGGGACCAAGGGTTGAGCCATGCCTAGGAGCATCAAGAAAGGGCCTTTCATCGACGGCCACCTGCTGGAGAAGGTGCAGGCGGCTCAGGCGACCGGAGCGAAGAAGGTCATCAAGACCTGGTCGCGCCGCTCGACCATCCTGCCCGAGGCTGTCGGGTTGACCTTTGCGGTCCACAACGGCCGCAAGTTCGTGCCGGTCTTCGTGACGGAGAACATGGTCGGTCACAAGTTCGGCGAGTTCGCGCCGACTCGTACCTTCCACGGTCACTCCGGGGACAAGAAGTCCAAGGTCGGCAAGCCGGGCGGTCGCTGAGAGAAGTCGTTCCAGGGTGAGCGGCGCATGGACGCTGCTCACCTTGGCGTCGACTCTCAGTTCCTGCAGGCTCGCTCATCGAGCTAGCGTTCAAGGGTCAGGCAATCGCCTGACCCTTGGCGTTTTGTGTTCGTGAGATGCGGGCGGCCCAGACCTTGCTCGCCGAACGACCAACCATTCACGGGTCAGGCGATCGCCTGACCCTTGGCGTTTTGTTCATGGACTACGGAACGACTCAGAAGGTGCCGCGCACCCCTGCGTAGCCAGGTCCGAGCAGAAGCTGAGGACGCCCCGCGCTGGTCTGCGCCGCATCGGACGCCTCACTCCCGGTGATGCTGAGAACGAACAACGTCGCGCCCGCGGCCAGACCCGCAGCGCCGACGATGAGCCCGATGTTCGCCAGCGTTTGTTGCGTCTTTCCGGCATCGACATCGGACTGACGGTTGGGTGGACACCGCCCTCCGCAGGTCTCGGACAGGTCTGCGTACGTGCTGCTCGCCATCAAGCCAGCCACGGTGAAGAGAGCGAGGCCCGCCACCCCGACCCCGCCGGCCGCGTATGCATACGGTCGGAGCGCGCGGCGGGACTCCGGCACCCGCGTCTCGATCACCACGCCTTGGTCCACAGGAGCGGCTGGCGCTGGATCCAGCGTGAGCTCCTTCTTCTCGCCTGCTGCGAGCGTGAATTCCTCTCGAAGAGGCGCGCCAGCCGTGGAACTCAGCTCCACATCGATGGGCCCTGGCACCGCCGGAAACGGCTGGCCCCAGCGCGCCCGCGGGACCTCTCGTCCCCCGATGAGCAGGCTCTTCGCCGCTTCCGGGCTGGCCACCGTCACCGTGACGAGAGCGACCTTGCCCGCGAGCTGATCGCGCTCGGCGACGGCGTATTCGAGCGTCTCCGCGTACTTCCCTTCACTCGCTCGGGCCGTCGCGTCCTCGATCACCCCGTCGTACTCCAAATACGCTTCCACGGGCTCATCCAGCGCGACGAGCGCCCTCGCGATCTGGAAGCGGGAGTTGGGGCTCGGGACCGACGCATAGGACGCGCGGAACTCGATGATCGCCTCGTTGTAACGCTTGGATTTGTAGAGCGTGACCCCCTTCTTCATCGACTCCTGAGCCTTCTTGATCGCGTCTGGAGTTGGTGACGCCGGAGCGGTCTGGCCGAAGGCTGGCGTGACGGTGAGGGAGGCGAGTGACAGCGAGGTCGCCACGCAGAACGGAACGGCTCGGATCCAGGAGGGGAAACGCACTGCTCAGATCTCCGTGGGATTGAAAGGTTTCCCCGACTTCTTGGTCGGGGTCTTGGTGGTCGTCGGCGCCTTGGTGGTCGTCGGCGCTTTGGTGGTCGTCGGCGTCTTGGCAGTCGCAGGCGCCTTGGTGGTCGTCGGCGCCTTGGCAGTCGCAGGCGCCTTTGCGGTCGTGGCTGCCTTGGTCGTTGGCGTGACCGCCTTGGTCACGGGAGCGGAGGTGGTGAGTTCCTTCGCTACCGCCTCTGCAGAAGGAGCCGGCTCGGCCGATGGCTTCTCTTCCTGGCTCGGTACGTCGACTGGCGGAGGCGGCTCGGAAGGGGGCGAAGCGACGGCTTCCGGGAGCTGCAGCGACGCCGGATCCTGCGCCACCGGCGGAGTCGCCGCTGCCGCAGCGCTCGTGCCCTCGGGTGATACGGTCCCGGTGGACTCCTTCCCTTTGCCCGCGAGGAGCGCGATCACAATCAGCCCGACCGCCACGGCGCCAGCGCCCGCCACCATGCGCTGCACCTTCTTGCGGCGGTCCTGCTCGGCGAGATAGCGCCCTGGCGTGGTGGTGTCGGAAGCCCCAGGAGCGACCTGAGCTCCTGCCGCTGGCGCCACGGGTTCTGCGACGACCTCGGCGATCGGTAGCGCAGGAGGCGGCGGAGGTGGCTGTGCGGAGGGCGCGATGACCAGCCTGGGAAGGTGCTCCGCGGGATCCTGGTTCGGCTCCTCTTCGAGAGCGATCTCCTCGTCGAGATCGGGGCTGCTGATGGCGTGAGCAGACGACGGACCGATCGCCGATGCCGCCGCCTGGGCAGCGCGCGGCGGGGCCGGGGTGCCCTCGGACGCCGCGCTCGTCATCGTGGGGATCGCGGGCACGGGTGAGGCCGCTGAAGGCCTCGAGTCCGTCCCCGCGGAGTCCACCTGGTAGATCGCGTCCCGCAGATCCTGCGCGCGCCTCCCCAGAACATCGCCGATGGCCTGACGAACGAAGTCCGCCACGTCTTCATCCGTCGTCGGCTGCCCGAGCTGGAGCGCCACCTGGTCGATCGCGCGCTGCATCTCGGCGCAGGTCGACCAGCGCATCGCGCGCTCCTTCTCCAGCGCCTTGAGGATGATCTTCTCGAACTCGGGATGAATCGCCTTGTTCAACTCGCTCGGAGGGATCGGATTCCGGAGCGCGATGTTCTCCACGGTCTGCATCTCCGTCTCTCCGCGGAACGGATGCAGGCCGGTGGCGAGCACGTACAGCAGCGCCCCGAGCGAGAAGATGTCGCTCCGGCGATCGAGCGGCAGCCCTCCGAGCTGCTCTGGCGACAGGTAGGGCGTCTTCCCCTTCACGATCCCGCCGGCGCGCGTGACGTGCAGCCGCCCCTTCGACTTCGCCACACCGAAATCCACGATCTTCACGAAGCCAGAGGCAGAGATGAGGACATTGGCCGGCGAGATGTCGCGATGGACGAGATCGAGCAGCGTCCCGTTGTCGTCGCGCAGCTCGTGCGCGTTCTGGAGACCCGCACAGACCTGCGACGCGAGGCGCAGCGCGATGCGCTGAGGCACCCCACCGAGCGACTTGGCCGCTTTCTGGAGCGTCCCCACCGTCTCCCCCTCCACCCACTCCATCACCAGGTAGAGGACGTCGCTCTCCTCGCCGAGATCGAGGATCTCCACGACGTTCGGGTGACGCACCCGCGCGGCCACCCTCGCCTCGTCGAGGAACATCGTCTGGAAGTCCGGATCATCGGACACGTCGGGCAACATCGTCTTGATGGCGACGATCTTCTGGAACCCGCGCGTCCCTTGCAGTCGAGCGGCCCACACCGCGGCCATGCCGCCCTTCGCGACAGGCATCAGGATCTCGTAGCGCCCGAGCGTGCTACCCGGCCCCAGCCGATCGACGGCGGACGCCGCGCGCCCACGCTGCCGCACGAAGTTGTTGGGGCCCGTGGGCGTGTGCTTCGTGACGCCTCCACCCGTGTTCGACGCTGGCGTGCGCTCCGCGCGTCCTGAGTCGGCGCCCGCGAGCGGCGCCATCGCGGTAGGGAAGTCGGACTGCAGCGGCTGTGGACGCGTGAGTGGCGCTTCCAGCTTCGGGGGCGGTGCAAACCCTGGTTTGATCTGCGCCGCCTTGGCCGTCGACAGGACGCCAGGTCGGATCGAACTCCTGGTGGCGGCCGGCTTGCTCCCCAGCGGCTTGCCTGTCGCAGGAGCCTTGGCGAGCTCTCCCGACTTGGCCGTGTTGGGCGGTGCGGACGTCGGGGCCTCTCCCTCTTTCCGTTCCCCCTCCGAGGAGGAGCCAGCGACTGCCGCGCTTGCGGTCGGAGCCGCGCGTCCGGCCACTGGAGCAGCCGGCGCCGCATCGATCGAGGGCGACGATGCGCGACCGGCGCCACCGATCGAAGGAGACGAGCCCCTTCCAGTGCCACCGAGCGAAGGCGACGACCCTCGCCCAGCGCCACCGAGCGAAGGAGACGAGCCCCTTCCAGTGCCACCGAGCGAAGGCGACGACCCTCGCCCAGTGCCGCCGATCGAAGGCGACGATCCTCTTCCAGCGCCGCCGATCGAAGGCGACGACGCCCGCCCCGCACCCGGGGGGCTCACGGGCACTTGAGGCGTCAGGGGGGCAGCCTCCTCCGAGAGCGCCTTCGCCACCACGGGCTTCCCCGCGGCACGCCCCGGCACTTTCGGGCCTGCGCCTCCCTCCGACGCTTCCGTTGCTCCCTCGGCCTGGTTTCCGGTCTTCACTTCCGAAGTCGACGTCGCTCTTGCGATCACGGCCGAGGTTTCCTCGGGCGTCCCGAAGGCGACCAGCGTACCCAGCCGCTGCCGCGCCGGCGCATCGTCCCCCCACCCTCCATCAAGGCCTTCTTCTCCAGCGGCCTTCGCCGAAGCGGCCTCCAGCGGGCCTGCGCTCGAAGCGTCACCGGCCCCTGCGCCCCCCTTGGGGGAAGGCGCCGTGATCGCCACCCGCGAGCCCACGCCACCGCGCGCCGTCCCCTCGGCCAGCGGGTTTGCCACGCCCATCAACGTCGCGCCGCGTCGGCGTGAGGCTGGCGCTCCACCGGCCCCCGCCGCTCCGCCCCGGCCCAGCAGGGCTGCGGCGATCATCGTCTTGCGCGCATCGATCGCCTTCCCCACCAGCTTCTCGAGCGACGCTGCCACATCCTTGGCGTCGGCGAGACGATCGCCTGCGGCTTCCTCGAGCGCCGCCAGCATCGCCTCCGCGCTCTCGAAGCGCCTGGCAGGATCTCGCTGCAGCGCCTTCTGGATCACGGCCTCCACCGCTTCCGGCACGTCGATCCCTTCCATGTCCGAAAGGGAAGGAATGGGCGTGGTGAGCACCTTCTGGATGATGGCCGCCTCGAGCTTGGACGCGAACAGCCGCTGCTTCGCGCACAGCTCCCACAGCATCACCCCGAGCGGGAACAGGTCCACCGCGGGCGTGAGCACGGCGTCGGTGTGCGAGGCCATCGCCTTCACCCGCTCCGGGGCGGCGTACGCCAGCCGCTCGTGGCTCTTGCTGCCCATCGGCACCAGCGGCGCCACGGCGCGGGCCACGCCGAAGCCGCCCACCCGCGTCAGACCATCCACACCGATCCGGATGTGCTGCGGGCTCAGCTCGCCGTGAATCAGCGGAGCCTCACCCCCGTGAGCTGCGCTCAGCGCGCGCAGCACGTCGACCGCGATGCGGAGCATCACGCCGAGGGGCACACCTTGCGCCGAGGCGACGGCGGCAGGCCCGCGCGCGGTCTCGTTGATTCCGGCGGCCGACATCACCGTCGTGAGCTGCTCGCCCTCGACGTAGGGCGACACCACGAACACCTCGCCCTCGACGACCCGAGCCTCGTCGATGGGTACGATGTTGGGCGCACGCAGCGCGCGCGCCGTCTCGGCCTCGCGGAGCACACCCTCTGCGATCTCGGGCTTCTTCGTGAGATGCCGGAAGAGACGGAAAACGGTGACGGGCTCTGGCGGAGAGCCGCCTCCGGCCGTGTCTGCCCGGGCGAGCCAGACCGAGCCTGCTCCGCCGCCGGAGAGCTCTTTGATCAGCTCATAATTGCCGAGGCGGGAGGGCGAACCCGCGCTGGGCGACCTTTCGAGCGCCATGGGACCGCGATGCTAGCAGGACGCCAGAAGATCAATCCAGCGCCACCCATCGGCAGAAACGCCATTTCTACCGCGGTGTTCCTCGTTGAACAGCGCCGCTGTTGCTGCTTGCGACTCCCGGCCTCATGGGGCCGGCTCCCTGTGGAGGGAGCGCGGCGCCGCTCGCCCTCGCGGGCCTCGCCCTCGTACGCACCGAGAGGCCCTTCGTGGGAGACCCCACCAGCGCCGCCCACTCCGGGCGCTTCTCTTGACGCCAGCGCTCCGACGGCCTGGGATGGATGCCGATGCGGCTGCAGGATCGTGAGCTTTCTTGTTCCGGCGCGGAGGATGCGCCTCGGTGTGACCTCGACAAGCGTGTCCGTCGCGGCGGCCGCGTGGGTCGCTTGGGCGTCGTGCTCGGCCTGGTGATGGGGCTCACGACCTCCGCGCTACTCGTCGCCATGGGCTGCGCGACGGGCGCGAACAACGCAGGTGTGGGCGGAGGCCCCGATGGCCTCGGCGGTGGCGGCGGCGCGGGACCGACGAGCGGACCAGGCGGAGGCGGCGTGGGCGGGATCCTCTTCGACGGAGGCTTCGAAGAGACCACCCCACCGCCGCCCCCTCCTCTCTACGCGCACGACAGAACGTCCCTCTTCCGTGGCGATCCAGGCATCGACCCGCTCACCCTCACCTATGTCGGCCTGTTCGACTGCGTCGGTGGCGCGGGCCAGGACGGCTCGATGACCGACCTCGCCGTCAGCGCCGAGGGCGAGATCTGGGGCATCAGCGTCAACCACGTCTACCGCCTCGACGTCCAGGGATCGCAGGTCCGCTGTGTGCAGACCATCCCGCTCAACAACCCCGGGAACATCCAGTTCTACGGCCTCGCCTTCGCCCCGAAGGGCGTCATCGATCCCAACCGCGAAGTGCTCGTCGCCGGCAACACGGCGGGTGAACTCTGGTCCGTCGACAGCACGGGCAGCCTCGCGCGCCGCGGCACCTTCGGTGTGGTCCCTCCCAACGACGGACGAGGCCACACCTACGCCAGCAACCACGTCGGAAAGCGCTGGGAACTCTCGGGTGATATCGCCTTCGCCGAGAACAACGGCAACCCGCTCGGCTTCGTCACCGTCCGCGACTGCCCCAACCCCCCCTCCACCACGGGCTGCAACACCGTGGACACCCTCCTCGAGATCGACATGCAGGCCCTCGCCACGGCGACGACGGGCTCCGTCATCAAGAGCACGCGCGGCCAGATCGTCAAGCGCGCGGGCTGCAACGACAGCATCTCCGGCGACTACGGCAACATGTACGGCATCGGCATCTTCGCCGACCGCGTCTACGGCCTGTCGCGCTACCCCCAGGACCAGGGCGGGAACCTCGTCGACATCAGCAACACCGACGGCTCCGCGTGTCTCATCCAGTCCTTCCAGCTCGCCTGGTACGGCGCAGGCATCAGCACGATCGTCCCCGTCCAGGCCCCCCAGTGAGCTTGCGCTCGTGACCTCCCTGCCGTCGCGCCCGCGGCTCGTCGACCACGCGCGCGCTCGCCGCCACCTCATGGACGGCGAGGAGCGGGTGATCCTGCACGATACCCGCACTGGCGGCCGCATCGTCCTCGACGCCAGGACGTGGGGATTGCTCGCCTGCGCCGACGGCACCCGCGACGTCGAAGGAATTCTCACCGCCGCTGCCCGTGAAGGAGCGCATGCGCGCATCCCGGCCCTCCGCGCCTTCCTGGAGCAACTCCACGCGGCCGGCTTGATCGATGAAGGAGCCGCCTCCACCGCTGGCGTCGCAGCCACCACGGCAAGCGCGGCGCAGGCCACCCCTCCCGCGCCTTCGAGCGCAGACGCGGACCCGCCTGCATCCTCCCCCACCTCTCCCGAGCGCCTCCTCGACGTCCTCCCCGACTTCACCCTCCACTGCGACGGCCGCGGCAGCTGTTGCCGCATCTACCCCACCATCCTCTTCGCCCCTGCGGAGACGGCCCGCGCGCGCGCCGCGCTCCCTCTCGTCCTCGACGCCGGCGATCAACCCGCACGTGCCTTCCTCCCCGAACAGGGCACCGGCCCTTGCGCCGCCTCGGCCGTCGCCCTCGACAACGGACGCTGCGTCTACCTCCAGGAAGACACCCGCTGCGGCATCCATACCGCTGCGGGCGCCACGGCCAAACCCTTCGGCTGCCGCCTCTACCCGGCCGCCCTCGTCGACGACGGCCAGCGCGTCCGCGTCTCCGTGCTCGTCGAGTGCTCCTGCGTCCTCGCCAGCGTCGACCAGCACGACGGCGCCCCCATCCTCCCTGGTGCTCCCAGGACCCGCGCCGACCTCGATCCCGCGCTCCACATCACCGAGCTTCCTCGCGCCCTGCCCATCACCACCGACGCCTCGGCACCTCGCGACGACGTCATCGCCTGGTCGCGCGCCCTCCTCGCCGCGCCTCCCCCTGCCGACGTCCCTGCGTCCCTCTGGGCGCTCGCCGCTGCCCTGGAGCGCTCCGGCCCCTGCCCCGACGCGGCCGTCCGCGCCCTCTCCGACGCCCCGCCGCTCACCCCTTCGCACCTCGCGCCCTGGATCGAAGCGCTCGCCGCCCGCGTCCACCGCCGCGCCTCCGAGGATGCTGCATTCCGCAGCCCCCACGATCTCGCCCAGCGCACCTTCGTCTGGCTCGCTGCCACCACCCGCGCGCTCCTCCTCCCCGATCTCGTGCACCTCATCCTCACCGCCGAGGCCCCTCCCGCCCGCCGCGCCGAGCGCTTCCATCTTCGCGCCGCCCTCCACGGCCACCAGTTCCTCGGCCCCGCGCCCCTCGCGCACCGCCTGCGCGACGCCGCCACCCGCCTCATCGTCGCGCGCGCCATGACGCTCGGCCTCGCCACCGTCGCTGGCGATCCCGATGCCGAGCCCCAGGACGACCCTGCGAGCGAGCACCCCCTCGCGCTCCTCGAAGCCGTCCTTCGCGGCCATGGCCTCGCGGCCTACGCCAGCGACGTCGACACCTGCCATCGCGAGGACTGACGCGCAGCCAGCTCACGCGCTCGGCGCCGCCTCACGATTCACGCGCAATCCCCGCGCTCACCGCGCGCTCACCCGAGCCCCGGCGACCTGCGATTGCGCTCGCCCGCGCCGTGGCCCCTGCTCTTCACGAGCCTCCTGCTGCGTGCGCGCTGTCGCCTGCGCATGTCCAGCCGCGCCCTGCACGCGCGCCGTCGCGTCGCCTTGTCCTGCCGTCTGAGGACGACCCTCTGCAGGATAGATCCGCAGCCGCACCTGCCGCGTCTGCCACTCCAGCGCCGACAGCGCCATCGCCGCCACGGGCGCACCATCGCGCAGCGCCACCACCAGATGCGGCCCGGGATCCACCCGGACCGGCTCCGTTGCGCTCACCCGGGCCTCATCGACCCGCAGCGTCACCCCCTCGGGCGCCCCTTCCAGGTGGACCACGATCCGCGGCATGCGCGCCTCCAGCGCGCGCAGCCGGCTCAAAGCCTCGCTCATCACCCCCTCGTCGCTTCCCTGAGCCGCCTCCCACGCCTTCCGGTAGAGACGCGCCGCCTCTTGCAAACGCCCGAGCTGCTCGTTGCACATCGCGAGGTGGAACGTCACCTGAGGCGTCGACCGAGCGCGCCCGATCTCCTCGAACCGCTCCAGCGCATCGGCCCACCGCCCGGCGGATGCGAGCCCGCGCGCCTCCGCGAACTTCAACCGCAGCGCCAGCGTATCCCGGCCCGTCACGGCAGACCCATCGGCCAGCGCCGCGGGCATGAACCACGTGAACACCAGCATGCCGGCAGCGAGTGCGCCGGCGAATCGGGGGGAGATCGTCATGTCCGTCAGAAACCTGGTCGCGTGATCGTGTGCAGCCGCTTCCGTCCTGTGGAGGGAGGCCGCCGCACCTCCTCGTCCCGAGCGCGCTCCTCGGGCTCTGCGGCCACCGCGTCCACGAACTCCAACGTCCCCTCGGCGTTCGCCGCGGCGCGCCCATCGGGCGCCACCACCGCATCCACCGCCCCCACCAGCGCAGCCGGCGCCGCAGCCAGCGTCTCCACACCGGCGATCGCCCCGCGGGCTGCGGCGGCGAGCCCCACGTGCAGCGCAGGCGCCTCGCGCAGCGTCGACGCTGCTGCCTCGCCCTGTCCCACGTGCATCACTGCCGCCACCATCGCCGCCGCTGCCGTCACCCCACCGCAGAAGCCCAGCGCCGGCCAGGCTCGCCCGACACTGCTCCCGGGTCCGAACATCGACCCGAACCCACCGATTCGCCCCCAGCTCATGCACCGCGAGCGTTGCATCTGCCGCATGGCCGCCCGGCCCACATCGAGCAGCGACGGTGACGGCGAGGGCGATGGCGACGGCGACGGCGTTCCCATCGCCATGGGAGGCTGCGGCATCGTGCTCGGCGCCCCCATCCCGTCATCCAGCGCCGACTCCAGATCCTCGCGCAGCGTCGCCGCGTCACGGTAGCGCCGCGTCCGATCCTTCTTCAGGCACCGCGCCACGATCGTTCGCAGCGCGATCGGCACCGTCGGCGGCAGCGGCTCCGGCTCGTCGTCCAGGATCCGCCAGAGCACGGCCAGGTGGCCCTCGGCCTTGAACGGCTGCCGCCCGCTCAGCGCCTCGTACAGGATCACCCCGATCGCCCAGAGATCCGCGCGCGCGTCGACGTGGCGCTCCCCGCGCGCCTGCTCGGGGCTCATGTACGACGGCGTCCCCAGGAGCTGCCCATCCACCGTGATCGTGTCGTATGAATCGGCCACCTGACTGATCCCGAAGTCCACGATCTTCGGCACCGTCCCTTGCCCGGGCACGTCGGCCAGGAAGATGTTCTCCGGCTTCATGTCCCGGTGGACCACCCCGGCCGCGTGCGCCGCCTCCAGACCTCGGCACACCTCGATCAGGATCGGCAGCACCTCGCTCGGCGCCATGGGCCGACCCGGCACCAGCCGATCGGCGAACGTACCGCCGCGCAGCAGCTCCATCGCCAGGAAGACGTAGCCCCCCTCGCGCAGCACCCCCGCGTCCACCACGCCCACGATGTTCCGGTGCTGGAACTTGCCGATGATCGCTGCCTCTCGGACGAAGCGCGCCACCACCTGCTCGTCCCTGCCGAGCGGAGAGAGCTTCAGCGCGACGTCACGGCCCAGGAGCTCGTGCCGAGCCCACCACACGCTGGCCATCCCGCCCGACCCGATCGGCCGGATGAGCCTGAAACGCCCGCCTGCTAGGTCGTCTTCCTGCAGCACTGCCCTCTCCTTCACGCGCTCTGGCCGCGTGAGGTGTGTTCACACAGCCGACTACCGGCGTGCGGCTAGAGCAGGATCGAGGCCAGTCTGGGCGTCACACATGTCCACAGCAACCTGTACGTCCGCACGCGCATCGTAGGGCGAGCGTGCAACGTCGGTACGCCGTGTGTCCGGTCACGGGCGATACCCGCGCAGCACGTCGTCCGCGAGCCTCGCCCCCAGGTCCAGGTAGCCGCGCCGGGTGAGGTGCACACCGTCCTTCGCAGCGCGCGCCGGCGTCTCACGCCCCCAGGCCGAGATCGAGCCCTTCCCGCCCATGATCTCGTACGTGTCCCAGAAGCCGCAGCCGTTCGCCTTCGCGGCGTCCCGGATGGCGTCCCGCACGAGGTGGGTGCGGTCTTGGGTGTCGTGCCGATCCGTCGGCGCCAGGGCCAGACAGTCGACCTCCGAGGTCACCCGACGGATCCGGGTCAGGAGCTCGGTCATCTGCCGACCATACCTGGACGGATCGGCAGCGAAGTCGCCGGCCTCGTTGGTCCCGTACTCCAGCACCACCAGCGTCGGGGACCGCCGCGCGAACTCCGCAGCCCAGCTCGCCTCGTTCCAGGCCAGCGGCGTCCCGAAGCGCGCACCGTTGATCCCCAGCGTGTCCAGCACCACCCCGGGGCGTGTTGCCGCGTCGGCTTCGATCACCGCACCGCAGAGTTCCGGCGCGCCCCCCGTGGGGGTCACGGTCAGGGTCGCCGACGCGTCTCCGAACAGCTCCAGGTGACGCACGGCGCCAGGCGGCAGGTCCGGCGTCGCCTTCACCACCACCGGCTCCGAGCCCGTCAGCGCCACCGTCACCTGATCATTTGGACCGTTGAGCCGGTAGCACACATCCCAGCGCAGCCGTCCCGTCAGCTTGGGCTCGGTCAGGCTGATCTGCGCCATCGAGGCGCCGTCGGGCACGAACAGGATCCCGCCGAGCCCGAACACCCCATCGCCCGTCACCACGGAGGTGGCCGGCCCCTTCGGCCGCAGCTTCCACTTCCCGCCCACCCCGTGCTTCACACCGTCGTGCCGGTAGGCCGTGTACCCGAGATGCACAAAGCCGGGCCCCGCGTACCCGAACCGCTTTTGCAGCGCCGACCGCAGCGCCCCACTCCAGAAGTCCGCGGCGCCGTGCGAGTCCCCGAGCCACATCAGCCGCACGTGATCGCGCCGGCGCCCCTTCTCCAGGTCGCGCAGCGCCGCGTAGAGCCGGCCGTACGGCGCGTCCCCCGGTCGCGGCGCCGAGGCGCCATCGATCGCCTCGTAGAAACCGTCGTCCCCGGGGGCAGGGACCGCGCCCTTCGACGCGCCCGAAGGCTCCCGCGGGTCGCCCGTCTCCGTGCGCGGCGTCGTGCCTCCCTGCGGTGAGGCCGTCAACGACACCAGCGCCACGGGGAGCGTCGCCGCGCCCGGCCTTCCAGGCGCTTCGGCGATCGGCGGAGGCGCGGCCTCGTTCCCCGTCACCTCGTCGGGGGTGTGCGGAGGGGCGCCGGCGTTCACCGCACCGCACCCGAGCGACGCGCCCCAGCCAGCACCACCGCATCCCAGCACCAGCGCACACACCAGCACGCCCCGAGATCGCCATCGCGCGCCGCCGCGCACGGAGGACCGTGGGAAGGCGGAGCGTGGGAAGGCGGGGGGCTCTCCTGCGTCCAAGGGATTTCCGTCCACCTTGACGTGGGCGGCGTCTGCCTTGGCACGAGCATCGTCTGCCTTGGCACGAGCATCGTCTGCCTTGGCACGAGCATCGTCTGCCTTGGCGCGAGCATCGTCTGCCTTGGCACGAGCATCGTCTGCCTTGGCACGAGCATCGTCTGCCTTGGCACGAGCATCGTCTGCCTTGGCACGAGCATCGTCTGCCTTGGCACGAGCATCGTCTGCCTTGGCACGAGCATCGTCTGCCTTGGCACGAGCGTCGCCTTCCTCGATGCGAGCATCGCCTGCCTCGACGTGAGCGTCGCCTGCCTTCCGCGTCACCTCGGGGAACTCACTCGTCACGCCTGCGCTCGCCTCATGTTCGCGTCCATCACCGTACGGCCCTCACGAGAGGGGATCTTCGACCTCGGCGGCGCGCTCCAGCTCGGCCTGACGCCGCGCCCTCTCTTCGCGCAGGTGCTTCTCCACGGCGTGCACCAGCGTCTCCACGTAGCTCTCGAACCGGGGACACTCGAGCCCTGTTCCCGAGAGGGCGTGCTCGGTGTTGCGCATGTCGTAGCGCACCGGGGTCATGAGCTGCTCCACGAACGCGCGCGGGCTTCGCGCGAACCTGTCGATCCCGGGGGCGCGCAGCATCGCCTTCGCCAGGTTCGAGGGGATGTGCCCCCGCGGCGCCCGGCGGCCACCCGCGTGCGCCAGCAGCTCGAACACCTGCCGTGCCGACAGCGGCTGCGGATCCGCGAGATGGAAGGTGTGCCCGGCGGCCTTCGCGCTCCGCCCGATCGTGCGCGACGCCTTCGCCACGAAGTCCAGCGGCACGACGTTCAGCGCCATGTCGCCCTTGCCCGGGAGGGGGAGCGCCAGGTCCGAGGGCGCCGCGAGCAACATCAGGATCAGCACGTAGATGCCGTCCAGCCGATCGACTTCGCCGGTCTCCGAGTCGCCGACGAGCGTCGTCGGTCGCACCACCGCGATCGGCACGTCGCGCATCGCCTGCCGCATCACGGCCTCGGCCTTCATCCGCGTCGCTTCCGTGGTCGAGCGGAACCCTTGACCGTGCTCCAGCTCGTCCTCGTAGACCACCCCGCGGCGGTCACCGGAGACGAACGCCGTCGAGTGATGCACCAGGCACGAGAGGCTGCTGCAAAGGCGCGCGACCTCGAGGACCTCCGCCGTTCCGAGCACGTTCAGCGCTTCCGCGGCTGCGGGGTCGAGGTCGACGTCGCTGGTGAACGCCATGTGATGGATCACGTCGACCTCGCGCGCGAGCATCCGGAGCTCCGCGCCAGAGAGGCCGAGATCCATCGAGGTCACGTCCCCTTCCAGGAAGACGACGCGCTCTCTGGCGCCCAGGGCCTCCACCTCCGCCGTCAGCGGCGCGATGAAGCGCGGCGCCACGAGCGCGTAGATCTGCGTCCGTGGCTCGGCCGAGAGCACGTGGTGGACCATCTTGCGCGCGTACAGGGACGGCAGCCCCGTGAGGAGCAGGACGCTGTCGTGACCAGGGGGCGCCATCGAAGGTGGCCGCAGGATAGCCCGAAGGCCGGCGCCCGGGGATGTACGTGGCCCGACGATCCGTCCACTTCGCACGCCGAGCGCGGCCCTTCAGAGGCAGCGCGGCCTGGCCCGAGGGAGGCGCGGTCTGGCTTCGAGGGCAGCGCGGCCTGGCCCGAGGGAGGCGCGGTCTGGCTTCGAGGGCAGCGCGGCCGGGTTTCGAGGCCAGCGCGGCCGGGTTTCGAGGGAGGCGCGGTCTGGCGTCGAGGCCAGCGCGGCCTGGTTTCGAGGGCGGATGGGGGGATTGCTGGTGGCGCGCGGGAAACTGCGGGTGGCGCGCAGGAAGGGGAGGGGAGCTGGGACGGCGGAGGAGCCCCGCGGATGGAGCTGGGCACACCGGGAAGCCTTGTGGGCCCCCGGACGCTTCATCCGCGGTGATCGCCGCTCAGGGCTCCGACGGCGGCTCGTCGTCGAGCGTGGCCTCGGTCGTGATCTCCCGGAGGTACGCCCGCCATGCCAGGAGCGCCCGCGCGCGCTTGCGTGCGGTCGACGGCGACAGGCCGGGATTCTCCGTGAGGGCCTCGGCCAGGCTGTCCAGCGTCGGGGGAACGACGTCGAGCAGCGAGGGCACGGTCTCCATCAGGACGCTGCCCTTGATGGCGCGCTGAAGCACCGCCGCCTCCTGGGGCGACCGTGCCGTCGTGCCGAGCAGCTCGTTGCCGAGCTTGGTCACCTTCCACTTCTCGTTCTGCTCGTCGACCAGGCCGATCACCCGCGCAGCGTGACGATGGTAGTCCACGTGACGGTCGGTCAGCTCGGCACGATCGGCGAGCTTGGTCTTGTCCTTCACGCCATCCTTGATGGCCTGGACAACAGCTCGCACTTTCTCGAGGGATCGTGCTTCCGGAACGTCGATGCTCTCCACAGTGGCCTCAGTGTTCTGAAGGATGGTTCGGCGAGAATAGGAATCGGAGGGGCGGTAAACTGTCAAGCTTCTGGCGCCGATCCACGGACAGGATTTGTCCGATTCCGTTTCTTGACATGCGTTGCCAGATCCGCCTGCCCCCACCCGCGACCCCTGGATCGGCCGCCGTTCGATGAGGCTGGATCCGTCGAGGGACGCGCTTACGGATGCCAGTCTATCGTCATCACGCCACGTCGCCATTCCTTCATCGGGATGGCACGTCTGCTGTCGCTCGCGTCGTGCTGTCCCGCCGAACTTGGTCATCGCGCTGGAGGGCTTCTAGGGTCTGGTACGGGAACCCGCGTCGGGAACATGATCGTTGCCGACTCAACCCAGACCTGAGGGGAGCTGGTCATGCCCATCCCGTGGACATCTGCCCAGAGGCAGACGGTCACGTCTGTCCTCTGCAAGTACCCTCCGAAGAGCGGTTGGTGCGTCGAAGCCACGCGCGAGATCTTACCCGTCGCGCGAGAGCACGACGTGAAGGCGGGTGCTGTTCGGATCGAGCCAGCCGGGCGCGCGCGCTTCGTCTCGCCCAAGGTTCCGCTCGACGGTGAATTCTGGTTCTTCCATGTGACGGCCGAGGCCGTCGCTCACTACGTCGATGTGCTGACGGGCTGCGATGGCACCTCGGTGGACGCCTACTTCAAGGCCCACTGGCAGGTCGAAGAGAGAGACGCATACCGTGTCTTCTCGGTCGATCTGGAGGAGAATGGTTGTCCATGAGCCTCCAGAGCATCATCGTCCGGTACGTCGACGAGCAGCTCGATGCGATCGAGAAACATCCTCGGATGTGGGGGCCTGATCTGTGCGTCGAGCTTCAGTACCTGCAGCTGCTGGAGTTCCGAGCCATCGCCCTCCGGCCGGCGCACGAGCTGTCGAACCCACGCGCGGTGCTCGATGCGTTCACGCGCTTCCTCGCCAGTGAGTTTTCCGGTGCGCCGCCGGTGCCCCTGAGCGCCTTGCTCGCCAAGGAGCACCGCGAGGGAGAGCTGGCGAAGCTTCTGCGCGCGTTTCGCGAGCAGCTCACGTCAGACATGGTGGCAGAGTCGGTGCCGCCTCCCTCCGGCATTCACCCGACCGCCGTCGCCGAGAGAAGACAGGCCCTCCCGGAACAGCAGCCCCTTCCGAGGCTGTCCAGACGACCGGTCCTCAGGAGCGCCGCGTAAAGAGCCGACCATGCTGCGCGTCACTTTCTACAGTTACAAAGGCGGCGTAGGGCGAACGCTCGCCTTGCTGAACGTCGCTGCGATCCTTGCTCGCCAAGGACGCAAGGTCGTGGCCGTCGACCTGGATCTGGAGGCACCTGGCTTCGGCCTCTCGTCGTTGACCCGGCGTCCCCAGGCAGAGCAACCGCGTGGCGTCTCGGATTTTCTGCTGGGGCGCCGGCTCGGGACCAACAAGGAGCTGGAAGCGTCTGCTTACGCCTATCCAGTTCTCTCATCGTACTGCCACGAGAACCTGTGGCTGATGCCCGCTGGGCAGCGAGCCAACGAGCTGGCTGACCTCATCCCGTCGCTTTACGACGACCTCGACGATCCGTCAGCGCGCCTGTTCGACTTGCTCGTGGCCGAGGTGCATCACGCGCTGAAGCCAGACTACCTGCTGTTCGACAGCCGAACCGGGACGGCAGACATCGCCGGCGTCTGCACCCTGGAGCTGCCGCAGGTGCTCGTCGCAGTGTGTGGCCTGAACGAGCAGAACGTGGAGGGCATGGCGAACATGCTGGAACAAACCCGGGACTTCCGGCAGCAAGCCAGCTTGCCCGAGGTCGCAACCCTGCTGGTCCTCAGCCCTGTGCCCGTCCTGCCCCAGGCATCCGGATCTGCGACAGTGAGCATGGCGAGGGATGCTGCGAAGAGCATCGTGGCTCGTCACGCATCGAACTATCTCCGCGGTGCTTCAGAGATGGCGTTCTCAGGGCTGCGATCTCCTGAGGAGCGGCTGCTGGCTGACCGTCTGGAGGACGTGCAGCGTCGCATCATGGCGCCCATCTACCAGGAGTTCGGCCCTGGGTTGGCCTCCTTTCCAAGCCTACGTCACCCGGATCTCCTGCACATCTTGAACTACGATCCGATGGTGCCACTCACGGGGGAGCTACAGGTCACGCGCAACTCTCATCTGGCATCAGGATATCGAGAGCTGGCCATGTCGCTGGCACGCGCGTCGACGCGCGACGCGGAGATGGTCCTGGTCGACTTTCCTCAGGATGGATTGTGAGCCACGACGACGCACACGGGTTCGGTGAGCGGATCGTTGCATTCCTTCGCGATGCGCTCACGGCGAGGGTGCCAGAAAGAGACAGACCACTGGGACACGCCATCCGATCAGAGATGGCTACTGCTGTTGGCGACATTCGGGAAGAGAGCGAATGGGAGGCGTGGAAGACCTCGCTGCTCTCGCCCATCGTGGCAGCGTTTAGCGACGTGCCGGAACGATGGGATGATGTGGTGGATCTGCTGGCGATCTACATCTTTCGTCGTGGGGTGAGCACGCACCAAACCGTTGAGAGCAAGCAGCCCAGCGCCGTGCATATGTCGCAGAGGACGGTCGGGCACGAGCTGATCAAACCGTTGCTTCTGGAGCTTCTACAATCAACTCCGGGGCATCGCGTTCGTTTTTTCGAGAAGACGGCCTCGTGGAACGTACTTCACGCACTTGCTGCGCTGCTGCCCGAACTCGACCTGGGGGACATCGAGCTTCTGAAGCTGATTCAGAATATCGTCGCAATTCCTGCCCACAACATAGGTCGCGGAGAACTCATTCAGGCCGTTTCTTCATGGATCACCAATCATCCCGAGACAGGTCAGCGGATCGTGGATGCATCGTTTGGCCGAGAGGAGTGGATAGATGGCCTCACCCCCTCGGCGCTGCTCATCCTCATCGAAGGGGTCTGCCGCGCTGACGCTTCGCGCCTGCCGTGGAGAGACGGCGTGATCCAGCGGCTGATGCAGGAGCCGGATGAGCGGCTCTGGGGCATCGTCGTGCGTCTCGCCTATTCGGCGTGGCCGACGCCAACGCCCATTCGAGTGCGCTTCGATGCTGTTGTCGAGGCGGTACGGCGACTGCGAACCGGCCCGATTGATGATGGGCTGTTGGCTGTTGCTCAGGGAGCCCGAGAGCATCCCAGCGAGGCCATCGCAACGGCCGCTGCGTTGCTGGACCTGGTTGGTCTACCCAGCCAATGGCCTTCAGCAGTCACGCAACGAAGGGCAACGCTCATCGCCAACATCGCCGAACAAGTGGCATCGGGTGCATGTCTGCACGCGCAGGGGGGTGGATGTTCACTTCCGGAGTTGACGCCTCTCTTGCCTGCCTTGCTCTCGATCGACCTCTCCGGGGCGCAGCAGGCACTCGATGGCCTGTTCGATACGCTCGTCCCACATCACTCCGACCTCGTGAAGACGCTGGTGGCGGCGTGGCTTGCTGCGCATCGACATACAGTTGTTAAGGAATCCTTCCCGTTCGAGGAGATCTTCCCCTGCCTTGCACACCAACTTGGGAAAGAAGGGATTACGCGCTGGCTTCTCGAATTCCTCGTGGCTCCCCATGGCAAGATCCGGGGAGCGGCTGCGTATCTCCTGGGTCTGCTTGGTGAAAAACGTATTCCTCCGGGCGCTCTCGATGGGCTCTCTGCTGCGCAGGTCGACGCGATGGCCCATGAACTCACCGGCGGCTGCAACGAACCGGACATCCTTGCGTTTTTGCTCGTTGAGATGGTTCTGGCCCGGTCAGACCGGCTCGATACGATTCATGACCTCCTGATGACGGACGTTGCCGAAGACTACCCGGGGGCGTGTCGTCGCGCGCTGGAAGCGTTGTTTGCGTCGGAACCGCATGATTGCAGCGTGCGAGAAAGACTCCGAAGCGTCGGAGATCGTCTCGATAAAGAAGATGCCGTTTATCAGCACGCGCGGAGTGCTCCCGAGGTCGTCGCGCTACGGCCTGCACGGCAAGCATGGGATGCTGTGCAGAACCGCATTTTTCAAGAAGCGGAACGCCACACACGATCGTCAGGACGATTTGTTCTTCAGCAACTCGTCGAGACGATGTCGATTGTGCGCGGTGAAGGAACGGCACCGGCTATGCCTGGTGCGGAGCCTACGATGTTCAGAAGCTACAGTCGGGGCTTCGTGCTTCCCAGACGCCAGGCGCTCGACCCCTTGTCTTTCCTTGGTCGTCGCGTGGAGCACCGTCAGAAGGCAGCCCTTCTCCTGGCTGGTCAGGACGACACATGAAGGATGTCCTCGACCGTTACATTCGTTCGCTGGCCGAGCAGGAGCTGGCCAAAGACGCGCCAGAGCGCCTCCAGGATCTCGGAACATTCGTCGTTTGGCTCTTGGAGCGACGTGGCTTCACCGTCCACCTGCGCTCGTTCAAGCATGAAGGAACGGAGCGGAGGAAGAGTTCAGGGCTGACCCAACACGGTGTCGACATCATCGCCTCGCGCCACCTCAAGAGTGGTCGTCGGTGTCTGTACCTCTTCGTTCTCAAGCAAGGGAACATCACCATTGAGGCGGCTGGCGAGTCCAGGAACTCCATCTTTCACGACATCGAACTGGCTTCTCTGCGCCCGTTTTCTTCGGACGGTTTGTTCGATCTAGGAGGGGGCAGTTTTGAATGCCGCAAAGTGGTTGCCGTACACAATGGCGACCTGGATGAACGAATTGTAGGAATTGTTGCTGATAAAAGGGCGTATCTTCGTAAACACCGACAGGTTGGCCTGTGGTGGTGGGATGCGTCGACCTTGGTGGACTACGCCCTGCGAGCGCCACGGGACGGCAGTGGCTCATCGCTGCGCAAGGCGGCAGACCCTTCTCTCTTTCCGCCAGGCATTCGGCCGTTCGCACGGGCTGCGCTCGACTCTCTCGTGTTGAACGATGGTCGGCGCTTCGACCTCCGAGCGGTGGACCGTTTGCTCGATGAGGTGCTGCCGGTTGGCCGACGCGCGCGGGACGAAGAGTCGGGCAATCGATTGGAGCCGGGGGAACCGGCGGAAGCCAGGGCACTTCGACGTCGCCTTGCTGAGCTCTCGTTGTTCGCTCGTATGGTGGAGGTCGAATGTCGAAGGTTGGCCGGTGGTGATGCTCTACCCACCTTCGACACCATCGAGCGTGTGCTTTGCCGCGGCATGGAGCACTTGCGTCGTATTCCGAGCGATCGATTCGCGGGGCACCGCGGTGCCATTCGAGCATCGATTCGAGGCCTGCTCGACCAGTACATCGCGAAAGGATGGCAGCTTCACGAGCGCCTGACCCCACTGCTCCATGCGGAGTATGGTCTGGCTCTCGGAAGCCCGAGCGAGCGTCTCGACTATCCGCTCCGTGTGCTCCGACTGAGCGGCTATCTGGCCGTGGCGGCACTCGCCTTGCTGGACCGGAAAGAGTCGCAGGGGGCGAGGCAACTGGCCGAGGCACTGGCGTCGCTGTGGAAGACCAACGAGGCCGCGTGCCTCGGGCCTATCACGGACGACCAGATCATCGAGATCTCGCTCGTCTTCGATCTCTGGCGCCGTTGTGGCATGTCGGATCTCGCGGCCAAGGTTGCGGAGTCTCTGGCGCTTCGCTGGCATTTGATGGTGGGACTCGGCTTTCCGCTTCCCGCCATCCGTCAGAGCGCCCGTGTGCCGCCAGATGAAGAGGACCTCCGCGTGCTCGCGGAAGCTCATCTCAGGGGTCGTGCAGGGGCTCCTCCATCGTTCGATGATAGTGCGAGCACGATTCTCCCTTTGGCCCTCTATCTCGCGTATCGCGGAGGGTGCTCGTTCGACCACCCTGCCTTCGACCAGGTTGCTCCGCCAGGCGTCCCACCTCGCGGAGCCTCCTCTGCAAGCACCGAGAACGGAGATAGGAATGCTGGCGAGAGGGCCTCCCCGTACTCGTCGTCGACCCACACGGTGTACCTGCAAGCATGGCAGCCTCCCGAGGACGCGGCCGACGAGTGGTATGTGCGGGAGATCGAACACCGTGGACTGGTGAAGGTCTTCGACAAGGTGAAGGCCTTCGACAAGGGACGAGGCCTGGAGAATTTGGCTCTGGCCTTCGAGGCGTTCAACCAGCCCCTTCCCCAGAGTCCCGCTGAAGCCTGGGGCTTTCGCGCCATCGACTGTATGGCGTGGAAGTGCTGGCGCACGCCACCCCCCATGGCCATCTTCTGCGAGCCGCGTTCCTCGTCGTCTACTTGAGGCTCTGCTCCCGCGCTCGGCTGTGGACCTCGACCTTCGAAGGCTCGCCGGCTTCTCATGCCCGAAGGAGACACCCTCTTCCGCATCGCTGCTGGCCTCGCGCCGGCCCTCACCGGCCAGCCCGTGCTCGCCCTGGTCTTGCCGAAGAGCTCCCAGCGCGTCGCTCACCTCGTCGGCCATCGCATCGAGCGCGTCGAGGCCCGGGGCAAGAACCTTCTGGTCTTCTTCGACGAGGGCAGCGTCCTGCACACGCACCTGCGCATGAGCGGCCTCTGGCACCTCTACCGCACCGAGGACCCGTGGCGACGGCCTCCAGAGCAAGCCACGGCCGTCATCGAGGTCCCCGGGTATCTGGCCGTCTGCTTCCGCGCCCCCGTCACCCGGTTGCTGCGCCAGAGCGACCTCGCGCGGGATCCCCAGCTCGCCGCGCTCGGTCCTGATCTGCTCGGCGAGACCTTCGACCTCGACGAGGCCCTGCGGCGCATCCAGGAGCAGCCGGACACGCCGCTCGGCGTGGCGATCATGGATCAGCGCGCCGTCGCGGGGATCGGCAACGTCTACAAGAGCGAGCTGCTCTTCCGTCAGCGGCTGGACCCCTTTGCGCCCGTGCGGTGCTATCCCGAAGAGGAGCTGCGCGCGCTGCTCGATCTCGCGCGCGCCATCCTCGTCGCGAACGTGCAGATGCCCTCGGGGCCGTGGCGCTACGAGAGCCCTGGGCAGTTCTACCGCTACACGCGCACGACGCGAGAAGGGCGCGTCCCTGGGCGGAAGGCGACCATGTACATCCAGCCGCTCGGAGGAGGCCGCCGTGCGGGGGCGCTCGCGGTGTACCGTCGGGCGCGGCAAGCTTGCTACGACTGCGGCACGCTCATCCGGATGAAGCGCCAGGGGGAGGCACAGCGGTCCACGTACTTCTGCCCGCAGTGCCAGCCTTCCCGGAGGGAGGCGTGAAGCTCAGGCGTGCGGCGGACCAGGGAGGAGCAAGGGGACCAGGCGCTTGCGGAGCTGATGCAGGAAATCCGTGAGATGCGACGCCTCTCCGCGGCGGCTCAGCAGCTCGAGGTTCGAGAGCAGTCGCTCGGAGAGAGCGGGAAGCTCGTCCAGGTCCGGGGGGCGGGAAGTGGCATCGCCGAACATCAGGAGCCGAAGCACCCGCTTGGCGTCTGTGGGCGCTTCGTTCGGGTGAGACGTCAGGCGGTGGGGCTCCTCGGTGGGAACGAAATTGAGCTTTCTGGCCGGGTCGCGCTTGAAGGCTTCGAGGCGTGCCTGCTCTCTGGGATCACGCGGCTCGAAGCCTGCGATGAACCAGGCCTCGGCTTCGGGGTGGGGCGTCGCGAGGAGAATGCACAGGGGAGGTGGGCTGGGCATGGCCGCTTCGAGTTCCGCGCGTCGTTCGGGATAGCCGTCGGTGTCCAGCGCGACGATCAGGACGTCTGGAGGTACTGGCTGCACCTCGAAGAGGAGCACGAGCCGACGCCAGCGCTGCGTCTCCGCGCCAGCAGGGCGTCCGTCTCGGAGCGCGTTCAGGCGCACGGGTCGCCCCTGGATGCGCAACGCCTGGAAGTCCTCGGTGATGTTCTGGAGCAGGTAGCAGCGCAGGTGTGCCGGGGTGCCCTCGTGGTCGCGCAGTCCGCAGAAGGCGAGCTGCTCGTCGAGGAGGTCCGTGAGCCAGTGGGCACCCCGCTCGCGGGCCTCTCGTTCCACGACGTTGCGGGTGAGATGCACGAGGAGGGACCGCTGTGCTTGATCCTCGCAAGCGAGGGCGACGCGAAGGGGGCCTCTCGGATCAGGCGCCACCTTGGTGGGGCTCCTTCACCCAGTCGTCGCCCACGGAGGCCCAGAACTCCCCTGTCCGCAGCATCTCGCGCCAGCGCTGGCTCTCGGGGTGCTCACTCAGGGGACGGCAGCGCGTGTGGCCCTGCTCGTCGAGGGCCATCACCCGGACCTCGTCGAGACCCACGTGATCGAGGAGGTAGGGCGAGTGGGTGGTGCAGATGATCTGCACCTCGGGTCTTTCGCGCTGGATGGCACGGAGACAGCGGACGAGATCGGCCTGGGCCTCCGGGTGGAGTGCTCGATCGATGTCGTCGGCGAGGACGACCTTCGGGCAACTGGGGTGTCGGAGGACCGCCAGCAGGCCCAGCGTGAGCACGGTCCCCTCGCTGAGCAGGTCGGCCGGGATCAGCCGTCCCGCGCCCATGTCCAGCGAGAAGCGATGCGCGGGGACATCGGTCTGATAGGGGCGGTTGACGGCCTGATCCCCGATGACGATGCGCTCGTAGCCCCTGAGCGCCACGGTCGTGGGGAAGGTTCGGATCCCGCGGACCTCTGGAACGACCGACTTCAGATCGCGTGTGATCGCGGCGAGGGTGTCTGGCTCGGCGCCTGCGAAATAGTTGAGTACCGACGCCAGCCCGGCACCGTTGCGTTCCAGGCGAGGCGCCTCCTGGTCCGAGATCGTGGGCATGATGGAGGGCTGGCTCATCGGCTCCGCATCGAGGCGGAGGAGCACCGCGGAGCCGAATCCGCGAACCTCGGCGCTGTCGAGAAAGGCTTGCCTGTGTTGACGATCATCACTGGGGAGGGTCAGCTCCCGAAGCGCAGGGGCCTTGGCGACCGATACGTCGAACCGGCAGTCGTCCTCGCCCCAGCCTCGATCGCTCTCCGGAAGGGACGCGACGACGCTGAGCGTGCACTCTTCCTGGTCTGTCAGAGCGAGGCGTACAGGCCCCCGGGTCGAGGCGGTGACGAACCGTCGCGGATGATTGGACTCGCGGAAGAGCAGACCGAGACGACCATCCAGCCGCTGTTCTTCTCCTGGCTGTCGAACGCCGACCAGCGAAGCGAGGTGGATTCCTTGAAGGACGCTGGTTTTACCGGCGCCGTTCTTCCCGACGAGGAGCGTGAAGGCGGAGAGGTCGACCTCGACCTGGGAGAGCGTCTTGAAGGATCCGAAGGAAGCTCGTTTGAGCATGGTTCAACCGGGCACAGGCGCATGGAGCGGGTGAACGGATTCAGGAAATTCGAGTTCCCTTCTCACGGCTCCGCTTCTCCGTCTGGGCGCCTCTGGAGAGTCCACCATGGCGGAGGGGGCCCCGTCGACCTACATCCAATCCTGTCTGCATGAGCAAGCGCCCGGCCGACCCCCTTCGTCGCTTCCACGAGCCCACCCGCGCCTGGTTCGACGCCGCCTTCCCTGAACCCACGGGGGCGCAGCGCAAGGGGTGGCCGCCGATCCTCGATGGCGCCTCCACGCTCCTCCTCGCGCCGACGGGATCGGGCAAGACCCTGGCCGCGTTTCTCACGGCCATCGACAAGCTCCTGTTCGCACCCGAGCCGCATCCGAGTGAGCGCTGCCGTGTTCTCTATGTCTCCCCCCTCAAGGCCCTCGCCGTCGACGTCGAGCGGAACCTGCGCGCGCCGCTCGCGGGCATCGCGGTCGCAGCGGATCGCCTGGGGGTGCCGCACCGCGCGCTCCAGGTGGGGTTGCGCTCGGGCGACACGGCGCCGGACGAGCGCGTCAAGCTCGCCAAGCGCCCGCCCGACATCCTGATCACCACCCCCGAGTCCCTCTACCTCCTGCTCACCTCGAACGCGCGCGAAGGCCTCCGCGCCGTCGAGACGGTGATCATCGACGAGATCCACGCCGTCGCCCCCACCAAGCGCGGCGCGCACCTCTTCCTCACGCTGGAGCGCCTGGAGGCGATGCGCGAGCCCGGGCGGCCCCTCCAGCGCATCGGCCTCTCCGCCACCCAGCGACCGCTCGAAGAGATCGCGCGCCTCCTCGGTGGAGGCGAGGTCGACCCGCAGGGAGTATGGAAGCCCCGCGAGGTCACCATCATCGATGCGAGCGCACCGAAGGCGCTGGAGATCTCGATCGAGGTCCCCGCCGAGGAGATGCCGGCGATGCTGGCGGGCACGGGCGCACCTGCTCCACGGCTGGATGACGTGCGTGCGCCGCGCGCCGTGCGGAGGGCGTCGTCGACCACCGAGGCGCGCACAGCCGAGCAGGGCTCCGTCACCAAGCGTGCTTCCACCAAGCGTGCTTCCACCGCACGACCGACGAAGGCGCGGTCCGCCAAGCGCACCGCCCTCCACGAGGCATCTGCGTCGGCACCGTCCTCTCCTGCGCTCTCGGAGCCTGGTCGCTCGAAGACGTCCACCCCTCCGTCCTTCGCGCCACCCGCTTCCCTCGCGTCGCCCCCGGCGCCTCCCATCCCCCCCCGCAACCCCTCCGTCTGGCCAGGCATTCACGCCCGCCTCGTCGAGCTGGTCCGTGCCCACCGCTCGACCATGATCTTCTCCAACAGCCGCCGCCTCGCCGAGCGCCTCGCGGCCGCGCTCAACGACCTCGCCGGCGACGTCATCGCCCGCGCCCACCACGGCTCCATCGCCCGTGAGCAGCGCCAGGCCATCGAGGAGCAGCTCAAGGAAGGCTCCCTCCCCTGCATCGTCGCCACCTCCTCCCTCGAGCTCGGCCTCGATCTCGGCGCCGTCGACCTCGTCATCCAGATCGAGGCGCCTCCCTCGGTCGCGGCGGGCCTCCAGCGCATCGGCCGCGCGGGCCACCACGTCGGCGGCACCTCGCAGGGCATCATCTTCCCCAAGCACCGCGGTGATCTCCTCTCGTGCGCCTCCGCCTCCGCCCTCATGCGCGAAGGCCGCGTCGAGCAGACCCGCTATCCCCGCAGCCCGCTCGACGTCCTCGCCCAGCAGATCGTCGCCATCACCGCCATGGATGCCATCCATGTCGACGCCCTCTTCGACCTCGTCCGCCGCGCGGCGCCCTTCGCCGAGCTACCGCGCTCCAGCTTCGAGGGCGTCCTCGACATGCTCAGCGGACGCTACCCCTCCGACGAGTTCGCCGAGCTACGCCCTCGCATCGTCTGGGATCGCGTCGGTGGCCTCGTCCGCGGTCGGGAAGGGGCCAAGCGCCTCGCCGTCGTCAACGCGGGCACCATCCCCGACCGTGGGCTCTACGGCGTCTTCCTCGCCACCGACGAGCCTGCGGGCAAGACCAGCCGTCGCGTCGGCGAGCTGGACGAGGAGATGGTCTTCGAGGCGCGGGAAGGCGAGGTCTTCCTCCTCGGTGCCTCCTCCTGGCGCATCACCGAGATCACCCACGACCGCGTCCTCGTCGTCCCCGCGCCGGGGGAGCCTGGCAAGATGCCCTTCTGGCGCGGGGATCAGGTGGGCCGCTCCGCCGAACTGGGGGCTGCCATCGGCGCGCTCACCCGCACCCTCGCGGGCCTGACCGAGCCCGAGGCCGAGGCCCTTCTCCGTGAACAGCATGGCCTCGACCCGCGCGCCGCCGAGCGCCTCATGCGCCACGTCCACGATCAAGCGGCGGCCACGGGGGACGTTCCCAGCGATCGCACGATCGTCGTCGAGCGCTTCCAGGATGAGATGGGGGACCTCCGCATCTGCATCCTCTCTCCCTTCGGCGGCCGCGTGCACGCGCCCCTCGCCACCTGCCTCATCGCCCGCGCGCGTTCGGAGCTGGGCCTCGACATCGAGGCCAACTGGACCGACGACGGCGTCGTCATCCGCCTCCCCGAAGCCAACGAGCCTCCGGATCCGCACCAGCTCCTCCCGCAGGCCGACGAGGTCGAGGATCTCCTCGTCCAGCACCTCGGCGGCACCGCGCTCTTCGCCTCCCGGTTCCGCGAGTGCGCGGGCCGCGCCCTGCTCCTCCCGCGCCGCATGCCCGGCAAGCGCGCCCCCCTCTGGCAGCAGCGCAAGCGCGCCGCCGATCTCCTCGCCGTCGCCGCGCGTTACGGCTCGTTCCCCATGCTCCTCGAGACGTACCGCGAGTGCTTGCGGGACGTGTTCGACCTCGGGGCCCTCCAGGATCTCTTGCGGGGCATCCAGAGCCGCAAGATCCGCCTCACCACCGTCGACACCCGCGTCCCGTCTCCCTTCGCCGCTTCGCTCCTGTTCTCGTACGTCGGCAACTTCATGTACGAGGGGGACCTTCCCCTCGCCGAGCGCCGCGCCCAGGCCCTCACCATCGACCAGAGCCGCCTCCGCGAGCTGCTCGGCGAGGCCGAGATGCGCGAGCTGCTCGACGCGGACGCCGTCGCCGCCATGGAGGCCACCCTCCAGCGCCTCGATGGCCGCTTTCCGCCGAAGCATGCCGACCAGATTCACGACCTGCTGCTCGCTCTCGGCGATCTCTCCCGCGACGAGCTCGCGCAGCGCTGCCGCCATCCCGACGAGGCGCTCGAAGCCGCTCGCGCGCGCGCCGACGCGTGGGTGGATGGCCTGCTGCGGGAGCGACGGATCATCGAGGTGCGCATCGGTGGGGTCCTGCGCATCGCCGCTGCCGAGGATGCCGGCCGCTTGCGGGACGCGCTCGGCGTCATGCCACCCCCTGGCCTCCCGGCGGCCTTCCTCGCCTCCGTGCCCGACGCCCTCCAGGATCTCGTCGCCCGCTACGCCCGCACCCACGCTCCCTTCCACGCCGAGGACGTCGCCCGGCGCTTCGATCTCGGCATCGGCCCCGTGCTCGGCGCGCTCGAACGCCTCATGGAGCGCGGCAAGGTCGTCGAAGGCGAGCTGTCTCCTGCCGGCCGAGGCCGTGAGCACTGCGACGCCGAGGTCCTCCGCATCCTCAAGCGCCGCTCCCTGTCGCGGCTCCGCGCCGAGGTCGAGCCGGTCGAGCCGGAGACCTACGCCCGCTTCCTCGGCGAGTGGCACAGCTTGAACCGACCTCGCCGCGGGCCCGAGGGACTGCTTGCGGTGATCGCGCAGCTCCAGGGTGCGCCGCTCCCCGCATCCGCGCTCTCGACGCAGATTCTGCCCGCCCGCGTCGAGGGCTACCGCCCGGGGGATCTCGATGCGCTCTGCGCCGCCGGGCTCGTGCTGTGGCGCGGTGTGGATCCCATCGGCGACACGGATGGCCGCATCGCGCTCTACCTGACCGAGGCCTACCCGTACCTCGCCCCGCCGGCGCAACGCGCGGAAGGGCCGCTCGCCGAGAAGGTGCGGGAGGCGCTCCGGCGTCGTGGTGCGGTGTTCTTCGCGGACCTCTCGCGCGAGACGGGCGCGTTCGGGGCCGATCTCTTGCGCGCCTTGTGGGACCTCGTGTGGGCGGGCGAGGCCACGAACGACACGCTCGCGCCGCTCAGGTCCCTGGGGCGCACCGAGAAGCGCGGGGGGCGCCGTGGGAGAGAGCGCTCCATGGGAGGCCTCGGGGGAAGCAGCTTCTTGCCTGGCGCGGCGCGCGGTGGCTTCGCGGTGGGGGGCTGGCGCGCGGGTCCGCCCGGGAGCGAGGGCCGCTGGTCCCTCTTGCCCGAGTTCGGCGGCGCCGTTGCGGTGAACGAGACCGAGCGCCGCACCGCCCTTGCGCGCGTGCTGCTCGAACGCCACGGCGTGCTCACCCGCGAGGCCGTGCAAGGCGAGGGCATCACGGGAGGCTTCTCTGCGGTCTACGACGTGCTGCGCGCGATGGAGGACGCCGGCAAGGTGCGCCGCGGCTACTTCGTCGCGGGTCTCGGCGCTGCTCAGTTTGCGCTGCCTGGCGCCGATGACCGCCTCCGCGCTTGCCGTGATGCGCCCGAGGGGAGCGAGGCCATCACGCGCGTGCTCGCGGCGACCGACCCTGCGAGCCCCTGGGGCGCCGCGGTCTCGTGGCCTGAAGCGGAGGCCTCGGTGCGACCGCAGCGCGCCGCGGGGGCCCTCGTCGTGCTCCGCGAAGGCCGGCTCATCGCGTGGGTCGGGCGCACCGAGCGCAGCCTGCTCACGTTCCTCCCCGACGCCGAGCCGGCGCGCGGGGAGACGATCCGCGCCATCGCGCAGGCCCTCGCGGCGCTGGTCGACGAGGGACGCCGACGCAGTGTTCTGCTCGCCACGGTGAACGGGGGGCCGGTGAGCGCGTCGCCGATCGCGGCTGCGCTCCAGGCGGCAGGGTTCTCTCCGATGTCGCAGGGCTACCTGAAGCGCGCGGGCGGGATGCCTCGCGGTGATGGTTACCGGGAGCGTGGTCTGATGCCGGGCGCACCCGTCGTGGGCTTTGGCGGCCCAGCGGGCAACGCGCGCGGGCAAGGGATGGTGCCAGCGCCGCGAGGGCAGGGGACGGTGCCAGCGCCGCGAGGGCAGGGGGGCCTGCCAGCGCCGCGAGGGCGGGGGAACGCGCCGGACTGGCTGCGACGTGCGGCGATGGGAGGAGGTCTCGCGGCTGCGGGATGGGAGCCGCCGCCGGGCGTGCAGCAAGAGCCGGAGGACGCGGTCGAGGGCGACGAGGAGAGCGACGACCTCGATGACGAGTTCGACGAGGGGGTCGGAGACGACGGGGACGAGGGAGAAGGCTGAGCGCGCTCAGGGCCGCACCTTCGGAGGGGCCCCGTGCGCTCGTGGGGCCGGTCAGCGCGCGCGGTTTCGCCCGCTGGGGGCAGGGCTCGACGCGCCGTAGCGCAACCCATCGATCAGCAGGTCGACCATGCGCCGGCTGTGGGCTGGCCCGACGTCCTTGTTGGAGGCGGAGAGGTTCGCCACGGCCCACAGCAGGTCGGACGACTGGATGTCGTCGCGGATCTGACCCGCGCTCACCGCGGCATCGAGCAGTGACTGGAGGGCGGGCTCGAGGTGCTCGCGGAAGTATGCTGGCAAAGCGTCGAACGCTGGGTCTCCCGAGTAGAGAGCCGCCGCGAGCCCGCGCTTGGTGGCGATGAAGGCGGTGTAGCGCCGGAGCCACCGCGCCAGCGCCTCGCCAGGCTCATGCTGGCGGGAGAGCGACGGGGCTGCCGCGGCGCAGGCGTCTACTTCGCGCCGGAACACCGCCGCCACCAGGTCGGAGCGCTGCGGAAAGTGACGGTAGACGGTCGCGATGCCGACGCCCGCTTCTGCCGCGATCGCGCGCACGGGCGCGTCCACACCGGACGTGGCGAAGACGGACTTGGCCGCCTCCAGCAGCGCGTCGAGGCTCCGCTGCGCGTCGGCGCGAACGGTGCGCGCCGCAGGAGCCTGCACTCCAGCCTTCTCTCCTCCCGCCGTTCGTCTCACGACTTCCTTCTTGCCTCGATCGCCGCTCACACGCACCGCCATTGACAGACGGAACATTGTTCCGTATCAACTCCTCAGGAAACGGATCATTGTTCCGTATTGATCCGGAACCGTTCCGCGTCGAGAGCGTAGGGCACGCCGACGTGCGGGTCACGCGCCAACATTTCTGGATGGAGGAAGCCATGCACGACAAGTCTGTCGCCCTGGTCACCGGGGCCAACAAGGGGATCGGCCTTCAGATCGCGAAGGATCTCGCTGCGCGCGGGCTCACCGTGCTCATCGGGTCCAGAGATCTGGAGCGTGGAGAGGTTGCCGCGAAGGCGGTCGGAGCGGGCGCTCGCGCGATCCAGCTCGACGTCACGGATCAGGCCTCGGTCAAGGCTGCGGCAGCCCGCATCCGGGACGAGCTGGGCCGGCTCGACGTGCTCGTCAACAACGCCGCGATCGCGCAGGCGGGAGCGTCAGGCCGGAGCTTCGAGGAGGTCATGGCGGCCAACAAGCCGAGCAAGACGTCGATCGACGAGCTGCGCGCGATCTTCGAGACGAACGTGTTCGGCGTCGTCGCGGTCACGCAAGCGCTGCTGCCGCTGCTTCGCGAGGCGCCGGCCGGCCGCATCGTCAACGTGTCGAGTTCCCTCGGCTCGCTGACGCTGAACGCGGACCCCGCCTCTCCGTACCGAGGGGCGTCCGGCAACTACAGCGCGTCGAAGACGGCCCTCAACGCGATCACCATCGCCCTCGCCCAGGAGCTCGCGTCGACCCCCATCAAGGTCAACGCAGCCTGCCCCGGCTTCACCGCGACGGACCTCAACAATTTCCGGGGAACCCGCACCGTCGAGCAGGGAGCACGCGAGGCCGTGCGTCTGGCACTGCTCGACGAGAACGGCCCCACGGGCACCTTCTCGGACGAAGACGGCAAGGTCCCCTGGTGAGGGGCGAACGAGCGCGCTGACCGTTCAGCAGCCGACGATGGACACGCGCTTGCCGCGGTGAGCGATCTCGCGCTGAAAGAGCCGCTCGCTCCAGGGGACCTCCTTGCGGAGGTCGAACATCACCAGGTGCCCCTCGTCGAGCCCGGCGTGATCGAGGTAGCGCGTCACCTGGTCGAGGGCGTCCAGCTCGGTCTCCGTATCGCGGCGGAGCTTCACCTCGATGGCGTGGCGCGCACGCTTCCAGGAAACGAGCAGATCCAGCGCCCCACGCCCGAGGCCGTACTCGCGCTCGATGCGCCCGCCGCCGTTCACGATGCGCTGCAGGAAGGCCATCAGCATCAGGTGCGGGCCAGACTCGCGGTAGCCGAACCCCTCGGCGGCGAGGTGGCCGTCCTTGCGCCAGAAGGCCTGGAAACCAGCGAGGAGCTTGGCCAGGTCGAGGTCCCCGTCGGCGCGTACGTACCAGGCTTGTTCCTCGGCCATGGAAACCTGCTGCACGTAGGTCAGCGCGCGGGGGATGACTTCCCGGTAGATGGCGTTGGCGATGGTCGGGGTGCCGGAGCGCAGCGAGATCAGCCCGAGCCCCAGCACATCGGCGAGATCGTCGTCGACAAGATCATCAGGGAGTCGCTCCCCGGCAATCATCGGATCGAGGATCCGGCGCAGGCGCGGTTCACGCAGCCGGGCCATGAGCGAGTCGATGTGCGACCGCCGCTCATGGATAATCGTCTCATTCGCTGCGTCGACGTGGGCTGCGGTGATTGTCGTCCCCCGCTCCTCCACATCCCAGCCTACGATCTGATCGGCCAGCGCATTCGTCAGCCACGGGTGCCCCTCGGCGAGGTTCCAGATGCGCTCTACCGCCTCCGGTGAGAACCGCTGCCCTGTCGCAGCCGTATGCTGATCGAGCAGCTCTGCGACCTCTGCCTCCGCGAACGAGCCGAGTGTCGTCGCCTCCGCGGTGATGTTGAACGGCGACGTGGTCCCGAGCCACGTCACCGTCCGCCGCTCCTCGCGGGTCATCACGTAGTCCCGCACCTGCCGCTGCCCGACCAGCGCCACGCTCGCCGGGAACGAGGCCCCGCTCCGCGCGATGTACCCCTGCCTGAGCTGCGTCAGGAACGACACCAGTGCTTCCCCCACGAGCCCGTCCACCTCGTCGAACAAAAGCACGAACGGCCGCACACCCCCCGCGGTGAGCCGGGTGAGGTACTCCAGCAGCGCGGTCGCCGGATCCTGGAGCAGCTCGTCGAACGACGCCCGGTCTGGCCGTGGAAGCTCGGGGAGCCGCAGCGCCAGCGCCCGGTCGATGTTGGTGAGGATCGTGCGCATCGCCCGCGCGACGTCGGGCTGCTCGCGGGCCGTCTCGATGTCGACCCAGAGCGCGTCGAAGCGACCCGTCTCGTTCAGGTGCCGCTCCAGCCACATGAGCGACGTCGTCTTGCCCGTCTGCCGGCCCGCATGGAGCGTGAAATATTTGTGGTCCTCGATGAGGCGCAGCACCCGCTTCAGCCGTCGCTCCGGAGGCAGCATGTAATGCTCACCCGGGATGCACGGTCCGGCGATGTTGAACGAGGGCCTCACCCGCCGGAGCCTAGCATCCCGTCTTCCTCGCCGTCGCTCCCGGGGTCGTCAGCCTCTCAAGGCCTCGCCTCCTTCCGTGCCGGCGGAGCGAAGGCGGGCACCGCGAACTCGGGCACGGGCAGCGACACCTCGGTGGGCAGCCCGCTCGTCTCGCCCGTCTTCAGGAACTCGTGGACCGCCAGCTTCGCGGCGGGCGCTTCCCGGAGCTGATAGAACGGCCCGTCGTGCCCGGCCCGGTGCACGAGGATGACGCGACCGTTCCGGAAGTACGGGAGCAGGCCCAGCGTGTTGTCGATCGGCGTCGACGTGTCCCAGTCGCCGTGCACGAACAGCGTCGGGATCGTGGTCTCCACCGGACGCCGCAGCGCATCGCCCATGTCCGGCGTCGGCCAGTCGGGCGCCGACGCGAGGTTCGCCTCGAAGTTCCAGGTGCCCAGCAGCGGGAGGGCAGGGTCGGTGCGCAGCAGGTGCTCGCGGGCGGCGGTCACCCCCAGGCTGCTGTCGATCAGCGGGCCGATCAGCGGCACCGGGTGCGGCCGACGCTCCTCCTGGACCTCGCGCGCCCAGCCTTCGTAGTGCTCGTGGTACAGCGACAGGATGAACGCTGGCCACTGCGCGCCCTCTTGCGTGTGCGAGAGCAGCGCGCGCTGGAGGTCCTCGGATCCCAAGGTCACGGTCTGCACCTCGCCCGCCTCGGACTGGACGCGCACCTCGACGGGACCTCGCGCGAAGCGCTGATGCAGGGCGCTCACCGCCCCCATGATCCCGCCTGGCGGAAGGTACGGCACGAGCTTCGGATCGCGGTCGGCGTCGTGTGCGATCCGTTGCAGCGCGGCGAACACCTGCGACGGCATGTCGTAACCACTGTCGAGCGGCTCGGTGGACGAGAGCACGGCGCGCGCGACGATCTCGGGGTAGAGCCGCATCACGGCCAGGCTCCACTGCGAACCGAAGCTGCCTCCGAACAGCGTGATCGTGTCGTAGCCGAGAGCGCGCCGCAGATCGTCCACGTCGGCGGCGCATGCGGCGATGGTGTAGCCAGCGAGGTCCTTGTCCGGGTGCGCGGCCACCGCGGCCCTGGCCTGTGCGCGCATGGCTTCGGCCTCGGCCTGCACCGAGGCCGGTCGGTCCAGAGGCCACGCGTCGGTCGTCCCTTCGAGCATCTCGCCGCGCCGGGTGTAGCCGCGCTGCTCGATCACGACGAGGTCACTGTTGGCGATGAAGGTCAGCCAGGACTTCAGCCGACCCCTGGAGGCGGCGTCCTCGCCCGTGAAGGCGCCGAGGACGCTGAGCCCCGGACCCCCCGGGAGCCAGAACACCGGCGGGGCTCCCGTGGGATGCCGGGCCTTGATGCGCGCGTAACCCACCCCGATCGATCGGCTCCCCGGCACCCGTCGGTTCTCCGGAACGTACAGCGTGCCGAGTTCATACGGGATCTCGGTGCCTTCGGCGTCGCGCACGGTGCCATGCTCACGGACCACCTCGCGGGAGGCGCGCGCACCGGACGGGAGAAGAGGGGCAGCGATGACGCATAGCAGCAGCAGCCAGCGCGACAGCGACCCGGGACCCGGTGACCTCATGGCGAGGTCGAGCATACGCCCAGACGAACTCCCCCAGCGCCATGCCGCTGGCATACCATCGGACCATGCAAGGAAACGTCATCGAGTTAACTACAGCTTCCGGTCCGATGCGCGCGTACGAGGTCGGTCCGCCTGGTGCTGGCGCGCGCGGTTCGCTCGTCTTTCTGATGGACGGTCTGGGCTTCCGCGACGTGCTGTTTCCCATGGCCGATCGCTTCGCCGCGGGGGGCTACCGGGTGATCGTGCCCGACCTCTTCCATCGCGTCGGCCCGAACGTGCACTTCGACGCGAAGGAGGTGTTCTCGTCGCCCGACAAGATCGCCGAGATGCGCAAGTTGCTCTCCAGGGTCGACACGCCCGGCGCGATGGAGGACTTCGCGACGTGTCTCGAGCGGCTATCGGCTTCGGCCGAAGGCTCAGGACCGATCGGCACCCTCGGCTATTGCATGGGTGGACGGTTCGCGTTCCTTGCCGCCTCCCACTTCCCCGACAGGGTTCGCGCCATCGCGTCGATCCACGGGGGGCACCTCGTCACCGCCGCACCGGACAGTGCGCATCTCGCTGCCGATCGGATCCGCGCGCCGCTGTACTTCGCGATCGCCGAGCAAGATGGCTCGTTCACACCCGAGAACGAGACGACGCTGCGCGAGACGCTCGAACGCTGTGGCGCGCGCTTCGAGATGGAGCACTACGCAGCCCGACACGCCTGGACGATGGCCGACGCGCCGGTGTACTCGCCCACGGAGGCCGAGCGGCACTTCGAGCGTGTGCTCGCGTTCTTCGACGCCTCGCTGCGGGAGGCGTGAACGCTCTCGGGGCTCCGTGGCGCGCGGCCCTGACTCCTCCCCGAGGTAGGCAGGGCCGCGATGCAGCGGAGCCCCGAGCCGCGCGTCGTTCGAGCACCTGCACAGAACGGTGAGCGCATCGCTCCGAGCGGTCGGAGACTGTTCGAGGAGCGGTCGGGGTGACGTGCGGAGCGCCACGTGTTCGAAGGTGTCTGACTCGTGAGTTGGGAGAACCGATTCGTGATCGGAGAGAACCGATCAGTGAGTCGGGAGAACCGATTCGTGATCGGAGAGAACTGAACAGTGAGTCGGGAGAACCGAACAGTGAGCCGGGAGAACCGATTCGTGATCGGAGAGAACCGAACAGTGAGTCGTGAGAACCGATTCGTGATCGGAGAGAACCGATCGGTGAGTCGGGAGAACCGATTCGTGATCGGAGAGAACCGATCGGTGAGTCGGGAGAACCGATCAGTGAGCCGGGAGAACCGATTCGTGATCGGAGAGAACCGATCAGTGAGCCGGGAGAACCGATTCGTGATCGGAGAGAACCGATCAGTGAGTCGGGAGAACCGATTCGTGATCGGAGAGAACCGATCAGTGAGTCGGGAGAACCGATTCGTGATCGGCGAAGACTGGTTCGTGAATGGCGATCGACGATCAGTGAACGGTGATCGACGATCAGTGAACGGTGATCGACGATCGTTGAACGGTGATCGACGATCGTTGAACGGTGATCGACGATCGTTGAACGGCGATCACCCCATTTGTGACGATGCTCGCTTTGCGTCGGCCGCTCTGCGGTGCTCCATCCCGGGAGAATGGCCCTCGTTTGCTGCGTGTCCTGGCGCGGGAACACGTTCGCCGAAGCGGTCTGTCCTTCTCTTGGGGGGTGGTTTCGCTCATGGCGAGCGAGGGCGGAGAATCTCCTACATCCACCCCAGCCGGTGCTCTTCCTGACTTGACCCAGCGTGGTAGCGTGCGCGGCAGGACAGCCTGGACGATGAGCTCTGTGCAACGAATCTCGGGAGGCCCGCGGCCGTATGCCCTGGCTGCGGTCGCCGTGCTGTTCTTTCTCTCCGGGGCGACGGCGCTGACCGCCGAGGTGGTGCTGAACAAGCTCCTCACCTACGTCTTCGGAGCGAGCCACCTGTCCACCTCGACGGTGCTCGCGGCGTACATGGGGGGCCTCTCGGCGGGGGCGTACCTGTTCGGCCGTCGCTCGGAGAAGCTGCGGCGGCCGGTGCTGGCGTATGCGGCGCTGGAGCTCGGGGTCGGCATCTTCTTCGTGCTGCTTCCGCTGCTCTTCGGGCCGTTCCAGCGGCTGGGGGTGGCGCTGGCGAGCCCGCTGTCCGGGTCGCCGGCGCTGCTGACGACGGTGCGGTTCGCGCTGTCCTTCGTGCTGGTCTTCGCACCGACGCTGATGATGGGCGGAACGCTGCCGACGATGATCGCGGCGTTCCGAGGCGAGCAGGCCTTCGGTCGGAGCTTGCCGATCCTCTACGCGATCAACACGCTCGGCGCGGCGACGGGGGTGCTGCTCGCGAGCTACGTGGTGATCCCGGGGCTCGGGCTGGATGGAGCGCTCTACGCTTGTGCGGGGGTGAACTTCGCCGTGAGCGCAGCGGGAGCGCTGCTGTCGCGGTGGTTCACGGCCTCCGAAGGGGTGGCGGCGTCACGCGAGGTCGCGGTGGTCGCGGCGTCGGCGGCATCAGGTGATGTCGCGGCGGTCGACGGGACGGCGGCGTCGGGTGATGTCGCGGCGGCAGAGGGGGCAGGGAAGGCAGCGGCGCTGGCGCGAGAGGCTGCGGAGTCGGCGCGGCGTGAGGCGGAGCCGGCGCGACGTGATGCGGAGGCGGCGCGGGAAGGTGCTGCGTCGGGAGGCGTGGGCGGCGGGCCTGCGTGGGAGCTGTCGCCGCGGGTGGCGATCGTGCTGGCGTTCTCGCAGGGGGCGATCGCGTTCGTGCTGGAGGTGGTGTGGTTCCATCTCATCGGGACGGTCATCGGCGTCACGACGTATGCGTTCGCGCTGATGCTGTTCTCGATCCTGCTCGGGATCGGGCTGGGGAGCTTGCTCTTGCCGGTGGTGCTGCGGGTGACGCGGCGGCCGCCGGCGGCGATCTTCACCTGGGCGATGCTGTTTGCGGCGCTCGGCGTGGCGGTGTCGTTGCGGGGCTGGGACGAGTTCGTGTGGGTCGTGGAGAAGACGCCGGAGCTGCGGCAGGCAGGGCACTTCTGGGGGCGGGAGCTGGTCCGGTTGTCGTTCTGTCTGGCGCTGCTGCTGCCGACGACGCTGGCGCTGGGGATGGCGTTGCCGGCGCTGGCGGCGGCGGCGTCGCGGATCGCCGGGGAGCATCCGGGGGCCTGGGTGGGGCGGCTGTTTGCGGCGAACACGCTGGGGACCATCACGGGGTCGCTGTCCTGTGGGTTCGTGCTCCTGGGGTGGCTGGGGTCGGAGCGGATCCTGCTTCTGGGGGCTGGGCTCGCGCTGCTCGTGGGGGCTGCGGCGCTCGTCGCGGGGCGGCGGGTGGCGGTGGCACCGAGTGCGGTGGAGCCGACCGCGGTGGAGCCGCGCGGAGGTCGGTCGAAGCTGGTGTCGGCAGCCGATGGGCTGTCGAGCGATGGGCTGCTGGTGGCGTCGTGGCGCGAGGTGGGGTTGCTCGCGGCCGGGGCGATGATCGTGGTCGGGCTCTCGATGCGCGGGTCGTGGGATGCGTACCGGCTGACGAGCGGGAGCCACTACTACTGGGAGCCGTACGAGAAGACGCCGGTCAGCGAGGTGATGTGGATGCGTGAGGACGCGCAGAGCGGGTTCATCACGATCATGAAGTCGCCGGACGGGCGGAAGACGATGCGCACGAACGGCAAGTACGAGGGGAACGACGCGCCGGCGGAGTTCCAGGATCTGTTCGCGCTGCTGGGAGGGCTGTACCTGAAGCAGCACGAGCGGGCGGTGCTCGTGGGGCTGGGGCCGGCGCGGACGCTGAACGTGATGCACGCGATGCCGTTCCGGCACATCGAGGCGGTGGAGTACAGCGAGGCGATCATCGCGGCGGCACGCGAGGGGTTCCCGGAGTTCTCGGCGGTGCCGTTCGGGGACACGGCGCGGGTGTCGGTCCACGGTGATGATGGGCGGAACCACATCCAGCTCTCGCAGCACGCGTACGACTACGTGGCGATCGCGATCTCGGGCGCGGCATTCGCTGGCGCAGGGAGCATCTACAGCCGGGACTTCTTCCAGGCGGTGCGCGGGCGGATGCGAGACGACGGGGTGTTCATGCTGTGGATCCAGGTGCACCACGTGTTCCCGCAGGATGTGCGGTCGGTGGTGTACACACTGCGGCAGGTGTTCCCGCACGTGCACTTCTACACGGACCCGTGGCAGACGCAGGGATTCTTGATGGCGTCGCCGTCGCCACTCACGGTGGATCCAGAGCGGGTGCGGTCGCTGGATGCGTCGCCGCAGATCCGGGCGGTGCTGGAGCAGCACCGGATGTCGTCGGCGCTCGATCTGGTGGAGCGGAGCGTCTTCACGACGGAGGAAGAGTTCGCGCGGTATCTGGCAGCGCCCGAGGTGGGGGCGGCGCCGGTGTTGCTCCGGGATCTGAATCCGGCGTTCGAGTATTCGACGCCGTACGCGCTGGCGGAGGCGATCGGAATGTTCGACTTCCAGCGGTTCTCGGACAAGAAGCTGCCGGTGTTTGCGCCGCCGTTGCCCGATAGCGAGCTGGCCCTGCTGGAGGCGCGGCGCTGGCTTGCCGTGGGAGACAAGGAACGGGCGGATGCTGCGCTCCGGCGTGCGCGGAAAGGTCAGGAGGCTGTATCGTCGCCTCCGTGAAGTTTTTTTCCGCATCCGTTCTCCGTCGTGTGCTCGTTGCTGCTGCGCTCTCCGTGGTGGTGGCTCCGGTGGGATGCTCGACGGCCGGAGGAGCCGCAGGTTGTTCGAAGGGGGAGGGGCCTTCGGAGGCGACGGGGAAGGGGGTGGATCTGAGCCCGGTCCCGGCGCCGGCTGGGCTGATCGCGGAGGCGTTCGTGGCGTCGCCGGAGTCGACGTGGGCAAAGGCGCGGACGGCGGTGGGAGGTCCAGCGCTGTTCCTGCCGGTGAACGTGGGGACGCTGGTGGCGAACGTGCTCGGGCTGCCGCCGACGGTGGCGTCGGAGATCGACGGGAATGTGCCGGTGGTGGGCGCCGTGGTGGACCGAGGGACCGCGCCGGCTCCAGGTGGGCTGGGGGTGGAGCATCAGGCACCGCGGGCGGTGGTGGGCGTCCACGTGAAGAGCGGGCCGCGCTTCGTCGATCAGCTCACGAAGGGGGAAGCGGCGCGGTATCAGGCGCGGGTCGATGAAGCGACGTCGATCACGGTGCTGGAGCCGAAGTCGGCTTCGCCAGCGGGGAGCGCGGCGTCCGAGGAGGGACCTGGGGGCGCTGGTGCGGGAGCGCTCGGGGTGCTCGGCAACTACTTGCTGGTGGCTCCGGCGGTCGCGGATCTGACGGCGGTGGGTCCGTACGTGGCGCGGACGCTGTCGCAGGGGGCGGCGCCGAAAGAGGATGTGGTGGTGGATGTGCCGCGAGCCGCGATCGGTGGGCCGATCCTCGGCGCGGTGCGCGAGGCGTGGGAGCGGGTGCGGCCGGCGCTGGAGGCGGGCCAGGCGTCGTCTCTGGCGGCGACGGGGACGCGGTGGATCTCGCTTCTGGGGGACATGGAGAAGGCGCGGGTGACGCTGGTGCTCGACGAGGCGGCGCACCTTCGGTTCGAGGCGACGCCACGCGCTGGGGATGGGCCGGCGAAGCAGGCGGTTGCAGAGGCGTCGGTGGGGGACGTGAAGCCGCTGCTGGAGCTGCCTGCGGATGTGCTGGGTGGGCTCTTGATGCGAGAGTCGGCGGCGGGGCGGCAAGCCAGCGTGGCGTCGCAGGTGGGGGCGATGGTGCGGTTGCTCGGGCGTGAGGAGCGCGAGGTGCCCGAGAAGGAGAAGGCGCAGATCACGTCGGCGTTGCAGTCGCTGGCGATCGCGCGTGGGGACTGGTTCGCGGCAGGGGTGCGGTGGGAGGGGATCGGGCCCACGGCGGTGGCGCGGGTGGCGGTCGCGGACGAGGGGAAGCTCGGCGGCGCGCTCGAGGAGTTCATGGATCTGACCAAGCTGCCGTCGATCAAGGCGTACCTGAAGGACGAGGGGCTGACGATGACGGTGGGCAAGCACGTGGTGGAGCGCCTGCCGGGAGAGGTGCGGCGCATCCGCTTCGGGCAAGAGAAGGAGGGGGCGAAGGCGGCCGCGAAGGCGAAGGAGCCGGAGCTCGCGGCGCTGCCGCGGAACATCAGCTTCCTCCACTTGCTCAAGGACGGGGCGCTGTTCGCGTCGGCGGGCTACGAGCCCGATGAGGGGATGCGGCAGATCGTGGCGGCGGCGTCTGGCCCGAACCTCGGCGGGGTGCCAGCGATGAAGGCGGGGCTCGACGCGCTGGGCTCGGAGGTGTCGTTCGCGCTGTTCCTGGATCCGCTGCGGCTCCTCGCGGTGCGCACGGGGAAGCCGGCGCCCGCAGAGTCGACGCCAGTGTTCGTGGCTGCGGGGGCATCGTCGGCCGGTGAGGGCTCGCTGTGGGGGCGGCTCGATGTGCCGACGGCGGTGCTGCGGGAGGTGGTGCGGCGCAGGGGCGGTCTGTGACACGCGCGGTGCTGCAAGCGTCGCTGCGAGGAGTGCTGCGAGGAGTGCTGCAACGAGCGCTCGGGGCGGCGCTGCGGGGAGCGCTCGGCGTGACGCTCGTCGGTGGGTGCGGGCTCCAGGGGGGCTCCGCGTGGATGGAAGAAGGAGAGGGGGCGGCTGCGCTGGCGCGTGGAGGAGAGGGCTGGGTGAAGGCGCCGCCGCCGCGCGCGCCTCGGCTGTCGTCGCAGGTCGAGGGGGGCAGGGGCGTCGACGGAGAAGGCCCGGAGGAGCTGGAGGGGGAGCGGCTGGTGCTGCGGGAGCACGGTACGGCCAGGGACGGTGGTCCAGGGGGGCGAGGGCGCGGGGAGCCCGGGGAGCGCGGGGACGGTGAGCCGGAAGAAGGGATTTTCCGGAACACCTACTACGACTTTCCGAGCGAGGGGGTGGGGGCGCGGGAGGCGACGCTGTTCGATGGGACCTGCGCTCCGCTCGCGGCGGTGACGCGCGCGTTCCATGACGCGGTGTGCGTGCAGGGGAGCGGGAAGCTGGCGTCGGGTGGGACGGTGAGCTTCGCGAAGCGGGGATGCGCTTGCGCCGACGTGTGCCCTCGGACGGGGCAGAAGATCTGCTACGAGCGGCTGGATCCGGCGCGCTTTCCGCATGGGCGGGGGGCGATGGGGACGGCGATCACGCCGCTGCGTACGGTGGCGGTGGACTCGGAGGTGATCCCGCTGGGGTCGCCGGTGTTCATCCCGGAGCTGGTGGGGCTGCCGTTCGCCGATGGCGCCAAGCACGATGGCTGCTTTCTGGCAGAGGATCGGGGGATCAAGGTGGTGGGGCGTCAGGTGGACGTGTTCACCGGGGATCCCGGGATGACGCAGCGCTGGAACACGCTGTTTCCCTCGAACCGAGGGGTCCACGTGGTGCCGCGCGACCCGCGGTGCGCGGGGCTGGGGCGTCGGAAGTGAGCGGGAACTGAGGGGCGGCCCGCGCGCGTTCGCGCCGGTGTGACCCGTGCGCTGCGGCGCCGGGCTGTGCCACGGCGCGGCGTTGTGCCACAGCGCGGCGTGAGGTGCGTTCCGCGTTGCGCAGCGCGTGCGAGGTAAGAGGTGCCACAGTCGACCGGGGGGCGGTCGGTCGGCGTACCTTCTTCGGCTTCCGCCTTAACGGATCATGGTGACGCGGTCTGCGGGTATCGATGTTGTCGCCCGGAGTCGTGTTACGCTGATAAGCCTTTCCGGTCTCCCGATGAGCTCGCCCCGCGGTGGTTTTCCAGATCCTGCACCGTCACAGCCGTCTCCCGCGGCGGGTGGGAATGCAGGCGACGAGAAGCAGCGCGCTCGTGCGCGCATCGGCCTGACGATCAAGGGGAAGTGGCGCCTGGACGCGCTGCTCGGCGTCGGCGGGATGGCGTCGGTCTACGCGGCGACCCACCGGAACGGGGCGCGGGTGGCGCTGAAGATCCTGCACGCGGAGTTCGGGCGGGATCCCGGGATCCGCGAGCGGTTCCTCAAGGAAGGGTACGTCGCGAACCGGATCGAGCACCCGGGGCGGGTGGCGATCATCGACGACGATGTCACCGAGCTGGACGAGCCGTTCCTGGTGATGGAGCTGCTCGAAGGCGAGACGGTGCAGCAGCTCTGGAAGCGCAACGCACGGAAGGTGCCGGTCGGTGAGGCGCTGTTCATCGCGAGCGAGATGCTCGACACGCTGGCGGAGTTCCACGCGCAGGGGATCGTCCACCGCGATCTGAAGCCGGCGAACATCTTCATCACGCGCGAGGGGGCGGTGAAGCTGCTCGACTTCGGCGTGGCGCGGGTGCGGGACGGGAGTGGGATGACCATGGCGGGGACGGCGCTGGGGACGCCGTCGTTCATGGCGCCGGAGCAGGCGATGGGGCGCATCGAGGAGATCGATGGGCGAGCGGACCTGTTCTCGGTGGGCGCGACGCTGTTCGCGATCCTCGGGGGGCAGCGGCTGCACCAGAGCCGCTCGGACAACGAGGCGTTCATCCTGGCTGCGACGAAACCGGCGCCGTCGCTGGCGCGGACGGCCCCGGAGCTGCCGCCGACGGTGATCTCGCTGGTGGACAAGGCCCTGGCGTTCCACGCGGCGCAGCGCTTCCAGTCGGCGGAGCAGATGCGCCACGAGGTGCAGCGCGTGATGAACGAGCTGGGTCTGGTGGGGTTCCACCAGGCCGAGTCGCAGAGCACGCGTCGTCCGCCGCCGCCGATGGACACGCCGACGCCGGTGGTGGAGCAGCGGGGCGTGCGGTCGGGCGAGGACGAGCCCGACGTGGGGGCAGATCACCCGGACGTGCAGCGGCTGGTGGAGCTGTTCCGTCGGCTGGAGCGGGTGCTGCCCTCGGTGCGTCACTACGGGTGGGGTCACCCGGACTCGGACAACAAGCTGCGCGTGACCTTCCAGGTGGTGGTGGACGCGCTGCGCGACGCGCCGGAGCACGTCTACTGGAAGCTGACGCCGTATGCGTTCGAGCACCGTGGCTGCACGGTGTGGGAGCCCGGGCATCCGCTGGATCTGGTGCCGTACAACCTGTTCGCGGCAGGGGTGCGGCGGCTGTCGCTGCACCCGGGGATCACCGAGGGGGAGCTGCGCTCGCTGGTGGAGGTGATGCTGCTCGATCCGCTGCGGGATCTGTTGCCGGAGGACGACATCGCGTCGGCGCTGTGGGAGCGGCGGCTGGAGCACATCCGGTACGACGTGGTGAGCGTGTTCGCGGAGGGGGACGCGGCCGAGCGGGAGCTGTTCTGGGAGGAAGCGGACGACCTCGAAGAGCTGGCGCGGCGCGCCGCCGCCGAGGAGAAGCAGAACCGCGCCGAGGCCGCGGCGATGGTCATCGACACGGATCGGGAGGCGCTGCGGGCAGCGCGGCAGGCGGCGAGTGCGCTGGCGCTCGATCCGGCGGCGCAGCGGGCGCTGGGGACGCAGCTCACGCAGAGTCCGGAGCGGTGGAGCGAGCGCTTCATCGACGTGACGGCGGACGCGTTCATCAACGCACGCCGCTACGGGGATCCCGAGCTGTTGATCGGTCCGATGGGTGCGTCGGCGCGGGATCAGATCCTGGGGCGGCGCTTCGATCTGCTCTTCGGGATGCTGGAGGCGGTGGGGCGCTCGCTCGCGACGCTGGCGCCGAAGGAGGCGCCCGCGCTGGTTCCGGAGCTGGCGCGGGGGATGTTCCCGCCGGAGACGCTGCGGCTCTTGATCCGGGAAGCGACGCGAGGGAGCGGGCCTGGTGGTGCGCCGGTGACGCCGCTGGATCTGGAGATCGTCGCGCGCGGCCTCGACGGGGTGCTGGAGCACCTGGGAGCGGAGCACATCCAGGTGACGGTGGAGCTGCTCCCGCAGGTGACGCACGAGGATCTGCGCGAGGTGCTGCTCAACTACCTGACCCGGGCGCTGCCAGGGCACGAGCCGCGGGTGGTGGACGCGGTGATGACGATGGATCTGGAGAACGCGCGGGCGATGCTCCGGATCTTCGCGGGCTCTCACACGCCGGGGGCGATCGAGGCGCTGCGGCGGCTGTCGGGGTGCGGGATCGCGGCGCTGCGGTGCGAGGCGATCGCGTACCTGGCGAGCTCGCCCGAGCAGCTCCGAGACGAGCTGATGCAGCTCGCGGAGACGGGGACGCCCGAGCTGCGGGTGGCGGCGCTGCGGACGCTGGCGTTCCACCAGATCCGTGCGGCGGGGCCGCTCCTGGTGCGGCGGATCCAGGATCCGGCGTTCCAGAAGCTCTTGCTGGACGAGCGGCGGGAGCTGCTCGCGGCGCTGTTCACGCTGAACCCGTCGCGCGGTGAGGGGGTGGCCGTGGAAGTGCTGAACCGGCACGGGCTGCTCGTCGACGAGGCGGTGGAGCAGACGCGCACGCTGGCGGCAGAGATGCTGGGGCGGGAATCGCGGTCGCAGCAGGCGCTCGATGCGGTGGTGGCGGCGGCGAAGCGGCGTCCGTGGAACAGCGGGGAGCTGCGTGAGGCGGCGACGGCCGCGGCGGAGGCCATCGCGGCGCGGCTGGGACAGCGGTTCGCTCCGAGCGGTGAGGGGTGATGGAGCAGTCGTCGGTCAACGTCATCAGCCAGAACGTCGGTGAGAACGTCCGCCGGGAGCAGGCACGGGACCTGGCGGCCGCGGTGGTCCAGGCGATCTTCCGGCTGGTGAAGGCGGCGACCCTGCACGCGGTCGACAACCAGGCGGTGGTGCGCCAGGTCGAGGAGACGGTCTCGGTCATCCACGATTTCGGGCACCGCACCGGCTACAACGTGTCGATCCTCTTCACACGGGGATCGGTGTTCGTGTCGGGGCAGCTCCTGAAGGCGAACCGCTCGGTGTACGAGGGGGCGCTGGAGCTCGCGGAGATCTTCGAGCGCTGCGGGTACTCGGAGCTGGGGGTGGCGCGGGACGTGCGCGCGTCCGATCTGACCACGTTCGCGACCGCGGCGGCAGAGTCGCTGCGGACGGGTCACCCGCTGTCGGAGCGGCCGGCGCCGCACGTGCGGCTGCGGGCGGTGGGGGACGCGGTGCTCCGGCGCGAGACGGCAGTCGACCACGTGGACGACGAGACCGAGGCGATCGTGCGGACGTACGCGACGGCCGTGGTCGTCATGCGTCGGTTCTTCGACGATCTGCGCCACGGTCGGTACGCGCTCCGGCAGTCGGTGAAGCGGATCGCGCAGCGGCTGGTGGATCTGTCGGCAGGGGAGACGCCGGCGTTCCTCGGGGTGACGGCGCTGCGCAACCAGAATTACGACGACGCGGGGCGGGCGGTGAACACCGCGATCCTGAGCCTGGCGATGACGCGTCAGATCACCACCGACGTGGCGCAGCTCGGGCGCGTGGGGATGGCGGGGCTCCTCTTCGACACGGCGCGAGCGCGGCTCTCGGGGATCACGAAGCGCGGGGGAGACGGGATCGTTCCGGAGCTGTCGGACCAGCAGGACGCGGACGTGCCGGCGGGGACGGCGGTGGTGCTGACCGCGCTGGGGCTGGTGAACGAGCCGTCCGTGATGCGCACGGTGATCGCGTACGAGGGGCACTGGGCGCGCCGTCAAGGGAGGCTCGGTCCGCTGTACCGCGGTCTGCGTCAGCCGATGCTGCAGGCGCGAATCATCGCGACGGCACGGGCCTTCAACGATCTGCTCACGCCGGCGCCGGGAGACGAGCCTCCGTCGGCGGACGAGGCGATCGCGACGCTGGGGAAGGGGGCGACGGATCCTGCGGATCGGGCGGTGCTCCGCCTGCTCGTCGGGGCGCTGGGCATCTTCCCGACGGGGACCCTGGTGGAGCTGTCTTCCGGGGAGGTGGCGCTGGTGGTGCAGACGCCGTCGCACCCGGCGCGCTACTCGCAGCCGCGGGTGCGGCTCGTGCTCGATGCGGCGGGAGGACCGATCCCGCGGACGACGGAGATCGATCTGGCGGCGCGGCCGAAGCTCGGGGAGCGGTCGCGCTACATCCGGCGGGTGGTGGCGACGAGCGACGATCCGGCGGCGGCCGCGATGCGAGCGCACGCCGCTTCCCAGGAGCCGTCGCCGGCGTCGGTGCGTGCCACGAAGACGACGTTGCCTCCGCCGCCACGACAGGCGGCGCACATGCCCCCGATCCCGCAAGACACAGGGGGAGCGCGCGTTTCTCGGCCGCCGACGCTGACGCCCCCTCCCGGGCGCTCGGAGTCGCCCACGGTGCGGCCCGGGCGCCGGGTCTCGGCGCAGCCGTCACCGCCGATCGCGATCCCTCCGGCGCCTCGGATCACGGAGCCCTTCGCGCCTGCGGCGTCGTTCGCTTCAGGGCGAGAGCGGGCCACGGCAGAGATCGTCGACACCTCCGGGCGGCACCTGTCGTTCGAGCTGGCGTCCGACGAGGTGGACGTCCACGCGCAGATCACGCGGTCGTCGTGGGACGACGTGTCCGAGGAGGTCGAGGCGCTCGAGGCGGTCGAGGAGATCGAGGTGCTGGAGGAGGAGCCGGCCGCGGCAGATCTCCCCGGGCTCCTCGCGTTGCCCAAGGAGGCGCCCACGGCCGAAGGGGGGCTCGGTCGGACGCCGCTGGTCCACCTGCTCGTCTACATGCTCGATCGCCGGCTGACGGGCACCACGTGCTTCGTGGACCCGGACGAGTTCGTGCACGGTGTGTACTTCGTCGACGGGATGCCCTCGAAGGTGTGGACGGGGACGATGGTCGCCCCGCTCGACCGGGTGATCCTGGATCTGGGGCTGCTCGACGAGAAGACGCTGCGCGACAGCCTGAAGGAGATCTCGCGGAAGCGGGTGCTCCACGGGCGACATCTGGTCCAGAAGGGGCTGATCGATCGGGACGGGTTGCTCACCGTCCTCAGGCATCAGCTCGTGCGCAAGCTGGTGGCGCTGTTCGATCTGCCGCCAGAGACGCACTACGCCTACTACGCCGACGTGAACCTGCTCGAGGGGTACGGTGGGCCCGAGCTGCTGGAGTGCGAGCCGCTGTCGGTGATCATGGCCGGGGTGCGGCTGCACGCGGACGATCCGATCGTGGACACGACGCTGGAGAGGATCGCGCACCGGCCGCTGGGGCTGCACGTGGACGCAGAGGTGCGACGCTTCCAGCTCCACCGGGACGAGGCGGCGGTGGTCGATCTCCTGCGCACGCGGAAGATGACGCTGGAGGAGCTGTCGTGCGCCGGGGTGGCGCAGGAGCGGGTGGTGCGGTTGACGATGTACGCGCTCGCGATCACCCGGCACCTGGATCTCGGGATCCCGGGTCGTGGGCCCGTGGGTCTCGGACGCGACAGGCCGGCGTCTCCGCTCGTCGAGGTGAGCGCAGGACAGCGGGGGTCGCGAGCGCCCGCGCCGCCGTCGAACGCCGGAACGCCGCTGCCGCGCACGACGCGGAGCCAGCTCGCCGAATCCGATCCTCCGCAAGGAGCCGGAGCCGGCGATGGGGGGCGTGTCCGCACGGGGCGCGATACGGTGGCACCTCCAAGGGGTCAGGCCGTGACGGTGATCACGGCGGGGGACGAGCCTCCGCCGAGCCGGCGGACTGGCAGCGCGCCGGCAGGGGATCCTCGCTCGGCGACGGAGGGGGTGGCCATGCCCCGCACGACGGATCTCCGTGGCCCGAACTCGACGAGGACGCTGACCTCCCCCGGGGTGCGTGCGGGTCGAGGGGCAGAGTCCACGCCGCCGCAAGCGCAGGTGATCGTGGCGCCGCCGTCGGAGCGGAGGGCGGCTCCGCTGTCGGAGCGAAAGGGCCCATCCCCTGCTGCGGCCGCAGCAGTGGCCTCACCGGACAGGGCGGCGGTCGATGCACGCGTCGCAGCACGCAAGGCCGAGATCGAGGCGCGCGCGGCGACCATCGAGACCGAAGATCTCTTCCAGGTGCTGGGTGTGACGCAAGAGGTGGCGCCGGAGCGGATCCGCACCTCTTACTTCGCGCTCGCGAAGCAGTGGCATCCCGACCGGCTGCCGGTCGAGCTGCAAGAGGTGAAGCCGCTCGTCTCCAAGGTGTTCGCCCGGATCAGCGAGGCGTACCAGACGCTGACGGATCCGGAGCGCCGGCGCGAGTATGTGGCGTCGCTGGCGGAGGGGGCACCCGAAGACGACGAGGAGAAGCTGGCGCGGGCCTTCGACGCTGCGCTGGAGTTCCAGAAGGCCGAAGTGCTCGTCAAGAAGCGCGATCTGGTGAACGCGGAGGTGCTCGTCAGGCGCGCCGTGGAAGCTGATCCCGACCAGCCGGAGTACGTGACGTTGCTGGCGTGGGTGCGGGCGTTGCGGCGGGGGGATCCGCCGCAGTTCCAGGAGGGGGCGCAGAGCCCTCATTTCGATGATCTGATCGAGCTGCTGGACGCGGTCGTGGCCAGAGAGCCGCGCTACGAGCGGGCGTTGTTCTACCGGGGTTCGCTGCTCAAGCGCACGGGTCATCTCGACCGGGCCGCTGCGGACTTCCGGCTGGCGGCGGAGATCAACCCGAAGAACCTGGATGCCGTCCGGGAGGTGCGTCTCCACGACATGCGGAAGCGCAGTGCGCCCGAGCCTGCGCCGACGGCGCCCGGGGGAAGCGGTTTGATCAACAAGATCTTCAAACGCTGACGCGACCCGGGGTCGCGCGGCGCCTCCGGGGGCGTGCAGGGGGCCGCGCTCGGCGCGTCAGCGGGCAGCGGCGCGGACGGTGCCGATCGCGCGCAGGGCGCGACAGACCACGTCGTCCGAGCAGGGTCCGACGCGGCCTCCGTGGGTGGGCCACGGGACTTCACGGACCCTGGCCGCGTCACGGACGTCGGGGCCCTGCCAGGGGTCGAGCGCGTGGGCGATGCGGTCTTCACGCTCCACGGCCACGGGCAAGGTGAGCGAGAGCTGGGGGAGGATGCCGGTCTTCTGGACGGGGGAGCCGTCCGGGAGCGCGTAGAGGAGCGTCGTGAGGCGCAGCACGCCGACATGCGCTTCGTCGTCGAGGTACTCCTGAGCGCAGCCCTTTCCGTACGTGCGATCGCCGACGACGATGCCGCGCCGGTAGCTGCCGAGCGCGCCGGCGATCATCTCGGCGGCACTCGCGGAGTCGCCGTCGACCAGCGCTGCCACGGGGCCCGCCCAGCCACGGGTGGTGGGGATGTCCGGCGCGCGCTCGACCTCGACGCCACCGTCACGGCGTCGCATGGGAAACAGGGTGACGCCCGGGAGGAAGTGGCCGATCGCGGCGATGGCGCCGTCGGTCGAGCCGCCGCCGTTGGCGCGCAGGTCGAGGACCACGCCGCGCAAGGGGCCGCTCTCTCTCGCGCGCAAGAGGACCCGGGAGAGGCGATCGCCGAGATCATCCGGCACGTCGGGGATGTGAATGACCGCGACCTCGCCGTCACCGTACCGGGTCCGGTGCATCGTCAGCTCGGAGGCGGTGGTGACGGGCGTGGGCACTTCGGGCTCGGGTTCGAGCGTCACCTCGATGGGAGCGGCGAGGCCTCGACGGAGAAGCGCGACCCGTGTGCGTCTGCCGGGCCTGAGATCGCCGAGGAGCGAGAGCTGCTCGGCCTGCTCCACGCTCATGCCGGCGAGGGGGACGTCCTCGATCCTCAGCACCACATCGCCGTCGATGAGGGGGGCGGATGCGCCGCTGTCGATGCGGACGCCGAGCGCGGTGCGGGTCATCTCCGCCCACATGCGTGAGGGAGGGCTGATCTCCAGCCCGAGATCGTAGATGGAGATCTCTTCTTCGATCGGCGCCCACGCGCCGTGGGCGTCGAGCTGCGGGACATAGGCCCGGAGCGCCGCCGCGAGCACTGCGTGAGACCATCCCTCGGGATCGAGGGGGGGAGAGATGCGCTCACGGGCGGCTTCCACGTACGGCGCGATCGATGGGCCGTACCGGGCGCTGAGGGCCCCTGCTTCGCGGCCCAGCTCTCGTGCCAAGTCGCGCGCACTTCGTGTCACGATGCCGTCTTCGAAGGGCGCTGCCGTCGCCAGGGTCCATGCCTGGGTCGGCGTGGTGGGAGGGCGTGCCTCGCCTTGGCGGATCCCTTCGTCGAAGAGGAGCGCGATCTGCTGGGACCAGCGCGCGAGTTCTGCGCCGAGTCGGCCGGCGGCGGCGCAGGGGCCGCTTCCGGCGGGGGCCTGGAGTTCGTCGAGGAGAGCCGCGGCCTCGCGGCGCAGCGCGGCCCCCGTGGGGGCGTCCGGCGCGACGGACCAGAGGCCGTGAGGGTCGAGCCAGTCCGAGGTGGCGTCGGCAAACTTTGCGGGGTGGATGGGGCGTGGGGGGGCCGCAAGCATTGCGCGGGCTTGCGCCACGACGAGGCGGGCCTGATCGCAGCCGAGGGCCGTCGGTGAGCCGGTCGGCAGTGTGAACCCGCGCTCGAGGGAGCCACCGTGGCAGTTCGCGCCATCGGTCTCTTCGTCGCCCGCTTCGAGGAGCTGCAGGACGGAGCGCGCGATGCCCTGGCGCGCTTCTTCGGGCGGCGTCGCGGGGGAGCGCCAGAGCAGCGCCGCCGCCAGGATTCCTCCTGCAACGCATGCGACCGACCTCGCCCGCTGACGATGCACCACGGCGCTCCCGATACCACGCCCCGTGCGAGGACCGCCATTCGGCGGCCTCGGTTCGCGTTCCGGTTCGCGTGTGGCTGTACCGCCAGGGGGACCCATTTCCCGCGTCGGGGGGTCCTCCTCAGGACGGTGGCCGTCGCCGTGGGGTGCCGTCTCCTGTCCGGGCGTGGATGCCCGGCCTGCCCAGTCGTTTTCCCGCAAAGCTTTCGCGTCCGTGCATCGATCCGAACACGTTGCGCATTCTCGCGCAAATTCCCTGTCGGGGAGGGCCTTCAGGCTCGGCATCACCCCTGCATCAGCGATCACCAAGGCCCACCGGATTTCTGGGAAGGGCCACGCGTCAGGTCAAGGGTCGGAGGGGGAGACCGAGTGACCGGCAGGTGGTCCGCTCCCTCCGGCAGGGCAAAGGAGATAGCGATGGGCAGCGCCGGAGATCGAGCGTCTTTTTCCATGTACCGCGCGGAGATGATGAGCCGTGAGCCCATCAGCGCGGAGGCCGAGCGCGATCTCGCGCAGCGCTGGAAACATGGTGAGCGCGACGCGGGAACGCGGCTGATAGAGGCTTGCTTGCCGTTCGTGGTCACGGTGGCGCTCGAGTACCGTCGGTGGGGGCTGCCGATGGAGGACATCGTTCAGGAAGGGAACATCGGGCTGCTCAAGGCCGCCGACCGCTTCGATCCGGAGCGCGGTTGCCGTCTGGCGACCTACGCGGCGTACTGGATCAGGGCGGAGATTCGCGAGTTCGTTGCGCGGAGTTACCGCATCGTCCGGCTGGGATCGTCGAAGGGCGAGCGACGGGCGCTCCGGGTGTACCGCAAGACCCTGGAGAGGGATCCGGAGGTGCTGGGCAAGCTGAGCGGGCTGAGCAAGGAGCGTGCAGAAGAGCTGCTGCCGCTGCTGAGCGCGCACGACATGAGCCTGGACAGAGCGCCCGGAGAGGAAGGGCTGACGCCGCTGGAGAGGCTGGTTTCGAACGACAGCGATCCCGAGGAGAAGACCTGCGCGGCGGATGAGCGGATGCGGCTTTCGCAAGCACTGGAGCAGGTGGTGAGCGAGCTCGGCCCACGCGAACAGAGCATCGTGCAGCAGCGCTGGCTCACGGAGGAGCCGGCGACCCTGGAGGCGCTCGGAACGTCGTTCGGCGTGAGCAAGGAGCGGGTGCGGCAGCTCGAGGAGCGGGCGAAGAAGCGGATGCGCGCGCGGATCGAGGAGATCTCGCGCGAGCCGCTCGCCGAGAGCGCCTGAACTGACCAGAGGCGCTCGGTGCGAGCGCCTCGGTCCGTCAAATCTCGATGATCATGCCTTCGCGGGCGGCGACGGTGTTCGGGAACAGCTCCTGAGCCCTGCGCTCTTTCTCGCGCACCATCGAGTCGGTCTGGTTCGGGTCGTGGTGGTGCAGGACGAGCTGCTTGACGCCCGCGGCGTGCGCGAGTTCGCACCCAGCGACGAACGTGGCGTGACCCCAGCCCGTCTTCGGGGTGCCACCCACCTCACCCGAGTACTCTTCGGGTGTGTACATGGCGTCGAAGATCAGCACGTCGGCGCCCATGGCCAGCCGCTTCAGCTTGGGGTCGACGATGGAGTAGTGCTCGGAGTCGGTGATGTACACGACGACCTTGCCGTCGTGCTCGACCCGGTAGGCGTAGACGCCGTTGGGGTGGTTCCCGCGAGCGTTCGTCACCCGGACGTCGTTGCGCGGGCCGATGGTGACGACCTCGCCTTCGTAGAGGTCGCGGAACGTCATCCCCGCGCCCATCTCGGTGAGGTGGACGGGGAAGCTCGGGTAATCCATCTGCCCGGCGAGCGTCTCTTCGAGGGTGCGTGAGACGTTGAGGCCGCCGTAGAGGTGGAACTTGTTGCCGCGAACGAACGCCGGGGTGAAGAACGGGAAGCCCTGGATGTGATCCCAGTGGACGTGGCTGAAGAACATCCACGCTTCGAGGGGCATCTCCTTGACCAGGTCCTGGCCGAGCAGGCGCAGCCCGGTGCCGCCGTCGAGGATGACGAGCGCGCCGCCCGCGCGGACCTCGTAGCAGCTGGTATTGCCGCCAAACTCGACCGTGTGTGGGCCAGGCGTGGGGATGCTACCGCGTACCCCCCACATCTTGATTTGCATCCTGCCTCGCTCGTTGGATCCCGCCCGCTCCAGGATAGAGCTATTAGATTCCGCGGGACGGCAACGTCAAGCGAGAGCGCGTTGCTGTCCGGACGGCGCCACGGCTGGATGCAGGGGCAGGCGGTTCCAGGAGATGGGGCCGGGCTGTCATGCGCCGGAGAAGCCGGGATCCGGCGTGACGGAAGCTCGGCGAGCGGGGGGCGCGAGGGGCCTGTTCGAGGGGGAAGATAGTGGTTGACATCACCTCGTGAGGGCGCGTGATGGGAGGACCGGCGGCGCTGCGGGGGTGTGCCCGGGGACGCGAGGGATGGGGTATCGTCCGGCCATGTCGCTGCGGGTCGACGCGATCGTGGTGCTGGGCTGCAAGATCCTCGTCTCGGGTCGACCGGCCGGCGCGGCCGCGCGGCGGGCTGCCACCGCGGCGCAGGCCTTTCGCGAGGGGGTCGCGCCGCGCGTGGTCGCCAGCGGTGGGCGGCGGTGGGGGGCTCAGATCGAGGCGCGCGCGCTGGCCGGGGCGCTGGAGGGGGCAGGCGTGCCGGCGGAGGTGATCGTTCAGGAGCTCTGGTCGATGACCACCTATGAGAACGCCATCTTCTGTGCGGCGCTGCTTTCGAGGCTGGCGGCGAGGCGCGTGGCGCTGGTGACGTGTCCCTGGCACATGGCGAGGGCGCTCTCGAATTTCCGTGCGGCGGGCATCGATGTCTGCGCGTTGCCGACGCCGTCGGTGCCTGCGATGCCGTCGACGCGGGTGGTCCGATGGGTCCACGAGACGGCGTCGGGTTGGCTCGATGCGAGGGCGATGCGGCAGCGGCGTGGGCTCCGCGAGAGCGCAGCCCGCCTGCGGGCGCTCTGGGGGAGCGAGGAGGCGTGATGCGGTCGCTGTGCCTTTTCGCCGGGGCTCTCGGGCTGCTGGCATGTTCGGAGCCGACGCCGGCGTCCCCCGGGGATCCCGCCGTGATCGGGAGCGCGACGGGCGCTGCGGGTTCGGCCGGACCCGTGCAGGGTGGGGCTGCACCGGACGGCGCCGCGCGGGCGGTGGCCTTGGTCGCTGCGGAGCACCGGCGCGCCGCGGCGGAGATCACGCCCGCCGATCAGAAGTCCCGTGACGTGACGGTGCGGCGGCTGGCAGCGCGTGCCCTGGCCCGTGTGGGGGGGGAGGGGGCACGCCAGGGGCTGCTGCGCGCGCTCTCCGACGAGGACGGGGAGGTGATCGGCTGGGCGGCGTACGGCCTGGGCTTCTCCTGCAAAGGGCACGAGGATGCGTCGGTGGCGGCACTGGCGGCGCGCGCTCTGTCTCTGGATGGTCGCGCGTTCGTCGGGGCGCGCATCGAGCCGCTGGGGGCCATCGCACGCGCGATCGGTCGCTGTGGGGCGGCCGTCTCCGAGCAGACGCTGGTGGCGTGGCTGGGAGGGTCGCGGGAGCGTGCGCTCCACGCTTCGTATGCGCTCGGGGATCTGGTGTCGGTGAAGTCGCGCCTGCGCGAGGAGACGCTGGTGACGTTGCTCAACGTGGCCGCGGGCAGCGCCGCCGCGTCGCCGCTTCCGGAGGCGCTCTATCCGCTCGGGCGACAGGAGCACCTGTCCCCCACCGTCCTCGAGCGGACGTACGAGGTGGCGTCGGCGCGCCTGGCCGAGGCTGGGGACGCGCGGGTCTTCGCGGTGCGTGCACTCGGACGCGCTGGTGGGATGGCGGCGGCGGGGCTGGGGCGTGTGCTGACCACGCCGTCGGTGTTCTCGGCATCGGAGCGTGCAGAGGCGGCACGCGCGCTGAAGCGGCTGGGGGTGATCGGGCAACGTGAGCTGGCGCAGGCGCTGCTGCTGCTCGCGCCGAAGATCGACGGGGAGGCGGCCGCGGGTCTCGGAGGAGACGAGGTGGGGCCGCTGCTCGTGGCGCTCGAATCCCTGAGCGAGCCTGGTGCGGCACGCAAGGTGCTCCGTGAGCTGGCTGGCTGGGCGCCGCCGACCGATGCGTCTCCGCTGATCTCGCGCCGGCTGTCGTGGGTGCGCTGCGCGGCAGCCGCGGTGGTCGCAGGCGCTGACGTGCGCGATCCGTTGCTCACCGCCTGCGACGTGACATCCGCTGGGGCGCCTGAAAAGCCGCGAGGCGACAGCGGAGCGCAAGCTGCCGCCGGGCCAGTTGCAGCCATCGGCGCGCGCGCGGTGATCCGTGTGCTCGACCGGGGTCCGATCACGGGAGCGCGGCTCTCGGTCTGGCGTGCGTACGCAGAGGGGGAGGACCGGCGGGCGCGCCAGGCCGCGCTGGAGTTGATCGCGTCACACACGGAGATCGCAGGGGCAGCAGACACGCTGGCCAAGGCACTCGGCTCCACGGAGGAAGGGATCGCTGCGGTGGCCGCCGAGGTCATCACCAAGCAGCCGCAGCGAGCCATCGAGACAGAGCGTCCCCAGCGCGGCAAGAAGCGTCGCGGCGCGCGAGAGGCCGCGGCGAACGGAGGGCGGCGAGCGGGTGACGACGCTGCGGCCATGGTGCCCTCGACCGCCGTGACGGGCGCGCTCACCGCAGCCCTGGAGCGCGCGGCCACGTCCAACCAGATCGAACTGATCGACGCGCTCATCGATGCTGCTGGCGCGCTGGGGCTGCAGGAGGCGGCACCCACCCTTCAGCTGCTCTGCCGCTCGGCCTACCCGACGACGCGAGGCCGCGCCGAGAAGGCGCTCACCTCGCTCGGTGGAAAAGGCGTCTCGTGCGCAGCGCCGGCTTCCAGCGACGCGCCTCCCGAGCTCGGCACGCTCGCGCGCACAGGCGTGACGCTCGCGCTGGAGACAGACGTCGGGGAGGCGACGCTCTCCCTGGATCCGTCGATCGCTCCGGTGGCCGTGACCCGGATCGTGGAGCTTTCGCGCGCAGGTTTCTACGATGGGATGATGGTGCACCGGGTCGTTCCGGGCTTCGTGACCCAGTTCGGTGCACCTCTCGGGGATGGTTACGGTGGACCCGCCGATCGGTTGCCTCTGCGCTGTGAGACGTCGCCCCTGCCGTTCGGGCCACTCCAGGTCGGCGTGGCGCTGTCAGGGCGTGACACGGGGTCGAGTCAGATCTTCGTGATGCATGCGCATGCGCCGCACCTGGAGGGGCAGTACGCATGGATCGGATCGGCGACCGGAGCCTGGTCGTCGTTCGTCGATGGCGACCGGATCCTGAAGGTCTCCGTGCGGGAGTGAGCGCGCGGCAGGCGACGTGAAGAGCGGGCTCCGAGGAGGGCCGGTCAGCGTTCGAGGCGGCCCAGCAACTCGTGGACGGCGCGCTGCGAGCGCCGCAGGGCGTTCGCCGATGGGATGAAGCCGTCCACCCTCCAGGGAGGTGGCGGGTCCAGGCGCACGGGGGCCATCACGAAGGGAACACCCGTGGCGGCGAAGTGCTGCGCCGAGCGAGGGGCATGGAGGGCGCTGGTGACCACCACGAGGAGCTTCACGCCGAGGTCCTGCGCCATGCGCGCCGAGAAGCGCGCGTTCTGCTTGGTGTCGAGTGCATCGCTCTCGAAGAGGATCCGGTTACGAGGTACGCCGAGCGTCTCCAGAAGGTCCGCCATGGCGTGGGTCAGCGCTTCCCGGGGACGATCGGCGTTGCGGCCGGTGAGGATGACCCAGCGGAAGCTGTGGGTCCGGTAGATGCGTGCCGCGCCCATGCACCGCTCGATGGCGGCGTCGGACAGGCGCTCCATGGGAGGGACGCCGTGCTCGTCCGCGTGGATGGAGGCGCTGAGCACCACGAGGGCGCGCTGGTCCGGCAAGGTGGAGGCGAGGTCGGGTCCGATGTCGCGGGGATGCTCGGAGACCGCACGGGTGAAGAGGCTGGCGATGACGGGCGTGGCGAGGAGCCAGAGGGCCACGGTACCTGCGAAGGCCGCCAGATGACCCAGCTGCACTCGACGCGTCGCGGACGGGCCGTGGTGGGCGCGGGCGTGCCAGAGACCCGCGAACACCAGGAGGAGCAGGAGGAAAACGGGATCGACGAGGCGAGAGATGGGGAAGCCGAGGCTCGCCATGGTCGCTGGTCTACTCCATCGACGGCTCGAAGCACGGCTTCATCGACAGCCGAAGACATGGTTCCGTGAGCGGATCGAGGGCGGTCGAGCCGCTCACGGGGTGTTCAGTGGCGTCGGCGGCGCCGTGAGGCAGCGAGGAGAGCGAGCCCGGTGAGGGTCGCCGCGGCCCAGGGGCCGGCATCCTCGGCGCCTGCGGCGCGGCACCCACAGCCCCCTTCGTCGCCGGAGCCGGGCGGGACAGGCGTGTCCCCGCTGCCCGCTTCGCCACCCGTGCCGCCCGCGCCACCCCCTCCAGGACCACTCGAGCCGCCCAGATCGACAGGGGACTCGGCTCGAGCGACGAGGATCGGGGGGGCCTCGCCGGTCGCCCGGTAGATGTCTTCGAGCTCCATCCCGCGATCGTCGGTCACGTTCTGGTCGCGCAGGAACTCGATGTAATGGCGGGTCATCGACTGGTAGTAGACGCGCGCCGAGAGCGTCTGCATGCCCGCTGCGTCTGCAGGAGCGGTGAGCGTGAAGGCCACTTCGTCGAAGTGGCGGTAGCCACCGTTGCCGTCGGAGAAGTCGATTTCCGAGGTGGGCAGGGTGGTCTCGGAGGCGACGAAGCCCTTCGGTGGGATGCGCGTGTCCGAGATGATCATGTCGTGGAGCGCGAGGTGCTCTTCGGCTTCACCGACCTCGAGGGCGGCGTTCCACTTGCCGTGCACGGCCTTGTAGACGTGCGTGGGCGGGTCTTCCACGATCTCGCCGGTCGCCTCGTCGTAGCCGCCGACCAGGGTGCGCTCGGCGCCGCTCGCGTCGACCAGCGCGACGGCGACCCACGCTCTGCGGCTCTCTGCGTAGCCGGTCGGGAACTTGTGCCCAGTGAGGTTCTCGACACGGACACGGACGGTGAAGGGTTGCCCGGGTGAGAGCTCGGCGGGGGCGTCCACGAGCGTCACGGCGGCGGCGCTCTGCAAGCTCTCCAGGGTCTTGGTGAGCGCGAGCTGGAAGGCTTGCTGGTTCGACGCGACATGCTCCGCGTTTGCGGGAGCGGCCATCACCGCCTGGATGCCCCAGTGGTTGCCGCCCACGATGACGTGGTCGCGCGGATCGGTCCGCAGGATGGGATCGAAGATGTTCACCACCGGCAGGTTGCCGCTCGCGCGCTTCATGTGGCAATCGATGCAGCTCGTCTGCTGCGCGTCGTTGGCGTAATCGCTTGCGGCCCACTCCTCGTAGGTCGTGTCGAGCGGGAACTCGATTGCCGTCGGGACTCCCTGGGCGTCACGCAGCATGATTTCAGGGTTGGTGACCTGATGGCACTGCCCGCAGAAGCGCGAGTCGGCGAGGTTGGGCTCCTGCATGGATCCATGGTTGGGCGAGCTGGAGTCGGCGTACGGGCCGCGCTTCGTGCCGCTGGGATCGTCCTCGTACAGGAGCTGCGCATTGCCCAGGTAGTAGGGGAAGTTCGGATCCTGAGGATCGGCGAGCGTGGTCGCGCGGTGGCAGGTGTCGCAGCCCACGCCCTGGGTGTCGATGAGCCCTTCGGCGGGAATGGGGTCGAAGCCGCTCCCGTCCGGAGGGGTGGCGTGCCCTCGTACGAAGGCCGTGGGGGAGTGGCAGCGAATGCAGAAGGTACCCATCCCCGGGAAATCCTGGTTGGCCACGGTGAGGGCTGCGAAGAAGACGGGGTCGCGCGCAGCGTTGCCCATCATCGTGCCTGCCCAGGTGTCGACGGGCATGTGCTCACGCCACTGCGGCGGCTGGTTGCCAGAGGTCTTGTGGCACGTGGCGCAGCGCTCCGCGGGGCTGAAATAGCCGCCGTTCGGTAGATCGCCGGGGTTCGTGCCTTGCAAATCCGCGAGTCCCGCCGCGGCGCTACCGCTGAGGGAGGTGAGCGCCAGCAGGATGCCGAAAGAAGCTCTGTTCGCGTGCATGACTTGCCTCACCACCGGCAGACGGGCTGCCGGTGGGCTCCAGCTCATTCGATGAAGGGATGCAAAGACATCGAGGACCCTCGCCCGGATCGGCGAGGGCTCATCGTCATTCTGGCTCGATACGGAAGATCGCGCCTGCCAGATCGACCACGTAGACCTCTCCGGCCGCGTCCTGGCCGAACGAGGACATGGCCTGCAGGGTGTTCCTGGACTCCAGGTCCGCGGTGAGATCCCCCTGGCTCACGAGCGTGCCGTCCTGCCACACCAGCGATTTGATCCAGTTTCGGCTGTAATCGCCGAAGAGATAAGTCCCTCGCAGTGCAGGAATCTTGCTCCCTCGGTAGACGAAACCACCATTGATGGACACGGCGTCGTCGGTCTGGTGGCTGAGCGCAACGACCGGCGGGGTCAGGCCATCGGTGGGGCAGTTCATGGACGGATTGAAGCAGGCGTCGCCTTCCCTGAGACGCCAGCCATAATTCTTGTGCCCCTGACCTGCGCGCTCGATGTTGATCTCTTCCCACCGGTCCTGACCAACATCGCCGATGTAGAGGTCCCCGTTGCAGGCATCGAAGCTCATGCGCCAGGGGTTCCGCAGGCCGTAATCCCAGATGAAGGGATCCCCTCCCGGCAGGTTGCCCTGGGGCGCCGTCTGCGGAGCATCGACGTCGATCCGCAAAATTTTCCCTTCGCGTCGAGCGAGGTTCTGGGCGTTGTTGTTCGGATCGCCACCACTCCCACCGTCACCGACGCCGATGTAGAGGAAGTTGTCGCTGCCGAACGCCAGAGCGCCGCCATTATGGTTGTAATAATGGGGGTGGTCCGGTCCGGGAGGAATCTCGAAAATCACCTGCCCAGAACTCTTGTCCGCAAGATCCGGGTTCGATTGCGAGCGATGGTACTCCGCGACGGCATAGATCAGGTCCTGGCCCTGAGTGTACGTGTAATAGACGAAGAATCGCCCATTGGCTGCGTAATTCGGGTGGAAGGCGAAGCCCAGCAGGCCATATTCGTCGCCGCCGCCGCCGGGGGGCCGGATGACGTCGTTGATGTCGAGGAATGGCTCGTCCTGGACCGTGCCACGGTCGATCAGCCGGATCCTGCCGCGCTGCTCGACCACGAAGAGGCGCTCCGGATCGGTGGGCTCGCTGGCCACGAAGATGGGGCGATCGAAGCCGTTCGCGACCACAGTGAGCTTGAGTGGAGGGAGGGCTCCGGTCGCCGGGTCACAGTCCACGAGGGATGACGTCCCTCCGCCATCTCCACCCGTACCCCCGGCACCTCCCGTGCCACCACCACCACCATCGCTGGTCGTCGTCGTGGTGCCTCCGCCGGGTCCTGTCGGACTCGTCGTGTTCGTCCCGCCATCGTCACCACCACAAGCGTTCAACGCCAGCGCGGCCCCGGCAGCGCCGAGCGCGATCCACGTCAAGCGCAAGAGAGAAAGCTTCGTCCCCATCATGAGCCAGAAGCCTACCCGATGACGCAACGTGCTGGTAAATACTTTCCAGGCTGTCGAGCCGCTGCTCGCTCAGCAAGATCACCAAAGATCATCGCTCAACGACGACGAGGGCCGCCGAACCAGGCAACGACAGCCATGCGCAACCACTCCCTTTTGCTCCTCGAGCTTCTATCCCGGCGCATTCCTCCTGGAGGCCGTCGCTGGCGCGAGCGCGTCGAGGTCATCACGGGGGTGCATCTCGCAGAGGGGCTGATCCCGACGTCGTTTCAGACGCTTCCGGAGTTCGATCACGAGGGGTTTCTGGCGGAGCTGGCTGGAGCATCCAGGTGGCTCGGGAAAGAGGCGATCCAGCTCACGATGGCCGAGCGCGGGGTGCTGCACAAGGCGGGGGTCACCTGGGACATCGATGGTTGGCCACTCGACCAGCTCGGCCGCGCAGCGATGCTCGCCGTCGTCTCTTCGCGGCTGGCCCCCTCCGAGATCGAGCGGTTGCTCGGTGACGTGCATCGTCAAGGAGAGACCCGGGAGCGGCAGGCCTTGCTTCGCGCGCTGCCTTTCCTCGTGATGCCCCAGCGGTTCGTCGCGCTCGCGGTCGATGCGTGTCGCAGCAACGAGCGACCCGTCTTCGAGGCCATTGCCTGCGAGAACCCGTATCCGGCGGAGAACTTCCAGGAGATTCAGTTCAATCAGCTGGTGCTCAAAGCGCTCGCCTTCGGCATCGCCCTCGAGCGCATCATCGGCCTGGAGCGCCGCCGCTCGGTGGAGCTGATGCGCATGGCCTCCGACTATGCCGGCGAACTCCGCGCATCGGGGCGAACCGTGCCGACCGACATGAACCTTCTCCTCGACGCTTCCTGAGGCAACGTCAGCGAGACCATGCGCATCTTCGAGCCCCACGTTCACATGTCCTTTCGGACCACGGACGACTACCAGGCGATGGAGGCCGCCGGCGTCTCCGTGGTCCTGGAGCCGTCGTCCTGGCTCGGTCAGCCTCGGATGCATGTGGGGAGCTTCGAGGACCATTTTGCGTCGCTGCTCGGGTGGGAGCGATACCGTGCGAGCCAGTTCGGGATCAGCCATCTGTGCGCACTGGCCTTGAATCCGCGAGAGGCGAACAACGGGCGCGTCGCACAAGGCGTCGTCGAGCTGCTCCCGCGCTATCTCCCCAAAGAGGGGGTGGTCGCGGTGGGGATGGTCGGCTTCGAGGACCTCTCGACGGACGAAGAGCACTATTTCGTTCGTCAGATCGAACTCGCCAGGGTGAACGAGCTGCCCCTCCTCGTCCATACGCCCCTTCGGGACAAGAAGCGCGCTACGGAGCGGAGCCTGGCCATTCTCCGCGAACACCGTTTTCCTGAGGAGTGGGTGCTCATCGAGGACGCCAGCGAGGAGACGCTGCCACTCGTTCTCGCCACGCGCTGCTGGGCCGGGTGTTTGCTGGGTGCCTCGACGGGCATGGGGGAAGAGCGCGTCGCCTCCGCCATCCGGCGTCATGGTCCGAACCGGATTCTCGTCAGCAGCGCTGCCGACTGGAGCGCGAGCGATCCCCTCCAGGTCCCGAAGCTGGCGGACCGAATGCGCGCCCAGGGGCTGGCCGAGGACGTGGTGCAGATGCTTCTGTGGGGCAATCCGATCGCCTTCTTCGCGCAGAGCGGGAAGCTGGATCCGGTCGAGCATGGCGAGGCGGCGCTCCTCGGCCAGCGGGGGGGCCACGCCGGGACGCTCGTGCGCGCCCCCAGCCCGCAGATCCGCTGAGCCGCGTGGGGGGGACCCGGACCTCGACGCGGAATGCGACGCCAACGGATGCCACGTGTTCGCCGTGGTCGACTCCGCCATCGCGCCAGCCTCCCCGGGCACATTCCCACTTGGCGGCAGGAGACCTTCCTGCGATGCTTGCATGGCTTCAGAATGGCTGAATTCGCCCTCTCTACCCGCCGCCTTCTCTCGATCGTGGCACCCCTGCTGGTCGCTCTCTCGGGTTGTGCACCCGTCTACGTGTACGACTCTGCCAACTACGCCAAGGAGTTCGATCCGAGAGCCCACGAGTACGTCATCGGGGTGGGCGACAGCCTTCAGATCAACGTGTGGCGCATGGCTGATCTGTCGAGCGGCGCGCTGGTACGCCCCGATGGCATCATCACCCTGCCGCTCGTCGGTGATGTCTTCGTCGCCGGGAGCACCCCGAGCCAGGTGCGCGCGGCGATCACCAAGCGTCTGTCGGAGTTCGTGAAGGACGAGACTGCCGTCGTCACCATCGCGGTGACCTCGGTGAACAGCTACCGCTTCGTGGTGAGCGGCAACGTGGCGCACGCGGGCATCTTCACGTCGACCTATTACGTCTCCGTCTCGGAGGCGCTGGCGATGGCCGGCGGGCCGAACCAGTTCGCCTCGACGGACCAGATCCTGCTCATCCGCATGGACGCGCCAGGGAAGTTCCGTCACATCCCGATCAACTACGACTCCATCGTTTCGCGCGAGCACCCGGAGCAAGACCTCGTGCTCAAGGCGGGTGACACGGTGTACGTTCCCTGATCGTGGCGAAACCGAGCGCGCTCGCTCAGAAGACGGTCATCGGCGCGATGTGGACCATCGCGACCGGCATCGGCGGCCGGGTGATGGGGCTGGCCGGCACGGTGCTCCTGACGCGCTATCTCGCGCCGGACATCATGGGCGCCGTCGGTGGTGCGCAGGCCGTGGCGTACACCGCGTACTTCGCCTCGGGGCTCGGGCTCGGGCAGTACCTCGTCTCTCACCCCGACGCGGACCGGCAGACCATCTTCAATGCGACCGTCTACTACCTGACGGCGTGCTTGTTCTCCGTGGGGATCGTGTTCCTGCTTCGGGAGCCCATCGCGCACTTCTTCGGCAAGCCTGCCCTCTTGCCGTACCTGTCGGGGTGCCTGGTCGCGGTCGTCATCGAGCGGCTCTCGTACATCCCCGACCGGCTGATGATCCGGGACATGCGGTTCAAGGAGGTGGCGGTCCGCAACTCGATCGGCGAGCTGACGTACACCGTGTCGTCGGTGGCGCTCGCGATCCGAGGCTGGGGCGGCAATGCCATCATCGCCGGCATGCTGCTGCGCGCGCTGGTGCGGGTGGTGATCACGCTCCCCGCCGTCGACCACCGTGAGTGGCTGACGATCAGCCCCTTCTCCAAAGAAAAGGCGAAACGGATGCTGTCCTTCGGCATCCCCATCAGCCTCGGTTCGCTGGCCAACTTCGGCTCCCAGCGCTGGGACAACCTGGTGATGCTGCGGCTCTTCGGCGAGCGCACTGGAGGGCTCTACAACCTGGCGTGGAACCTGGCAGACATCCCAGCGTCCCAGGTCGGGGAGCGCATCGGCGACGTGCTGGTGCCCTCGTTCGCCAAGCTCGAGCCGGAGCGGAGGCCTGCGGCGCTGATCCGCTCGATCACCCTGATGTCGCTCATCGTCTTCCCGCTGGCCGTCGGGCTCGGGGCGGTGGCACCGACGATCCTTCAAGACACCGTGTTCCTCCCGACCTGGTACGACACCGGCCCGCTCTTGATGGTGCTCTCCGCGCTGGGCGTGACCCGCCCGGTCGGCTGGGTGATCGCCTCGTACCTCCAGGTGCACGGGCGTACCCGCTCGATCATGATCCTGGAGTGGATGAAGGTCGGCGGGATCGTCGGCGGGGTCTGGGCCCTCGGGGTCCTGGGCGGGCCGCTCTGGGCGTGCGCCGGCGTGGGGCTGTCGTTCGGCATCCATGCCCTGGTGAGCATGGCGCTCGTGAACCATGTGAGTGGCGTGCGGTACCTCGACATGGCGCGTCCGCTGGCGCGTCCGCTGCTCGCGTGCGTTCCGATGGTCGCCGCGGTGCTCGCGACCAGGATGGGGATGTCTCGCTTCGGGGATCTCCCGCGTGGCGTCCGGCTGAGCACGGAGGTGATTGCTGGTGCTGCCGCATTCGTGCTGGCCGCGCTGGTGGTGGCGCCAGCGGTTTCGCGCGATTTCCTGGGGCTGATTCGCTCCGTCCTCCGTCGAGGGCGATCGTGATCATTCAGCGGTGAGCGGCAGCCGAACCGTTCGGCGTGTGATAGCGTGCCCGATAAATCACGGAGAAGATCGAGATGTCAGAAACGCAAACGGTGGTCGACGGGCTTCTCGGCAAGATCACCTCGCAGGGCGCCCTGGTGGGCATCATCGGGCTCGGCTATGTCGGCCTGCCTCTCGCTCTCGCCTTCATCGAGAAGGGCTTCCGGGTGCTCGGCTTCGACGTCGACCCGAGCAAGGTCGAGGCGCTGGCCGCAGGCGAGAGCTACATCAAGCACCTGGATCCGGCCCGCGTGCTGGCGGCAGCCAAGACGGGCCGCTTCCTCGCCACCACCGACTTCGGACGCCTCGACGAGCCCGACGCGATCCTGATCTGCGTTCCCACGCCGCTCACGCCGCAGCGCCAGCCCGACATGAGCTATGTCGAAGGCTCCGCGGAGAAGATCCGAGAGCGCCTCCGCAAGGGCCAGCTCGTCGTGCTGGAGTCGACGACCTACCCGGGCACGACCGACGAGCTGGTGTGCGGCATCCTGGAGAAGTCGGGGCTGCGTTCAGGGAAGGACTTCTTCCTGGCCTTCTCGCCGGAGCGTGAGGATCCCGGCAACCGAGATTACGGGACGACGACGATCCCCAAGGTGGTCGGCGGCGTCGACGCGCACTCGTTGACGCTCGCCAAGGCGCTCTACGATCAAGCGATTGCCCGCACGATCCCGGTCTCTTCGGCCCGCGCCGCCGAGGCTGCGAAGCTCACCGAGAACATCTTCCGCGCCGTGAACATCGCCCTCGTGAACGAGCTCAAGGTCGTCTACGACCGCATGGGCATCGACGTCTGGGAGGTGCTCGACGCCGCGTCCACCAAGCCGTTCGGCTTCATGCGGTTCAACCCCGGCCCGGGTTGGGGCGGTCACTGCATTCCGCTCGATCCCTTCTATCTCTCCTGGAAGGCCCGCGAGTACGGTGCCTCGACGGCGTTCATCGAGCTGGCTGGCGAGGTGAACGTGGAGATGCCGCACTACGTGGTGAACAAGCTACAGCTCGCCCTCAACGAGCGCGGCAAGCCGATCAAGGGCATGAAGGTCCTCGTCCTCGGCGTCGCCTACAAGAAGGACATCGACGATCCGCGCGAGAGCCCGGCCTTCGAGGTCTTCGAGTTGCTTCGCCAGCTGGGCGCGTCGCTGAGCTACCACGATCCCCACATCCCGCGGACGCCCTCGATGCGCTCCTGGCCTCACCTCCAGCCGATGGAGTCGCTGCCGCTCACGCCCGAGACCCTCGCCGCGCACGACGCGGTGGTGATCGTCACCGATCACTCGGTCGTCGATTATGGCCTCGTGCTCGAGCACGCCAGCCTCATCGTCGATACCCGAGGCGTCTTCCGTCAGGTGAACCCCAAGGTCGTCAAGGCCTAGATCGGCCCGTGGGAGGACGAATCCCGCCCTTCGGCGAGGCTCGCCTCCCTTCCCCATTGATGCGCGCGCGCCGGTTCGGTACCCAGAACAGGGACGATGCCGCCGCTCGATGACAGCCTGGTGCCCGCGCCATCCAGCTCGGAGTGGAAGGGGTACCTGGAGATCCGGCTGGGCGACGCGCCGCCGGTTCGGCGGCCTCTGTCGGAGTCCCACGTGGTCATCGGCCGCGCGCCTGGCGTGCAGCTGACCCTCGACCACTACACCGTCTCACGGCGACACGCGGAGCTGTTCTGCGACCCCTTCGGGCGCTGGTGGATCCGCGATCTCGGCAGCACCAACGGGACCCTCGTCAACGACGAGCGGATCAACGAGAAGGTCCTCAAGCCTGCCGACCGCATCGGCATCGGTGACTACACCATCGAGTTCCAGCTCCCGGTGCGCGCGCCGCGCCTGGGCATCGACAGCGGCGGGGTCCACTTCGAGGAAGACAAGCCCACCGCCATCCGCAAGCTCGGCGAGCTCGAGCCCCCGCGGATCGCGGCCAAGCACCTCTTCACCCTCATGGACCTCTCGCGCCGTTTGCTCGGCATCGAGGAACCGGCGGAGCGCTTCGACGCGCTCTGCCAGCTCATGGTGCGTGATGACTTCCATGGCAGCATGGCGCTCGCCCTCCGCCTCCGGGAGAACGGCGCGCTGACCATCCTCTCAGGCCCGCACCGTCCCTTCTACCTTCAGGGACTGCGGCGTGACGACGCGAGCGCGCCGCCCTACATCTCGCGCCGCGTGCTGGCGGCCGTGATGGAGACCCGCGAGCCCGTGCTGGCCGGTAACCTCGTGAGCGACAGCGCGACCGTGGAACTCACCATGTCGCGCGACGTGATGGCGCTCTGGGTGGTCTGCTGCCCGCTGCGCGTCGACGAGCAGATGATGAACCTGCTCTACGTCACGCTCCCTCCCGACTTCGGGAGCGTCGAGTGGCTCGGCCTCATCGCGCTCGCGGCGGAGGTGTTCCAGCAGGCCGAGTCGGCCTGGGAAGCGAGGCGCCACGCGCAGGAGCACGCCGCCATCGAGCGCGAGCTGCAGATGGCGCACCAGATCCAGCGCCAACTCGTCCCCAAGCGTCACGACTTCCGCGGCATCGACGTCTCCATTGGCTTCGAGCCCTGCCGCTGGGTCGGCGGTGACTACGTGGACATCGTCCCCATGCCCGACGGCCGCATTCTCCTCGCGGTCGCCGACGTCTGCGGCAAGGGCCTGCAGGCCGCGCTGGTCTGCTCCAGCGTTCACACCATGATCCGCGCCACGGTCGACTCCGGCGGTGGCGTCACCGGCATGATGGACAAGCTGAACGCCTACCTCTGCGAATACCTGCCAGAGAGCTCGTTCGTCACCATGGTGGTCATCGCCCTCGACCCGGCCACCGGGCGCATGGAGTGCGTGAACGCCGGACACCCGCCGGCCTTCGTGGCCAACGGCACCGCGACGCCGCGCCAGCTTCAGAACGCCGTGAACCCGGCGCTCGGCATGGGCCCGGTGCCCATGGAGGCCCACCCCAGCGTCCTCGCCCCGGGCGAGGTCCTCGTCATGTACACCGACGGCCTCACGGAGCTGCGCAACTCCTCCAAGCAGATGCTCGGAGAGCAGGCCCTCGGCGCCGGCTTTGCGCGGCTCTGCGCCGCCAGCACCGGCCGGCCCATCTCCGTCATCTCCGAGAAGCTCGCCCAGATGCTCGAAGAGTTCCGGGGAGATCAGCTCCCGGAAGACGATCAGGCCTTCCTGCTCGCCCGCCGCATCTGAGCGATCGCCAGCACGCCCGCAAGCACGGCCAGTGCCAGCACGACCCAGGGCCACCACCGCCGCTCCTGGACCGCCACCGCACCCGTGCGTGCCTCGCGAGCGTCCGCTGCCTCGGCGAGCACACGGCGGGCCGCCTCGGCCTCCAGGCGGGCTCCTGCCGGGATCAACGCTCGGAGTGCCTCGCGCGCCGCCGCGAACGCCGCGCCGTCTCGTGGCCACGCTGCTGGCCTCGCCGAGTCCGCATCCTGCAGGGCGACTGGAATCACCTTGGCCAGGATCGCGTCCACCTCCTCGGTGTGGCCCGCGCGCGCGAGCGCAGCGTACCCCGCGTCCTGGATCCCCCGCCGCAGCGCCTTCAGCCGCAGCGACGGCATCACCCCGGGCAGCCCCAGCGAGCCCGTCGCCTGGGCCCCCACCTGCGTCCCCGGGTAGAGCAGCATCCCATCCCCCAGGCACGCATCGCCGTCATCGTTGTGAAAGTTCTCCGGCTGAACGAACGGATCGATGGGCCCCTTCCCACCGCGATTCCCGTCGTGCCAGAACCCCACCTCCCACAGGAACCAGCGCCCCACCGGGTAGGAAGCGGCGATCCAGCCATTGGCCAGCAGGCTCGTGATCGGTGCATCGATCATGAACGTTCCAGCCTGGGGCAAGGCCCCGTTGTAGACCCACACCTCCTTCCCTAGAGCGCGTGCCGCCCGCGCCGTGCGCGCGTCGAACCGCTGCGCCGGCACCATCACCACGTCGACGTCCTGCCGGCTCGGATCGCGGCCACACGTGTGACCCACCCGAACCCGCCCCGCGATCTTCGAGCCCTGCAGCAGCTTCTTCCAGCCGGGTCCTCGCGGACTGTCGCACTGCTCGTCGATCGCGTAGACGAACACCTCGCGGATGGCCTCCGGGACCCGCTCCGCGAGCGCCTCCGCGCGCGCCAGTGTCTCGGCGTTCGGCTCCCCGAGATCGCCGTACGTACCCAGCGCGAGCACCGCCGGCGCCACGCCCACACCGGGCCCTCGGTAGCCGTGCGCTTCCGTGAACAGCGACCCATCCAGCGCGGCGCGCATCCGCTCGATCTCGTCCGGGCGCGTCAGTGGTGGCAGCGCGTCGACGTGGTGCTGGTGCAAGAGCTGCCACACCTGGGACTCGGACGCTGTCGCGCCCGCTGGCGTCCTGTCGCCGAGCCGATTGGCCATCTGGTAGGCGTCGTAATACGCGAACACGTTCACCGGTCGGTATGGCAGCACGGCGTCCGCCACCGTCAGCTGCACGTCGAGGCCACCCAGCGCGACGTCACCAGCGGTCGTCCGCACCTTGCCGGTGTACAGCCCTGCTGCGGCCTGCTCGGGCACCAGCACATCGACCCAGATCGCGCCGTTCTGCCGCGGGGCGATGGCGAGTGGCCAAGGAAAGGCTCGGCCTGGTGCGCCCTCGCCTCCGGCTCCCTGCCCCCGTCCCAGGCCTGCCGTGCGCGCGCTCAGGGGGATCAGCGCATCGGGGAGCCAGCCCGTCACGTCCGTGTCCGGAGGGCGCGCCCCGGGAGTCCAACCCAGCGACTCCGCAGGGTGCTGAGCGTTGCGCGAGCGCGCCTTGACCTCCACGTAGTGCTGCACGAACGTCTCCGGTTCGAGGCGACCCGGCGCTCCTCCTTCGTGACGGAGAGGCTCGATCGTCACCTCCACACCTTCCAGCGGCGCATCCTGGGCCGTCACCACCACCTGGAAGCCCACCACCTCGCCCCGGAGCGCGGCGATGCGGATCGGTTCTCCAGGCTGCCAGATCCAGTTCCCCTCGCCGCGCGACAGCGGGGAGCGCGCCTCGCCCCGAAGGATCCGCGCGCCTTCGCCCGCGGCCCACACCACCGCTTCGGTCTTTGCCAGCGGATCGCCCGCTTCTCCTCGCGCCGATGGGACCTCCGTGGTCGTCCCGGAGGACGCAGACGTCCTCGTGGGCGCCTCCTTCGGAGCGGTCCCCTCGTCTGCCGCCACCTCTCCCGCCAGACCAGCGCTCAGCAGCAGAAGCACCCCCGCTCCCATCCACCGCATCGGCCTCGTCCCCCCTGTTTTCGCCTCTTCGTCGTGCTCGCCTGGACCCGCTGGAGCGCTCACGGGGTGCCTCCAGCTGGTCGCCCCCGCTGCGGCCGCCCTTCGGACGGCTGCTGCTCCTCTTCCGATTCCGACGCTGGCGTCGGTGTGGGGCGCCTCCGCGCCTCACCTTGACCATCGCCGAACGGCTGGGTCATGGCGATCTGCGACTGCGCCTCCCGGTCCTGCGGAAACGTGAACGTGGCCGAGAGAAGGAGCGAGTTCCGAACGATCTGCGCGACCTCCGACACCTGGTTGATGTGCTGGTAACGGAGCGCCAGCCGGAGCTCGGGCACCGTCCGCACAGGCACCCACTGCAGCGACGCGTCCGCGAGCCAGATGGTGATCACGTTGCCCAGCTCCCCCTGCACGATGGGCAAGTTGCGCTGCAACCCCACCGACCCGACCGCGCTCAGGCGCGCCGCATGACTCAAGGGCACGGCCGCGCGCAGCGACACCTGATCGAGCAGCGAGAGCTGTCCCAGGTACACGTTGGGAGCCGCCGTGTGGGAGTACGCAGCCTCGGCTTGCACCTCGGCGCGTGTGTACCGCAGTGCGGCCAGACCCACGGGCTGCCACAGCTGCCCGTAGGGCGAGTTCAGGTCCGTCGCCTGACTCACGCCGAGATCCAGCTGATGAGAGAAGTAGCGCCCGTAGTCGTGGATCCAGCTCGCAGCGAGCGTCGTCACCAGCTGGTCGCGCCCCACGAAGCGCGGCTCCTCGCCTGCGGTGGCGACGTTGACGTTGTCGAAATGGGTGTAGGCGCTCCTGAGCAAGATCGCGCCCGTATCGTGGTTCCAGTAGCGATGCGCCGACAGCGTCCCCGTCCCCGTGTAGTTGCGCAGCGGGGTCTCGGTCTGGGGCGCGTAGACCATGAACGCCAGCGCCTCCGACAGCGAGAGGGTGGGGGACATCTGCTTCGTGAACCCCTGGTTCAGCGCGCCCTGGAGAAAGGGAATCCCCCCGCCGGGGAGCGCTTCGATGGGCGTCTGCCCCGATCCCTGATCGCGGATGAACGTGTTGAGCTGGCCCTGCGCGGCGACCGCACCGAAGCTCAGCTGCGTCGTCGGCGAGGTGATGACCCGACCCGCGTACGTCAGCGTGTTCGTGTACGAGTTCGCTTCCGAGTGCCGGAAGAACAGGTTGGCGATGAACGTGTAGCGGAGCGTCTGCGAGGTCCGCGGCGTGTCGTAGCGCGCCACCAGCCCAGGGCTGAGCACCCCGAACCCATCCGCCTCTCGGGCCAGCGCGGGCGCCGCCGGCTCACCCGGCTCGGGCTCCTCGCTCTCCGGCGTCGACAGGATGTTGTCGGTAACGCCGACCGAGGCCGTAGCGACCCCGTGGACGCGCAGGTTCTGCGCCGCTCCGCCACGGGCGACGAGGAGCGCACCCACCAGGGTGGCCACCTCGACCCACCGCGCACTGACCCGACGCATGGAGACGAACGGTATCACGGCTGCGCGACAGCCCTCAGCCCTCGAGGACGATCACCCCGAGGACCGGGGCCGGCTTGATCTGCGCGATCGCGTCTCGCAGGGGTCTGCGGGTCGACCGCTTCACGATGGTCGTGAAGATCACCCCGTGCACGACATCGCCGATGATCTGCATGTCCAGCGTGCCGAGCACCGCCGGCGTGTCCACGATGATGTACTCGTACCCCGTCCGCTTCAGGCCCTCCATGCCCTTGGCGAAGGCCACCGCGTCGAGCATCGGCGGGCGCTCTGCGCGAGGATCGACCGCCAGCATGTGGACCACGCCACCCCGGGTCGTCCCGCTTCCCGGCGCCTCGTCCGTCGGCTTGGTGGTCGTCTGCTCGACCACCACCCACGGCTCGTCCTCGTCCTTCCGGTGACGCCGGAGCTGCTCGGTGAAGCAGAGCTGTGGTTCGAACTTCATCGTCGCCGCCAGACCCGGGTTGCGGATGTTCGCCTCCACCAGCAGCACATTGCGCGGGCTCGATTCCGCCAGCGCCAGCGCCAGGTTGATCGCGCAGACCGTCTTCCCTTCCTGTGGCTTCGCGCTCGTGATCGCGATGATCCGCGCCGACCCGGCCGCGAGCTTGCGCCTCAGTGCGCGGAAGGAGTCGGCTCGCTTCCCGTACGGCTCGGAGATCATGACCAGGTTGGGATCGAGCCCCTCGGGGCGCTGCGCCGGGATCACGCTGAGCGCGCTCAGGTTCTTGATCCCGCTCGGCACCGCGAAGAGCGTCGTCGCCATCTCGTCGTACGAGGGCGGCGACGCATCGTGGTCCAGCCTCAGCGAGGGAGGGCTCTGCTGCGCGACCTCCCGCTGCGCTTGAAGGACGGGCGAGCCCGCGATCTCCATCGTGCTCGCGTCGGCCTCGTACGTGGTCCGAGGCTCCGGTCGCGGCATCCGCGGAGGTTGTGGGGGATCGATCAGCTCTCCCTCCAGCACCTCCGGCTCCGGACTGGGCTGCGCCACCCGCTCGAACTGGAGGGAGGGGACCCGTGGCCCCCCTGATGGCATCACGAAGGGCTGCTCGCTCGACGGCATCCCTCGCGAGGGCGTCGCAGGGCGCGGAGGCTGCGCTCCCGGTGACAGATCCGGGATCGCAGGCATTCCTTGAGCGCGCCCCTCGTAGCGCGGCACCGACGGTGGCGTGAACCGATTGACCTCGACGGTCCGCGCGTCCGGCTTCGACTCCTGCTGACCCGGACCCCACATCCCGAGATCGAGCACGGGCGCGGAGCCCCTCCGCTGTGCCGCCCGCGCCGCGTCGGCGTCGATGCTCCGCCCCGCGGTGAGCTGGGGCGACGAAGGCTGCCTGCCCGCGCCCGCGTGCGCCTCGGCGATCGCCTCCTCGGCATCGTTCGCCAGCCGCAGCACGCGCGCGATCATCTCCTCGCGCACGTCCTCGGGAGGCTCGATCGAGCGCCACTTCCCGACGATGGTCCGCAGCCGCCGCGCTTCGATCGCAAGCGCCCGCGCCCGGGGCGCGTGCTCCACACGTCCGAGAAAATCGATCACCTGATCGAGCGCTCTCTCCAGCGACGCCACGGGGGCGGGCTTGCCCGCCTCGATCGGCTCAGCCACGGAGCCTCCATCGCCGCCCTGGGGCGGCCGGTACCACACTGAGGACCGGCGCGAGTCCGAGGCGCTCGATGTCCTCCACGCCGTAGACACGATCATCGAGCACGATGCCGCGTGCCGCCGCGAGCGCGAGCCCCATCAAGAAAGACGCCGCCAGGCCGCCCAGCGCCATCATCGAGCGCGGTGGCGTCGAGGGCGAGGTCGGCTTGTACGCCGGATCGAGCACCATGATCTGCGCAGCGTAGCCGCCCTCCTCGGAGTTCGCCGTCATCTCTGCGCGGAACACCTTCTGCTCGAGATCTCCGAGCCGGATCCTTGCCCGGTTCTGATCGCGCGTCAGCCGGGACCACTCCGCCTCCACGTTGATGATCTGCTGCGCCGCGTCCGACGGATCCTGCCCCTGCTGCGCCTGCTGCGACTTCTTCCGCTGTGAGATCTCCCGCTCGAGCTGAGAGAGCTGCGCCTGCACCGCCGCCTTGTTCGTCGTGGCCTTCGCCGTCGCCGTTCCTGCAGCTGCTGGTGCCTCGGGAGGAGGCTCCGGCTGCCACGACGCGAGCGCTTGCTCCGCCCTGCGCGCCGCGGCCTCCGCCGTCGCCACCCGCGTGGAGGCGGTCCGCACATCGGGGTGCGAGTCCGTGAAGCGCGACTGCTTGTCTGCGAGATCTCGCCGCGCGGATGCGAGCTCCTGATCGGCCTGAGACTTCTGCTGCGTCAGCGCTGCCGGTGGTTGCGCCGCCGCGGCCGCGGGGCTCCCGGGCGCCGGCGCCGCGGGGTTGAGCTGGCTCCGGAGCCGCGGGATCTGCCGCTCCAGCGCCGCCAGCATCGGATCTCCCTCCGTCGCCCGCCGCTGCTCCGCGCGGATGGACGCACCGGACTGCACCCCGGTCGGCTGCACCGTCTCCTGTGCGAACTCCGGGTGCTGTGACAGGAACTGCGCCAGGTCCTTGTCTGCCTTCTCCAGCTCCTGCTCCGCCTGCTTCTGCTGTGCGATGAGGAACTCGGTGGTGATCTTCGCCTGCGACTGCTTCACCCGCGCCGTTTCCTCGACGAGCAGCTCTGCGAGCCGAGCGGTCACGATCTGCGCCTCGTCGCGCGTCATCCCCTCGAACGAGATGGCGAACGTATCGGGCGACTTCGCCCGGAAGGTGACCTTGCTGCGCAGCCGGTCCACCGCGTCCACGATCCCCCGCTTCTGGAGCACGTCGGGGTAGAGCTCGAACTCGGTGACGATCTTCTCCAGGTTCGAGCGCGCCAGCAGTGTCTCCTTGAGCCGTCCTGACAGGGTGCGCAGCGGATCGGGCCCGTCGGGCCCGAGTGCCGCGCGCACGCCTTCGCGGTAGAGGATCGTGGTCTCCGACCGATAGGCGGGCTGACGCGATTTCACGTACAGCGCCGTCATCCCGGCCCCGAGAACGGCGACGATCACCGCGATGTACCAGTGCGCCAGCGTCCGCCGGATCATCCCACCGATGCTCGGCGGTTGAGGGCCTGCGGCTTGCGGTGGTTCGGCTCCGAAGGCGAGGGGCCCCTCCGGCGCGGGGGGCGGGGGTGAGTGTCTCTTGAAGGTCTGGCTATCCATGTCCGGCTGCGCGGAAAGGGGTCGAGGGCATCGCGGCGCTGATCCTGCGCTGCTCCCGTCCGTTGGGAAGAGTTCCTCTGACTATCGTAGACGCCGGCCGTCGGGGCGCCAACCCGAGGAGAAAGTCGGCCTCAGGTGGGGAACACCCGATCGAGCCGGAGGAGACGGAAGATGGCGCGGGGCTGATCCCTCAACCCCACGATCCTCACCTTCCCATCGTTGGCGCGGACCCGCTTGAACAGCGAGACGATGACGCCAACCCCGGAGCTGTCGATGAGCCGCAGCCCGGACAGCTCGAGCGTGATGTCCTTGCGGTTCTCCGCCACGAGTTCGTCCACCAGCGTCCTGAACTCGGGCGCGGTCACCGCGTCGAGGGTCCCATCAATCTGCACGACGGTCACTTCACCATTGTCGGTCCGCTTGTAGCTCATTGATCCTGATGCCCCTGGCTGTGCGTTCTGGGCTTCCTGGGTCGTCCCTAGCTGATAACTGCCTCAGGCTGCTCCCGCCGTGGGAGCAGCACCCCGCGCGTTCATTGTGCCACCGCGCGGGCTTTCCCCCCCTTCACCCGCGGGGCTACCGCGAGGATCTCGGTGCTTCACGAGGCGGAGCACGTTCGGATTGCCCGGACGATAGTCCACTTCATCCATGAACGAGTTCATGATGAACAGCCCCATGCCCGACTCGGGGAGTGCCGTCATGTCGGGCGCCATCACTTGCCCGGGCTCGAAGCTGGAGCCCGTGTCCATGAGGCAGATCATGATTCCGCCCTCGTCAGACTCGATCTCGATGTCGACATGCCCGGGTATTCCCACGCGGTAGGCGTGGATGGCGATGTTGTTGAACGCCTCGCCGACCGCGGACAGCGTCTGCGCCTCGAACTCCTCGTCCGAGAGCGGCTCATCGGGATCGAAGGTCCCGAGATCTTCGACCGCGGCCAACCGCGTCGGCCCGCTCTCCGGCGCATCGTCCTCGCCGTCTTCGCCGAGCCCCTGCGCGAGCGCGTCGAACGGATCGGCCTCGATCGCTTTTCCCCCGGCGTCATCGCGTCCCGGAGACATCACCCCTGAACGCTGGGAAATCGCCATGCGGCAAGCGGCCGAGACCACGCGGAGGGCGAGGTGCCGATACGTCAGCGAGCCAGGCACGCGGAGTCGGATCACGCCTACACCTCCATCCAAGCTTGGACCCTACCACGGTACAGGAGAACTGAGCTACAAGGTAGACCTGTGAACCCCAGCGTTCGTGTAGCCAAGCGCGCCATCGACGTGCTCGGCTCAGCGGTCGGGATAGCGGTGACGCTCCCGCTCTATCCAGTCATCGCCGCCGCCATTTATGCCGAGTCGCCTGGCCCCATTTTTTACAAGCAGCGCCGCGCCGGCATGCTGATCGGGACGGAGGTGCGCGACGGGATCGCCTACCCACGGTTCGTCGAGTTCGAGATGCGCAAGTTCCGTTCCATGCGCGTCGATGCCGAGAAGTACACGGGCGCAGTCCTCGCGCAGGAGAACGACCCCCGGATCACCCGCGTGGGCCGCTTCCTGCGCAAGAGCCGCCTCGACGAGCTGCCCCAACTCCTCAACGTGCTCCTCGGCGAGATGAGCCTCGTCGGCCCGCGCCCCGAGCGCCCCGAGCTGCTGGTCAACCTCGCCATGGCCATCCCCTTCTTCGAGGAGCGCATGCGCGACGTGAAGCCTGGCATCACCGGCCTCGCCCAGGTCTCGCTCGGGTACACCGGACGCGCCGCGCCCGACAGCGAAGTCGCCGCCTTCGAGGGCACCTTGACCAACCCCTTCGAGCTCGACGAAGCCGAGGGCGCCGAGGCCGACGACATGCGCATGAAGCTGCTCTTCGACCTCGCCTACGCTGCCTCGCTCGAGAGCCTCCGGGCCTACTTGCCCCTCGAGCTGAAGATCATCTTTCGCACGCCGCTCGTCATGGTCCTCGGCCTCGGCCGCTGAACCACCTCACCGTCGTCACATCAGCCCCTTCGACTTCACGTAGCCGAAGATCGCCGTGACGAGCGCGAGCTCGATCCCGATGATCCGGAACACGTCCTTCCGGTCGAGCTGCACCTTGAACGTCGGATCCGCCCCTCGGATCGCGAAGTACAGCGCCGACGACAGCCCGAAGTAGATCCACAGCACGTAGTGGTACGTGAACGACAGGAAGAAGATCCCGACCAGCATCCCCGCGAACGACGCCATCAGCGCCGTCGCCCACGCCTTGATCGACGCCGCCGTCGGTCCCGGCACGTTCTCGTACCGCTTCAGCGCCGTCAGCGAGATCTTGAACGTCAGGTAGATCATCGACAGCCAGGCGAAGAACCCGAACGGCCCCAGCTCCGAAATCGCCAGCAAGTAGGCGTTGTGCGCCGTCAGCCAGAAGTGCTCGGTGAACTGCCTGAACCCGCACCCCGTCAGCGGGAACGCCCGCCAGATCATCAGCCCCTCGGCCAGGATCTCGCTCCGCTCGTTCGCGCTCTCCTCCGCTTCCTGGCTACCACGCCCGCCGAGCAGGATCAGCGGCAGCGCGCAGACCGCCCCGATGACGGCCCCTTTCAACCCGTACTTCTTGATGAAGTACACACCGAGCACCGTGGTGAACACGAGCTGCCCACCGCGCGACTGCGTCAGCACGATGCACGTGCCGATCATCAGGAGTGCGTACACGAGGATCAAGAGCCGCGAGAACGTCCGCTTCTGCTCGAAGAACGCGAACGCGAACGGCAGCGAGATCCCCGCCGTCAGCGCCAGCTCGTTCGGATCCTGGAGTACCCCGCGCCAGCGCACCCGCCCTGCTGTGATCGTCGTCGTCTGGAACAGCCCGATCCGCTCGCACAGGTACTCCGTTTCCGGATCCGCCGTCGGATCGTCGCGGCAGTCCCGGTAGCTATCGCACGAGCGCCCGTCCGGGATCCCCGTGTCCGCGCGCGCTCCCGGGATGGGCACCATCGCGATGCACTGGAACGACGAGAACCCCTGGTGCACCGCGACGGTGGCCACGAACAGCCCCATCGCCAGCACCGTCCCCGTGAGCTTCTGGAACCCCTTCAGCGACTCCGTCGAGTGTCCGACGACGAAGAACAGAATCCAGGTCACGCTGATGATCACAGCGTTCCCCGACAGCTCCGACGGGTTGAAGATCCCGAGCGTGAACAGGCTCCAGAACAGGATGAAGACCGACGCCTTCAGGTGTGGCGCCGCCTTCAGCCGCGCCTTCCCCATGCCGATCTCCGCCCCCATCCCGGCGAAGGCCATGCCCAGCCACAGGTAGAGGAACGGCAGCGTCGCCAGGCGTTCGTTGAACTCCTGCGGCCGACCGTAGATGAAGATGATGAGAAGGATGACCCCGGGGAGCGCCATGGTGGCTCTGCCACCGTACACCACCCGAGGGGCGCCCCGGCAGGGACGACCCTCCTCCGGCCCCCCGGATTCGTCGAAACGCTACGGAATGATCCCGGCGCGCCGCGCCGCCCGGTTCAGGAACGGCACGAACTCCACCGCTGCCCGCTCGTTCCCCTGGCTCGACGGGTGGTTGTCCGTGCCCCCTTCCGACCCGTACTGCGAGAAGTTCGACGAACCCCCGTCCGTGAGCACGTCGTAGAAGTCGAACACCACCACGTTCTTCTCCGGATAATCCTTGAGCCACCCCTCCGGCGACCGGATCCACCCGTTGAACTCCCGCGCCAGCGCCGCCTGATCCACCGCGATCTCCGCGTCCGTCGGCTTCCCCAGCGCCCGCTTGGCCAGGTGCTTCCACAGCCGCACCTTCGGGTTCTTCAGCACGTTCGCCGGCGCCGTCAGGTACACGAACAGCGTGTCCTTCTGCTTGGCGAACTCCGGCAAGAGCGCCTGGAACGACGCCTTCGCGTTCCACACCGTGAGATCCGGCCCGTCCGGGTTCCCTGGCGCATCCCCCATCGTCCGGAAGCGGTTGTTCGGGTAACACGACTTGAACATCACCACCCGGTTCTTCATCCCCTCCGGGAGCATCTCGTCGTGCATCGCCACCCGCAGGACCTGGTCCATCTGACCGCGGAACTTCGGCAACCAGTCGAAGAGATCGGTCTTGTCCCCCACCGCGCTCTTGTACGCCGCCTCGTGCACCTTGTAGCTCGCCGCCTCCAGCTTGCGGCGCAGCCCCCCGCCATTCGGGTGGTTCACGTAGATGTTCGTGTCCGGGATCAGCTCCTTCCCCGGCCCTGAATCGGTGAGGAGTTGCCCACCCACCGAGTGGTGGATGAACAGCAGATCCACCGGCTGCTCCGGGTTCGCATCCGAGAAGCTCGACAGATCCAGCGCCGGCGGCTTCGGAGGCGGCGGCGGTGCAGGAGGTGACGTCGTGGCCGGGGTCGCGGGCTGGATGGGAAGGAGCAATGCCCCGAACGCCAGCGCGAGCGCTCCTGCAGAAACGAGCAGCTTGTTTCTCTTCATCATCAGCATCGACGCTCCCCGTGCACGGACAGCGGAAGATAGCACACGGCCTCGGGCCTCGTGTAGCCTGGCCCCATGCCCTCCGTCACCCTGATCACCGGCGGTCTCGGCTTCGTCGGCTCGCATTTCGTGTGGGCTGCAGCGCGTGAAGGGCGCGATGTCGTCGTCCTCGACGACGGCTCGGCCGGCACGTCTCCCGAGCTCCCCGAAGGCGTCGAGGTGGTCCGCGGCGACATCGGCGATCGCGCGACCGTCGGCAGCCTCATCCGCCGACGTGGCGTCGACGCCATCGTCCACTTCGCCGGGAAGATCCAGGTCGGCGAGTCCGTCACCAACCCCGCGCTCTACTTCGACGTGAACGTGGTCCGTGCCCTCGCGCTCCTCGAAGAAGCGCGCGTCGCCGAGGTCCCGCGCATCCTGTTCTCCTCCACCGCAGCCGTCTACGGAGAGCCCGAAGCGGTCCCCATCCCCGAAGACGCACCGAAGCGCCCCGTGAACCCCTACGGCGCCTCGAAGCTCACCTTCGAGCACGCCCTCGAAGCCTACGGCCGCGCCTACGGCCTGCGCTGGGCAGCTCTGCGCTACTTCAACGCCGCCGGCGCCGACCCCAGTGGGAAGCTTCGCGAAGCGCACGATCCGGAGACGCACCTGATCCCGCTCATGCTCGACGCCGGCCTCGGTCGTCGTCCGCCCTTGACCCTGTTCGGGGAAGACTACCCGACCCGCGATGGCACCTGCGAACGCGACTACATCCACGTGGTGGATCTGGCGAGCGCGCATCTCAAGGCGCTCGATCGTCTTGCAGCAGGGCACGCGGTGGGGCCGCTGAACCTGGGGACGGGGCAGGGCAGCACCGTGCGTGAGATGGTCGATGAGGCGGAGCGGGTACTGGGTCGTGCGGTTCCACGGAGCGTGGGACCACGGCGGGCAGGCGACCCTTCCTCGCTGGTGGCGGATCCGCGGCGTGCAGAGGAAGTGCTCGGGTGGAAGGCGCAGCGGTCGGATCTGCCGACACTGCTGGAGGACGCGCTCCGGTCTCGCACATGAAGGGCAGCGTCGCGGAGAGCCTCTCCGACGCGACCCCGGGGGGGCGTGGAGAGCCTCTCCGACGCGGACACGGGCGGGCGCTGGGTGAGGTCAGGACACGGGGGGCGAGGGGCTTAGGGGAGGCGTCTCAGAAGCGCGTCTCACCTGCGGTCGGGCTGGCGCTGGGAGGGTATGGAGAGCCGCCCTGTGGCGGCCGCATGGGGCGTGGGGGGGACGGGGGGGCGGATGGCGCGCGGTTCGGTGCTCTGGCGCCCGCCCGTGTCCGCGTCGGAGAGGCTCTCCACGCCGTGGTTGGGGATTGCTGGCCGTGGTTGGGGGCTGCTTGGCGTGGTTGGGGGCTGCTTGGGGAGGACCGAGATCGGTCTGGTGAGGGCAGGCGTGGGACTGCGGAGACAAGAGGGGATGCCTCGATGCAGGTACGTCTGCGTGTTGGATGGCGGCTTTCGATGACCAGCCCTTCATCGGCGGCTTCCGGCGCTTGTTGGTTCAGAGGCGTCCGAGATCGATGAGCGACGGTCGGGCCGTCAGCAATGGGTCCTCGAGGGAGGACAGGCTCGTCGGTCGGGGCTGGAGCAATACGGTGGTGTCGTCGTGCGCGCGTGGATGGGGGTGGTGCATCGGTGATCCACCTCCTGGATAAGCTCGAATCCAGCTGCGTGGGCTTCGATTGGGTCGGCGTGCGAGGGAACGTGCTGAATTCGTGTGGCAGTCGTGCGGCGGCAGGCTGCTTTGCTGCGTGGCCTGCCTCCTGCAATGCGGCGCGCGGTCGCTTCACTTCCTCCCTGGAGCTTGCTGCCATGAACCGCTGCTCGAAGTTTCTCCGCCATGCCTGTTCCGGCTTCCTCGGCCTGCTCTCCATGGGAGCGGTCCTCGCCAGCACGGTCCAGGGCTGCACCTCGGAGATTGCTGCCTCGCCTTGCGAGACGACCTTCGCGGCGGAGTGCGGCAAGTCCTGCCTCGATGACAATGGGTGTGCGGCCGGGCTCCATTGCAGCGCCGGCGCTTGCACTGCCGAATGCACGGAGGGAGGAAGCGAATGCCAGGCAGGGATCACCTGCAGCCCTCGCGGCCGCTGCGGTGACGACCTCGGTGGCTCGGGCTTCGGAGATCCAGGTGGCCCTGGCGATCACTGCCCCAGCGTCAACGTCACCTTCGGTCAGGTGACGCCCACCGTCATGCTCCTCATCGACCAGTCGGGGAGCATGAACGACAACTTCGGCGGCGATGGCAGCCGCTGGAACGTGCTCTACGACGCCCTGATGAACACCCAGAACGGCGTCGTCTCCACCCTCTCCGACGAGATCCGCTTCGGCCTCGCCCTCTACACGAGCCGTGACGGCTTCCAGGGCGGCACCTGCCCCATGATCACCCAGGTCGACGCTGCCCTCGGCAACTACGAGTCGATCCGACAGCGCTACCAGAACGCCCGCCCCGACGACGAGACGCCGACCGGAGAGAGCATCGACAAGATCGTCGACTACCTGAAGACCGTCGACGAAGCAGGCCCCCGGATGATCCTCCTCGCCACGGACGGCATGCCCGACACCTGCGCCGTCCCCAACCCGCAGAATGGCGAACCCGAAGCCATCGCCGCTGCCCGGCGCGCTCATGGCGAAGGCATCAAGACCGTGGTCCTCAGCGTCGGCCCCGACGTGGCCCTCAATCACCTCCAGGACATGGCCAACGCCGGCGCTGGCATCCAGAACGGCCAGGCCAGCGCCCCCTACTACCAGGCCCTCAACCAGACCTCCTTGATCGACGCCTTCAAGCAGATCATCGGTGGCGTCCGTGCCTGCGTCTTCACCCTCGACGGCGTCGTCACCACCGACGACCCCGCCCAGGGAGAAGTCCTCCTCGACGGCGAGCGGCTCACCTACAACGATCCCGACGGCTGGCGCCTCAACAACGCCTCCGAGCTGGAGCTGGTCGGCAACGCATGCCGCCGCGTCCAGGAGGACGCCCAGTCCATCAAGATCACCTTCCCCTGCGGAACGGTGGAAGTGATTCAGTGATCATCGTGAGCCGTGCGTCATCTGCTGCGCAAGGATCCATGCGCGGCGGTAAAAGGAAGCTTTATTAAGGCATGGAGCTGCGTGTTAAGCGTAGGAGCCTGCGCTACGAAGGCGTGCCTGACGTGGCTTTGGTTGCATGCTAACATTTAGCCATGGCTAGTGTAGGTGCGGCGCGACAAGCCAAGGCAGTTTTGAAAGAGCAACTCGGTCAACCTTCATGGTTGCACGGTATCGGGATCTCAGGAGAAGCAGGCGAGTACTGCATCAAGGTGAACGTCGCGACGCTCAGCGAGGAGGTGCGGGCAGTCGTTCCATCCTTGGTGAATGGAGTTCCAGTTATATTGGATTCAGTAGGAACGATTCGGGCGCGTGTTCCTAAGTGAGAAGGAGTTCCGCGTTAAAGCTGTCAAGAACCGTTTGAATCGGGTTTGCATAGGTGATGCCCGTTCGGTCTGATCCCGCGAAGAGCAACCCAATCGCGTGATCATATTCATCCAAGATCAGTGATCCGGAATCTCCCCCTTTACTGAAGAAAAGCGTTGTTTGCGGCTGCGACTTGATTTCGATTTGACCATCGAAAGAGAGATTGTTCGGTTCGTCGTCATGGTCTGAATAATTGACGATTACGTTGTCGACGTCGAATGCACTTACGAACCCCTCCGTAAGGCCAGTGGTACGTCCAACTTTCCATGCGTACATTCCGAGTTCGACCTCATCGTTCACGCCCTCCAGATTGTAACCGCTGTACGTGATGTCGTAGTCAATCTCGCTATCCAGCGATGCCAAGGCGGCATCCACTTGGTTGTTCCGCGCCTCTAGCCTTTGGGAGTAACGCAGCCAGCCGATCTGATGGGCCTGCCGTCCGCCATCCAGGCGGCCTGGTTGTAGAACAGCGTCGTCACGCTTGCCTCGATTGGTGTCGGCTAGAACGTGGTTATTCGAGAGAATGTACACGTAGCCATCCGGTCTTGTTACAAATCCGCCAATGGTCCCTGCGCTGACACGATGATGCCCGACCGAGAGCCCTGGAACAATCGGCCGGGTAGCCGTCCGGAACGCGCTTCGTGTGGTTAGAGGTCTAGGCGCTCGGACACTGCCTACGTACTGAACATCGGCCTCGCCTCTTGACGCCTCCACTGCCCGTTCGGCCCAGTGCTTCGTTTCGGATGAGCGATCAAAGAGGCGAACGGCGAGTAAGTACCCAGCGCCACGTATCTTGCTGGGCGCGACACCGAGTGCGAACGCAGGTTTTGGTCGAGGGGCTGAAAGTAAGGCTCCGACCTCGTTAAGCTCTTGTCTCGCGAGCTTATGGGCAGCGCGGCCTATGCGGAAATTCTCAGAGAGTAATTCGCTCTTGAGCGAACGGACGCTGGCAAGTTTCATCTGCTCAGCGTACCAGACTTCCGTGTCCGCCGAATAACTCTGTCTGCTGAGGACGCTCGAAGCTGAAGAGCCAGAAGTCGTGGGGTGATAACCACGAATTCAAAGACCCTCCTGCCGGCCAAGTCATTTGAACTCGACCTCAGAACACCAGCACCCCGCCCTCATCCGCCACCGCATCCCCCCCGGGCTTCACGGTCACCTCTCCCCCCTGCTTCGCCACCGCGTACTTCCCCCCGGGCACCAGCCCCGTCACCACGTGCCGCTTCACGCTCGCCGGCACCCCGTAGCGCACCTCCGCCACCTCCCCGACATCCACCGGGAACATCACCACCGTCTCCTTCACCACTGCCCCGGCGAACGGCGTTCCCCCCTTCGACTTCACCACCGCCGTCGCGTCCACCGCCGCACCACCGCTCGCCCCCTGCAGCACATGCAGGAACCGCGCATCCAGCGGCATCGCCTTCGGCTCCACCTGCAGCGTGAACTTCATCGGCTCCTGCTGCGCCGCCTTCGTCTCCCAGTTCTTCGGGTCTTCCTTGTACTCGAACGCTTTGATCGCCGCCTGCTCCGGCAGCAGCGTGCTCACGTACAGCTTCTGCCCCTTCGCCGTCGTCACCGTCGACAGGTTCCCGGCCACCGCCGGCATCGTCGGCGTGTGCAGGAAGTACCGCTTGAAGCGCCCCTCCTTCCCCGTCTTCGCCCGGTCGTACATCACCAGGTGATCCGGCTTCAGCCACACCAGCGACCGACTCGCGTGCTGCACATCGTCGATCTTCTCGTACGTCGAGTTGTACAGCGCCGTCGCGTCCCCCAGCGTGTACACGTAGTCCCTCCCGAAGCTCTTCGCGAGCAGCTTCGGATCCTCCGTGTGCACCAGCCCCCACTGTGACCCTCGCCGCCACAGCCCCCCGCGGAACGGCTCATCGTGCCGCCGGTTCCGGTCGTTCTCGATCGCCAGCGTGTTGTGCTGATCCGACCCCACGAAGAACGCCCCGTAGCCCACCCGCTCCTTCGTCAGCCACTCCCCCCCGCGCCAGAACGTGAACGCCAGCCCGTCCCCGTGCTGGTGATCGATCTGCGCCCAGCCCACCTGGTACGTCAGCCACGCCGCGTTCGGATCCCACCCCGTCCGCGCGAAGATCTGCCCTCGCCCCGACCCGTAGTGCTCCAGCGGCATCTCCGGCCGCGGATCCTTCGGCGTCACCGCCGGATCCATCAGCAGGAAGTAGTTGATCGTGTGCCGCTTGTAGACCTCCCCGAACCGCGACCGCGCCCGCCGTGAGATCCCCGCCTCCCCCCCTGGCCCCGTGTGCGTCACCAGCCACCGCAGCGCATTCAACCGCGCCGCGTTCCCGCTGTTCTGCGCGTGAAGCGCCAGGGCCGTGAACGGATCGATGTGATCCCACAGCTCGTACCGCTCCCCGTCCCCCGTCCACGACGCCAGGTACGTCGGCCCCGCGCTCCCCTGCACCGGCGCTGGACTCAGACTGTGCACGTACGCCGGGATCACCTCGCTCCAGAACGGGTTCCCATCCAGGTGCACCTGCTGCCCCCACCGCGCCGGGTCTGCCTCTCCCGCCGTCTGGATCGCCAGCAACGTCTGACTCACGTACGCCAGCGTCGCCGGCCCGTACTGGAACCCCTCGGGCGGCGAACCCCCGCGCGCATCGTTCCGCAGCAGATGATCGGTCGCGTACAGCCACGCCCCCGCCACGTTCGCGAAGTAGTCCCGCAGCCGCGGATACTGCCCCGTGTGGTCCGGCGGATCATCCGCCGGATCGAACGCCAGCGACAGCAGCGTCAGGTTGCGCATGTGCGCCGTGTAGAAGTTGTTCGCCGCGTACCGCGGCTTCTTCAGCCCCTCGTTCGGCCTCCCCTGCAAGATCACCGGATCGTTCAGCTTCCCGATCGGCGTCGGGTGGTCGAAGCTCGTCGTCGACGAGTTGAGCTGATCGTCCGCCCACTTCAGGAACACCCGCCGCACCCGCGCCTTCTCCTCCGCGCTCAGGTACGGATAGATCCAGTCTGCCGTCAGCCCGAACGACTCCCCCGCCCAGCGCGACCGGTCCGTCGTCGAGAACCCCCGCCGCGCCAGCGGATCCTTGTCGGCAGCCGCGATCACCCGGTCCACGATCGTCAGCAGGATCTTCTTCGCCCGCGCCGCGTAGTCCTTCCGCTCTGCCTCCACCGGCGCCACCAGCGCCATGAACGCGAACAGCTCCGCGTACGACTCGCAGAACACCCGCTCGTACGTGCAGTCCCCCTCCGACGGGATCTTCCCACGATCCATCCCGAGCTTCGCCTCTGCGACCACGCTCATCAGGTCCCGGTAGATCGGGTTCGACTCCACCGCCCGCGCCCGCAGCCGCGGCAGCTCCTCGGCCCGGATCCACAGCCGCGGGTGCGTCGTCACCGGCGTCGTCGGCGGCGCAGGTGGCGCCTCGAACACCGGAGGCGGCACCACCGGCGGGGCTGCTGCCGTCTTCACCCCACCCTTCGTCGACTGCACCCCTTCGGCCGACGCCGGCCCGTTGGCCGACCCGGGGGGCCCTGGGGTCACCCTCGGCTCACAGGCCAGGGAAGCGAAGCTGGTCAGCGCGGCGACGACGGAAACGAACGAGGCTCGAACACGCACGGGCGAACTCCTTGGGGGGGAGAAGGGCCAAAGGTGCCAAAGGTGAGAGGTTACCCCCCCTCGACCCCTGGGGCCACGGATGACGCCGCGCGCCACGTGCTGTACCGTCGCGCCCCCCGCGGTGGCAGCCTCGTGCCGCCCTGGAAGGAAGGTGATCGACCGTGCGCGTGCTCCACGTCCTGCATACCTCGCTCCCGTACATCGCTGGCTACACCATCCGCAGCGACTACATCCTTCGCTCCCAGCGCGACCAGGGCATGCAACCCGCCGTCGTCACCTCTGCCCAGCAGATCGGCCAGGACGCGCCCCTCGACGTCGTGAGCGGCATCCCGCACTTCCGCACCCAGCCCCTCCAGGGCAAAAACCCCCCGCTCGTGCGCGAAGCCCGCCTCATGACCGCCCTCGAGCGCCGCATCGAGACCGCCATCGAGGAGTGGCAGCCCGACATCATCCACGCCCACTCCCCCATGCTCGTCGGCCTCCCGGCCCTCTACGCCGCGCGCCGCTACCACCTCCCGTTCGTCTACGAAGTCCGCGACCTCTGGGAGAACGCCTCCGTCGATCGCGGCAAGTTCAAGGAAGACTCCCTCCCGTACCGCGCCACCGCCGGCGCCGAGGACGTCGTCTTCAAGCGCGCCGACGCCACCATCACCATCTGCGAGGCCCTCCGCAACGTCCTCGCCCCCCGCGTCCGCGACCCGCAAGCCCTCCACGTCGTCGCCAACGGCGCCGACTCCGACAAGTTCGTCCCGCGCCCCGACTCCGAAGCCACCCGCGAGCGCTACGGCCTTCAGGGCAAGCGCATCATCGGCTACATCGGCACGTTCCAGCCCTACGAGGGCCTCGAACTCCTCATCGAAGCCATCGGCGAGATCTCCCGCGACATCCCCGACGCCCACCTCGTCATCACCGGCGCAGGCGGCCAGGAAGAACAGCTCAAGGCCTTCACCCGCGACCGCGGCCTCGGCAACCTCGTCACCTTCACCGGCCGCGTCCCGCACGACCAGGTCTACGACCTCTATTCCATCGCCAGCCTCATGGCCTACCCGCGCATCCGCACCCGCACCACCGAGATCACCACCCCCCTCAAGCCCCTCGAAGCCATGTCGATGGAGCGCCCCGTCATCGTCAGCGACGTCCCCGCCATGGGCGAGCTCGTCCGCGAAGGCGAGACCGGCTTCACCTTCCGCGCCGGCGACGTCCACGACCTCGCCCGCCGCTGCGTCGCCGTCCTCAAGGACCCGGACCACCTCGCCACCATCGGCCGCAACGCCCGCGCCTGGATCCTCCGCGAGCGCCACTGGCAGACCCTCCTCACCCAGTACGCTGGCATCTACGAACAGGCCATCGTGGCCTACCGCTCTCGCTAGCCCGATGCCGCCTGGAGGGGTCAGCGCGTGTTCCTGATCAAGGTCGACCGCATCCGTGCGCTCGTGCTCTGCACCCTCTGGGGCCGCATCGAGCTCGACGAGATGCGCCGCTTCGACACTGAATTCGGCGACGCGCTGACCTGCCTCCAGGGCCGCAACATCCGCATCAACGCCGACTTCCGCGGCCTCAAGCCCGTCGCCCCCCAGATCGCCGAGATCCTCCGCCGCCGCCAGGAGCACGCCCTCGACTGCGGCGCCACGAAGATCGCCGAGGTCGCCGACAGCGAAGTCCTCTCCCTCCAGCTCACCCGCATCGCCCGCGAGAGCGGCGCCGACCGCATCACCCGCCGCTTCCCCACCGACCTTGCCGCCCGCGTCTGGCTCCTCGACGACCAGGCCTGACCAAGCACCACCCATGCCCGGGTCACGGGCACCCTAGCGACGCATCGCCCAGCCCGCACATTATGGTAGCGCCCCTCCAAGGACAACGGCGATTCGATCCGACCGCTTTTGGCTTTCGAGCCGCTCGATGTGTCGATGCCTCGGATTGAAATCCATGGTCATCGAGATGTAGACGCCATGTTTTCGTCTTTCGACGAAAGCACCATCACCCGCTAGTGCGACAACTCTTTGGATCGTCTGGGCATCAATCGATGCCTCACTCAGAAAGAAGTCGCGAAAGGCCAAGCTTCTTGACCTCTTTCGGAGTTTGTCGGGTTCTTCCAGTGGATACTCTATCAGAATAGCACCATAGATGCAGGATATTCTGTCTGCTATGTCTACGAAGCGTTCGTATACACGTCGTCCAAGTCGCCTGACTCTTGGGGTCGTCTCTTGTTCTGAAACGCAGAAGATGTCGCCTTCAGTGCGCAGTACGATGCTGCGCTCGCGAGTCTTGAGCATTTCTGGTTTTTTGATCAACCCAATCAAATTGGGCACATAAAGTTCTTCTGGTAGTGCCCCCGTAGGGACATTGGGGACAAGCGCCTCTACGGCGGGCCTCACACCTGCAGTGCCTACGTAGAATGAAAAATCTAGAAAGGGAGCGTCCATGGGTGTCTCATCTCTTCAGCAATGAGAGAATGCGTGCGCCCCTGGAGGGACGCTTGGGACGAGCGCTTCTACGGCAGGTCTCACACCCGTAGCGCCTACATAGAACGAGAAATCTAGAAAGGGAGCGTCCATCGGTGTCTCACCTCGACATGGATGAAATGGGCGGCAGCCCCGGCACGTCAGCGCCGTGCTTCCGACGAGCCATCACGGCAGCGCCTTCCCGAGGACCATGGCGATCCTCATCGATCGTTCTTGCTGGTCGAGCTGCGCGACCTGGCGATGGCGCGGGTTGAGTTCCTTGTTCATCGAGATGTACACGCCGCGTCTTCGCTGCTCGACATACGCATCGTCGCCTGCCAGCGCGATGATCTGTTGCACCGTCCTCGACCCGAGCACCTCCTCGCTCACGAAGAAGTCGCGGAAGGCAAGGCTCCTCGGGTCCCGCTGGAGCTCCTCGGGGGTCTCCAGGGAGTATTCCACCAGAATGGCGCCGTAATAGCAGGAGATCGTGTCGACGATCTCCACGAACCGCTTGTAGACGATGCGCCCGAGTCGTCTGGGCTGCACCTTCTCCTCGCACGACGGAAAACAGAAGGCCTCCCCCTTCGTGCGCAGCACGACGAGGCGATCGTACACCGCGAGGATCTCTGGTCCCTTCATCACCCCGATCAGCTTGGGGGCATAGAGCTTCTCCGGTAGCTCCCCTGGAGGCACGTTGGGCACCAGCGCCTCGACGGCGGGCCTCTCCCCTGCCGCGCCCACGTAGAACGAGAACTCCAGAAACGGCGCGTGCATCGGTGCCTCATCTCGACGAGCCCATCACGGCAGCGCATTGCCGAGGACCTGGGCGATTCGCGAAGATCGTTGGTGCCAGTCGAGTTCATCGAGGTGGCGGTGGATCGGGTTGAGCTCATCGATCATCCAGACGTGGACGCCACGCCTTCGCATCTCGACGAAGGCCTCCTCGCCTGCCAGCGCGACGACATCGCGCACCATCGCAGCGTCGAGTGACTCCTCGCTCACGAAGAAGTCGCGGAATGCCAAGCTCCTCGGATCCCGCCGAATCTGTTCGGGGGTCTCCAGGGGGTACTCCACCAGAATGGCCCCATAGAAGCAGCGGATCGTGTCGGCGACCTCCACGAACCGCTCGTACACGCGACGCCCGAGCCGCTTGCGCCGTGACCGGTTGTCGGGAAGGTGGTTGCAAAAGACATCGCCTTCGGTGCGGAGCACGACGTGCTCATCGCAAATCTGGAGGACCTCCGCGCCCTCCATCAGTCCGATCAGGCCTGGTCGATGGATTTGCTCGGGGAGAGCCCCCAGCGGAAGTCCGGGGACCAGCGCCTCGATGGCAGGCCTCACCCCGCCGGCACCCACGTAGAACGAAAAGTCTAGAAACGGCGCGTCCATGACTCTCCCACGCTTCAGCGAACACGCATCGAGCACCAGCGCGCATCAATCCCGTCGGTGCGGCTCTCCGGGGTCAATCTGGCGGCACCACCGTATCCGGTGGCAGACCGCCTCGATCGGGCGGCGTCTGCTGCCCTCGCTCCGCATCCATGTTCGCCCGCATGGCGAGCTCGATCAGTGCCTCCGGCGTCAACCTCCCCAGCGCGGCGAGGATTTCTCCCCGGGTGTTCGGAGGAAGTCGAAGACGCCGCCTGGAAGTGGCTGCGTCACCGTGGCGCACATCGACCCCGAGGTGCTGATCGGCACCTGGTCTCGTGCCGATCGCGTCTGCGTCTCTCGGCTCGGATCCAACCTCTTCGGTGTCGCTCGGCTCGGCGAAGCTCACCTCGGCTGGGAGCCTCGCGGCGTCGCCCGGGCCAGCTTCACCCTTCGCTGACTCCTTCGCAGTTTCTGGCCTCTTCGTCTCACTCGCCCAGGGTTCGCCTCCGGCCGCATCCTTCGCAGCCGCAGCGGACCTCTTCGTCTCACTCGTCCAGGTTTCGTCTCCGGCCGCATCCTCCGCAGCCATGACGGGTCTCTTCACTTCACTCGTCTCGACGTCGACCTTTGCCGCTCCGCTCGCTGCGGCTTCGACCTTCCTCGCATCGAGCTTCTCCCCCCTGAACCGCTCACGCCCCAACACCTCGGCGCGGCTCTCCTCAGCCTCCGCCTGCGGCCTCCCATCCGTCTCTGCCTCGCCTCCCGCGACCCTCGGCGCCTCTCTCGCCAGCGCCGCAGCGGCTGCCTCTGCGGCCCGCTTGCGCCGCGTGTTCGCGCCGCGCAGCGAGATCTGGCTGTTGTAACGGATGGTATGCTCGAACAGCGCGAGGACCGACGGATCCTTTCGACGCGCCACGAGCCGCGCCATCGACGCGATGAGCCCGATGTCCGTCTCCCGCTCGTTCTCCAGCGCCGCCTCGGTCTCGGCCAGCACCTCGGCGAGCTTGTCCACGTGGTGCTTCGCCTTGCGCAGCTCCTCGAGCAGCGCCGTTCTCGTCGTGATGCGCATGTGGACCGGCGCGGCGACGCCGAGCGCGTCTCCCAGCAAGGGCACGGCGCGCGCAAGCTCGGTCTCGACCTCGGCGAACCCTTCCTGCTCCCGGCGCATGCCTCGGAGCGCACCCTTGTTGTGGTCGACGAGCACCCCCTCGAACTGCTGGAGGTCGATGGATAAGGGGCCGCAATACGGGACGGCAGGACGGATCGCCACGGAGACCTCGCTGATCGGGAGGGACCCCCGCAGCGGGGGGTCGGTTAGGTCATCGCGCGCGCCGACCGGGCGACCGGCGCACGCTTACGAGGTGACCACGACGTCGCCATCCGTCAAGTCGTCCAGGCAGATTTTTCGACCCTCGACGTGCACGGCGCGACGGGATGCCGAGGGGGTCTCCAGAGAGGTCGAGGTCGTGGGAGGCGGTCACGTGGTCGTGATGGAGGCATCACGACCACGGCTGGGGGCATCACGATCACGGCTGGGAGCACGTCGGTGCCGTTGCGGTGCGAGCCGCTGTCGTGAACCTCGATGCCGAGACCGTGGTCCGCGAGGACGGGGACGGAGACGGAGACACCGACGTCAGGATCCCAGGAATCGCGTTCGAGATCGGGGACATCGAGGTCGTCTCTCCGGCTCACGAGGACGTGGACCGTGAAACCGTGGGCGTGCCTGGCGACGACGCCCGCATGACCGGGGATGGCGCGATCGCCAGGAGCGGGGACGCCATCGGCATGGGCGGGGACGCCGGGGTGACCCGGGGTGACGACGTCGCAGGCCTCCTCGCGGTCCGGGGCTTCTCCTTGTGAGCGTCGGTACGTCGCCCTTAGCATGAGCCACGAGGCCGACAGCGCCTCGCGCAGACCCTGCCATCGCTCAGGAGGTGCCCATGTCACACGCCATTCGGTCGCTCTGCCCCTTGCTGATTGCCGGGCTGTCGCTCGGCTGCGTCATCGTCAAAGCCGATCCCTCGCCCCCCTCACCGCCCGAGGTGCCGGACACTGGCCCCACGGACCCTGGCCACGAGCCTCCCCTCGACCCGGAGGACGACCCTCCTCCCGAGCCACCTGGGGACTGTGACCCGTCGATCCCCTCGGGCTGGCGGAGCCTCTCCAGCTCGGCCTCGGCCGGGCTCACGCGCTGGCTGGACCGTCAGGACGCGATCTACGCCTGGACGGGGAGCGAGCTTCTCGTCCACACGGGCGTCGGGGGCGCGGTGTACGCCCCGGCCACGGACTCCTGGCGCCCGATGGCCAGCGTCGGGTCCCGCCTCGTCGGCGCGTGGGCCTGGTCGGGTGACGCGCTGTTCGTGAAGGGCGTGGACAACGACACCAACGCCCAGCGCTGGTTCGCCTACCACCCGGCCACGGACACCTGGGAGACCTTGCCGCCAGCGCCGCTGCTCGACTTCCGCGGTCACAGCGCGGTCTGGTCCACCACGACCCACGAGCTGCTCGTCTGGGGCGGCGTGGAGGAGCCGAACACCGTCGACGAGCCTTACATCACGTACGACGGCGGCGCGGCCTACGACCCGGCCACAGGCACGTGGCGCGTGCTCGCTCCGTCATCGCTCTCCGGGCGCGGGTTCCACGGTGCGATCTGGAACGGCGCGGCGATGATCGTGTACGGCGGCGCGGAAGGGGAGCTGCTGCCCCTCGGCGACGGCGCGGCCTACGATCCGGCGACCGATGCCTGGACCTCGATCGCGTCGCCCACCGCGACCTTGCCCCTGGCACCACGCGCCAGCGCGCGGACCTTCGTCGGGGGTCCCTCGGGGAGCGCGGCCATCTTCTGGGGAGGCAACGAGGGACCATGCTCCCACTGCATGCCCTTCGATCGCGTCGACGGAGGCGTCTACGACGCCGCCACGGATGCCTGGACCAAGATCCCTTCGCTGGAGACGTCGCCCCTCGGCAGCTCCGGGCTGCGCTATCAGCCCTCGGTCTGGGTGGGCGCAGGGCGCCTCTGGGTGCTGGGTGGCATCGGTGGCGACGAGGGACCCTGGGGACCGTTCGACAACGGGGTGGCGTACGATCTCGCCGCAGAGACCTGGTCCACGATCCCTGGTGGTCACGTGCTGGGGGCCCGGAGGGCTGCGTCCGTCGTCTGGACGGGCTGCGAGGCGATCTTCTACGGCGGCCTCGACGCGGACAGCGACTGGCTGACCGACGGCGCGATCTACCGGCCCTGAACCTGCCAGCCTCGAAATCTGTCGAACTTCCTTGCCGTGTCTGAAGCGCAGGTAAAGTTCAGGGTCACATAGAGCCCCATTAAGAGTGAATTTGCGGTTTAGTTATTGCCGGTCCAACGTTCCTCGATGTCGAGCCGTCGGAGGTGTGACGTGATGGTCTTCTGATCCATCTTCAGGAATCTAGCTGCCGAGGACTTGGATCGGAAATGGCTCAAGACTACCTCCCAATGCTCACGCGAATAATCGCGGGGTTTAGTTGGTAGGGCGTCTTGGTCGGCACTTTCGTTAGTCGTCCCCTCCTCCTGCAACTCAGTCGCACTGTCCGCTTCATCAAACGAGGGTTGCGTCTGCCCCAGGGCTTTGCGCATCTGTTCCAGAATGCTGCCTTTGCTTGAGAACGACCTCACCTTTTCGATAAGGTCCGGAAAGACCGAGACGGCAAGCGTGACCATGGGAATGAATCCTTGGAGGATCCGCATGAGATCTTGCTGCGCGAACACGGGGATCTCACGAATCTCACTGAGCAACTTGAACCAAGGGCTCTCTATGAGGTGTGTGCTCCTCGACAGCTCGATGAGTTCGAGGTCGACCGCTTCGCGTTTGGTGAGAGCCTTCTGTTGTGCCTCGACGAGGGCGCGAACGACTTCGTCAGGGAGCTGAGGTGCTGAACGGATTTGTCGCCATTCAGTTTCGATGGCGGTGAGCCGCCCCTGTTCGCGGGTTAGCTCCTGGTGGTGCTGAAGGTGCTGAACCACAGTCTTGTGATCTTCGGAAGCGTCAGGAATAGTCGCGAAGAAGTTGTGAAGGCCTGCAATGTCAGCTGCTGCCTCTGGAGCTTCCAACGCGTCCAGACTGCGGGCCACCTCCTTCACCCGCCAGGAAGCCAGTTCCGCAGTCAATCCCTGTCCGTCGGCTTCGTCGCAGAGGAAGCCTGGTGCCCGCTTGAAAAGCGGCTGCTCGAGATAAGGGCGCTGGAGATGAGGAGGGAGGTCTTCGAGCCGAACCGTGCTGCCGCCGGCGCTGCTCAACGCGAGGCGCAGGACTCCCACGAGTTCACGCAGATTGCCGGGCCACTGGTGGAGTGAGAGAGCTTCGGTGGCGCTGCGTGTGATGGGGGGCAAGGCCTTTTGGCCCAGCTTGTGAAGGAGTTCAGGGATCACGTCCGTGAATACGCCGCGTCTCTTTCGAAGAGGGGGCAGTCGTAGCCAACCGACGCGAATGCGGTGGAGAAGGTCGCGACGGAAAGCACCGCGCGCGATATCCTCGTCTAGGGTGTGCCAGGTGGCCGCAAGAATCCGAACTTGAATTTGTCTCTCCCGATTTTCTCCGACGCGCGACAGCTTTTGATCCTGCAGGAATCGAAGCAGTCGCACCTGCGCGGCGAGCGGCAGGTCGCCGATCTCATCGATGAGCAGCGTGCCGTGATCAGCCTCCTCCAGCCGGCCGGGTCTTTCGCTTTGAGCACCTGTGTATGCACCCCGCACGTGACCGAAGAGTTCGTCGTTGATGAGGTCTGGCGGCAGCCCCGACACCTGCACGACGTGGAAACCACCTTTGTTTTCCTGCTCTCGAACCCAGATGTCGTGTATCGCGCGCGCTACCAGCTCCTTTCCCGTGCCCGTCTCGCCCTCGATCAGAATGGGAATCGCAAGCCCTGCAGGCACCTCAGGTGTATTGCCCGTCGCGTAGTCGCGTGCCTTGGAGAGTTCGAGCAGCATCTCCAGATCGGTCGCGACGATGCCATCGAATGCGCGCTCCTCCGCCTTGCGCAGCCGGAGCCAGGCTCGGCAGCGGTCGAGGTGCTCGTCATCATGGCCGAGGGAAATGACGGATGGTTTTGCTGTTCTGGCATTGGCGATGAGCTCCGCCGCTGCTTCGATCTTCGATGCCGAGTCGAGCGCACGGCGGAGTTTGAGGCGCTTTTCTTCGTCGGACGAGAGACCGAAGAGTAGGGCGAGATCCCCAGCGGTGCCTCGACCGGCCCGCAGGCTACGTCGGAGGTGCCGTCGCACGTGAAGAACCACCTCGCTATGAAGCGGCTCTTTGGGCAGTCTCTCGTCGATCAGGATCATGCTGTCCTTTGGTCAGAGCGGCTGTACGAGGACCTCGGGGGTCTGGTCGAGGGCTAGGGTGGCGCGCACGCGCCATCCTACCTGGACACGGTTCACCCCTGCGAGCCCACCGATCAGTGCACCGAGAAGGGCAGCGACGCCCCCGAACTTCGGCACGTCGACGAGTGCTTCTACCGCGAGCCCGATAAACCCGCCCAGCGCCGCTCCTTCAGCAGCACCGAGGCCGCCGGCCAGGAAGAAGTCGCGGAGACGCGGATCCGTCTCGGGGTCGAACGCGAACCGAATGCCGGCAGTATCTACGAGTTCATGCATGACCCGGCGAAATGTCACGAGGTTCTGCAAGCCTCTCAGCGCGAATGCCTGCCGCTGCTGAAGAGCAAAGAGCAGTTGGCCGTCAGAGAGAATGATGGAGGACGTGTGCATGGAGCTTTCCTTTTCGAAGGACGCATCAGTGCGCCCTTCCCGCTTCACTGCATGCCGCATGCCACTTGTTTAACTGTTTGAAATCACTAATAATGACGCTGTTTATGTGAGTGGTGTCACGATCGGAGAACCGCCAATCACTGCCCTTCTCAAGCTGCTCTTGGACAGTTCCCGGGAAGCTTCCAGGGAGTTCCAGGGAACATGCGGAAACGTCTCCGCGAACGCGGTGGATAAGCGGTTGCCGGCAAGCTGGAGGCTTCGTCCAGTCATCACGCTCCCGGTGCCTGCTTGGTTCCTTGTGGGCGCACTCGGGTTGGTGAGCGTCCGATGTTGGGGAGGATAACGTGGCGTGTGAGTCGGGAGGTCAGGGCGACCTTTTGAAACTACCGGGTTGCTGCGGGCATGTCGGGCACCTCGTTGGACCTCGCTCGCGCAGCGCCGCGTGAGGCGGCGACGTGCACAAGGATCTCGTGACTGTGGTGCGCCGTTGTGGCGTGAGCCGTGTGCTCTGCCCCCAGCTCACGCTCCACTGAGGCTCCAATCCGACCGATCGCGCGCGTAGCAGAGCTGGGCCTGACATATCCAGGGAGGTGCAGTACGGCTACCACCGCAAGAACTGCTCCGGTGAAAAGACATCGAAGTGCACTGTGCGGAAGGGGTTGTCGTGATGCTCGACGGCTTCGGTAGCTACGAGGTCGCGCCTGCTTCGCCTGGTTGGCATGACGCCTTCGTCAACGGTCTAGAAGGAGATAGATGCTTGTGGCGGGCAGCATTGCACTTCATGCCACGCTGCCGTGCAGGCATGCTCGCGCTCACGGGCCGAAGCGTCTCCAAAAACTAGCCCTATCGCTGCGTCGGCACCTTTTCCGTCTCGATGGGTTGACATGGAACCCTGGCTGGACCGCTCTTGCGTTAGGGCGCGGCGGCCAGCCACCTCCTTGGTTTGCTTGCGATCCGCTTCACGAGTAACGGCGTGCCCCATTCATGTTGTGGCGGCCTCATGCGGGGGACCGCTGTGACGAGCTTTTCGTCGAGGTCAGGGCGTCTCGGACGCCGGGCGCGTCGCGTCGAGAGGCTGGGCGTCTCGGACGCCGGGCGCGTGGCATCGAGAGGCTGGGCGGCGGCTCGGGTCCGGCGACGACGTAGGCGCTGCGTGGGCGCTGCCTGGGCGCTGCGTGTGTGATGGACGTCGGGACGAGGACACGTCGGCGTATCAACCATCTCGAAATCAGCGGGAAGATCCTCTATGCGCGTAGGATGGACGTCGAGCGCAGTCCGCTCATCCCGCAACTCATCCGATGAAACGTCTTCAGAGAATGCGCCGAGGCGCGGGGTGGCGAGAGCCACGCGCCTTCGTGACGGTGGTCTTTGCTCTCGCGTCGTTCCTTTGTGCCTCGGCAGGCTGGGGCATCCCGAAAGCGGCGGCGCAGGATGCCGATCCCGCTGGTGCGGGCACGGCCGCCGCGGCCGCGCAGGGCACACCGCCGTCGCCTGCTGCCACGCCGCCCCCGGCTGCGCCCACGCCTGCGCCGGTCCCGACCGTCGAGGCTGCCCGGACCGCCGAGCCGGTCCCGGCCGTCGAGGCGGCTCGGACTGCCGAGCCGGTCCCGGTCGTCGCGCCGCCTGCGGCCTCACCGGAGCCCGTCGTCGAGGCGGTCAGGGCCGTCGAGCCGGCGCCCGCCAAGGCCGTCGAGCCGGCGCCCACGGTGGACCCTGCTGCCGCCGACCCCGCGTCCACTGCGGAGACCAGCCCGCCGGCCGACCCTGCGGCCCCGGCCGACTCTGCGGCCCCGGTCGACGAGGCCGCCGCGCAGGAGCGGCGCACCCGGGTCGAGGCGCTCGCTCAAGAGGCCAAGGACGTCGCGCACGGCAACGAGGCCGCCGACGCCCTCCTCCAGCGCGTCATGACCGAGCTGAGCGCGCTGCGCCCCCTGGTGGAGCGGGCGATCGCGGACGCGAACGCGGCGACGTCGGCGGACGCCCCGACGCCCGCCTGGGCGGTGGAGGTGCTCGCGGACGAGGAGACGCTCGACGCCACGCGCGTGCTGCTCCTCCACCGGCTCACCCACACGGGCCGCGACGCGGCGCTCGGCGTCGACCGGGCGGGCCTGGAGCAGCTCCGCGCCGAGGTGTGGCACATCGAGACGCGGGCGCGCTGGTCGTTCGCGCGCCGGGATGCCCTTCGCGGCGAGCTGTTCGAGGCGTTCGGCGACCCGTTCAACATCGCCGCCCTCTCGGTGCGCGGTGGCCTCGTGCTGGTCGTGCTGGTGCTGGCTGCGCTGGCCGCCTCGAAGCGCCAGCGCCTCCTCGACAGCGGCCGCAGCATCCTCCTCCGCGCCGTCCGCAGGCCGCGCCTCCAGCGCGTGGTCGAGCGGGTCCACGGCGTGGTCTCGGTGCTCTCCGGGCCGCTGCTCTTCCTGTTCCTGCTCTGGGGCTTCCACTGGGCGCTCGGCCCCACCGTCATGCACCTGCATGCGGTGGCGCTGATCTACGATCTCCTGGTCTGGTACGCGGTCTACCGGATCGTGATCGTGGCGCTGGAGCGGCTCGTCGCGGCGCGCGCGGGCTCGCCCTCCACGCTGTTCGGGCCGCCGCTCGGTGGCAAGATCCTCAGCGCGGTGCGCACCGTCGGCAGGTACGCGCTCTTCGTCGCCTTCGTTCGGATGATCGTCCAGTTCGTGGCCGGGCCGGGCTACCTCCACCACGCGGTGGGGCGCATCGCCTCGCTGGGTACGCTGGTGGTGATCTGGGTCCTGATGCGTCGCTTCCGCGACGACATCTGTGACGCCTACCTGCGCCGCCACGACACCGGCGCGCTCGCCAGCGCGGTGCGCGCGACACGGCACAAGTGGTACGGCTTCTTCGTCGCGCTCATCGCGTTCCTCTCGCTGGCGCTCGCGGCGCTGGGGCGCTGGCTCCGGAGCTTCCTGCTCGGTTTCGAGCAGTCGCACCGGTTGCTCGCGTTCCTCTTCCGGCGGCGCCTGGAGAAGCGCCTCGGGGCGAACGGGAACGATGCGTCGCTGTCGGACGACCCGGATCTGCCCGCCGAGCTGCTCGCGGATCTACCCGAGGTCCCCATCGAGGATCCGGCGAAGGGCCTCGACTACTACCCGGACCTGGACCGCTTCGAGGAGCTGCTCGCGGCGTGGAAGGACAGCCCGCGGATCGGCTCGCTCCTGCTCGTGGGCGGCGCGGGCTCGGGCAAGACGAGCTGGCTGCGCGCGGCGGAGCGCGCGGCGGGGGACATCCCCAGCCAGCGCATCGCGCTCAAGCAGCGGATGCTCACGCCGGAGGCCGTGGTCTCCACGCTGGGCGCCGCGCTGGCGGCACCACCGGAAGCGCTCGCCGACCCGCACGCGCTCGCGGCGTGGCTCCGCAAGCAGCCGCGTCGGCTGCTCATCCTCGACGATCTGGAACACCTCTTCCTGCGCGGCCTCGACACCTGGGGCGCCTGGGAGGCGTTCCTCGACATCGTCGAGTACTCGGCGCCGAGCATGTTCTGGCTCTGCGCGCTGGCCGAGCACCCGCACCGCTTCGTGCTCTTCGCCCGCGGTGAGATCCCCGTCTTCCGGGCGGTGGTGGAGCTGGAGCCGTGGCCCGAGGAGAAGCTCGGCGAGCTGCTCGGCGGGCGCGTCCGCGCGAGCGGCTACGAGCTGTCGTTCGACGACCTGATGACGGACGACGAGGACCCGGATCCCGCAGCCCAGGCGGCCGGCACCGAGCGGGACTTCCGCCGCCTCATCTGGGACTACGCGCAGGGGTGCCCGCGCGTCGCGCTCCACTACTGGCTGCGCTCGCTCCAGGTCGCCGGGGAACGCCGCCTGCGGGTGAAGCTCTTCCGCGGGCCCAGCGAGGACACGCTGGAGGACCTGGGCGAGGTCGAGCGGTTCGTGCTCGCCAGCGTGGTGTGGCACGACAGCCTGACCCCGCAGGAGGCGTCGCTCTCGCTCTCCTTCCCGCGCCTCCCTTGCGAGGACGCCCTCGCCAAGCTCCTGGAGCTGGGTGTCGTCGACGATCACGGCGGTCGCCACCGGGTCACCACCCCGTGGCAGAGCGCCGTCACCAGCTTTCTCCTGCGCAAGCACCTCATCCAGCCCTGACGAGACACGCCCATGGAAGCCGAAGACATCGAAGGCAGCGCGAAGCTGATCGAGACCATCCAGGCCGGTGGCGTGATCACCGGGCTCGTGATCCTGCTCATCACCTGGTTCCTCGTCCGGGTGGCCACCTCCGCGCTGGAGCGCACCGGCAGCCGGTTCGTGCACCGGCGCCTCCTGCTCCACCAGATCGCGACCCTGCTCCGGTTCGGGATGTACATCGGCGGCATCGTCGCCGCGATCGGCACCTCGCTGAACCTCTCCAAGGAGGTGGTCCTCGCCCTGACCGGCACCATCGCCGTCACCATCGGCTTCGCGCTGAAGGACCTGGCGTCGTCGATCCTCGCCGGCCTGACGTTGATCATCGACCGGCCGTTCCAGGTGGGCGACCGGGTGCAGTTCGAGGATCACTTCGGTGAGATCAAGGCGATCGGCCTGCGCTCGGTGCGTCTGCTGACCGAGGACGATCTGCTGGTGACGATCCCGAACAACAAGTTCCTCACCGAGGTGGTGGCGTCCGCGAACCAGGGGCGCCTCGACATGGTGGTGAAGCGCGAGTTCTGGGTCTCGCCCGAGCAAGACCTGGATCTCGTCAAGCGCGTGGTGGAGGAGTGCATCACCAGCAACCGCTACGTGTTCCTCGGGCAGCAGTGGAGCGTGCGGATGGAGCAGGTGATGTTCCCGTTCGGCGCTGCGGTGCGCCTGGAGGCCGAGGCGAGCATCCTCGACATGAAGTACAAGCAGGAATACGAGGGCGCGCTGACCGAGCGCGTGCTCGCCGCCTTCCGCGAGCGGAAGATCATGCTCGCCGGCCCCGCGTGGCCCGCGAAGGCGCCGGATTCGGTGCTGTCGCCGAGCTGAAGTCCCTGTCGTCTCCGAGCCGTCCGGGGGGGCGGCCTGGCGCTATCGCCAGCGCAGTCTGGGAATCGTGTGTTCTGCGTACGATTGCCCCTTCGGCACGTTCTCGGTGTCGGCCCTGAAGTCTCGGTTCTTGTCGGAGAAGCGGCGGGGGTAGATCCGTGCCCGGAGAAAGCCGTCCGCGCCATCGACGAGGGCGCCGAACGAGTACCCGTGCTCGGCATTCGCGTCGCCTCGTGCGGGATCGCCGTGCGTGGCGCCGGCAACGACGCGCACGATGCCGTTGCCGCCTCCTGCCCAGAGCCCCTCGCTGTCGTGTTCGTGAACATGCCCGGCGAGGTGGAGGTGGGCGACGCTCCGCAGCTCGCGGTCGACATCCCGCTGGTCCGCGAGCCATCCGGCGGTTGCAGGGTGATGAGAGAGCACGACGAGGAGTTCGTCGGCCTCTGACGGTGGCTCCGCCAGGGTCTCCGCGAGCTGTCGCCTGCCCATGCGGAGCTTGCCCTGATCCTGATTGTCGGCAGCGAGCAGGGCGGAGTTCAGGCCGATCAGGCGCACCCTCAGGCCGTCCCGCCCTTCCAGCGGCGTGTGCCACCAGAGGCGGGAGGACGCCGGGGTCGGAGCGCCCAGGCAAGCCGGCGAAAGGTCGCGGGCGAACGCGAAGTAGGCGCTCTGGCGCTGCGTGAGCTGTTCACGCTCCTGGGCCTCGTCGAGCGCCTCGTCGAGAGATTCCGAGCCCTCACGAAGGCTCGTGAGAAGCCGCCGGGTTGCGCGGTCCCGGTCGACCTGGCGATCGACATCGTGGTTTCCAGGCACCGCGAAGACGTGGCGGAGGTCCAGCCGGACGGCTCCTGCCAGGTCCTGCAGCCAGTCCTTGGCGCGTGCGTACTGCTCGGGCTGCGCGCTCCAGGCGATGTCGCCGGTCACGAAGATGGCGTCGATGCGCGGCAGCCCCAGCTCCCGGAAGGTTGCGGCATCTGCCTTCAGCTTGGCCAGAACCAGCTTCTGATCTGCGCGATGCGCGGCCGTGGGGTGTCCGAAGTGCACATCGGAGACGTGCAGCCAGGTGAGCAGCGGCTCTCTTTCGGTTCTCAAGGTGGGGGGGCTCGGAAGAGGCTCCGGCGCAGGGTGTGACGTCGGGGTGGTCGTGCGGGTGGAGACAGTTGCGCTGCTGGAGGCAGTTGCGCTGCTGGAGGGGGAGGCTTCGGAGGGCACGCGTTCGTGGCGCCGCAGGTCCAGGAGGTCTTCGAGGCCAGGTTCTCGGCCGTCGAGGAGCCGTCGCCAGGGGGAGCCTTCACCGTCCAGCCTGAGGCCCGTCATGAGGTGCGCGTACTGCGCATGGGCGAGGGCCAGGGCACCTTCGAGGCCGCGGAGGCTCCCTCGATGGCGCTGGAGATCCTCCGCGTGCTGCTGCCAGGACCAGGCGACGAGCTGCGCGTCGAGGGGATGGTGGCGCAACCAGGAGTCGGTCGTCTCATCGACGCTGAGCGCGTCGGATCGGCGAGCGGCCTGGTAGCGGACGAAGCAGACCAGGTGCTGACAGGCAGCGAGCTGCCCGAGAGAAGAGAAGAGCAGCGGAAGGGAGGACTGGCTTTCGAGGTGTGCGTGGAGAACGCCGTCACCCATGTCCGGAAGGAGCCAGATCCTGGGCAAGGAGAACGGGCGGAAGGGGGCCGGCGCTGCTGGGGAGACGTCGAGTTCGTCGCTCCAGGCAGGGCCGACGTGACGACCGACATGGCGCCCGAACTCCGCAAGGAGTTGAGTGCCGAAAGAATCGACGGTTGCCTGGTTTTCGTAGAGCTGGCAGAGCTTGCCGATCGATCCGCTGAACTCGTGGGTGAAGTGGCGGACGAAGCGGTGGGCGAGGTCGTGGGTCGCCGAGGTCGGCGGGGAGTTCTCGGCAGGCGCGTGGAGAACACGGGTCACACCCCAGCCTGCGAGAAAGCGCGCAGCCGCCTGTTCGACGGTGTCGGTGTTCTGAAGGCGCGTCACGAGACGCGCGGCGCCGAGAAGGGCGCAGTGGACCGTCGTGTCGAGCGGTCGGCGTGGGGTCCAGCCAGGTGGGGGTTCCATCGAGACGCCTCCGGCGAGAGGTACCGTCACCTTGCAGAGGCGGTGGAGCGTGTGCAGGCCGGTTGCCTGAGAGAAGTACTGGAGCAGCCCGCTGTCGGGATGCGTCGCAGCGAAGTTCAGCCGCGACGCCGCTTCGTCCCCCACCTTGCTCAGCATCCAGACGATGGCCGCCCGTACGGCCGCTGGGGCCGGGGACGGCCTCGCGCCAGTCGCCCAGGCGAGCGTCAGACGGTACAGGGCGGGGCCGTTCAGCGCGGCGAAGACGGCCGCCCAGACGTCGTCCGTCACCCCTTCGGAGAGGAGAGGCGCAAGCTCCGGCTCGTCGAGCAGCACCGCGAGGTGGGGCAGCAGCTCGGGAAGGTGGCGGTTCGCTCGGATGCGGTCCACGGCCTGCGTCGTGAGGCCCCAGAGCTTCATCTCCAGGTGGAGGCAAGCCACCGCGTCGGTGGCCGGGGCCTCTCGTTGCTTGTCGGCCAGCACCTCGGCGAGGGTCTTCGCGCCGACGTCGGAGAAGAGCTTCACCTCCTCCAGGGCGGTGAACCAGGCGCCGAAGAAGGCGGGATTCGCGGTCCAGAAGGTGACGGCGCGGTCGAGGATCTGGCGGCAGTCCCTCGCCGTGAACTCGAGGTCGTCGCGCAGCGCGCGGGTGAGCGTCAGCCAGCCTTCGGCGGCGTCTGTTTTCTCCAGCGACCGGAAGAGGGCAGAGACGATGGTGTCGAAGGCGGTGTCCCCTCCGCCGCCAGGTCGTCGTTGCACCACGTACAGCCGGAGGAGCAGCACCTCCTCCCAGGCCGGGTCGCCGAGGTGCTTCACGAAGAAGGCGGGGTTGTCGTGCTCCAGAGGAGCGCAGGTGAAGGCCCAGGCGGCGAGGTACTCCTGAAAGGAGAGGTGGAGGAACGAGAGCTTGCCGCCCCCACGTTCGAGCAGCAGCCCGGCGCGGTCGCCGATGAAGTCGAGGAACTGCCTCATCTCGTCGCGTGCGTCCGCGAGATCGAGGTGGGGTCGAGCGCGCTGGCTGCTCGCGAGGTGGCGCTGGGCGAGGCACTCCAGCGCCTCGTCGCGGTCGATGAGTCCCCGAGACGCGTCGTCGCGCAGCCTGGTGCGGGCCTTCCAGGGGTGGCTCTGGATGTGGAGGGCCAGGTGGGCCAGGTAGTCCTTCTGCCGATCCTGGTGCAGGCGCAGGTGCTCGAAGGGGTGTCGCTCGGCGTGGTCGGCGGGGCCGCGCTTGGCGTCGAGCCAGCTCCGGAGCAGCATCTCGATGCACTGCTCGTAAAGCCGGCCGCGATCCTGCGGGAGGTCGCCGACCACCTGGTGGATGAAGGCGATCACCGTGAGCAAGAGCGGGTTGCCCGCGAGGCGGCGCACGCCGGGCGTACGAAAGATGGCGCGGCGCAGTGACTCTCGTTGCTCGGTGCGCTGGCCGGGGGAGTCGGGGATCTGGATGCCGTACCAGCGCGCGAGGAAGTCCTCGATCTGGTCGTCCTGGAGCGAGGCGATGCGTACGTGCTCGAAGCGGTTCGAAGGGAGCGCGATGTCGGGCGTGTAGCCGTGGATGCGCGAGGTCACCCAGATGGGGGCGCGGGGATACTCGGTCTGGAAAGCGCGGATGTCCTGCGCGAGGCGGTCGCGGGCGGCGGTGCTGCCCACCTCGTCGAGCCCGTCGAGCAGCACGATGGCCTGCCCGAGCCGGAGCATGGCGTCGAAGTGCATGTCGTGTGCACCCGGGAGCGACAGGTCCGCCCTGGCGCTCCGGGCGAGATGGTCGATGAAGCGCAGGTCGGGGGTGTCGGTGCGGGCCATCGTGAGTTCGCGGAGCGAGATGAAGAGCGGAACCCGCGGCTCCAGCGCTGGCCGGGTCAGCGGGATGAGGCCTGCGCAGACCAGGCTCAGGTAAAGAAGCAGGGTGGTCTTGCCCATGCCTGGATCGCCGAGCACGACGACGCTGCGGTGCGTGCTGAGCAGCTCGTCGAGGCTCCGGTGACCGAGATGTCCGCTCTCGTGGACGAAGCGCAAGGGGACGAAGAGGTGATCGAGCTGGATGCCTCGAAGGTCCCGCTCGTGCAGGAGTTCGGGGGGGAGGCCCAGCAGCCGCACGTGCGCATGGCGGTCCGTCACGCGTTCGCGGTAGTCGGTGGTGAAGGTCCGCAGAGCGTCAGGAGGGACCTCGGGCGACCGCATGGGCGCCTGGCGCGCTGTCAGGAGGTCGGGAACCACCGAGGGGACATCGATGGCAGACGATGGTTCCGCGGAGGGTTCTCCTGCGACGGCCGTCTCCCCAGACTTCGTCGGCTTCTCCTCGTGCATGCAGACCAACCCCCGGTGATTCTCCACATTGCATGGCCTGCCCGATGAGCGTCAACGGCCGGGAGGCCCGGGCTCATCGCGTCGGGAACCTGTCGCTTGACAGGCGAAGGCTCCTGAGGGTACGGGATCGACGTGCTGGTGCCTGCGCCCGTGCGCAGGCTTAATAGGGAACCCGGTGTGAATCCGGGGCTGCCCGGCAGCGGTGAGTGAGAACGAAACCCGTCTGGTGCACTGGCTCCCCGAGGGAGCTGGGAAGCGGCGGGAAGTAGGAATCCGGCGTCATGCCGGAAGGCTCGCGAGTCCGAAGACCTGCCAGCATCCGTGCGCGAGAGACATTCGCGGGCGGTCCGGCCTGGAGCCTCTAGGGAAGGCGGCAAGGTTGAATGTCGAGGTCGATGCGGATTCGCGTGACCCCGGATTTCGAGCCTCCTCCTTGGTGATTCCAGGTCGTCCTCTTGGGCGATGAAGGATTCGGAGGTCGTTGGTTCCGGATGCCGTGATGCATCGATAGACGGTCGTCTTTCAGGGGTTCGAGCCCTGAAGGCGTGATGGGCATGGCCTGCGCGGGCTTGCGGGCGCTGCATTGCAGTGCTCCGTGGGGTCATTGCGTGGGACGCGATGGCCTTGGAATGGTCGTCGTGAATGCGCGGAGAATCGGCGGCATGGTCGCTCGGTGAGAGCGGGCGTGTGTCTCGGCAGGGCTGGCGCGCGCTCGCTCCAGAAGGGCGGACGTGTGCTTCGACGAGGCGGGTGCGTGTTCGCTCCGAGAGGGCGGACGTGTGCCCTGAGGTTGCGAGGTGATTGGCCGTGGAATCGGTTCGTTATCCGGAGGGGCATGTCCTCCTGCGCAATCTGGGCCGCACCTATCCGGTCGTCTCGCACGGGCAGGGGGTGTACCTGTTCGACCGGCAGGGGAAGCGTTACCTCGACGGGTCGGCGGGCGCGCTCGTCGCGAGCGTGGGGCACGGCAACCGGGAGGTGGCGGCGCGGGTGCACGAGCAGCTCGTGCAGGTGGCGTACGTCAACGGGACGCACTTCACCTCCGAGGTGACGGAGCAGCTCGCGGCGCGGCTGTGCGCGATGGCGCCGGCGGGGCTCGATCGGGCGGCGTTCCTCGGGTCGGGGTCGGAGGTGATCGAGGCGGCGATCAAGTTTGCGCGGCAGCTCTGGGTCGAGCGGGGGGAGCCGCAGCGGGCGAAGGTGATCGCGCGGATGCCGAGCTACCACGGCAACACGCTCTACGCGCTGTCGATGTCGGGGCGGCCGCACTACAAGCGGTTCTTCGGGCCGCTCCTGTCGGAGGTGGTGACGACGGCGGCGCCCTATCCGTATCGGTCGGGGCTCGACGACTACGAGCGCGAGGGGGCGGCGCACTATGCGCGGCTGCTGGAGGAGACGATCGTGCGCGAGGGGGCGGAGACGATCGCGGCGTTCATCGCGGAGCCGGTGATCGGGTCGTCGGCAGGGGCGGCGGTGCCTCCGCCCGGGTACTTCGAGCGGGTCGGGGAGATCTGTCGGCGGCACGGGATCTTGATGATCGCCGACGAGGTGATGTGCGGCTGCGGGCGCACGGGGCGGTTCTTCGCGAGTGAGCTTTTGGGGTTCTCGCCGGACCTTCTGGTGCTGGGGAAGGGGCTGAGCGGGGGGTACGTGCCGCTGAGCGCGCTGCTGGTGAAGCAAGCGCACCTGGAGGAGATGCGGCTGGGCTCCGGGGGGTTCATGCACGCGCAGACGTACCTGCAAGCGCCGGCGATGACGGCAGCGGGGGTGGCGGTGCTGGACTACTTCGAGCGGCACGACGTGGTGAACCACGCGGCGCGGATGGGGGAGCGGCTCCACCGGCGGCTGCGGGAGGTGGTGCTGCCCCTGCCGCACGTGGGCTCGGTGCAGGGGGTGGGGCTCATCGCGGGGGTGGAGCTGGTGGAGGACGAGGCGACGCGGAGGCCGTTCCCGCGGGCGCGGAAGGTGGTGGAGGGGCTCCTGGATCGGCTCTTCGAGGAGGGACTCATCCTGTGGCCGAACACGGGGCACGCGGATGGGACCGACGGAGACCTGGTGATGATCGGCCCGCCGCTGACCATCACCGAGGGCGAGGTGGACGAGCTGGTGGAGAAGCTCGCCCAGGGGATCACGCACTGCTTGGAGAGGCCATGACGGTGTGCATCACGGTTTCGGTTCGCGACGCTGGCAGGACGGCGCCGCGTACGGAGGGGTCATGACGTTTCGCATCACGTATTCGGTTCTCGACGCCGACATGACGGCGCTGCACGCGCAGTTCGACGAGGCGCTGGCAGCGGTGCGCCGTGGGCTTGGTGGGGTGTTCCCGTCGTGGATCGGGGGCAAGGCGTTCGAGAGCGGGGATCTGCTGGAGAGCCGCAATCCGGCGCGGCCCGGGGAGCTGCTCGCGCGCTTCCACCGCACGCCCGTGGGCGAGGTGGATCGGGTGATGCGGGTGGCGCGGGAGGCGCAGCGGGGCTGGGGCGCGACGCCCTGGCAGGAGCGGGCGCGGATCCTGCGGAAGGCGGCGGACCTGATCTCGGAGCGGCGGCTCTCGCTGTCGGCGATCATGGCGCTGGAGGTCGGGAAGAACCGGCTGGAGTCGCTGGGGGACGTGGAGGAGTCGGCGGACCTCTTGCGCTACTACGCGGGGCAGCTCGAAGAGGCGCAGGGGTTCGTGAAGCCGCTGGCGCGGCTGTCGCCGAACGAGGACACGCGGAGCGTGTTGCGGCCGTACGGGGTGTTCGTGGTGATCGCGCCGTTCAACTTCCCGCTGGCGCTGGCGGCGGGGATGAGCGCGGGGGCGCTCCTCGGCGGGAACGCGGTGGTGCTGAAGCCGAGCGAGGAGGCGCCGTGGTGCGCGGAGGGGCTGTTCCACGCGCTGAGGGACGCCGGGCTCCCCGACGGGGTGTTCCAGGTGGTGCACGGGGAAGGGGAGACGCTGGGGGCGGCGCTGGTGGCGCATCCCGGCGTGGACGGGGTGGCGTTCACGGGGAGCAAGAGCGTGGGGTACGCGATCCACGGGCAGCTCAACGCGACGCGCATCCGGCCGTGTTTCCTGGAGCTGGGCGGGAAGAACCCGGCGATCGTGTGCAAGGACGCGGACCTGGAGGCGGCGATCGAGGGGTGTTTCCGGTCGGCGTTCGGGCTCTCGGGGCAGAAGTGCAGCGCGCTGTCGCGGGTGTACGTGCACGAGTCGCTGAAGCAGGCGTTCCTCGCGGGGCTGTCGGAGAAGGCGCGGAGCGCGCGGGTGGGGGACCCGACGGAGGTGCCGACGTTCGTGGGGCCGGTGATCCAGCCGGCGTCCGTGGCGCGGTTCGAGCACGCGGCGGCGGAGGCGCGGCGGGATGGTGTGGTGCACGCGGGCGGGGAGCGGCTGCGGCTCGCGGGGGCGCTTTCGGACGGGTACTTCGTGGCGCCGACGGTGGTGGAGATCGCGCACGGGCACCGGCTGATGCGCGAGGAGCTGTTCCTGCCGTTCGTGGGGGTGACGGGGTTCGGCGCGCTGGAGGAGGCGCTGACCTTGGCGAACGACTGCGCGTACGGGCTGACGGCGGGGATCTTCAGCCGCAAGGACGCCGACGTGGCGTTCTTCCTGGAGCACGCGGAGGCGGGGGTGCTCTACGCGAACCGGCGCACGGGGGCGACGACGGGGGCGTGGCCCGGGGTGCAGGCGTTCTCTGGCTGGAAGGGGAGCGGTTCGACCGGCAAGGGGGGCTGCGGTCCCTACTACGTCGCCCAGTTCATGCGTGAGCAGTCCCAGACCCGGATGGGTTGATTCGAGGTTCCAATGAGCATGCTGTTTCCCGAAGTGCAGGTCGCGCCCCCTGGTCCCCGAGCGCGGGAGATCATCGCGCTGGACAGGCAGTACGCGTCACCGTCGTACATCAAGGAGTACCCGCTGGTGGTGGACCGGGGGGAAGGGCCCTGGGTGTACGACGTCGATGGCAACCGGTTCCTCGACTTCATGGCGGGCATCGCGGTGGCGTCGACGGGGCACGCGCATCCGCACGTGGTGAGCGCGATCAAGAGCGCGGCGGAGCGGTTCCTGCACATCTGCGGGACGGACTTCTATTACGACTCGTTCGCGCAGATCTGCGCGCGGCTGGCGAGCTACCTGCCGGCGATGGGGCCGAAGAAGGTGTTCCTGACCAACTCGGGGACCGAGGCGGTGGAGGGGGCGCTGAAGCTGGCGCGGCACCACACGCGGCGGCAGTACGTGGTGGCGTTCAAGGGCGGGTTCCACGGGCGCACGTACGGCGCGATCTCGCTGAACTCGTCGAAGGTGGCGCAGCGGGCGTTCTTCGGGCCGCTGTTGCCAGGGATCCTCCACATCCCGTACGCGAACCCGTACCGGAGCGAGGGGGGCGGGGACGAGGCGAGCCATCCGGCGCGGCTCCTCGAGAAGGAGTACTTCGTCAACCACGTGGACCCGCGGGAGGTGGCGGCGATCTTCGTGGAGCCGATCCTGGGCGAGGGGGGCTACGTGGTGCCGCCGGTCGGGTTCCTGGAGGAGCTGCGGCGGATCTGCGACGAGCACGGGATCCTGCTGGTGTTCGACGAGGTGCAGTCGGGCATCGGGCGGACGGGGAAGATGTTCGCGGCGGAGCACTTCGGGGTGATGCCGGACATCCTGCTGTCGGCGAAGGGGATCGCGTCCGGGATGCCGCTCGGGGCCATCGTGGCGAAGGAGAGCGTGATGAGCTGGCCGCGGGGGTCGCACGGGAGCACGTACGGGGGGAACCCGGTGTGCTGCGCGGCGGCGCTGGCGACGCTGGATGTGGTGGAGGGGCTGCTCGATCAGGTGCGGGAGACGGGGGACTATCTGCAAGCTGGGCTCAGGGCGCTGAAGGCGCGGCACCCGGTGATCGGGGACGTGCGCGGCGTGGGGTTGATGGTGGGGGCCGAGTTCGTCAAGCCAGGGACGCTGGAGCCGGCGAGCGCGTACGTGGGGGAGCTGGAGCAGCTCGCGTTCCAGAAGGGGGTGCTGCTGCTGTCGTGCGGGAAGTCGACGATCCGCTTCGCGCCGCCGCTGGTGGTGGGGAAGCACGAGGTGGATGTGCTGCTGGGGGTGCTGGAGGCGTGCCTGGTCGAGCTGGACGCGCGGCACTGGGCGGCGGGGAAAGTCTGAGGGCGCGATGGACAAGCTGTGCTCGATGCGGGAGGCGATCGCCTCGTCGGTCACGTCGGGGAGCTCGCTGGTCATCGATGGGTTCACCCACCTGATCTGCTTCGCGGCGGGGCACGAGATCATCCGGCAAGGGATCCGGGATCTCACGGCCATCCGGCTGACGCCGGACCTCGTGTACGACCAGCTCATCGAGGCGGGCTGCGTGAAGCGGCTGGTCTTCAGCTGGGCAGGGAATCCAGGGGTGGGGAGCTTGCACGCGCTGCGGCGGCGGAGCGAGGCGAGCTCGGCGCAGCGGCTGGAGCTGGAGGAGTACTCGCATTTCGGGCTCCTCTCGCGGTTCCTGGCGGCGAGCGCGGGGTTGCCGTTCTGGCCGCTCAACAACTACTTCGGGGGCGACATCGCGCAGGCGAATCCATCGATCCGGACGGTGGCGTGCCCGTACACGGGGAAGGTGCTGGCGACGGTGCCGGCGCTGCACCCGGACGTGGCGATCGTGCATTGCCAGCGCGCGGACCGGGAGGGGAACGCGCAGGTGTGGGGGCTGCTCGGGTCGCAGAAGGAGGTGGCCTTCGCGGCGCGGAAGGTGATCGTGGTGGCGGAGGAGATCGTGTCCACGGAGGCGATCCGGCGGGACCCGAACCGGACGCTTGTGCCAGGGATCATCGTGTCGCACGTCGTGCACGAGCCGTGGGGCTGTCACCCGAGCTTCGTGCAGGGGTTCCACGATCGGGACAACGATTTCTACGTGCAATGGGAAGAGATCTCCCGGAAGCCGGAGAGCTATCAGGCCTACCTGGACGAGTTCGTGTTCGGGGTCGAGGACCGGAAGGGCTACCTGAAGAAGCTCGGGTCGGGGGTGCTCGACAAGCTGCGGGCGAAGCCGCGTCCGTGTGAAGGGGTGGACTATGGCTACTGAAGCCGTCACGGCGCCGAGTGCGTCGGAGCGCATGGCCTTCCGCGCGGCGCAGGAGCTGCGGGACGGGGACGTGGTCTTCGTGGGGATCGGGCTGCCGAACCTGGCCTGCAACCTGGCCCGGGCGACGCACGCGCCTGGGCTGTTCATGATCTACGAGTCGGGTGCGGTGGGGGCGGTGCCGGAGCGGCTGCCGGTGTCGATCGGGGATCCGTCGCTGGTGACGGACTCGCTCGCGGTGGTGGGGCAGGCGGACGTGTTCCAGTGCTTGCTGCAAGGCGGGCGCATCGAAGTGGGGTTTCTGGGGGGCGCGCAGATCGATCGCTTCGGGAACATCAACACCACGGTGATCGGCGACTACGCGAACCCGAAGGTGCGGCTGCCAGGAAGCGGTGGGGCTTGCGAGATCGCGGTGCACGCGCGGCGGCTGCTGATCACGATGCGGATGAGCAAGCGGACGTTCGTGGAGCGGTGCGATTTCATCACCAGCCCTGGGCACCGGATGCACGGGAAGAGCCGGGCAGAGCTGGGCATGCCGGGCGGGGGGCCGACGTGCGTGATCACGGACCTCGGGGTGCTGACGTTCGACGAGACGGGCGAGGCGGTGCTGACCGAGATGTACCCGGGGGTGACGGCGGAACAGGTGCAGGCGGCGTGCGGGTGGCCGCTCCGAGTGGCGAGCGCGCTGAAGTCGTCGCCGTCGCCGGATCTGGCGACGCTGCGGTTGCTGCGGGAGCGGCTCGATCCGCAAGGGCTCTACCTGTAGGGCGGGTGATGGAGAGGGTGGCGGCCGGCCTGTGGGGCGTGGGTCGACCTGCCTGAGGAGAGTCTCTTGGCTGCGACGCTGCGTATCTACTTCGAGCAGGAGCTTCGAGGGCGTGGGTGGGTGTACCGGGTCGAGCACGCGGACGGGCGTGACGAGTCGGGGCCGCTGACGTCGCTGGAGGTGCGGGAAAGCGTGCTGAAGCGGTGGGGGGAGCACCTGCTGGGGCTGCCCTGGGTGGAGCTGCCGACGTTCGGGGGCGTGCGGCCACGCGCCACGCAGCGGGTGTGGAGCTGGGACGAGGCGCGGCTCCTGGTCGGGGAGAGCGCGTGCGAGGTGGCGCTGGTGCGGCGAGAGGACGTGACGGACGCGCGCGGTCGGTAGCCGGCAAGGTCGCGAGGAAGCTCAGAGCCAGGGGGAGCGCGAGGGCCGCGGGCAGCGTAAGGCCGCGAGGGTTGACACCAGGGCGACGGCCGGCCGACCTTCGTCGGATGTCGGGTCGTGCTCCGCGTCTGCTCTCCGCCCTGCGGCGCCTGGATTCGGGGTGGCTGGTGGCGAGCTTGCTCGCGGTCGCAGGCTGCGCAGGGGCACTCAGCGGTGTGGCGCCGGAGAAGGGGAGGGCTTCCGGGGCGCAGGCCGGGGGTGGGCAGGAGCGGACGGCTGCGAGCAACGTGTTGCGCCAGGATTACGCGGGGTCAGCGGCATGCGTGGACTGCCACGGGGACGTGGCGAAGGCGTGGCGTGACTCGCCGATGCACCGGATGACGCGGCTGGCGGAGCCGGGGGCGATCCGGGCGCCGTTCGACGGGAGGAAGTTCCACTTCAAGTCGGACGTGGCGTCGATGGAGACGCACGAGGATCGCCGGTACATGCGCATCGCGCGGGCGGGTCGGCCGGAGAAGCTGTTCAAGATCACGAAGGTGATCGGGGGGCGGTTCCGAGAGGATTACGTGGGGGTGGAGGTGACGGGGACCGGGGCGCAGGACCGGACGGTGTCCGATCCGCGGGCGGAGCCGGTGATGCCGGTGTCGTGGCTGCTGTTCTCGAACCAGTGGCGGTACAAGGGGTACTCGGTGATGGTGCCGGAGCGGGAGGGGCTCCGGCCTGGGATGTCGTGGCGGCAGACGTGCATCTATTGCCACAACACGGCGCCGTATTTCGCGAGCCTCTACGATGATCTGCTGGACGGGCGGAAGCCGTACCAGGGGTCGGTGACGGACCGGCTGCTGCCGCTGTCGCGGCAGTGGAAGCTGGAGGTGACCGACGAGGCAGGGCTACGGCGGGCGCTGGAGGAGGAGATCGGGCACGTGTCGGACCGGTCGCCGCGCACGGCGGAGGGGTCGCTGGGCGAGGTGATCGAGCAGGCGATCAAGGCGTCGCTGAAGCACGTGGATCAGCGGGATCTGGTGGAGGTGGGGATCGGGTGCGAGTCGTGCCACAACGGGAGCAAGGAGCACGCGGCGTCGCAGGCGACGCTGCCGACGTTCGAGGTGAAGAGCACGCTATTCGAGGTGAAGCTGCCCGCGAAGGAGGTGCCGAGCCGGGCCTCGGCCATCAACCGGGTCTGCTCGCGCTGCCATAGTGTGTTGCTATCGGCATACGAGCCCACGTGGGAGGGGGGAAGCCGCAATGGGAATGCGGGCGGGAGCTCGATCAACTCGGGAGAAGGGCGCGATTTTCTGCTGGGCGGATGCGCGAATGCGATGAGCTGCGTGGATTGCCACGATCCGCACGCGGCCGACGAGAAGAGCAAGATGGAGCGGCTGGGGACGGTGGCGGGGAACGGGACGTGCGTGCGGTGCCACGGGGAGATCGGGAAGGACGCGGCCTCGGTGCAGGCACACACGCACCACGCGGCGGAGGGGGCCGGGAGCGCGTGCGTGGCGTGCCACATGCCGCGGAAGAACATGGCGCTCGACTACAGCCTGACGCGCTACCACCGGATCGGGTCGCCGACGGACGAGGAGCGGGTGGAGCGAGACCGGCCGCTGGAATGCGCGCTCTGCCACGTGGACAAGTCGGTGGCGGAGCTGTCGGGGACGATGGAGGGGTGGTGGGGGAAGAAGTACGACCGGAAGGCGCTGGAGAAGCTCTACGGGAAGGACCTGGGGGTGAAGGCGATGGAGGCGACGCTGGCGTGGGGGCTGCCGCACGAGCAGGTGGTGGCCGCGGCGGCGATGCTGGAGGCGTCCGGGAAGGCAGCGCTGCCGCGGATGGTGCCGATGCTGGCGCATCCGTACCCGCTGGCGCGGTACTTCGTGGGGCACGCGATGGAGAAGGTGGCGGGGGTGCCGCTGGGGATCGATCTGGACGGGGAGATGGGGACGATCGCGGCGGAGGCGAGGCGCTGGGTGAACGCGCAGGGGGCCGGCGGGAGCGGCGGGCGGAAGGCGCCGGCTCAGCCCTGAACGGTCGCGGGCTCGGGGGTGGAGCGGGCGCGGGCTCGGCATCGAGAGCGCGGGGGTGGTGGCTGGTCGCGCTGGTGGGGCTGCGTGTACCTTGTCGGGGATGGAACGAATCACCGTCGAGCGACAGGGGCACGTGATCCGCATCGGCCTGAACCGGCCGGAGAAGCGCAATGCGTTCGATCTGACGATGCTCGACGAGCTGTCTGCGGCCTACACGGAGTACGAGGACGACGCCGACCTGCGCTGCGGGGTGCTGTTCGCGAGCGGGGATCACTTCACGGCAGGGCTGGACCTGGCCGAGGTGGGGCCGGCGGTGGCATCGGGCAGGACGCTGTTTCCGGTGGACCGGGTGGATCCGCTGGGGCTGGGGCCGCGGCGGCTGACGAAGCCGATGGTGGTCGCAGTGCAGGGCTGGTGTCTGACGATCGGGGTGGAGCTGATGCTGGCCGCCGACATCCGGGTGGCTGCGGAGGACACGAGGCTGTCTCAGCTCGAGGTGAAGCGGGGAATCTTCCCGTTCGGTGGGGCGACGCTGCGGTTCCCGGCGCTGTCGGGCTGGGGGAACGCGATGCGGTGGATGCTGACGGGTGACGCGCTGGACGCGGCGGAGGCGTACCGGATCGGGCTGGTGCAAGAGGTGGCGCCGGTGGGCGAGGTGCTCGCGCGGGCGACGGCGCTGGCGCAGCGGGTGGCACTGCAGGCGCCGCTGGCGGTGCAGGTGACGATGGCGTCGGCGCGGGCGGCGCTGACCGAGGGGGTGGAGGCGGAGTCGCTGCGGCTGACGGAGCGGGCGCGAGGGCTGATGGCCACGGAGGACGCAGCCGAGGGGATGCGGTCGTTCGTGGAGCGGAGGAACGGGGACTTCAAGGGGCGCTGAGCTGGCGGGGAGGGGGCTGCGCGTGGCGTGCGGAGTGGCTGAGCGCCGCGTGTCGGCGTGGTCGGCCAGGCGCCGTGCGTCCTCGTGTCTCGCCTGGTCGAGCGTTCTGCATGGCGTGTCCGGTGGGCTCGGCGCTGCGTGTCCTGCGCTGCGAGTCCGGCGTTTCTGGACTACGTGATCACCGCTGCGTGTCTGGCGCCGCGTGTCCGGCGCTGCGAGTCCGGCGGTCCGGCGGTGCGTGTCCGGGGCGGCGTTTCTCGTTGGGGTCGTTTTCGACGGGTCCGAGACCTCTCGTCCATGTCCGCGTCGTCCGGATGTGTCGTCGCTGGGGAAACAGCGAAAAGACGACGTGAGCCGGGGCAGGGGCATCGATCCCATGCAGCAGGCCGGCGCATGGAGGAGGGGATCATGCCCAGGATCAAGTTCGTCATGTCGAGTGGGGCGGAGCACGAGGTCGAGGCGCAGGAGGGCACGTCGGTCATGCAGGCGGCGATGGACCACTTGGTGCCAGGGATGCTGGCTGAGTGCGGTGGTTACACGAACTGCGCGACGTGCCACGCCTACGTGGACGAGGCGTTCGTGGCGAAGATCCCGGAACCCTCGGAGGAGGAGCGGGTCATGCTCGATTGTGCCTTCCACGTGCGGCCGAATAGCCGGCTTGCGTGCCAGGTGCAGGTGACCCCGGCGCTCGAGGGGCTGGTGGTCCATTTGCCCGTCTCGCAGACGGAAGGGTGACGGGCGCCGTCGGAAGACGGGTGTCCGGAGAGTGACGGGCGGCGTCGAGGGACGAGCGTCCGGATTCGGTGTGAGACGACGAGGACAGGGGGAATTTCGACGCCATGAACAATGAGCTGGAGTCAGAGCGGGGCGTTCCGGCCCACGTGCCGGTGGATCTGGTGGTGGATCTCGACGTGTTCCACCCGGCAGGGATGGAAGACGATCTGCACCTCGCGTGGCGAAAGGTGCAGGTGTCGGGGCCGGACATCTTCTGGACGCCGCGCAATGGTGGGCACTGGGTGGCGACCCGCGCCGAGGACATCGTGGTGATCCAGACCGATCATGAGCGGTTCTCGCACAGGGATGTGTCCATCCCGACGGCGCGGCCGAAAGGGGCGCCGACGGCGCTGCCCGTGGAGCTGGATCCGCCGCAGCACGGGGCCTACCGGGGGCTGATCTCGCCGGCGTTCTCGATCCGCGCGGTGGGGGCGATGGAGGCGAAGATCCGCGAGGTGACGGTGGCGCTCGTCGAGGCCATCGCGCCGCGGGGTGAGTGCGAGTTCGTCGGCGATTTCGCGAAGGAGCTCCCGGTGGTGGTGTTCCTCGATCTGGTCGACTTGCCGCGGGCGGACCGGGAGACGCTGCTGCCGTGGGCCGAGGATCTGATCCGGCCGAAGAGCGCCGAGACGGCGGGGCTCGCGTACCAGAACCTGGCGAGGTACGTCGCCGGCTGGGTGGCGCAGCGGACGGAGCGGCCTGGCAACGATCTGATCAGCCACATCGCAGGGTCGCGGGTGCACGGGCGCCCGATCACGCAGGACGAGGCGATCCGCCTGTGCATGCTGGTGCTGGTCGGCGGGCTGGACACGGTGGCGTCGATGCTGGGGTTCGTGGCGCGGTTCATGGCGCAGCACCCGGTGCACCGGCGGCAGCTCGCGGAGGACCCGACACTCCTGCCGCAGGCGGTCGAGGAGCTGATCCGGCGTCACGGGCTGGTGAACACGACGCGCACGATCACCCACGACTTCGTGTTCAAGGGGGTGCAGCTCAAGGAGGGGGAGCGGATCCTCGTGCCGAATCACCTGGCGGGGCTGGACGAGCGCACGGTGGAGGCGCCGCTGACGGTCGATTTCCTGCGGCCGAAGCCGGCGCCCCACGCGGCGTTCGGCAATGGGCCGCACCGCTGTCCCGGGTCGACGCTGGCCAGGACCGAGCTGCGGATCTTCCTGGAGGAGTGGCTGAAGCGGATCCCGGAGTTCGGGATCAAGCCGGGGACGAAGCCGGTGTTCGCTTCGGGTGCAGTGAACACGGTGCACGAGCTGCACCTGGGCTGGACACCTGCCCGGGGCTGAGCACCGCGCAAGCGAGCTTGATGGCGCGCCCAGGGGATCCGCGCGCCGGAACAAACAGGCGCTTGCGGACGACGGTGGTGCTATCGAGGCCCTGGAGCAGAAGTGATGAACGTGGAAGAGACGGTGGTCATCGTGGGGGCAGGGCAGGCTGGCGGCGAGGTGGCGACCTCGCTCCGGCAGCAAGGCTACGAGGGGCGCGTCGTGCTCGTGGGGGACGAGGCGCACCCGCCCTACCAGAGGCCACCTCTCTCGAAAGGGTTTCTGCTGGGCAAGGTGCAGCTCGCGCAGCTCTACCTGAAGCCCGAGGCGACGTACGAGCGGTTCAACATCGCGCTCAAGCTCGGGACGCGGGTGACGGCCGTCGAGCGGGAGGCGCGCGAGGTGGTGCTCCACGATGGGAGCCGGCTCGCCTACGACAAGCTGGTGCTCGCGACCGGAGGTAGGGCGCGGATGCTGGAGCTGCCGGGCGTGGACCCGTACAAGCTCGGGAACCTGTTCTACCTGCGGTCGATCCCCGATGTGGAGGGGATGCGGTCGCACTTCGTGGCGGGCAAGCACCTGGTGCTCATCGGGGCGGGGTATGTCGGGCTGGAGGTGGCCGCAGCGGCGGTGCAGCTCGGGGTGCAGGTGACGGTGATCGACGTGGCCCCGCGGGTGCTGTCGCGGGTGACGGGGCCCGAGGTGTCGGGGTTCATCGAGGGGGTGCACCGGGATCGCGGGGTGACGTTCCGGATGCCGGCAACGGTGAAGGGCGTGACGCTGGACGAGGCGGGTGAGGCGGTGCGCGAGGTGGTGGTGGAACAGGACGGGGTGGAGGAGCGGATCGCCGCCGACGTGGTGCTGGTGGGCATCGGGCTGGTGCCGAACACGGAGCTGGCCGAGGCAGCGGGGCTCGCGGTGGACGATGGGATCGTGGTGGACGCGCTGGCGCAGACGTCCGACCCGAGGGTGCTGGCGGTGGGGGACTGCGCGAACCAGCCGAGCGCGTACGCGGGGCGAAGGATCCGGCTGGAGTCGGTGCCGAACGCGATGGAGCACGCGCGGGTGGCCGCGGCGACGGTGCTCGGGAAGGCGGCGCCGACGCCGGCGGTGCCGTGGTTCTGGTCGGAGCAGTACGGGATGCGGTTGCAGCTCGTGGGGCTGTCGACGGGGTACGATCGGTGCGTGGTGCGCGGCTCGATGGAGAACCGGGCGTTCTCGGCGTTCTACCTGGCAGACGGGCACCTGATCGCGGCGGACGTGGTGGGGCGGCCGGCGGATTTCGTGGCGGCGAAGAAGCTGGTCGCGGCGAAGGCGGTGCTGGATCCGGCGGCACTCGCAGACGAGAACGTGGCGCTGGCGACGCTGGGATGACGACGGCATCGCCGGGGTGAGGGCGGCGACGATGGGGTGAGGGGCGTCGCTGCGTCGAGGTGACGGGGGGCGTCGATGCGCTCGGAAGGGGGCGTTGTCGCGTCGAGGTAACGGGCCACGTCGCGAGTGGAGATCGCAAGTTGGTGCTGCTGTTTCACCCAGCAGGGCATCTGTGAACGATGTCGCCGCTGTCGATAACCTGCGCGATATGTGACCCGCGCGTCATGGGCGTCTTTCCGACGGAGCATGGTCCCAGACCGTCCGGAATCGATGCTCAGCGTGGGCTTGGGTCGCGTGACGAGGGGGGGCTGGAGCAGGCGTCCGCTTTCGCTGCGCCGAGCAGGGCGGCGCCGATGACGCCTGCGGAGTCGCCGAGGGCGTTGCGGAGGATGGGGGTCGAAAGCTCGTCGTTGAAGACGTACCGGGCGACCCGCGCGCGGCCCTCGTCATAGAGGAGGTCGAGCTGGCTCACGCCTCCGCCGAGGACGACGGCGCTGGGGTCGAGGATGTCGATGAGGTTGGCGAGGCCGCGGCCGTAGGCGTCGAGGAAGGTGTCGAGGGCGGCCTGGGCGTGGGGGTCGTGGTCTCTGCGGGCGGCGATCTCGTCGAGGTGGCGTGCGGTGCCGGCACGCTGGGCGTAGTCGGCCTCGACGGCGGGGCCGCTGATGTACTGCTCCAGGCAGCCACGCTGGCCACAGTAGCAAGGGGCGCCGCGGTCGGCGTAGACGCCATGATGACCCCACTCGCCAGCGATGCCCTGGGGGCCTGGCCAGGGGCGGCCGTGGAGGACGAGGCCACCGCCGACGCCCGTACCCATGATGACGCCGAAGACGACGCCGTCGCGGTAGGGGGCGGCGGCGCCGAGGAAGGCCTCGGCGAGGGCGAAGCAGTTGGCGTCGTTGTCGAAGGCGGTGGGGCGACGGAGGCGGGCTTCGAGGTCGGTGCGGAAGGGGCGGCCGTTCAGGCAGACGGTGTTGGCGTTCTTGATCAGGCCAGCGCGGGTGATGCTCCCGGGCATGCCGACGCCGAGGGGTGTGTGGCGCAGGTCGAGGCCCAGCTCGGCAGCGAACGACTCGATGAGGGTGGCGGTCTCTTCGAGGACGGCGTCGTAGCCGCGCTCGCGGTGGGTGGGGATGCGGCGGCGGGCGACGACGTCGGGTACGGCGGTGCTCGCGCTGGAGGTGCTGCTCGCGGAGGCACTCGGGCCGGCGGGGTGGGGTCCGGAGGCGTGCAGCCGCGCATCGAGCTTCAGCGCTGCGATCTCGATCTTGGTGCCGCCGAGGTCGACGCCGATGGTGATCCCCCCCGTCATGCTCATCTCCCTTCGAGCGGTTTCAGGAACCGGACCATGATGCGCTTGGTCCCCCAGCCGGAGAAGGTGACGCTCGCGATGGGGTCGGGGCCGGGGTCGATGCTGTTCACGGTACCCAGGCCGAAGCGGTCGTGCTGGACGCGGGAGCCGCGGCGCAAGGAGATGGCCTCGCCGTCGCTCTCGACATCGGGCTCGCGTTCCACGAAGCGTTCGCCAGGGGCGGCGGTGGCTGACGGGGTCGGTGGGCGCACGGGGAGGTTACGGAGGGCGGCCGGGGGGCTGGCGCTGCCGGCGGAGCCCATGGCGCCTTGCTGGGGGTGACGCCAGGCGAGGCGGGGTCCGTCGTCGAAGCGTGCGCCTGCGGAGCGGTCGCGATCGCCACGGCCACCGCCGAAGCGGCCTGCACCTTGCGACATGCCGAAGCCGCCCGAGCCTTCGGGACGGCGGGCCATGAGCTGGCTCGCGGGGGTGAGCACGCCGCGGACCGCGGAAGCGGGCATGTCCTTGAGGAAGCGGCTCGGGGCGTTGTAGCGGGTCTGGCCGAAGATGGCGCGGCGGGAGGCGTGGGTGATCCAGAGCTTCTCGCGGGCGCGGGTGACGGCCACGTAGGCGAGGCGGCGCTCTTCTTCGACGTCGTCGTTGCGTGAGGGCTCCATGCTGCGGAAGGGGAAGAGATCTTCTTCCATGCCGGTGAGGAAGACGGCATGGAACTCCAGGCCCTTGGCGGCGTGGATGGTCATCATCGCGACCTTGGGGACGTCTTCCAGGGTGTCGGCGTCGGAGGTCAGGCTGACGCGCTCCAGGTAGCCGGTGAGGAGGGCGGGCTCGCCGGCGGCCTTCATCTCTTCCTCGTAGTCGAGGATGGACTGGAGCAGCTCGTGGAGGTTCTGGAGGCGCGCGTCGGCTTCGGCGTTGTCCTCTTCCTTGAGGAGCCGGGCGTAGCCGGTGCGCTCGAGGATCTCTTCGGCGAGCTGGCTCGGGGAGGCCTCGCGGGCCATCTCGCGCAGCTTTTCCATCATGTCGCGGAAGGCGAGGAGGTTCTTCCGGATCTGCGGGGTGACGCTGGGCTTGTTCCCGGTGTGGGCGTCCTGGATGGCGCCTTCGGCGAGGGGCTGGATGGCGTCGTAGAGGGAGACCTGGAGGTTGTCGGCGACCTGGATCAGCCGGTCGATGGTGGTCGCGCCGATCTTGCGGGGCGGGACGTTGATGATGCGGTGGAGGTCGACGTCCGTCCTCGGGTTGACCACGACGCGCAGGTACGAGAGCAGGTTCTTGATCTCGGCGCGTTCGAAGAAGCGGGTGCCGCCGATGATCTGGTAGGGGATGCGCTCGGAGCGGAGCACCTCTTCGAGGACGCGCGACTGGGCGTGGACACGGTAGAAGACGGCGATCTCGCGCGGAGAGACGCCCTGCTCGGTGAGCTCGCGGATGCGCGCGGCGACCCACGCCGCCTCGTCGTGCTCGCTGTCGGCGGCGACCACCTGGACTGGATCGCCAGGGCGGTTCGAGGTCCACAGCTCCTTGGGCTCGCGGTCCTTGGCGTGGCGGATGACACCGAGGGCGGCCTGGACGACGTTGCCGACCGAGCGGTAGTTCTGCTCCAGCTTGATGACGTTCGCCGTGGGGAAGTCACGGCGGAAGCCGCGGATGACGCGGACGTCGGCCCCGCGCCAGCGGTAGATGCTCTGGTCGTCGTCGCCGACCACGCACAGGTTGTCGTGCTTCTGGCAGAGGGCGCGGACGAGGCGGTACTGGACGTGGTTCACGTCCTGGAACTCGTCGACCAGCACGTAACGGAAGCGGCTCCGGAGGTCCTCGCCGGCGAGGCTCTCCGGGTCCTCGACGAGGCGGAGCACGGCGAGGAGGAGGTCGTCGAAGTCGACGGCGCTGGCCGTCTTGAGGTGACGCTCGTAGGCGCGGTAGCAGCGCGTCACCGCATCGTCGAAGTAGCTGTCGGAGTCGATGTCGTCGGGGCTGCGCCCCTCTTGCTTGTAGGCGTGGATGCGCGAGAGGACCTGGCGCGGCGGGTAGCGGCGGTCGTCGAGATCGAGCTCCTTGAGGACGCGGGCCACGACGGCGCGCTGGTCCGCGTCATCGTAGATGACGAAGCCACGATCCAGCCCCGCGGCCTCGTGGTGCTTCCGGAGCAAGCGGACGCAGACGGAATGGAACGTGCCCACCCAGAGGTCCCGGACGATCTCGGGGCCCACCAGGCGTTCGAGGCGGAGCTTCATCTCGCCGGCGGCCTTGTTGGTGAAGGTCACCGCAAGGATACGGTACGGCGGTACGTGATGGCCGGCGAGCAGGTTGGCGATGCGGTAGACGATGACCCGTGTCTTGCCGCTGCCCGCGCCCGCGAAGATGAGGAGCGGCCCGTCGACGTGTGTGACCGCGTCCGCCTGGGGGCCGTTCAGCTCTTCGTTCATCACCACGCGAGGATCCTGCGTGGTGTCTCCGTGCTCGTACTGCTCCGCCACGGGCTGTCGCTAGCACGGCCTGCGCTGCGAGGGGAGCGGGCTTGACGCGCCGTCGTCACCCGCACACATCCGAGGGAGACAATGCGCATTGCTCTGACCCACAACCTGAAGATCACTGGCTCTCCCGAGGAGGCAGAGTTCGATAGTCCGGAGACGATCAACGCGATCTCCGCGGCGCTCGAGCGGGCCGGGCACGAGGTGGAGCGCATCGAGGTGAGCGGGCCGGCGTCGCGTGTCATCGCGCGGCTCGAGGCGCTCCAGCCGGACCTGATCTTCAACACCGCCGAGGGGCACAAGGGCAAGACGCGCGAGGCGTTCTATCCGTCGCTGTTCGACGAGATGGGCATCCCGTACACCGGCTCCGACGCCTACGCGCACGCGATCGCGCTGGACAAAGCGCTGACGAAGCGGGTGCTGGCGTCGTACGCGGTGCCCACGCCGCGCGCCCGGCTGATCCGGCGCGCGAGCCTGGAGAGCGGCGCGCTCGACGATGTCGTGTTCCCGGTGATCGTGAAGCCGAACTTCGAGGGGTCGTCGAAGGGGATCTCCAGCGCCTGGAGCGTGTGCGAGGACGCGCACGAGCTGGCCGAGGTCATCGATCGGCTGCTGCCCCGCTTCGAGGCGGGGTTGCTCATCGAGCGCTACCTGCGCGGGTTCGACGTGGGCTGCTCCTTCGTGGATGGACTGGGAGAGGACGGCATTCTCGATCCGGTCGAGTACTGCATCGACCCTGCGGTGGCCGGTCCTTACAACGTCTACGACTACTACCTCAAGAACGCGCGCACCGAGCATGTCGCCTTCCGGATGGCGCAGCTTCCTTCCACGGTCGCGCAGAGAATTCGTGCGCTCACCGGCCGCATCGTGCGCGCCCTGGACCTGAAGGACCACGTCCGCTGCGAATTCCGGATCACGCCCTCGTCCCTGGGAGACCGGGATCACGAGGTGCATTTCTTGGAGGTGGACGGGCTGCCCTCGCTGGAGCCGGGGCAGCCGGTGTTCGTCTCCTCGTCGCAGAAGGGGGTCGACTTCGACGGGGTGATTCTGGCCGTGGTGCGCAGCGCTTGCCGGCGCCGTGGGCTCATGCACCTGCTGGACGGGGCGCCGCGCAAGTCCCCTCGCGGGGCGCTGCGGGTGGGCTTCGCCTACAACATGCGCCGGGCCGAGGCCGCGGAGACGGACGCGGAGGCCGAGTTCGACTCGCCGAAGACCATCCAGGCGATCGCCGAGGCCATCGAGAGCTACGGCCACACGGTGGTCCCTCTGGAGGCGACGCCAGACCTGCCCCGACGCATCGCAGACGCCTCGCCCGACGTGGTCTTCAACATCGCCGAGGGCATCCGGGGGCGCGGCCGTGAGGCCCAGGTGCCGGCGCTCTGCGAGCTGCTCGGCGTTCCCTACAGCGGCTCGGACGCGACGACGCTCTCGCTCTGCCTGGACAAGGGCCTCACCAAGCAGATCTTGCGGTCCGCCGGTATCGACACGGCGGAGTGGCAGGTGCTCTCGACCGGCCGCGAGAAGATGAAGGCGTTCCGTTACCCCGTCATCGTGAAGCCGAATGCCGAGGGGACGTCGAAGGGCATCACCTCGTCGTCGGTGGTGCACGACGAGGCCTCGGCGCGGACGGCGGCGCGGCAGCTCATCGAGCGGTACCACCAGCCCGCTTTGATCGAAGAGTACATCCCGGGCCGGGAGTTCACCGTGGGCTTGCTCGGCGAGCGACGCCCCAAGGTGCTGCCGCCCATGGAGGTGGTCTTCAATGGATCCCCTTCTCACCCCGTCTACGGCTTCGAAGAGAAGCTGCTGGGGGCCACGGCGGTGAGCTTCGAGTGCCCCGCGAAGCTTTCCGCGCCCGAACAGAAGCGCATCGAGAAGGTTGCACGTGATACCTTCATGGCGCTCGACTGTCGGGACGTGGCGCGCGTCGATCTGCGCATGACGAAGGACGGCAAGGTGTACGTGATCGAGATCAATCCGTTGCCAGGGCTGACGCCGGACTTCAGCGATCTGTGTACGATCGCGCGGGTCGCGGGCATGGATTTCCGATCGTTGATCGGAGAGATCATGTCCGGCTGCTTGAAGCGGCAGCGTGAGGGGCGTGAAGGTCGCGCGCCGGAGCCGAACGCGAAGCCTTCGACCCTCCCCGCAGCGCAGGTGGCGCAGGGGGGGCAGGTGAACGCAGTGCAGGGCGTCGACCGGTCTGCGACATCGGCAGCGCCAGCCGTGACACCCGCGGCGCTCGCCGTGACACCCGCGGCGCTCGCCGTGACACCTGCGGCGCCTGCCGTGATGGCGTCGCCCCCGGCGCCAACCATCGCCCCCGCGCCCAGCGCGCCGTCCGACAAACCCGCTGGAGGGCAGCCGCCGGGTCCTCGAGGAGTGAACGGCGCATGAGCGGGGGAACCCCGCGCAAGCCCCGGTTGCGTGAGCTGGGCGTCTCGATTGGCCGCTTCCCGGTCGGTCAGCACAACGCGATCACCGACGTCGACGGTGTGCGCGTGAACCACGTCACCCTCGTCGAGGGGAGCGGCAAGCTCGTCCCCGGGGTCGGGCCCGTGCGCACGGGGGTGACCGCGGTCATGCCGGCCCACGGCGATCCCTTCCTCGATCGCGTGTTCGCCGCGAGCTACGTGCTCAACGGGGCAGGGGAGGTGACGGGCCTGTCGCAGATCGAGGAGTGGGGTCTCTGCGAGACGCCGATCTTGCTCTGCAGCACACTGTGTGTGGGGCGGGTGGCCGACTCGACCGTCGCCTGGCTCTCGCAGCAGCACCCGATGATCGGCCAGGAATACGACGTGGTGATCCCCGTCGTGGCCGAGTGCGACGACAGCTACATGAACGACGCCGTGGGCCGCCACGTCACGCCGGCCGATGTGGCCGAGGCGCTCGACGGTGTGCGGGCCGGGCCGGTCGAGGAAGGATGCGTCGGGGCGGGGACCGGGATGCAGACCTTCCACTTCGCAGGCGGCATCGGCACCTCCAGCCGGATCATCGACCTCGCGGGCGTCTCGTACACGGTGGGCTCGCTCGTGCTCTCCAACTTCGGCGTGCGAGACTTGCTGCGCATCGACGGCGTTCCGATCGGGCGGATGATCGCCGACCGCTTCGCCCACGTCCCGCAGCGGGCCCCCGCCGGCTCGATCATCGTGCTGGTGGCGACCGACGTGCCGATGACCCACCGGCAGCTCGGCAGGCTGTCACGCCGCGCCGCCCTGGCGATCGGCAGGACCGGCGGCTATGCGGCGCACAACTCGGGCGAGATCATCCTCTCCTGGAGCACCGCCAACCGCATTCCCCGCCTTTCCGAGCACGGGCGCCACGTGGTCGAACTCATTCTCGACACCACGATCGACCCGCTCTACGAAGCGACGGTCGACGTCGTGGAGGAGGCCATCCTCAACGCCATCTGCGCCGGCGTCGACATGGTCGGTCACAGCGGCCATCGCGCTCCGGCGCTCCCCAGCGACCTCGTGGCGGAGCTGTTGCGGCGTCACCGCATTCCACATGCATCGGATCCTGGAAGATCCCACGGCGGGTCAGCTCAATAGAACTGGAAATCGTGGCGCTCTCGTGGCGCTCAGGGGCGCGGTGTGAGCAGGTTGCACATTGCGTGTGGGATCCCCTGAGGGGCGCTTACAGCTTCAATCGCCGATTGCAGCAGGACCTCTTCCGGATGCGATGGTTTCTTTGCCACGGACGAAGCTGCCTTCCATGTGGTCAGAGGAGCGCGCGTGGAAGCGAATGGCAGTGCTGAACTCACGCACGTGCGAGACGCTGGGATCGGGCTGTGTGCAGCCTTGACCGCGTCCGAATGCATCTCCTATATCCAGAACTGGGACGCTCTGCATCGACGTCTCATGCATTGACTTCGCTGGGAGACAGCTGGTGACTGGGGGGTGAGCCGGCTCGTGGGGACAAGTGCCAGCGACTTGGGGGGGGAGCTGGCACGGTGGAGAGTGCGCTGGTGACCGGGGGGTGAGCTGGCGTCTGGAGGGAATTCCGACGGAGGGGAGGGGCCGTCGGGGGATCGCGAGACCGGGCGAGGTGCGCGGGGTGCGCGCTGCCGGGTCGGGCGGGCGAGCTGCTGCCGGGACGGCGGACGCGAAGGTGCACGGCGGAGGTCGTGATGCGTGTACCGTGCCGTCAATGACTCAGAGCGAGCGAGAGATCCTGGTGACGGGTGCGACAGGCGCCCAGGGAGGCGCCGTGGTGCGCCACTTGTTGCAGCGTGGGTATCGTGTCCGCGCGCTGTGTCGTGACCCGCAGAAGCCTGCGGCGAAGGCGCTGTCCGAGGCTGGCGTGCGGGTGCTCCAGGGCGACTTCGACGATGCGGCGTCGCTCGCCGAGGCGACGCGCGGCGTGTACGGCGTCTTCGGTGTCCAGAATTTCTGGGACGGGTTCCCTGGGCCCTGCATCGGCCTCGAGCACGAGGTGCGGCAAGGGAAGGCGCTGCTCGACGCGGCGAAGGCTGCGGATGTCCGGCATTTCGTGCAGGCGTCGGCCGGTGGCGCGGCCGCGACGCCGTGCATCCCCAGCACCGAGTCCAAGCGCCGGATCGAGCTGCACGCGAAGGCCATCGGCATTCCGTGGACGTTCGTGCGTTCGGTGTTCTTCATGGACAACCTCGTCCATCCGGCCTGGGGCTTCATGCAGCCCATCCTGGAGGGGCGCCTGGAACTCTCGCTCGCGCCGGAGACGCGGTTGCAGGTGATCGCGGTCGACGACATCGGACACTTCGTGGGCATGGCCTTCGATCGTCCCCGGGAGTTCGTCGGCTCGGCCTTCGATCTCGCCGGTGACGAACTCTCCATGCTGGAGATGGCAGCGGTCTTCTCGCGGGTGATGGGGAAGGAGATCCGCTTCACCGGGAGTCTCGCGGGGCTCGAGCGGGTCAAGGCGTTCAGTGAGGAGCTGGCCTCGGTGTTCCGGTGGGCGCACGAAGTGGGCTTCGGCGCGTTCATTCCGGGGCTGCGGGCGCTCCACCCGGGGCTGTCGACGCTGGAGGCCTTCCTGCGCCGTGCCGGCTGGGAGGGCCGCGGTGGGCGTGCTTGACAGGCTGGTGCGGGTTTGGTTCGTACGGGCCTCATGAAACGCTGGATGCGTCTCAGTGGCCTCGCGTGGGCCCTCGCCTGCGGGCTCTCGGCGTGTACCGCCTCCTCCACGCACATGTCGGGGCCGTGCCCGCCCGAAGCGCAGCCGGCCCCCGGGGCGTCAGGAGCCATCGAGAATGCGGCCACCGCGAAAGGCGCCGCGGCGAGCGAGGGAACGGCGGACACCGCGGCCATCGAGGCGGAGCTGGAAGCCCTCCACCGGCGGCTGGTCGCAGCGTACGCCAGCAACGACGTGGCCACCCTGGAGCAGCTCGTCGCGCCCGACCACATCCACAACAATGTGTTCGGCATGCTCCAGGACAAGGAGGCGCTGCTCGGCGACATCCGCTCGGGGACGCTCAGGTTCCAGTCCTACGACATCACCTCGTCGCGCTGGTTCATCGAAGGTGACCTGGCGATCGTCACGGGGACGCTGAGCGCCGTCGCCGAGCGCGCTGGCAAGCCTGTCCCGGTCAAGGCGTTCCGGTTCACGCGGATCTTCCGGAAGCGCGATGGGGCGTGGCTGGAGTTTCTGTTCCACAACACCATGATCGTGACGCCCCCTGGAGCGCCACCTGCCCCTGGAGCCCGGTGATGCGAGCGGCTGGACGACGATGGATGCCCGGTCGAGGGGGTTCTTGGCGCGTCGCGAGCGCCGTGCAGCGTGGCGTGTCCGTGCTCGGCGTGTCCCTGCTCGGCGCAGCGCTGCTCTGGGGCTGCGGGGGAGGGAACGCGTCAGGGCCCCCGGTCAGCGCCGCCGAGTACCAGGGGAGCGAGGCGCTCAATCCGAAGCTGCCCGACGGGAGCGTGGTCTACCTGAGCTACGACGCGCACCATCCGGAGTGCTTCGTCTTCGTGGGCGACGCTCCTGTGGGAGGCACCGAGGCGAAGGGGGAGCGGAAGACGGAAGACGTCGCTTGTCCCGACGCGGCCCTGCCTTTGAAGGCCTGCCCTGCGGGGCTCGTGTACCGCTCGACGTCGCAGGCCGACTGCATCTGCGTCCCGGCGGGCGGCGACGAGGCCCACCGCATCACCTGCCCGCACTGATGCCCATCCCGGCGGGGGGGCACTTCCTCGTCGTGTCGGTCGGCCTTCTGGCGCTCACTCCTCCTCGGGGAGTCGGTACAGCGTCGAGACGACGACGAGCGCCCCCAGCAGCGCGGCCGCGCCTCCCAGGATCCATGTCCCTGACACCGGGCCCACCGCGGCCGTGATCGCAGCGTCCCCCTGGCTCGGCCAGAGCTTCAGCGCCCAGCCGAGGTACACGGCCAGCAGCAGCCACAGGTAGTTGCGCCGCAGCCGCACCGAGGCCGCCTGGATCAGCCCCAGCGGCGCGCGCGGCGTCCTCAAGCTCGTCCACAGCGCGTCCTGCCAGCCCTCCTGCGCGTCCTTGCCGAGCACCGCCCCGTAGAAGCCCGTCTCCAGAAGCCGCACGCGCATGCGGCTGAGCTCGTAGAAGCGGAAGCGGCGGGACTCCATCCAGAGAAAGATCAGATCGAGGAGCAGCACGAGCGGGAACACCCCGTGCGGCACCCGATCCTGCCCCAGCGCGAACGTGGTGAGCGCGGCCGAGGTGCCGACCGCCCAGTTCGTGGTGGTGTCCAGCCGCCCCCGGTAGGCCACCATCCGGCCCAGCTCGCCCCGGTAGAGGTGAGCCAGCGCCGTCGGGATGTCCTTGGGGTGGAGTTCCATGCCGTCGGGCATCTTCGTGTGGCCTCAGGCCCCGAAGGCATGCGGGTGGTCGAGGCCCAGCTGACGGCGCAGCACTGCGATCGCCACCCGCGGGTGAAACAGCGCGAGCGGCCCGGCGAGCATGTGCTGCACGCGGCAGAACCGCGCCGTCACCTCGGGGTCGTAGCCGCAGAGCCCATGCACGTGTCGAGCGTACCAGTTGAGCAGCGTCTGCGAGCGCGAGCGCTCTCCTTCGACCTCCGGGAACCGCAGATCCTCGCCGGTCGCGATGCGCCACGGCGCCTCGACCACCTCGGCGACGCGGGACTGGAATCGCCGCGTGAGCCCGCACAACTCTTCGCCCGGACGCGTGTGCCGCGCGCGGCGCTGCTCGTGCAGGCAGCGATCGAGCGTCAGCGCGGAGAGGGCGCCGGTGGTCATGCCCTGACCATAGACCGGGTTGATGCTGCAGAGCGCGTCGCCCAGCACCGCCAGCCCCTCGGGCAAGCGCGCCAGCCGGTCGTAACGTCGCCAGACATGGGACGGGAACCTGTGGCTGGCGATGTCGGTCAGCGGCTCGGCGCCGCGGATCGCCTGGTACAGCTCATCCGAGGCCAGCCCGCGCGCGAACTCCAGGAACCCGCGCTCGTCGGCGGGGGGATAGTCCTTGAGCAGGCCGATCAGCGTCACCATCCAGCGGCCCCCCTCGATGGGCGAGATGACGCCGGCGCGGTGGCCTGGCTCGGTGCCCAGCATGTACAGCGCCCTCCAGGAGCCTGGTGCTGGCTCGGGTCGCCGGTAGATGCGGCTCGCGTAGCCCACGTGGACCCGCACCGAGGCCTCCTCGGGCGCCGCGTAGCCGAGCGTCTCGAGCCAGGTCGGCATGCGGGAGCCACGCCCGCTCGTGTCGACCACCAGCTCGGCCGGGATCAGCTCGTCGGCGAGCCCCCCTTCGACCCGCACCCCGGTGATGCGCCGGCCTGACGGATCCGTCGCGAGACCGGTCGCGCGCAGCCCGTCGCGCAGGCGCACCCCGTCGAGCGCGAGCGCGCGTCGCCGGACCACCGCCTCCAGCAGCGCGCGGCTCTGGAACGAGCAGCGCAGCCCTCGGGGGAAACAGACCTTCCAGGTCCCGAACGACTGCCAGCGCATGTCCGTCCCGAAGTCGATGCGCTCGGCCCCGGCGGCGGCGAGCTCGTCGCCGACCCCCGGGAACAGCTCGCCCAGCACATCGAGCCCGCGTGCGAGGAGCACGTGGACATGCCGCGCCTGCGGCACGCCCTTGCGCGGCGCGGGTTCCGTGGAGATCACGTCGCGCTCGATGATCGTCACCCTCTCGAAGTGATCGGAGAGCACGCGCGCCGCGAGCAGCCCGGCCATGCTGCCGCCGATGACGACGGCATGCCGGCCCAGAAGAGGATCCTTGTTGCGGACAGATCGAGCCATGATCCAACCCCAGCGCACCCGGAGAGTCCGGGACGCAGGGCTTGGTATGACACACGCTCCGTGCCCTGCCGGTCGCGCTCGGCGAGCCGGGCGGAGTCACCCGGCGCGCGTGCTTTCGATGCCGGAGTCGGCGCCGCAGCTACGTCAGGCTCACCCCTAGCGCAGCCAGCGCGAGAACCACCCCGTGGAGCGCGACGCGTCCGTATTGTCGGGCATCGACTCGGGGCCTTCCAGCTCGTCCGCCAGACCACCCAGCTCCAGAGGCTCGTCGATCGAAGGGCTCTGGCTGCCGTGCGGCTCACCGAAGACGCTCAGGTTCAGGCTGATGACACCCGGGTCGATCCCCTCGCCGTCGCTCTCTTCCTTCGCCAGCGATTTGAACTCGAGCAGCGTCAGATCGATCATCTCGGCGATCTTCTGCGTCGGATCGATGTGGTGCGCTGGCGTTCCCATGGCGCTGCGCACGAGCCCGGCGACATCGTCCTCGTTGACGGGACGACCCATCCCGTAGAGCAAGCGAACGAGATCCCGCCCCAGCTCGCGCGCCGTACCGTAGCGCTGAGTAGGGTCCTTCGCGAGCGCCTTGCCGAGAAGCTGATCCAGCTCCGGGGGCACCTCCGGGTTGATCTTCGACAGGGGCGGTATCACGGCATCTCGCACCAGCCGCACGGTCGCGAAGTCGGTGTCGCCCTGGAACAGGCGGCGCCCCGCGAGCAGCTCCCACAGCATGATGCCGACGGCGAAAATATCGACCCGATGATCGACGCCCGACTCCAGCACCGTCTCAGGCGCGAGGTAGCCGAACTTCCCCTTGATGATGCCCGGGTCGCTCCGCGCGAGCTGGCTGGTCGCCTTGGCCAGCCCGAAATCCACGATTTTCACCTCACCATGCTTGGTGATCAGGATGTTCGCCGGCGTGATGTCACGGTGGACGATCTGGAGCGGCGTGCCATCCGGCGTGGAGACCTCATGCGCGTAAGCCAGCCCCTGACAGATCTTTGCGCAAATGAACGTCGCCACTTCGACGGGGATCGTCCGACCGATCTTCTTCCGGTGCTCGTTCACGTTCCGGAGATCGGCCCCGTCGACGTACTCCATGACGATGAAGTACGCGCCGTCGCCGACGCCGATGTCGAAGACGGAGACGACGTTCGAGTGCGAGAGCTGAGCCGACAGCCGCGCCTCGTCCAGGAACATCGCGACGAACTGGTCCTTCTTGCTCAGGTGAGGGAGCACGCGCTTGATCGCGACGCGCTTCTTGAACCCCTCGATCCCTGCGCTCTCGGCCACGAACACCTCGGCCATACCGCCCGAGGCAAGTCGCTTGATGACCCGGTATCGTTGCTGCTCCGCCATCTCGTGCGCCTGCTCTCCTGCGGCACTCCCGCGCCGCTGCTGCTCGACAGGCACAGTGTAGCGGTTCGGGTGGCGCGGGCGAAAGGCACACGGGCTCTTCTCCCCGGTCCGGCCTGGCATTCTCTGGCATGCCCGGAGAGTGGCATCGTGTGCTTTGTGATGTGAATGACTCTGTAAAATGGGTCCTCCAACGGACCCGGGGGGAGACCAGCCTCCTAGGAGGCCCGCGCGTAGGTCCGAGAGGTCTCTTCTCCCTCATCGGTCTCGGCGCGAAGAGGCCGAGCACGGAGGCAGAGCGCGATGGCCTGATCCAGGTGCTCGACCAGGTGAAACTGGAGCGAGCTGCGCACATCCACCGGCAGATCGTCGAGGTCCGCTTCGTTCTCCGCGGGGAGGATGATCTCGGGGATCCCTGCCCGGTGCGCGCCGAGCACCTTCTCCTTGATCCCGCCGATGGGCAGCACCGTCCCACGCAGGGTGATCTCGCCGGTCATGGCCACGTCGCTGCGCACCGGGCGCCCGGACAGCGCGCTCACCAGCGCGACCGCGATGGGCACGCCAGCCGAGGGCCCGTCCTTGGGGACTGCCCCCGCGGGGACGTGCAGGTGGACGTCATGCCCCTGGAGCCGACGCGCGGGGATGCCCAGCCCGCCCGCGTGCGCTCGTGCATAGGACAGGGCAGCGCGGCCGCTCTCTTTCATCACGTCGCCGAGCTGACCCGTGAGGATGAACTCGCCCTTCCCGGGCATCACCGTGGCCTCCACGTGCATGATGTCGCCGCCCATGGGCGTGTAGTACATCCCGGTCACCACCCCGGCGGCGTCGCGCAGGAGCCGCCGCTCCGGCCGCACCAGCGACCTGCCGAGCAGCTCCCGCACCGACAGGGCCGACAGGATCTCCGCCCGCTCGATCTCGTTCGTCGCGATCCGACGCGCAGCCTTGCGCGCCAGCGCCCCGATCGAGCGCTCGAGCTGTCGCACCCCCGCCTCGCGCGTGTACGACGTGATCAGCTCCCGCAGCGCCGGGTCGGCCACCGCGAGCTGACCCTCCCGCAGCCCGTTCTCGTCGAGCTGCCTCGGCAGCAGGTACCGGCGTGCGATCTCGTGCTTCTCCACCTCGGTGTAGCCAGCGAACGCGATCGTCTCCATCCGGTCGAACAGGGGCCCCGGGATGCCGTCGCGCAGGTTGGCCGTGCAGATGAACAGCACCTCCGACAGGTCGAAGGGCAGCCCCAGGTAGTGATCCACGAACCCATGGTTCTGCGCCGGGTCCAGCACCTCGAGCAGCGCCGAGGCCGGGTCGCCCTGGTACGAGACCCCCAGCTTGTCGATCTCGTCGAGCACCACGACGGGGTTCTTCGACCCCACCCGCTTCATCCCTTGCAGGATCCTCCCTGGCAGCGCGCCGACGTACGTGCGCCGGTGGCCGCGGATGTCCGCCTCGTCCCGCGCGCCACCGAGCGCCACGCGCACGTACTTGCGCCCGAGGGCGTGCGCGATCGACTCCGCGATCGACGTCTTGCCCGTACCAGGAGGGCCCAGGAAGAGCAGGATCGGCCCGCGCGAGATCGCCCGGCTCCGCGCATCGCCTTCGGGCGTCTGATCGGCCCGGAGCTTGCGCACCGCCAGGAACTCCAGCACCCGGTCCTTCACGTCCCCGAGCGCGTAGTGCTCCTCGTCCAGGATGCGCCGCGCCTCGTCCAGGTCCACGTGGTCCGGCGTGCGCTCGTTCCAGGGCAGGTCGGCCACCCACTCCAGCCAGCTCATGAGCTGCTGCGCCTCGGGGGACGTCTCGCGCCCCATGCGCTTCAGCCGGTTCAGCTCGCGGCGCACCTCGCGCGCCGTCTCCTCGGGCAGACCGGCTTTCTCCAGCTTCTGCTCCAGCCGCTCGGCACTGACCTCCTCGTCCGACTCGCCCAGCTCCTTCTGGATCGCCCGGAGCTGCTCGCGCAGGTACATCTCCCGCTGCCGCTCTCCCAGCTCCTCCTCGACGCTGGTCCGGATGCGCTCCTGCGCCTCTGCGATCTCGATCTGGTGGTGCAGGTGCTCGTTGAGGCGCTCCAGCCGCTGATCGTTCGAGAGGGTCTCCAGGAGCGCCTGCTTCTCGGCGGTCTCCAGGTCCAGGTAGAAGGCGACGTGGTTCACCAGCTCCTTGCCGTCATGGAGGGTGCTGACGAACTGCCTCAGCACGTCCTCCGGCGCGCCGCGCCGCCGACCGTAGACCACGGCCTGGTCGCGGACCTCCCGGGTGAGCGCCTCCTCGTTTGCGGCGGCGTCGATCATCGGGGGCAGGTCGGCCAGCTCGACCGTGACCGCCCGCATGACCCCGCTCACCTCGGTGTATTGCAGCGCGGTCGCCCGCGTCTCGCAGGACAGGATGATCTGGAGGCCCGCGCCGAAGCGCTGCACCTGGGTGATCCGCGCGACGACCCCCACGTGATAGAGGCCCTCCGTGGTCGGCTCCTCCGCGGCGTCGCGCTGGGCGACCGCGAAGAGCCGCTTCTCTTCGCCTTCGGCGCGGAGTGCGGCCTCCACGGCCCGCAGGGTCTTCAGGCGACCCACCGTGATCGGGGTGGCGATGCCGGGATACAGAACGGTGTCGCGCAAGGCGAGAACGGGGAGCGATCGGCGCTCGGGCATGCGCGAGGTATTTGCGAGGCCCGTGCCAGAAAACAGGGGCGCACGCGACACGTCCGAGGCTCTCTCGGGGCCACGCCCCAGACGCACGAAATCCCGGGAGGACGGCCTGTTCTGGTGGTAGGGTCGGCGGCTCCATGCGCGCAGACTCCTTTACTTTCCAGGCAGATGACGGCGCAGAACTCTTCGTGCGCCGCTGGGTCCCCGACGAGGGCATCGCCCGCCGTGGTGTGGTGCACATCGTCCATGGGATGGCCGAGCACGGTGGTCGCTATGCACGCTTCGCCGAGGCGCTGACCGCTGCGGGCTGGGTGGTGTATGCGGGTGACGTCCGTGGCCACGGCCGCACCGCGCGCACCGACGACGAGCTCGGAATCTTCGCGCCCGAGGGCGGCTTCCACCGGGTCGTCCGCGATCAGGAGCAGCTCCTCCGCCACGAGCAAGAGGAGAACCCTGGCCTGCCGCTGGTGATCTTCGGGCACAGCATGGGTTCCTTCATTGCTCAGCGCGCCCTCATGGAACGCAGCATCGACGTGCGGGGGGCTGTGCTCTCCGGTAGCAGCGGCAAGCCGAGCCCCCTCGCCCTGGTGGCCCAGACCATCGCCAAGCTCGAGCACAAGCGCCTCGGCTCGCGTGGCCGCAGCCCCCTCCTGCTCAAGATGATCTTCGGGACCTTCAACGCGGCGTTCAAGCCCAACCGCACGGGCTTCGACTGGCTCACCACGGTCGCCGCCGAGGTCGACACCTACGCGGCCGACAACCGCTGCGGTTTCACCCCAACGGCGAGCCTGTGGCTCGACGTGATGGGTGGCACGGACGAGATCACCCGACCGGAAATGCAGGCGCGGCTCCCCGCGGAACTCCCGATGTACCTGTTCGCCGGCAGCGAAGACCCCCTGAGCGACGGCGCCAAGGGCGTCCTCCAGCTCGCGCGGTCCCTCCGCAAGGCCGGCCTCCGGCACGTGGAGCTGCGCATCTACCCCGGGGGGCGCCACGAGATGCTCAACGAGGCGAACCATCCCGAGGTCACGCGCGAGATCCTGGCCTGGCTCGACGCCAAGGTGCCCGCCTCGCAGCCCCAGGTGAGCTGAGCGTCACCGCGTCTCGCCGAGCATCACCCCTCGTCGCCGAACGTCCAGGCAACCGTCTGGGCGGTGCTGGCATCAACAAAAGAAGAAGGCCGCCAGTGAACCCGGCGGCCTTGCACGCGTGGGCTGCTCGCGGCAGCCCCTCGGGGGATCAGGTCACGGCCTGCGCCTGCTCGATGGCGTCCTCGCGCCGATCGCGCTTGTTGCACTCCAGCACGCGCTTGCGCACCCGCACCGCCTCCGGCGTCACCTCGACCAGCTCGTCGGCGTCGATCCACTCCATCGCCGTCTCGATGGTCAGCACCTTCGGCGGCGCGAGCAGGACGTTCTCGTCCTTGCCGTGGTTGCGCACGTTGGAGAGCTTCTTCTCCTTGATCACGTTGCAGTCCGTGTCGTTGGCGCGGTTGTGCTCGCCCACGATCATCCCCTCGTAGACCTCCACGCCCGGCAAGAGGAAGAACTGCCCGCGCGGCTGCAGGTGGTGCAGCGCGTACGGCGTCGCCACGCCCATCCGGTCGGCGACGATCGCTCCCGTCGGCCGCCGCATCATCGGTCCGCCCCAGGGGGCCCACCCGTCGAACATGGTGTTCAAGAGCCCTGTCCCACGGGTCGAGGTCAGGAACTCGCCCCGGAAGCCGATCAGCCCCCGCGACGGCACCTTGAACTCCAGGCGCGCCCGGCCGAAGCCCGGGTTGGTCATCTTCACCATCCGGCCGCGCCGCGTGCTCAGCCGCTCGGTCACCACGCCGACGAAGGTCTCCGGCACGTCGACCACGACCAGCTCCACCGGCTCCATGGTCTCCCCGTTCACCTCGCGGGTGACCACCTCGGGGTTGGAGAGCTGCACCTCGTAGCCTTCGCGGCGCATCGTCTCCACCAGGATCGCGAGCTGCAGCTCGCCGCGCCCCAGCACGAGGAACGTGTCGGGCGACTCGGTGGGTTCCACCCGGATGGCCAGGTTGCGCATCGCCTCCCGCTCCAGCCGGTCCTTCAGGTGGCGGCTGGTCAGGAACTTCGACTGCTTGCTCTTCCCGGCGAACGGCGAGGTGTTCACCCCGATACGCATCTTGATCGTCGGCTCTTCCACCACGATCCGCGGCAGCGCCTCCGGTGCCGAGGCCACGGTGATCGTGTCACCGATCGTCGCCGCCTCCAGCCCCGCGACCGCCACCACCTCACCGGCCGACGCCTGGGTCACCGACACCCGCTTCAGCCCCTCGAAGGCGTAAAGCATCTTCACGTTGCCGCGCGTCTGCCCCGTCTCACCGAGGACCACGACCTCCTCCGAGGCCCGCACCGTCCCGCGCACCACCCGCCCCACGGCGAGTTTGCCGACGTAGTCGTCGTGCGCGGTGTTGCAGACGATGATCTGCAGCGGCCCTTCCGGATCGCCCGCGGGCGCCGGCACCTTCGCCAGGATGGTCTCGAACAGCGGCACGAGGTCCTTCGCCTCGTCCGTCAGCTCCTTCTTGGCCTGGCCCAGCTTGCCGATCGCGTACAGCGTCGGGAAGTCGAGCTGCGTGTCCGTCGCCTCCAGGTCGCAGAACAGATCGAATACCTCGGACAGCACCTCGTGGGGCCGCGCGTCGGAGCGATCGATCTTGTTCACCACGAGGAGCACCGGGAACCGCCGCTCCAGGCACTTCGACAGCACGAACCGCGTCTGAGGCAGCGGCCCCTCGGCCGCGTCCACCAGCAGGATGGCCCCGTCGGCCATCATCAGCGTGCGCTCCACCTCGCCGCCGAAGTCGGCGTGGCCTGGCGTGTCCACGATGTTGATCTTGACGCCTTTGTAGCGGACGCTCGTGTTCTTCGCGAGGATGGTGATCCCGCGTTCACGCTCGAGGTCGTTGGAGTCCATGACCCGCTCGACGAGCTCTTCATTTTCGCGGAAGGCGCCTGCCTGCCGGAGCATGTGATCGACGAGTGTGGTCTTACCGTGGTCGACGTGGGCCACGATGGCGATGTTGCGGAGCTGGTTCTGAGCCATACGGCGGGCATGCCCCTACCATGCTGTTTCGCTGAGCGCGAGGGGTGCGGCGGCCGACGATGGCCTCGAATGCCGATTCGCTGGTATGGGGGACCGCATGGACCTCGCGCTTCTCAAGGTGGTGGTCGAGCAGAAGATCCCCTTCAACCACTTCATGGGCGTCCAGGCCGTCTCGATCGAGCATGGCCGCGTCCGCCTGGAACTCCCCTTCCGAGAAGAGCTGCTCGGTGACTGGGTCCGCAAGGCGATCCACGGCGGCGTCATCAGCATGCTCGCCGACGTCGCGGGAGGCTTCGCCATCTGGTCGACCCTCGACGACCCCACCGCCCGGGTCTCCACCATCGACCTGCGCGTCGACTACCTGCGCCCCGGCAAGCCCGAGCGCCTCGTCGCCGAGGGCATCATCGTGCGCGTCGGCGGCCGCGTCGGCGTCTCCGACATTCGCCTCTTCCACCCCGACGCCGAGGACCAGCTCGTCGCCACCGGCAAGGGCGTCTACGCCATCAAGGTGCCAAAATCCCACTGAGAGTGAAGCGGCGCGCAGAGGCGCCACGGATGCTGCCGTGAGGCATCGCCCGTCGCGCGCTCACGCCGCCGCTTCGAGACGCTCCAGCCATCGGCTCAGGCAGCGCGTCGCCTTCCGAGGTGCGGCCCCTCGGCGATCTCCTCGATCATCTTCCGGTTGAACGCTGGCAGATCGTCCGGCTTCCGGCTGGTCACCAGCCCCATGTCCGTGACCACCTCCTCGTCCACCCAGTTCGCCCCCGCGTTGATCAGGTCCGTCTTGATCGACTCGTAGGACGTAAGCTTCTTCCCCTTCACCACGCCCGCATCGATCAGCGTCCACGGCCCGTGACAGATGGCCGCCACCGGCTTGCCCGCGTCGAAGAACGCCCGCACGAAGGCCACGGCCTCCCGGTTCGCCCGCAGGTGGTCCGGGTTCATCACCCCGCCGGGCAGCACCAGTGCGTCGAAGTCCTCGGCCCGCGCCTCGTCGAGCTGCACATCGACCGGGAACTCATCGCCCCACTCCGTGTGCTTCCAGCCCTTCACCTTGCCCTCTTGCGGCGACACGATCACCGGCTTCGCCCCCGCCTGCTCCAGCGCCTTCATCGGTTCGGTCAGCTCGACCTGCTCGAACCCATCGTCGACCAGCAGGGCCACCCGCTTGCCGTGAATGTCTCGCTTGTTCTCTCGCTGCATCGACTCGTACCTCCGCCCTGGCCGAGTGCAGCGCGCATGCCACTCCTCATCCTCTGGCGGGCTCGCGTCTCGTTGGCCGGCTCGGACCGGCGCTGCCGAGTGCTCTCACTCCCGACCGCTGCTGCGGCTTCCCCCGGCCGCGTCGAGCCGGCACGCGATCGCGAGCGACAGCGCCACTTCCTCCAGGGAGAGCACTTGCTGCTCGATCCCGCCTGGAGGCGCGCAGTCCACGATGTGCAGCGGCACCGTCCCCCCCTGCGCGACCTCCGCGAACGCGCGCACCCGCCGCACCCACCGCTCCGTCAGCGCCGCCCGGTGGGCCTCCGCCTCCTTCACCACCGGCCGCGGCACCTCGAAGCTCGCCCCCTTGCGCCCATCGTCCGTCGACGCCTTCTGAAGCTCCCGCGTCACCTGCGTGAGTGCCGCAAGCAGCCGAGCGCGCGCCCAGTAGTCGAGCGACGCGGCGAGCGGGACCTCGATCGTCCCGTCGACCGTCACCGACACCTCCCCCTTCTTGTCTCCCTCCGCCTTGCCCGGCGCGTACGGCGCCGACGCCACCCCACACATCCGCACCGTCGCCGCACCCCCCGTCGCCTCCTCGACCCGCTTCTCCACCTCGCTGACTGCCGCCTGCGCCGCCGCGACGGCCCGCTGCGCGTCCGCCGCCGTCTCGCGCAGTGCGAACCCCAGCTCCAGCGCATCCGGCCGCACCACCAGATCCGACTTCATCGCCCCCCGCTGCGGCACCGAAGGAGACGCCGCGATCGACGAGACACTCGCCCCGCTCGCGTAAGGCGACAGGGGAGGAGCCGAGGACGCCTCGTACGTGGTGGCCCCGGCACCACAGCCCGTTGCGGCCAGGGTGGAGAACGCGAGAACGAGCAGGGCAGCGCGCATGGCCGAGAGGCTACTCCCTCCGTGCCTTCGGGTCAGCCGCGCCCCGCGCCCGGACCCCTCAGCGGTGCACCACGATGGCCGTCGTCGGCCCGTTCTCCTTCGTCGCCCCCGCCCCCGTCACCCCCTGCCACCCCTCCGGCACCTGCGGATCGCTCCACCCGAACAGCCACTCCGCATCGATCGGCGACACATTCACGCACCCCGCGCTCGTCGGCTCCCCGAACCGCTCGTGCCAGTACGCCGCGTGCAGCGCGAAGGGCGGGTTGAAGTACTGCGTGTGCGGCACATCCGCGATCCAGAAGCTCCGGTTCTCCCCCTTCTCCGGCGACATCGTTGCCGCCCGATCCTTGAACGTCACGTAGAACGTCCCTCGCGGCGTCGTGCTGTCCTTCACCGGATCCCGCCCCGGCACCGACACCCCGCCCGCGCCGGGCGACATCAGCGTCGCGAACACCGGCGTATTCCCCACGTAGGCCGTCAGCGTCCCCTGCGTCACGCGCACGTGGATCCACTTCTGCCCCTCGGCGACGCCCCCGGGCAGCTTCTCCCGCGCCTCCACCACCGTTGCGTCGTCCTCGGCCACGAACAGCGCCGCGCCTCCCGCGTCCCGCTCCCGCGTCTCCAGGAACACCCGCCCCCCGCGCTCCACCCGCTGCCCCGTGAGCTGCACGAAGGTCCGCACCTCGAACGATCCCCCCGCCGCCTCGAGCCCACCCCCTGCCGTCGCGCGCCATCGCGGCCGCGCCTCCTTCCGGAACCATGCGATCGGCAGCTTCACCTCACCCCCCAGCCGCACCCCCTGGAACGTGCTCGGCTTGAACGGCCGCACCCGATCCGCAGGCACCAGCGTGTTGTCCGCCGACATCAACCATGCCCGTCCCTCGGCCTCGAACACCCGCGTGAACGACACCATCGAACCCAGCGGAATGTCCTGCCGCACCAGCCCCATCCGATCGCTCAGCCCTTGCCCTCCCGAGAGGAACTCCGGCAGCCCGTCCGTCGCCGGGATCGGCTCCACCACCGCCAGCGCCTCGTGCCCGCTCAGCGTCTTCGGCAGCGGCCGGAACGACCCCACCTTCCCGAACTTCGCCTCGAACCGCGCCTGCTCCGCGCGCGAAGGGATCCGGTTGTACATCGGCGCCCCGTTCGACAGCGCATAGCGGTACGGGAATGCCCCCACCTTCCCCTGCGTCGCCTCCGCGATCGCCACGCTCCGCGACGCAGGCGCGAGCGTCACCGTCCGGTCGACGCAGACGTACCCCCGCGGCTCCACCGGCAGATACCCCCCAGGGCACCCCTGTCCCCGCACCGCCTCCGTGCTCCGCAGCGCCACCGAGCCCCCGTTGCGCACGTAGCCCAGGTACTTGTCCCCGCGCGCCGGCGTCGGCCAGATCCACGTCACGTACCCCTGGCTGGTCAGCCTCGGCCTGTCGTCGACTGGCGCCGCGGCGGGCGTCCCCGTGCTGGCCTCGCGCTCCTCCGAGCGCGGCGTCGCCTGGTGCCCAGCCGACGTCGCCTCATCGCCAGTGCGCTCTGCCGCTCCTCCAGCACCACCGCCGACGTCGCTGGAGCGCTCACCTGCCTGGGACGAGGACGCCACCGCGCCGCGAACCCCTTCCACCGCCGCCCCCTCTGTGGCTCCCGCGGGTTCGACCTTGGCCACTCTCGCCGTGCGCGGCGCCACGGCCCCCCCTTCTCCCTCCAGCGCAGAGCCACAGGCGAACGCAGGCACGAAAGGAAGCAGCACCACCACGGATCGCAACGACATCGGCTTCGACTTCCGGTCGTACCCGATCCCGCCGTCCCCGCCAACGCGGACCCGATCCCTGCGCCCTCGCCAACGTGGACCCTTGCATCCGGCCTGGAGCGCGGCCCAGGGTCTCACCATGCAGCGCCGCTTCAACACGGCTGGACCCTGCATCGCCGACCGGCACGACATGATCCCTGCCGAGCGCCGCCTGCCCGAGGCGCCCGCCCTCATCGAGCAGATGGGCTACTTCGCCATCCACGCTCCCCCTCGGACGGGCAAGACCACGGCACTCCGCGCGCTTGCCGAGGCGCTGACCAGCTCGGGGCGGTACGCCGCCGTCGCCTTCTCATACGAGAGCGGTGCGCCCTATGGAGACGACATCGCCCTTGCGCATGGCGCCCTCCTGACGAGCCTCCGCCTCCGCGCCTGAGGCCGCCCTCGCAGGTCGCCCCTCCGAGACGTTTGACCTAGGCTGCCCGCGTGCGTTCCCCCTGGCTCACCGCCACCACCCTGTTCGTCGCGCTCCTGCCTGCGGGATGCGGCGCCTCTTCTGCGCCGCGCCCCTCCAGCGATGTCCCTGCCGACGATGTCCGCGCCGTCGCGAGCTTCCTCGGGGACGTGCACCCCGCACCGTACCGCTACGTCGACCCTGCCACGCTCTCGCAGCGCGTCGACAGCGAGGTCGCGCGCCTCGACGCGCTCCAGGAACCGACCGAATTCGACGTGGGCCTCGCCATCCACCGCGTGCTCGCCTCGGTGGGCGACGGTCACCTCGCGGTCGCCATGCCCTCGTTCCAGCCCACCGCGGGTGTCACGCTCTCGCTCGTCCCGATCATGCCCATCCGCATCGGCGCCCGCGTGCTGGTGGATGCCACGACCCAGGATCTCCCCGCGGGCACGGAGCTGCTCGCCATCGACGGCGTCCCCATCGACGACGTCTACCAGACCCTCGCCCCCCTCGTGCTCGTCGACGGCGCGCGCGACGAGCTGCGCCGCGCGGGCCTCGAACGCGGCTTCGCGCGCTACTACCCGCTCGCGTTCGGCATGCGTGACCGCTACGTCCTCCGCATCCAGGAGCCAGGCGCCGACCCGCGTGATCTCACGCTCGATGGCCTCGACCGTGACGCCCTCGGCGCGCTCGTGGCGAACCGCCGCTCGAATGCGCTGCGCGGCGGTCCCCCGCTCTCGCCGCCCTGGCCCACCGCGACCCGCCACGACGATGCCGTCATCCTGCGGCTCGCTGGCTTCGGCATCCTCGACGAGGCCGAATACACGCGGCGCACCGACGCCCTCTTCGCCGAGCTGTCGGGCGACGAGACGCTCGTGCTGGACCTCCGTGGCAACGAGGGCGGCCTCCGCACGAACGGCATCGCCGTCCTGAACCACGTGCTCGCGTCCCCCTACGCCCAGTGGCAGCGCATGGACACGCGCATCCGCCAGATGCCCGACGCCTGGCGTTCGGCCGTGACCTTCCCCTTCGTCCCCGAGAGCGCGCTCACCTCGTACTTCCCCGACGACGCCCTCGTCCGCGAGGGCGACCCGCTGGCCGCGCGCATGCGCCCGCACGGCGCTGGCCACCGCGGCCGGGTCCTCGCGTTCATCGACGGCGCCACGAACTCGGCGGCGGTCGAAGCCCTCGTCGCCCTCCGCGCAGCGCGGCCCGATGCGCTCCTCGTCGGCACCGAGACGGGAGGCGAATGTGGACGCCACATCGGCGAGCTGCCCGTGCAGTTCAGCACGCCAGAGCGCGGCTTCGGCGTGCTCGTCTCCCTGATCGCCCTCACCCACGTCCCGGTCAAGGGCTGCGAGCCGGGTCGAGGCTTCGTCCCCGATGCGGAGATCGCGCTCGACGAAGCCGCATTCCTCTCGGGACGCGACCCCTACCTCGACGCACTGACCGCGCTTTCTCGCTGAGCACCGTCACCGTCCGCACGCATTTACTTCGGCAGCAGCAACGGCAGCTCTGCACCCCCCTGGCGCTCGGCGGTGGCGCAGGCTTCCACATCGACGGTCACCTTCGGTCCCATGTCCCAGTGCCCGACCAGGGAGCGCAGCTCCTCGGCGTGCACACGACAGACGCGCTCCTCGATGCGCTCGGCACCGCCACGCCGATCCGAGACCAGCGCGAGGAACGCATACAGATCATCGCCGCTCGGCGTCAGGTACTCCCATGCCTCGGCCTCTGGCGTGACGAGCTGCACGAGCACGCCGCCGTCACCATCCGCCTCCGTGGCGCGCACCTCCACCCGAGGGTAGACGCGGGAGCGTGGCGCGGTCGCAGCCGCCGAAGGACCGGACCCTCCTGCGAGGGCGGCGGAATTCGGCGCAGCGCTGGATGCGGGTCGCTGCGGGCGCGCGGCTGGATCGGGACGGGAGCCCCCAGCACAGGCGGCGGAAGCGAGCATCGCGACTGCGATCACGGATCGTGCAAAGACAGGCTGGCGAAGCATCGTCGGCGCGCAACGTACGACAACCCCTTGCCCTCGCCCAGCCAGGCCTGACGGAAGCGCTGTCGGCCCACGGCACATCGACGCCTCCCACGGTCTATCGACGCCCCTCATCGCGTCCTCGTCGATTGCGTCCCACCCCCTCCCGAGGCACCTGCCATCGCGTCGACGGCCCCCACCGCGGCCCAGGCCATCGAGGGGACAACCCCCCACTCCTGGCTCGCGACGACGACCGTGGTAGATTGCCCGGCCATGACGCCGCCATAACGCGTCGTTATGATCAGGACCGCGCGCAGCCTGCACCGTCCGCCCCCTCCACCTGCGCGCGCATGCTCCTGGCGCGCCCATGCGCCCAGCACTTCCGGACGTGGATGCGCCTGGAGCGCACCCATCCCGGATGCCCCGCTGGCGCGCCAGGGCAGCCGCCCCGAGCGCGCACCCATCGAGGAGACCGCGACCGAATGACGCTCCAACCCGTCCACTGCGCATCCCTGAACGCCACCCGCCTCCGCGCCATCCCCGCCCGCGACACCGACCTCGAGATCCTCCTCGCCCTGCACGAAGGCCACATCCTCCGCCCCACCCAGTTCCTTGCGCCTGGCACCCCCGTCCGCCCTGGCATGGAGCCCGTCCACATCGCCCCCCTCGGCGACCGACACCACGAGCTGCTCGTCACCGACACCCCCGTCCGCAGCGATCACCTCGAAGGCGTCGAGGTCCGCTTCGCCGCCGACCTCTGCTACTTCGAGGTCCAGCGCGACGACGCCGCCGACTTCGCCACCACCGCCGAGGCCGTGTACGCCCACGTTTTCCGCGTCACCCGCCACCTCCCCGACCACCGCCTCCTCCGCCTCTGGAACTACCTCCCCAGCATCCTCCGCGGCGACGACGAAGAAGAGCGCTACCGCCGTTTCAACGTCGGCCGCTTTGCTGCCTGGAGCCAGCTCGGCCCCTGCGACGCGCATGGCGACCCCATCTACCCTGCCGCCACCGCCATCGGCGCTTACGGCGGCCCCCTCATCGTCCAGGTCTTGCTCACCCGCCAGACCGTCGACCACGTACAGAACTACCGCCAGCGCCCCCCCATGGCCTACTCCAGCAAGTACGGCCACCGCGCCCCTGGATTCGCCCGCGGCACCCTCCGCCGCGCCGACCGCTTCATCGAGCTGCTCGTCTCCGGCACCGCCAGCATCGTCGGCGAAGAGACCCGCCACGACCGCATGCGCGACCAGTCCGAAGAGACCCTGCGCAACCTCCGCGCCCTCCTCTCCCGCGAAAACCTCGGCGACACCGCCTTCGACCTCGGCCGCTTCCACTCCGTACGCGCTTACGTGAAGCACCCCGAAGACCTGCCCGAAGCCCAGCGCGCCCTCGAACGCCACATCCCCCCCGAGCACATCATCTACCTCTGGGACGACATCTGCCGCCCTGGCCTCCTCCTCGAAGTCGAAGGCATCGCCGCCTGAGCCTCGAACCCCTCTCGCCCGCGCTCACCTCCCGACCGACATCGCTGCCCGACACGCCGAAGCCGTCCCCACCGCGCTTTCCGCTACCCCCTCCTGAGGCGTGCCCGGCATCCTTCTCGGCCATGCACCCCAGCAAGCCCAAGCGACAACCCCTCACCCCCGAGGTGCGCGCCGAGCTGGCCGCCGACACTGCGCGCCTCGAAGCCTGCTTCGAGCATGCTCGCGCTCACGCCTGCGGCGACGTCGAAGGCCTCTTCGGCCCGGGCTCCATGATGTGGCGCGTCTTCCGCGAGAGCATCAGCTTCAGCGCCGGCATCGAGGCCCTGCTCCTTCAGATCGCCCTCCCGGCCGTTGGCGCCGGCGTCGCCCAGAACAGCAACTTCCGCAGCGACGTCATCGGCCGCGCCCGCCGCACCTTCGCCTCCCTCGCCGCCTGGGTCTTCGGCGATCTCCCGACCGCCCTCACCATGAGCTTCAAGATCCACAAGCTCCACGCCCGCGTCCGCGGCACCATCCCTGCCGACATCAGCCCTCGCCTCGCGGGCACCCCGTACCGCGCCAACGACCCCCCGCTCCTCTTCTGGGTCCACGCCACCATCATCGACGGCTCCGCGCGGGCCTACGAACGCTTCGTCGAGCCCCTCTCCCGCGTCGAGCTGGAGCGCTACCACCGCGAAGCCAACCTCCTCGCCATCGTCATGGGCGTCCCCCCCGACCAGGTCCCGCCCACCTGGGCCGACTTCCAGGCCTACATGCAGTGCATGCTCCACGGCGACGCCCTCGACGTCGGCCCCACCACCCGCGAGATCGCCCACACCCTCTTCAACAACTCCCTCACCCGCGGCCCCCTCGACGAAGCCCTCACCATCGGCCTCCTCCCCGAGCACCTCCGCGCCGCCTTCGACCTCCCCTGGGGCCCCACCTGGCAGCGCGCCAGCGACGCCCTCTTCGCCTCCTTGCGCGTCGGCCGCCAGGTCCTCCCCGACCTCCTCCGCTACCTCCCCGGCTACCACCAGGCGCGCCTGCGCGTCGCGCTCGCCGAGGGCAAACCCTTGCCCTGGGACTCCCGCCTCATCAACCGCATCGATCACGTCGTCGACCTGCCCCTCAGCCTGAAACCGCTCCCCATCCCCGACATCGTGGAAGAGAGCACCTCCGCCGCCGACGTGCGTGAGCGCATTTCGTCGTCCAATGCCTGACCCTCCAGCGTCTCCGAGCGCATTCAGCGTCTTCACGCGCCGATGGCCCACGTGCTGATTTCGATGCGCCGAGAGGAGGCGACGTCGGGTGGAGTGGTTACTCTTTTCCTGGAGCGCCTCTCGAAACCGACCGTCGCCAGCCAGCAGGGCCGCCTCGCGCCCTGCATCGCTCGGCACCCAGCGTGCAACGTCACGACCTCGCCTGCGCCGCGGCGCACCCGCGCCTCGGCGTGAGCGCGTCCCTCTGGACGGCGCGGTCCGGTCTCGTCGAGCCCTCCCGGCAATCGTCTGTGCCGGACCCTTACCGCGTTCAACGCCGCGACCGGAGCATGATGAAGCAACCCGACATGCCTCTCTCGAAGCCCGCCGCAGCCCCGCTGGATCTCCGAGGGATCCGACAGGCCGTCGAGGCCACCCTCCACCGGTTCCTGGACCACAAGGCCCACGGCCCGCACGGCCCGCACCTCACCCCCTTGCTCCAGGTGCTCCGCCACTTCCTGGAGGGCGGCGGCAAGCGCGTACGGCCCCTCTACTGCTGTCTCGGATGGCACACCGTCACCGACGCGGCCCCCAGCGACGAGGTCCTCCGCGCCGCCGCCGGCCTCGAACTCTTCCACACCTTCGCCCTGCTCCACGACGACGTGATCGACGCCTCCCCCACCCGCCACGGCCGACCCACCGCGCACCGCATGTTCGCCACGCAGAGCCGGACCCTCCGCGCCTTGTGGTTCGGCGACAGCGCCGCCATCCTCCTCGGCGACCTGTGCGAAGCCTGGTCCGCCGAGCTGCTCGGAAGCCTAGGCCACCCTGCCGCGCGCAAACCCGTGGACCTCATGCGCAGCGAGATGACCATCGGCCAGTACCTCGACCTGTGCGCCGCGGGCGGCGTGATCGGCTCCCTCGACGACGCCCTGACCGTGATCCACTACAAGACCACGAAGTACACCGTGGAGCGCCCCTTGCAGATCGGCGCCGCCCTGGCCTCTGCTTCCCCCGCCGTGATGGAGGCCTGCTCTGCCTACGCGCGTCCCCTCGGCGAAGCCTTCCAGCTCTACGACGACCTGGAAGACGTGCTCCCGACCAGCGCGCACGCTGCCTCCTCCGGCAACGACCTGCGCGAGGGCAAGCACACCGTCGTCCTCGCCCTGGCCTACCGCCACGCCTCGCCCGCCCAGGCCGCACAGCTCGACGATCTCGTGGGCGACGCTTACCTCGACGGCGAGCGCCTCGCCCGGGCGCGCGCCTTGATCGACGCGACCGGCGCCACCGAGATCGTCCGGCGCATGGTGATGGAACGCCGGCGACAGGCCCTCCACGCCGTGGAGAGGGCCCCCTTCCGCCCCGCCGCCAAGCAAGCGCTCATCCAGCTGACCGAGCTCGCGCTGCCTGGCGTCTCGGCGTGGGAAGCCACCGCTTCCGGCAACTGACACGAGGCGCCGCTCGAGCGCCTCGTCGACCCTTCTGCTTCCAGCGCGTGCGCGTGCGAGCCCCGTGTTCCAGCGCATGCGCGCGCGAGCCCCGTGTTCCAGCGCATGCGAGGTCCTGGACGCCTGGCGTCTCCTGCCTGGCGACCACCCGGCCCGCCTGCACCTCGCCTCTCCGTGGTGACTTTCCCTCTGGCGACGACACCGCCTGGCGACGACCTCGCCAGCGACCTCTTCACGCGACTGCATCGACCACGACGCCTCTGGCAACGACCCCGGAGGCCGACCTGACGAAACCCTACCGACGACCCTGGAGGCCGACATGACGCCCCGACCCGACGCGACCGAGCTGGATCTCCGCGCCCTGCGCACCGCCGTCGAGCGCACCCTCGCCCGCTTCCTGGAAGACAAGGCCCGAGGCCCCCTCGGCCCCCACATCGCCAAGCTGATCCCCGTGCTGCATCACTTCCTCGACGGCGGCGGCAAGCGCGTGCGCCCCCTCTACTGTTGCCTGGGCTGGCACACCCTCGACGACGCGCCCCCCACCGACGACGTCCTCCGCGCCGCCGCGGGCATCGAGCTCTTCCACACCTTCGCCCTCATCCAGGACGACGTGATGGACCGCGCCGACACCCGCCACGGCCGCCCCACCGCCCATCGCCTCCTCGCCGCCCAGGGCCCTCGCAGCCGCGCGCCCTGGTTCGGCGAGAGCGTCGCCATCCTCCTCGGTGACCTGTGCGAAGCCTGGTCCGCCGAGCTGCTCGGCGGCCTCGGCCACCCCATCGCCCGCAGGCCCGTGGACCTCATGCGCAGCGAGACCATCGTCGGCCAGTACCTCGACCTCTGCGCCTCCGGCCGCGACCCTGGCAGCGTGAACAGCGCCTTCACCGTGATCCACTACAAGACCACGAAGTACACCGTGGAGCGCCCCCTGCAGATCGGCGCCGCCCTGGCCGGCGCGGAGCCTGCCTTGATGGACACCTACGCCGCCTACGCCCAGCCCCTCGGCGAAGCCTTCCAGGTCTACAACGACCTCGAGGACGTGCTCCCCGACAGCACCAAGCCCGACACCGGCGGCAGCGATCTGCGCGAAGGCAAGCACACCGTCGTCCTCGCCTTGGCCCTCCGCAGCGCCAACGTCGCCCAGGCCGAGCTGCTCGACCACCTCGTCGGAGACCCCCACCTCGACGCCATCGAACTCGCCCAGGTCCGCGCCTTGATCGCCGCCACCGGCGCCGTCGACCAGGCCAAGCGCCTCGTGCTGGAGCGCCGTCGGCAGGCCCTGCGCGTCCTGGAAGCCGCCCCCTTCCGCCCTGCCGCCAAGCGCGCCCTCGACCGCCTCACCGCCATCGCCATGCCCCGCGCTGCCCGCTGGGAGGCCGAGCTGGACCTGGGCTGACGAGCGGGGAGGGATGGGGCGCCGACGTGCATCGCCGCGGGCTCGGCGCCCAGGTCATGTTCATGTACACCCTGCCCTTCTCCAGCGCATCCAGCATCTAATCCAGCTGTCTCCGCTTGGTCTCCTCGCGCTTCGCCCGCGCAATCCAGCTCAAGTCAACGTTCTGCCTGAACCCTAATGGCTTGATGTGGGTAGGGTGCAGATCTCGAACTGAGCGACAGGCAAAGCCGAACGTGCATCTGTAAGGGGTGACGAGGTGACACAGAGTTGATAGCAGAAGAGAAACTGTCAGAGTTGGCTGGAATATAATTTGGTATGAGAATCGTGCAGCCAGCCAATGACGTGACGCCGAATGACCAGACGAAGGTGCCCTCAGAAGCGCAGGCCCTCTTCGAGCAACTGCTCGTCGAACAGAGCCGGCGCAGTGGTCCAGTCGACAACTTTGGAGAGTTTGAGCGGGAGCTTCACGCTCGGATGGCCGAGATCGAACTGAAGCTGCTCGCGGAGGAACTACAGCGACAAGACGTGGACGTCACGATGGTGCAGCTCGAAGGCGTCGCATACCGCCGCGTGCTCCGCTGCACCGAGACGTACCTATCGGCGGCAGGGCCGGTGCAGGTGGAGCGAACGCTTTACGCCAACCGAGCAGAGTCCGAACGCGCCGTCTGCCCCATGGAATTGCGGGCAGGGATCGTCGAGGGCCACTGGACTCCAGTGACAGCGGAGCAGGCGATGTGGATGGTGTCTCATCTGACACCGCAGGAGAGCGCCCAGCTCTGCACCAAGCTGGGCCGCATGCAACCAAGCAAGAGCAGCTTGGATCGATTGCTGAAGCAGCTGAGCGGACGATGGGAAGAGCAGCGTCAGGACTTCGAGTCGCAGCTTCGCGGTAACCGCTGCACGGACCCCACCTTCAGCATCCCCTGGGATGTGTTAGGCGGGCCGTTTCTCGGCGCCACGGCGTGGCGACCTCAAGCGCCGGGGGGGATGCGGATGACGCCGACAGGCGCTGCGAGCTGGTCGGCGTCGAGCCGTGCCCTGGTAGCGGCCCAGTTCTTTGGCGCCAGCTCGATGTAGCGCTCCTTGGGCCAGTAGGGCAGCAGGCGCAGGATGTCGTTGAGGAATGCGAGCGGGTCGAGACGGTGCAGGCGACACGAGGCGACGAGCGTGAAGATCGCCGCCGCGCTCTCGGCGTGGGTATCGCTGCCGTAGAAGAGCCAGTTCTTGCGGCCGACGACGATGGTCCTCAGGGCGCGCTCGCTGCGGGAGTTGTCGAGGGGCAAGCGGCCATCGGTCAGGACGCGACGCAGCTCGTGCTCCTGGTTGTGCGCGTAGCCGAGCGCCTTCGCGGCGAGGGAGCGGCCTGCTTCGCTTGCGCGGGCGACGCTCACCCACGTGAAGAAGTCATCGAGCAGCGGGGCCAGGTGGGTGGCCCTGCGGCGCTTACGCTCGCTTGGAGGCAGCTTCGACCAGGAAGCGTCGAGCGCATAGAGCTCCCGGATGCGCCGCAGCCCCTCCACGGCGCCCTGGTGCTTGGTGACCGCGGCGTCGAAGAAGTAGCGGCGGCAATGGGCCCAGCAGCCGACGAGCTTGAGCGTGCCTTCGGTGGTCTCCTCGAATCGCCCGGGTGGGCCTCGGTCGAGGATGTCGTAAACGCTGCTCGCGTCGCTCTGGAGCAGCCCGGAGAAGCCGCGGAAGAGGCTCTGGACCGACGCCGAGGAATGCGAGTCGGTGTCGTGGTAGAGGACGTGGTCGCAATCGGCGACGATGGTGAAGAAGTGCCCTTTCTTGCAGGCTTGCCTGCGGCCGTCGGAGCCGGGCTCGGGCTGGATGGCGGCTCCGGTCGCGTCTGTGGACAGCACGTGGCAGTTGGCCCGCGCGTCCTCGAACATCGCGTGCACGACCGTGGCCCCGAGCGTCCCGCCGAGGTCCTCGAGGTAGCGGCACATCGTCCCGCGATCGAGCGAGGCTTCCTCGGTCTGGAGGAGCTGCTCGAGGCGGTAGCACGGCACGCCCAGCATGAATTTCTCGATGGCGAGCCACGCGAACACCGAGGTGTGGCAGAGCGCGCGCGGGAACAGCCGCGGCGGCAGCTCCGCGCTGAGCACGGTGTCGGTCCCGGCGAGCGCAATCTCGTAGCGCGCGATGCGCTTCTCGAGCACGCGGAAGCTGCCTGGAATGCGGAGCAGCTCGAAGACGGGCTCGTAGCCGATCAGCCGCCCCTTCTTCGCGAGCTCGGGGTCGTCGATGTCCACGGTGATGCGCGGCAGCTGCGAGGCCGCCAAGTTGCGTCGCCCCTTCGGCTTCGGGCGTGCCTTCTTCTCTTCCTTGTCGCGGCCCCTCTTCGCGCCGTCGTCATCGCCGCCCGTCGCGCCCCCAGGCGTCAGCTCCTGCTCGAGCTTCTTCTGCAGCGCGGTATTCTCGCGGAACAGCCCCTCGAGCAGCAGCTGAAACTCCGACGTGTTGGTGCGCTCCGACTTCGTGCCGAACAGACGACGCTTGAGCTGCTCATTCTCCGCGATCTGATTCGCAAGCGTCGTCTTGAGCGCCTGCTCTGTCCCCTCGAGGGACCGAATCAGCTCGCGCAGCGAGGCGATCGCGTCATCGCGCTGAAGGAGCTGCTCCCGCAGCTCCCGCAGCTTCTCTGTACCCATGCTCTCACGCGCCGCGCTCTTCTCGCTCATCCTCGCATCTTGGACGCGCGATACGCACGCGACAGCTCACGGTGTTTCAATGAATCGGCATACCCGACAGGCCCGCGAACAGCGCCTCGAACGCCGCCTCGCTGACCACCACGCTCTGCTCACCTGGCCGCGTCGGCGTCGGCAGCTCGAACAGACCTCGCTCGAGCCGCTTGTAGCAGAGCACGACGCCCGTGCCGTCCCACGTGAGCACCTTCACGCTCTGACGACGCTTGCCGAAGAACACGAACAGCGCCCGCGAGCGGGGCTCGCGCTTCATCCGCTCACGTACCAGCGTCCCCAGGCGCTCGAACCCGAACCGCATGTCCACCGGCTCGAGCGCGACGAAGATCTCCACGCCGTGCGGGATCATGTCGACACCCCCGCCGACAGCGCCGCCACCACCGTGCGAAGCAGCTCGGCGTCGAACGTCGTCGTGACCCGGATCCGCGCTGCGCCCACCTCGACGACGAGCTCACGGTCTCGTGCTGGCGCCGCGACCACCAGCCGAACCAGCCCCGGCGCTCCGCTCCACGTCCCTTCGGCCGCCGCCCAATTCCGCAGAGACGTCTCGGTGTACCCGCGTCTCGCCGCGTAGCGCGTCATGCTTTCCCCGCTCGCCGACCCGCTGTTCGTCCACCTCTGTGGCGGCGTGCTTCCGTGCCTGGAGACGGTGTACACCGACCTCCGTCGCTTCGATGACACCTGCAACGCTCGACTCGAAGCCATGGTAGCTCAGCACGGCCTCGCCGAGTTGACGCGGCCTCGCGTGGTGCATCTGGACATCGACACCACGGTGATGCCGCTGTTCGGTGACCACGAAGGTGCGTTGCTTGGCCCGAATCCGCATTACCGGGGTCGACCGAGCTATCACCCGATCCTGGCGCGCATCGCCGAGACCGACACCTGTGTCGGAGCGCAACTGCGTCCGGGCAACACCGGCTTTGGCAGCGCAGAAGCGCCGCTGATCGCGGCATGGATCGATAGGACCCGCGCTCACGTAGGGCCGGACTGCTTGATGTACGTGCGCATCGACAGCGCCGGCGACTGCACCGAGGTGATGGACACCATCGCGCAACACGGCGCCTTCTTTCTCACCAAGGCGCGCATGGGTCCTGCGCTCTGCGGCGTGGTGGCAGTCGCCGAGGGCTGGGAGACCTTCGACTGGGATGCCGACAAGCGCCCGTTGCGCCAGACGGCCGTCATTGATTTCGCGCGAGACGACTGGCGCGAGCGACAGCTCGCCGTGCGCGTCGTGGCGATCCGTGTTCATGAGCGGGAGTGTGGCAAGCAGCTCTTTCTCTGGGATGACAACGAGTTCACCGTGCAAGTCTTCCTGACCAACGACATGGTCAGCTCGCCAGAGGACCTCGCCCAGAAGTACAACGACCGGGCTGGCATCGAGCCGTTGATCGCGGAGTTCAAGTCGGCCTGGGGCATCGGCAAGGCGCCCAGCGAGCGGTTCGAGGCCAACCAGGCGTCGCTGTTGCTCAAGCTGCTCGCGCACAGCCTGCTGCGCCGCAACGTCACTAAGCAGTTCGCGCATCTGCCCGAGCTGCGCTCCTGGCGAGCGCCCTGGTTGCAGCGCATCTTGCTCCGCATTCCTGGTCGGCTCATTCGCTCCGGCCGAAGCGTGATCGTGCGCTTGCCACCTCGGCCCGCGTTCATGCCGCTGCTGAACTGAGCGTCATGCCAGCTTCGTGCGTGGTGGGCGTAAGGGGGCGGTGTCTGTCGCGCTCGGCTCGATGGGTTATCCGTCATGCAAGGGTCGGGGTTTTCACCAGGTGCCAGCAGGCGCTGCCGCTCGCTATCGCTGTCGCCTAAAATCGACGTTGAGTTCTCTCCCGGCTGCTGAGATCGAGGTGAACCACGGTGAGCCCAACTTAGGGCTCACCCGGGCAATGTCACCGGTCGTCTGAATCAGAGCTGCTCGTTCCGCTTCCCTCAGCCCCTCGGCCCTACGCTGGAGTCAGACTTCTGGAACGGGAACTAGAGTAGAATACGTCTCTCCCTATGTATTCGAAAACGAGCTTGGCTTCACTCATTGCTCTGAGCGCCCTCGGAACCTCCTCCGCGTGCGGCGGAGGCAACGTCGCTTCTGAGCTTGCGAGTTATCCTAAGTACCCGAACAAAGAGCCCAAATGCGGTACTACAAAACTCCAGGCGCGCCCGTTGATCGCAGAGTGGCCCTCCTCGGATCGCGCCGCGCTCGAAGGACGCATCAAACAGGGCCTCGTTCCGGTCCGCTACGTTGGATGCGACATGGAAGTCCTCACCACGTGCAAGGTGCCGGCGGAATATTCGTATACCGGTATCACCCCTAAGAACGACCTCGTGGTCATTCACAATGCCGACGAACTCTACGCGAACATCCCAGTCTACGCTGCCAAGTTTGAAGGCCAGCTCAAAAAGGCTGGCTCGCTCGAAATTGCCATGACTATCATCGGTCGCTACGAATCAAACCGACCGAAGATCAGCGCAGACGAACTCCAGGGCGAGTGCGCTGACACCACTCACGTCATCACCGCCCTCACTGTGGGCGCGTTCCGGTTCTCTGCGGGCGCCAGTGCTGCGGTGGGGGCCGGCGCGGGCGTGAGTGTGGGCGGCCTAGGCTTGGGTGGCAAGAGCGCATCGAACAACGAGACCCTGAACACCGACGGCGATAGCAAGGCATGCGCGAAGGCTACCGCCGACGATAAGGCTCCGCCGTACGGCTGTGGCGCCCTGCTTCGGGTGGAACTTGTCCCCCTCGGCGAGGCGCGTCAGAAGGCGCCCACCTGCCCAAGCGGTACAAAGTGGGACGGCTCTCAGTGCCTTGCGACTGTGACCACGGCAAGCGCTGCCTGCGTGGGCGGAACCATTCTTGAGGCCGGCAAGGGCTGCGTCCCTCCGGTCTCTGGCCAGAACTTCCGCTCGGCCTTGCCTGTGGAGGCCAAGTCTGTATTCACCGGCCTGTGCCTTGACGCCGCGGCCTGCGCCGAAGCGTGCGACAGAGGCCAGCCGTCCGCCTGTTCCTCTGCCGGCCCTATGTACGAATGGGGCGTGGGGGTTTTCCAGGATGTGAACCGCGCAGTGGACCTCTACTCTAAGGCGTGCAGAGGAGGGGAGTGGGGGGCGTGCGCGCGACTCGGCGAACTCTCCTTCTATGGTCTAAGTGGTGTGCCTAAGGACGCCGGGTTGGCGGTGACGTTTTTTCGGCTTGCGTGTGATCGGGGGGATCCCTCGGGCTGCGTGGGCCTAGGAACGGCATCCACGCTCGGTACGGGCATCGACCGGGACTCTGCGGCGGCGGCCCAGTACTTCGAGAGGGCATGCAACACGAAGACGACGCTCGGCTGCGTCGGTCTCGGCATGCTCTATATGTACGGGGACGGTGTACCTAAGGATGCCGCGCGAGCGGAATCACTTTTCAAGCAGGCTTGTGATGCGGGTTTTCGTCCCGCCTGTCAGCTTCAGAAGGAGACGGCGCCCTAATATTACAGTTGTACCTACGCAGACCGTGCTCCTCGGCGTCGATAATGGCAGCGGCGGGCTATCGCTTGATGGTGGCGGCGCCACCACGACCATCGCAGCACGGCGTCTGGTTCAGGAGGCGCGTTCCAATGGAGCCACCAGAGCAGACGTCGGACCTCGGGGACCGTCAACGGGAGCAGCGGAGCGTCGTGAGCGTGTGAAGCGGACTTTTTTCTTCTCGGCGCTTCGGCGTCTGCAGCGGCTCGCGGGACCGTCAGGTAAGGCATGGGCCCAAAGCGCCAAGGTGACGTGGCGATACCATCCGGTCCAACTGCGCACTTCGTAGTGATCGAGACCGACATCGCCTTTGGCGCTTTCAAAGCTCTCCTCGATGGTCCAACGGCTGCCGGCCGCACAGGCGAGCGCTCTGAGTAGGATTGGGGCGATTGCTCCTACCACGTAGTAAGTAACATCCGACGGATCCGTGACGCTGCGACGGAACAGGATGCCGCATTGCCAAGACTTGGGCTCCGGCCCTTCACAACAAGCGTACGCCCAGTCGTACCATCGTGGTTCCTTGGAACCATTGCCAGCGCTGAGACGGTGCCATTCCTTGGCAGGAATTTGGTCAACCAGCTCGCTGAGCTTGAGCCGTCGAAAGTCCCTCCAGATGCGATGCTGACTGGACACTGCAAGCACGTACGGTTGCCGGCGCTCTTCCAGCCACCGTCGTACCTTGCTGTCTTGACCGTAGACCTCGTCTCCGACGACCCAGGCAGCGGTTACCCCAGCGTCCAGCGCTCGTTTGAGCATCTGCAAGGCCAGTTGCGGCTTGGTCGCGAAGGTCGCATCCGCAGGGATCCCGGCGCGCTCGCATCGACCGCGGTCGTCGAGCCACGACGCAGGTAGATACAGAGCGCGATTGATGAAGGTATGACCGTGCGGTGTGGCGTAAGCGAGGAAGACACCAACCTGGGAGTTTTCGATACGCCCCGCCATACCGCTGTACTGGCGTTGTACGCCCGCCGAGTGCGTGCCCTTCTTGAGGAATCCCGTCTCGTCGATCACAAGCATACCGCTTGGATCGCCGAGATGATCGACGACATAGCCACGTAGATCGTCTCGGACCGCATCCGCATCCCAACGCGCTCGACCCAGCAGGTGCTGCAATGCATAGGGTATCTGGTCGCCGACGACCTCCGCGAGCTGCCAGCCATTCTTTCTGTCCACCGGGCTGAGCAAGCCTTTGAGGTAAGCACCAGTGTGCGTCCGCACATCAGAACGCGAGAAATGTACGCCCACGCGCTCGAGCAGCTGTGACCAAGCGCCGTCCCAGACCGTGGTCAAGGCCGTCTGTACGTGCAGTAGGGTGGCGTCCGGGCAACCCCGCGTGTCATTCGATGCCTTCGAGGGATGGGTGATCATGCATGATTACCGCCAAGAGCCAACTGCAACTGTAGTAATAGGCACTCTTAAGGCTCACCCGGGCGACGTCACTGGCAGCCTGAATCAGTACCGGAACGTCTGTGAGAGTGCGGGAGAGTTCCCCGAGAAAGGCGCAATGCGGGCAGAGCGGAACAGCTTCATGAGGCACTCTCCTGACTCACTGGCGCTGTCGGGAGGAATATCGAGTGAAATGCTCAGGATGCTGCCCGTTCGAGCAAAGGTCACGTACACTGTTCCGGTACGTTTTGCACTTCCCCTGCCGCAAGAAGCTGTTTTCGCTGCGAGCGTGCGGAGGACATCTTGTGCAGAAATCGAATCGAAAGAACGATAACCTTCCTCGGAGCCCAAGCGGTCGAAGATCGAGTGCGGTGCCGCCGATGAGCCAGTAGCATTTGCCTCGGTGCCTTCTTTCGAGCTTGGGACTTTCTTGGGGATGCGTGAACCGAAGCCATGG